>CAXTYH010000005.1:0-21597 GCA_964248405.1 uncultured Bryobacteraceae bacterium
GTTCTCCTATCTTCCTCTCCTTGAGAACCGCGTTTACACAATCTCTTTTACACCCCCGTCCGCGCTAGGTTGCAGAGCACCGCCCGCTGATGCCGTGGTCACCCGCGCAATAGCACTCTCAGATCAACTGGGAGCCCAAGTTCCAAGTGTCGCGCCGAACAAAAGTGGTCGAAGGCCTCCGCACAGGCTGGTGATCATGAATAGGCCACGTAACCCCAGGGTCTAATCTCCTCAGGTATTCACTCCGTCTGTCCCTTTCCCCCTCTTTCCCCCCTTTCCCCCTTCCCTTTTCCCCTACTCGATGCTCTTCCCACTCGCCTTCTGCAGCCGCACCGTCGCCTCTTTCGACTTGCCCACCGCACCCTCTACCTGCACCCGCAACGCGCTCGGCAGCTTCGAAAGCAACGCCGTGATCAGCCGGTACCGCCAGCCCGGAATCACAAACAATCTCCCGCTTCGCAAGCCCTCTAGCGACTGCTCCACCACATACTCGGCTGACATCCACATCGGTCCGCCTTTGAAGCCTGCTTCCTGTACCCCCATCGTCTTCTGAAAATCAGAATACGTGTACCCCGGGCAAAGCGCCTGCACCACCACAGGAGATCCCATGCCCTTCAGCTCCAGTGCCAGACCTTCCGTAAACGCATTGATCCACGTCTTGGTCGCCCCATAACTCACGCTTCCAGGAACCCGAACGTACGCCGAGACCGACGATACATTGATAATCCCGCCCGTGTCCCGTGGTACCAGATTATTCAGCGCCGCATAAGTGAGCCGCATCGTCGCCATCACATGAACCTGGTGCATCTTCTCCTGCGACTCCAACGACGCCTCCCAAAACCGGCCGGTACTTCCAAACCCAGCATTGTTGACCAACAGCAGTAATCGTTTCTCATTGCCTAAGCGCTCGGCTACCCTCCTCTGCTCGTCCGGCTCGGCCAGATCCGCAGCGAGTACTTCCACCTCTGTACCCGCGCTCATCTTGAACTCCGCCGCCAGCGCCTCCAGCCGATCCTTCCGCCGGGCAATCAGAAGCAAATCATGCGTCAAGGCAAGCTTGCGCGCGAACACTTCGCCAATGCCGCTGGACGCTCCGGTAATCGCTACTACTGTTCGGGCCACACTTCCTCCACTTGCGAAATCCTTCACTCACCGCCACGTATCGCAGTCCCCAAACTACACCAGCGCCGAAGAAATGCTATTGACTCGGCAAGCTATCGTGCATAAGGTAGAGAAAACTTTTATGCCCACCAGTTCCGTCGAAGTCGCACCCGCCCTCTCTAGTGACCAGGTTCTCTCGGCCGTACAAGAACAACTGCACGCCACCCAGATTATCGATATCCATACCCATCTGTTTATGCCATCGCTCGGCAAACTCGGCCTGTGGGGCATCGACGAACTCATCACCTACCACTACCTCGAAGCTGAGTTTTTCCGCTACTCGCCCACCCAGCCAGCCCAATATTGGCAGCTCTCTAAACGCGAGCAGGCCGACGCAATATACCGTACACTTTTCCTCGACAATCAGCCCATCTCGGAGGCAACCCGCGGGGTGATAGCCGTGCTGTCCGCCTTTGGCCTGGATACTCAGGCAGAGAACCTGAATGAAGCCCGCGACTTCTTCCGCTCGCAAGATCTCCGCTCCCACATCAAACACGTTTTCGAACTGGCCGGCATCAGCGAGGTTGTCATGACTAACGATCCGCTCGATCCCGAAGAAGCTCCCCTCTGGAAGAGCGGTGCCGAGCCTGATCCTCAGTTCCACTCCGTGCTGCGCCTCGATCGGCTGCTCGACAAATGGCCGTCACACTGGGAGCAGTTGGCCAAGAAGGGCTATCGAGTTGGGGCTGACTTGACTGGCAACAGCATTGCCGAAGTGCGCCGCTTTCTCGACGACTGGTGTCAGCGCATCCATCCGGTCTACATGGCCTGCTCATTGACTGATGAATTTGCCTATCCGGAGGACAGCTTTCAGTGCAGCCTGCTGGAAGGCGCCGTTCTGCCCGCCTGTCTCGATCACAACCTTCCACTCTCCCTCATGATCGGCGTACGCCGCCAGGTGAACCCAGCCATCCGTCTCGCCGGTGACGCAGCCGGCAAAGCAGACCTGCGTGCTGTCGAAAACCTCTGCCTTGCTCATCCCGATAACCGCTTCCTCATCAGCCTGCTCAGCCGCGAGAATCAGCATGAGCTCTGCGTCTACGCCCGCAAATTCGCCAACCTCCTGCCCTTTGGCTGCTGGTGGTTCCTCAACAATCCCTCGGTCGTCGAAGAGATCACCCGCGAGCGCATTGAGATGCTCGGCACCAGCTTCATCCCCCAGCACTCGGACGCCCGCGTGCTCGAACAGGTCATCTACAAATGGCGCAACACGCGCAGAACGCTCGCCCCCATCCTTGCCAACTCCTACCGTTTGCTGATTGAGGACGGCCGTCCGGTCACACAAGCCGATATCGAGGCGGATCTCCACAAGCTCTTCCGCTCGAACTTCCAGGATTGGGTTGGCCTCTGACCGAACCTCCAGTCCGGTAACACTTTACCTTTTCGCCGCCCGACGACGATACGATAGCGTCTGGTCCAAAGCCGTCCCTCATGGAATCAACGTCGACCTTGAGTCCGCAACAGAGCCGCCCGTACACGGCAGCGTCGGGCCGGCTCCGCTGGTACGTCTGCGGACTGCTCTTTTACGCCACTACGGTCAACTACATGGACCGCCAGGTAGTCGGCTTATTGAAACCTGTCATCGCGCGCGAGTTGCACTGGACCGAATCCGATTACGCCAACATCATCTTCGGCTTCCAACTCGCCTACGCCTTCATGATGCCCATTGGAGGGCGCCTGATTGACTGGCTGGGCACTCGTATCGGTTATGCGCTCGCCGTACTTCTCTGGAGCTCGGCGGCCATGGCGCACTCCCTGGCACGCTCTACACTTCAGTTCGTGATAGCGCGCTTCGTGCTCGGCATGGGCGAGGCGGCCAATTTTCCGGCTGCGGTCAAGACAGTCGCCAACTGGTTCCCCGACAAGGAACGCGCGCTTGCTACAGGCATCTTCAACAGCGGCTCCAATATCGGTGCGCTCATCGCCCCGCTGCTGGTTCCATTCATTGCCGCTCGCTTCGGCTGGCGCATGTCCTTCCTCGCCACCGGTGGCCTCGACTTGCTCTGGATCGTCCTCTGGCTCACCACCTTTCGCCTGCCTCGCGAGTCCAAACGCATCACCCCCGGCGAGCTCGCCTACATCGAAGGCGGCCAGGCCGATGAACCCGCCCGCCGTATCCCTTACGGCCGTCTGCTTCGCCAACGTGCCGCCTGGGCCGTCTTGCTCGGGCGCTTCTTCACCGACCCGGTCTGGTGGTTTTATCTCTTCTGGCTCCCTGGCTATCTCAACAGCAAGTACGGTCTCGATTTGCAGCACCTCGGGCCGCCGCTTGTGGTTATCTATCTCGCAGCCGATATCGGCTCGGTCGGTGGAGGCTGGTTCTCCAGCCATCTGCAAAAGCTTGGCTGGACTGTCGATCGTGCCCGCAAAACCGCACTTCTGCTCTCTGCTTTACTGGTCCTGCCTGTTGCCACCATCATCCTGATCGGCAATAACCTATGGCTCACCGTCGGGGTGTTGAGCTTCGCCACAGCCGCCCACCAGGCTTGGTCCGCTAACCTTTACACATTTGCTTCTGATAGCTTTCCGCGCTCGTCCGTCGCCTCTGTCATTGGACTCGGCGGCTTCGGGGGGTCCATGGGCGCTCTTCTCGTCGCCAAGCTCATCGGCTGGTGGCTCGACCGTTCCGGCAACTCCTACGGACCGCTGTTCGTCGTCGCCGGCTCCGCTTATCTGGTCGCCTTCTTAGTCATTCAGCTTCTTGTGCCGAAGATCAAGCAGGTCAGCGTTTGAATTATTGGTTCACACCAGACGCCAGAAAGCCGCCATCCACCGCCAGACACTGACCGGTCACAAAACTTGCTGCCGCACTCGACAAAAAGATCGCGGTCCCCACAAGCTCCTCAATCTTGCCGAAGCGCTTCATGGGCGTCCGCATCAGCAACTCTCGACCTCGATCAGTCCCGGTCAGCAATGCCGAATTCAACTCTGTCAGAAACACGCCGGGCGCAATGGCGTTCACAGTGATACCGTGCTGAGCCCACTCCACTGCCAGGCTGCGCGTCAACCCCAGCACTCCGGATTTAGAAGCCGCATATGCCGCCACCTCAAAGAAACTCACATAAGAATTCAGCGAAGCAATGTTCACCACGCGTCCTTGGTCGCTTTGCCGCAGAGGCTCATAGAAGCTTTGGCACGCCCGCAATGTGCCCGTAAGGTTCACATCCAGCAATCTGTTCCACTCTTGCTCTCCGATGTTCACCGTGGGCTTTCGGAAAATCTGTCCCGCCGAGTTAACCAAGATATCCACTCTGCCGAACTCCGCCAGCACCCCATCACGCAAAGCATCAATCGACGCGCGACTCCCTGCATCGACGGTCAACCGCAAACTCCGCCGACCCGCCTTTTCCACCAGCCCGGCGACTTCAGCCACATTGGCCTCTCTACGCCCGGTCGCAACCACATCCGCACCGCTCTCTGCCAAGCCGATCGCAATCGCACGCCCAATGCCGGACGTGCCCCCCATCACCACCGCCACACGCCCGCCGAGATCGAAGGTATTCGCCATACCTTACGCTCCCAGAAACAGCGGCCTGATGTGGCGCTCAAACAGATTCTCAGTCACATTTTTTGCAATTGCCGCCTCAGCCTCATCCAGCAGATTCAAATAACGTTCACCCATCCCAGCGGCCACCTTGAACCCGACATGCAGCAGTTGCCGCAAGCTGCTGTTGTACGCCGGGTCACTCGGCACATGCCTTAACGCCCGTACATACTGCTCCGCGCTCCACCCTCTCAACGCTTCCGGCGCAGGTAGCCTCTCCGGATCAATATCGATCACTGTTGCGTAGGGCGCACATAACTCTTCCCTGTGGGCCCACGCCTCCGCATAGATCTCTTTGGCCAACTCCAACCCCGCGCCGCCCGACTCCGCCAACCCGATCAACTCCTCCAGCCAGGTTGTTCCCGCCGTCTTCAGATGCACACCAGCACCGTGTCTTCGCATGGCTTCGCGCATCGGCCGATAAATGGAGAACTTATCGCTTCCTGAATGTACGCTCAACTTCAAAGTGCTCGGTAAACCGTAACGAGCCACGGCGAACGCGACCACGGCAATGTCGTCTGAAAACTCTTGGCTGAATTGATTCAGATCGCCAACATAATCCACGCCCTTGTTGAATCGGCCCGTAAACTTGGGTGCAATGGTCTGGATCGGAATGCCCTCATCGGCAATCGCCGCGAGAATAATCAGCAACTCCACCGGTGTCTGCGGAGTGTCCGTCTCGTCCATGGAAATCTCGGTCACGAACCCTGATCCGCTCTTTTCTGTCTCGACCGAGCGATAAACCTGCCCGGCTTGCTGCACTGCTGCGAGAAATTTATTGGCGACAGCTTCAATACGTTCCCGATCCACGGAAAAAGCCCGCTCCACTCCGGGAATCTCCATCTCGCCGACTAACTCCGGATGCTGCTGAACAAACCTCTGCACACGATCGGGCACCGCTGGTTTACCAATCTGCTCGGCCACATCAATCGTGAAAAAATCGCAAGGCTCCAAGAACCGTCCCACCGTCTTGAGCCCAATATGGTCCGCATCTACAAAGTAAGGGCGATCCCAGCCCAGCGCCTTCACCGCGGCATTTGCCGCCACCCGCGTCCCGACCGGCTCCGAGCCAATCATCGTATGCTCCCGGTTCGACTTATTCCAAACCGGCACAACCTCAACGCCTTCTTCAGCCGCCCGCACACAAGCCGCAAGCTGCGCCCGAGCCTGACGGGCAAAACGGTCACCCACACCGATCGAGTATTTCGGAAGCAAACTGGAAGGAACCATACCTGTGCACTATAAGGCAAGTGCGAATCGAACGTCGCTGGCCATTAGTTCCAGGCAGCGCGGTCTAGGCGGCGAAGGGCAATCGGTCCTCTGTCGTGTCCAAGCCCACTTCGAGTATGAGCGTCTGAAAATAAGTGTCTAGCTTCTTACCGGAGATCTCGATTGTAAAACCCTTCGAAGTTTCGACATATCAAATTCTGATCTTAGTATTGGCTCTGACATTTATGTTGGCAAAAGTGATACTTTGCTTGTGCATGACTGATGCCAGCTGATCGTGGTAGAGCGCGGTCAGCCGAAGCCGGGTTCTGAATTGAGAGTTAAATCGTCCTGTTTGGCTTACTCCTCCTCTAAATGCGGACGAGTCGATTTCTTCTACCTTCTTTCTGACTTCATCCAGAGGATGGGCGGCAATTCTCCAGGAAGGCTCTGATCGTAGAGCTAACTTAGTCATTGCGACAACATCGGACGGTGGCTTGACTTGGCAGAAGGGTATTGTACAAGCTGCCACTCGGTTCTTAGCGTTTCCGCAAATTTGGGCGGGAACCTCGCATACCTTCTTCTTAGACGAAATGAACGGCTGGTTAGCGCTGCGGCGGGTTTCCAGTTCGAATTTCAGGAGGGCGTCCTGTTTGCCACAAGAGATGGTGGCAAGAACTGGCTCGAACTACCTAGCCCGCCAACTGTTGACGAAATGACCTGGATTTCACCGGATCTGGGCTGGATTGCTGGCGGCGTCCTTAAGGGTGATTTGTATTCGACGCGAGATGGCGGGCTGAGTTGGAAGAAACAGACCCCACCAGTTCCCAGCAGCACCACCGATACACTCGGACAAGCCTCGCCGCCGAGGTTCACTGACGCGCAACACGGAACGTTTGTGATAACCTTTCACGGCTTAAAGGTAAACCAATCCAGTTCCCTAGTTGCCGTTTATAAGACAACCGATTCTGGGAAGGCCTGGATTCCCTCGGAGTCACAAAAAATTCCTTCTCTGGGAGGCTCAGCCGGAGTATCACTTGATGGAACACCAATCTGGGCGCGGTTTGCTAAGGGCGGGGTTGAGACAACCATTCTCTCCAACACGTATTCGGCGCAAATTCCTTCCGCTGCTCTGCCAGACACAGATTCGCAACAAGGCTCTTCCACCACAGCGGCGACATCGTTGTGGGTCATGGGCTCAACCTTTGCCGACGCGAACACCGGCTTCCTGCTTGTGCATGATGATGCTTGTAATGCAGCCAAAGTAAGTTGCACTGACTCTTGGCGGCTGTTATCAACACGAGACGCAGGAAGGAGCGTCGTGGATGTTACTCCCTCTAAAACACCAATGAGCCTGGAGCATGCCAGCGCAGGAGCGCGCGCTCAACAAAAACCTACCTCGGAGCAAAACGGTCGCCCACACCGATCGAGTATTTCGGAAGCAAACTGGAAGAAGCCATACCAGTGCACTATAAAGGAAGCGCGCTTACAACTGAACTAATGCTGATGGCCCGTGTGATAAGCTCAACGGCGTTTTCAGAATATTGTGCTCAATTCAACCAGGGTCGTTTGTGCAATTGTGGCGTTCACTGTTTCCGTTGCTATAAGTCAAATGGGGCGAAAGTCGAGCCCGATCAAGTAGGCGTCTACCAAACCGTTAAACGTCGCGTCACTGTTGGCGACCAGGTTGATACGTTTCTCAAAAAGGACCGAGCAATCCCATTTAAGCTCGTTTACGCATCGCCGAAAATACTTGGACGTAGGGCCAAAACAGATCAGGGCTCGCTTGTCAGCACCGATGTTGATCGTAGTTGGCGTTTACAGTTCGGCATTATCCATAGGCTTGTTACTTCAGATGGTTCAATCGACTCCATTGAATTCAGCGACTCGGAAGGTCGTACATCTCACCTGAATCAGCACTCGAACAGCCGGTGGTCTTCCAATGAAAGTTCAACTGTTTGGTTCGATAACGACGCAAACACACTTCACTTTGAATATGGAACGACTTGGAAGTTTGAGTCAACATCCGCGCCAGATGAACCGGACTCCGGTGACCTTTACCCCACAGCCATAGAGGACGCGATTGGCAATACTCTCACCATGCGTTATGAGAGTGGAATGAACCGGAGTGAGCCGAATACGAGCGGCCGATTAGCCGAAGTCAGTGACATCCGAGGTTCTTTTTACAGCTTTTCGTACTCAGCTGCGACCTCCTACGAGGCGCCCCACCTTTCACGCATGGTGAACAACCTGACTGGCGATTCCTTCACATTCGAATACGCAAACCCGAGCTCACAGCAGGTAGGAGGTCAATCGGAACATCAAGGCAATTCTGCGGTCCTACAAGCCATTAGAAATACGAAAACGGGAGGGGCACTTTCGTTCCGCTACGACGCTTCCGGCTCTGGCGAGTTGACCGAAGTAAGCGCCGAGGAGCGATCGACAGACCTTCAATACGAGTTAGGCGGCAGGCTCATCTGTGCATACTCGATAGATGATGATGAAGGGACTACTGTCAGCACCCTGGAAGGCTGCGAGCTGACTGGGCTTCCCCCGGATACCGCATCGCTCACATACAACGGTCCAGCACAAACAGATTTTCGTTTGCGCTGGGAGTACTACAACAGGCAATTTGAAGGGCGTCTCCGAGGTTTACTGGGGATTCTCTCGCCCGGTTGTCAGGCTGCGTTTGCAAAGGCCAACATCGATCCTCAAGCAGTCGCAGACTTCGCCGGCGATCTCCGCTTCTGGGATACCCGAGGACAGGTCGTGGATCAATTAACCGTTTCAGACCTGCTAGGCCCGCAAGCCATAGATGCTGCGCTGTATCTCCGAGGAGCAAACAAGCAATACGGTATGCAACCTCCTGCAACAACCTTGGACAATGCTGGGTATGTTCCTTCAAATACATAGTCCTAAACCCCGGATTCTTCGGATTCCCGAGTAACACTCAAAATTTCGCTTTGTTACATGAGGCTCTACATTCTTTCACTGGATTTCTCGATGCTCGTCTGGCCAGGGCTCTCAATATCAACTACTCCGATCCTGGTGCAGCAATTACGCCGTTTCTTCAAGGCGGGTGTAATACCAGCACAAAGTATTGACGTTTAACTATGCGGGCGATTATTGCGTTCACCTTGTGCTTCGCGCTGTTATCGTGCGGCCGTCCTGCTCGTCACGTTGTTCCGGACAGTCTTGTTCAATCGCAGGTCGGTGGAGTTTGTGCAGTAACTGTCCTGACGGACATCACCTCTTCTCAACCGTGCAGTGAAATCCACTCCCTGGTGCCACCCATGGGATCTTGTGTGATCCGACAGGTCCTGGCCGCTCCTTCCAGGGACGTTCTCTATGACTTCTTGCTTGGTGATGGGCATCTCGAACAAACGCGTGACAGCACCTGGATCACGTACCAGCACCTTCAAGGTCTTACGCTTCACGGCCCAATCGTCGAAAGTGTCGCGACCCAGAAGAAGGAGTACTGTGGCTCTGCAAGGTCGTTTACGCAGATCACAACTGAAGGAACTCGGATCAAATTGTCAGATGTTCTCCAGGATGCCGCGCTGAATTCAAACCAGCGAAACCTGGAGCTACTTTACCTCGCTACGGTCGAGCCTGCCCGCCATTCTCGCGGCGCTGTTAAGCAAGTGAATTTGTTCTTTCAAGCGCCCGGTCCGCTCACCGTAACGGATGCTAATCAGATCACGAAATTATTGCTTACGCGGCTCAATCTCCTGCCCTATTACGTCTCTGTTAATTTCTCAAACCGTCCCTGGTTCTTCGGAGACGAATACTTCCCTCTTCGCGATCCGCTCATGCCATCGCTTCCAATCGCAAAAGACTATGCGGTCAGCAATAAGGTTATCTCTTGTTCCTCCATGAGCAGTGGCCTATCCTGCACCGGGCTGCCTGGTGGGCCAGCCGTGGACTTAGACGGCCAGTAACGCCATTTTTCGTTACTGGCCTTGCGACACTGGTTTGGTAACAAGTCGCATGCCAATCTCCCTGCCGGACCAATCCCCCCGGCCGCTCCTTCCTCCCCCGCCCGCCGAGCAAACCGGCCCAGTCAAAGCCTGGATAGAAGCGGTCACACTCATGGGACATTCGCCGACCAAACCCAGCCGGAACGCCATCTTCTCCGGTGACAAGCCGGGCGAAAGCGCCGGTCAGTATGGTTATCCGTCCCCAGTGAGCCATGGCATTTCACCCGAACCGAGCCCTCTTCAGTTCCAGGCCGTTCACATCGAGAATGAATTTCTCCGGCTCCTGATCCTGCCCGAACTCAGCGGCCGCATCCACCTGATGCTCGACAAGTCAACCGGGCAAGAACTGCTCCACCGTCCGGACCTCATTCGCCCGAAGCTGCTCTCTCATGGCAATATGCAGGTTCCTGGTGGACTTCAAGTCTTCTGGCCCCGAACGGCGCAGGCAAACACGTTCAGTCGTTTCGAAACCTACATTGAGGAACATCCTGACGGCGCGCGCACAGTCTGGTGCAGCACCTTCGATCCCCGGACGCGCTGCAAAGCAATGCACGGCGCCTGCCTCTACCCTGGCCGTGCCTACCTCGAACTGAAAGGGAGAATCTACAATCGAACCCAGTTTTCGCACGGCTTCGAATGGGCCGCTGTTGCTGCGATTCCGGAAGACAAGCTGACAGTCTATGGCGAGGGCACCGACTCCGACTTCTTTGGCGTCTACAGCCCTTCTCAACAGCGTGGGCTTCTCCAGGTAGCCGACCGCCATCTGGTATCCGCTCGCAGCTTCACTCCGCAAGCCGGTTGGGCCGAACTCAGCGCCGGCCTCTCCTCGCCGTTGCAGGAACGCATCTCGATCATTGCACCCTTTGAGACGAAAGCCTTCAGTCAACTCTGGTACCCAATCGCCGGCATCGGCCAGATTGACGATGCCAACGCTGATGCAGCGGTCCGCCTGACCATCGCCGAAACTACACTTGTCGGTGTCGCAGTCACTCGCGTCTTTCCAAACGCAACCGTGCTCCTCGAAAGCGGAGGCACCGTACTCGCGCGCTGGAACCGCGATCTTGCGCCTGACCGACACTTGCTTGAGCGCACTACACTACCCAGCGGCCTAGACTCCGCCACCATCAACTTACGGGTCATCACGTCGGCGGGAAGGGAATTGATGTCCTTCTCTCCTATCGCAACTCCTGTCGCCGGCGTCGATAAAACGCAAGCCCTCCCAGTTGCCGTGCCGCTCCCGCCGCGCAAAATTGCAACTCTCGAAGGTCTCTTTCTGACGGGCCTTCGCGCGCAATACGAACCCACCGGCTTCCACCCTGAAGAGTATTGGTCCGAAGCCCTGCGCCGTGACCCGCACCACTCGCCGTCTAACAATGCGCTCGGCCTCCTCCAGCTAAACCGCAGCGAATTCGAAAAAGCGGAAGCTCACTTTCGCGCCGCGCTGGCCACGGCAGCCCTCAGCCGCTCCACCGCCTTCGAGGGCGAGCCTGCGTACCACCTCGGCCTCGCACTCCGCTATCAGGAAGAGGACGAAAAGGCCGCTGCTGCTTTCCAAACCGCAAGCTGGAGCTTTGCCTGGCGCTCCCCTGGCTTGCAGGCCATCGCCGAACTCGAATGCCGCCGTCATCACTTCGGCGTCGTTCCCAAATTCCTCTACGAAGCTCTGCGCCTCAATGCCGACAACAACAACGCGCGCAGCCTCGCTACGGTCCTGTTCCGCCGTTTCGGCCGCACCACTGAAGCGGAGCAACTTGTTCGCGAATCTCTCCTGCTCGATCCGCTAGATCCCTGGGCTTGCCATCTCGCCGCACGCCCGCTGCCCGGCGACAATCAGGTGCGGCTCGATCTTGCCTTCGACTATGCACGCGCCGGCCTCTACGAACCAGCTATCGAGCTTCTCACCGGAGCCGACACCCAGGCCCACGACGGCAGCCTGCCCATGATTCACTACACGCTCGCTTCGTTCTATCTGCGCGCCGGCGATCTGCCCTCTGCGCAGCGCGAATACCAAACCGCTGCCCAGACAAACTCCGACTATTGCTTCCCGCATCGGCTCGATGAGCTCTCCGTGCTCGCCCGCGCCATCGCCCTCCAACCCGAAGACGCGCGCGCACAATACTACCTGGGCTGCCTGCTTTACTCGCAAGGCCAGCATCGTCAGGCTCTCGAAATCTGGGAATCTTCGGCCAAACTCGATGAACAGTTTGCCCCGGTCTGGCGAAACCTCGCCCTCGGCTATTTCAACGTCACAGGCGAAACTGAAAAGGCACTCGACGCCTACGACCGCGCCTGTACTGCCGACCCCACTGCCGCTGATCTGTTCTATGAGCGCGATCAACTGTGGAAGCGCATGGGTGTGCCTCCCGCACTGCGGCTACAGGAACTAAGCGAACACTTTTCCCTTGCTCAGAAACACGAGGAGCTCGCGCTCGAGTTGGTAAGCCTCTACAACACAAACGGGCAGCCCGCAAGCGCCCTCTCGCTGTTCTCTGCCGGCACGCTCGCACTCCATGTTCGTAGCTCGTGCGGCCTCGATGAGTACATACGGACCTTCGTCAAACTGGGTCGCTTGGCCTTGTCCGCCGGAGACCATGCTCGTGCGCGTGACCTGTTCCTTCTTCCCCTCCAGACAATCCGGGAAGACGGTGGGACATCGGCCGGCCTGCGAGAGATTGAACTTCAATTCTGGCTCGGAGAAGCAATGGCTGCGGCCGGAAATCAGGAGTCAGCTCAAGACTACTGGAACAAAGCAACGCTACCCTTCAGCCCTGGCGCAACGCGGCCACCATTCACAGAGACGTCCTGGTATGCCGCCCTAGCGTTCGCCCGGCTCAACGACCGCCATCACTCACGGCGACTCCTGCGCGAAATTTGGTTTGCCGGCCGTCGCATCGCCCGGGAAAAAGATCTCGCCACCGTTCCATTTAGCCCAGTGCTCAAGACCGACGCAGCCAAACACAGCCGCATCCAAGGCCTACTTCTGCAGTCGCAAGCCCGCATCGGCCTCGGCCAGTACAAGTTAGCGAGCCGCGTCCTCCAACAACTCCTGGCACTCGATCCGAACCACGGTCGCGCCCTCGACCTGGCCGTCGAACTCGACGGACTCACTTCCTCGAACGGGACAGCCTGACTTGAGCAGTTGCCTAAATCCGCGAAACCCGCATAGCCGACTGAGGAGTTCGCTGATTTCGGTCAAATCACGACGACCCGGATCTTCAAAAATGCAAAAATCTAGCGGAAACCCACCATCCACGAGCTTGGCGCAATACCGGCACCGACCAGCTAAAGGGTAGCGGCGCCCTATTGCCGCAGTAGCTGCCTTCCTAAACAGTCGATTTCCAGGAAAACCGAACCCCCAAGCGCCTAAAAGCGTGAATCCGCGAAATGATTCAGCGAACACAGCAGACAGCTGGCACAGGTTCGACTAATTTCGCAATCGCTCAGGTCAGGCTGACCCTTTCGGCTCTTCCGCGGAACGTAGTTTGAAAGGTTCATCCAGGAAACGCCGTCTCTGCTGGCTGCGCTCAGGATTTCTAGCCCGATAGATGCCATGCCCGAGTTCCGCCACACTCAGCGCGCTGATCACGATGGGCAAGTTCCCTATAAGAGACCGGATCGTTTTCATAACCTCCGGCGTCGTGAGCTTCGAATGTTCAGCCGCGATTAAAACTCTGGAATCGAGGACTACTTCCAGGATGGCGGATCCCATGGCTCACGGTGGGCGTTAATTCCCGTTTCAACATCCCGCGCATAGTCTTCATCTAGGGGGATGTCGAAGGGATGTCGAAGGGATGTCGAAGGGGACAGCCTGACTTGAGCAATTGGATAAATTCGCGAAACCGGCATAGCCGTCTGACCAGTTCGCAAATTCCGGTTAATTGCGAGTACCTAGATCGTCCAAAAGGCCCAAGAATCCGCGGAAATGCCAAGGTTCACGAGCTTGGCCCAGATACTGGCACCAACGAAATCTAATGATGGTAGCGGAAATGTGTCTCCGCAGTAGCTACCTCTCTGATAGTAAATCCTCGAGAGAAGCAACCACCAAGCGCGTAAACCTTTAGTTTCCAGATCTAGAGGAGTTGAACCGCCTGGGAACGAGGCGCGCCACTAAGCCAATTCAGCGAACACAGCAGACAGCTGGCACCTGTTCAACTCATTCCGCAACCGCTCAAGTCAGGCTGTCCCTTTCGGCACCCCCTTTCGGCACCCCCTTTCGGCACCTTTCGGCACCCTCAGGCACTTGCCCGCACCCAACTCACCGCCCCTCCTAAATCGGCAACAAATCCAACGCCGCCTCAATCTCCGCCCGCGTATGCGAATCGCCCTTAGCCGTAGTCACCTCGATCCCGCGCTCGTAGATCCGCCGCGCTTCCTCCACCTCACCCAGCTTCTCCAACGTCTGCCCGCCATGGTAGTAGGCGGCCGCATAGTTCGGATCGTGCGCAAGCAGCGTTCGAAACTCCTCCATCGCCCGCCGGTACTCATGACTCTTCGCAAACTCCATCGCCAGCCCATACCGGGCAAACGTGTTGTTCGCGTCCGCGGCCAGCATCTGCTCCAGAATCTCCACACGATTGGTTGCCATTGCTGAATTGTCCCACTCAGCCCACAAACTGCATCTACTCGGTATGGCTGATACAACGGTTACGAAAGTCGACAGTAAGCACTCCCCAACAGGGAAACTGGGCCAGAAATACTTGGCTACTGGCAAATCTATGGCAATGCGTTTGTGGGATGAAAGCGGCGGTAGCGGAAAGGAAGAAGCGGTCAGCCGTGACTACGAAACCATCGGCTACGTTATCGAGGGCGCAGCTGAGCTGGAGATCGAAGGGCAAACGGTCAAGCTCACCGCAGGCGACAGCTGGGTCGTACCGAAAGGCGCAAGCCACACCTATCGCGTTGGGGGCCGCTTCAAAGCAGTGGAAGCAACCCATCCGCCCGCCCATGTTCACGGCCGCGACGAATAGGTCGCTGCCGCACTACTTGCTGTCTGACACATCCGACGGCTGACGTTCGCCGCCGTCACGATCCAGGTGCTTCTCCTCTTCCGGCTTGGAATTAACATCCTCTTCGGTAGGCTTCGGCTCAGTAGGTTCTGTCATGGCAATCCTCTTGTTTCATTAGAATCCTTACCGGCCGGAAGAGCTCAAAAATCTCCCTGCGATTCTCACTTCGATTTGTGGCGCCATCCTTTCCGCAGCTGTCGGCGCCTGGTGAAAGGGTCCGAAGGACTCACGCAGTTCGGCCCCAGCGTGCTGCTCTCGTGCTGTTCTCCTCAACCTCCGCATGCCCAGCGGTCGGAATGCGCCACGCCGAAGTGGGCTCTTCCTGCCTCTCGGGTGGGCTTGGTGGAAGCTATAGCGGCCTTCGCGCACGGCCTGTGGTTCTTCGGCGACCCAACTCGCCGCACTCGCTCTCTTCCTCAGCCTTGACCGGTAACCGCCCAACCCGCCTTTGCGTATCAATAGCTAGTGCTCCCCATTCGCCATCTCAGCCGGATACTCCTCCCAACTCTGCTCGCCTCTGGCATGTGCCTGATAGCTGCCGATGATCCGGTTGTCTTCAAGAGCGATGTCGCCCTCACCCGCGTCGACGCCAAAGTGGTGGACGGAGAAGGCCGTGCCGTCACCGGCCTCGCAATCAAAGACTTCGTCTTAACTCTGAACGGTAAAACACTGCCCGTCCGTAATCTCGCCAATGAAAATGTTCCCATCGACATCCTCCTGCTGCTTGATGTAAGCGGCAGCATGGAGCCGCACGTGCAACGCATCGCCTCGGCTGCCCGTCAAGCGCTCAGTGTCCTGGCTGACAAAGACCGCGTCGGCATCATGATCTTCGATACGCGCTCCAATCTCCGTCTCCCCTTACGCAGCAATCGTGATGAGGTAACCACCGAACTCAATCGCATCCTCCGCTCGGAGCACTTCAACGGAGGTACCCGCATCACGCAAGCCATGCTCGACGCCGCCCGTTACCTGGAGCACTCGGCCCGGCCCGAAGCTCGTCGCGCCGTGGTCATCCTCACTGACGACCAGACCCAGGACGAAGAGGATGAATATCACGTCGAGGCCGCTCTCAACCGTGCCAACGCCGTACTCAGCTTCCTGCAAGCCCCGTACGAACCTCCGCAGGCTGGCGTGGGATTTCCCGGCGGTGGCGGCGGTCGACGCCGACGCGGCGGCACCTGGGGAGGTGGAGGCGGAGGTATGGGCTGGCCGGGTAGTAGCGGCGGCGGCTGGCCCGGTGGAGGTGGAATCGGCTTCCCAGGACGTGGCGGCACGGGCGGCGGCATGGGTGGTGGCGACCGTTCCCACACTGCCGGCACCGATACGATCGCAGCCGATTCGGGCGGCGACACCATTCCTGTCAACGACGCCTCAGCCCTCGAGGAGACATTTCAAAAGCTGCGCCAACGGTACGCTCTCTACTGCTACCTTCCCGACGGTCAAACGCTCGAAGGGAGACAGTCCATCCGCGTCTCTCTATCGCCCGAGGCTCAACTCCGCTATCACGACGCCCAGGTGCAATCCCGTCGTGTGTTCATGAACGGCAACGCTTCCGATTCCAGCGGCCCCACTACCATCACCCGTGCTCACTCCACCGATTCTGAGCCCGCCGCCGCCGAATCGGCACCTGCCGCTACGCAACCCCAGCCTCGTGGTCATAGCCATCCAGTCAATGAAGACTCCGGCGACAAGGTCAACACGCTGCCGCCCGAACGGTAGTGCTTTCCATGCCATAGCGCTCGGTGAAATCCCGCGAACCTAGCGAAAGTCACCCCGGATAGGCTTCCAGGCGTGGCGATCCTGTGCATGAGTCCGTACCGGTCGCCCCGTTTACCGGAACTGCTCGACCCCCCGCAGATTGCGTAAATGAAAACTCTTGTGGGCGTAGGGGACGCGGCTTCGACATGATGATGAGTCAAGCCAGAAAATCAGTCGCCCTGGTGATCGGCAATGGCACGCACAACTGCGTGCAACATTGTTCTGGAAAACTTGGTCTACTCTCTCGTCGACAGGCTGTGGAATAGGCATTGAGCAGCTCCAGCCATATTCGCCCTAAAGCGGTTTAACGCAGTTGCTGTACGTGAAAAAAGGAGAATTCCCGTGCGTGTTTTCGTAACCGGCGCTACCGGTTTCGTCGGTTCTGCCGTAGTAGGAGAACTCATCCGCTCAGGTCATCAGGTACTCGGCCTGGCCCGCTCCGAAGCAGGAGGGAAGTCGCTTGCCGCAGCCGGTGCCCAGGTGCATCGCGGTGATATGACGGATCTCGCAAGCCTGCGCGAAGGAGCAGCGATGTCCGACGGCGTGATACACACCGCCTTCAACCACGACTTCTCGAAGTTCTTAGAGAATTGTGAGCAGGACAAGCGCGCCATCGAGACCCTCGGCGCCGCGCTCGAAGGCTCCGCCCGCCCGCTGCTGGTCACCTCTGGAGTCGCGCTCCTGGCGCCCGGTCGTCTTGCGACCGAGGGAGATACGCCGCCGCCACCTAGCCCCTCCACCTTTCCCCGCGCTTCAGAAGCAGCTGCGGCCGCGCTCGCCGACCGTGGTGTGCGCGCTTCAGTGGTCCGCCTTGCCCCCTCCGTCCACGGCGACGGCGATCATGGCTTCGTTCCCATTCTCATCGGAATGGCCCGTGAAAAAGGCATTTCTTCCTACATCGGCGAAGGGCTCAACCGCTGGCCCGCCGTTCACCGCCTCGACGCCGCGGTGGTCTACCGGCTCGCTCTTGAACACAGCTTGGCAGGAGCTCACTATCACGCCGTTGCCGAAGAAGGAGTGCCGTTCAAGGACATCGCCGGCGTCATCGGCCGCCGCCTCAATCTTCCGGTCGTCAGCAAGTCTCCCGATGAAGCAAAAGATCACTTCGGCTGGTTCGCGATGTTTGCCGGTCTCGACGCCCCAACCTCCAGCGAACGAACTCGCGAACTGCTCGGCTGGCAGCCCAAGCAGCCAGGCCTGATCGAGGATATCGACAACGAACGTTACTTCCAGGCCTGAATACTCAGTGCAACCCACACACGTTTCCATGGCGGTTTGCGTTACCCTGCGAAATGCCCTACCGCATCGACATCGACCGGCCGCCTCCAAACGCGCTTGACCTCCTCGTAACCTTAGGAGCTCTTGACATCGAGCCGCTAAACGAAGGCTTGGCTGCCATCCTCCCTGACGCTGTGGCCCAAGACACCGTCGCCGCTTCCTTGGGCGTGCCTGCTGTAACCGTGTCGGCTGCAGTCGGACGCGATAACGGCTCAATCTGGCTGCTGAGTCCGCGAGCCATTCATATCGGCGGTGTTCTGATTGCCTCTCCAGAAACCGCCCCGCCTACGGCGCTCCGCTTGAACGATGGTCCGACCTTTGGAACCGGACATCATCCAACCACCGCGCTCTGCATCCAGGCCATCCAACAACTTCTGGCAGTCGAGCGTGTCCATCGCATTCTCGACGTAGGCACCGGATCGGGCATTCTTGCTTTGACCGCACTAATGTCAGGCGTCCAGCAAGCCGTTGGCCTCGATATTGACGCCGATGCACTACAAGCTGCAAGTGAGAACGCCCGCCTCAATCACCTTGCCGACCGCTTGCATCTCGCAGCCGGCAGCCCTGACGTTGTACAAGGCCAGTGGCCCTTAATCGTCGCAAACATCCTGGCCGCTCCCCTCATCGAGATGGCGTCGGTTCTCGTCCAACGCTTAGCCCGTCATGGCCGACTCATTCTTTCCGGCATCCCTCCCTCCCTCGAACCCGAAGTACGGCAGGCTTACCGACACGTCGGAGTCCGGCACATCGATGGGGAAACACGCGCCGGTTGGAGCGTCCTGATTGCCCAATCGCCCTGGTAGAGCAACGCGGCTAAACCAACTGATCAGGCCCGCGCCTCAAGTTCATACAATCGGCTGATGGATCAAAGGTCAGGTTCTGGCGAAGCTCCCGATACCCGGCTGGCCATCTACGGCACCTTGGCGCCCGGCAGAGTGAACCACCATCAAATCTCGGCACTCGCCGGAACCTGGCGGCGCGGAACCGTGCCAGGCAAGCTCTTCCCCTCGGGCTGGGGCGCTGCCCTGGGCTTTCCCGGAATCATCCTCGATCCCGATGGGCCCTTAGTGGATGTAGACCTCTTCGAATCTGCCGAGCTACCCGACCATTGGCATCGTCTCGACGACTTCGAAGGCCCCGGCTACCGGCGCGTTGTGGCAACGGTCAACACTGAATCCGGCAAACTCCGCGCCTGCATTTACGTCCTGGCTGAAGAGCCACGCTAGCCGGGTGAATGGCATTGGGCTCAAGTGTCGGAGCCATCATCGCGATCATGCTAAAAGAAACGCTGGGGTGGATTGGAGTCGCAGCCGTCACCCGAGCATTCCGCGAGCCTGGGCTGGTGTGATTTCAACATCACCGTAAAAGTTGACCAGAAGCTGTTCTCGTACAAAGTGACGAGAGCCACTTGCGGAGCTTTCCGCGAGTCCGCAATGCTGATCCAAAGCTTCGAATCGTCACATCAACCGAAGTCCCAGACGCGTCGACCTGCTATTGGACTGCCATTGTTGAAAATCGTCACACCGACCAAAGCCGCAAGCTGAGAACGACTCTGGAAGATCTTCAGACAAGGGTCGACTACTCTAGCGGTCGATAAGCTTTGCGTGTGTCGCGGGATAACGCTCACCTTCCACCTTGATGGCGGAAGACGCCTCTTCAAGCGAGTGCAGGTCATCAGCGGTCAATTCAATGGCAGCGCCGCCCAGATTCTCTTCTAGTCTAGAAAGCTTCGTGGTGCCTGGAATCGGAACGATCCACGGTGCCTTCGCAAGCAGCCATGCGAGGGCGATCTGAGCGGGAGCAGCCTGCTTCTGTTCTGCAAACTTGGTGATGACATCCACGAGTGCCCCATTCGCTTTGCGATTGTCTTGGCTGAATCGAGGGACAATGGCGCGGAAGTCGGTGCTGTCGAACTTTGTCGAGGAATCAATCTTTCCGGTGAGGAAACCTTTGCCGAGAGGGCTGAACGGAACGAAGCCGATCCCGAGCTCTTCCAGCGTTGGCATGACAGACTCCTCGGGTTCACGCCAGAAGAGAGAGTATTCGCTCTGCAGGGCTGTCACGGGCTGCACGGCATGCGCGCGACGGATCGTCTTTGCGCCTGCTTCGGAGAGGCCAAAGTGCTTCACCTTGCCTGCTTGGATCAAATCCTTAACGGCAGCAGCGGTTTCTTCGATGGGCGTATTGGGATCGACGCGATGCTGGTAGAGAAGGTCAATGGTGTCAGTTTGCAGACGCTTCAACGAGCCTTCGACGACCTGCTTGATGTGATCGGGGCGACTGTTGGTTGCTGTCCACTTGCCATCGTTGCCGGGATCGGGCTCGAATCCGAACTTAGTCGCGATCACGACATCTTTGCGGAAGGGAGCGAGCGCTTCGCCCACGACCTCTTCATTGACGAACGGGCCATACACTTCGGCTGTGTCGAAGAAGGTGACACCGCGCTCGACAGCGGCGCGAATGAGCTTCATCGCTTCGCCCTTCTCCGTGGCGGGCCCAAGACCGAAGCTCAGGCCCATACATCCGAGGCCGAGTGCTGAGACTTCGAGACCGCCCTTTCCTAATGTGCGCTTTTGCATGATTTCTCCTATCCCTATTCAATGGTTTGATGCTGGCGTGATGCTTTACGTCAATGCCTTTTAGCCCTTCTGCGTCGGAGTGACCGCTACCTAGATGCCGGTCATCTTGAGCATCGCCTCGGGTAGGCGGTCACCTTCGAGCGACAGCTTCGAGGTGGCTTCTTCAATCTGCTGGAGATCGACCTCCCTCAATTGGACGTCAACCGCTCGGAGGTTCTCTTCCATCCGTGAGATCTTCGTGGTGCCAGGAATGGGGACGATCCACGGCTTTTGCGCCAACAACCAGGCCAACGCAATCTGCGCTGGCGTTGCGCCTTTGCGCTGTGCTGCTGCCTGCACGGCATGGACGAGCACCATGTTCGCTTTGCGAGCCTCCAGCGAGAAGCGTGGCACGTGATTGCGGAAGTCGGTCGGGTCGAATTTCGTGTTCTCGTCGATCTGTCCCGTCAGAAAGCCGGCGCCGAGAGGGCTGAACGGAACAAAGCCGATACCAAGCTCTTCGACCACGGGCAAAACATCGTCTTCTGGTCCGCGCCAGAAAAGTGAGTATTCACTCTGCAGTGCTGTGACCCGCTGCACGGCGTGGGCCCTGCGGATGGTGCCTACCCCCGCTTCCGACAAGCCAAAGTGCCTCACCTTGCCCTCGGCAATCAGATCCTTTACCGCTCCGGCGACTTCCTCGATCGGCACATTGGGATCGACGCGATGCTGGTAGAAGAGGTCGATATGGTCTGTGCGAAGCCGCTTCAGGCAAGCCGCAGCCGCAGCTTTGATGTGGTCGGGACGGCTGTTCGTGCCTGGGCCGCGTTTGCCGGTCTGGGGATCGATATCGAAGCCGAACTTCGTAGCAATCACAACTTGTTCGCGAATCGGCTCCAGTGCCTCGCCCACCAACTCCTCGTTTGCGAACGGTCCGTAGGCTTCGGCCGTGTCGAAGAAGGTAATGCCCTTGTCGTGAGCTGACCGCATCAGTTGGATCATCTCGCTCTTATCCGCGGCAGGACCGTAAGCCGAGGTCATGCTCATGCAGCCGAGTCCCAGCGCTGAGACTTCAAGCCCGCTCGTTCCTAAGGTTCTTTTCTCCA
>CAXTYH010000005.1:21697-203204 GCA_964248405.1 uncultured Bryobacteraceae bacterium
CCGAGTCCCAGCGCTGAGACTTCAAGCCCGCTCGTTCCTAAGGTTCTTTTCTCCACGATTTATTCACCCTTCCTACTGCAATTGTTGTAAAACGCTTCACTTGCTGATCCCGACTGTTCTATTCGTCTCATCATCGTGAAATCCGCCGTCTTTCGGATGTTCGTGGCTACTTTTTATTGCTGTCCACTTTGACCGGCCTGAGCAGATGCGAGAACGTGAGTTGGGCAAGCTTCCACTTGCCGTTTTCCTTGCTATAAACCTCAGTCACCATGAAGGGGTTGGTGACTTCTCGCGCACCAACTACTGCCTGCAAGTCCAAGTCCTCTAGCAGGATGGCTGCGTTACCGAATAGGCGAGCGTCAACTGCATAAACGAACGCCTTCTTGTACCAAATGCCACCGCTCTTGATGGTCGCCAATTCTTGGGTCTTTCCCCATGTCCCACCCATGTGAGTGAACATGGCTTTGTCATCAAACAGTGTTTCTAAGGAATCGACCTTCTTGTCTGCCATCCAATCCCATTTCATGTTTGAAAGATTGATGACTTCTTGTTGTTCGGGTGTGTGACTTGCGGGAGTTCGAATCGTTTCCGTTGGCGGCGCTGCCGATTGCTGTGCGTGGGACGTTTGCACAATCAGTGTCGATAGAAATAGACCTAACATTACGGTTTTCATGGCTCTCCCTCTCCTTCGATGTGTGTGGTTGACCTGTGTGGAACTTGAAGTAGCGTGGTCGATCATTCGCGCTACTCGGATAAAAGACGCATTTTGGGCTAACTCTTCAGAGCCGCTTCTACGCCCGAAAGGGCGAGTACCCCGTCCGGCAGACGTTTCCCTTGAATCTGAATACTCGATACCGACGCGCTCAGCTCCTTGAGTTCATACTGGCTGAACCTAACCGAGCTGCCACGGACGTTTTCGATCATGTGCGCCATTTGCGTTGTGCCTGGGATCGGCACGATCCACGGTTTCTGCGCCAATAGCCAAGCGAGCGCAATCTGGACTGGAGCCGCCTGCTTCCGTTCAGCCCACATCTTCACGATCTTTACTAGCTCAAGGTTGTGTTTCAAGTTTTCCGGAGAGAATCGAGGTTCTGCCGACCGAATGTCGCCGGGTGCGAAACGAGTGTTTTCGTCAATGGCGCCGGTGAGGAACTGCACGCCCAGCGGACTCCACGGCACGAACCCGATTCCTAGCTCCTGGCAAATGGGAATGACAATCTCTTCCGGTCCGCGCCAAAGCATCGAATACTCGTTCTGTACGGCAGTGACGGGAAGCGCCGCATGCGCGCGACGAAGAGTGTTCGGTCCCATCTCGCAAAGACCCCAATGCAAAACCTTGCCCTCCGCCATGAGGTCCTTGACTGCTCCGGCTACATCTTCAATGGGAACCTGCGGGTCTACGCGGTGCTGATACAGAAGATCGATTCGATCCGTCCGGAGACGCTTGAGCATTCCCTCGACCGCTCTCTTGATGTGGTCAGGTTTACTGTTGAGCCCCATTTGGAACCGGCCCGTGTCAGGGTCTATGTTCCAACCGAACTTTGACGTGATCACGACCTTGTTCCGGAACGGTGCGATGCCCTCACCGAGAATCCGTTCACACTCGAGAGGCCCGTAAGCTTCAGCCGTATCGAAAAACGTGACCCCGTGATCGTAGGCTGCGCGGAGGATGTCAATCATCTCCGGACGGTACGGCACCGTCGTCTCACACTTATGTGCGCTTGTACGCTCGGCTCCGCAATTACGGGAGTCGAAAGCACTCCTGCAAGAGTTGCGGCTGCAGAAGCTCCAGTTATGCCTAAGAAGGAGCGACGGTCGATGCTGATTTTCATATTGCTGTCGTCGAGATTCCGCATGACTGTGAGCCTTTTACCGGGTTTTGAGGGTTAGCCTGCAGCGTCGTCTACCTCTACTGCTGTTTTAAGACTAAGGCCCAATGCCACGAGGCGGCGCTGCCGGGCACGACAACATCCCTGCAAATCGCGACAATCTGTAGGCATGCGAACTGTCGCCTTTTGCAGCCACTTTGACGCCTTCTGCATGGCGATGATTGGGACACTTCGATATCGTTGGAACAGGACATTGAGTGATGCTCAAGCATTTCCGGGTTCCGGGACGTCTCGCCGTCAAGCTGGAGCAATTGGGGGTATCTGTTTCCTTAGTGCTTCGCAAGGCGGGTCTTCCGCGCGACCTCTTCGGGCAAACCCGAGTGCTTGTCTCCACAGGAGAGCTTTTCGCACTTTGGCGCGCCATCGACCAGGTGAGCTCTGACCCGCTCATCGGTGTGAAGCTGGGGATAGAAACAAAGACTGAGCGCTTTCACCCGATGGCGATCGCCGCGCTCTCGACCGAAAACCTTGTAGCAGCTTCAGAACACATGGCGCGGTTTAAGAAGCTCACCGCCCCCGAAGAGATTCTTGTCGAACTCAACGAAGAGGAATTCACCGTCGGCTTCCGGTGGCTGCTTGCTGTTGATGATGAGCCATCGAGTCTCACCGACTACTGCTTCTCCTGGATGCGCTCTCTTGCTCGACATGGAATCGGCAAGGCAGTAAATCCGCTCAGAGCCGAATATGTCCAGCAGCGCTCGAATGTTAGCCAGATAGAGCGCAGCCTTGCTTGCAATATCGCCGTGGGCGCTCCACGAAATATAATCGTCTTTCGTGCGTCGGACGCTACGAAGCCGTTCGTGACGCGCAACGTAGAGCTCCTCGATCTACTCGCGCCGCAGTTCGAGGAACAGTTACGCCAGTACAAAGAAGAGGATAGTTTCTTGGAGCTTGTGCGCCGCACCATCCAAGACAAACTCACGGGCCATCGTCCCTCAATCGACGCAATTTCAGAAGCTCTACACATCGGCCCTCGTACTTTGCAACGGAGGCTCCAAGACTCTGGATCGAGTTTTCAGCGCGTACTGGACGAAGCACGTCATCAGATGGCGCGCTACTACCTCAGCAACTCAGCCCTTGAACTGAACGAGGCAGCGTACCTATTGGGTTTTGAGGATCCCAACTCATTCGGACGCGCGTTTCGAAACTGGGAAGGCATGCCGCCGAGTGATTGGCGCGAAACGCACCGATCGACAAAGGTGATGTGATCGGCCCTGAAAGTAGTGAGGCCATGCATAGGTACCGAGAAACGCCCACCGCTGAAGTTATCAGTCATGCAGCCGACGGACTCGTACGAACCTTGGCCATACCTAAAACGCGCGATGAGAGAATAAGCCTTAAGTAGGTTTTGGTGAGTAGGCGGGTACGCGGAGCATGAACACCGCTCCAGCCAAGGAGGAATCGTGCCGATCGATTACGAAAACATGTTGCAGTACACTACGCCGTTCCGCTGCCCAGAGTGCGGAGAGCACACCTTCCAAACAGACAGGAAGCCCGACTCGCCTGCCGCTCTTGTCGAAGCCGAGTGCACCAATTGCGGCCACGCTTTATCAATAGAGGAGATTGCATCGCAGGTGGCGACCCTGCCACCCGCTGCGATCCATGGAATCGTGACGAAGTACTAGGGTGGCAAGGCGGACGAATCAAATGTAGTCCAACAGTTTCGCGAGCGAAGCGTATCAGGTCGGTGGATTGCGAGGCGAAAAATGTCAGGATTCCTGACGAGGAGCGCACGTTCTTTCTCGAACGCACTCAGCTCCGTGACATCGCAGATGGACGGTCATCACAGCCCGATGGTTGCCAAACGGATTACTCCCAAAAAACGCCGTTCTCTTCTAGAACGCACTTGGACGTGTAGTCGGCAAGTCAGACAGATGATCCATGCCAGAACCAGCGTTTGTGCAATCAACCGGTGAACCCGCCGTTTCCTCGATCCTTCGATTACCAAAACCGTATACCAGAACGAAACCCATTGGCGACAGGATTGTGCAATGCTGTTCGGCTTTGCGCGCTTCTCAACCCAGGATCAGGACACCGTGGCGAAGAAACTAGCCGTAAAAGGGGCTACCCAGCCGACTTCTTTTTGCTTTTCCTGACGGTGTGCCGGAGCGATTGGACCTTGTGCCGATCTCGATAATTTGCGCACCGTCAGTGACGCGAAACGAGTAGGGTTGATGCTCCGCTACGGCCCCGTCCTCGGCTTAACCTTCAAGGCCAAAAGTACTGCGTGGACAGCGAGCCGAAGTTGGACGGATTAGGAACATGCAGTCGGCTTACCAGCATTCTACGTATAGACCGAAAAACGCAAACTGCAATCAGGGCCAATGACCGACTTCCCGGGCAACACTAGTCCTGTCTCAAGGACCATTCCCAAAACCACCAAAAAAAGTTTTCCCCCTCTGCTCAATCACTTACCCCTTGCCTCCAGCGCCCCGCCTGAATTCACCCACTCATCCTCCAGGCATGAGCCGCACCGTATCGCCCGCCCAACTCGCCGCGAACCGCGCCAATGCAGATCACTCCACCGGCCCGGTTACCCCGGAAGGCAAAGCCGCTTCCAGCCGTAACGCCGTGACCACCGCCCTCACCGGCCGCACCGTCCTGCTTCCCTCCGACGATCTGGCCGACTACGAAACCCACCTGGCAGCCTACGCAAAACGGTACCGGCCCACCACCCACGATCAAACCGTTCTCGTCCAATCCATTGCCGATACCGACTGGCGGCTGGCCCGCATCCCGCACCTGCTGCTCGCACTCCAAGCCAAGGCTTCCGATGACTTTGCCAATTCCTTCACCGACTTAAGCTATGCCGAGCGCCGCGCCCGTATCGAACTCGAAATCCAGTTCAAATACGAGAAGCAGATTCGCAATCTCCAATTGCAGGAAGCGCGCCTCCATCGCCGCCGCGAGAAGGACATCGTCGAACTGCAAACCGTCCAGAAGCAAGCCACCTACAAGCAGCGCAAAAACCTCGCCTTGGCCGCCCAACTCCAGTCCGAAGCACGGAAAGAGGGCCGCGACTTTGATCCCGAAGAGAATGGGTTCGAATTTTCAAGCTACGAACTGGAGCACTACGTCGACCAACTCCACGCCAGGTATCTGCTTGCCAAACAGGCTGCAAACACCGCCAGCCTCGAGTACGCCACGTCTCCAGACGCCTAGCGACACGATTGCAACTTTCTCAGGCAGCGAACGCCTCGATATACTCGGGCGAACCCTCACTCAGTGTGAACGACTTGCGTACCCTCTCACCCACTACTACAAAGTTGCGTAAACTACGCGACCTGGCAGGCATAGGTCCTTCGCTCGAAGCCGACTTGCACTCCCTCGGCATTGTGTCCGTTGAACAGCTCGCACACTCCGACGGGCTTGCCCTTTATCAACGTCTCTGTACGGAAACAGGGACTCGGCAAGACCCATGCGTTCTGGACGTTTTCCGCTGCGCCGTGGCGCAAGCGCAAAACCCGCATCTCCCTCTCGATCAGCGCAACTGGTGGTGGTGGTCACGCAAACGGAAAGGGGACAAACTGTCAGCCTGATCTTGCGATACTGAGTTCGAGTGCCTTGCCCTTTCTTCGAACCGACATCTGTGGCATTCGATCCTCAGTCCTCGTTCGGCCGTCTCCCTCTCATTGCCGAGTACAACGGTATCTGCCGCCGTGACGGCGCCCCCATCACCGGCCGTTCCCCGCTGCGCTTTGAAGGCTGCAATCAGGGCCGCTTCCAGAACGAGTGCCCTCATGCCAGGAACAACGAAATTCGTATCTCGCGCCGCTTCAGCGTCCGCGCCCGCACCGATACTACACTCCAGATCATCGTTCTGGAAGAAGCGGATCACACGCCTGTTCGCTGGCGCGAAGTGGTCTATCACATCGCCGAGCGGACAATCTCAGATGCAGGGGGCAATGAGGTCGAACGTGCCCAGATTCAGGCCTTCTGCGCCGGCTATCTTCACCTGCTTAGCCACACCGCATGAGTTCTGAAGTCTACACGCCCCAGCAGTCCCAGGCCGAGTACACCGAGATCTGCCTCCCGAACCACACCAACCTGCTCGGCAACATGCTCGGCGGCCACGTGATGCATCTGGTCGATCTGTGCGGCGCCATTGCTGCCATGCGCCACGCTCGCATGATCGTCGTCACTGCCTCCATTGACCAGATGACCTTTCTCCACCCGGTCACGCTCGGCCAACTCGTCCTGCTCAAATCCCGCGTCAATCGCGTCTACCGCACCTCCATGGAAGTCGGTGTGAAGGTCTGGGTCGAGAACCTGCAGACCGGTCTCACCCGCCACATGTCGTCTGCTTACCTGACCTTTGTCGGTGTGGACGGGGCAGGGAATCGCCGTGAGTTGCCCCCCATCACTCCCCAATCCGAGGATGACCAGCGGCGCTTCGATCAGGCCGGCGAACGGCGCGCTTACCGGCTCGCTTCTAAAGCCCGTACCCAGGAGCACGGCCTCCGCTGACCTATTCGGGTTCTGCCTTGTAGAGATACTTGATGCAGTGCTTGTAGAGAAGCAGATTTGGCGCGCCAGTGCGATTCAGCTTTAAGCACTCGCGGTCATACCACTCAATCACGCCTTCCAACTGCTCGCCATCCGTCAAGACCACAATCATCGAAGTCTTACTCTGCATCTGCTTGGAGTAGTAAAACTGCTCTGCATTCGTCTGGTCAGGCGGTGTTGATTTCTTAATTGATGGGGGTCGTCGAACCGGCTCTTTCCCGTCTGCCATCGTCCCTCGAGCTACTTTCTTGATTGGCGACTCGTCGCCCCTCTCCTCAAACATTCTTCCTCGAATAGTATCAGTCAGCCCAGGTTCGCCACCGTACACTCTTGCTCACCAGGTACCGCTATTCTACCCGCCCAGCACTTCGCGGTTATCACGCAGATTGATAATCAGCGCGTCCAACGCCGCTGTCTTCTGGATATTCCGCCGCACCATCAACACCAGTTCATCCACTTGCGCGGTAGCCCGCTCGATCCACGCAAAGCTGACCGAGCCCGCAATCTTAGCAATCCGCGCCTGAATGTCCCGATTCGCCGAGTCTGCCGAGCCCTGCCAGGCCGCCAGAACATCCCGCAGCAGGCTGTACGCCGGCTTCAAATACAAATCCAACTTTTCTGAACGACTGGCATTGAACGCCTCAGACTGCTGCACCCAGCTCGTCCACGAAATGACTCCCGCCGCGCACTCAAATGCCGCCAGCACCAGCGCCCTGCGCTCCCGCAACTGCTGTAAATCGAGCGTCACTGCCAGCCCCGGACTGCCTTCCGCCAACCCAATGCGAATCTCGGCATCCGGCAACTTACGTGCTTGGGCAAACTGCTGCATCTCCGCGTCGGTTAGCCGCGTCATCGGCAGCACCACAGCCCGCGATCGAATCGTCGGCAGCAGGTCATACAGATTCTCTGCCGTTGATATGATGATCAGGTGCTCGGGCGGCTCTTCCAGCACCTTCAAAAGCGAGTTGGCCGACTGCTCATTCGCCCGATCCAGATGATCGATCAGAAAGATTCGCCACTGTCCGCAATGCGGCTTCAACTGCGCATACTCGCGCAGCAATCGGATCTGCTGAATGGTGATCTGCCGCAGCGGCCCATCTGGAGCGAACGTCAGAAAGTCCGGATGCGTGCTGAAGAACAGCGGATCGTCAGCTCGCTTGTCCGACGTCCACTTCTCGCGTCCATCGATGATGTCCTGATTCTCGGGCAGGCTCAAATCATCCCGCTCGACCTTTCCGCCATCCCCCAGCAGCGCAGCCGCAAAACGCCGAACCAGCGTGGCCTTCCCTATTCCTTCTGGCCCGCCCAGCAGTATCGTCGGCGTGATCCGGCGATCCTCAATCATCTGCTTTAACGTCTCGGCAACCACCGTGTTGCCGTAGAAGTCGGGGAACGCAGGCATGTCTCTTAGACTATCGTTTTGACCCAAGCCGATCGAGTAAGGGTGTCACTTCTCCCCACACACGTTCGCCCACAACTGCCGGCTCACCCTGCCCGTCAACAAAGCGAAAGCGTTCCGGTTCAGCTGCTGCTATGGCCTCATACCCGGCTCGCACGCTCTGGTGAAACAGGAGAGACTGCTCATCAATCCGGCTTTCGTCCGTCTCTGCTTGCGCCGCCTTATTTCGCTGTTGCGCCCGCGCCAAGCCCGTCGCGACATCAATGTCAATACACAGCGTCAGATGGGGCATCAAGGTCTGCAACGTCAACCGATGCAGCGCCAGCACGGTTTCCTTTCCCAGTCCCCGAGCCACTCCCTGATAAGCCAGCGACGAATCAGTGAAGCGATCAGACAGCACAATCTCGCCGCGCTGGAGAGCCGGCTGAATCACCTCCGCAACAGCCTGCGCTCGTGAAGCAAACATCAGCAGCAACTCCGTCATAGGCGTCATCTCGCCATGCGCTGGATCTAAGAGCAAACGGCGAATCTCTTTCCCAATGGGGGTGCCGCCTGGCTCCTGATTGGTGGTCACCGCATAACCGGAAGAACGCAAGCGCTCAGCCAGCAATCGAAGCTGTGTCGACTTGCCGCACCCCTCCGTCCCCTCAAAGGAAATGAACAGTCCTGAAGGAGAATTGGGGACAGACGGAGTGAATATCTGAAGCATATAGCCCCCGGCCTATACCCTACCCCTCAGATATTCACTCCGTCTGTCCCCAATTCTCCCGGCCCCTCAGAATCACTCCGTCTGTCCCTCGAACCCTCGCTCTCGAACAATATGAACAGGCCCAAAGCCCGCTCAGTCATACACGAAGTGCAGCAGTGTCTTCAGATCCTGCCAGGCTTCGCGCCGAGCTTCCTGGTTATACTGCCTCACCAGGTACGAGGGATGGTAAGTCGCCATGACCGGAATCCCGTTCCAGGACTGCCACTGCCCGCGCAGCTTCGTGATTCCTTCCTTGGTGTTCAACAACGCTTTCATCGCCGTCGAACCCAGAGCACAGATCGCTTTTGGCTTGATGTTGGTCAACTGGCGAAACAGGAACTGCCCGCACGTCGCCATCTCATCTGGTTGCGGCGTACGATTGTCCGGCGGACGGCACTTCACCACATTGCAGATGTACACGTCATCCCGGGAGATCGCAATACCCTCCTTGGCCGCGGTGTTGTCAATCATCTGAGTCAGCAGTTGCCCGGCGCGCCCCACAAACGGAAGCCCTTGCTCGTCCTCATCTGCACCTGGACCTTCCCCCACAAACACCAGACGAGCCTTCTCGTTCCCCGCACCAAACACAATGTTCAAACGGCCCTCGTTCAGACGACACCGTTTGCAGTCACCAATGTCCAGCCGAATCAGATCGAGCGTGTCATCTGCGGGAGCAAGCGGAGGCAGCAGGACCGAGGGCGAAACTATCGGAGGCAAAACAACCGCGGCAGGAGCAGCCTCCAGCACCGTCATGAGCGCGGTTGACGGCTGCGCAGGGGGCTTGTAGATCGTCTCAATACCTAGGTCGCGGTAGAAGCGAAGATAGTCGCTGATCTGCTCGCGTGTCATACAGCAGAGGAACGAATCACCAGGCGCAAAGTCGCCACTTGATCCAGGATTAAGGACGCAATGTCACGCTTGTTGGCAGGCCCGGCATGCACCGTCTGGCCGGAACGGGTCATAATGTCAACCTCGTTGTTGTCCGATTCAAAACCCAGCCCGTCTCGCCCAACCAGATTCGCGACCACCATGTCACACTTCTTCTCCATCAACTTGCGCCGCCCTTCCTCCGCCAGATTCTGCGTCTCGGCAGCGAAGCCGATCAGCAGCCGGTCACCCTTACGCTGGCCGACTTCAGCCAGAATATCGGGCGTCGGATCAAGTTGCAACGACAGGCGCGCCGCAGTCTTCTTCATCTTCTGCTCCGGCACTTCCGACACGTAGTAATCCGCCACCGCCGCGCTCTTGATGATGATGCTTGCCGGCTCCAGGTACTCCATCACAGCACGACGCATATCCTGCGCGGTAACCACAGGAACAAGCTTCACGTTTCGAGGTGCGGTCAGACTTACCGGTCCCGAAATCAGGACAACCTGAGCGCCGCGCTGGGCAGCCATGTCCGCCAGTGCATAGCCCATCTTTCCGCTGGAACGATTGCTGATAAACCGCACTGGATCAATCGGCTCTTGTGTTGGACCCGCAGTCACCACGATGTACTCGCCTTCCATATCGCGCTTGGGGCGCGTCAACCGGTCCACCTGTTCAGCAATGAAAGCAGGGTCGGGAAGTCGGCCCGCACCAGTCTCTCCACAAGCAAGCGGTCCGCTATCGGGCGCTATCACCGCGCACCCGTGCTCTTTCAGCATCTCCACATTGCGCTTGGTGGCCGGATGATTCCACATCGCAGTATTCATGGCGGGGCAAAGCACCACGCGCCCGCGAAAAGCCAGGTATAGCGTTGTAAGAAAGTCGTCAGCCGCCCCGTGCGCAAACTTGGCCAGCAGGTCAGCGGTTGCCGGCGCCACCACCAACGTCTCGTTCTCCCGTGCCACAGCAATATGCTCAATTGCGCTCGACAGCGACTCCTCGCCGCCTTCCTGGGAAAACAAGTGAGTGATCACCTTCTGGCCACTCAAGGCCGCAAAGGTTAGCGGTTGAATAAACTGCTGGGCCGCCTCTGTCATTACGATCTGCACGCGATGACCGCGCGCCTCCAGGGCACGTACCAGTTCCGCGCTCTTGTACGCTGCTATCCCGCCGCCAACCCCGAGAACCACGCGCATCTAACGGGCCAGCTACTCGGCAGGCGCCTCTTCCGTCTCAACAATCCGGTTCAAATCTTCGTAAGGAACCAGTCCGCGCCGAGTCTCTTCCATGGCCAGCACAGTGGGCTTTTTGTTAGTGGCAGGCAGCAGGCTACGCTGTCCGCCTTGCAACTGGCGCGCGCGCTTGGCCGATACAATGATGAACCGGTAAGTGCTTGCATCCTCATCCTCAGGAATCGAGTACATCGGATTTCTTAGTCGTTCTGCTGCCATAGTTTGAACCCTTTCTACAACTCTAAAAATGTGGCGGACCCTCTTCGAAGCTTCGAAGAATGGGGCGGATCTGGTCTTCCATGCGGCTGCGGCGAACCCGTTCCGCGGTAATAATGGCTGAAAGAGCGGCGACCGATTCTTCCAACTGATGATTCACCAGAACATAGTCATACTGGACGTAGTTCTTAATCTCCTCGGCTGCTTCGCGCAACCGTCGCTGAATCACTTGCTCTAAATCTTCCGACCGCGAACGCAACCGCTGTTCCAGAATGTCTCGCGAAGGAGCCAAAACGAAAATGCTGACTGCTTCCGGGACGCTTCTCTTCAATTGTCTCGCACCTTGCACATCAATGTCGAGGATCAGGTCCTTCCCCTCCTGTGCAGCCTGGTCCAGTACGCTGCGATGCGTGCCGTAGTAGTTGCCGAAAACCTCCGCACACTCGAGAAACTCATCGCGCTCTCGCCGCTGCTCAAACTCCTCGCGCGAGATGTATACGTAACTCTCACCCGGCTTTTCCGTCCCGCGGCGCTGGCGTGTTGTATAAGAAACCGAGAATCGCAGGTGCCGATCGCTGACCAGCAACCGCGAAACCAGCGTCGACTTTCCGGAGCCCGACGGCGCCGAGATAATAAAGACCGTTGTCATAAAAAATAGAAAGCGGCCCCTACTCTCGGACCCTACTCCAAGTTGAGTGCCTGCTCCCGTATTCTTTCGATGTTAGCCTTCATGCCAATCCCGTGATTGGTAATCGACAGCCCGCTGTCGGCAATGGCCGAACTCTTCGAGAGAATCGTGTTGGTCTCGCGGTTCATCTCCTGCAGCAGGAAGTCGAGCCGCTTGCCCACTTCGCCACCCGCCAGCAGCATCCGGCGAAGCTCAACAGCGTGCACACTCAAGCGCGTCAACTCTTCTTGAATATCGGACCGGTCAGCCAGAATCGCCACTTCCTCCACCAGCCGGTTCTCGCTCAGCGTTGATCCTTGCAGCAGATTCTGGATGCGATCGCGCAGCCGTCTCGCCAGAGCAGCCGTCAGCTCAGCCCGTATCGCGCCTATGGCGCCCGCCCCCTGCTCCAAGCCATCTAACTCAGCCGTGATTGCCGCCACCAGCGCGCTGCCCTCACGCTCCCGGTATGCATTCAGCTCTCCCACGCAGGCCGTCAACGTCTCCACCAGCTCCGCTTCGAATCCCGGGTCCAGCATGCGCTGTTCTCGACCGCTCTCCAGAACACCGGGCAGGCTGAAAAGCTTTGCCAAGTCAGGCTGGGCCTCCAGGCTGAAATCGCGGCTTGCTTGCCGGAAAGCGTCCATGTAGCGGCCCACCAATTCACGGTTGTATCCGCCGCCCCGGTTCGCCTCCGGTTGTGCGCTCAAATTGACCCTGACTTCCACATGCCCCCGCCCCAGTCGCCCTTTCAGCAGGGTCCGAATCGAGTTTTCGAAAGGCGCTAACTCCCCGGATAAATAGAAATGAAGATCCAGGCCGCGATGGTTCACGCTTCGCAGCGAGATCTGTAACTCACCAGAACTTGTCGGGCAGCGAACGGACGCATACCCGGTCATGCTGTACACGGGCGTTGAGGAAGGCACAGAGTTGAATATTAGCTGACGGCCAGGTTGGAATCGGCATGCTGCAGTTCGTGCAAGCGATGGTAGAGCCCGCTACCTGCCATCAGGTATTCGTGCGTACCGGCTTCTATGATGCGCCCCGCATCCAGCACCAGAATCTTGTCCGCCTGTCGAATGGTAGAGAGCCGGTGGGCCACCACAATGACCGTGCGGCGGGCCATCAATGCCGTCAGCGCCTGCTGCACCAGCCGTTCTGATTCAGAGTCCAGATGCGAAGTGGCTTCGTCCAGAATCAGTATCGGCGCGTCCTTCAAGAGTGCCCGCGCAATGGCGATCCGCTGGCGTTGCCCACCGCTGAGCTTCAAGCCACGTTCCCCAATGCCCGTCTTATACCCATCCGGCAGATCGATGATGAACTCGTGCGCCAGCGCCGTTTTGGCTGCTGCAATGACCGCCTCTTCCTTCGCATCGGGCCGGCCATAGGCGATATTGTCAAAGACGCTGGTGTTAAACAGAATTGTGTCCTGGGCAACGAAGCTGATGTTCTCGCGCAGGCTTTGCAGTTGAATGTTGCGGAGGTCGCGTCCATCAATAGAAATCACCCCGCGATTCACGTCGTAAAAACGCATCAGCAGTTGCGCAACCGTTGACTTGCCGGCGCCGCTCGGGCCGACCAATGCCACCACCTCGCCCTCTTTCACTTCCAGATCGATACCGTGCAGCACTGGGCGATTCGGCGCCCCAGGGTAAGCAAACTCCACGTTTGCAAAGCGAACGCCGCGGCCGATCCTGGTCAGGCGCACCGCATCCGGCCGATCGCTAATTTGAATCGTGTTGTCCAGATAGGTGAACACTTCCAACGCACAGCCGATCGCCTGCTGAAAGATGTTGTGAATATTGGTCAGCCGCTTAATCGGCTCATAGAGCATCACCAGGGCGATTACGAAGGCAGTGAAAGTTCCGGCCGTCATGGTCGAGCTCTTCACCTGGAGGCGAGCAAACCATAGCAGCAAAATAATCGTGCTTGCGCCGAAGATCTCAATGATCGGCGAAGCCAGCGCCTGTTGCGCCACATACCTCAGGTTGCTTGTCTTCAAGCGCTGTGCGGCCAGGCGAAAGCGCTTCGATTCAAAGTCTTCTGCCCCAAAGCTCTTCACTACCTGATGCCCGCTGATTGCCTCCTGCAAAATCTGGCTCAGGCCGGCAGCCATGTTCTGCGCCTGGTGCGTGGTGCTGCGAATCTTGCGGCCCAAGCGCACGGTCAGGAGCGCCACCACCGGGAATACCAGAACGCTGATCAGTGACAGCTTCCAATCGATGGTCACCATCGCCAGCAGCAGGAACAGCGCGGTAAACATTTGGCGCAGCCAGTCGGCGAGCATGTTAGAAACCGCTACCTGAATGCGGTCAATGTTTGACATCACATTGGACATCAGTTCTCCGGTACCCCGCGTCTCAAAGAACTCGGCCCCCTGTTGCAGGATGCGGTCAAACACCTCCTGGCGCAGATCCATGATGGAGTTGATGCCAACCCAGTTCACCAGATAGTTGCCCAGGTAATCGCACACTCCCTTGGCAACGAAGCAAAGCATCATGCCGATCGCAACCATGGTCCAGATGTTGCTGATGAACGAAGGAATCAGGTCACGCAAATAGAGCTGGAAGTGAGTATGGGGAATGGAGAAGAGAAGAGCGGGCGCGTTATCAGCCGGATTCGGGTTTAAGACCCGTTCGAAAATCAGGGGAATCAGCCGGACGAGCAGGCCTTGCGACAGGCCCACAATGGCCATGAATACAACCGAAAGCAGCAGCGCAGGAATGTACGGGCGGGCATACCGGAGGAGCCGGTAAAGATCGCTCAAGCGTGCGCCTCTTGAAAGGTGCGCAGGCGCTCCAAGGCCGCGATCACGCGTGAGACAGGCACAGCGGCCAAGCCATCCGGGGCGACAACGATTTCCGATTCGGTGCGCCACGGTCCCCAGATGGCCGGGTTCGAGTTGCCAAACAGAACCACCGTCGGGATGGCGAAGGCAGCGGCCATGTGCGCCGGGCCGCTATCGTTTCCGATAAAAACCGAAGCTCCGGAGAGTACCTGTTTCACTTCTTCCAGCGTGCCTCGAAAGATCTGGTGAGGGGCAAAGGGAGTGGCGTCGTCGCCCGGTCCGGCCAGGAATACCGGGTTGATGTTCCACAGCTTCAGGTACCGGGCGACTTCGCAGAAGCGTTCCGGCGCCCACTGCTTATCCGGCGCCGAAGCGAACGGGTGCAGGGCAGCGTAGCGGCCGGCCAAGGGCGAAGCGGGGGCAAACAGCTGGGCGGAAGGCACGTCCTGGAGCGGAACCCCGAGCGAGAACACTGCCGAGGCCATATGTTCCGCCGTATGCACGATCCGGTTCACGCCTAAAATCTGTTGGGCACGCGGAATGCGCAGGTTGTAGGCGTAAGTGAAATTATGGTGAGCAAAGCCGGCCCGCCAGCGCGCCCCCGACAGTGCCGTCAGCCATTGAGAGCGGTTGCCACCGTGCAGATTCAGACAGAGCCGCGGCTTCCAATTCCGTATAGACTGCCAGCGCGGGGGCAGCACACTGGACACAACCGGACTGCCCTCAAAGACAGGCGAGAAGCGCGGCTCCACGCAGACTCCAATTGCCAGGTCGGGGCGCGTCTGCTTCAGCAGCGCCAGCGCAGGAGTTGTCAGAACACAGTCGCCCAGCGAACGCAGTCGAATCACCGCGACACGGGCACCTTCGGGGAGATGCTGCAGAACCGACATAAAAGAGCTCTAGGGTTCGATGGTCGCCTGGTCAATCAGCATGATCGGGATGTCATCGCGGATCGGATACACGCGATAGCAGCCGACGCACTTCAGACTGCTTCCATCCTCTTTTAAGTGGACTTTCGACTTACAAAACGGGCAAACCAGAATTTCGAGCAGTTCGGGGCTGACAGCCATGGGACGACTCATAGTCTATCAGCGGAGATGGGCGGAACGCCACTGATGAGACGGTACTCTCGGGGCGAACACGCAGAGCAACGGCGCGGTCACCGTGTTCGACGGAACCTCGGCAGGGGACAGCCGCGACAGATACAAACCTGCTCGATGTGCTTTGATGCATGTCAGTATTGATCTTCCACTCTGCGCTTTTTGGCAATATCGAAGACGTACTTCTCTGATTGCGCGTTCTGCGAGAGACTGCTTCTCTCCGCTGCGCCCTTCGTCTTTGAAAGGCAAGGCACGTTTATGAACTTCCGCACCCTCGGCCGGTCCGGGTTAATTGTCAGCCCGCTCGCTCTCGGAACCATGACCTTCGGCACACCGAAGTGGGGTTCGCCCGACCTCGACTCACAACAGGTCTTTAACGCGTATGTCGATGCCGGCGGTAACTTCATTGACACTGCCGATGTTTACGCCAAAGGTCGTTCGGAGGAGTTAGTCGGAACCTTCGTTGCTGAGCGAGGCCTGCGCGACAAGCTCGTGCTTGCTACCAAATTCACCTTCAATGCCGAAGCGGGGAATCCGAATGCGGGCGGCAATGGGCGCAAGAACATGCATCGTGCTCTTGAAGTCTCACTGCGACGGCTGCGCACCGACTACGTGGACCTGTACTGGACACACTTCTGGGATGCGGTTACGCCGGTGGAGGAAGTGTTGCAGTCGTTGGGTGATCTGCAGCGCGCCGGAAAGATTCGCTACTTCGGTTTCTCTGACGCGCCTGCCTGGTACGCCACCAAAGCTGCGACGCTGGCCGCTGCGCATTCGGTTCCGGGTTCCATTGCTCTGCAGCCCGAGTACTCGCTGGTGGAACGGAGCATTGAGCGGGAGCACCTGCCGGCGGCCAAGGAATGTGGTCTGGGTGTCTGCGCTTGGGGTCCGCTCGCCTCGGGCTTTTTGAGCGGGAGGTACACGCGTGAAGGCGACAGCGCCGCAGGGCAGGGCCGGTTTGAGACACGTAAGCCGTTCCAGAAATTCACTGATCGTTACTGGCGAGCCCTGGACGCTCTGCGAACGGTAGCGGGCGAATTGGGATGTCAGCCCGCCCAAGCGGCTCTTGCCTGGGCCTCGGCGCAACCGGGTATCACCGCGCTCCTGCTCGGTGCCCGGGTCCTAAACCAACTACAAGATAATCTAGCCTCGCTTGACGTGCGGCTAACACCGGAACAGACTCGCCTGCTGAATGAAAGCAGTGCCCTGGAGCCCGTCCATCCGTATATGGGATTCACCCCTGAGGTGAGCCGGGGCATCTTCGGCGGCGCAACGGTCGAAGGCTGGCGCTAGCCCAGCACCTTTCTCACTTAGCCGCAGTGCTGCGATATCACCCTCGCGCAAGCGAGGCTTAATAAAGAAACATACCGGGTGAAATTTCCGATACTTTCGTCGGACGAGCCAAGCAGCTTAAGTTTTACAAATGCCGAAATCGAAGACCTTTTGCCTGATGTGAATGTCTGGCTGGCACTAGCGTCTCGGCGTCATACTCACTCGCACGTCTGCAGATCTAAGAGCACACCCTAACGATTAGAAACCGGTTGCGGTAAGCCGCTCGGCGTGGCGCCAGAGAGGTGATTCTGCCTCGACCAGGTGCCGTCCTTGGCGCCCTGCGCAATTTCCTGTGCGGTAAAGGCATGTACGCCCGCAGCCTGTTGCCGGATGGGTGCAAACGCCGGACTGTCGGTCAGCTTGTTCGTCACAGGCCATTCCCGAATCTCATTTTGTACGGACACCACGCGATTGCCCGGATTCGGATGATCGCTCATGAAGTTCGGGCCGCCGTTGCCGCCCTGCTCCTCCAGGCGCTGAAAGAAGTTGGCGAGCGCCACCGGGTCATAGCCGGCTTTGTACATGATGATTGCTCCGACAGCGTCGGCCTGCGCCTCGTCGCCACGCGAGTATTTCAGCGACAGCAGGCCATTGCTTAGATTGAGACCCAACTGTCCCAGGCTGCTGGCCACACCACCTCGCTCGCCGAGTAACCCGCCTGCGATGCCGAACACGGTTTGCGTCAATTGCTGCTTCTTCATCTGCTTGATGGAGTGCTGCATGTAAATGTGGGAACACTCGTGCGCCATCACGCCGGCCAATTCAGCCTCGTTTTGCGCAGCGGCAATGGTGCCGATGTTAACAAAGATCGGGCCGCCTGGAACGGCGAAGGCGTTGATCTCTTTCTGCGGAATAACATGGAACTGATAGGGCCAGGAATTCTCCGGTGGAATCACCGCGACCAGCTTTTGGCCCAAGCGCTGAACATATTGCGTAATGGGACTGGAATCGGGAAGCACCGGCATGGTCTTGTACACCTCGCCGACAGCCTGTAAACCGATCTGTTCCTGTTGCTGCTTGGTGACGCCGGTGTTGCCCGGGTCCGGAAGCTGAGGGGTTGGTATGATCGCCCAGACAATAAGGGCCGACGAGACCAGCCCGAAGGCAAGAGAGGGCCTGAGGTGTGCGAGTCGTTTCATTTCTGTTCACTCGATCTTATCGAGGAAAAGGGCTCTTGGGAACTAAGAAGGACCTGAACCGGTAATGTAACCTGCGTGATCGTAACCGCCGTAATAAGCCGGTTCGTTGTGATTTGATCTGAAATCCCCCTAACTTCGTATGGTTCTTACTACGGGAAGAACGGATTTCGCAATGCCCCAAGATTCAATCAGTTCGAATTGGAATGCCTTTGAGCCGTTAAGAAAGAGACTGGGTCAAACCTTCCGGCTTAGCAGAGAGAAGGTACAACTTCACTCCCCTGAGAGATGCAGTGATGCATGGAAGGATGTTGTTTAACTCTATCCGGAATTCCAGAGACGAAGGGGCAATGTCATGAGGATAGAAGAGCTAATCATGCGGCTGCAGGAATACCAGGCAGGGAAGAATCATTAACGCACCTCGCTGGAGCAAGTCTCGGGCCCCGAAGCACCTTAGCAAAAAAGAATCCTGCGATAGCAGCCCCGGCGTTCCGGGCCGATGATGTAACCTGCGCGATCGATAAGCCGGTTTCTGTGTCCGCCGAAGCGGATGGCAACCATTCCTCTAGGCTCGCCATTACTGACGAGCTCCAGCGACCTACCCGGAAGTGGTAACGGAGCGGGCCACTCCTCCTCCCCTATTTGGTCTTGCTTCACATGGGGTTTTCCCTGCCGGCTGAATTACTCCAGCCGCGGTGCGCTCTTACCGCACCATTTCACCCTTACCCGCACCCTTGAGAAACCAAGCGCACCGGCGGTATCTTTTCTGTGGCACTGGTCCGTAGCCTGCGCCCTGAAAGCGCCGACCCCCGGCCGTTAACCGGCATGCCGCCCTATGAAGACCGGACTTTCCTCCCGGCACGCCCTTCCGAGCACACCCGGCGGTTGCCTGATCGCGCAGGCCCGTCTCAGTATGGCAAACGTTCTCGTTGACAATAGAGGCATGGGGCGGTTGTACGTGGAGAGCTTCGGTTGTCGGGCCTCGCAGGCCGACGGTGCTGCCATTGAAGCGTCGCTTTCCGAACGAGGCTGGACTTCGGTGCGCGAGGCAGATGATGCCGACCTGGTTGTACTGAATACCTGCACAGTGACGCACTCTGCCGATGTAGACGCGCGGCGCCGGGTTAGGACGGTTCATCGAGACAATCCCGGTGCGCAGATCCTGGTGACGGGCTGTTACGCCCAGCGGGCGCCGGAAGAGCTGGTGCAGCTAGACGGTGTGCGCTGGGTGGTGGGCAACTCCCGAAAGACCGAGATCGCCAGTTTGATTTCCGCTGCAAATGAGGACTACCACGGCGGCATCTTCGCCGGCGACTTCACCCCGCAGTCTCCGTTTCTGGCAACGCCTGTGCGAGATGTCCGCGAAGATCGCACGCGCCCGAACCTAAAAGTGCAGGACGGCTGCAGCAATCGCTGTTCGTTCTGCATTATTCCGAGCGTGCGCGGGCGCAGCCGCAGTGCCGAACTGCCCGCTGTGGTCGACCAGTGCCGGGATCTGGGAGAGCGCTACTGCGAGGTGGTCCTGAGCGGAATCAACCTGGGCCGCTGGGGGCGCGACCTGCCCGGGAGCTTGCGATTTGCCGATCTGTTGCGCGCGATCTTACGCGAGACAGATGTGCGCCGGCTGCGGATCAGTTCGGTGGAGCCGATGGATTGGAGTGCCGATCTGCTCGAATTGATCGCTGGCGAGGAACGCCTGGCCAAACACGTTCATATGCCGTTGCAGTCGGGCTCGGATGCTGTGCTGAAGCGCATGGCGCGGAAGTACCGGGCCGTGCACTATGCGAGCCGGGTGGAATTAGCTCGTCAGTTGATGCCGGATGCCGCCATCGGGGCCGACGTGATGACGGGCTTTCCCGGCGAGACCGATGGGGAGTTTAGTGAAACAATGCGATTCATTGAAGGGCTGCCGCTTACCTATCTGCACGTCTTCACCTACTCCGAGCGTCCGGGCACGGCAGCTTCCAGCTTCGCCGGGGCAGTACCGGTGCTGGTCAGGCGCGAACGCACGCGAGTATTGCGAGCATTGTCAGATAGGAAGAAGCAGAGTTTCGAAGCACGCATGATCGGCAAGGTGCTTCCCGCGGTGACGCTCGAAGAGCGCGGCATTGCTCTGACCACCAACTTTCTCCGAGTTCGGCTGACGAGCGTTCCGCTTCCGAATCAGTTGGTAAGAGTTTCTATTCAGGGAGTAGATGAGCTTGGTTTATGGGGAAAGTTATGGTCCGATGAAGCCTTTTCCGCTAAGGCTGGACAAACTTGCGAGTCAGGTGAATCTTGTGCGGTCGGATAAGGGAAGTGAGCTATCGAAGTCCATTCACGGAGAATGCGGATTTACTTCCTGCCGGTAAGTGTAAGAGCCCACAATCGATCTTCTACACTCCAGATGCATCTCGCCTTCTTCTCTCCGTCCCCGGGCTTCTAAAGTGCTGGTAGAGGCAGGATATACTTTTGGATATACTTGATGGCAGAAGGAGTGATCGCAAAATGATCGGGTCAGGGGCAAGTGCCGTTGCCAAGTGGGGCAACTCCACGGGAGTTCGTATTCCGAAACAAGTATTGAAAGAAGCTCAAATCGAAGAAGGAGATGAGGTTCTGGTGGAAGCGGAGGCTCCTGGCGTCATTCGGATGCGCCTGGCGCATAGCCCTGCCACATTGGAAGACCTGGTCTCACGTATCACGCCGGCCAATCGGCATGGTGAGTTGTCGTGGAGCCCTCCGCGGGGTAAGGAAGTCTGGTGAGTCGAGGCTGGATACCCCAGCAGGGAGAGGTAATCTGGCTTGAATGCGACCCGCAAGCAGGGCACGAACAGGCAGGTCACCGGCCCGCTCTCGTTTTATCGAAGCAAGTGTTCAATAAAAGCGGACTTGCCATTGTGTGTCCGGTAACAAGTCAAGTGAAAGGGCACCCTTTTGAGGTTCCTTTGCAGAGGGCAAGCACGCTTTCCGGCGTTGTTCTATCAGACCACGTTAAGTCGCTGGATTGGAGAGCTCGAAAGGCTAAGCTTGCAGAGGCTGCCGATCCCGAGGTTGCGGACCAGGTGTTGCAGTATTTAAAGCTTATCTTCGCAATCAAGTGATCTAATTGCCCCAAAAGTCAAAATTGCTCAAGCCGAAGTCCGGCGCCCGCGAGCACCTGAACGACCGAACGCTGCTGGAGCACATTCGCGCGTTGCCGCATGCCAGGGCCACCTATAAGCAGCTGGTCAAAGAGCTGGGGTTAACCGGCGAGAGTCGCGACACTTTGGAAAAAGTTCTCGATGGCCTGGCCGACAAGGGACTGCTGGTGGAACTGCGGTCCGGGCACTTCATTGCGACCGGCGCCGGCACGGAGTATCTGGCCGGACGGCTGTCGATTCATCGTGACGGATTCGGCTTTCTGCTTCCCGACCTGGCGCCGGGCGAGCCTTCCACCGGTGACATCTTTCTGCCGCCGAACGAGGCCGGCAAGGGCATGCACGGGGATCGCGCACTGGTGCAGGTGACCCGGCGCAGCGCCGAGGGTAGGAGCGAAGGCGTTATCATCCGCATCCTGCGACGCGCGCACGCGACCGTAGTCGGCGAGTTCCGCATTCGGAAACGCGGCAACTTCGTGGTTCCCTCCGACGAGCGGGTGCAGGGGTGGATTGCCATTCCTGAAAGCTGTGAGATCCCGGCGGCGAACAGCCGGGGCGACCGGGTCGGGGTGGAACGACGCGAGGTGAAGTCGGCCGAAGATCTCGACGGAATGATCGTCAACTGCGAACTGCTCGAGTTTCCGGAAGACGGCGAGGGGGCAGTGGGGCGCGTGATCGAAGTGCTCGGCCGACCGGATGACTTTGGGGTTGACGTTGAGATCATCATTCGCAAGCACCACCTGCCGCATCACTTTCCGGAGCCGGTGATCGAGCAGGCGAGAAGCATCTCTGGAGAGATACCGGCCGAAGAGTACGCCCGGCGGCGCGACTTCCGGTCTTACGACATTGTCACCATCGATGGCGAGACGGCGCGTGACTTCGACGATGCGGTCTGGGTGGAGCGGCTCGACAATGGGCACTTTGCCCTACAGGTTCACATTGCCGATGTGAGCCACTACGTTCGGCCCGGTTCGCCCATCGATACCGAAGGGGTGCTGCGAGGCACGAGCGTTTACTTCCCGGATCGGGCGGTGCCGATGCTGCCGGTCGAGCTGTCGACCGATATCTGTTCGCTGCGCCCGGGGGAAGACCGACTGGTCCTGTCGGCGCTCCTTGAGCTGGACGGGCAGGGCGAAGTGGTGGGGCAGGAGTTCACGCGGGGGGTGATCCGCAGCATGGAGCGCATGACGTACAGCAACGTGCATCGGGTGCTGGAAGGAGATGCGGCGCTGCGCGAGCGCTACAGCCGGCTGCTCGGACGCTTTGAACTCATGCGCGAGCTGGCGTTGATCCTGAACCGCAAGCGCACCAAACGCGGCTCCATCGATTTCGACATGCCGGAGAGCAACATTGTGCTGGATCTCTCGGGCCAGATGACCGGTGTGACGCGCGGGGACCGCAACATGGCGCACCGGATTATTGAAGAGTTCATGCTCGCGGCAAACGAGGCGGTGGCGAGTCACATTGAGACGGCGGGGGTGCCTTCTCTGTACCGCATCCATGAGAAGCCGGAGGGCAAGCGCGTGCTGGACTTCGAGCAGATTGCCGCTCACTTCGGCTACTCACTGGGTGTCGGCTCCATTCCGGCCAAGAAGTTTCCGGTCACCCACAAGCACCGGGACGGACGCAAGTCGCGGCGCGACATTATGCTGCCCCAGGACAACTTCGATCTGTCGTCGCGCAACTACCAGCGGCTGATTGGAAAGATCGCCGGTAAACCGGAGGAGCGCATCCTGAGCTATCTGATGCTGCGGTCGCTCAAGCAAGCGCGGTACAGCAACAAGAACGAGGGACACTTTGCGCTTGCCGCTCCATCGTATACCCACTTCACGTCGCCAATCAGGCGCTACCCGGACCTGGTGGTGCACCGCGTGCTATCGCAGATGATCGACGGGGGCCGCCCGCCCCTGGACGAGGGGCAATTGCATGAGCTGGGCAGTGACACCAGTTTCACCGAACGCCGGGCTGCCGAAGCCGAGCGCGAGCTGGTGGAGTGGAAGAAGGTCAAGTTTATGCAGGATCGGGTGGGCGATGAGTTCGAGGCGCTTATCATCAGCACCGCGAAGTTCGGCTTCTTTGTGGAACTCAGCGATCTGTTCGTGGAGGGTCTGGTGCCGCTGGAAACGTTGGGAGATGACCGCTACACGTACCACGAGAATGGGCGGCAGATCATTGGCGAACGAAGCCGCCGGGTCTTTGCGATTGGGGATGCGGTCCGCGTGAGGCTGGACCGGGCCGATACGGTAGAACGCAAACTGCAATTTGCGTTGGCCGGGGAGGGAGTTCGCCGCAAGCGGAAGCGCAAAGAGTAAGGGGCGGCGCGGAACCCGGCACGGAGGGCGTGATCGAGTCGGCATTGAAAACAACGCGGGCGACCGATGCCACCGGGCTCAGTCAAGCACGCGAACAAACTCGGCTACCACCTGGTACTTGTCTTCTTCTTCGTCCAGATCCCACGAAGGGTAGGCCGGGTTCAGGCTTTCCAGGCGAATGCGAGTTTGGGCAAAGCCGTCTTCGGCCATCCGTTTTTCGCTCTTGTAGCGCTTCACTGTGTACTGGTTGTCGTCGGCCAGGGCGGAATTGCGAACCAGAACAAGGCGGTTGTTGCGCGAGCCGACAACATTCCGACGAAAGACGCACAGGCTCCCGTCCGGGATGCGTGGCTCCATGGAATGGCCGCGGATCTCAGCCACAAACATGTCGTCATCCAGGGCCAGATCGGGCGGCGTCTCAAGCCACTCCTCCGCGCTGACCTCTTCCGGATTGGTCAAGAACGGGCCGGCAGCCACCGCCAGGGAGTAGCGGGGCAGGTGCGTCCGGAACTGCAGGACGTTCGCGGGCACGTGCTCCCGGTAGAGTTCGCTCAGCTTCTTGTCGAAATCGCGGACGGCCACGGCCTCGCGATCGGTGACGCGCAGTGAATTGGAAGCATCCGATTCGAGCCGTTCGAGCACAGCCGCTGCCCCCTCCTCCTGCCCTAGGGAGTGCAGATCGTCTTCCAGTTCGGCCAGAACCTCTACGTCTTCTGCGCCGGCCAGGCGGGCCCAATCGCGCCGGAGCCGGACATAGAGCGCATCGCTCACCGGATCGCGCAGGAGGACGCCGATGGTCTCCAGGCCGCGTCCGGGCAGTTCGGACAGCAGCAGCGAGTACTGTCCCTGCTTCGGGAGGTAGTCGCGCATGCTGATGACGCGGGCTGACATGGCAGCTTTCAGCTTATCTCCCCGTGGCTGCTTTGGCTATTCGGGGCTCCCATGGGAGTACTAGGCGCTTGTTTCGTCTGGGGAAAGGGTAATGTGTTTGCGTCGAAATTGCCTGGCCAATCGAGCTCCCAATGGAACCCCCCCAAGGAATTGTCTGAGAGGTTCGTCCTCCCGGGCTAACTCTCAGGATGTGTCACTCTTTCCATGATTGGCCAGGCAGATGATTGGCCAGACGACCGCTATCTTGTTTGTGCTTCTGCTGCTGGTAGGGGCGTTGTGGGTTCTTCGCCGCAAGGGTCTGGCTACGGTGAACTTTGCCCTTGGCAAGAGACTGGGCCGGGAGCGACTCATGCAAGTGATTGAACGTGTTCCTCTCACAACGCATCACTCGCTGCACCTGGTTCGTATCCAGGACAGAGTGATACTCATTGGAGTCTCGCCGTCCAGCTGCCGGGAGATCGATTCTTTCCCGGCCTCGTATGCGGGTTGGGACGCGGGGGAAGAGCAGTGAATTTTCTCCGGCTCGTAGCGCTCGCGGCAGGAACGGTGGCCTTAGCGGCGGCCGCTCCCGCCACTTCGGCTTCCTCCTCCACCCTCTCGTCGCTGGGGGTGACAGCGGCCGGCGGCGCACACGGGGTTACGCTCAGCGCGCCGATGCAGATTGCACTCGGGCTGACGCTGCTGACCATGCTGCCGGCCGCGTTCATGTGCGTGACGCCATTTCTGCGCATCACCGTCGTGCTGCACTTCCTGCGGCAGGCACTGGGGACGCAGTCTGCGCCGTCCAACCAGGTCTTGCTGGGGCTGGCGCTGTTCCTGTCCCTCCTGGTGGTGCAGCCCATGTTTTCGGAAGTATACTCAACCGCGTGGCAGCCGCTGGAAGACGGCAAGATTACCACCGAGCAGGCGATGGACAATGCGTCGGCGCCGCTCCGTAAGTTTCTGCTCCGCTTCGCCAGGGAGCGGGACATACACCTGTTTGTGGAGATCTCCAAGCAGCCGCTGCCGCATAACGCCGGCGAGCTGAACTTGCGCGTGCTGATTCCCGCCTACATCCTTTCGGAGTTGAAGGCGGGCTTTCAGATCGGCGCAGTGCTGTTCCTGCCGTTTCTGGTGATTGATATTGTGGTGGCCTCCATCACGCTTTCCATCGGCATGATGCAGCTGCCCCCGGCCATGGTGTCGGCCCCGTTCAAGATCCTGCTGTTCGTGCTGGTAGACGGGTGGAACCTGGTCGTCGGTTCACTGATGAAAAGCTTCTTTCAATAAACGCCGCCGGGCTACCCAACAGCTTCGACCGAGTTTTAGTACTTTTACCAGTCACGCTGGACCATTTGCCGCAACCTGCGCCATCAACAGTCATCACACTGCTGAGCACATTCCGCGCTCCATCACAGTAAAAAAAGGATTTCCGCGTTGGCACAACTAAAGAGAGTCGGCTTTGTTGGATTGGGAGCAATGGCCAAGCTGATGGCGAAGTGTTTGACTGACGCAGGCTTCGCTGTCGTGGCGTTCGATCCAGCGCAGCACGGGCCGGAACTTGACGGCATCAAGCTGTTTCCCGACGCCGCAGCGCTAGCCCGGGAGGTGGACGCCGTCATCGTTTCGGTGCCGGCCGATAGCGCCCTCGAGCAATCGACGGAGGGACCGAAGGGCGTTCTGGAGGGTGCGCGTGAGGGCCTTCTGCTTCTGAACACAAGCACGGTTTCAGTGGAGGCGTCCCAGAAGCTTGCGGGAGCGGCCAGGAAGCGAGGAGTGCGCTTCGTTGAAGTCCCGGTTTCGGGAAGCACGCCGCAAGCGAAGGAAGGCAAGCTGGTGGTACTGGCGGGCGGGGAGGCGGCTGACATTGCTTACGCTGCGCCGCTGTTGGACGCCATCGGCCAAAAGACAATTCACGTCGGTCCGGTCGGCCAAGCCCTGGTGCTGAAATACATTGTGAACGGCATCATGGCGCTCAGCGTCGCGGGCCTCGCCGAGGGCATCGCTTACGGAGTGTCAGCTGGTCTGGACCGTGACTTTCTCTTTGACACGCTCAAAGGTCTGACGTTGATCTCCGAACACGACCGTCCGAAATTAGACACGGCGAAGGCAAAGTCTTATTCCTCTCAGTTTCCGACCAGACTTTTGGTGAAGGATTTGGGCCTTCTCCTCACGCACTCCAGCCAACAAGGCGTGCCGATGGCCAGCATGGCGGCAGCTTCGCAGCTGTACGCGCTGGCAGCAGGGAGGCACGCCGACGACGACTATTCCTCCGCTATCGCGACGATGGAGAAATTCGGCAGTCAGAAGCCGTAAGGCTCCCGTAAGTACGCGCTAACTGGTGTGGGCGTTTTCCGGGGCCGAGGACAGGCCGGTGGGTACTGCCTTTAATCGGAAGATGCACCAGCCGGTGATAGCAATTTCAAAGCCGATAAACACAATGGAGATCGCTTCGGCAATCCAAGCCGGTTGGATGAGCGGCGCCAGCACGGTAAAGAAGCAGTAAAGGGCCTCGGCAGCAAAGGAAAGCTCATAGAAGTACATCCACACAACCGTATTGTTGGGGCGCTCCAGCGGCTGGGCGCGGAGCACACGGTGAATGGTGATGAGGAAGGCAAGGGAGGCGGTGGAAGCGCCCGCCCACAGCACCAGGGCCATGGTGATGACCATGGGTGAGGCTGGGGCGTTGGCGGCGTCGCTGCTGTCGACCATGGCGCCCATGACAAGACCGAAGATCACGGCAAAAAAAACGCCCGAGATCAGGCGGCCAGCGGCGAAGCGTCGAAGCTTTCCAATGTGGAGGTCGATCTCTTCGAAAACGTCCCAGGCGACCAGGGGAAAGACGATGGCGTAGATGAAGCGGGAGTAGAGAAAGACACGGCTCTCGGCTGGGGAATCTCCGTGCAGCAGCAGGCTGGCAACGTCAAAGAGCAGGGACAGGACGCAGGCCAGAGTGATGAAAAGATAAACACGATTGAGCCGCAGCAGCAGCACGCGCAGCAGCAACAGAGCGTCGACGGCGGTTCCCGCAATTTCCATCCAGTGAGTAGCTTGAGTCAACATCCAACTACCCTTATTTGAACCTATTCGGGAAAAGGGTGACCACCGCCGACAATTTCTGTGGTTAGACGATGGGTACCAGCGCCGGAATAGTCAGCAGATCGATCGGCTTGCCCGCTTCGGCTTCTTCGGCGTTCAAGGCAAAAGTCGTGGCATCGATGATGGTACGGGCGAGCGGATAGTACGGTGCGGCAGCGGGAATGGTTTGCGCGATGGCGGCCGCGATCTGCAGCTCAGCCAGGACGTCAGAGACGCTGATGTTGGCGCGAGCGGCGCGCTGTCGAATGTGCAGCGCGTTTGTGCGAACCGCTGCGGTTTGGCCGGGTGGAACATGAAGCTCGGATTGCAGAGCGGTCTCCAGCAGCACTATGGCCGCTGTCAGGTTGCTCAGGCTGGGCGCAAGGCCTCCCTCGTTCTGAGTTTCGCGATAGAACGTATAGGCGGTGAGTGCGTCGTTGTAGGCCTTGACGGAGTCGTTGAAGGCTGGCCGGTAGCGAGGGTAGCCTTGCGGGATGGAGGCGCGTAGCGACGTGAGAACCCCGTGAGCAAGCGTCAGAGAGTCGTAGGTCGCACCGTCGAAAACATTGATCTGGTTGGGATGAACCGGTTGATTGTGGCAGCCGGTCGTGCAGAGGATTCCTGCGATCAGGGTGAGGGTACCCGCCACTGATCCGATGCGTTGTGAAATGGTCATACTGCGCACCACCCTAGGCACCCGGGGGGTTTGCCAGTACGGGCAAGTACGTGTAAGTGGTTGAAGAGCGAAACACTTGGGGGATCAACGGGGCTCGTGACTGCCCCCTAGTTTGCCCGGTACGGGTAGGGGAGCGCTCGTAGTCGCAACAGTGGAGGAGGAACTATTCGGCTGTCGCCGCCATCTAATCATCGGGTAGCAGGGGAGAACAGACGGAGGGTTGAAAATGCTGAGAAGGTTTGGGGTTGCGGCTGGGTGCGTTGTAGCGGGGTTGTTGCTGGGAGTTCCGAGTCCGGCGGCCGCGCAGGGTATGGGCTATGGAGGGGGGTGGGCGGCGCCCGCGTATCCGTACGCCGGCGGCAACGCTTGCGCTGGACCATACAGTGATCCCTATGCCTGCGGGTCTCCGAATGCTTATGGCTATGATCCGTATGCGTACGGGTATGGTTACGACCCTTATGCCTACGGAGCTGGGTACGGCGGATATGGCGGTTACCCCTACGTTTCGTTCTACGCCGGGTTTGGCTTTCCCTTCTTCGGGGGCTATGGATATGGCGGCTATGGCTACGGAGGCGGCTACGGATACCGCAGTGGGTACGGCGGATATGGCGGTTACCGGGGCGGCGGCTACGGGAATGGGTATCGTGGCGGCTACGGTTACAGCAATGGGTACCGGGGCGGTTACGGTTACAGCAATGGGTATCGGGGCAGCTCCAACGGATATCGCTCAGGCTCATTTGCCATTCGGGGCAGCTATGGAGGAGGACGTGGCTTTTCCGGCGCAGCTCACTTTTCCGGCGGCTCACGCGGCTTTAGCGGTGGGGGCGGATTTCACAGTAGCGGTGGTTCTCGCGGTGGCGGCGGCGGCCGACGCTAGGATAAGCTATCATCCCTTGCCGGCACGAAGCTACTTGATGGCGAGCGGTTGTTGCAAGAGTGTTCGTGCCGAGTCAGGCAGCTTATCCGCATGTGCCAAAAGCAAGCTAACCTGCCACAACTCGGTCTGGCTCATGGCGCCGGTATAGGCGGGCATTCCGGTCAGTCTGATTCCGTTGGCGACCTTCCAGTAGGTTTCGCCGGCGGGGTCATCCGTTACCCCGACGCCTTTGAACAGTTGAGGGGGACGCGGGAACATGCCTTTCGCCGTGGGCTCGGCTGCTTGTCCAGGAAGGCCGTGACAGATGGCGCAGTTTGCCCGGTAAAGATGGACGCCGGCCAGATAATTTTCATCACTTGGCTCGATCGGCACTGACTTGGGGGCTTCCTTTTCGATTCGGGCGTGCAGCGCGATGTGCGCCAGTTGCTTTTCGAACGGCATGGGCGATGCTGCGGTCGCCACCGGCGCGTAGCCAAAGCGGAAGTACAGCAGCCCAAACAGGGGCAGAAGACAGAGTCCAATCACCACTCCCAGCAGAAAGCGCATTGCTTCTCAGTGTATGGGAGACCAGGTAGCCCGCTGCCCCGGTGCTGGCTCAGAAAGGCGTCCTTGGCCTGTAATGATGAGCAATGGAGCCGCTATCCCAAGTTGTCGGCTACCCGGCCGTTCAGGTCGTGCTTGGCTCGATACCGCTGATGCTGGCCATTGCCGGCGCTTCTCGGCAGAATGGACGCTACCTGATTGCCATCGAGAATCGGATAGATGGTCTTGACAAGCGGATAGACAAGGTGGACGAGCGCCTAAGCCGCATCGAAACGAAGCTGGATAATTCTCTGAGGCCATTCATGATCTTGACAAAAGGCTCACCCTCGTAGAGGTTACTCAAAACTTATCCGAAAAGCGATCAGGCCGTTGAGCACGATTCCTGGCGCAGAAGCGGGCCACCCTTGTGATTAAATGAGTTGATCGGCTCTCCGGTCGCTGCGGTTCCCTGCAGCATCACCCACCTAGGAGCACATGGTTGGAAACAGCAGTTCTGGCCCTGGAAGACGGCACCGTTTTCGAGGGAACGAGCTTTGGTGCGCGCACGCAACGGGTCGGCGAGGTTGTTTTTAACACAGCCATCACCGGCTACCAGGAGATCTTCACCGATCCTTCGTATCTTGGGCAGATTGTCGTTCTGACGAATCCGCAGATCGGCAACTACGGATCGAACGGGTTGGATTCGGAGTCGGCTTCTCCCTACATCGAAGGGTTGGTAGTGCGCGAAATCTCGCCCGTGGCGAGTAACTGGCGATCGGATGACAAGGCGGAGGACTTTCTCGGCAAGCATGGGATCCCGGTAGTCGCCGATATAGACACCCGCAGGCTGGTGCGTTTGTTGCGCAATAAAGGCGCACTGCGGGGCGTGATCGCGACTGGCTCCCAGAACATAGAGGAACTGGTGAAGGTGGCACGGCAGGCGCCTTCCATGGCCGGGCAGAATCTGGTGGATCGGGTATCGACGCCGCAACAATACGATTGGAATTCGGGTGTGGACCCGGTGTCGGTTTCCGACCGGTTCGTGAGTGTTGCCGGCGATCCGCCCGGGCAGCACGTGGTGGCATACGACTACGGGATCAAGCGCAACATTCTACGGCATCTGGTGGAGATTGGCTCACGGGTAACGGTTGTGCCGGCCGCCACCAGCAGTGAGGATGTGCTGGCGCTAAAGCCGGACGGTGTGTTTCTCTCCAATGGCCCAGGCGATCCGGAGCCGCTTCGGCGTCAGGCAGGGGAAGTAAAAAAGCTGATCGGCAAAGTGCCGGTGTTCGGCATCTGCCTGGGACATCAGATCCTCGGTCTGGCGCTTGGCGGAAAGACTTACAAGCTGAAGTTCGGACACCACGGCGCGAACCATCCGGTTCTTAACAAAAAGACGCAGCGGGTGGAGATCACCAGTCAGAACCACGGGTTTTGTGTTGACCCGGATTCACTGCGCGATGCCGACATCGAGATCACACACCTGAACCTGAATGACGGAACGGTGGAAGGGCTGCGGCACCGAAGCGAGCCGGTGTTTTGCGTGCAGTATCATCCGGAGGCAGCGCCTGGCCCGCACGATTCGCACTACCTCTTTGGGGAGTTTGCGGCGTTGATGAAGGGTGGCAAGCGTTAATGCCCAAGCGCACTGATATCAAACGCGTCATGATTATCGGCTCCGGTCCGATCGTTATCGGGCAGGCGTGTGAGTTCGATTATTCGGGCACACAAGCGTGTAAGGCGCTGCGGCAGGAAGGCTATGAGGTGGTGCTGATCAATTCGAATCCGGCCACCATCATGACGGATCCGGAGCTGGCGGATCGAACGTATGTAGAGCCTTTGAGTTTGCTCTATGCGACGGAGGTGATCCGGCGTGAGCGACCGCAAGCGCTGCTCTCAACCGTGGGTGGCCAGACAGCATTGAACCTTGCCATCGAGCTGGCCGAGGCAGGCGTGCTGGAGGAGTATGGCGTTGAATTAATCGGGGCCAAGATCGACGCCATTAAGAAGGCCGAAGACCGGCTGCTTTTCAAAGATGCGATGCGGAAGATCGGCTTGGACATGACGCAATCGCAGCTGGTGAACAACGTGGAAGATGGGTTGGGATTAGCAGAGCGCCTGGGCTATCCGCTCATTTTGCGGGCCAGCTTCACGATGGGCGGAACAGGTGGCGGCATTGCGTACAACCGGGAAGAGTTGGTCGAGATTTTAGAGCGCGGCCTGGACTTGTCGCCGGTGCATGAAGTGCTGGTGGAAGAGAGCGTTCTAGGTTGGAAAGAGTTTGAGCTGGAGGTGATGCGCGACTCAGCCGGCAACGGGATTATCGTTTGCTCGATTGAGAACTTCGACCCGATGGGCGTGCACACCGGAGATTCGATAACGGTTGCGCCCGCGCAGACGCTGACCGATCGCGAATACCAGGTGATGCGGGATGCGGCGCTGCGTTGCTTGAATGAAATTGGCGTGGATACGGGCGGCTCGAACGTGCAGTTCGCCATCAATCCCGAAGATGGGCGCATGGTGATTGTGGAGATGAATCCGCGCGTATCGCGGAGCTCGGCGCTGGCTTCCAAAGCAACGGGATTTCCCATTGCTAAGATTGCCGCCAAGCTGGCCGTCGGCTACCGGCTGGATGAGATCAACAACGACATTACCCGCGCGACGCCCGCCTGCTTCGAGCCGACGATTGATTACGTTGTGGTGAAGATTCCTCGCTGGCAGTTCGAGAAGTTTCCGGGCGCCGAGCCGGTACTGGGGACACAGATGAAGTCGGTGGGCGAGGCCATGGCGATTGGGCGCACGTTCAAGCAGGCGTTGGGCAAGGGCCTGCGCAGCCTGGAGACGGGCAAGGCGGCGGGAAATAAATCACTGCTTAAGGAGCTGATTCCGCAGCGGCTCATCACACCGAATCCGGAGCGGCTTGACTACATTCGGTTCGCCTTTGAGAACGGGTACGACGTTGAGCGTGTGCACGAGATGACGTCGGTGGACCGTTGGTTTCTACAGCAGGTGTGGGAGATGGTGGAAGAGGAGCGGGGGCTGGAGGGCCGCGCACTCGGGAGCATCACGGCACGCGAGTTTCGGAAGCTGAAGCGGGATGGGCTCGGCGACACGCAGATCAGCTTGCGCCTCGGAGGGGATTCTTTGCGCGTGCGGGAAGCACGGAAGAAGCTGGGTGTCCATGCGGTCTTCAATCGAGTGGATACATGCGCAGCGGAATTTGAAAGCTTCACTCCGTACATGTATTCGAGCTACGAATCGGAGGACGAAGCGGCGCCGACCGAGCGTAAGAAAGTGATGATTCTCGGTAGCGGTCCCAACCGGATTGGGCAGGGCATTGAGTTCGACTACTGCTGCTGCCACGCCTCGTTTGCACTGCAGGAATTCGGCTACGAGTCGATCATGGTCAACTGCAATCCGGAGACGGTTTCGACCGACTACGACACCAGTGATCGGTTGTACTTTGAACCTTTGACGCAGGAAGAGGTTTTAAACATCGCCGATGTTGAGAACCCGGATGGCTTGATTGTGCAGTTTGGAGGGCAGACGCCGCTGAACCTGGCGCTGCCGCTACAGGCATTAGGATTGCCTATCATCGGCACGGACCCAAGCAATATCGATCTGGCAGAAGACCGTAAGCGCTTCGGGGCTTTGTTGGAGCAGCTAGGCATCCCCTCGCCTCCGAATGGCGCGGCCACGAGTGTAGAGGAAGCCATTGCCGTGGCGCAGCGGCTCGGCTTTCCGGTGCTGGTGCGGCCTTCGTATGTGCTGGGTGGCCGCGCGATGGTGATCGCCTATAGCGAAGAAACTGTGCGGCGCTACATGCAGGAGGCGGTCGGCTTTTCGGTGAAGCGGCCGGTGTTGATTGACCGCTTTCTGGAAGACGCAACCGAGGTTGACGTGGATGCCCTCTGCGACGGCGAGAACGTGCTGATTGCGGGCATCATGGAGCATATTGAAGAAGCCGGGGTGCATTCGGGAGACAGCTCCTGTGTGCTGCCGCCCATCTCGCTGGACGCAGCCACGCTGGCGACTATTGAGGAGTATACGGCCAACCTGGCGCGAGCGCTGAACGTAATCGGCCTGATGAATGTGCAGTACGCGCTGAAAGGCAAGGACGTTTACGTGCTGGAAGTGAACCCGCGAGCTTCGCGCACCGTGCCCTTCGTCAGCAAGGCTACAGGGGTGCCTCTGCCCAAAATTGCGGTGGGCCTGATGCTGGGTAAGAAGCTGCCGGAGTTGGCGCATCTGACGCAAGGGGTGACAAGCGGCGTGCTGCATGTTCCCAGCTACTTTGTGAAGAGCCCGGTGTTCCCGTTTGCGAAATTTCCGGGAGTGGATCCGGCGCTGGGGCCGGAGATGCGGTCCACGGGCGAAGTGATGGGTGTGGGCGAAAGCTTTGGCGAAGCGTTCGGGAAGGCGCAACTGGCGGCCGGAACTCCAATCCCTGATCATGGGGCGTTGTTCATCAGCGTGAACGATCGTGACAAGCCCGCGGCAGTAGCGGTAACGGCGCGCTTTCTTGAATTTGGATTTGAGATCTTTGCCACCCGTGGGACAGCTGCCGTGTTGAGAGCGGCGGGCATTCCCTGCAAGACCGTGTTCAAGGTGAATGAGGGTCGGCCGAATGCGGTGGACTGGTTGAAAGCAGGCAAGCTGAACCTGGTGATTTACACCACCACGGGCAGCCACTCGTTTCCTGATGAGCAGATCATTCGACGAAACGCTGTGACCTATCGAGTGGCTTGCATCACGACAATGAGCGGTGCCAGAGCTGCGGCTGAGGCTATTGTGTCACGAAGGCGCGACCCGATTCGAGTGTGGAGTCTGCAGGAGTTGCACGCACCGGAACCGATGCCGGTCTGATTTGCGGGCTGAGCGGTTGCTACCGTCGTGCGCCTCTTTTCATTTTCTCCCGCCGTCGAGAGTTGCCCCCATGCGCTTGCCTCCGAGAGGCTTACCATTGAGCTTCAGACAGTCATGCAGGAAAGAACTCTTTCAATCGGTTCTGCCTTAAGCCTTCCCAAGAGGAAGCCTGTTCCAGTCCGCCTGGTGGCGGTTCTGCTGGTGAGCGGGCTGCCCTGTTTCAGCGCTTATCGGTTGCTGTATGGCTCCCCCGATGGCTCAAGTGTCCAAGCTATTTCCCGTTCCGGGGACTCGGGCCAGTCTGCGCCGGGAAGCGGCACAAGTCACCAACTGCCAGGCAGCATTTCAGGCACCGTTCAAGATACCCGAGGGTCCGCAATCGCAGGCGCGCAAGTAGCGCTGGTGGGGCATGACCGCGCTGTGATAAGCGAGGTAACGGCAGACGATAAGGGTGCTTTTACGTGCGCCGGCCTGGCGCCTGGGTCTTACGGGATGAGTATCTATGCGGCTGGTTTCGAACCGTTCGCTGCGGAGGCCGTGGTAGTTGGGGCGGGTGAAAGACGCGAACTGCCTGCGGTCGCTCTTCGTGTTGCCCCTAAAAATACCACCGTTGATGTGACCGCGACCTTGAGCGAAGTCGCGCAGGAGCAGGTGAAGCAAGAGGAGAAGCAGCGCATCGTAGGGCTGCTGCCGAATTACTTTACAAGCTATATCTGGAATGCAGCCCCGATTAGGCCAAAGCAGAAGTTTGACATGGCGGTACGGACAGTGGTAGATCCGGTCGCTTTTCTGGTGGTGGGTGGCATCGCCGGCGTGGAACAGAGTCACAAGACGTTTCCCGGGTACGGCCAGGGCGCCGCCGGCTATGCGAAACGGTTCGGAGCGGCCTATGCTGATACTGTGTCGGCGAGAATGTTGGGCAGTGCAGTGTTTCCGACGCTCCTGCACCAGGACCCGCGATATTATTACCGAGGCTCGGGAACAGTGCGCACGCGGCTGCTGTACGCTTTGGTATCGACAGTTATTTGCAGAGGGGATAACGGGCGATTAGAACCGAACTACTCCCACGTATTTGGCAGTTTCACGGCGGCGGGGATCTCGAACCTCTATCGGTCTCCCAGCGACCGGCAAGCCGGTCTCACTTTTCGGAATGGGTTGATCATTACGGGGAGTGGAGCGGTGGTCAATCTGCTGCGCGAATTTGTTTCACGGCAGTGGACGCCGAATGTTCCGGGATTTGCAAACGGGAAACCCTGATCCGGGTGGCTGTACTAATCCTCAACAATTTCATTTTATTGCGCTGCTAAGGCCTGAGTCCCCGCATGTACGCTAGCTACCGACGGCTCACCGTCTTGCTCCGGCGTGAAGGTGGGAAGGTAAATGCCAAACGCGTGTACCGGTTATACGAGGAAGAGAACCTCAAGGTGCGCAGTGTGGAGCGCAAGAAAATTGCGCGTCGGCAGGGCGTGCCGAGCCAAGCTGTTAAGCCGGATGATTGCTGGTCGGCGAATTTGGTCAGCGACAAGCTGGTGGATGGGCGGCCGATTGGTGTGCTCACGCTCGTCGATCAGTTCACTCGAGAATGCATCTGCCTGGAAGTGGATCGCACCATGAATGGCCCCAAAGTCGTAGCCGCACTCACCCGGGCGATCGCCGAGCGCGGCGCTCGGCCGCGCAGTCTGACTCTGGAACGGAAGCGAGTAATGCCGGACATGCGATGGAACTTTGGCCATTGAATCCGGCGTGCAACTATGCTTCATCCGGCCCGGGTCCTCCCGCCGAGAACGGGTTTATGGAAAGCTTCAATGGCCGACTCGGCGACGAGTGTCTCAACGTGGAGTGGCTTGTTTCTTTGGCCGACGCACGCCAAAAAGCTGGCGCTCTGACGCCAGCACTACAACCAAGCACGCCCGCACCGTGCGCTCGACGATCGGACGCCAGCAGCCCTTCGCGGATCTTTCTCGCGGTAACCGGGCAGCGCGCTCCTGCTTGCCGGAAAGGATCGACAATCAGGGCAAACCGCTTCTACGCCTCGCGCAGAGCTCAGACCCTCTCGTGAGTCTTTGGAGTGACTTTCAGGCCCGCCGGATCGGTGACCGCTCGAGACTCTAACATCGATCGGTACGAATTTTGGTAGCAGGTCAATCATGTTACTTTCACCGATACTTCTGTGCGAAGTTTGGGGGCAGGTCGATAGGTGTAGCGCGTTCTAATCAGCCGGTAAGCAAAATGCAAGCGTCGCCTCCCCGATGCTATCCTCCGGACTAAGGCTGTGCGGATGAATCGGCGGACTGCTCTTTCCTTGACGATCGCCGCTGTTTCGTGCCTCTGCAGCGCGTATGCGCTTGACCGCACGCTTCCCAAACCCTTCCGCGAAGTCCCGGGCATCGAGTACCGTGTCGGGTCCATTCGCTTGCCGCCCGATTACGATCAACGGACCGAGTGGGCCTTCGCTCGCTTAGCTTTTCCGCCCGGTTGGAATAACGGTTACGAAGGCCGCGACAATCCCGAATGGCAAGCCGGCACCTCACTTTGGACGCAGGATTTCCCGCGTGCCGATCGTCACTTCTCCCAAGCTGTGCGCCGCTTGACCCGGGTGAATGTACGCCCGGTCGAGCAGGTTGTCAACCTGGATGATGGCCCCGACGTTTACAACTGGCCCTGGCTCTATGCCGTTCAGGTTGGCGAATGGGGCATCACCGATCAACAGGCCCAGCGCTTACGCGATTACCTGCTGCGAGGCGGCTTCTTTATGGCCGACGATGTGCATGGCACCGTCGAGTGGCAGGTCTTTGCTGAGTCCATGAAGCGGGTTTTTCCGGACCGCGCCATTGTGGAGATTCCGAGCAGCGACCCACTCTTTCACACCGTGTACGATCTGCAGGACAGGTATCAGATCGTCGGCGCCGATCACTTGGGAGAAGGGCATAAAAGCGATGGTTTTGTCGCTCACTGGCGCGGCATCTATGACGATCGAGGCCGCGTGATGGTGGCCATCTCTGACAATTCAGATATCGGCGATGCCTGGGAGTGGGCCGACGAGCCTGCTTATCCGGAGAAGTTCTCCGCGCTGGCAGTGCGTCTCGGGGTGAATTACATCGTCTACGCGATGACGCACTAGCTTGCCCTCGGCTCACGTGCTGCTGTGTTGCCCAATAGCGCTGTTGCTTTGTAAAACTCATGCTGAACAAATACTTCCGATTGGCCGCCATGCGCTTCAGCGGAAGTTCTCGACCACCATCAAATTTGTGTCGGACATCGTTGGCTGCGGATACAGAGCCCAGCGTTCGTCAGAAGAAACATCAGCCTGCGGAATGCCCGGTAGGGTTGCAATGGCGCGAATGGAACCGGTTGCAAAATCCAGATAGTCAAGCTTCGCTTGTGGGGAGCCGGTTGCAAAGTAAATGCCCTTTGAGAATACGGTAAATAGCCGTCCTTCTACAGAACTCAACACCTTTGTTGCGTTACCTCCGTCGGTCGACATTCGGAAAAGATCTCCGGAATGGTCGTCCTGCCGAACAAAATACAGAGACCTACCATCGGCCGATTCAGTTGCCAAGGCGCCTCCATCGGTGGTCACCTGCTTTTCGGCGCGACCGGTTGCGCGCACTTTGCGAACTTCGGCTTTTCCCGTCCGCCAGGAAGTGAAGTAGATCCATGCGCCGTCCCGCGACCAGCCCGGAATGGCGTCGGTCGATGGATCATTAGTCATCTGCACCGGCCACCCCCCATCAGACCGAATCATATAAATGTCGAAGCTCCCCCCGACATTGCTGTCGAATGCAATGGTACGGCCGTCAGGCGACCATTGCGGACTGCCGGATATACCTCGCCCAAAATTGGTCAATTGAACTGCGTTCGTGCCGTCTGCGTCGCATACCCAGATTTCATCGACACCGGACCGCCCCGACTGGAATACGATGCGTTTGCCGTCAGGAGAAAATTGCGAAAACTTGTCTCGTGCCGTGGTAGCCGTCACCCGTACGGGCTCGCCCCCTTTACCCCTCGAAAGCGGAATTTTCCAGAGGCTTCCAGAGTAGTGTCCGCGATTGTAAATGAGAGTCCGGCCGTTTTGGGCAACAGCAACATCCAGAGCATCCTCACCGGCTCCAACCAGGCGAACGGGTTTTCCGCCTGTGGCCGGGATCCGCCATAGCTCCCGTCTGCCGGTGCGATCCGAAGAGAAGATAAGCTCGCGACTGCCTGCTGCCCATGCCGGAGTGTGTATGTCCGCGGCATCCACTGTGATCCGTTTGGGATCTCGGCCGGCACGGGAGTTTTCGTGCGAAAGCGGGAGGACGTAAAGATCGCCTGTCCGAATACTTGTGAAGCGAGCAAACGCCAACTGCTGTCCATCGGGCGAAACAGCGGGACCGAAATCGCCACCAGACCCTTTTGGCGGCGATGTCATCGGTTGCAGTTCGCCAGTTTCGGCCGATATACGGACGATCGCAGGTGGCGCGTTCGGAACGGCTTGCGCCGAAGCAAACAAGTATTTCCCATCGCGTGACCAGGCCAGCATAGACCCAAATGATGCAATGCCACAGATGAAAGGAAACGTGCTGGCAACGCATCCAGCCGAGGTCGGATCCGCTTTTATCACGCGAGCAAGCTGCTTGAGCTGGCCGCCCGAAGCAGGAAGGAGAACGATTACCCCTGTTTGCCCCAAATCCTGTAATGCGGCGATCCAACGTCCGTCCGGCGACCACGCAGGACTGAAGACTCGCGCAAGATCTTTGCTGATCTTCACCGCATCGCCCGGACCGTTCAGCTTCACGTAGATTGCCGGCTGCTGGGGCGGCATGCTCCACGCATAGGCAACCCGTGTGCCGTCGGGCGAGAAGGAGGGCTGCAGTTCCAACCCGGTGTTGGAGGTTAATGGCGCAACGTGGAGGTTGGCCGGCAAGCTCGTATCGGTCCTGCTCAGAAGGAATGCTGTAGCGAAAATACCCAATGCCGCGACGGCAATCGCTACCATGGCAATGCGTCCCCGCCTGCCCTGCATCAGTGCAAGGGTTTTCCGCTGCGATGGCAGTTCCGGCGCAAGCGTCGTAGCGGGAGCAGCTAAAGGCTGAGCTTTCGGCTCAGGTGCTGTCTTCGGCTCGCACAAAACAGGTGCAATGAATCGATACCCTCGCCGGGCCTGTGTCTCGATGAAACGTGGGTTGTCGGCCGCGTCGCCCAAGGCTTGGCGCAGCTTTGCCATCGCCGCATTGAGTCCGCGGTCGAAATCTACGAAAGTATCCGCGGTCCAGAGTGCTTGCCGAAGCTGTTCCCGAGTGACCGTCTCCCCGGCGTGCTCTAGCAAAATGGAGAGTAGCCGAAACGGCTGCTCCTGGAGCTTGATTTTGCGCCCCTCTTTGATCAACAAGCCTTGTCTCTGGTCCAACTCGTACTGTCCGAACCGCACGACTCCTGAACCGGTAGGCATGGCTGATGAGCAAGTCTAGCAAAAATTGCCCCCTTCGGAATCTTCCGACCAAATTACATGCGCTACTATCCCCTGCTGAATAAAGCACATGCGGAGTAACCAACTGATTGCAGCCGAATAACATCCCAGGCATGGTGGCAGCCGTTTGCTGCTGGCAAATTCGCAAGCATGAAGTATGCGAAGGTCGCGCGCAGTGGCTCCTGGAAACTTGTCTTCTCCCTCTCTCTGCTTTTGTCGGCAGCACTGGGCCAGGCTCCACCGCACCCCCAGCTTACGGTTGCCGTCTATGATGTCGCAGGCATTGGCCCAAAAACTCTGGAGCGCAGCGAGCGAATCGTCGAAGCGATCCTGTTAGCTTCGGGTTTGCAACCGAAATGGATCGCCGGCCCGCCTGCCGAACTCGACAGCATAGGCACCGATTTCACGGCCCGAACTCCGCGCGAATGCCTGGCTGCGCCGATCCCATCCATTCTGCGGGTACAAATTCTGCGCCACGCGCCGCCTGGTATGAGCCCCCAGGCACTCGGATTCTCATTACCTTGTGCAAGAGCAGGTGTTCAGGTGACGATATACGCCGATCGGGCGGCCCTTGCCTGCAAAACCGGAGGGCCGACATTCGGTCGCGTGCTGGCATATTCGATCGCACACGAGTTGGGGCACGTGTTGCTGCACTCCTATCATCATGAGACGAATGGACTAATGAAAGCTGTCTGGTCTAAAAGCGATTGGCAGCGCGCGGCGGTCACCGATATTCCATTTAGTCCGGTTGACGTGCAGCGGATCGCCGCATTTTACGCGGGAACGGCCAATTGTAGTGACTTTGAAGAGCCCGCGGCCCGAACAAAAAACCCTGGGAAAGCCGCTAAGCCGTCCCGGGCACTTGCTTCCTTGGCGACTACTTGGGCTGAACAACCGTAAAGTTAGTCCTACCTCCCGCGAGAAGGCTCAATAAAACCGGCTTACCCTCTTTTTGCACCACAACGGTGCTGGCCCACTCCCGAACCTTCTACTCGGAAGCGACCTCTCCTTTCGGCTTGCCATCCTTCCTGACTGGACCCCAGAAGACGCTGCAATCGCGGATGTCCTGGTGATTGGGAAACAACTCGGCCAGCTTCATATCCTCAATCCGTTCGTCCTTACAGCTCTCCACGGTAGCGAAGCGGCCTTGCTTCACCTGCTCATTGAGCTCCGATTCTGAAATGACATGGTAGAGAGCTTCCTGCTTGGGCGGCAGGTCGAGCTTGTGCGAGTAAGAGAACTCCATAGCAGGCGGCGGCTTGCGATGCAGAAGGAAGTAGACCTGTTCGTCGGCATAGATCAACCCACCGGGCCGAGTGACTTCCTTTACCTTGGCTGCGATCTCCTCGTAGTGGCTCCAGCGGGTAGACTCGCGATCATCGAATATGCTCTTGGCGATCGACAGGAGCATCAGCGCGCAAACAACTCCGGCAGGCCAGGCGGGCCGCAGCGGACTGACCAGTCGGGATCCTACTTCGTACAGGCCGACGGCGGCCAGTCCTCCACAGAAAGGAAGCGCCACGATAAAGTAGCGCTGGAAGGTGGGATGGGCGGTAGCAATGTAGAGGATCAGTGCAGCTGCGATTGCACCACTCAAATAGAACTCGCCCCGGCTTTGCCGATCCCACGGTTGGTTCCTGCGAAGGAAGATCAATCCCGCAATGGCCAGACCGCCGAGGATCAGGGCTGGGGCCGAATCGAGCCACGCGAGAAGTGCGTCAACATCGTGGCTGGTGGCGCCTGCCCATTTCACCCGCCGGAAAATAGCCTGATACTGCATAACATTAAACAGGGTCTGAGCCGGGCCTTTGGCGAACAGAATTAACACGGGGATAAAGGGGAAAACGCAGCCGGCCAGGAAGGCAGCGCTCTTGGTTCCGCGCTTTCCCATCACGTTATAAAGAAGCAGCCAGCCTAAAAGAATCGGGACAACCGGCGCGGTCAGTAAGGTGGAGGCCGCAGCCGCGCTCCCTAACAGTCCAGCGAAAAACGCCCACGCTGCTGAAGGTCTTCGCACCGCCACCAGCATCACTCGAAATGCGGCTACGGTGAGGAATAACGCTATCGCATAAGACTGTCCTATCGGTCCGAACGTCACCAGAATATCGTTGAATCCGATAAGGCTCAAGGTGGCCAGCGCACAGGGGAGCTGCCAGGCAGGAACGGGGAATCTGGTCAGGATAAAGTCTGCCATCAGCCAGACAGCACCTGCTATCTCAAGCGCCGCCGCCACATGCGTGGGCCGCCATCCCTGGCCGAAGACGTGCATCCAAAGCGCGTTCCAGTAAGCGTTCAGCGGTGTCTGCGGAAAGCAGAAATCGATGTAAGGTGTTCTGCCGTCGTCGATCAACTGAGCTGCCAGCAAGTGAAAGCCTTCATCCCACACAAACGCCATCGTCTGCGAATACAGCAGCAGGGCAGCGGTAAACGCGGCTGTCACCAGAGCAAGGATGAGCCGGGGCGAACGGCGGGGTAAAGCAGAAAGGTTCACTGAACTACCAAGCTCGAAGGGAGAAGCTAAGGGTTCGCGTACCAGTCGCGCACGCGAACATCAATCCCGGTGCCGCTCAGAAGCTGGGCAAACTTTGCTGGATCCTGCCCACGGTAGTGATACGGATAGACAACCTTAGGATGAAAAGCTTTGACGGCGTCGGCCGCTTCTTCCACCGTCATTGTATAAGGCAGGTTCATGCAGACGAAAGCGACATCGATGTTCTTCAATTTCCGCATCTCAGGGATGCCTTCGGTGTCTCCGGAAATGTAGAAGCGCTTTCCGCCGTAAGTGAGGACGTATCCGTTTCCTCGACCTTTGGTATGGAACAGCTGTCCGGGAGTGGGGCCTCGCTTCTCGTTATACATCGGCACCGCTTCTATCGTCCAGTCGTTCCAGAGCGTGGTTTGGCCATTGTCTAAGGTCTGCGCGCTCGTGATCGTTTCGGCAACGGCGGCCGGCGCAATCACCTTTGTGTTTGGGCCGGAGAGTTCATTTATTGCACCGGCATCCATGTGGTCAGCGTGAATGTCTGTGATTAGGATGCAATCGGCTTTCGGCTTGCCTGCGAACAGGGCAGCCGGCGAAGGATCTACATAGATGATTTGCCCCCGGCGGTTAGGGTGAAACTTGCGTGCTGGAAAGGGGTGATGGTCACCGGTCCGGCAGCGGTGGGGATCTGGTCAGCTGCGTAGCTGATGCGGCAGGTTTGCGTACCCGCCAGTAAACAAAGGAGCAAAGCCTTTTGCATGTACCAGAAAGTGTAGCGTAGGGTCACAGGCCTTTGATGAATGGTGAAAGATCTTAGTGGAATGCGCTAAGATTGCTGTAGCTTAATGCGCTAACCCCGCATCAGAATGCTAGAGAGTTTTAACTATGGATTTCAATCGACTTACCGAGAAGTCGCAGGACGCTATCCGCCAGGCTCAATCCCTAGCCTCGGCCAACGGCAACCAGCAGGTCGATGTCGAGCATTTGTTGCTGGCGATGTTAGAGCAGGAGGGCGGCTTGGCCCCTTCCATATTGTTGCGGGCAAACGTGCCGCTGGAGACGCTGCACAAACGGTTAGAGCAGGAAATTGAGAAGCTTCCGAAGGTGAGCGGCGTGAGTGCCCGGCCCGATCAGCTCTACGTTACTGCCCGGCTGAATAAGTTGTTTGCAACGGCTGAAGAGCAGGCCAAGCGCCTGAAGGATGATTATGTTTCAGTAGAGCACCTGCTGCTGGGGGCTGCGGAGGACACCGGCTTCTCAGGTAAGCTGCTGAAAGAGTTCGGCTTATCACGCGACCAGCTCATGAAAGCACTGGTGGAGGTACGCGGCAATCAGCGTGTGACGTCGCAAAACCCAGAGACTACTTACGAGGCATTGGAAAAGTATGGCCGCGACCTGACCGAAGCAGCCGCACAAGGCAAAGTGGACCCGGTAATTGGCCGTGACGAAGAGATTCGGCGCGTGATTCAGGTGCTGAGTCGACGCACCAAGAACAATCCGGTACTGATCGGCGAGCCCGGCGTGGGCAAAACCGCGATTGCGGAGGGTCTGGCTCAGCGCATTGTCCGGGGTGACGTACCGGAAGGCCTAAAGGAGAAGAAAGTCGTCTCGCTCGACATGGGCGCACTGATTGCCGGCGCCAAGTTCCGGGGCGAGTTCGAAGAGCGCCTGAAGGCGGTTCTGAAAGAGGTACAGTCCTCGGAGGGCCGCATCATCCTCTTTATTGACGAGCTACATACGGTCGTCGGGGCAGGCAAAGCGGAAGGCGCTATGGATGCCGGTAACCTTCTGAAACCGATGCTGGCGCGGGGCGAGCTGCACTGCATTGGCGCGACTACGCTGGACGAATATCGCAAGTACATCGAAAAAGACGCGGCGCTGGAGCGGCGTTTTCAAACCGTGTTGGTGGACCAGCCCAGTGTCGAGGACACCATCTCGATTCTGCGTGGTCTCCGTGAGCGTTACGAACTGCATCACGGCGTGCGCATTAAAGACACGGCTCTGGTGGCGGCCGCCGTGCTGTCGAGCCGCTATATAACCGACCGCTTTCTGCCGGACAAAGCCATCGATCTGGTGGATGAGTCTGCCGCCAAGTTGCGCACCGAAATTGACTCGATGCCGACCGAGCTGGATGAACTCCTGCGCCGTTCCATGCAGCTGGAGATCGAGCGCGAAGCTCTGAAGAAAGAGACCGACAGTCTGTCTAAGGATCGGCTGACGCGTCTGGAAAAAGAGCTGGCAGAGCTGAAGACGCAGTCAGCTGCGTTGCAAGCGCAGTGGCAGGCCGAGAAAGATGCCGTACAAGCGGTTCGAACACTGCGCGAACAGATCGACAACACCAAGATTGAGATCGCCCAAGCCGAGCGCGCCTACGACCTGAATAAAGCGGCCGAGCTGAAGTATGGCCGGTTGAGCGAACTCGAACGGCGATTTATGTCCGAACAGGAGCGAGTGTCCGGCAAGGCAGGCACCACTCGACTGCTCAAGGAAGAGGTAGACGAAGAGGATATCGCGGAGGTTGTCAGCCGTTGGACCGGCGTACCGGTTTCGAAACTTCTGGAAGGCGAGATGAAGAAACTGCTTGCGCTGGAGGACGAGCTGCACAAGCGTGTCATTGGGCAGGACGAGGCTGTGATGGCAGTAGCCGAAGCGGTGCTGCGAGCGCGGTCAGGATTGAAGGATCCGAACCGACCTATTGGAAGCTTCTTGTTCCTGGGACCAACCGGCGTGGGCAAGACCGAGCTGGCGCGGGCGCTGGCCGAGTTTCTGTTCGACGACGAGAGGGCCATGATCCGCATCGACATGTCCGAGTATCAGGAGAAGCACTCGGTTTCACGGCTGATCGGTGCGCCTCCTGGCTATGTTGGCTACGATGAAGGCGGGCAACTAACTGAGGCGGTTCGGCGTCGTCCGTACTCGGTGGTGCTCTTTGACGAGATCGAAAAGGCGCATCAGGATGTCTTTAATACGCTCTTGCAGCTGCTGGACGACGGCCGATTGACGGATGGGCAGGGGCGGACGGTAGATTTCAAAAACGTTATTGTCATTTTGACGTCCAATATTGGGAGTCACCGGATTCTGGAGTACCGGGGCACGTTTGCGGGCGAACAGTATCGCGAGATGAAGGACGCGGTGCTGGAAGAGTTGAAAACCGGGTTCCGGCCTGAGTTTCTGAACCGGCTGGATGACATCATTGTTTTCCATGCCCTAGGTGAGGAACATCTGGCCAAGATTGTGGAAATCCAGTTAATCGGGTTGCGGGGGCGGCTGGCAGAACGGCATATTGAGCTAGAGCTGTCGGACTCCGCTCTGCGGCGGCTGGTTCGAAACAGTTATGACCCGCACTACGGGGCGCGTCCGCTGAAGCGGGCCATCCAGCGCGAGATTGAGACGCCACTGGCCAAGCGGCTGATCGGCGGCGAGATTCGAGACGGGCAGCTTGTCCGTGTCGATGCAGAGGGGCAAGAAGGCGGGCTCACTTTTCAGGTGTCGGCCCGGCAACCTGAGGCAACAGCAACTTCGGCGTAAGCGGAATTGCTGTAAATCGAAAGTCAGTAGTAAACGTCAAATAAGAGTGAGAAGGGTGGCCAGACAAGCGCTGGCCGCTGGAGGAAAGGAAATTTGAAGGACATGGCAAACGTGGTCCAATTTCGCCGTTCAACAGCAGTTTTGACGCTGGTGGCGGCTTCTATCGGCGGTGGATTAATAGCAGCTTTGACTGTTGCCACCCACAACAATGCGCCTGTGGCGGTGACGGCCCGGGCCGACAGCAGCGCCAGCACGCAGCGGTTAAGCAGCTTGTCGAACTCGTTCGCCGACATGATCGAGAAAGCCTCGCCGGCGGTGGTGAAAATCAGCTCCACGCGCGTCATCAAGGCCTCTGAGCAGCAAGGGGGCGGAAACAACCCCATGATGCAGGATCCGTTTTTCCAGCGCTTCTTCGGTGGCCAGGGCGGAGCGCAGCCGCGTGACCAGCGTGAGCGTGGCCTCGGTTCCGGCGTCATCATCTCCAACGACGGCTACATTCTGACCAACAATCACGTGATCGATAAAGCGACCCTACTAAAGGTTGAATTGTCAGATGGTCGGGTTTTTACGGCTAAGCTTATTGGTGCTGATCCGCAAACCGACGTAGCAGTAGTGAAGATTCCGGCGTCGGGTCTGCCAACTCTCAGCTACGCCAACTCTGATGCGGCACGGGTGGGTGATCTCTGCTTTGCAATCGGCAACCCCTTCGGTCAGGACCATACGGTCACGATGGGTATTGTGAGCGCCAAGGGCAGAACGCTGGAGCGTGGAACCTACTTGCAGAACTTCATCCAGACGGATGCGGCGATCAACCCCGGCAACTCTGGCGGTGCCTTAATTAACGCCAGTGGTGAGCTGATTGGCATGAATACGGCGATCATTGCTGGTGGCGGCAGTTCGGCTTTCGGCGGCGAAGCGGGCAATGTCGGAATCGGATTTGCTGTGCCTTCGAACATGGCCAAGCAGGTTTCCGATCAACTGCTGCACGGCGGAAAGATTTCACGCGGCTACATGGGCGTGACGCTCGGCAACGTAACGGAAGACAAGGCGCCTTTCTTCGGGTTGAAAGACACGAAGGGTACCATTGTCGGCGACATCACTCCGAATGGCCCAGGCGCCAAGGCGGGGCTGCAGTCGGGTGACGTGATCACTGCGATTGATGGCAAAAAGGTTGACGGACCAGACGATTTGACGATGGACGTTATTTCAAAGGCGCCGGGTACGACGGTCACGCTTGATGTGATGCGTAACAGCCAGCCAACGAAAGTGAAGGTAACGCTCGGTCAGCGACCAGGGGCGGTTGACTTCGATAAGCCCAAGAATGGCGACAATGACGGAACCAAAGACGGCGACGACAATGGTCCGACGGCGGGTGCCTCGGCACGCGGCATCACCGTCGAGCCTCTAACGCCTGAGATTGCTCAACAGGTGAAAGCATCAGCTAATACGCATGGTGTTGTTGTCACCGATGTTGATCAGAGTGGTCCTGCTGCTGACGCGGCGGCGAAGGGTATGGTGATCACAGCCGTAGATCGCAAGCCGGTCAATACGCCTGCTGACTTTAAGCGCCTGATGGCACAAGCGGAAGGTAAGCCGGTACTGCTGACGGTTCTCGCGGGAGGTATGACCAACTTCACAGTTGTTCAGCCCAAGTAGTTCAGTAAGCTAGCAAGTCGCCCGGGATTGGCTGATCGGCCTTCCCGGGCTTTTTCGTTTGGGGCCGAGCGCTATCCGAAAGGCTTTCGCATAGGGCGGTTTAGGCGGTTTAGGGCAGTTTATAGGGGTTTAGGGGCAGACGGAGTGAATATCTGAGGAGTATAGCCTTGAGTCTAGACCTCAGATATTCGAGGGGTTTAGGGACAGACGGAGTGAATATCTGAGGAGTATAGCCTTGAGTCTAGACCTCAGATATTCACTCCGTCTGTCCCTAACGTTCCTGTATGACCAACTTCACAGTTGTTCAACCCAAGTAGTTCAGTAAGGTAGCAGTCGCCCGGGATTGGCTGATCGGCCTTCCCGGGCTTTAGGAACGCCGAATTCAACGTGCTCCAAGGCGGTAGGATCCTATATGATCCCTGCCCCCTGTGCGCCCGTACGGAGCTGTTCTGCCCAGTTAAGCTGATGGCTCATCTAGCCAAAGTTCTGGGTCAGCAGCGCCGCTCCGGCAACACCTTTTACGCCTTTGCCGGCAAGGATCGACAGCATTTCGTCAGGGAAAGAGGCGCAGTGTTCGAGCGCCCGTGAACAGGTTTGGATCGCCTTAACCAAATGGCCTTCACCGAACAGCATTTGATCCTTGCCTGCCAAGCCGATAGCAAGCGCTCTGGTCAGCCCGAAGCAGGAACTGAGTAGAAGATACTCGTCCGCAATAGAGTGCCGGAAAGGGAACAAGGTGCGGTAGGCGTAGGCCACCAAGTAATGCTCGAAGATGTATTCGTGTTCTTCGACAAACGGAGCGAAGTAGCGGTCATGCGCCTCGCCGTAACGGATGGCCAGCTCGGGGATGGTTGAGTCACCTTGCATTCCAAGACCGACGGTGAAATCGCCGTAAACATCTCGAAAGCGCGGCGCAGTGTAGTCCGCTTTCATCCGTGCGACAACCAGTTCCAGCACAACCGCGAGTTGAGAGGCAGCATTAGCCTTCAGCTGGTTCAAATGCTGGTCAAACAATTGGGCATCCATCGCCAACCGAAAAAGTTCCAGAGCTTCCGGAATCTGTTGTTGCTGTCCGCTCTCGGTTAAGGCGTGCAGCTTTTCACATAGGAACCCGACCAGCAGCAAGCGCTTTTCGACTTTGAAGCGCCGATTCTGAAAGACTTGCAAAACACATTCACGCACTGGCCTTGCATATTGGGTCAGATTCAGTTGCCCTTGAGCTCCCCTCCGATCCCGTGCAATTTGGAGTAGCCGCTCCTCCATAAGGCCATTACCGCTGACTGATTGCAGATCGTCAGGCTCCGGATTCAGTAGCGCGACCCTCGCTGCTTCTGGGCAGGAGAGATCCAGCGACCGTTCCCAAATACCATCAGCTGCGTTGACAATCCGTGGGTATGTGGCGCAAGTGCGGCTCAGATACTCTTCGCCCAAATCAGCTTGCACACTGCACAACCCATCGCGGATCAACGAGCAACCGTCTCCCTGCATGGCAAGCCTCGCATAGTCGTTAATCTGGCCGGGAGACTGAATAGTAACCAACTGCGTGAGCTTCGGTCCTAGTGCTGGATGAGTGAATTGCTGGTATCGCTCGAATGTTTCGCGGTCGACACTGATGCCCCAACCGCTGCAGCAGGTATCCTCGCAGGCTGCCCCGATGCAATGGAAATCAGAGTAGTAAGTGGGCTGAAGCCACAGGGTTTCCAAGGAGTACCGCTTACTCCTTGGTTCTTGGCCATTTCAATAAATCTCAGGTCCGCTCGATAACCACTTCTTCGCTCAGCAAGGAAACCGACTCTTCAAAGGGCGTGGTTACCTGGCTCTTGCTGATTCGGAGTTCTTCTACCAGGCGTAATTGCTTGGTGACCACTAGAACTTCTTTCACTATCGACACTACAACTTCATCGCCTTCGTTGCGGATCGGCGGCGCCGCTTGCACCACTTCGTCCTTGGGTACCCGCGTTACCTGCGCCTTCTCCGACAGCAGGTTCGCACGAACAATCTCTTCGGCTTCATGGACGGTCTTGGTTACACGCAGGGTTCCGGTCTGGCGAACTTCTTTACCGATCGTAACCTCTTCTTTCAGAACCGGTATTACCGTGTTGATCGCAGCTTCGGTGTCCCTCCGGACGTCTTGTGTCAAGATTTCGGAGTCGTCTCGTTGGTTCAAGTTTAATTTCCTCACAAGGTAGAGCACAACTGGGTACTTGCGGTTTCGCCCGGTACAAGGCGTCGCGTACCAGCCGAGCAGCGCCCCGCTATGCGCTGCCGTATTGGTGCGGGGCGGTTTCGGTCTCAATGCCGTAAGCCCGGTGAACATCGTCCAGCGTCAACACACCCAGCACCTGTTCCGGTCGCAGGCGGCTGACCACGCCAAGACACTTCTCTACCGCCAGCAGTCGGAAAGCTGCATCCAGCGGTTCATCGGGAAAGAGCATCACCACCGGCGCAAGGGTAGGATGTGATCTCGCCGTCAGTAGCGCGTCCTCTACGCGCAGCGGTTGGAACGTTCGTTTCTCTTCGGCTGTAGGGAGGTTCACGCCTTCTAACTGCGCCAGCATCTTGAAAAAGGGCACCGGGTGGAGCCGGCGGGAAATCAGGTAGGAAGTGATGTTGGCGATCATGACCGGCAGAATGATGACATAACTCGCCGAAGCCTCAAACACCATGAAGATGGACGTAATAGGAGCGCGAAATACGCCGGCGAAGAATGTACCCATGCCGACGAGGATGTAAGCCTCTTCCGAAGCCGCTCCGTAGGGAGAGTAGTGATGAGCGAGCCCTCCCAAAGCGCCGCCCATCATCCCTCCAATGAACAACGCAGGGGCGAACATTCCGCCCGGCGTCTCGGCGCTGAAGCAAATAAGGGTTGCCAGAAGCTTGGCCAGGCCCAGGTAAAGAAGAACATCCCAGGTGAACTGCCCGTGTAGGGCACTGTTGATCGCCTCGTACCCTGCGCCCATGACCTCCGGGAACCACAGGCCGATCACACCGGTTAAAAAGCCGGCGGCTGCCGGAAGCGTATACACTTTCCAGTCCGGCACATGCTCCAGCCGTTTCTTCATCTCTTCTATGGTCCGAATGAAGAGCGCCGATAAAGCGCCGCTGACAATCCCGATGCCGGCGTAAACCAGCAACTCCGAGGCGCTGGCAATCTGAAAGGTAGGAATGCGGAACAGCGGCTCGTCGCCCAAAAAGGCACGCATGGTGACGACGGCCGAGACCGCAGCCAGAACAATTGACCCTACAGCGTTGGCGCTCCAATCGGCCAGCACCTCTTCCATCACGAAGAGAACGCCGCTGATGGGGGTATTGAAGGCGGCAGCAATGCCGGCAGCTGCGCCCACCGGCGCAATCAACCGCATATTGTTCCGCGGCAGATGAAACAATCGCCCCAGCCACGAGGCTACTCCTGCTCCCATCTGCAACGAAGGATCTTCGGGTCCCAGCGAGTTGCCGCTTCCGATAGAGATAGCGCAGGCCAAAAACTTTCCAATGATGGTGCTGGAAGAAACGTAACCTTCTGAACTGTAGATGGCGATCTTGGTTTGGTTGACACCGCTGCCGCGAGCCAGCGGAAACACGACACGAACCACCAGCACGGCAAGCACGGCGCCGAGGGCAGGACTGAGCAGCCGGCCAAGCCGATACCGCCCGGAGAGTGCGCCCAGAGACCACCAGCTGATGAAGTCAATGGACATGTGAAAGAGCACCACCAGCAGACCGGCGAAGACTCCAATCAGCAGGGCCAGCAGCATGAACCGCTGCGTGTCGGATATGCCCAAGTGCCCGAGCCGATTTTGGATGACTCTGCGGGAACGGGAGAATGTTACATCCCACACCGGGCGTGGCGCGGTGGAGCTACTCATTGGGAATCCGTTCCAGCACCCTCGCGACACTTTCGTCAACCATTGGTTTTCCGTTTCCGCAAAGCGCGCCGCCCGCCGTCCATAGTTGTTGTGCTGTTCTTTCTATTTGCAAAGCAATGTCAGGGTCCCGACCGGATTTGGCATCCAGCAGTGCTTTGGCATCTGCAACTCGTGAGTCGTTAGCAGCCGCACCGCACGCCGCAACATCATTTAGGACGCGCCGCAGTAGATTTAAGCTTCGTCTGTACCGGTCAGCCGATGTCAGTCCCGGCAGTTCAGGATCTAAGTCGATAATCGAATTATCCAGAGTTAATGATTCTGCGCTGGCCCGGTCTTTGGCATTCAGCCGGAGCGCCCGCTCAAACTCATGCCTGGCAGGAACGAAGTCGCCCCCGGTCATCAGCGCTTCGCCCAACCCGCGATGGGCTTCTGCATTCCGTGGCGATAAGCGCGTGATGTCCCGGAAGACCTGCGCACCTTCTGCCGTAGCAGAATGCTTCAGTAACTCAAAGCCAATACGCATCCGCAAATTCGCATCGTTGGGTGCGTTGGCATACATTGTCATCAGTTCCGCTATCAGTTCTTCGCGACGCCCGGTCTGACTGAGAAGTTGGATAAGCTCCCATCGGGCCTCCCTACGCTCATAGGCCTGGGCCGGCGGCCAATACTCGTACACCGCCCGTTCGTAGAACTCGATGGCCTGTGTCGTCTGTCCGCGCTTGACCGCAATACGGCCTCGCATTAGGTTCAGGACGCCGTTGGTCGGGTCCTCCTGAAGTAGTTGATCGATATGCGACTCTGCCTCGTCCAACCGGCCTTCGTTGATCAGCGCCTGAGCGAACGAGAGACGATACTCGGTCTTGTCTGGCGAGTAGATCAGTGCCTTTCGAAACTCTTCCACTGCTCCGCCGGCATCGGACGCCCTCTCCATTCGCAGCCCTTTCGAGTAGTGCGATTCGCCCAACGAGGTCTTCTCTCTCCGATAGGCTGCGTTGATAAACCCAGTCACCAAGAATGCCAGAACCAACAGCACCGATACGGAGGTGGTTACCCGAAATGTGTTTTTGTTGAGGAACAAGAGCTTGCTTCCAGGATAGGAGACGCAGATGGGGGCTGCCCGTTCCGTGGGGGGCGAGGAATTAAAATGAGCTTAACCAACTGAGAGACACGAGTGCCGGCCGTTTGCCAACGGAACTGCCCCTTCACTTCTCTGGCGAAAGACTTAACTGCGGCTATGTCGCTGATGCACGCCACGGAAAGGGCTCAACCTCAGCCCTAATCCCGTGCTTGTCTGGCGTTCTAGCTCTTACCCAGGTGCAAGAGGGGCTTGAAGTTGATCTGCAGTCCGGTATTGAACGCCGTTTGATTCCAAATGAATCCGTCCCGAGCGTAGTTGTAATCAAGCAGGTGGGAATAGTAGCCGAACAGGCTTACAGAAGAATTTAGCTTCACGGTTGCTCGGACGAACGGCCGCTTACCCATCCCATATTGATCGCCGTTCAAAGCGAATGCCCAGATGGAATTGTTCCCATTGTGGGCGTAGACGTCGTAATTCGTGTCTACTGACGCATAACCTGCCTGCAAAACTACTTTCTTTTTGATCGTTTTGTCGGCGGTGATAGCGAAACCGTTTCCCGAAGCGTAATTGTCAGTATCCACATTGTTGGCGTCGAAAGGTCGCTGGTAGGCTTCGAAGCGAATTGAATCTGCCGCTTTGGCCCAATTGGTTTTAACGTTCACGGCCTCGCGGACCGTATGTGTGACCAGGTAGGTGTAATCAGTCGAGACCTCAAGCCAACGAGCCAGCTTTTTCCGCAGCAGGAACTGGTGGTAGTTTGCCTGACCGAGCCGGTTGTAGCGGCTGAAGAAATTGGGCGTCATGATGTCGCCAACATAGCCGTAAGTAACCGAGACTTCGTCGAAATATAAATGAGCCGGCTTGTGAACCAGAAGTCGTTCGCCGGCCAGATAACCGTCCTCATCGAAGCTTGTGATTTCAGTGTTGACACCGCGATTGAAGCCGAGCGAGCCGTATTGAAGTTCAAGGCCATTGATCGGCTTAGCATCAAAATAGAGTTGACGAGGCAGAATTGCCCAACCGCCGGAAGGATAGATTGGAGCCTGTGGCCCTGAATTAACGGCATCAAGCCGGTCATCAGCGGAGGCCAGCCTTGGAATCGCTTTCAGATTACCTTCCGTAGTCCCTCCGCCTATGAAGTCTGCGTATGCCCAATCAAAGTAGTGGCCCGAAGAGAACCGAAACCTAACAGAATATTTGCCATCTCGGTCCAGTTTGGCCTTGCCTTCGATCAAGCTACGTTGCTGTGCCTGGTCGTATGTGTGCACACCATCCGAATCAAAGATGCTTCGATAGCGAAGGCTGAGGCTCAGAGTGTCAACATCCAACCAGCGTGAGAGGGGGCCTTCGCTGGAGTTCAGGGTAGATGATGAACTGCTTGCTGGGGCCGGAGTGTCGCCAGAAGCTGCGGCATGGACGGAAGAACTGAAAACCAAGCTGATCAGGAGTGGGAGAGCTATCCCACTGAGGCTTTTACTGTGAGGTGATTCCATAAGGATAAATGACTTGAAGTATCTCTGCAGCGGTAGTTCTGAAACAGTGCTTACACTCTCAGGCCGAAATGAAAAGGGCGCCGAGATGGGCTAAGAATTACCCGGGCGAGCGCCTTTTGCTCGCCCCTCAACTACGACTCGCAACGGGTGTTCTTTAGTGAAAGTTGGTTGGGCTTTCCTGATTAGTGTGGTCGAAAACCCGAGGCGATCACTTAGCCTTGCCCAACGATCAGGGTTTCCAGATGTAGAACCACTTCGCGCATAGACTTTGACTGGCTTTCTAACTGCATGCTCGCCGCGGCGCTCTCCTGGGAAGTAGCTGCCGTTCGTTGCGTCACCTGCTCCATTTTGACCAGCGCGTTAGCGATCTGCGCCATACCCCGTGACTGCTCGGCGGCGCCAACGTTCACTTCATCAACCAGTCGACTTACTTCCGCCGCGTTGCTTGTGATTGCCTGGGTGACAGTGGCTACTTCATTGAGCCGTGTTCCTCCGGTTCGGGCAGAGACCACCGAGCGCTCGATCAACGTTGCCGTGTCCTGAGCTGCTGCAGAACAACGCCCCGCCAGATTTCGGACCTCATCGGCTACCACGGCGAAGCCCATCCCGGCCTCACCGGCACGCGCGGCTTCTACCGCTGCATTGAGCGCAAGAATGTTGGTCTGGAAGGCAATATCCTCGATGATCTTGATGATCTTCGCAATCTCATTACTGGAGCTGGTTATGTCGGACATGCTTGTAATCATCAGGTCAAGCTTCTGATTGGCTTCCTTGACGCACCCGTCAACGGTCCGCATCAGCGTGAGCGCGACCCGAGAGTGCTCGGAATTGCGCGCCGTCATAGCGCTGATCTGGTGGCCGGAAGCGGAGGTCTCTTGCAGCGAGGCCGCTTGCTCGCTGGAGTTTTGCGCCAGCTGACGGCTGCTGGAAGACACCTGAGAAGAGGCGTCCGCTACTTGAACGGCAATGCTGCGAATCTCCTTTGCAGCACGACCAAGGGTTTGGTTTAGATTCCGCACCAGGAGCCAGCTTAGGAGGCTGCCCAACAGCACAGAGAGTACGGCTAGAGCGCAACACCAGATCTTGCTGACCGCAGCTGCGGAAAGGCCGATGTCGATGATTTTGTTGGCCGAATGGTTATTGAAGTCCACTTCATCCTGAATGGCTTTTCGAAAGGCCTTGGACTGTTCGCCGCCGTGTGCGGACCAGAAGGCCCCGGCTTGCTCACCCTGTCCGCTCAGGGCCAGACTCCTAAACTGATCGCACGTGTCCAGGAAACGCTGAGTTTGCGTTCTGGTTGTCTCGAACAGGGAGCGCTCTTCCTGAGTAATGGAATCGTTGCTCTGCGCTACGGTCTTGAGTACCTCCTTCCTTAGGTCGTCAAGGTGCGCAACCTGCTTTCGTTTGTATTGATCGGCTAGACCAGGCGTTCCCATTAGCAAGCTGGTGCCCCGGTACTCCAATCCGAGCGCTTGAAGTGCTGCTAACCGTTGCAGCGCCGGAATAGTCAAGGAAGTTCCCTGGATACTCGCAAGCATCTTGCTTCCATTTTGTAAGGCGACTGCCGTAGTAATCACAGAAAGAGCTACAAGGCTTATACAGGTGAGAGCCACCTTCTTTCCAACCGTCACTTGATTCGTCCTCATTGTCCTGGTCTTATGTGTTGTCGGACGAAGGCACTGACTCTCTCACTTTTTAGAGATTGGCGGGCCGAAACAACTACAACCGACACTGCCATCCCGAGCGAACTTCTCAGAAATACGTAACAGCGATTGAGAGTTATCGGCGACACGCGCACTTACCCTGTGTCTCGAATTCTAAGTTGCTTTTCTTAGCATGCCTGAAAGGATTTTTTGATGAAGAAGTCAGCATTTTGCAAGTTTGCCGGGGTAATCGCAATGAGTGCCCACCTCTTGCTTGGAGCAGGAGGACCAAACGACGGACTCGCTGCTGAAGGGTCACAAGCCGCTACCGAGTCAGCGAGTGACAATGTAGTTCCAACGGCTCCGAGCGAAGGTCCGCTCTCACGTTGGCTCACGCTCGATGATCTGAGTTTCGGCATGCGATACCGCAACTCAGCGTCCACGCTAGGGATGCGGGATTTCGACAGCGTACAAGAGAAAAGCCTGGCTTCCGGCAAGTTTAAGTTCGACAAAGAGGGCAAGTATGGGGTGCATTTTCGGGCCTCATCAGGACGCTACTTCAATTGGTCCTATGCGACCATCGGTGGCGTCAATTTCACGCAAGAGGTAGTTCAGTATCATACGCTTCCCCCTGCCGTGGTCTCTCAGTTCTTCCGTATCGTATCGCTGGGGGACACCGGCAAGGTGCCGCAAGCTCGTGGATGGGAATTCTACGTGCGAGAGCTCTACCTCACCGCTACGCCCATCAAAGCCCTGACATTTGAATTCGGAGGCCTGGGACTGGAGCGCGGTGTTGGATCAGAGCTAACGAACTTCGATGACGACGGGTACATGGTCGGCGAGCGTATCCGAGTCAGGGACAAAGAGCATTTGTACTTCGATGAGGTTACCGGCACTTTCGGGTATTTTGGTGACAAGTCTATAGCGAACTTCTTCGCTCGCGGGGATCGGCTTGCTGAGAACAACTATCGTCAAATATCGGTACAGAAGAACTTCGGTAAGCGCGTGAAGGGCTCGTTCGGTTACGACTGGATATTCGGAATTAATACGTTGCGCGAAGCAGCTCGCGTGAACGTGGCAGAAACTCGCGTCCTAGATAATGCGCGGGTGGAGTTTTATCAGCGGACGAACTCGGCCGCACTACTCGGCGGAACGTTCGGTCCCGGCAGCGGCTGGGGTCTCGTTGGGAACAAGAGCCTGCTGCGGAAACGCTTTCAGTTAGAGGGCGGTTACGACGATATTGATCGCTACAATGGGGTTTACGCCAATTCTGCTAAGAGTGTTCTTGCAGGCTTCAGCTTGAATGGCGACTCGTACCAGATTGGAAAGAGAATTTTCGCTCGGGCCAGCTACACTCCTATCCCCGTTCTGACCTTTTTCGGGTTCTATACCCATCAAGTCGCCATGCCAACAGATCCCTCTTACTTCGCCCTCAACCATCAGACCTGGCAAGGCGGAGCGACCATCAACTTCAAGACTCTGTTGGATAAATCCGGACTATTCTAGCCTTCTTATTGCCGGTCTCCCAAAGAAAAGCAGGGGCCGGTAGGTTCTGCCCCGAGGCGTGCGCCAGTGAAATCCGCTGGCGCACGTCGTTGTGTTTGCCCCTCGGGCAAGAGGGCTCCCCTCCCCTCCCTTGTGGATCCTTTGAACCAACTACACTCCGCACCTCTATCCAAGGTCAAATTTCGATAAGGCCGAGCTGTTTTTACTCTCTCCTACACCTAACGTTCTAAGCACCCCGAATTACGTAGATCGCTCCATCTTCACTAAACTTTCAGGCATGGCGGCACGAAGAGAGTAGTAGGTCGCATGCCAACCCTCACAGATCTTTCCACCATTGATCAGCCGCTCTCCTACTTTGCTCGCCCAGTCCCGGACTGGTTCGACGAACGGGGATACTCTGAGGCCGACGTTTTAGAGGACATGTCAAAGTTAGAAACCTCACGTCGCCAACTAGACAGCTGCGCTCGGGAACTGAGCCGTCTTGCCGAAAGCTCAGGGCAGGGAATGCTGGAGGCGCAGCGAGCCTGTCAGACGAATGGTGATCTGCTGGCAACTCTGAGCCACGAACTCCGGACGCCTTTGAACGGCATCTTGGGAATGGCTGGTCTGCTGCTCTCCCGCAATCTCGGCACCACGGAGCGAGACTACGTCGAAGTCATTAAACAGTCAGGTGAAACACTGATGGCCTTGACCGACGCCGTCCTCGACTTCTCGAAAATTGAAGCTAACCGGCTGGAACTTGAGACGGCCGAGCTGAACCCGCGCAAAGCTGTAGAAGAAGCACTCCGGATCATCCAAGTCTCGGCCGACCGGAAAGAACTAAGTCTCATGACGGAGATCGACGAGGACGTTCCATCTGTTATCAAAGGCGACGCATTGCGGCTCCGTCAGGTATTGCTCAACTTACTTAGCAATGCCGTTAAGTTTACCGCTGCAGGGACAATCACGGTTCGGCTAGATCTTTCAAAGAATGCGGCCGGCCACGCTGCCCTGCGATTTACAGTGACTGACGGCGGCATTGGCATCAGTCCGGAAGGGCAGGCACGTCTCTTCCAGCCTTTCTCTCAGGCCGACCCGTCCATTTCCCGCCGATTTGGCGGCACGGGGTTAGGTCTGGCTATCTGTAAACGGCTGGTTGAATTGATGGGTGGCTCCCTTGGTGTACGGAGTGAGTTGGACGCCGGTTCAGCGTTCTGGTTCACGGTGCCCGCAAAAGCCGCCAGTGCTCCGGTATCGATATTGCCGTACTCTCGTCTGCAAACGGAAAACAGGCAATCGTGCACGGAAGCTCATATTCTGCTGGTGGAAGACAATCCCGTCAATCAGAGAGTTGGGGCCATGACGCTAGGGGAACTTGGCTATTCTGTGACCGTTGTCGATGACGGAAGTAAAGCTGTGCGGGCTGTTGCTGAAGGATCTTACGACCTGGTACTCATGGATTGCCAGATGCCCGGGATGGATGGATACGCTGCCACCCGAGCCATTCGCCGGAGTGGAACTCAGGTTCCGATTGTCGCTATGACTGCCAACGCGTCCGCGCAAGATCGGGAAGCCTGCCTGGTTTCCGGAATGAATGACTACCTGTCGAAACCTATGCGCGAAGGCGCCCTTCAGGCTGCTATCCAGAAGTGGGTCGCCGTCGATCAATCGCATGCCGAAGCTGCTATTGCCTGACTGCTACAATCATCCGCGTGCCCGAGCTGAAACAGTTGATTCGCGAGGTTCCGGACTTTCCGAAGCCAGGAATCAATTTTTATGACATTACGACGCTGTTGAGAGATAAAACGGGATTTGCGACCACGGTCGACGCACTCTCAGCCCACTACCAAGGGCAGGAGATTGACCTGGTGGTAGGCATTGAGGCGCGCGGCTACTTTTTTGCTCCTGCCTTGGCTCTCGCCCTCGGTGCCGGTTTTGTTCCGGTTCGCAAGCCGAAGAAGCTGCCGTCCCAAGTTCGCCGGATCGAGTATGCCCTGGAGTACGGGACCGATCAGCTCGAAATACATGCCGACGCGGTGGAAGCGGGCCAGCGCGTCCTGATCATCGATGATGTTCTGGCGACAGGCGGCACAGCTGCTGCCGTTACCCAGTTGGTGGAGCAATGTGGTGGCCAGGTTCTGGGGCTTGGATTTGTAATCGAGCTTACGTTTCTCGATGGCCGACATAAGTTGGCCGGTTACGACATCTTCTCGCTCCTGCAGTACTAGAGTGCAGGTCACCGTTCCTTCCCTAGCCAAACTGAACCTCGACCTGCGGATCTTGGGCAAGCGGTCCGATGGATATCACGAGCTCCGGACGATCCTTCAGACCATCAGCCTGGGTGATCGCCTGACCATTGGGTTCGAATCGTCAAAGGGCTCATCGCTCTATCTGGATAGCTCCATCGAAATCCCGGATAACCTTGTTCTTCGAGCGGCCAAGCTGGTGATGGAGAAGCTGAAGATACGGGCTCGGATTCATATCTCTTTGAAAAAGAAGATCCCAATGGGTGCCGGCCTGGGTGGTGGCTCGAGCAACGCAGCGTCCATCTTGCTGGCTATTCCCGCCTTGGCGGGCAAACCCTTGGCAATCGCCGAAGCGGTTGCGATGGCGAAATCGCTGGGGAGCGATGTGCCCTTTTTTCTTATAGGCGGAACCGCGCTCGGCATTGGCCGGGGCACGGAGCTCTACCCGCTGGGCGATCTGCCTCGCCACTCCGCCGTTGTCGTTCACTCCGGCATACACGTCTCGACAGCTGAAGCTTACCGGGCATTGGGCTACGAGAGTGTTACGAATCCGTTGACTTCGCCCCCTGAGTTCCCTATGCTGGGAGAGTTTCAAACGGTCGCTTGGAGCCTCCATCGGTTTTCCTTGGACCAGCTTTCCCTGAAGAACGATTTTGAGGAACCTGTCTTTGCTTCTCACCCGCAACTCGCCTCCACCGCGCGAAAGCTTCGCCGATTGGGAGCAAAGCCCTCGCTCATGACGGGAAGTGGTTCAGCCGTGTTTGGAGTTTTCTCCAGTGCACAAGGTGCGTCCGCAGCAGCCGCCCAGTTTCCGCCGGGTACAGCTCATGCCGTGCACTTTGTCTCTCGGGAGCAGTACGCAAAACGGTGGTCTCGCGCCGTGGGCCGGCCAAGTCTTTGACGATGTCTGCTCCTCAGGCAGTCCGGTCCCTGTTTACCGATTACAAGATCTTCAGCGGCTCCGCCAACCCAGCTCTTACCCAGGAGATCTGTGACGTTTTGGGCTCGCCCCTCGGCACAATGATGATCAGGCACTTTGCCGACGGCGAGACCAATCTCCAAATCCAGGAGAACGTCCGGGGAGCGGATGTGTTTCTTGTCCAGCCCACCTGCACTCCTGTGGATCACCATCTTATGGAGCTGCTGCTGATGATCGACGCGTTCAAACGCGCCAGCGCCGAACGCATCACGGCAGTGTTACCCTATTATGGTTACGCGCGGCAGGACCGTAAGGACAAGCCGCGCATGCCGATCTCGGCAAAATTGGTGGCAAGCCTGCTGGAACGGGCCGGTGCGAATCGAGTGTTGGCGCTGGATTTGCACGCCGCTCAAATTCAGGGATTTTTTGATATCCCGGTAGATCACCTGTTCTCGGCCCCGGTTATGGTTGAGTACTTTGAGGGCAGGTTCAACCGGAAAGAACTGACAGTGGTTTCGCCGGATGCGGGTGGTGTGGAACGCGCCCGATCATTTGCGAAACGGCTGCGGTGTCCGCTGGCAATTATCGATAAGCGCCGGACAGACGCAAATGTTGCTGAGGTGATGAACATCATCGGTAATGTTCGCGATATGCATTGTTTGATTGTGGACGATTTGGTGGATACGGCGGGCACTCTGGTAAAAGGTGTGGAAGCGCTGATGGACCAGGGAGCGCAATCGGTAAGCGCTTGCGCCACACATGCTGTCCTATCCGGGCAGGCAGTGGAGCGGATCAAGGGCTCGGCGCTGGAAGAACTTGTAGTGAGCAACTCGATTCCTCATGGGAGTCAGGCTGAAAGGTGTTCGAAGATCCGGACGCTATCGGTGGCGCCGCTACTGGCGAGCGCCATACAGTCAATCCATGAGGGCGGGTCGATTAGCACGCTGTTCATTTAGGTTTTGCAAATACAAGCTGGGGTCCGGTTGCTCGGTAAGTGGGAGCAGGCAGCCGTCCTGGCAAGAGGTGAAAGATGGTAACTGGATTAACGATCGCCGCCGAGACTCGAGAGTCGCGCGGTAAGAATGAAGCGCGGCGTTTACGCGTAAAAGGCTTTATGCCCGCTGTGATGTATGGTGGCGGGACAACTCCGGCGGCTTTGGCGGTCAACCCCAAAGAAGTCACTAAGATTCTCAACAGCCGCACCGGCCATAACACAATTTTTAATATCAGCATTGCCGGCGGTGAGTCGATTCCGGTAATGGTGGTCGATTGGCAGAACGATCCGGTCAAGGACAACCTGTTGCATGTTGACTTAAAACGGATCGACTTGAGCCAGCGCATCACCGTGAAGGTTCCTGTGATTACGCAGGGCGAACCGAAGGGTGTCAAGCTGCAAGGCGGCCTGCACGAAATCATCACTCGCGAGATTGAGGTCGAGTGCCTGCCCAATGATATTCCTGAGCAGTTTGTTGTCAACGTAAGCGAACTGGGGTTGGGCGAGAGCATCCGTGCGGCGGATATTCCCCTGGTGGGCTCGATGACGCTGGTCAGCCCGGCTGATTCGGTCATCTCCCATGTGATCTCGCTCCGGGCTGATGAAGCAGCGCCGGCAGCCGATGCCGTAGCCGAACCGGAAGTGGTGAAGAAGGGCAAGAAGGAAGAAGGGGCCACCGGCGACGCTGCTGCCCCGAAGAAGAAATAGGCTGTGGACGCTTCCCAGGCGTCCGGGTCCGAAGCGATCTGTATTGCCGGCTTGGGCAATCCTGGTTCCCGCTATGACCGGAGTCCGCACAACGCCGGCTTCTGGATTTTGGACGAACTGGCCCGGCGCCTCGGCACTTCGCTAGGGAAGGAAGACAGCGGCTGCCTTTGGGGGAGTGGACGGATAGCCGACAAAGCTGTCATTCTGGTAAAGCCACAGACTTTTATGAACCGGTCAGGTGACGGCCTTAGTGCTGTCATGCGATTTCGCAAGCTGACCGGGCAAAATCTGGTTGTGGTCCATGATGAACTGGATCTGCCTTGGACAGCCCTGCGGATCAAAGTTGGCGGTTCAGCGGCTGGACACAACGGTGTCAAGTCGATCATTGCCGCAATGAAGACGGAAGTCTTTGTGCGGGTACGGGTGGGTATACGCCCGAATCATCCCATCAGGGATGTGTCCGATTATGTTCTCGCTCCCTTGGAGCGGGAATTAGCAGTGGACGTAGAGGAGATTGTGTCCTATACCGCGGATGCAGTGGAATCGATCGTTGCCGAAGGCGCCGTTAAGGCCATGACGAAATATAATCGTCGCGCCCGAGGCTTACAAAAAGAGGAAGAATGAGAATCTACGAGGAGCTCTTCATCGTTCGGGCGGATGCCACCGACGAAGAGGTAGACCCGGTCATTGATCTGGTCAAAAGCGTTGTCACCCAAGCGGGCGGCACCATCGATAAAACCGAGAAGTGGGGCGTGCGCAAGCTCGCCTACCGCGTCAATAAGCAGAGTGAAGGTCAGTATGTGCTGGTTCAATTCACGGCCGGCCCCGACACGGTCCGTGAACTCGAACGCAGACTGCGCGTCAGCGACCTGGTGATCAAGTTCCTGACCGTCCGTATCGACGAGAAGATGAAGCTGATTGAGAAGCGGCGGAAGAAGCGCGAGAAGCGTGCTTTGCGAAAACCTCCCGCTCCCCCCGCGATGCCGGCCATGGGTGGTGGAGTTCCGGCTTTCCCACAGGAGGCGGGTGGTCCTGTTCCCGGTGCACCAGCGCCAGGAGCACCGGCGCCAAGTCCCGCGCCCGCAGCAACAGAAGGGGAAGAATAAAGGAGAATTCACATGGCAGAACCACGAAGCGGTGGCCGCCCGATTGCGGCATCTCAGCGTCCTACTGGCGGCGACAAAGCCTTTGCAACCGGCAAGAAACAGTACTTCCGGCGCAAGAAGGTGTGTCGGTTTTGTGTCGACAAGGTCGACGATATCAACTATAAAGATTCGAAGATGCTGTCGAGCTTCATCTCCGAGCGTGGCAAAATCACGCCGCGCCGGATCTCGGGCGTCTGTACTCCTCATCAGAAGCGTCTGAGCGAGGCCATCAAGCAGGCCCGCAATATCGCCCTGATTCCCTTTGCATCGCGTGTCTGAGGCCTACTATGGAAATCATTCTTAGAGAAGATGTTGAAAAGGTGGGGGCACGCGGCGCGGTGGTGAAAGTAGCGGACGGTTATGCCCGCAACTACTTGCTGCCACGCAAGCTGGCGGTGGCTGCCACTGAGTCCAATCGCAAGATTGTGGAGCAGGAGCGCGAGGCTTATCTACGCCGCGAAGCAAAGGTCATCAGCGAAGCGCAGGATCTAGGTAAGATGATGTCGAATCTGACTGTCACCTTCAAGCGTCGCGTTGGTGAAAACGAGCAGCTCTTTGGATCGGTTACAGCGAAGGATATTGCTGAGGCGCTGGAAGCCCAGAAGTATCATGTTGAGCGGCAGCGCGTTCAATTGGAAGAGCCAATCCGAACTCTAGGCGAGCATAAGGTGACAATTCGCCTTCATCGCGACGTCACGGCCGAAATCACTGCCGTTGTAGAGCCGGAGTAAGAGTTCCGATTTGCTCGATCCGTCCAAACTAAACGAAGCCAAACCGGAAGATGTGCTCGCGGCAGCTGCGCGCGGGCACCTGGGGGTTGACCACCGGTTTCTGCATGCCATCCTGGATCGCCGTGAGCAGGCCTCACCGGCAGTCCAGGCCTTTGCCAACGGCGACCGCTCCAACGAGGTTGTCGATTTAACGCCTGAGTTGATCTCTATTTACCGGCATTGGAAAGATCCAAAAGCCCTCCCGTTTCTACTCGGGGTGATCAAAGAATACCCGACGGAGATTCCTGATGGAGCGATCGAAGCCATTGTCGAGATTGGCAAACCTGCACTTGAGCCGTTACTCGAATTGTACGGCCAGTTGGAAGAAGGCCAAAGCAGCGAGATCGCTTTCATTCTGGCAAACCTTGGCGTGCACGACCCGCGTATTCTGCAGTTGTTGCTAGACCGGTTGGAGTACGATCTGGCCGATACAGCGCTGCTCTTAAGTGTGTACGGCGACCGCAAAGCGCAACCTGCTCTTGAGGAAGCGGCCGGCAATCTGGGGGCTGGTGACGTTCAGTTGAAGCGTGAGTTGACCGAAGCCATCGAGGCTCTCGACAGCGCGGATAAAGCCGGCACGAAATCGGAAGAGCAGGAACGGTTCGACATCTGGTCGCTTTACCCTGACGAAGATGATCTACCGATCGATCTTCTGGAGGAAGAGGAGCGGCTGGAGATGCTTGCGTCAGGAACGAACGATGATACCCGGGCTGCGGCTGCGGGATCGTTCTTCAATCATGAGCTGACGGCCGAAGCGAGAGCTGCGCTGTTGGCCGCAGCGACAAGCGACAAGTCGTCGGTTGTTCGCGGCCAGGCTTGGGAAGCGCTGATGAACTCGACCGAAGAGCCGGAAATTGTCCGCGCTATGTTAGCGGCGCTTCGAAATCCGGACGTACCAGCTGATGAGCGAGGCGGCCTGCTGGTCGGGTTAGCTCCTGAGGCAGACCGGAATGAAGTTCGTGAGGCGATCGGGAAGCATTACGAAACGGAGCAGGGCCGGGCCAAGGCGCTGGAAGCGATGTGGCGGTCAATGCATCCCAGTTTCCGCGACAATTTTGCCAAGCATCTGGACGATGCCGATCTTGAAGTACGGCGCGGCGCTATTTGGGGCGTGGGTTATTACGGGCTGAAGTCGGAACTGGATAGGATCCGGAAGCTCTTCGACCACGAGGAACTACGTTCGGACGCGCTGTTTGCCTATGCGCTTGCGATCCCTACCGAAGTGTCTAAAGGGCGCATGAAAGGTTTGTTGGCCAAGATTGAGAAAGACGCCCGCGGGTTTTCGGACCTGGAAGAAGATCTGGTGAAAGCGGCGCTGGATGAGCGATTGATGCTGGCTGGTAAAGAGCCGATGTTTGCCGGGCAGCAGGACTAGCTTAGAGCGGAAAATCTGCTCCATGCGATTGCGGGCTGCGCAGAGCCAAGCCGACGCAATGGCGATGGCAGACTAGAGCGTTTCCCCCCGCGTCCAGATCAACATGGCATCGAAGTCAAATGCGGAAACCAGGATCACGTCAGTAGTTTCGGCAATCTGCTCGAGCGCACTCTGATCGAGTGTTTCACTTTCGGGCGGAGCAAAGCATCCTACTACGCCCATCAGGCCGGACGCGGGAAGTACGTTCTGAAACGCATCACGCCACGTCTCTTCGGAAAGATTCGGGCCCTGCAATGATTCGTACCACTCAATGTTCTCAATGCCCTTCGAACGGTGATACGTGAGTGGACGCTGATAGATGCGCCACCGCGCCGCTGACATGGAAGTTTGAGTCGGGCTGGACTGTATCTCGATATAGTAACGCCGCTCTTCCTTCCTTGTTTACAATTCCTCTTAGTACCTCGCATTCCCGTGCGCGATACTCAGCGTCAACCCGATCTTCGGCATGACGCTGCAATGTATTCAGCCCAAGTTTGAAGTGCATCAAATCCCACGAGCTCGCATAAGGGGGCACGAATGCAATTACCCGCCCCGCTTCCAGCGGCAACTGGCAAGGAGCGTTTCCCAACGTTGTGCCACGGGAGATTTGCAGCCGCACATAGGCTTTTGCGGCGCAACCAAGTTCTCCTTTTTGATACATTCGGTTCGATTGCGATTATGAGCCTCGTCCTGTATACCAGGAAGGCTTACAGCGCCCTCGACTGCTCCCCTTGCGGCCAACTGCTCTGCCAGTAGTAGTATCAAAAGCCTGACTCCTTGTAACAAGATGCAGGAGCGCGAAACGGCCCACTGTCGAACGCCGTGATGGCCATGTATCTGTTGATGATGAGGAGGTCGACCGCAATGTCAAGCAGGTCGCTCCCTTCGATCGCAGACGTGGTCAACCACCACCACTTCCCGCGCAATTCCATCTCGAACGATTCAGCCATCTTCGTCCACACTGCCCACCTTTGAACTGCCTACTTACGGAAATCAGCTTGCCCGATCTTCAGAACGTTCCCAGATTAATGTGACATCCCCGCCGTATGCACTAACCCAGATTGCTTCAGCCTCTTGTGCGAAGTACCTCAGATCATCCTCATCAAAGCTGCGGGTTGTAAGTCGCTTCGCGCTCTCCTGTGGAAGGCTCGTCAGGACACCAATGAAGGGCATATGCTCGACAGATCTAAGAGCAAATTCCAACTCCGAGGCGGTCAGCGGATCCCTTATAACGTAGTACACTTCGGTTCTAGTGGGGATCACCGAACTGTATTGGTTAGGGTACTCAAGCACCCTGGTGTAAGTGGTTACTTGTCCCTCGCGCATCACCACCGTCCCATTTGGAGGAACTGTGGTGCCGTGAAAGATAGCGATATTACCTTCCTTTTTGGCCAAGAAACCAGCAAGGTACTCCGCTTCTTTTGTTCGATACTCAGAGTCTACCGTCTCACTTTCCAATTCGCCGCGATGATTAATATGCCAGGCGAAATGAAGCAATTCCCAGTTGGAAGGCACTTTCGGCAAGAATGCGAATACCGCCCCGTCTTCGATAGGCAATCGGCAGAGGAACTGCCAGAGAGAGCCTTTGGTGGATAACTCCAGCCTGATAAAGGCGTTTGCAGAAGATGCAAATACATGACGAAAGTACATACTCTTCTATTTGCTGGGGAGCGCTAAGATTTCAGACTCGTCAAAATTAAGTTCCTGGGGGGATGCGTCATGTGTTGCAAGTGTTCGATGTCTTCAATCGCAACCAGAGTTTGCCTGGTCTGATGGGCAGAGTAAATCAGGCTGAGACGATCACAGCGTTTCCCCCCGCGTCCAAATCAATGTGGCATCGCGGTCGAATGCGGAGACGAGGATCACGTCAGTGGTTTCAGCGATCTGTTCGAGCGCACTCTGATCGAGTGTTTCACTTTCGGGCGGAGCAAAGCATCCTACTACGCCCATGAGTCCAGAAGCCGGGAGTACATTCTGGAGCGCATCACGCCACGTCTCTTCAGAAAGATTGGGCCCATGTAATAGTTGGTACCACTCAATTCTTACAACGCCCTTCGAACGGTGGTACGTGATTGGATTCTGATATATGCGCCCAGCGCTGCTGACATGAAAGTCTCCGCTGCTCAATCTCTTCCACCATCTGAAGCGCCTCATCGGCTCGACCGCTATTGTTAGCTCGGATTATGTCTAAGAAGCGCTTTTCAAAAAGAGTCATCAACTGGTCTGAAGGCATAGCGTGCTGCAGGTGTACTCAACTCCGAACTGCTCCATATGGTCGTGAAACTATGCCAGTGTAGAGGCCATCATGCTTAAATCTTTCTTCAGCCAGTAGATTGATTTAACCTCGCGCGTTGGCAACGCTGCTGATCAACTGTAGGGGGGGGAATCGGCGATGGCATGAAAAAACAGCCTACAGGCGAACCATATCGTCCTCCAATGATGCGGTAGAGATAACTTAATTCATGATGGTTCTAAACGCAATAGCTAAAAACAAAACTTTCCGTAAGCATGCAGTTTGTCCGCTATCGTACACACATGAGCTGTTCGTTTAAGTGTCCGCCTTCCCCAAGCGAAACCAAAGAAGCGGGCAAATCAGTTACTAATTAAGCGACATCTTGATTTGTCAACGACACACTTACAATCCTCAACACGGTAATGCCGATTCGCACCATCCTCGTCCGCGCTACTAACTGGATTGGCGATGCCGTCATGTGCCTTCCTGCTTTGCAACAGCTGCGAATCGCTTACCCCGACGCACATATTGCGATTCTGGCCCGACCCTGGGTGGCAGGCCTCTACGGCCGAGAGCCTTTCTGCAATGAACTCATACCTTACGAAGCGCCGAAAGGCTGGTCGGGACTCGGGGGCAAGTGGCGTTTGGCAACGCAGCTGAGAAAGCGCCGGTTTGACTGCGCGGTGTTGCTGCAGAATGCTTTCGAAGCGGCGGCGCTCACCTGGGTGGCGAACATCCCAATCCGCATTGGCTACGATCGCGACGCACGTGGCTGGTTGCTTTCCCATCCTGTCGCTGTGCCGAAGTCGGGTGAGATACCGCGCCACCAGCGCTTCTACTATCTGGAATTACTTAAGCGTTCGGGGCTGATTCGGAGCTACCCACAAGAGTCGATTATTAGGCTCAGTGGAGCAGGGGAGGCAGCGCTAGCCGGGCGCTTGCAACTCTCTTCAGCAGGCCTCGAAGGCGCGGTGATTGGCGTGAGCCCGGGAGCAGCCTATGGTGGCGCAAAAAGGTGGCTTCCGGAACGATTTGCCGAGGCGGCCACCACCATCGCTCGTGAGCACAATGCAGCCGTCGCTATCTTTGGCTCCGAAGCGGAGCGCGCTATCTGCGAGATAGTTTGTGGATTGGTGGTTGCTGGAGGCTGCGCGGCCAGGAACTTTGCCGGTACTATCGCGCTTGACCGCTTTATCGAAGTAGCAGGGGCGTGCAGACTCTTCATCACCAACGACTCCGGGCCAATGCACATCGCCTCTGCCCTAGGAGTTCCCACCGTGGCCGTGTTTGGCGCGACCGATGATGTTGCAACTGGTCCAACGGGCAATTGGAGCCGGGTGGTACGGCATCCTGTCGAGTGCAGTCCTTGCTTGCTGCGGGAGTGTCCCATCGACCATCGTTGTATGACGCGAGTCAAAGCATCGGACGTGGCCCAGCAAGCGTTAAACCTTTTGAGTGCAGCCGAATCGGCAAAGCGGTAAATTGACTGATAAGGCAAGCTTGGACACTCGAGAGAAGATCGTACCGCTGGAGAACGCTGTCGAAAGGACCGCTACAGGAAAGTGGATTGCCGTTCTGGCATGTCTGGACCCACTCACGGCAGCGGCGGCGGCGTACTTGACCGGGATCGCCGAGGACAATCCCGGCTGTTTGTTGTGTGTGATTGTTTTGGAAAGTGAGACTGCGCTGCTGCCGGCAGCTGCCCGCATGGCCCTTGCTGCTGCGCTTCGCTCTGTCAACCTGGTGACTTCCGCGACCGGCGAGATAGCGTACGCGGCGTTCAGCACGGGGAGCCCCGGACTGACTTTCATTGACTTGACCGAACCAGGCATTCGCTCAACGCAGGACTTTGTTGATCTGGTCATTGCTAAGCAGCGAATCGTGACGGCATGAGCAGCACTCTGATTGTGCGATTGGGCGCAATGGGCGATATCATTCATGCGCTGCCGGCTGTGGCGAGTCTGCGGCTCAGCTTTCCGCAGCAAAAAATTGCGTGGCTGGTTGCGCCGCGCTGGATGCCGCTGCTGAAGGGCAACCCTGCCGTTGACCAGTTGCTTCCCTTTGAGCGCAAAACGCTTTCAGGCCTTCGTAGCACGGCGGCCCGCTTGCGCCAACTGCGTCCAGAGATGGCCATCGACTTTCAAGGCCTGATACAGTCCGCTCTCGCTGGCCGTTTTGCACGGCCCCAACGCTTCTGGGGGTTCAGTCGGCAGATTGCGCGTGAGCCGGTAGCAGCATTCTTCTACAACCACCGGTTGACCCCGCCGGGGCCGCATCGGGTGCAGTCTAATTTGCAGCTGGCGGAGGCTGCCGGAGCCCATCAGTTAACGTCACGAGCATGGCTTCCCCCCGGCGTACCTGATGGAGCTTTGCCCAATGGCCCATTTATTCTGGCGAGCCCGTTCGCTGGTTGGATGGGAAAGGAGTGGCCGCTCCCCTGCTACTCAGAATTGGCAAAACGGCTGCGCAGAGAAGGCTTGCGGTTGGTTCTGAACGTGTCCGTAGCCCGGGCCGCAGAGGTACGGGCGTTAGAGAATGTTGACGTGCACTCCTCTTCCTTGGAGGGCCTGATTCATGCCACGCGGGAAGCGATTGGCGTGGTGGGGCTCGATAGTGGCCCGTTGCACCTGGCGGCGGCTTTAGATAAGCCCGGCGTAGCGATCTATGGCCCGACTGATCCGGCCTTGACGGGTCCATTCGGCGGCACCATCAGCGTGCTTCGAGCTCACCAGGTCTCCTCTACCTACAAACGAAATTCCCAAATCCATGCGAGCATGCGGGCCATCACAGTCGATCAGGTCCACGCGGCGTTGATGTCCTCAGTAGAGCAGTGCAGAGCGGGTCGTGCCGTTTGACAAGGCTTCTTCACCAAAGCCCGCCTCCGACTTTGTTCGCGAAACCGTATGCGGACCTAGCGCAGCGCCTGCGCGTGCCTTGCGGCTTCGTGTTGCTCATCACCTTCGGATTACTGTCTCGCCCGCGGCCCCTCTCATTGCTGCTCGGATTGCCCATCGCGGCAAGTGGGTTGCTGCTGCGCGGTTGGGCCAGCGGACATCTGGCCAAGAATCGTGAATTGGCAACCTCGGGCCCTTACGCGCACATTCGCAATCCTCTCTACTTGGGAACATGCATCGCGGCAGGCGGAACGGCCGTTGCATCCCGCAGCGGTTCGCTCGCTGTTCTCTTCGCCGGAGCCTTCGTGTTCATCTACCTGCCTGCTGTGGAACTCGAAGAGCAGCACTTGCGGGCAATTTTCGCCGACTACCCAGAGTACGCCGGCCGAGTGCGCCGCTTCCTTCCCACCCGGAGGTATGCCGGTGCAGATCGGGCATTTTCTCCGGCGCTCTACCGGCGCAATCAGGAGTACAAGGCGCTGGCGGGCTTCTCCCTTGCCGCCGCGTGGCTGGTCTGGCGAACCGTTCGCCTGTGATACTCTTTCGCTGATGAGAGTCGGCTGCTTCACCCCATTACTGTCCCAATTTCCACTCGATAAGGTGATCGAGAAGCTGAAAAGCTTGAAGATCTCAACGGTCGAGTTAGGCACTGGAAACTACCCTGGCGATCCGCATTGCAAGTTGTCGATGCTGCAAAACGAGAAGGAGCTGACCGAGTTCAAGAAGAAACTCGACGATGCCGGATTCACCATCAGCGCGTTGAGTTGCCACGGAAATCCGCTGCATCCTGATGCCGCGGTCGCCAAAGCCTATGCCGACGTGAGCCGCCGAACTGTGGAGCTTGCCGCAAAGTTACAGGTTCCAATTGTGATTGATTTCTCCGGGTGCCCCGGCGACAGCGACTCTGCCAAGTACCCGAACTGGGTGACGTGTCCGTGGCCGACCGAGTATCTGGATGTCCTCGACTGGCAGTGGGAGAAGAAGGTTACTCCCTACTGGACCGAGCATGGCAAGTTCGCCAAAGATCATGGCGTCAAAATTGCCATCGAAATGCATCCCGGCTTTGTGGTGTACAACCCCGAGACCATGCTCAAGCTGCGCTCCATAGCGGGTGACAGCGTGGGTTGTAACTACGATCCGAGCCACATGTTCTGGCAGAGTATCGACCCGATCAAGGCGGTCCGTGTTTTGGGCGATGCGATCTTCCACGTGCATGCCAAGGACACTCAGATCTACGACTACAACTTGCCGAAAACCGGCGTACTCGATACCAAGAAGTACACCGATGAGCGCAACCGCGCATGGATTTTCCGGACTTGCGGCTATGGCCACGCGTACGGTTGGTGGAAAGAATTTATTTCAACACTGCGCATGTACGACTACGACTACGTGCTGTCCATTGAGCATGAAGACACCTTGATGTCACCCGACGAAGGGCTGACCAAAGCGGCAGAGTTTCTGAACCAGATCATCATCCGGGAACAGCCGGCAGCACCGTGGTGGGTGTAGGCAGATATAGCTCAATGCAATTAGGGTTTACCCTTTCAAGAAGGTCAGCGATAAGCGTCTTTTCGGTCAAGGACACGTTCAATTTTCAAATTATCGCCATGCTTACGGAAGAAGATGCGATAGTTTTGTGCTCGCAGGCGGATCAGAGGGGGCGTGACGTCTTTGAGTTTGCTTAGTAGCCACTGAAGACGTAGCGACGAAGCGTCTTGAGAATCTGGATGGAACAGGCTGCTCGATTGCTTGGACATCGGCCTTGGCCAGGTCGGTCCAAATTATGCGCTTGGCCATTGCATTATGGCTTAAGGCTCATCTTCTTCCAGTCAGCCATGGTGAGCCCAAACTCAGCGAGGACTGCTTCATGCGGGATTGGATCGTGATGCTTGCTCCACTCGTCGGATTCGGCAATGGCCTTGGCCTCAGCGGGGCTACGAGCATCGCTATCTTCATCGAGAAACACCTCGAGCAAGTTACGAACGGCGCCGAGTTTGGCAGGTGGCAGGAGATCAATTAAGGCGTGAGCCTGTTGCCGCTCCTGTGCTAAATCAAGCGCCATGATTGTTTCCTTTCCGTACTTTAGTAACTACCGTCCGTTACACTAAAGCTTCCAGCGACAACATTCATTTAGGAGACCTTTCGGACGACTTATGCCTGGTAAGAAGATCGGCATTTTGACTGGGGGCGGGGATGTGCCCGGCCTCAATTCAGTAATCAAGAATGTGGTTTATCGGAGCACCAGTGACGGCCATGAAGTAACCGGAATCCGCCTTGGCTGGAAAGGTCTAACCGATCTGAACTTTGACGACCCGGAAAGTGTGAAGCGGTTTGTGTTGCCTTTGAACCGAGCGAACACGCGCACTATCGATCGCACGGGTGGAACATTCCTGCATACCAGCCGCACCAGTCCCACCAAGATGAAGAAGGTGCCGAGTTTCCTGAATGCTGCTGATTTCCCTTCCGCGCAGACCACCAAGGAAGGAGTCACCAGCACTACTTACGATATGAGTAAGCGTGTGCTGGCTAATCTGGAAAAGCTCGAGATCGATCATCTGATTGCCATCGGCGGCGACGATACGCTCAGTTACGCCGCAGTTTTGAATTCTTTAGGATTTAAAATCATCGGGATTCCCAAGACCATGGATAACGATGTGCAGAGTACCGAATACTGCATTGGTTTTTCCACCGCGATCTCACGTGCCCAGGAAGCGATTCAGAGACAGCGCACCACGGTCGGCTCGCATGAGAGGGTTGGAATCTTTCGTGTATTCGGCCGCGATGCCGGCTACACGGCGCTCTACACCGCGTATGTCACCTCCATCCGGTGCGGTATCCCGGAATATAAGTTTAATGTCGATCGCATGATCGAGTTATTGATGAACGACAAGCGAAACAACTCGAGCAATTACTGCCTGGTGATTTTCTCTGAGGGGGCACAGTGGGAAGGCTATCAGCTGAAAGAGTACGGTGAGCCGGATGCGTATGGCCATCGTAAGAAGTTCAGCATCGGGGAAGCGTTCGCCGAGGTCATTACCGAGAAGACAGGTTCTGAGACGGTGGTGAGCGACCTGACGTACGACCTGAGAAGCGGCGCCCCTGATTTTCTCGACACTCTGGTGGCTACAAGCTTCGGCACCATGGCGTACTCGGCCATTGCAGAAGGTAAGAGCGGATTGATGGCGTCGATCACCGACGGCAAGTTTGCAATGGTGCCCATTCCCGATTCCAAGATTGGACCCCGTCACGTTGATGTAGAGACCATGTATAACAAAGACCGCTATCGACCCAGCTACACCAGCAAGCAGGGTTTGCCCGTGTTCCTGACGCACGCTTAATGGCCGGCGATTGTGAAGGTAGGGGGCCCGAGTCGCTCCCTTGCTGCGAAGTTGTTCAGGCGCAGGGTCACCTGATCGATTCCCACATCATGGAGCAAATCTTCGATTCGGTGGTCGAGTTTGGCGGCCGGTTCGAAGTCGAGCAGTTTTCCATTGGGCGCACCAACAGCGAGCCCTCTTCTCTGCGGCTGCGCGTAGAAGCGGGAACGCAGGACCAGATGGAACGCATGCTGACCCAGCTGCTGGGCCTGGGATGCGCTCCGGTGGACGCCGGCGAGGCGGAACTGAAGCTGGCCGAACGCGATGCGTGCGCGCCGGAAGATTTCTATTCCACTACCAACCAGCGCACGCTTGTTTACCATCAGGGACAATGGCTGGAGGCTTCTAATCAGCGCATGGACGCCACCGTAGTGGTGCGCGATGGCCGGGCAGTTTGTCGCCGCCTGCGCGATATCAAAGCCGGGGATCCGGTGGTGACAGGCACGCGGGGGATCCGGGTGGTTCCCGAAGCAAAAGAGCGCGACCGAATGGCGTTCTCGTTCATGAGCAACGAGATTTCTTCGGAACGCCAGGTGGAGATGGCGGTGAACCAAACCGCTGCGATCATGCGACAGGCACGTGAGGCGGCCCGCAAGATCGTCGCTGTGGCAGGTCCGGTTGTCGTACACACCGGAGGCGGAGAGCCGCTCTCCCGGTTGATTCGCCATGGTTGGATCGATGCTCTGCTGGCAGGGAATGCGTTGGCCGTGCACGACATTGAATCAGCGCTGCTGGGGACATCGTTGGGCGTGCGCACACAGGATGGTCGGCTGGAAGAGCACGGTCATCGCAATCATATGCGGGCGATCAACGCGATCAATCATGCGGGCGGGATAGCGGAGGCGGTGGCCAGTGGCCGGTTGGCTAAGGGCGTCATGTATGAGTGCGTGAAGGCCGGTATTCCTTTCGTCCTGGCCGGCAGCCTGCGTGACGATGGTCCTTTGCCCGGCGTGATTACCGATATGAACCTGGCGCAGGATGCGTATGCGGCGCAAGTGCGTGAGGCAGGGGTCGTTCTCTGTCTTAGCTCCATGCTGCACTCCATCGCCATTGGAAACATGCTGCCGGCATGGGTGAAAATTGTATGCGTTGACATCAATCCGGCGGTACCCACAAAGGTCAGCGATCGCGGGACCGGGCATGCTGTCGGAGTGGTCACCGATGTTGGATTGTTTCTTGAACTGCTATCGCAGAAGATGATTCCGCGAGCTTAGTCAGCCTTATGAGTACCGATTCTCCCTACACCGATGAACATGCAGAAGCCGGCGTCAACGCCCAGCTTCCCGCCATTGAAGTCTGGCCCAACCAGTATCGCGGCTACCAGATTGAGATCGTGATGCCGGAATTCACATCCATCTGTCCCAAGACAGGTCTTCCGGATCACGGCACCCTGCGTCTGGTCTATACGCCGGATGAAGTTTGTCTTGAGCTGAAGTCTTTAAAGATGTACACGCTGGCTTATCGCAATTTAGGCATCTTTCAGGAAAATAGCGTGAACAAGATGCTGGCCGATGTGGTGAAGGCTACGAACCCGATTGAGGCAACCGTGATCGGCGACTGGGCAGCGCGCGGCGGCATCTCAACCCGGATCACCGCAACCTTCAAAAGACCGCAGTAGTACAGAGGAGGCTCACGTGCATCAACTCCGGTGGCACGCTTTGTTGCAGCAATGGGTGGTGGTGACCACTGCCCGGCAGAATCGTCCGCAGATGCCTGCTAACTGGTGTCCGTTCGATCCCGGTTCAGGTAAAGTGCCGGATCATTATGACGTCTACCTGTATCCCAACGACTTTCCAGCCTTTTCGTCCGATGCTGATCCGTTCGATCCGGAGGCCCAGCCGGGGCTGTTCGGCGAAACCGGTCCGAGGGGCGCCTGCGATGTTGTTCTGTACTCGCCGGAGCATACGCTTCCACCCTCCAAGCTGACGGTAGCGAACTGGCTGAAGATTGTGGATCTATGGACGGAGCGAACGCGCCACTACCAGGCTAACCCGGATATCGCGCTGATCGCGGTGTTCGAAAACTGTGGCGAGGCAGTCGGCGTTACCATGCCGCATCCGCATGGACAGATCTATGCCATGCCGTTCGTCTCTCCAACGGTGGAGAAGGAACTCGCCTCCACCCAGCACTATGCTGAGGGCCACGGGGGTGCTTGTCTCTTCTGCGATCTGCTGGGAGGCGAACTCGCCGACAAGAGACGCATTGTGGTTGAGAATGCGGATTTCGTGGCGTTTGTTCCGTATGCAGCGCGCTTTCCGGCAGAGATCTCAATCTACTCGCGCCGCCACCTGCGGACTCTGCTTCAGCTGACCGAAGGGGAACGAAGCAGTCTGGCTGAAATCATCAGCATCATTCGCAAGAAGTATGACAACTTGTATGGCTTTCTAATGCCGCTGATGATGGCAGTAAAACAAGGGCCGCTGAAACAGCAAGACCCGCCTTACCATCTGCACATTCAGTTTCTGCCCTTGCAGCGAAGCGCCAACAAGCTGAAGTTTCTGGCCACCATCGAAACCGGTTATGGAACATTTCTGGCTGACACGGCGCCGGAGGAGATGGCCGAAAATTTGCGGCGGTCAGAGCCGGTGACTCAGCCTTACTCCGGTTCATAGGGCTTCAGGCGGTGCTCCGCCAAAACCGCCCGCGCTGCCGCTAGATCCTTGGGAGCGACGTAGAAAAACGCTCCCGTTAAATCACGTCGCATGATAAATCCGCCTGTGTAGGTACCGGTCTCAACGAGATAGTCCACTCCGGCCGCGGTTAGATAGTTTTCCATTGTAAGCGCGTCACTGAGGCGTCGCGCCATATAAACAAGGTCGAGTTCGGCCTCGCCGAAGTAGTCCGTTTCCTTTCGCATGCTCCTTCGTTTCGGCTCCGTGAACGGCAGCAGACTTCGCTACCGATGTGTCAGCTTTCAGTATCGGAGATTAGGTTTGGGAGTGGGTCCGTAGCAGGCGCATGCGAACGCGCAGAGCGACAAAGAGCCGTCAGAGCTTCTGGGCCTGTCCCCTGGCGTGAGACAAACGGTTAAGACACAGTTGACCGGCCGCGGCTTTGTCTCCCAACGCGGAGCTCATCAGGAAAGTCAGTGAAGGATGATAGATGACGGTTAACTGATTTCAACTGACCTCAAAGTTTAAGGTACCTTCTAAGTAGCTTTGATGTAGAGTGGATGCACCAATAATTGCGGGCAGAACAGAGGCGGCAAGATGAGCATTCCTTTTTCGAGATCGATGCAACGACCGAGGCGCAATGGAATCCTATCTCCCAGGCATTGGACCGTCGCACTGATTGTTTTGTGCGGCTGTAACAGTCTGACTCTAGGACAAAATACGGTTGAAGACGACGTGTTGTACAGGCATCTGTTTCGGCATGTGGCGCATTATGATGTGTTGGCAACCAAGACAGAACTCAGCGGCAAGCCTTCTGCGCTCCGGCACGCCTTCCGTCGAAAACTATCTCTCAATCCAAGTGAGGAGCAGGATTTGAATGAACTCGCAGCCCAATGCATGGCTGAGATCCATTTGCTCGATTTACAAGCACAGGCTATTTTGATTACGTTTCACAAGCAGTATCCGACAAACGTCCCTCTCCCTGCCGGAGTACGTGCACCTCCCTTACCGTCCGGCTTAGCTGATTTGTCAGCTCAGCGCCGGAGGGTAGCTCTGGCCTATCGAAATCGTCTGCATGTAGCGCTTGGCGATCAAAGATTTGCCGAGGTTCATGCTGTTTTGAAACGAACTGTTGCCCCAGAAATTTCGGTGACAACGGCTCGTTGAAGTCAGACTCCCTTGCAGACAGGAGCTTACCTATTATGACTATGCAAAAATTTCTCGCCTTTTCAGCGTTAGTGGTTCTCGTAGCACTGGGACTTGTCGCTCCTGCATCCGCTCAGGAAATATCAGGCTGGACATCAGTCGAATGGGACAGCAGCTCGCAGATCGTATCGGTCTATGCAGAAACTGATTTCGATTACGTTGCAGAAGGTTACTACATACCAAGGGTATCTACAACGGTCACAGATGATCAGGGCAATATCATTGCATCGCAGGTAGCCTCTGCACCACAAGATGGTGATGACACAGTGGCTGCAATTGATCTGTCGTTTCCTGGTACCCTAGGGCGGACCTACACAGCAAATTCCACACACTCAGCCAAATCGACTTCAGTAACATTTATCCCTGTCCGCTCCCTTGCCGACCCTATACACTGTACGAGGATTATTACAACTTCTGGTCATTTAGCGCCGACCCGGGAGATTACGGCTCCCAGGATGATTTCGTTGGTCCGGGACCTTTCCTAGAAGTTCGTCAACAAGTCCCTCATGTTCCTTCTACGCATAGCTTCGCAGCTGAGTTGCTGGCACTTCCTTGCGGAGACAGCCGAGATCAACTAAGAGCCGAATACCCGACTTTTCACGTGGCTCTGAGTCCGCTATGTTCAGACTTTGACAATACCGTCTACACCCAGTACTTCAGCAATTTGGAACTATCTAAGAACGAAGATCCAGCATATGGCTGGACCCTTTTGACAGCAAGTATGCTCACTTACCTCGATAACTGGCGAGTCAAATACGGCCAACCTATGACAATTAATAGCGCGTACCGGAACCCTTACCATAACTTCCACCTTTCCCAGGGAAGGCAGGGTGCTTATAACAGTCGACACATGTTCGGGGATGCCGTTGATATCGCGAATCCAACGAGGGATTTGGGGGGCCGTGACGCGCTAATACGTGCTTTAGCTCCCAAAGGCGATCCCACATTTAGGGACTACCTCGAGCCAATTTCTGGGCCTTGTGGAATGGGGTGCGTGCATGCCGACTGGAGAAATCATCTACAAACCTATGCTCACACACTGATCGCAGACATCAACTTTCAGCTTAACGCTGTCTTCGGCTTTTTAAATCGAATTGTCGAATCTCCTACGGCGAGTACCGGGGCCAAGTTCTGGGAGGTTCGAAAATGAACGTAAGACAGCTAATTTCCTTCCTGCTCATCGTTGCTAGTTCCATCTTTGCGGCACCACCGGCCAGCCTTGCGGACGCTGTTCAAAAAGACCTCGAACAGTTCAAAGTCGAGGACTGGACACAACGATCTGCCGGCTTCTACGACGTGGTTCACCAAGGCGTGACGATAGAGGGCGGCCGTAGCCAATTTCCCCCGGCGGACGGGATACTGGCGCTCCTTCGACATAACGTGGTACCAAGGCCGAAACTCTCCAAGGCGCTAATTGACCTGCTGGCCATTGAAACCGACCTGATGTACTCAGGAAAAGGTCCTTCTTCCGAAGATTTTTCCGAATACTTCGCCGACCTGATTATGGCGGTGTCTATCCTGAAGGACAAAACCGCCATGCCTACGTTATTTCGATGCATTAACACCGGCGGAATGGCTATGGAAGCCTTGGCAGGCTTTGGGGATGACACACTGACGACGGCGCTCAAGCTGCTTCCCTCCGACGATTGGGAGACACGACACAGTCTTTTCGACTTAATCGCTTATATGGCAGTGCCGAAGAACTTTCAAACTCTCTCTTCCGACTCTCAAAATAAGCTATTAGCCGCTCTAATCAAAGGAGCTAGCGACGCTGATTACTCCTTCCGGGTTATCGCAGCAAGTGGTCTCAGCAATTTCAGCTCACCAGAAGCAGTCCAGGTCGTGCGCAAGCTAGCCCAAGAAGACAAGTACTCGGTTACGGACGGAAAGATAACGCGTTACCCAGTACGAGAGGCTGCGGCGCAAGCGCTAGAGAAGCAGCAAACTTCTCCCTTCTAGAAGGTAGACTGCTCGGTGATTCTCGGACCTCCGTAACTGGGCCACTGCACTGCGATCCGTTGAATCGCGTCCCGCAATTGCATGTCGGCATCGCACCTCGGAGCAGCATTCTCGTCCAGGCGATAGTCTGAGTCATAGAGGGGCGTCAACATCCAGTGAAGCTCTCTGCAAGGGAAAAACGCTGGCCGGTCAGACCCGGGGCGGAGTAGTAATCACGATAGCGCGCGCCGGCGCATCCGAGCGGCCGTGGTAGGAGTGTGCCTGAGACGAATCAAAGTAGACGCTATCGCCAGTCTCCAGCAGATGCTCTTCACCTTGGTACTGAATAGAGACGGCTCCCGTTAAGACGTGGATAAACTCAGAGCCGTCATGTGCATGCTCACGCGCCGAGTTGCTGTCCTGCGGAAAGTCTGCCAGATAGGCGGACATGTTCTTATCAATCGCGCCGTAGGCAAGAACTTCAAAGAAGTAGCCAGGGCAGGGCTCATCGGCGAACTCTGGGAATCGCAGGCGCTCCCCGGCTCGGGTAATCGCAAACACACGTTTGGGTCGCTTTTCACCGAAGAAGAACTCGAGCCCGACATCGAACACCATCGCGATCCGCGCCAGCGTTGGCAGAGTCGGGATCAGCTTTCCGTTCTCCAGTTGTGAGAGCATGGAAGCCGAGAGCCCAGTATGCCTGCCCAGGTCTACGAGCGCTATTTTTTTGCGCAGGCGAAGCTGTCGGAGCTTACTGCCGATATCGTAGCTGATCAGCACTCGGCGAATCATCTCCTCGCTGTGTTCAGCGGCCCGCAACTTCCTTTCATCAACGGTAACATCAGCTCCCAGAATTTCGCTCCTGCTGAGACCATCTTCAGGCGTAGTTACCAAATTGGTTTGATCCAGCATGAAGTCGTTCATAGAGGCTTAATTGGATGGATTCCCAAGCCCGGCGACGGATGCAAAACCCGTACCGAAGTGAAGTGTCGGATGACTCTCTGGTAGAGCTTTGCAAGCTCGGGGATCAGACCGCATTTAGTGAATTGATGCGCCGGCATCACTCAGCAGCTCTGAAGGTTGCACTATTGATTGTTCGAGATAAGTCAGATGCTGAGGACGAGGTTCAAAATGCATTCTGGAAGCATTTGACCATATCGGTCAGTTCAGAAGTAGCGCAAGTGCTTGCCCAGGAGATTCGCAAGACGCCGCCGCGAAAAGCCGCTTTCGAGTTCCGCGAAGATGTCTCCAATCAGCTTTTTTTTGAGAGTGACTCAACCCGCGCGGGCAGAGGAGCCAGACGACCATCATCTTCGGCCTCCTGATCAAGCTCAACGACTAACACTAATCAGCGTTGCGTGGGATCACTCGCGGATTCATGGCTTTGTTGCCTCACCATCTTTTACTCCGAAGTCAGGAACTCCGCCGCCTTGGCTTACTCGTACTGTCCCTATGCTGCGAGGCGTTCCAAGAATCACCGGGGATTCCCATATGACATCAACTTCAAAATTTTCAACAAGCGCATCGCGACCCACAAATCTAGGCTCGCTTTCGAACTTCTGAATTTTTACTCTGTAATATCGGAAGTCCCTCCAAGACTGTTCGGTCCAATCGAAAAAATCCACTAAAGTCACCTTTAGGTCACCCAAAGTGAAGCGTCCGTCAAATGCCTCCCAACATTCTCCTGGTTGATTGTCAAACCCGACATCAATACGCAGGGAAGAAAATCGTGCGTTGGAGCCGCGTCCAAGATTAGGTACAACGTGATACTCCTCTCCAAAAATATGGCCGGAATGCCCTATTTCCGGTGCTAACCTGTCTAAAACTAACGCGTTAAAAAGCGGGAGCTTAAGCGTGTTGAACTGATCTGCCAACTCGGCATCTTTTTCCTCCCGCGAACCCCAAAAATAAATGTTCCAAATGTCACGTAGTGCGAGGCGGTATTGCTGGACTATATCGGAAGCATAGGTCATAAGTGTTTACCAAATAGCAGGGAGCAACTCGTAGTCTGGGCCGGGTTCGCTAAGACCCTCCAAGCCGCCTTCGAGTTCCGCGAAGATCTCTCCAATCAGCTTTTTTGAGAGTGACTCAAACCGCCGGCAGAGGAGCCAGCAGACCATCATCTTCGGCCTCCTGATCAAGCTCAACGACTAACACTAATCAGCGTTGCGTGGGATCACTCGCGGATTCATGGCTTTGTTGCCTCACCATCTTTTACTCCGAAGTCAGGAACTCCGCCGCCTTGGCTTACTCGTACTGTCCCTATGCTGCGAGGCGTTCCAAGAATCACCGGGGATTCCCATATGACATCAACTTCAAAATTTTCAACAAGCGCATCGCGACCCACAAATCTAGGCTCGCTTTCGAACTTCTGAATTCTCACCCGATAATAACGAAAGTCCCTCCAGGATTGTTCGGTCCAATCGAAAAAGTCCAGCAAAGTCACCTTTAGATCAGCCGGAGCAAAGCCTTCGTTAAATGGCTTCCAGCATTCTCCTGGTTTATTGTCGAGCCCGACATCAATAAGCACGGAAGAGAATCGTGCCCTGCAGCCGTGTGCAAGGTTAGGTACAACGTGATACTCCTCTCCAAAAATACGGCCGGAATGCCCTATTTCCGGTGCTAACCTGTCTAAAATAACGCGTTAAAAAGCGGGAGCTTAAGCGTGTTGAACTGATCTGCCAACTCGGCATCTTTTTCCTCCCGCGAACCCCAAAAATAAATGTTCCAAATGTCGCGTAGTGCGAGGCGGTATTGCTGGACTATATCGGAAGCATAGGTCATAAGTGTTACCAAATCCCAAAGAGCAACTCGTAGTCTGGGCCGGGGTCGCTAAGACCCTCCATGCGATAGGATAGGAAACTGCGAGCGCTATGTTCTTGCGCAGGCGAAGCTGCCGGAGCTTACTGCCGATACGTAGCTGATCAGCACTCGGCGAATCATCTCCTCGCGTGTTCAGCGGCTCGCAACTTCCTTTCATCAACGGTAACATCGGCTTCTAGAATTTCGCTCCTGCTGAAACCATCTTAAGGCGTAGTTACCAAATTGGTTTGATCCAGCATAAAGTCGTTCATAGAGGCTTAATTGGATGGATTCCCAAGCCCGGCGACGGATGCAAAACCCGTACCGAAGTGAAGTGTCGGATGACTCTCTGGTAGAGCTTTGCAAGCTCGGGGATCAGACCGCATTTAGTGAATTGATGCGCCGGCATCACTCAGCAGCTCTGAAGGTTGCGCTATCGATCGTTCGTGATAAGTCAGATGCTGAGGACGAGGTCCAAAATGCATTCTGGAAAGCATTTGAGCATATAGGTCAGTTCAATAAGGATGCAAAGTTCTCAACCTGGTTAACGCGTATTGTCGTGAATCAATGCTTAATGAAGCTGCGCCGCGCTCGCCGCGCTCGCTACACCTATATAGATGACATCTTAGTTGGCGAAGAGATTGTCAGCCTGGACTTGCGCGATGCGCGCCAGACTCCTGAACAGGAGTTGGGCCGTTCAGAAGTGGCGCAAGTGCTTGCTCAGGAGATTCGGAAGACGCCGCCGCTGCTCCGTAGCGTGTTTCTGCTTCGGGACGTGCAGCACCGGCCCATGCCGGAGGTAGCGCAGACACTGGGCATCTCAGTAGCCGCCGCGAAAAGCCGCCTTTTGAGAGCGCGCGCCGAACTACGCGACCGGATGCGTCGCCACTACGGCGACATCGGTCCGGCTACCTTGATGGCCTAGGCCTTCACCCTTCGGGCGGGCACTGCTTCCCTCTGCAGTGACCCGCCTGGAAACCAACTACTTCTTCGCAGGTACAACGGCGTTCTTGATGCCTTTGCCCACGTTCACGGCAGCGTGCCCAGTGCTCACACCCATCTTTGCAACGCCCTTGCCAACGCCCTTGCCGAAGTCAACCGTGCCCTCGCCGACCTTGCCCTTCTTCATCTCGCTACCGGCTTCCTTGGTTCCCTCCGCTATTTTGCTTCCGCCGTTGGAGTAGCCGTTTTTCAGGTTTTCGCCAGAGGCGGAAAAGTCAGTTTTGACAGAACCAGGCTTAACGCCCAAGGCAGCCAGTGTCTTCGGACCCATCCGCCCGTCCTCGGTCAAGTTCTGTTGACCTTGAAACTTCTTAAGAGCAGCTTTGGTTTGCTTTCCGTTGATTCCGTCAACCGGCCCTGGATCGAGTCCTTTGTCCTTCAATGCCTGTTGCGTATCGCGAATAGTCGAGCGGCTCTGGGCCACCATCGGAACAGCTGAAAGTGAAAGAGCAAGAAGTGACACAACTACAGATTTCTTCATAAATTTGTCTCCCTATAATTGACCAACGACCTCGGCATTCCGGTTTGTAGCTCGCTGCCGGTGGGTCATTGCCTGCAGATCGTCGTTCAACGGAGGCGCTGAATTCCGCCTCGTGTTTCTTCTATCATCCTATGGATTACCCTTAGTTGCCACTCATTTGCACTCCTAGTATCGGCTCTACGATGAATCCCAATCTCTTTTCGGACCTCCCCAGCTCAGATCTACCCGTAAAGGAGCAGCTTGGACCAGGCGCAGCCGTCTTGCGACATTTTGCCTTATCGGACGAACTCTTGCTATCCACTGCGATACAGCACATCGCCGCACTTGCGCCTTTTCGAAACATGGTTACTCCCCGCGGCTCCACCATGTCAGTTGCCATGACCAACTGCGGTGCGCTTGGCTGGATCTCCGATCAGCGCGGCTATCGTTATGCGCCGACCGATCCCGAGACCAACCACCCGTGGCCGCCCATGCCTCCGCGCTTTCTGGAGATAGCGACAACCGCCGCGGCGCAAGCCGGCTTTCCCACCTTTTTGCCCGATGCCTGTCTCATCAACCGGTACGCTCCTGGGGCAAAGCTGACACTGCATCAGGATCGCGACGAAGTTGATTTCGCGCAGCCCATTGTTTCGGTTTCCCTTGGACTCCCCGCGGTCTTTCTCTTTGGCGGAATGGAACGGGCCGACAAAGTACAGCGAATGAAACTGGAAAGCGGCGACGTGGTTGTCTGGGGCGGGCCTGACCGGCTTCGTTATCACGGCATCATGCCTTTGAAGGACGGAAACCATCCTTCTTTTGGGGCCTATCGCTTCAACCTTACCTTTCGAAAAGCCGGCTGACTCCAGGCCTCGTGTACGCTGCACGTATGCGAGTTCTGCTACCCCTGTTGCTATTGGCTTCGCTCTGCTTTGGGCAGGAACCGCTTGTAACCGGATTCAGCGGCCGCGTGCTTGACAGCGAGGGTCATGGGATGGCGACTGCCTCCGTCACTCTGAGCCGCGGCGACGTTACCAGTTCTGTTAAGACCGGGGAGAAGGGCGAATACCGCTTCGGAGCACTCAGCCCGGGCTCATATCGAGTCAGCGTGAAATGGAAAGGCGGTGCGGCTACCTACCAGGAGCTGCTTACACTCCCCACAACTCGATCGGCTGAGCTTACTCTTTCCGCAGCAAGCACCATTGGCGTCCGCTTCCTGACCGCTTCGGCGAGCAGCGGCGGCGAGAACCTGGGCGCTCAGGCAGTGACCGCCATTCCACTCAACAAACGCGACTTTAGCCAGCTTCTTCTGCTGGCCGCAGGAACCATGACCGATGCTAACGGCGCTACCAACTTCACGGCCCAGTTTGCCGTGAATGGACAGCGCGGCGTGGAAGCAGTTTTCGCTTTAGACGGAGCCGACAGCAGCGACCCGGAGCAGGGCGGCGCTACCTTCTCTAACTTCAACGTCGACGCCATCTCTGAAATTCAGTCTTCTTCCGGCTGGTTGCCGGCCGAGATCGGGCGCGGCGCGGCTGGTTTCACGAACATTATCACTCGCTCGGGGGCAAATGACTTTCATGGCTCCGCGTTTGAGTTTCTCCGCAACTCTGCTTTGGACGCCCGCAACTTCTTCGATCGGCGATCTTTGGTGAACCCGGACCGCATCCCGCCTTTTCGCCGCAACGAATTTGGCGTAGCTGTGGGCGGTCCCGTCTGGTTTCCAAAGCTCTACCACGGCCATGACCAAACCTTTTTCTATCTTCAATACCAGGGATTTCGTCAAGTACTTGGAACCACGCAGGTGCTGCCTGTGCCAACGCTCGCTGAACGTGCCGGCATCGACACGAGCGCGTTTGCAGGAGACACGCTGGCGGTGCCAGTGAACCCTCAAATTGCAGCGTTACTGCGCCGGTATCCGGTACCCAACGATGTAAGCGGGCCATTCGGGGCGCGCACGTTTGCCACTTCGTCGAAGGTCCAGACCAATGCAGACCAGTTTTCAGGCCGCCTCGATCACAAACTCGGCTTGAAAGACTCGCTGTTTCTGCGCGTGAGTATCAATAACCTGAACGGTCCCACCACTAATCCCAACCAGACGGCGATTGACCCAAGCTTTGGCGTTCTCTACACCGATCATCAGCGTAACGGCGTTCTCACCTGGACCCATACCGCATCGCCTCGCCTCGTGAGTGAGGCTTCGCTCGGCTTCACACGCACGACACCCTCCTTTCCGACTCCGAACCGAACCGATCCGGCTCTTACCTTTAGCGACGGCCTTTATGAACCGTTCAATGCGGCAGCGGGCTCGGTCATCGAGGCGCGCGGTAATTTGTTTCAGGGCAGAGAGACTGTGTCAATCACTTTGGCCCGGCATGCCATTAAGGCAGGCGGCGAGTTTCGGGTCAACCGGGACACGACTTACTTCGGAACAGCCCCCAACGGGTCTTATGTTTTTGGCGGCGGGACGGCTTACTCGGCGGTCAATATACGCTCAGTTAGCGGAGCGCATAACATCGCTCCCGGAGATCGATTGCCAGACACCTTGTCGGCGCTGCTCACCGGTAGCGCTTTTGCCTATAACGTTGCTGTTGCGCCCGCGGCGTTCCCCCAGGACAACCAGATTGGCGTGGCCGCTATCTCGCGCTACGACGTGAACCTGTTCCTGCAGGACACATGGCGGATTTCCAATCGCTTGCAACTCGATTACGGGCTTCGCTATGAGCTCTATACGCCTATTACCGAGCGCGCCAAACGCACCGCAGGCGTTAGATTTCTCAATCAAAACGGCGTGCTCAGCCAGGACTATCTCATCAATCCGCAGCCAAGCTACCGAACCTTTGGGAACAATTGGGGACCGCGTATCCGTGTCAACTTGCTGGCCGGCAACGGCTTTCAGATCCGGGCCGGAGCGGGACTGACCACCATTCCACCTAACATTTGGCAAGACAATCTGCTGACCGGTGCTGCCCCTTATGTCGACTATCCAAGGTTGACAGCGGCCGCCGGCGCGCCCCTACTCTTTGGAACGCGGATCACGCCTGGCCAGTTGCCGGCCGTCTTCACACCGTCGGGCATCGATGTTTTTGCCGCCGCTCGGAACGACTCCAAAGCGGTACCGGCCAACACCGTCTGGGATGTCACCCGGTTTGCTCAGGCCTTAGCCGAATTGAATCCTAGCCGTCAGGTATCGCCACTGAATGTTAATGCCATCTCGCAAGACTTCCGCAACGCTTATCTTGCCACCTGGACTTTCGCCATTGAACGACAACTGAAGGGGCTCGGGGCCAATCTGGCGTATGTCGGAACCGCAGGCATCAGCCTTCCTGCCATTAACTTCCCCAACGCTTACCCTGGTGCAACGCCCGAGTTCGCGCCCTACACTCAATTCGATCAGCTCGGCCAACCAACGGGTGGGTTTGGAACAGAGATGCTGATGACGAATCGTTCGCACTCCAGCTATCATGCTCTGCAAGCTTCGCTGCAGGGGGCAGTCCCGGGCGGCGGACCATCGGTGCAGGCCAGCTACACCTTCGGTAAATCGCTCGACGATGCGAGTACGGTGATCGGTGGCTTTGTGAGCGGAGCCTCTGGAGCAACAGCACCCGCCTGGCCGCAGAATCCATTCGATACCCGAGCGGAAAAGGGACCATCGAGCTTCGACGTTCGCCACTCGCTGGCGATCAGCGCCATCCAGGATATTCCGGTTCAGCGCGTTCCCGGCTTGCGGGCGCTCCCTGCCAAAGCCGTGAAAGGCTGGCAGTTGTTGAGTGTGACAAGCATCAGCAGCGGTTCGCCATTCACCGTGTATTCGGGGGTGCAGCAGACTGGCGCGGGCTCCAACGGCGTTGATCGGCCAAATCAGATTGGTACGCCCATGTTGTCCACTTCGCGGAAGATCAGAGAGGATTACTTCGGAGCTGGCACTGCCAACGCCAGCTTCTTTGCCATTCCCATCAATGTGCCGGGAGGGAGCGGTCCCAACAGCGGCTTCTTCGGAGCGCTTGGACGAAACACATTCCGAGGGCCGGCGTTTCACAACTTTGATTTCGCGCTGATCAAGGACACACCCTTAGCCGAGCGCAGGGGAAGGGAAGTGGCGAATCTGCAGTTCCGGGCCGAGTTCTTCAATTTGTTCAACATCGTGAACTTCGGATTGCCTGCAAACACACTGCTGGGCTCAGGCTTCGGACAGATTAATCGGACAGCCGGGACGTCGCGGCAGATTCAGTTTTCGTTGAAGCTGATGTTTTGATCACGTGCTCGGGGTGAGATGGAAGAGTCTCAAGTCGGATCTTCGGAAGCGAACTCGTCCAGCACGGACCATAGTTCGTCGACAGACAGGCAAAGATTAACAACATTCGCCGACTCGTCAGCGAGCACCGCTTGCAAGTGTTGAGCGTCGTCCATATCAGTGCTGGTATAGGTCCAAGCTTTCTTTTTTTCAGGCCAGATGATCCAGCAGAATGTAGTGCCGGTTCGCAAGAAACGATCAGCCTTCCCAAAGAGGTCGCCTATGCTTTGGCCTGGGGAAAATATCTCAACGATGAGCGGCGCGGCTTCGGCCAGATCACCATTGGTGTAGCGTGCGCCCTTTGCAACAACCGTTAGGTCAGGGACAAGCCTATCTGGTCCACACCATACGTTTAATTCAGGAAGGATGCGGTAATGCTTGGGCAGCTCTCGGCCAAACCACCTGAATCAGAAATCCTTGAATGACCGAGTGTAGATTGTTTGGCAAGGGTTTGGGAATCTCGCGCCCATCGATAAGTTCCGCGTGGTAGGCGAAAGGGGCTATAACCGAGCTCATGTACTATCCTTTCCAGTTAATCCGTTGTCAGTCCGGAGTGCAAGAACTACTGCAATTGCTGTTTCAGTTCATTGAACCTGATCTTTAATTATTGACACACGTGCATGTGACCGGTCCGACCAAGCGTGACGGTAAGCACTGTGGAGTTCTCGCGAGACACGAAAAACTCTTTTAGCCAGCCCGGAATGTATCCATGTTTTGACACGTGAAGGCTATAGCGTCCAGGCTGCACGGTGGCAAACGTAAATCTACCATCGGTACCAGATTGCGTTGAGTCTACCCGACGGTCGCTACCCGTAGCGAACAGACTAACCGTGGTCTTCGCGAGTGCGTTATGCCTGTCAGCATCGACGACACGACCGGACAGCGCTGCCCCAGCTCGCAACGAGGGATAGTCGACCGTGTTGACGAAGCCGCATTGGTCCCATTGATCACCCACTCGAAGTGTGATCTCAATCGGCTTCGATTCAGTTTGTGGTACGGCTACTCCCTCTATTATTTTCTTGGCGAAGCCTGGAGAGGATGCTTGGACCTGGTAGATGCCTGGGGCCACGTTATTGAACTGCAACCCCCCGTTCATGTCTGCCGTAGCCTGCACTACGCGATCCGTTGATAGGAGCAGAACAGTCGCACCGGCAAGGCGTCCGCCAACTACATCCGTCACTGCAATGCGCAGCGCTTGCTCCTCGGCTAAAGGACTGCCCGAAACACTGGGACAGATCGCCAGGAGGAAGACAGCATGGATAAGAATTGACGCTCGCTTGAACAAGGTCTCGATTTAGATCAGAGGTCAGCTCAGTATTGCACTTACAGCGGCTTTCTGCGCGCCGCTGTCGAGACCGCATCGAAGCAGATGTAGGCGAAGAACGTGGAAGCAGCTCCCGCAGCGATTCCTTTTGACCCGAAAAAGCCGGCAGCCTCGCTAAGAGGAGCGAATGGATGCAATGGGCTTTATTAACTCCAGATCGTGCAGCAGATGTCCAGTGCCGAGATTCAGGGATATGCCGAGGATAACCAGGAGCTTGCAAAACCGCACCACCCAGAAAGAGAGAGGACGGAATTCCCGAGTAGCCTGGATACTCAGTGCAGTTCCGGCGTTTTTAGAATCTGCAGCAAATTATTGTAGCTGTCCGTCCAAGGACGCAGGCCGGGGCGTTCATTCACCGCAAGTGCATGAGCGCGGAGGCTCGCATTCTGCAAGATGCTTTCGTTGTCCGTGACCAGCATCCAGTCGGCTGCCAGCAGATTCTCAGCATCATCCTTGTGATTGCGCACCAGAACGGAGTGCTTGCCGACAGAGTGGGCGAGTTGTTCCACGACCGGCGCGAGGTCCAGAAAGTTATTGGAGACGTGGACAGCCAGGACGCCATCCGGTTTGAGATGCCGCCAGTAAAGAGCCATGGCTTCTCGCGTGAGCAGGTGAACCGGAATGGCGTCACCCGAGAAAGCATCAAGTGCAATGACGTCGAAGAGCGGCTGCTCAGGCTCCCGGGCCAGCGAGAGCCGGGCATCGCCTGAGACTACGCTCACCGAGGCTTTCGATTCGCGCAGATACGAGAAGAGTGAGCGCGCGATATCGGTAACTTGATCATTCAGCTCGTAGAAACGGAACGTGTCGCCGGGTGCGCCGTAAGCCGCCACGGTGCCTGTGCCGAGTCCCACAATGGCGACGCGCTTGGGCCCTGTAAATCCTTCTCGGAGTAGGATGCCTACCCCCGAATCGGGTCCATAGTACGTAGTTGGTCGAAGCCGCCTCGGAAGAAGTCGGAATTGAGAGCCGTGCTCGATGGTGCCATGGAACAGCGTACGCAGTTGCTCCGGTCCAGCATGAGGATCTTGAATCACCCGCAGTGAACCGTAGAAGCTGCGATTCAAAGCCAAAGCGTCTTTGTGGAAAGCGGAGACGTTAGTGGCCAAGACGGCGACCATGCAAGCGGACACGCAGCCCCACAGCAAACGAAGCGGCCAGCCACTCTCACGCCACGTCAGAGCTAAGGCCAGCAGCGCCGTACAGATCAGAGTGACGGGCAGTTCATAAACAGCGTTGAAGATATGCGGCGCGACGAGGCCAATCAGGATGGCGCCGGCAGCTCCGCCCGCAGCCAGGATGAGATAGAAGGTGGTGAGGTTCCCAGCCGGCGGACGCAGGCGATTCAGTTCGCCATGGCAGAACAGGCAGCAAACGAAGAGGCCGACCAGCAAAATGGGAATGCTGACCTGTAGTGCCTCAACGGCATTGACGTTGTAAATGGCATAACCGAGTATGCCCAAAGTAAAGGCAAGGATGCGCAACCACAGCCCACGAGAGAAGTTCCTGGTTGCTCCGAAGGCAATGATGAAAGTAAGCAGGTAGAGAGCCAGCGGGATGACCCAGAGCAGCGGCACCGCAGCAACGTTCTCATCCAAGTGATTGGTGATGGAGAGCAGCAGCATCGACCCGCAGGCAGAAAGAGCGAACCAGGTGAGCATGCGGTCAGGCAGTATCCAGATACGCTCTTCGAGCTTGATGGGAGTTGCGGGTCGGGTGCGCGAAAACCATGCCAGAGACGTGCAGAGCAGGACGAACACGACATACAGAACTGACCAGATGCGAGCTTGTGTACGGGTGCCGAGCAACGGCTCAATGACAAACGGATAGCTGAGCAGCGCCAGGAGCGAGGCAAAGTTTGACAACGCAAATAATCGATAGGGCATTGGTTCGCCGCCCTGAGCAAGCCAATGCTGAAGCAGGGGAGTGGTGGCCGACAGCGCCAGAAAGGGAAGACCCAGCGAGGCTGTCAGTAGGACAAGGATGGACAGGGATGGCTCAGCGCTTACACCTGCCCATGCATGCCCAGGACCGATGGGCAGCCGTAGTAATGAAAGGAAGAGCAGCGCAATGTGGAAGATGCCGGTCAGGAGCGGCGAGCGAAGTTTGGAGATGGCAAGCGCGTACCCGTAGCCCAGCAGCAGCGTGGATTGATAGAAGACCAGGCAGGTTGCCCAAACCGCCGCAGAACCGCCGAACCACGGGAGAATGCGCTTGGCAGTGAGCGGCTCAACCGAGAAAAGCAGGAATGCGGAAAGGAAAATGGTGACGGCGGTGATGAGCCGTCGCGGAAGGGAGAGTTTCAGCGGAGGACGACTTTTCAGCTTTAGTTTGTAGCGTTACTCGAGCGGCTCGGCTTCAATGGCGGCCGTTTGCCCTGCGGCTTTCTTGGCTTCGTACTTCTTCACCCAAGCTTCCCAACTCTTGCCGGCAGCAGGGTCGCGATCACTGAACTGCAGAGCAGCAACCTCGCTATAGGGAATGCTCACGCGCGGGCTGCCGTCGGCAGGAAGCAGGCGAACCAGCGACGAAGTCAGGTTATCGCCCGTGCGGCGGTCGTAAAGATAGCCGTTGATCACATTGCCGCTCTTGCGCGTAATGCGAACATCGCCACGATAGTCGAACGCCTTTTCTAGCGCTGTTCGAATCTCCTCTTCGCTCTCCAATTGCGGCACCCAACCCTGCAAGTGCTCGTGAGTGAAACCCGGCGCTACCTCCAATGCGTCGGGATCGACGTTCTCATCCATCAGACCCCGCGCTCACTTGTGGCTTGAATCTGAACGAGCGGTTTCTTTCCATTCACCAAATTGGCGGGGTCGTTGAGCAGTGCCTTGCCATAGGCATCCTTATAGCCGCTGAACAGGAAAGATTTCGCCATTCCAAAGAATCCGCCTAGCGTGTTGAAACCGTGGTGAACCGATGAAGCTTCGTATCCGCTATGGACCATGCAGTTGGCGCACTTCGGATTGCCCGACTCTGTGCCGTAGTTAGCCCAGCCGGTCTCTTCCATCAACTCCTGAAAGGTATCTGCATAGCCATCCTGCAAGAGGTAGCAAGGCTTCTGCCACCCGAACACGTTATAGGTTGGCATGCCCCAAGGCGTGCAGGTGAACTCGCGATGCCCCATCAAGAACTCGCCGAAGAGCGGGGACATGTTGAATTTCCAGCTCGACTTGCGGTTGGAAAGAATGGCTCGGAACAAACGCCGCGTACGGGCGCGACCCAGAAAGTGCTGCTGGTCAGGGGCCTTATCGTAGGAGTAGCCAGGCGAGAGCATCATGCCTTCTACGCCCAGTTCCATCATCTCGTCGAAGAAGCGGCGGACGCTGTTCGGGTCGGCGCCATCAAACAAGGTGGTGTTGGTAGTAACGCGGAAGCCGGCTTGAAGCGCTGCTTTCATCCCTTCAACTGCGATGTCGTAGCCGCCTTCGCGACAAACCGAGAAGTCGTGGTGCTCACGCTCGCCATCCATGTGGACCGAGAAGCTAAGGTACTTGGAAGGCGTAAAAAGATGAAGCTTCTCTTTCAACAGCAGGGCGTTGGTGCAGAGATAGATGTACTTCTTGCGGGCAACCAGACCTTCGACAATCTCTTTAATCTGTGGGTGCATCAGCGGCTCACCACCAGGGATGGAGACCGCAGGAGCGCCACATTCGTCAACAGCCTTGAAGCATTCTTCAGGCGTCAACTGCCGTTTAAGCACGTGGGCCGGGTACTGAATTTTACCGCAGCCTGCGCACGCCAGATTACAGCGGAAGAGCGGTTCCAGCATCAGCACGAGCGGATAGCGCTTGCGCCCGGCCAGCCGTTGCTTCCATACATAGGACGCCACCGTCCACATCTGAGAGACAGGAACACTCATAATTTTGCGGGCTGTAACCCTATGAACAGGATACCGGATCTGGCGGGAGAAAGCGGGAGTGAAAGAGCTGGGAAGCTTGTAGAAACGATGGCCAGGCACCTTCCGAACTTGCCCTGCTAAAACATACCTTCGCTGCGGCTACTGAGGAAGCGGCGTCAGAGGCACCGTACACCGGCTCTGGGCCGACTTCCGGCCGGCATCGAGAATCTGCACTACCACTACGTTCGTTTCCAGCGAGGATAGGTCCCCAGCCGGCTTAATCTTGCCATGGAGGACTGCGGCCAAGTAGTCGAGCGAATCACTTTCGGCCCTCTCCAGCGGGGGTGCTGCCACTAGAACATCCGCGGCCTCTCCCTTGTACCGCACCCGCAGCCGGTCAGCACCCACCGTTATCGCGTAACCACCGGTGCCGTAGACCTCCATGTCCTTCCGAGCAAAGGACCAGTTCCAGGAAGGCATCAACACGGCCTGGGCCTTCGGATAACGCAAAATCAGTGTCGCGTCATCATCAACGCGCGGGTAAATGTCCGGCTTGTCAGTTTGCGCGACTGTAGTCACGCTGACCGGCGCTTGCCCGTGCATCATTACTGTCATCAGATCCGCGCCATAGCAGCCAAAGTCGAACAAGGCGCCGGCTCCGTTCTGCACCGGATCGGTAAGCCAAGGCAGCCACTCCGGCCCAACGCCGATCTCCTTGGGCCCCTCGTGCCCGTCGTGTACCACCACTTTCCGCACTTCGCCCAGCTTTCCCTTGTCCGCTTCGGTCAGAGCTTCATGATTGCTGGCATACCAGGTAGTCTCATAGTTCACCAGCACCTGTACATGCTGCCGGCGAGCAATGGCACGTATCGCTAATGCATCTTCAAGGGTCGTGCAAAGAGGCTTTTCCACCATGGAGCTGATACCATGCTGGGCCGCGATCTCAATAATTTTGCGGTGGTCCTGAATGGTCGTGTAGACCAGAACGGCATCCGGGTGCTGCTCTGCGATCATCCGCTCCATGTCCGTGTAGAACAGTTTGGAGTTCAGGTGGTAATCCGACGCATACTTCTGCGAAAGAGCCGCTTGTGGTTCGACAATCGCCACCAAGGTTGCGCTTTGGTTCCGGGGTAGGGCATGCAGAAAGCCCTTGACGTGCCCGTGCACTAAACCCACAATCGCCACCCGAACGGGCTTCTCCTTTGGAGTCGTTTCATCAGGGGGGAACGCGAGCAGGCAGGTGCACAACGTTAGAGTCAGAGGCAGCAAGGCGCGAGTAGATTTGAACATGAACGATCTTGAATAGTCTTATCACTATCCCTCTCGAGACTTTGGCGGGCCGAGTGGTCAGCGCTTTCCCACGCTATCCTGAACGAGTCCCATGAAATTCTTGCTGCTTTGGGCCGGCGTTGCTACAGCTTTGTTCGCCCAGGCCCCCACTCCCTACTGGCTCACTCCTACTAACTACGACGCAGCTGTTCCTGCTGAGAAGGCCGTTCTCGGCCACGAGCCTGGGGAACGAATCTCGTCTCCTGCCGAGATCGTCAAGTACATGCGTGCCCTGGCAGCCGCCGCGCCGAAGCGCATGAAGCTGGTGGAATATGGCGAGACCTGGGAGCATCGTCCGCTCGTGTACGTGGTGATTGGCTCGGAAGCAAATATCAGCCGTCTGCCCGACATTCAATCCTCCATGGCTCGCCTGGCTGACCCGCGGCAAACCGACCCTGCTGCAGCGGCGTCGTTGGTCGCGCAATTGCCCGCACTGGTGTGGCTCGCCTATGGCGTTCATGGCAACGAGATCTCCTCGCCGGATGCCGCCCTTCTCACCGCGTATCATCTGCTAGCAGCCAAGGGCGATAGCACGGTCGATCGGATTCTGGCTCAGGATCTGGTCATAATCGATCCGCTGGAAAATCCCGATGGCCGCAATCGCTTTGTGCAAAACTTCGAAGTCTCCGAAGGTCCGCGCCCTGATCCAGACCAACTGGCCGCCGAACACAATGAGCCGTGGCCCGGGGGTCGTACCAACCACTACTACTTCGACATGAACCGCGACTGGTTCGCCATGACTCAGCCGGAAACTCGCGCTCGTGTTGCCGCTGTGCGCCAGTGGCTCCCTTTGGTGTTTGTCGATCTTCACGAGATGGGTTCAGATGCGACCTACTACTTCGCACCGGAAGCCGATCCCTATAATCCGTACATCACCGCCAGCCAGAAAGCGAGCCTGGAGTGGTTTGGCAGGAGCAACGCTCACTATTTCGACACGCTCGGCCTCAGCTACTTCACGAAAGAAGGTTACGACGAGTTCTACCCCGGCTACGGCGCGAGTTGGCCTCTGTATTTTGGCAGCATCGGCATGACTTATGAGCAGGGTTCGACGCGCGGTCTCCTGGTTCGCAAGTCAGACGGCACGCTCGTCACCTACGGCGACACGGTCCGCCGCCACTTCGTTACTTCTGTTTCTACCCTCGAAACAGCAGCCAATCACCACGATCAGCTGATTCAAAACTTCTACGATTACCGCAAATCGGCAATGGACGAAGGCAAGCGCAGCGGCATAGCCGAATACGTCCTGCCGCGCACGGGCGATGTCTCAGCAGTCGACAAACTAGCCGCCCACCTATCTGATCAGGGCGTTGAGGTGAAGCGTGCTGCTGCGCCTTTCACCAACGGAGAAACTACTTATCCGGTCGGCTCCTACGTCATTCCCTTCGCCCAGCCCTCCTACCGTTTGTTGCGGGCGCTGCTCGATCCGCAAGTCTCAATGGATCCGAAGTTCCTCGCCCGCGAGGAGCATCGCCGGGCGGCTCGTCAGCCTAGTGAAATGTATGACGTAACAGCCTGGTCGCTTCCCTTGCAGTACGGCATCAAGCTCGTCGGGGTTAAGCAGCCTTCCACAGGTTCCTTCCTCCCAGTTCCGGCCAACTACCAGGTACCGGGGACAGTAGAAGGCGGGACACCGCAACTGGCTTATCTTGTTCCTTGGACCACGGGCGCAGCTGGACGTTTCCTCGCCGGCGCACTCCGCGCAAAGATTCGTGTCGCCACTGCGGACCGCGCTTTCCAGATCAGTGGGCACTCCTATCCGCCGGGAACACTGATCATTAAAGTGAAAGACAACGGGCCCGATCTGGCCGCGCAGGTGGCCGGCCTAGCCGCGGCCAGCGCCGCTGATGTACGTAGCACCAGTACCGGCTGGACCGACGAAGGCCCGAACTTCGGCAGCTACCACGACCCTTACATTCCTGCGGACCTGCGCATCGCCATGGCATGGGATCGACCTACCTCCGCCAGCGCCGCCGGAGCTACGCGCTTCTTGCTGGAGTGTGATTTCGGCTATCCGGTTACTGTCATCCGCACCCCTCAACTTGCCTCCGGCAACCTCAATCCGTTCCAGGTGCTTGTTCTCCCAGACACACAGGGCGATTCCTACTCTGCCATCTTGGGCCCGGATGGCGTCCGGCACTTGCGCGACTGGGTCCAGAGTGGGGGAACGCTTGTCGCCCTTGGCCCTGGCGCTACCTCCTTCCTGGCCGACCCGCACTCAAACCTGCTTGTTATGGAGCAAGAGAACGCGGCCGACGGCGGTGAGAAGCCGAAGATGAATCAAAGGCCATCGAGCAACGAGAAGTCCGAAGCGGCTCCTTCCAACCGGGTTGCCGGAACACTCATCAGCTCAGAAGCCGAGTACAAAGCCGACATTATGCCCAAATCCGAGCTGCCTGACTTCCTCCATGGCGTTCTCGTTCACGCCAAAGTCGATGAAGACAGCTGGATGGCTGCCGGACTTCCGCCTGAGGTGAATGTTATGGTCACCGGCCGGACTATCTTCTCTCCGGTCAAAGAGAACGCCGGCACCACCGCCGTTCGCTTCGAAGATTCCGAACACATACTCGCTAGCGGATTCATGTGGGAACCCAATCGTAAGCAGCTTGCCTATAAGCCGTTTGTCGTCGTCAAGCATGAGGGGCGGGGAAACATCATCGCCTTTACTGCCGACCCGAATTTCCGCGGTTACATGGACGGCCTTAATCTGCTTTTCTTAAATGCCGTGTTCCGCGGACCCGCACACGTTTCAGCGTCCGCGTACTAATACTCCGCGACCCTGTCGACCGTCCCAATGGCAAACTGTTGGACGGAGCATGCGCTGCCGGTCCCCCTTTTTTATGGAAAATGCCCTTCTCCAAAACTCCCAGAAACTGATCGAATACTTGGCGCGAGGCGTCGAATTTGCAGCCGCCCTCATCATTGCGGCGGCTGCGTTCGAAGCGACTATCAAGTCGCTGGTGCTTTTTGTTCAGCGAGATTCGCCGCCGGAACGCAAAAATGAGGTGCGGCTGACTTTAGGCCGCTGGCTTGCCGTCGCCCTGGAATTTGAATTAGCCGCCGATATTCTAACGACAGCCGTCACGCCAAGCTGGAACGATATAGAAAAACTGGCTGCCATCGCGACACTTCGAACGGCGCTTAACTACTTCCTGGAAAGAGAAATTCAGCAGGAATCCACGCCCAAGCAACGCGAGGCGGAAGCTCTTACCATGGGTCCGAACCCCGGTGCAATCGAACAGCGCTGAAGATGCCAATGAGAGCTCTATTGAATCTTGAGAGTCACTGGGTCAGCATCACCGGCTCGCTCGTCAATCTAATAGCGGCGATCACGATCGGCTATCACGCCGCCTACGCTCTGCTCGAGATAGTGCGCCACTACCAAACTGATCGAGCCCGGCTCATTTTGGCGGACGGAGTTCTGGCCGCTCTCGCCTTCAGCGTGGTCGGAACTCTGCTGAAAGCGATAGCGCTACAAAGCTGGTCTGACATCGGCATGTTTGCTTTCGTTCTGGTCTTGAGAACGCTGCTGAAACAAGTTTTTCTACACGAGCGAAATCAGGCCGCAGCGCGAACGGCCCGATAGCCTTGCTAATCGCATCCTCGCTATGGCAATGCCTGCGCCGGTGATCGCCATCAACTGCCAGGTCCCTGGCTCCGGAGCTGCTGAAAACACCTGCACCGGGGTAACTCCGTCGCTTTCTAAAAAGCGAAATCGGTAGTCGAGGTCGAGCGTGCTGCTCCCGTTACCGATAAGCTGACTCGCAATCGCTGACAAGCTTCCGTCGAATCCGAGTGTGAACGCTTGCCCAAGCTCCACCGAAAAGCCTTCCAGACTGCTAAAGTGCCGGAGGTAATCGCTACTGGATCCGCATGCCGCTTGCGCTACATCCATTCCGCAGCCAACGCTCGCGCCCTGTGGAGCAACATTGTTTGGAACCAGACTCATTGAGAAATTGCCCGCGCCGACCGAGTTGTCCCCGGCTGTTACGTTGCCATCGACTAACTGGACCACCATATATCCCGAGCGAAGCGGGCCCACTGTGGTGAAGGTCTCGCTATCGCTCACTTGGGAAGTGGCGCCGGCAACTGACGTACTGCCTGGGCCCGTAATCAGCCGAATGCTTTGGGTGGCGTGCAGATCGCTATACTGAGCCGGATTAACGGCGACGGTCGCTATCACGCTCGCATGGGCAGCTGCAAACGATGCTCCTCCCGTCGGGATGCCCGCGCTGCAATGCTGCCCTCCGACCGTCAACGATGAGCCGTCTGCCGAGCAGGAGCTGCTGTATGAGCCGCCGGAAATCGGATCAGCCAACAGACTTGCACTCGCTATCGCAGCTAAAGCAAGACAGGTAACAGAAGCTCTCATGCCATGAGCTTATGCGGAAAGGGCTGTCACCGTACAGTCCTCCCCGTCTCAGCTCATTGCCCGGACCCTTACCCCCTATTCAGGCCTAACTGAACATGCGTCAGGGGTAAACTGCGCTCAGAATTTCCCTGTAATTGGACTGCCGATTGAGAATCAAACTGCCGCGACCGGCGCTCCTTCCAGTTCCCGCACTCCCGCCGGAAAAGTCACCTCAAAGCGCGAACCCTGCCCCACTTTGCTATTGACTCGGATTTCGCCGCCATGCGCCTTCACAATAGCTGCGACGAAGCTGAGTCCCAATCCCAGGCCTTTCTCCGGATTCGGATCAGGTACACGATAGAAGCGGTCAAAGATATGCGGCAGGTGGTCCGGCGGTATCCCAATCCCGGAGTCCTCCACCGTCAGCCGTACATACGAACCAATCTTCTGAGTGCCGGCTTTCACCCAACCGCCCGGCGCCGTGTACTTCAAGGCGTTCGAGAGTAAGTTTGTAATTACGCGCTCCACTTGTGTCCGGTCCACTTCACAGATCACGCTGGGCTCCCCGGTCTGAGTAAGCGTCACCTGGCTGGCCTCGGCCGGAATCTGGAACTGCTCCACCAACTCCCTCACAGTCGCTCCCAAGTCTACGGGCGAACGATGCATCGGTATCTGGCCAGACTCAGATTGAGACAGCAACAACAGTGCGCGCACCAGGTTCGACAAGCGCTCGACATCCTGAAGCGCGTTCTCAATTGCCTCCTGCAACTGCTCCTTATGTGTGGCGGTAAACAGCGCTACTTCCAGCTGACCCTGGATTGCCGTTAGCGGGGTGCGTAACTCATGGGAGACATCGGTGGAGAACTGCCGCATCTGATCGAAGGAAGCTTTCAGACGCCGGCTCATTTCATTGAACGACTCAATCAGGCTGTCCAGTTCGTCGTCGGCGCCCCGTTTGGGAATTTGCACGCCCAGATTGGAGCCTGTGATCTCGCCAGCCGCCTTCCGAACAGATTGCAAAGCACCCAGCGCGGCGCCCGCGGAGAACCAACTCACCAATGCACAAACCAGCAATGCGAGCGGAAAGAAGATCAGAAAGTTGCGCCGGAACCTCCGCAACACCTGCTGATCTTCGTTCAGGGCGCGGCCTTCGGCAACGTACCACCTGCGTGCCCGCTTGGCGTCGTACATCGTGCTGCTTATCACCTGGTAAGGAAGCCCGTCGGTGCCGCGTATGGTCTTCATCAATGGCTCACGCCGCTGGCTCAAGCGCGCCATCTCGGACACGATTGTCTTACGGTCAAACAGCGGCTTTAGTGTTGGGTCTTGAGAGCCAAGAGCGACTTTCCCCGCGGCGTCTGCAATCACATAGACTGCCTGAAGCCGGGTTGCTTCCGCCTCCTCCTCCGGGTCCGCGTGATCAATTTGCCACCGAGGTCCGCTCCCATCGAAGTAGATCCAGCCGCCCTTCAGATTGCCTAGCTCTTCCGTCAATTCATCGGTGCTCTGGGTTTCCAGAATCGATCGGAGCGTGGTTGTGCCCACCCAGCCGACAATAGCCAGCACTGCCGTCAGCAGCAGCAGAAACGTACTGGCGAGTCGGAAGCGCAGAGTTCGAAAGAGGGTTAAACGCCCACGCCCAGTGCCCGACATGACTGTTTACGATAGGACCGTTTCCGGCACAACTGTATGCGCCTGGTCCGGAGCGTCCAGCATGTACCCGATGCCACGCACCGTGTGAATCATCTTTTGTGGATACTTGTCATCGATCTTGCTGCGCAAGTGGCGGATGTAAACATCAACAATATTGGTGAGCCCGTCATAGTCCATATCCCAGACATGCTCCACAATCATGGTCCGGCTCAGGGGACGTCCCCGGTTCCGCATCATGTACTCAAGAATGCTGAACTCCTTGGGCGCCAGTTCAATGTTGTCGTTGGTGCGCACCACCTTACGCCGTATGCAATCGAGCGACAAGTCACCCACCTGCAGCTTCTCAGGCGTCGGCTGTCCCCGCCGCAGCAGCACCCGCGCACGCGCCAACAGCTCCACAAAAGCAAACGGCTTCACCAGATAATCGTCGGCGCCTTGCTCCAGCCCTCGCACCCTCTCATCCACCGAATCACGCGCGCTTAGAATCAGCACCGGCGGAATGATCTTGCGATTCTTGATCTTCTCTAGAACCTGCAGCCCGTCAATATCGGGGAGCCCGAGATCCAGCACCACCAAATCATATTCCGTCGTGTGCACGCGCTCCACTGCGTCGCCTCCGGTGTGTACGACATCAACCGCATACCCCGCGCTTTGCAATCCCCGGGATAAGAAATCGGCGATCCGCTTTTCGTCTTCGACGACCAGTACTCGCATTTGCTAACTCAACCTAACGATCAGGGTACAGCGCGGCGCTTCGACTCGGCATCGGAGAATGTCGAAACGCGCCGGCTACCGTTCTCCAACGCGTCTGGACCAGCGAGATTCCCAGCATCACCGCAACCAGAACAATCGTGTACAACACCACATAAGGCACGCTCAGCCTCTCTTTCCAAAGCCCAAACCAGCGTCCGTACACCAGCTCGATATGAACCCAGTAAACAATCAGTGACGTGGTCCCCAACTGCCGAAACAGACTCCAGCGCTCCAGCCGGCTATAGCTGATCCAGAGGTAAGAAACAGCGAAGATGATCAGAACCACACCCAACTTGATGATTGTCAAGCCTGGACTGTCCAGCCAGAAATCGACTTTCGGATAGAACGAGTACGGCATGTTCGAAAGCTCTCGCGCGGCAAATACGCTGGTGACCCCAATGCCAAGGACCCACAGCATGGCCTGGCCCAGCAACTCGGGCTTAACCACTCGGATTACGCTGCCCGAAACCATCCCAAATGCCAGAAAAGCACCCCAGGGAAAAAAGGCGAACCCGGCATAGTTAGGAACAAAGTAGTTGCTGATAAATGCCGGAACAGCAGACGTGTTCATCAGGCTTACTACCGGCGACAGCGCCGTGATCAGCAAGCCGAGCCCGGTACAGAGCCGGATGCGCTGGCTCGTTGTGAACAACGACATGGGAGCGAGTAGCAGCATAGACATGCCCATTGCGTTCAGGATGTCTACTCGCAGCAGTTCGCTGGCCGGACTGGTTGGATAGCCGAAGGCATAAAGCTGCAGACGAAACAGGAAAGCGATGAAGAACAAATAGCGCGATCGCTTCAAGGCTGCCAGGAGCTTCTGAGCGGGCGTCACTCCCTTGCGGTTCTGGCTATCCATGAGAAACGCATAGGTGATTCCCGTGAGAAACAGGAACAGGGCAGGCGGCATGCCGCCGATAAATTGCGACAGCATGTAAGGGCCCCCTTCGCGCAAATCGGTTCGCGTGAAAGAGTGGAACGTATGGCCCTGTAGCATCACAACCGCAGACAAGCCTCGCATCCAATCGATAAATGCGAGCCGCCCGGCTGTCTTGTTCGCCTGCTCCATTACTCCCAAAACAGCGGAGCTACTGCTTCATCCTCTTGGCAGTTCCCGGCATCTTCAGCTCCACCTTCTTCTGGTTGGGAGGATTAATGACTATGTTGCTGTAAGTGACTAACTGATAATTCCCAGCCGGCTGGTAGAACTGTTGCTGCGTTGGATAGGATTGCCCGTCGCCAATCCAGATCTGTACTTTCTCAATGCGTTCCTTGACTGCGGCGCTTTTTGGGATGAGTAAGAGTTTCGTCGACCCCAGAGGACCAAGCTTCTCCGTGCCTTGATTGGTGATGTCGTAATTGGCCGCCAGTTCCTTCCCGGAAGATCCGAATCCCAACAGGAGAAATGAATTCAGCAAGTTTCCATCCTTGCCTAAAGACGTTTCGTTGAACTGATCCAGTTTCGGGTAGTACAACCGAATGTTTTTGCCGGCGAAGCCAATAATGCGAGCATCGGTCTGCTGGGAGAAGTCCACAACTGCCCGGACCTCACGCGACTTGGTTCGCTGCATCTGCAGGGTACCCAATTCCACGGTTTTGTCATCCAGTAACTTGTTGTAGGTCGTCATTTTCAGGTCAGCAGTGACACCCTGAAACGAAAGTGCCGACTTATCCATGCGCGCCAGGATTGCCTCTGTGGTTTCAGCATTCGCCAGGCATGCCAGCAGCAGACACACAAAGACACGTGGGATGGAAAAATTCATAAAAAGGAGGGTCGTTTACGGAGCGGTATACGCGATGAAGCCCTTCACTTCCGGGTCGGCCTCATCGCGGATGGGTTCAACTCGCAGGACATGCCAGCCTTTACGCGTCCGCTCCCGAATCAGGTTCTCCGACCGCTTAATTCGCTCTTCTTCGGAAAGCCCGGAGAGCAGTTCGTTAGCGATGAAAACCCGGTTGGCGCCTTGGGCCGACGACATCAGGATAACGCCCGCCGTGCGCGGCTGATCGTTGAACCATTCGCGCGGAATCGCGAATATGAAGAGCAGGATCAGAGCCACTACCAAGTCGTATCGCCAGCTTGCCCGCGGAAAATCCCAGAAAATCAGGCGACGCAGAATCAGCCCGGGAGAAGAGCTTTGTGGGGCTGCTTCCATGCGCCTCAAGTCTAACATTCACGGGTCAATATTTGCGCATAACTGCCAGCACGCGACCCTGTATCTGCAGGCTCTCGGCAGGGACATAGATGGGCTGCATGGCGGCATTAGCTGGTTGCAGTCGCACTCGTCCGTCCGGCTCGTGATAGTAACGCTTCAACGTAGCCTCGGTGCCGTCCACCAGCGCCACCACAATCTCGCCGTTCCGCACTGAATCAGTCTTCTCCACCAACACATAGTCGCCGCTGCAAATGTGGTCCTCAATCATGGATTCGCCCCGCACCTCCAGCGCATACGTGTTCTCCTGACTTACAAAATCGGAGAAGTGCAGCGTCTCCTTGTTGACGATTGCTTCCACAGGAGCGCCGGCAGCAATGCGCCCCATCAGCGGAATAGACCCGCTGGAGATGGCCGGTTTCCGTGCACGCTCTTCTTCCACGAACCGCTCACCCACTTCCAGCGAACGGCTGTGATTATAGTTGTGGCGGATGTAGTGCTTAGCTTCCAGTGCCTGAATATGCTTGTGAACCGTGGCGAGAGAGGCCAGGCCTAAGCCAATGGCAATCTCCTCATAACTGGGACTGTACCCTTTGCCTTCGATGAACTCCGCCAGAAAGTCCATCAACTCCTTCTGCCGCCGGGTAAGTGCCATTTCGTCTCCGTATTAAGTGTAGGCGAACAAACGTCGAATGGTCAACAGTATTGACAAATCTTAAGTTAGCTTTAAAGTCGGTCAGCTAAGCTCGCACTCCGACTTGTAAATAGGAAGCCTTCCACTCGCCGGAGCGCAAGATACAATTCGAAACGCAAGGACCTGCTTAGCGTTAGCCTCCATCCAGAAAGAGACCGCGACTGTATCGCCAAAGTGAAGATCTCGGCAGCAAGCCCCTCCCTCGGACACCAGGGCGTACGGGATTGCTCAGCCTAAATTCTGCTTATGTTCTTCTCTCGATCTATATCGTCATCAGCTTTATCTATCAGATAGCATCGTCTGCATCGCTCATTATTGGCTACTTTGACCTGCGCCATCAGGTGATGGAACCGTTCACTATTGATGACGAACGACCGACGATCACCAGCGTGACCGAAGGAGCAAAGAGAGCGGGCCTTAGAGTTGGCGATCATACTACGTCTCTGAACGGCATTCGTTACACGGGCCGAGCGCAGTGGCAGAGCACTCGATGGTACGCGCACTTGGGCCAGACTCTGCGGGTAGGCATCGCTCAGCCTGGGGTCGGACGCGAAGTCATCTCGATTCCGCTACTGCTGGGCAACTCGCGTGGCATCCATCCAGGTGAGGCCGCCTTGGCAATCTTCCTCCACATCCTTGTTCCTCTGCTTTGCCTTGGTCTGGGCTATTGGGTAGCGCTAGCGCGTCCTGCTGATCCGAACGCCTGGCTCATTTTGATTCTGCTCAGTTATCCGGAAGCCTTCATTTCCGTCTCGACTTTCAACTTTCTGCCCGGCGCGTGGCTCTATCTGCGCTTGTTCTGGCACTTGATCTTAGAAGCCCTTGCTCCACTCGCACTGTTGTGGCTCGCGCTGTTGTTCCCAGAACGTTCACGGCTCGACCAACGAATGCCCTGGTTCAAGTGGCTAGTTACAGGGGCGTTGCTGTTCGGGCTTGGGATGGGTCTCTTTCTCGACTATGTTGCGTGGTACCACTTGACGCTGGTCTCGAACTTACCGGCGCTAAACAAACTAACTGGCCGAATGCTGAACTGGGCCTTCATACTTTGCCTGGCTGTTTATTGGGCTGCCATCTTCAGTAAGTTCCGCGAACCTCTGCTTCCGGATGCCCGACGGCGGCTGCAGGTGCTATGTGCCGGTTCGGTTGTCGGGTTGGGAAGCATTCTCATCATTTGGGGACTGCTGCCCCGCCTGGGCATTACCGATCCGTCCAAAATTCAATGGCTTCAATACGCAAGTGTGCTCCTGATGCTTACGTTCCCCTTAAGTCTTGCCTACGTGGTGATTGTTCAGCGCGCCATGGATGTCCGGATTCTACTTCGTATCGGCACCAGGTATGTGCTTGCCCGAACCACGCTGGCTGCCATACAAATCGCAGCAGTTGCCTTGATTCTCTTCTTATTCGTTATACCCGTCATTGAAGGTTATCGCCGCGGAACGCTCAGTTTAGTCTTTTCCGTGCTGGCCATTGCAGGGCTAATTGGATTATTTCTTACACGAGCCACTCTAAGCAGCCAATTGCAGAACTGGTTGGATCGCAAATTCTTTCGTGAAGTCTACAGTTCGGAACTGATCTTGAGTGAACTGGTAAGACAGGTGCGCACACTGTCGGATCCACTCTCTTTGATCAGCACCGTATCTCAAAAGATCTCCGAGGTTTTGCATATCTCGCAAATCGCTGTCCTGCTGCGCAGCGGCGAGGTGTTTCTACTCCAGGAGTCACTCGGGACGAGTCTCAATGGAGGGACAACGCTATCGGTGGCTGGCCCTACCATTCGGCATCTGGTGGAGTCCGACGGCCCGACCTTTGTCCGCGAAGGCAGGCAGAGAGAGGGATGGCTGGAGGAATTAGGCGAGCCCGAGAGACACCTCCTGCAGCAGACCGGAGCTGAGTTGCTGCTTCCGCTCCCCGGTCGCGACCGGTTGCTCGGCGTGATGACGTTGGGGCCGAAACAATCGGAGGAAGCTTACTCGCCATCTGATCTAAGGTTGCTCAGTTCAGTAGCTACCCAAACCGGTTTAGGGTTGGAGATTGCGGACCTGGCCAGCAGTCTGGCGAACGAAGTAACCCAGCGGGCGCTCATTCATCGCGAGATTGAGATTGCCCGTGAAGTCCAGGAACGCTTGTTCCCGCAATCCGTACCAGCCGTGAAGGGCGTAAACCTTGCCGGTTTGTGTCGCCCGGCCCAAGGCATTGGGGGTGATTATTACGACACAATCGAGTTAGGTGATGGCCGTCTCGGGCTAGCTATCGGAGATGTCTCCGGCAAGGGAATCTCAGCGGCGCTGCTTATGTCGAGCCTGCGTGCCTGCCTGCGCACACTGATTTTGGATAGAGGGTTACACCTTGCAAACCTGATAGGCAAGCTGAATCAGCTGGTATACGAATCATCAACAGCTAATCGTTATGCAACGTTCTTCTTTTCGGTTTACGAGCCGGCAACCAGAACGCTTTCCTTTGTCAATGCAGGTCATAATCCGCCGTTCCTGTTAAGAACGGGCTCCAGCGACCCTTGCCCGCTACGACTGGAGGCAGGTGGATCGGTGATCGGTCTGCTTCCTAACCTCAGCTATCAGGAAAGCTCAGTGGTATTGGAACGGGGAGATGTGTTGCTCGCCTATACCGATGGCATAAGCGAAGCCATGACGGCCACTGATGAAGAGTGGGGTGAGGAACGAATGCTGCAAGCGGCCGAAGCCGTTTCCCACCAGTCCGCGGAAGATATCATCCGAACCGTGTTCAAGTGCGCAGACCGCTTTACAGAGGGTGCCGCTCAACACGATGACATGACGCTTTTAGTCCTGAAAGTGATATGAACCGGCTCGTTGGCCGCCTTGCCGCACTCTTAGTTGTAATTCATCCCGCACATGCCTGTACCGCAAGCACCACTACCGCACATGCCCGCACCGCAGCCTCCTTCGGCCGCTTCCGCGCCGCTCGATCCGCTTCCGCCGCTCCGGGCCGCAAACGTCGAGTACTGTGTCGTCAAATGGTCCTGCCCGCACGAAGGACAGGCAATGGCTTCCGCACTGCGGCGCACGAGTTTCTCAAATTTGGTACCGCAATCATCACACGCGTACTCATAGATGGGCATGACTCAATTATAGAATCGGGGAACGTCCGCCTGCTGCAACAAAGGTATCGTTCGAGCCCTTTGGTCCATCTAATAGCGCAGGAACCAACGAAGATATGAACCGACGAGCTTTCCTGCAAATTGGATTGGGAGTTCCTCTCGCATTTGGAACAGCGCTGCGGCTTTCGGCCAAGCCTGGCGCTCCTGGGACAGTAAAACTGGTTGAGTATACCGACGGCGGTCAGAAGAAAGGACTTATGACAGAACAAAAAGTAGTCAAGACAGAGGAAGAATGGAAGAAGCAGTTGACTCCCGAGCAGTATCAGGTTACTCGGCGCGCCGGCACCGAGCGCCCTTTCACGGGCAAGTACGCCGATAATCACGACCATGGTCTCTACCGCTGCGTCTGCTGCGGTAACGCGCTGTTCTCCTCCGATACCAAGTTCGACTCAGGTACGGGCTGGCCCAGCTTCTATCAGCCGCTTGCCAAACAAAATGTCACCGAGCACACCGACAACACGTTGGGTATGGCCCGCACGGAAGTCCTTTGCTCTAAGTGCGAGGCTCACTTAGGTCACGTCTTCGATGACGGCCCGCGCCCAACCGGCTTGCGCTACTGTATGAATTCCGCGTCGCTGGATTTCGTTAAGTCTTGATAACTACTACCCACGGGCAGTGCCGGGTTCACGCCCCGGTCCCCTCCCGCTTCGTTGATAGCGGGAGGGACATCATCGTCTACACTCCTCCTCCCTACCTCGAAGATTCGTCGACCCGCTTTCCAGTTCTTTACCTGATGGATGGGCAAAATCTGTTTGATTCTGCTACTGCATTTTGCAATCAGGACTGGGGCTTGATGAGCATTGTGGAAGAGCTTCTTGCAGCCGGCTCTATTCAGCCGCTGATCGTGGTCGGCGTCTACAATGCCGGCGATAGACGGTTGGAGGAATATAGCCCAACTCGGAATCGCCAAGGCATCGGAGGTGGCGCGAAGCGGTTCGGCAGGTTCATGGTTGAGAGCCTGAAGCCGCTGGTCGACGCCGAATACAGGACTCTGCCCGGCCCGGAGACAACCGGCTTGGGCGGCTCCTCCATGGGCGGTTTAGTCAGCCTGTATCTGGGCATGCGGCATCCGGCGGTCTTCGGTAACGTGATCGTCATGTCGCCTTCTCTCTGGTGGGCCAACCATGCCATACTGCGGCCGGCCCGCCGCATGCAGAATAAGTGGAATCAGCGGATCTGGCTGGACATCGGCACCGCTGAGGGTGACACGCCGGACTCCTTTGTCAGAGACGCTCGCGTGCTTCGCAGCATTCTGCTTCAGGGTGGCTGGACCTTAGGCGAGAACCTACGTTTCGTTGAGGACGAAGGCGCCGGGCATGACGAGAAAGCCTGGGGTCGCCGCATCCGCGATGCGCTGGCGTTTCTTTATCCGCCCCGTTCTGCTACCCAGCAGATCCGCCGGGATGCCGAGTCAGAATTGCACGGGTGAGTCTTCGCTGACTGTGGCCCGTTCGTATAGGATGGTGGAAACACCATGGCCTATTGCACTAATTGCGGCAACCCGGCACCTGACGGCAGCCGTTTCTGTACCAATTGCGGAGCACCGCTTTCAAGTGCAGCGAGCTCCGGAACTACGCCGGTCGGTAGCGTCACAAATGTCGGTAGCGTCACCACTATGGTTGGGCCACCGCCCGTCGCCTACGTACAGGAACCGCTCAGCTATGAGATTGAGGGGCACAATCTGCAGATCGTCAAACTGCGCTTGAAGCCTGGCCAGGAAATCTACGCCGAAGCGGGAAAGATGATTTATAAGTCGGCCAACGTCGAGTGGAATACGCGCATGACCGGCCAGAACTTCAGCCAGAAGATTATCGGAGCCATCAAGCGCAAGCTGATGGGTGAGTCACTCTTCTTTACTTACTTCCACGCATTGGGAACAGAAGGCCATCTCGGTTTTGCCGGCAGCTATCCCGGCAAAATTCAAGTTTTCGACTTGCAAGCCGGCCAGACGATGATGGTGCAGCGCGATGGATTCCTCTTTGCACAAGGCACCGTTCTCCTTGACATCGCGCTGGTTCGCCGGCTTGGCGCCGGGCTTCTGGGCGGCGAAGGCTTTATCCTGCAAAAGCTTACCGGGCCCGGGTTGGTTTTTATCCATGCCGGCGGCGATCATGTGGATTTCAACCTCGCGCCGGGCGAAATCTTGCAAGTTCAAACCGGTCACTTAGTCGCCTTCGAACCGACCGTCAACTACGACATTCAACTTGTCGGCTCCGTCCGTACGGCGTTTTTCGGAGGGGAAGGCCTCTTTCTCACTACCCTGACTGGCCCCGGACGGGTGATTCTGCAAAGTTTGACCCTGGAACGGTTACGCCACGAACTCGCTCCGAGCGAACATCCTGGAGCAGGCGAGGAGCGCAACCCGCTTGGCGCCATTGCTAGCGGTAGCCTGGGCAGCTTCTTCCGCAGCGATGACTAAAACCCCCCTCCGAAGGGGACAGCCTGACTTGAGGGGTTCGTCAAAACCTCGAAAGCCGCATAGCAACCTGAGCTGTTCGCTAATTCGGGCGAACTGGCGTGCAGTCGAGGAGATGAAAGGTACAGAAAGAACGTATTGCGTTGAGCAGCAGAGGCTTAGTCCGGTAGCCTAGCTCCGGGAACAATCCGCAGCCCTGTTCCTTTTTCTCCCCTGATCGGTTGCAGAGCAGACAGTATAGCCCTGGAAAAGCTGAGATACGAGGCGTTAAGTGATTTGTTTGGAGGCTTCGGTGTTATAAAAGCTCTATTTTGCAACGAAAGCCCAATCTCATGAACTCAGCAGAGGGCTGGCACAGGTTCGAATTTTTGGCGAACTGCTCAAGTCAGGCTGTCCCCGTCGCTTCGTCGCTTCATCGCTTCGTCATCTTTCGCTTCCCATGCCCCATCGGCTCCCACCCATCGGCTCCCACATCGCTTGTCAGACAGCGATCTTACGCCTAAGCTGAGATCCTAAGCTTGTGCCAAATCTAAGCGTCCAGGTCGAATCGGTCCTTCCCGCCGCCGCTTCTCCGTCCCGCACGCGCCTCGATTCCCTCGACGCTTTCCGCGGCGCAACGGTCGCCGCAATGATCCTGGTAAACAATCCGGGTGATTGGAACGCCGTCTTCGGACAACTCGAGCACGCCCCCTGGAATGGCTGGACGTTTACCGACCTGGTCTTCCCGTCCTTCCTATACATCGGTGGCGTCTCCATGGTGTTCTCGTTCGCCGGTCAGCAGGCCAAGGGCATTGTCCGCCGCACTATGGCCACCAATGCAATCCGCCGGGCGCTGCTGATCTATCTTGTCGGATTGTTCATGGCCGGCTTTCCCTACTTCCACCTGCAGCACATCCGCGTTCTCGGCGTCCTACCCCGCATTGCCATCTGCTACTTCGTGTCATCGCTCATCGTGCTTTATGGCTCGCGCCGAGCGGTCCGGGTTTCACTCCTCTCTTTGCTGCTCGGCTACTGGTTGCTTATGGCACTGGTGCCCGTCCCAGGCTTCGGTCCCGGCAATTTGACGATGGAAGGCAACCTCTCGCACTACGTAGACAGCCTGCTTCTGAAAGGCCATATGTGGGCCCAGACTAAAACCTGGGATCCGGAAGGCACCGTCTCCACGCTGCCTGCCATCGCATCCATGCTGTTCGGTGTTCTGGCCGGACGAGTGCTGATCTCCTCCGACAAGCCCGAAGCCAAAACCGCTCGGCTCTTTGCTGCCGCCTCACTACTCATTCTGGCCGGCGCGATCCTGAATATCTGGCTTCCCATCAACAAGAGCATCTGGACCAGCTCATTTGCCGTGCTGATGGCTGGCTTTGCGACACAAATCTTGGCTGCCTTTTATTGGATCATCGACGTGGGGGGCCACCGCTCCTGGGCTAAGCCCTTCGCCATCCTTGGCCGGAACGCACTGGCAATGTTTGTGCTAAGCGGGTTATTTGCCCGAACGCTCGGATTGCTCGGCGTCGCCGGTCCGCTGTACCAAACTGTGTTCGCTCCTTTTGCCCCACCAAAGGTTGCTTCGGTGATCTACGCTGTCGCGAACGTCTTACTGTTTGGATCGATTGCCTGGTTCATGAACAAGCATCGCTGGTACGTTCGACTCTAATTCGCATGGAGCAACTGCCTTTGTCTGACTCCCAAGTTCTTTCCGAACTCATGGCCCTGGAGCCCATTTTTCATCGTCTGCCGGATGGAGCCACGACGATCGACTTCGAGAACCTGATAGCGCCGGACTTCTGGGAGGTCGGCGCTTCCGGTCGGCGCTATACTCGCGCCGATGCTCTTCGAGTTCTCGCGATAAGGTACGCCAACCCCCAACCCAAGGAAGATCGCTGGCAAGCGACTGACTTCCGCTGCCGTCAGTTAGCGCCCAATCTGTACTTGCTGACTTACACACTCTTGCAAGACAGTACTCGCCTGACCCGCCGCACGACCATATGGCAGCGTGCGCCCCATGGGTGGCAGATTGTCTTCCATCAAGGAACCATTGTGGGAGAGAGTGGAGCGACCTGACAGCATGGCAAACCTTTCTGACCAAATGCTGGAGATCACCAGTCATTGGGGCGACCGCAATTCAAAACAAATGCGGTTTGCTCTGGCGGTGGCGGCGGTCATCGCTCTGCTGCTCTGGCAAACAGTCTGGCTCCGGCTCCGACCGCCTTTAGGAATATTGCTGCTGGGACAGTTCGGAGTCGCCGTGGCCCTGTTCATGCGAAGCAAGTCTCTTGCGGCCTCTGCAAAGACAGCGTTGCCGGCAACCGAGCCACAAGTGCACAAAACGTTTTCAGAAGAGCAGAGTTTTTCATTCCGATTAGCGACTTTCGAATACACCTGCCAGTTCGTCGGCTTCGTCTGGCTGGGCTATGAGTTCTGGTTAGCCACCAGGAGCTTGCCGGTAGCCATTCTGATCTGCGTCGTGTATCCACTCAGCGCCTACTGGGGTCTGGCCCGCCCCCGCATGGCAAAGCGCAAAAGGCTACTGAAGTCAGAAGAGGAGAAGATTCTCAGAGGCTGATCTTGCTGAATCCGCGTTCACCTGCGGCCCTAACTGGCCAGCTTCAATCGATCGAGAATGGCAAACAGCGGCACCGAAACCAGCGAATTCAACGCTCCATGAACAAGGGCCTCCTGCGGGTCAAATGGAATGGTCTGGCCCAGCAGCGCGCGCCTCATCATCCAGTACAGAAAGGCATGGAAGAAGTAGAAGAAGAAGCTGAGCACAAGCCGGATCACCGGATTTTCCACGTTAAACCGCATGCTGACCGAGGCCGCAAAGTAGCCCACCAGCGTCTTCGTAATGCCATACATCCCGACGGGAAGATTGGCCGGCGAGAGTGAATCTTCGGCCAAGCCGACAAACGCTCCAAAGAACAGCGACGAAATCTGACTACGGCGCATCAGGCCGAAGTAAATCGTCAACAGCAATGGCAGTTCCAACCACTCGGTATTCGGAATGAGCCGCGGCAGATAGAACTTGCCAATGATCGCGATCAACGTGATGATGACAAGCGCAACAACCTGGAAGCGGCCGAACCAGTTCTCCTTGGCTGGCCGCCCGATAATAACGTCGCTCGTTTCGTTCATTGCGGAGGCGGACTTGACTGCCCGCCGGTGCTGCTGCCCGCCGGCGTACCCGAACTATTAGGTACAGGGCTCGTTAATGCAGGGAGCGGCTTCTTGCGCGGTGCTCCTAAAGGCAGCACGGGGCCGCTCGCTCGAGGCGCTTCTTTCGGCTTCACCTCCGGAGTTACCGGCGTAAGCTTTGGAACGGCCGGTGAATCAGTCTTGACCCCGGACCGTGCACCCAACACCGGCGGGGCGACCGGAGTTTTAGGGACATCTGCAGCCGGAGGGACGCTTGACGAAGCATTGTCTGACGTTGCAGGGTCTGGCTTAGCCGACGCGTTTGCCGCTGGCGTCTCGCCTGGCTTCTTGACATTAAAGTTTGGAATTCCGGAGCCGACCGCGCCGTACACATGCTCCTGCTGCTTACCAATTTCGGTGTAGCGCTCCAGCACCTTGTCCGCTTCGGTTTGCGGCTTCACCGCCGCCTCACTTGCTTCAGCCGCGTTGGGCGGCGGCAGCATCTTGGCTGACTCGGTAAAGGCGGGTGGGGTGTTGGGAATGTTCTGGTGAACGCCTTCCAGCACCACCAGAACTTCTTCGGCGCCCCCAGGCGCGCCGCTTAAATTCATCTTGATGTCTTTCATCCCCTGGCCAGACGCGACCGAGACCGCTGTTCCAACCGGAAATCCTTTCGGGAAAATGCGATCTTCGCCCGATGTGAAGAACCATTCGCCGGTCTCCACCTTCTCTTCGTTCTGCACCTGCTCCACCACACACTGACCAGTACCGCAGTTGAGCACTCCATGCACATGCCCTTTCTGCGATTCAATACCAACCTTAAACGTCGGGTCAGTCACCAGCAGAACCTGCGCCACCAATGGATACACCGCCACCACCTTGCCCACAATACCTTCCGGCGTGACCACCGCCATCCCTTTCTCGAGTCCGCTGGTTGAGCCGCGGTCGATGAACACCGCCTTTGCGGTCACCACCGTGCTGTTCCCGAATACCCGCGCTGGAATCGTCTTGGAAGGAATCTGTGCCTGGAACTTTGTCAGTGCTGTCGCATGTTCCGCAGTCGAAAGCTGGTTACGAAAGTACACGTTTTCCAGCCGCAGATGGTCATTATCCGCTTTCAGCCGACGGTTCTGCTCCCGCACATCGAGCAGAATAAAGTAGTCCTGAAGAAAGCCTATCGTGTTGCGCCGAACAGCTTCTACGATACCGGCCATCGGCGTAACAGCCGTAACAGCCCAAATGCGAATCAGGCGTTCATCTTTCGTACTCCGAACCTGATAAGCCAGGTACATCAGTTGCGCAAAAACGACAATGAGCAACACCGTCAGATTTCGATACCGGCTAAGAAGTGCTTCCATGGACTTCTTCTCTACTGTAAGTGGCCGCGCACTGCCTGCCAAGATCTTTGAACTATTCGATGGCGATGCGGCGCAGCAGCCTGAAGTCTGTCAGCATCTTTCCGGTGCCTAAGACAACCGAAGCAAGCGGGTTTTCCGCAACAGATACAGGCAGTCCGGTCTCTTCCCGAATGCGCCGGTCCAGATTTTTGATCATGGCGCCACCGCCGGTCAGCACAATGCCACGGTCGCTGATATCGGCACTCAACTCCGGCGGCGTCCGCTCCAGCGCCACACGTATGGCATTCAGAATTGTGGCGATGCACTCGGACAGTGCTTCGCGAATCTCAGTGTCCTCAATGGTCACCGTTTTGGGTACGCCTTCAATTAGATTGCGCCCTTTGATCTCCATCTTGATGGGCGTATCCAGCGGATAGGCCGAGCCTATCTGAATCTTGATCTGCTCGGCAGTCCGCTCCCCGATAAGCAGGTTGTACTTCCGCTTCAGGTAACTCATAATGGCGTCGTCCATCTCATTACCTGCCACGCGCACCGACCGCGAATACACAATTCCCGACAGCGAGATCACGGCCACGTCCGTAGTGCCCCCGCCGATATCGACGATCATGTTGCCGGCCGGCTCCGTAATCGGCAATCCTGCGCCGATTGCCGCCACCATGGCCTGCTCCACCAGATGAACCTCACTTGCTTTAGCCCGGTAAGCCGATTCGCTTACCGCACGCTTCTCCACTTGGGTAATCTCGCTTGGTACTCCGATGACGATCCGTGGGTGAACCAGCATCTTACGACCATGCGCCTTTTGAATAAAGTAATTCAGCATGCGCTCGGTCACTTTGAAGTCAGCGATTACGCCATCCTTCATCGGACGAATCGCAACGATGTTGCCGGGCGTACGGCCCACCATCTCCTTAGCTTCTTTGCCCACTGCCTCAATTCCGCCCGTTGTCTTGTTGATAGCGACAATCGACGGCTCATCTACAACAATGCCTTTTCCTTTCGCAAAAACCAGTGTGTTGGCCGTGCCGAGATCTATCGCGAGATCAGAAGAAATAAGGCTGAATACGGACCGGAAATTCATGAAAAAGCTAACTTCTATGCTGGAAGAAACCTCAGAGTAACATAGGGGTACAGTGCCGGCCAGACAGCCCAAACCATCGTATTTTCAAACGATTGCATCATGCCGATGGTGACTCGCCGAACCGCTGTAGCAACGGTGATGGCTGCCCTTGCAACAGGGTGCCGTCGAAGTCGCGCCACAGGCTATTCGGGCTATGCAGTCATTGCCGCGTCTGGTGACAAAGCTCTCTCCGTAGTAGACCTGCGCTCCTTCAGCCTGGCCAAGCAAGTCACCCTGAACGCTGAACCGACAGCGCTCTTGGCCACCCCTGACGGTCACATCCTCGCGCTCACTCCGCAGACGGGCAGCGTGCATGTCCTCGGTCCCGATCTGCAACTGGCGGGAACGCACCCGTTAGCTCCTTCCGTTTCGAGCATCGGTCTGTCAGCCGATACTCATCGACTCGTGGCCATTGCATCTTCGTCGCGCGAACTCATCGTCGCAGACGCTCGCTCCTGGCAAGTGATGCATCGCGAAAAAATTGGCGCCGATCCAAAGTATCTGGCCATCAATGCTCCAGGCTTTGCGGCCGTGTCCACCGCCAGCGGATCCATTCACCTGCTCGATCTGCGTTCCGGCGCAGTTCGCATTCGACAGATGAACGGGCCCGCGGGTAAGGTCTGCTTCCGGCAAGACGGTCAGCTGCTTCTGGTGGCCAATCCTCGCGATCGTATGCTGTCCGCGTTAGCGGTTCCGTCACTCGATCTGGTGGCAGAACTTCCCCTAGCCATGCAACCCCAGAACCTCTGCTTCAGCGCCGACGGTGGCCAACTCTTCATTACGGGCGAAGGCATGGACGGCGTCGCCATCGTCTTCCCATACCGGATGCTGCAAGTCGATCAAACCGTTCTGGCCGGGCGCGACCCTGGCGTCATGGCTGCTTCCGACGAGCCGTCCTATCTCTTCGTGGGCAGCGCCAGCGGTACCGACGTGTGCATCTTAGGAATCGGCGATCGCCGTATGATTGGCCTTGTCGATGTCGCCCAGCGGCCCGGATTCATTGCCATTACGCCGGATAATAAGTATGCGCTTGTCTTGAACGAAGCCTCGGGCGACATGGCTGTTATTCACATTGCCGCCATCCGGCAGAATGGCGAAGCCAAACGGCACAAGTCAGGCGCTTCGCTCTTCACTATGTTGTCCGTTGGGCAACGTCCCGTCCATGCCGTCATCGTGCCGCGCCAGGCTTGAAGCCGTATGCGCCCAAGCCGCCGTTACTATGGATAATCCGCCTATTCCGGCCGTTTCCGCACGAAGCACCGTAGGAGCCAGCGAGCAGGGCTGCCAACCGACCGCCTGCGCCATCTCCCGCTCTTCTTCCGTCCACCCGCCTTCCGGCCCAAGCATCAATGCCACATGCTGACCGAGTGTGCGCCATGCCGGCAGGCTCTGCAGAATGGGAGGCGCCCCTCGATCCTCATCCAGCAGCAACCGAATATCAGCTGCTGCTTCCACGGCTGAACGAAAACGAGCAGTGGGTTCTACCCGCGGCAGATGGTCGCGTCGCGATTGCTGGCTCGCCTCTAAAACAATTCGCTCCCACCGTGCCAGCCGCTTTGGGGACGCCTGCGCCAGTCCACGCTCGCTCCGCGTTCCTTCAAAGGGACGAATGGTGGTCACACCCAGCTCGGTCGCTTTTTCAATCAGCCACTCTAAATGGTCAAACTTAAAGAGCGCTACCAGCAACGTAATCTCGACCGTCTGAGGCTGCAGCGGAATCGGCTCGAGAGTCTGAAACACAACCAGCGATTTGCGTGCAGTCTGCACTTCGGCCAGGAACACCGACTCGTTATCCGAAATCTCGTATCGCTCCCCAGCCTCAACCCGCAGCACGCGTACCAGGTGCTCAGCGTCGGAGCCAACCAGTTCAGCAGCGCCACGGCGGATGGCAGGTACAAAGAAACGTCGTCGGGCCATGTACCCGAATGGTATCGGAACTGATGCTTTGCGACAGATTAGCTTGCAAGTTCCGCTGCGTGAACGGAATGGCTTTCAGTGTATCCGTGAGCTGCTCAACGCGCTCTGCTTAGGCCGCCCTCATCTCAACTTCGCTAAGCAGCTCAGACAAAACTTCGGCAATCCTCCTCAGATCGTCAGGCGTCACCGAAACCTGAAACCCGTGAGCTGCTCTATTACGCAGTTTCATGATCTCTTCCAGAACTTGATACTGTACTCGTGCGAGCAGACCCAAAGTGTATAAACGTTTAACCATGTACCCTGCGGTTGGGAATTCCAACTCGATGTTTTCACGATTCGCTAATAGTCGCAATGCACCTTCGGTAGCAGACCACAACACTAATAAGGCAGCAGCTAAATGACCGTGTTTCTGAAGTTCATCCCCCTCATTCAGCGATGCGCGAATCTCAGTCACATCTACCGCCTGCTGCTCTTCATCGATAATGGGTCGGTTGATGATGAGTTCGAAACGCCATCCGGGTCGGTTTCGAAGGGCTTGCTCTAATGCAAGCATGGGTCGCTCTTCTTTCAACTGATCCCAGGTCCTCACTTCGACGACAACGCTTTCGCCCTTCCCAACCGCAATGAGATCAGGCCGAAAACCGGCTAAAAAATTAGGCATTTCAGCAGGGGCGGGCTTTAACTTCACTTCGTACCCTTGAGCTTCGTACTCCAAGGCGATACTTTCTAGGCGCTGACGCTCACGTTCGCTGACGCTCAAAGGGGTCATAACAGTTCCTCGTGACTAGGAGCTTCTTCTATTCTGATTTAGATAAATTCTTTACGAGCACCAAAGGCACGCGCGTAGATTGATGACAGACCGCGCACTCTAAACCGTCCATCAATGTTCGTCTTCCGGGTTTGGGCATCCGTAATTTGGCGATCGTACTACCACGAACGGCAAGCTGCTTTAATCGACCACGACGATTGTCAGCTTTAACCGACTTTCATACGGCTGTTCAGCTGGCCAAAGCTTGGCAGCTTCAGCCCTCACGTATTCTTTCCATTCTCGCAGCCTAGCGGGATTTCGAGTTTGCTGGCACGCCGCTGAATCTCGTCGTAGCGCAAAGGGTCTTGGAAAGTGCGCCTACTACCATGATGGTCCGCTTGTCACCGACACTCCCCAGACTCTCGGCGATTCCCTTGCCATCGGCTGGGTAAGCGAGCCTTTATGAACAAAAATGTTCGTTCCGCTCAAGAATGTGCCTCCTTGTGAAGATAAGTCAAACACTCCACACTAGTTATACGAACAAGTTGTTCGCGATCTCTTTAGATGAGATTGGCCTGGGATGATCCCGGGGAAGGGAACAAGTATGCCGAAACTTTTAGTTGTTGAAGCAAGCCCGCGAGGGGACTACTCCATCTCACGTAATCTAGCCTCACGATTCGTCGAAGGTTGGAAGGCCGCGCATCCTGATGGTGAGCTGGTTGAACGCGACCTCGCGAAAATGGATCTGCCCTATGTGAATCTGCCCTGGCTGGGCGCGAGTCTGACGCCGCTGGAGAAGCACACGCCCGAGATGAAGGACGTGCTGATTCTTTCCAATGAGCTGGTCGATGAGCTGCTGGCTGCAGATCACATTGCTATCAGCACGCCGGTCCATAACTACAACATTCCGGCAAATCTGAAGTCGTATGTGGATCACATTGTGCGTAAGGGCCGCACGCTTGGAATGAACGGCGCACAGTGCTGATGGCCTCGGGCGGCGTGTACACCGAAGGCTCACCGATTCGCGACCGGGATATTGCAACGATGTATCTGCGCCTGATCCTCAAGGTCATCGGTATCGAAAATGTAACGTTCGTTGCGGCTGGCGGAAGCAAGGTCGTGGACCTCGGCGAGAAGTCGCGCGAGGAATTCCTGTCAGCCTTCCAGCCTGCTATAAGCGCGGCCGCAAGAGCGTAAACGCAGTCTGTCGAAAACGTGCTTGGAGAAAAGTCTGATGGTGAGCCATATAACTACACCAGTGTCCGTAGAGCATCTTGAACCATCTCTGTTATTAGAGTCAGCGAGCTTGGGGCGGGTCGGTTTGATCGTATCCGACCTGCAGCGCTCGCGGGACTTTTATGCGGGAGTGATCGGGCTAGATGTTCTGACCCAAACGCCTCGGTCCGCTCAGCTCGGCGTGGCTTCAGAAAACCGCATCCTGCTTGAACTGGAACAGCGGTTAGGAGTTCGCCCCCTCCGGGGCAAACGGCTGGGGCTGTATCACACAGCCCTGCTGCTGCCATACCGGGCCGCACTCGCGAGCTTTGCCGAGCATCTTCTTCGGCGCGGTATTCCTATGGCGAGTAGCGACCACCTTGTAAGCGAAGCCATATACCTCGAAGATCCCGACGGGCTCACCATCGAGGTGTACGCCGACCGAGAGCGGGAGCTATGGCCGTGGCGCGGGGAGAAACTCGATGCAGCGACCCTGCCGCTGAACTTGGCCGATTTGATTGCCACGCCACACACATCTTGGAAGGGTGTTCCCTGCGGCACGTGCATGGGTCACATTCACCTCCACATCGGTGATCTCAAAAGAGCCGAGCGGCTGTACCGGCATGGTCTAGGGATGAACGGGAGAACACGCAGCTTCCCGGGCGCGCTCTTCCTCGCGGCCGGAGACTACCACCATCATGTCGGCCTTAACACCTGGGCCGGTTCCGTGCCTCCGGCCTCCGATGAGGACGCACGTCTCTCATGGTGGGAGCTATCTGTGCCTGACCAACAGCGAACGGCGTTGCGGGAACAGATGACCGCTGCCGGCTGGCAGATTGGGCGAGAGGGAGCGCTTGTGGACGCTTGGGGCATTTCCCTTCGAGTGGCCAGCAACGGCTAAATCACAAGTCAACTCGCTCTTTAAGTATCGGCATGGTTCCTGTCTGCGCCAAGCCCCGGATAAGATCGGTAAGCGCGTTTTCTCATACATGTGCTGCGACTGTCGTGTTCGTTACGGACGCTGCTACTCTGGTCGAGCTGAGCTAGTTGAGTGAAGGGAGAAAACTGGTTGACAATTGCCGAAGCGCAGCAGGATTCTCGTCGAGCGTTTGTTGGTGGTGGACCAGGCGCATTCATTTCAGGTGCTGTGTGGTTGATCGCTGCTTTGATGATCAAGCAGCGAGGAGTCGGCCCGGCATTTGCGTGCCTCTTTTTCGGTGGAATGCTGATCTTTCCGCTTGCGCAGTTAACCTCACGCGTTCTATTTAGGCGTAGTCCGGCCGCCCAAGATAATCCGCTTGGCCGAGTTGCTTTGGAAAGCACCATCGCCATGGGCGGCGGACTTTTTGCAGCATGGCTCTTCATTTTTACCAAGCCCGATTACGTCTTTCCCTTAGCTGCCATTGCTATAGGAACGCACTATGCAGCCTTCCGGACCGTCTATGGCGACACTCTGTTCTGGCTCCTCGCGGGCTTGATAACGGCGATAGGAGTTCTGGACATTCTGAGCTATGTGAAACTTCCCGGGGGTCCAATCTTGGCTGTTGGCCTAATTGAAATCGTATTTGCGATTGTTCTCACTGCTCGCGCTAGACGATCGTAGTAACGGTCATTCGATCGGCTGTGACTACTCAGGGATCCGACAGCCCATAACAAAAGTTACTTAGCTGGAGGCGCCGCCGGCTTGCTTGACTGGCTTCGCTTCTTCAGATCATCCATGAAATCAGTCATCATCTTCTGGATTTCCGGCCCTGCACCTGCCATCTGCTGTTGCCCAATCTGACTGCACTTCTGAATCAGTGAAGGCATCTTGTTAATCGATGCTTGTCCGGCGGGAGACTTGTAAAACGCGGCAATGCCTGAAAGCTCGTCCGTTGTGAAAGTATCGGAATAAACCTGCGCAAACTGCGGCTTCAGCTTCTGCCACTGCAAACGGGATGATAGAAGTCCGAATACTTTGTCCTGAAGTTTGGTGAAGTCGGACCGATACTTAGCCGGGTCATCAAACTTCCTCACTTCCTGTTCAAAGCCCTGCGACGCTGCCTGGCTGAACGCCATTTTGTACTGCGCCAGCATCTGCTGCATCATTGCTTCCGGCTTTGTCAGCTGGAATATCTCATCAATCAACGGAGCCTTCTTTGGATCGACCGTCGCGGCCGATTTGCCCGGAGTCACCGGTCGTGGAGTAGCGGTCTGTGCGGGCAGGCTGGTCGTCATTGCCGTCGCCTGAAGCAGCACGAGCACTAGGAGAGAATGCATCTTCATAAGAACCTTCAGTGTACGAGGGATGCTCTCGCCGATAATGGTCGGGCAACCATGATTGGGCACCTGCGCGGAACCATCCTCGAGAAAAGTCCGAATGAAGTCATTGTGGAAGCGGGCGGCGTGGGCTACGAGGTCACCATTCCTATCTCCACCTTCACCGCGTTGGGAGACTCAGGTAGTGCGGTAGCGCTTCGTATCTACACTCATGTCCGCGAAGATGCCCTGGTGCTGTTCGGCTTCATGACCGTTGAAGAAAAAGCGGTCTTTGAACGCCTGATTTCGGTGAGCGGCATCGGGCCTAAACTGGCCGTCACCATTCTTTCCGGCCTGCCCACAGCCGATCTGGTGAACGCCATCCGTACCGGCGATCTAGCGAATCTGGTTCGAATTCCCGGTATCGGAAAGAAGACTGCTGAGCGCATTGTGCTGGAGTTGCGTGACAAACTGGTTGCCCTTGACCAGCCTGCTACCGGTCCGGCAGCAGTCGCGACTCCGGCTCTCTCAACTCTGGAGCGGGATGTGCTCTCGGCCTTGGTGAATCTCGGCTGCGCACGGCCGGCAGCAGAAGAAGCGATTCGAAAAACAAAGCTTCAGGGCGCGCCGGACAGCTTTGAGCCATTCTTCCGGGCTGCTCTCGCGCAAGTGCGTTAGAGCTTATAAGGCCGCATAGTAGTCGTACCCTTCTTCGGCCCAATAATCCGGCGGGCGAGCGTTCGTGTACGTGATCGAGCCAATCCGTTTCAAGTTCTTGATCCCATACTTTACCGGAATGATCAATCGAAGCGGGGCCCCATGTGGGCTCGTCAACGGCTTGCCGTCTTTCTCATACACCAGCAGAGTCTGCGGATGGAGCGCACTGGCCATATCCAGCCCGACATAATACTCTTCGTCCGGAGTCATCAATCCGACGTAACGCGCCTTCTCCGAACCGGGCGCGAACTTAGCCGTGAAGTCTCGCAGCCGAACTCCGGTCCAATTGGTAATCACGCTCCAGCCTTCAACGCATTTGAATTCATAGGTCTGTTCAACCTTGGGCAACGATCGAACAGCTTTCATTGTTAAGGCTTGGTTTGCGTCTTGCGCACCCAGCGGAGTAACATTCACTCGCCATGCCGCTTCATCCAACGCAGGCTGTAAGCCGATGTCGCCGTCCACGCGAATCTGTCTGACTTGCGACTTCGGGAATGGCGGCGCCAGGTGCTGATCGCTGAACAGTGTGCGGCCCGTCACCTTGCGATTCAAACTGAAAGCGGCCCGATACGGCCAGGCGACGTCATCCTCCTGCCCTTGCGAGTTCAGCCACTTCCAGCCGCCAACGCTCAACACCGCTCCGCCGGCCAGCAGCGCGAAGTTGCGGCGTGAGCGGTTTCGTAACTCGCGCTCATCCACCGCCATCGGTTCGCCATTCTCTTCAATCACCGTGAGCCTCCGTCGTCCTGGGTGCAGGAACAATCTCGTATCCAGTGACAATCGATTGAAAATTGTTCCAGCCCGTTCGCGCCACTTGACCAACGTGTACTACGAAAAACAGTACGAAGCCGATGGTGAGCGCAAAGTGCTCCACTCGTGCCCAGCTATAGCCGCCCAGCAAAGAGACAAGCCAGCCCACCTGTACCGGGCGATAGATAGCCAGACCGGTCACCAGGCTGGCTGCGCCCATCAAGATGATAGCTGTGTAGGAGATTTGCTGCGCAGCGTTGTACTTGCCCTGTCGTGGGAATTCCTTGCGCAGTCCCAGATCATGCAAGGTCACGTACCACGCGTCCCGTAAGCCGCGCTTACTTGGAATCATCTCGCGCCAATGTCCGGTTGTCAGCGTGAAGATCATATAGATCAGCCCGTTGATGGCGAACAGCCACATAAAAAGAAAGTGCCAGGCCATTCCCGCAGCCAGCTTGAACGGCAAATGAAGCGCATCATAGAAGCTCTGGGGGAAGAAATGGAACAGCGTGCTGTTTCCGAAACCAATCCGATAAACACCGTTGGCCCAGTAGATCATCAGACCGCTCCAGATCATTACGAAAAGGATCGGGAAGTTGACCCAGTGAGTCCAGCGGGTGAAGAACCGGTGCTTGTCTTTGATGTAAACCATAGGAAGGGCGCGAAGGATACGTACTTGATCCGGCATCTAAATGTTCGCAGATTGAGTCGAAAGGCAGGGCAGCAGTTTGGCTATCGAAGTTATTCCGCCGATCCATGCGTCAAAAGAACAGTATGCGTCTCAACCCTCACCTCAGCTTTAATGGTCACTGCAAGGAAGCCTTTGAGTTCTATGGGGAGTGCCTTGGCGGGCAAATTACCATGATGTTGACGTACGGTGCATCGCCGGCGGCCGCAAGCGCTCCCGACTTTCCTGACAAGATCATGCACGCCACACTCAAAGTTGGCGACCAGATACTTACGGGTGCCGACGTTGCGCCGAACGCTTACCACAAACCTCAGGGCTTCGCTCTGCAACTGAATATTGATGACTCAGCACAGGCGCTACTCATCTTCAACAAACTTGCTTCAAAAGGAATGGTTCAGTTGCCATTGCAGAGCACATTCTGGGCTGAGCGCTACGGCATTCTTACCGACGAATATGGTGTACCGTGGGAAATTAATTGCGGACGGAGAGGATAGGCGGCCAGCCGACTCCGCCAGTCCGCGGTACGCGCAGAAACCTTCTGGCTGATCGATCTGATCGCGCGCGTGCCGGAGCAGCATCGGGGCTTGGCCCTCCCATCTGCTTCCATAAGCAGAGGGCAATCTCACCATGAAATCTTTTCTGCTCTACCCTGGCGCTCTGCTTCTCTGTCTGGGAGCCGTGGATTCGGCCACTCCACCAACGCCGGCATCACCGGTCATTACCGCTTATGTTTTCCCAAGAGAGCAGCCCTTGCACGCCGGTGACTTTACCGCCCGCAAGCTCACCCGCATCAACTATGCTTTCGCCAACATCAAGAAAGGCCGACTGGTGGCGGGTTCCGATAACGACGCAGTGAATCTGCAAACCCTGCTCGGGCTCAAGCGCGTGAACCCTCAGCTGAAGGTTCTTATCTCGGTGGGCGGCTGGAGTTGGTCCGGTCACTTTTCCGACATGGCGCTGACCGCCCGCAGTCGCCGCGAGTTCATCGACAGCGCGGTTGAATTTGTCGACCGCCATGGCCTCGACGGTCTGGATGTTGATTGGGAGTATCCGGGGTCGGCCGGCAACGGCAATCGCTTTCGAGCCGAAGATAAAGGTAATTACACGGCACTGCTTCGCGAACTGAGAGAACGCTTCGACCGCGAGTCAAAACTACTGGGCAGGCCGCTGCTACTGACAATCGCCGCTGGCGCCGGCCAGGAGTGGATTGACCATACCGAGATGCGCGAAGTAGCTAGCTGCTTAGACGCCGTTAACCTGATGAGCTACGACTACTACACGTCTGCCGACCACACCACCGGCCACCATGCTCCGCTCTTCGCCGACCCCGCCGATCCCAAGCATATTTCGGTTGATGCGTCCGTTACGTTGTTCAAAAATGCCGGCGTTCCCCCACGCAAGCTCATCCTCGGCATTCCCTTTTACGGCCATGTCTGGAAGCATGTCGACGCGGCCAACCACGGACTGTTTCAGCGCGGCAAGAAGTCGGACATGGGAGCCGGCTATAAGCAGATTGTGCCCTTGCTCACCGGCGCCGGCTACGTCGGCTACCGTGATCCAGTCTCCTCTGCACCTTACTTGTACAACCCCGACAAGCAGATCTTCATCACCTACGAAGACCCGCAATCGGTAACGGCCAAGTGTCGCTATGCTTTGAAGAATAAGCTCGGCGGCGTCATGTTCTGGGAGTACTCGGCCGATGCCGACGGAGCACTGTTAAAAGCCATTGATTCCGGCTTACATCGAGCGATACTGAAGAGGAAGGGAGAATGAGATGGGAAAAGGTCAGGACATGAAAAAAGAGACCAAAAAGCCTAAGAAAAAGAAGGCTTAGTCTCCGGGCGCGAGCCGCGTTCATCGGTGTCCATCAGCAGCCGGCGTGCGACAAACGATGAACGCGGAGTACGTCCATGGAGAGACTCGCGGTTTGTTGCTCTTTTAGCCCCCTTGCGAGCTTGCTTATACTAGCTTTGATGACTTCGCGGCAAGAGCATTCCCAACGGCGCTCAGACTTTTGTAACTTCCCCAGAGTCATCAACAAGGACTGATCTTGGGAGAGCTTTTTCGTCGAAACCGTCCAGAGCATCCACTGAGCTGGACAGGTGAGCGTCTGGTCAGCAGCGTTAGCGGGTCCATTGAATGTGAGCACCTTCACCGATACCTCCTTGCACGCCAACTATGCCGCGGTAAAAACGTTTTAGATATCGCCTCAGGTGAGGGCTATGGAGCGGCGTTACTGGCCCAGACTGCTTGCTGCGTTACAGGCGTCGAAGTTGATGCTGAGGCTGTGGCTCATGCCACGTCAGCGTACGGGCAGAAAAATCTCCGCTTTGTCGAAGGTGATGCGACAGAAATCCCGCTCAACGACGAATCCTTTGACGCAGTTATCTCGTTCGAGACATTGGAGCATGTCTCCGATCAGCACCGCTTCCTCACAGAAGTGAAACGCGTGCTGAAGCACCAGGGGTTTCTTCTGCTGAGTACACCAGATTCAGAGGTCTACTCGGCTGCCGGCACAACTCCCAATCCCTTCCACGTAACGGAATTAACCGCCGGAGAGCTCCTTGCCGAGCTAAAAACAGTTTTCACTTACGTTTATCTCCTGAGACAAAAGCTGATTCATGGTTCGGTGATTCTTCCTGAGCCGGCAGACAGTGTTCCTTACGAGTTCACGCTATTCGAGCAGCGCGCTGAAGATCTGTTTGAATTGCAACGTGTTCCAGCCCGGGCTCCTTATCTGCTTGCAATTGCGTCTGATCAACCTCTGCCCAAAGAACAATCTTCGCTGTACTTCGCGCTACCTCCAAAGTCCGGAATTCCGAAGGAAACAGCGGCTGAGATCGCGCGGCTCCAAAAAATCGAAGACGCAGCACGTGCACAGGTTGACCACTTACGTAGTTTAGAAACGCAAGTCGAAGACCAAGGGAAAGAGCTGCAACGCCTGGGTTACGAAGCTCAACAAAAGACTTTGGAATTGGACCGGCTGCGTCACGAAGCTCAACTGACGATGCCGGAGTTCAAACGCCTGCAAGGAGTGGAGTCAGCTCTACAAAGTCGCCAGCCTGAACTTCAAAGGCTACGAGACGTGGAGGAAGCAGCAAAGGCCGAGCTTGCTCGGGCTTTAGGCGTATCCGAGCAGGAGAGAACTCGGCTGGAGCAACTGCTCGGTAAGGAGCGGGAAGTCACCAGGCAGTCAGTTGAGTCGCTCCAGCGCCAACTGGAATCGTCAACTCTTTTGTCGCGCCGGCAAGCGCTGGCTGTGCGGAGGCTTCAGGTGAATTTAATGCTTCAAACAAGGGCAAATCTCACCGAAGAATCAGCGCAGAAGAAGATCGAGGAAATAACAACTTCTCATGATGTTCTGCTTGAAAAACTAAGACTCGAACAGCAAGCGAGAGCAGCGGCTGAGCAGGAAGCCAAACAAGCACGAGCAGTAGCTGCAGAACACCTGGAGCAGGAGATTCAAAAAGCGTCAGCTGCTTATTTTGCTGTAGCGGCACAGCGTGACGCTGTTATCAGGAAACGAGATTTGTTAGCAGCCGAACTTACAAGAGCCAAAGAGGAAGCTGCCCATCAGGCCGCTCTAACAGAAGAGATTGCAAGGTTAGTTGTTCCTGTTTGGATGCGGAAGTTATTACCGCAAGGCCTGCGGTCGACAGCGCGCGCCGTAAAGCGTACTTTGCGTCCATAGTTGTCATCCCGCTTTGGAAACCCATAGAGCCTAAAAACACATCACTTGACAGACAACACTGCCATTCAAGATCAACGAGATCTGCTGGAGATAAGCGGACTCTTCGATGTTAGTAACTATGTGAAGCTAGCCGGCGAGGGTGCTGTTGGAGATCCGATAACCCACTACCTCACAGAAGGATGGCGGCGAGACTTGCGGCCCAATCCAACTTTCCCCGCCGAGCAATTCCGTCCCTACTTCAGAGATCTTGGTCTTGAACAGTCGCCCTTTACTACCTGGCTGACTCTCCAATGGGCGGGATGGGCACTCCCCTGGAGCGCCGAGGAACTGACACAGTTGGCAGCTGAGATCAGAAGCACGGGGCTTTTTGATGAGGAATTTTATCTTACGCAGCTACCCAACCGTGATCTCAACCTCGACGCAGCATTGCATTACGCGTTGGTCGGAGAGCGGCTCGGGTTCCGGCCCAGCTTACAGTTTGACTCCGTTTACTATCGCGAGCGTTATCACGATGTCGCACAATCCGGTTTTTTGTCGCTTCTTCACTATCATCACTTCGGCTCAAAAGAGGGGAGAAGGCCCGGTCCTGTCAAGACGTTTCGCAAAGGTGGCGCTGAGTTTGATGACGGAAAAGAAAACGTCATTCTTGTCGTGCACGAAACCTCGCGCACCGGAGCACCTATCCTTGGATGGAATGTTGCGCTTCGCTTAGCCCAGACCTACAACGTACACCTTGTACATCTTGGGGACGGCAAGCTAACCGCAGACTTTGAAGCGCTTTGTACCCACTTGGTCGGTCCATTTTTAGGAGAATACCGGAACTCAGCAGACATTGACCGAGCCTTCCCTGAACTGCTAGGAAGTAAGCACTTTCAATATGCAATTGTAAACAGTGTCGAGTCGCGAATCACGGTAGAGTTATTCGCACGCAGGTTTATTCCCGCGGTTCTCCTGGTCCATGAATTTGGATCCTACACTTTCGACACTCCGTCTCTCCGCGCCGCGTACGACCTATGTGCCGAAATAGTCTTCCCTGCTCGCATCGTAGCTGAAGCAGCGGTGGAGGTGCATCCGGAGTTGCTCCGGCGGCAAACCAATATCCTGCCCCAGGGGCCGTCGAACCTGCCTATCGAAGCATCTAAGCACAAGTCTTTTATCAACAAAGATTTGGCTGAACTGATAAGAAAACGCAAGCAAGAGGGCTGCTTTCTTGTTCTGGGCGCCGGCGCCGTCCAGATTCGAAAAGGCGTAGACCTGTTTATCGCGACAGCGCTGTCGGTTTCCCAAATCCAGGGGCAGCAACGCCCGATCCACTTCCTTTGGGTTGGTCACGGATTTCGCCCTAAAGAAGATTTCGCTTACTCGGTTTATCTTCACGAACAAATCAAGCGGTCCAACATGGAGGAAATGACTACTCTGCTGGACGAAGTAGCGGACCTCGAACCGATTTATAGAATGTCCGATGCCTTCCTGCTGAGCTCTCGATTAGACCCACTTCCGAATGTCTCCATTGACGCGGCGCTCAGGGGCATACCGATCGTTTGCTTCCGAGATGCAAGCGGAGCCGCTGAGATCCTGCTGGAGAGTGACGAAACAGCTACTTGTGTAGTGCCCCATATGGATGCACACGCAGCAGCTGAGGTCATTGTGAGATTAGCGAGTAGTCCCGAAACGCACCGCCGTGTAGGGGATGCAACACGTGAGCTGGCACACCAGCGCTTTGACATGGCCACCTACGTGGATAAGCTCGATCACTTAGGCAAAAACGCGAATGTTCGGATGCGTCGTCAGGCGATAGACGCTGCAACCTTACTGGAGGATGACTCATTCGACCAAGACATGTTCTTGGGGTCTAATCCATTCCTGGAACAGCGAAAGAACACGGTCATACGTTATTTGGCAATGGCAACCGCACGTGGCTGGGACGCTCCCGAAGCTTCCGATATCAGGCTCCGGAGACCAAAACCGGGCTTCAATCCGCGTATCTACGCGTCTGCTCATCCCACCATTCTTCAGGAAGGTATTGACCCGCTCGCTGACTTTATCAGGTGCGGTAAGCCGGAAGGCCCATGGCAACTGGAGGTCATCGGTTCAGATTCAGACGGTACACCAGTGCCGGAAACCGCTTTACGAGTAGCGCTGCACGTCCACATGTTCTATCCGGAATTGGCTTTTGACTTCTTTGCTCACCTGAATTCAAATCACTCTCGGTGCGATCTTCTGGTAAGCACCGATACGGTTGCTAAAGCCGAACGCCTTCAGGCGATGCTCCCTAAGTACTCGAATGGGAAGGTTGACATTCGCGTTATGCTTAATCGCGGACGGGATATTGGCCCCTTTCTTACTGGTTTCGCTTCCGAACTGCTCCAGTACGATATTGTCGGCCATGTTCACTCCAAGCGAAGTGCGAAGGAGGGCTGGACGTCAGGCGATGCCTGGCGGGAGTTCCTCTGGCAGAACTTACTTGGAGGTCTTAGTCCGATGCTTGATCGCATTGTTAGCACCTTCGAACATCAGCCTGACTTAGGACTTGTCTTTCCGAGCGATCCACACTTGGTTGGCTGGGACCAGAATCGCCGACTCGCAGATGCGCTAGCCGCACGCTTGGGCTGGCACGGACGCCTGCCGGAGGCCTTCGATTTCCCCTTGGGTACTATGTTTTGGTTCCGGCTCGATGCCTTACGTCCTCTGCTGAATCTAAATCTTGATTGGAGCGACTATCCTTCCGAACCACTTCCGGAAGACGGAACGCTCCTTCACGCGCTAGAACGGATCATGCCATTTGTCTGCCGGCAGGCCGGATACCGCTTCGCCGTCACTCATTTATTCGGCGTATCTTGGAGCGCTTGAGTACTTACTCAGCGTGAGCATGTTGCCATCATTGCCCCGAAAGTAGAAAGCGCGGGGTTTGTCTCCAGATCGCACATGGTACGTCCAATGCCTTCCGCAAAATTCAGGGCCGGCGACCACCCGAGCTCCTGTTGAGCTAACGAAATATCCAGCACACTGATTGGAACATCAAAGCTCCGGCCTTCTTCGCGAGTGACTGTCAGTCGATAGCCAAGACGAATTTCCAGTTCAGCAATGATCTTATTCAAGCTGGTGCCGCAACCGCTTCCGATGTTGTAGATATAGCTGTCGGGCTCCGGAGATAGGCTAGCTAACTCAACCAGCGCCCGCGCAACGTCAGTAACATGGATGAAGTCCCGGACAACTTCGCCATCTCCCCAAATCACAATGGGCTCGTTCCGTAATGCGCAATTTAGAAACCGGGTCGCCGCCCCCTGACCGCGAGCAAGATTCTGTCCTGCCCCATAAGCGTTCGCAATACGGGCAATGCGGCTATCGATGCCGTACAACTCGCGATACAAGCCAAGGTACATCTCAGCGGTGGCCTTGCTTGCTCCATACGCCGTGATAGGCAGCAGTGGATGCTTCTCTGTAACCGGAACCTGCTGCGCCCGACCATAGACCGTTCCGCCAGACGAAGAGAAGATCACACGACCGCAGCCTCTCTCACGAACTGCTTCCAACAATCCAACGCTTGCTAAAACGTTGACATTCAGGTCAGCGAGTGGATTAGCATTAGCACTGGCCGGAAGCGATGTCCAGGCGTAGTGATGAATCACCTCGTAACTGCCGATTAACGAGGGCCAATCAACACGGGAGAGGTGAAACGGCGTCCAGCCGATTTGTTCCCTGACATCGTCGGGAAAACAATAAGCTGGAGGTGTCCTGTCCGCAAGCGTCACCTGCGCCCCTAGCCGAGCCAGCAAGATAGCCACATGACGCCCAATGAAGCCGCATCCTCCAAGGATCAAGTGGCGCGGTCCTGCCCTCATCTGTTCAGCCCAGCAGCGCTCGAACCCGCAACGAGTGGCACTTCTTCTTTCGTTTGCATTCAGGTTTTGACTATGAATGTTACCAATTAGAGGAAACGAAATCCATCTGAACTTCAAATCTGCCAGCTTATAAATGTCTACTCTAACTCCCTTTCAAAGATTACTGGCCTGCGAAATACAATCGTTAGATCGCTTCAACCGCTTTGAGATGACACAGCCTAACTTGGAACAAATCAATGCCATTGACTTCAGAAACTGGGCGCGAACTGCTCGCGGTGAGCAACCCCCGGCCAGTTATGAAGAGTACATGCAGGGGTGGGAGGCTTTTTTTGACCACTACGCATCTACAGTTAATTCCTGGCGGCGGCGCAACTCCGGGTATCACCGGGCGCTTGCCTCGCTCACAAAGTTCTACATCCCGGAAGGTTGCCGGGTTCTGGAGCTGGGCAGCGGCACCGGTGATCTACTGGCCTCAACCAACCCGGCGGTCGGGGTCGGGATTGATGTCTCAAGCCAAATGATCGCCGTAGCACGCCGGAACCATCCCGAGTTCCGGTTTGCAAAGATGGCAGCAGAGAATCTGGACTTAGCCGGTGAGAAATTCGACTACGTAATCCTATCGGACCTGACGGGCTTTCTCTTCGACATCCGTTTGGCGTTAGATCGGCTTCGAACAGTGTGCCATCCGGGAACGAGAATTATCATTCATTGGTACAGCAGGTTGTGGCAGCCCGTTGTGAGGCTTGCAGAAACGCTTGGCCTGAAGTACCCCCAACCTCTGCTCAACTGGACAACGCCCGAGGACATGAAGAACCTGCTTTACCTGACGAACTACCAGGTAATTCGGTATCAGAAGCATATTCTAATGCCCAAGCAGATACCCTTCGTTACTCGCTTCTTCAATCGGTACTTAGCGCACTTACCCCTAATACGGCACTTATGCTTCACCAACTGGATTGTCGCCCGACCGCAAGACCTGACTCCGTCTGACTCGGCACCTAGTGTCTCGGTCATTTGTCCATGCCGAAATGAATCAGGAAACATCCAGAAGATTGTCAATCGGCTGCCCCAAATGGGTTCCCATACTGAGCTGATCTTTGTGGAAGGTCACTCAAAAGATGACACGCTCGCCCGCTGTCAACGTGTTCGCGATGAGACCCCGGCTAAAGATATAAGCGTTCTTGCGCAACAGGGGCGAGGTAAAGGCGATGCTGTGCGGCTTGGATTCTCCAAGGCTAAGGGTGACATTCTGATGATCCTTGACGCCGATATTAGTGTGGCGCCCGAAGATCTCGTTCACTTTTATGATGCGCTGGTCAAAGGCAAAGGAGATTTTATTAACGGCTCACGGCTTGTGTACACCATGGATCCGGAAGCAATGCGTTTCATGAATCTCCTTGGAAATCGCTTCTTCGCTCTTCTCCTGAGTAAGTTGATCGGCCAGTCAATCAAAGATAGCCTCTGCGGGACAAAGGTGATGTTCCGGAGTAAGTACGAGGAGCTTGCAAAGGGTCGAGGTTACTTTGGTGATATCGATCCGTTCGGTGATTTCGATCTCCTTTTCGGTGCTGCCAAACTGAATTTGCGAATTGCTGAGATTCCAATTCGTTATAGGCAGCGAATCTACGGCTCTACTAACATCAACCGTTTCTCGGACGGTTTACTGCTGCTTCGCATGTCTGCGAAGGCAGCATCCAAGCTTTTCTTCATAACGTAAGAGAATCGGAAGAGAATGCTTTACCTAGTCAGGTGCTCTCTCCCAGGTAATCAGGGCCCTTGTTGCATTCCAACGGCCCACAGCTCCTAGCAAAACCTCACCTGCCGCAGCGACCCCGATCAGTTCTGCCGGCAAGGGCGTCTTCCGTTTAAATCCCAGAGTGGCCAAGTAAGGCAAGGCGAGGAAGGGCTTAACACTCGTTAGCCGGAGTTGAGCCTGGGGAGTTTGCAAGCAATGCTGAACTAACTTATAAGGGATAGTTGCATTTCCATCAAAGGCCTGTTTGCCACCGGAGGCAAAGGGATCTGCAATGTCTATTCCTAGTGCGCAGTCCTCATGATGAAAGTAGCGGTACAGAAGATAAGATGCGGGCGTAATCCAGGGCTCGATCATCGCAACCACTCCGCCAGGAACCAGGACTCGGGCCGCTTCGGAGAGAAACTGCAGCGGGTGCGCCATATGGTGAAGAACATCTAACATGACAATCGCTCCTACCGACAGCTTTTCGAAAGGCATCGCACAACCGTCACAAACAACGTTTACACTTGAAGTCGATATTACGTCGGTAGCGACGGAGTTAGGAAAGTACTCCTTAAAGAATCCCGGACCTGATCCAAGCTCAATAACCGGTGACCGATCTCCTACGGCGCGAGTCAGTTGCGTAAAGAGCTGCCTGTAAACCGAGCGAAGTTCAGGGCGTGCATTCCAAATGTCTCGATGGCGGCTGATGAAATCTAAGTCGGAGTTAGTATTGTGTTCCACTCAGTCGGCCTCACAGACAACGTTAATTGCTGCAATGGTTCGAGAGGTTCCATTCTCTTCGTAGGAGACGACCTCTAACTTATGCGGACCTTCTGAAACCGAACCGAACTTATAAAACACCCGGTATCCGGTGGACTTCAGGGTTGGATAGCTTTTCACTACATCGGGTCGAGCCATTGGTAGAGCATCTACTAGATGGTGACCATCGAGTAATACTTCGATGCGTTTAGAATCAGAGGGTCCCGCTGTCCAACCAATCAACTCAGTCTGAGCCGAGAGATCAATGAATGAATCCGGTCTTGGGTATTCTAAAATTCCGAACGGGTTAGGCCCGTCAGGAGACACAGTTTGGAAGTTGTATTGAGTGATGATCGGAACATCAGCCAACTTGCGCGAACGACCGTCTTTGTCAGTAGCGGTTACTGTAATTTGATGTAAGCCGTCGGGAATGGGAGTAAGATCAACATCCGAAGAAAAACCTACCGAGTTGTGTGAAGAGTAAGCTTTCCGTACGTCAGGGCGAACGAACAGTTTTAGTTTCTCAATTGAGCGCCCATCAAAAGCAACGTTAACGCTCGGGACTGACTCGGGAGAAGCAGCCCAACCCCTAATTTGAAGATTACGAATTCCACTCAGGGTTGAACCAGATTTTGGCGTATCCAGGAATCCGAATGGAGCGCTCGACAAAGGAGCAACGGCCTGAAGTCCGGCCGGCGTCCCCGCAGGCAATTGCCTTAGAGGAACATCAGGTTGTTTCCTCTCGTAAACAAAAACCCTGGTATTGCTCTTAGCAGGTATAAATCGAAACTGCTTTGAGTGACGAACCTTCTCCAGCATGTAAGGAGACACATGATTGAAAGTATCTCTGTCGTACGACGGATCGTGAGTCCTGTACACATAGTATTTAAATTGGCTTGCTTTCGCCATCTGCCAAGCTTTATCCGGGTTTGTCTGAGTCCAATCAAAACCGGTATAGACCCATTTACCTGGCTCAAGCTGACCTCCTAACAAGGTGCTGTATAAAGAAAGCCCAACAGCATTAAAGTCAGGAATTTCACAACCAACAATCGTTGGATGCTGGGGAGTGGAGTCGGAGGTATTACGGGCGGCGAAGACGGAATCCTGCAAGGCGGTGTCGTCTGATGTATACGGGCTTAAGTAGTTTTTGAGCGCTGGCAGCGTTGCTGGAATAGCTCCGTAGCTCTGACCCGTGACAACAAAGAATTGGAGGGCCGAGCCTACAGCGAAGATAAGTGACCAGATTGGAAGACGGATCTGTGCGATCGACCAACAGATTACAATTCCGACATAGGGCAGAAAGCCAATCAGGTAACGAGTGTCCTCATTGATAGTGCGCGAAAAAATTAGCAGGACTGACACAATCCAGACCATAGAAATCAGGGTCAGGATATCTGACCTCATCAGAGGTAGCCGCTTTGTTAATCGAGTCAAAACAGCCCCCACAAATCCAATAACTAAGAGAAAGGAGAGTGGCTGCCAAACAAATGCATGCTCAAAAACTGAAGTCCAATAGACGAACTTCGATAACAAGCTTCCTCTACTTCCGTAGTAAATGGATAGCTCTCCAGATGAGGCCGTAACCACATGCTGGTAGGCCGCCACGAAATTAACGGAATACCATGCCACTACTCCCACCACGAGAATAAGACAGAGAAGAATATGAGGCAGTAAGGCGGTTGTAGCTCTAGGCGGGTCTGGAATGGCAGGCATGGAACGTTTGCGGAATAGGGAAAAAAGCAGGTAAAGCACGAGTGGGAATTGATACAGCGGAGTTGATGTCTTAACCAGGAGCCCAAAAGCCACCGCCGAGATTAGTTCTAGAGCTAAGACAACTCGGCTCGTCCTGTCCTCGTAGGCAGTCAATAGGAACAGCCAAACAACACTCAGCGCCTGTAAAGGATCCACAAAATATCGATAAGTCATGCCGGTAAACAGAGAACCGGAGGCCACAAAGCAACACGCGATAAGAGGGGGCAGACTTACTCCGAAGATCCTCTGCAAAGCGCGATAAAGCAGCAGGATAGAAGCCATCTGCAGGGCGAGCATAGATACAAGAAGCGATGTTTGTGGCAACGGTAGCGCCTCTTCCAACGGAACAAAGAACTGCCCGATCCACACTAGGGCCGGAGCCCGATCGTACAAGGCATGCACCATTGCGTTCGGCCAATGCAGCGGAGAGTGTATAAGCGTTCGAAACAACGAGATTGAGTACTCGGCGTAGAACGCTTCGTCCCATGACAACGCTCTCCTGTCTAGTAGGATCAGTACAAACAAAGGCAGGAACAGTAGGGTCAGAATCCGATATGCATATCTTTCAGCAAAGTCATCCCACCGGGCAAATCCAATCTTAGGGGGACTTATATCTGCCCTCGCTGGTGGCCTTCTCTCGGCTATAGAAAACGCTTTGTTCATCCTATTTCCAAGACATGATACTAATCTCGGTCAAAGACTTATGATTTCTCCGTAATAAGTTACTAACCCTCATTCACCGGATCTGCCACCTCTTCCAGCTTCTCTGTCAGCACCGTCGCAATTCGGTTGCGTTCCATCTGAGTGATGGTAAATCGCCGGGCGCCGTACAGCACCGAGTCGCTTACGTGCGGAATGCGGCCAATCTGATACAGCAGAAAACCTGCCAGCGTCTCAAAACCTGCATCGGCCGGAAGCGCTATGTTGTAGCGCGTCTCCAACTCGCGGATTGTGGTACTGCCTTCCAGCTGTAACACCTTCTCCTGATGCGACGGCGATGGCCTTACGACGTCGTGCTCATCCCCAATGTCCCCGAAGATCTGCTCCAGCACGTCTTCCAGCGTTATCAAGCCGGTAATAGTTCCAAACTCATCCACAACTAGAGCCATGCGGGTATGGTTCTTCCGAAACTCATCAGTCAAGTGCGTCAGCGGCTTCGTCTCTGGAATCACCAGCGGCTTTCGTATAAAACGCCGCAGCCGGAAAGGCCGTGCCGTGCGCCGCCGGTCATGGGCAAGCCGGCGCTCGTCCCACACGCGCAGTAGATCCTTGTAGTGCACGAAGCCGATGATCTGTTCGGGCCGATCCTCATAGATTGGCACGCGGGCAAACTTGTGCTCAGCCATCGTGCTCAGCACATCCTCCAGCGATGCATCCACGGGCAGCGAGATCATGTCCGGGCGCGGAGTCATAATCTCCCTTGCCGAGTATTCGGACAGATCAATCAAGCGATCAATTGCCTCCTGCTCAAACTGCTCCAAATGTCCTTCGGTCCGTGCAGTTTCAACAATGTACTTCAGCTCTTCAGGCGTGTGCCCACCGCCATGCAAGTGGCCTGCCCCTAACCCGAGTGCCTTCAGGATGGCTGCGGCTGACCGCTCAATGACCACCACAAAAGGCTGGGAGAGACGGTAGAACACCAGCAGCACCGGCGCTGACAGCATTGCCATTCGGTCGGCCTTTTGAATAGCAAGGTTCTTAGGCACAACTTCGCCGATAATCACGTGCGCGTAGCTGATCATCAGAAAGGACAGTGCAAAGCCCACGCCATGCAGGACGCCGGGAGCAATCGGCAGATGCAGCCGCGACAGCAGCCCTACCAAAAGCTCGTACATGGTGTCTTCGCCCGCCCACCCTAGTCCGAGGCTTGCCAGCGTAACGCCGAACTGAGTCACAGAGAGCAGCCGCCCAGGGTCTGCCAACAGGTTCAATGCACTCTGGGCGCCCGCGTTGCCGGCTTCTGCCAATTCGCGCAGTCGCGACTGCCGCACCGAAACAAGCGACACCTCAGCTGCTGCAAAAAAGCCGTTCGAGACAAGAATCACGCAAAGGATTAACAGCCGCAAGCTCATAGGTTTCTCCGCCGTCCAGAGTAAAATCGATGGGTGTTAAAGCAATTAGTGCGCATGGTCAATGCGGCCCTGGCACTTGTGGTCATCCTTGCTGCAGTTGCCATTTATTGGCTGGCCGTTCGGCCGCTGCCGCAAACCTCGGGTCGACTGACCGCTCCAATCCATGCTAAGGGTTTTATTCGACGCGACGGTCGCGGCAATCCGCACATTGAGGCTTCCTCCTGGCAGGATGCCCTGTTCCTGCAAGGTTACGCTACTGCTCAAGATCGATTGTGGCAAATGGACAGCTTGCGCCGATTTGCTGCCGGCGAGTTGGCCGAGGTCTTCGGTCCGGGCGCCTTGGCAGTGGACCAGCGCTCCCGCCGGATGCGCATGCGTGCGCTGGCTGAGGCCGACCTGCTACGGTTGCGTCCCATAGACCGTGAGGCGTTCTCTCAATATGCGCGTGGCGTGAATTACTACATCGACACCCATCGCGGTAACTACTCGCTTGAGTTCTCACTGCCCGGTCATGCTTATGATCCGCGCTCCTGGTCGCTTACCGACAGCATGCTCATCGGGCTGGTCATGTTTCGCGACCTCACCGACAACTCTGAGTATGAGTGGAGCAAAAGCGTTCTGCTCTCGCGGGCCGGCGCAGTGCCCGACGGTCCTGCCAGAATACAGTTTCTCTTTCCATCACCGGAAGGCCAGGCTCTCAGCCCTGGCTCTAATGCCTGGGCCATCTCGGGCGCGCACACGGTTACGGGCAAACCAATGCTCGCCAACGACATGCACTTGAGCTACGGCGTGCCCAGCACTTGGCATCTGGTTCATTTGAAGACGCCTGAATTTGAAGTGGCCGGCACTGCGCTGCCTGGGGTTCCCTTCGTCATCACGGGTCATAACCGGCAGATTGCCTGGGGCGTGACGAACCTCGGAACCGATGTCATGGATCTCTATGCAGAGCAGCTGGACGAGCGCACCGGCCGCTATCAATTCGCGGGTCATCTCGAGCAGGCGCAATTAGACCGGCAGTTCATCGGTGTGCGTGACAGCAAGCCCGTACCCATGAATATCTGGGTCACGCGCCATGGGCCGGTGGTGCTCACCGATAAGGGGCGGTCGTATACGATGCGCTGGGCTGCCGCGGACGGCTTCGGATTTCCTTTTCTGGACCTCGCCCGGGCCCAGGATTGGAACAGCTTCCGGCAGGCAGTCAGCATCTTCTGGGGCCCGGGCCAGAATTTTGTCTATGCGGACGGGGTAGGGAACATCGGCTATCAAGCCGCTGGGCGCATCCCAATTCGCGGCGATGGCAGCCAGGCATTTGCCACCGATACTCCTTTGGACGGCGCGGCCGGCAATGCCGAGTGGACCGGCTACGTACCTTTCGAGAAGATGCCGAGCGTGCTCAACCCGCCTTCCGGCATCATCGCAACGGCGAATCAGAACCCATACCCGCCCGACTTCCCGTTTCCTGCGCCTGGTCGTTACGACGATGCCTACCGTGTCAATCAGATCCGGTCGCGGTTGTTGGCTAGAAATAAGTTGCAAGTCTCGGATCTGCAAGCGATCCAGAAAGATGTCTACTCGGCCTACGACCTGTTCTTAGCGCGGCAGATTATGCGTCTGGCGACCCATAAGGACGCCGATAATTCAGTTCGCGAAGCAGCACAGGTGCTGAAAGGCTGGAACGGGCAGATGGATGGCAATCTGGCAGCCCCTCTCATCTGCGAGCTGTTCAGTAACGAACTTCGGAGCGGTTTAGTAGACGCCTCGGTAGCGGCCAACGACCCAGAGAAGCCGGCCATTCTCCCGCGGCCCTCCAGGATCCAGCAACTGCTGCGCACACGCCCCCCGGGCTGGGTGGAGGGCAATGACTGGGACCGCATGCTGCTGCGCAATCTCACTCGTGCGCTGGCCTCTGGCCGAAAAGAGCAAGGCAGCCCGATTGCAAAGTGGAAGTGGGGCCAATTTCTCCAGTGGAACTTTGAACACCCGGTGGGCAAGCAGCTACCACTAGTCAGTGAATTCTTTGACATCGGTCCGGTACCGATGAGCGGGTCGGGGACAACCGTGAAACAGACTACCCGAACGCTTGGACCGTCAGAACGCCTGGTGGTGGATTTCAGTAAGTTCGACAACTCGACTCTGAGCATCCCCGTAGGTGAGTCGGGCATGGTTGCCTCCAAGCACTACAAAGACCAGTGGCCCGCTTACTATGTAGGCAAGAGCTTCCCGATGGAATGGAACAAAGTGAGCGCTGCCGAAGTGCTGGAGGTACAACCGGGAAAGTGAAATTAAAATTCAAACCTGTGGATGCAATAGAAGGTATTCGGGCACTTGGAGGGGAACTCCCGAACATGGCTCAGCTACCCAGTTCCAAGGGCATCATCTTCTTCATACACTCTGCTAAGCGCATAACTCTGATCAACCCGAGCGCAGATCCCCCGCGATCCACGTTAATCGGTCGGTACAACAATTCCACTCTGCGCTACACCACTCCGAATGCAATTGGTGATTCGTCGCAAGACCATCACGTGGAGGTCGTCCGAGATCACGATGGGCAATTGTTCTTTCGGGAGCAACGCCAGCTTCTATTGCCTGTTGAGTTCTTCGCGAAGCTGCTGGAGCTAGTTGCCGTTTGAGCCACGATTGCGGTCATCGCTATCCTACTCATATGTCAATGCCTGAACATGATGACCTGGAGAAGTTGCGGAATATGGCAGCTTCCGATGAGGAAGCCAAGAAAGCAGCGCGAAGTCTGGAGGACGCAACGGACTCGCATGGAACGCTCGAGGGTTTCGAAGCCATGAACAATGAACGCTTCTCGCCTGAACTAACCAAAGAAGCGGAAGAGGATCAACCCGAGGGTCGTGAGAAGGGCCACCCCGTCCCTTAGTTCCCGGCCAACCCCACTTTGCCGCCCGAGATACTTGGGGGTAACGTTTTTCAAGACCGCCACCGAGATCCGTCAAATCATCTGGAACCCAAGATGAAAGAATTGCTTCTGCTTTTCTGCTGCTGTGAATTGCCGCTGATGTCCGGCAAATTGCAGCCTGACGTCGGCCCGAAATCCGACGCTGATCTCTGTGGCTATTGATACAGCATCTCTATTCGGGAACATTGCTCGGCCCAAAGATTCGTGAAGAAATGTGGACGCCGGTCACGAACCTATCCAAAGGGCGTGGCTATGCCCTAGGATGGGGTGCGTATTCTTATCGCGATATGAAGGTCGTGGCGCACTCAGGGGGACCAGCAAGGGGCTAGCGACGACGATTCTTTTGATCCCGGAAAAGCAACTTGGCATTGCTATCCTCGCGAACACGGAAAACGCCGATCTCGGCACACTTGTTGAACAAACTTTGGATGCAGTGGTAGTCGAGCCGCCCTCAATCCCGCAGAAACATTAACACGCGTATAGTTCTTGCAGGAATGTTCAAGGGGATCTCCCACCCTTGGAGCGCAACAGAAGCGGAGGGCTGCACAAGCGAAGCGCGGAAGCCTGGGCCAGTCGGCGTCCCCCAAGAGGTTTGAAGCGGGGTTAGCTTACCAGCTGCAAGGTGCCGTCGCGGTTGAGCGTATAGCGCTGCCCGCGCCAGCGAATTGAGTTGCCGAAGAAGCCGGCTACCCAGAAGGCAAAGCCAAGAAAGTCTTGCAACGGCAGTAGCAGCCAGGGCACATCAGCACGCAAGATTCTCTTTGACACTGTCCAGGCGGCGACTCCACGCAAGATACACGTGGTAGCTATCAGGCTCCAGTGATGTACCGGCTCAAAAATCGATATGGCCAGGCACACCGGCAAGGGATGGGTGAAGAATTGGCCTACATATCCCCAAGGTCGGGAACGACGGGTAGTACGGGCCCAGCGCAGCCGGTGAGCGAAATTGGCCAGCATGGTCTCGCTGCCAATCCGATGCTCGACAACGTAGGGGGAGAGCCGCACGCCGCAACCCAGCTCTGCGGCTAGTTGGCCCAACCGGTAGTCCTCAGCTGCGTAGTCTTTCACTTGCTCCAACCCGCCCAGAGCGTTTAACACGCTCTTGCGTGTCACGATGGTGGGGCCGACCGCGAATTTGGTTCCTTCCATCATCACCGCGGTAAACAGTCCGGCGTGAAAGTCGGTGTTCATGCCGACGGCTTCCAACTGCGACCAAATCGTGTCTCCGGCGATGGCGCGGTACGGGCAGGTTACTAAGTCTAGTTGTGGGTCGGAGAACTCATCGGACAGACGAGTGCAAAAATCGGCGCTGACTCGAACGTCGCTATCGCTCATGACGATCAACTCATACTGCGACTCTTCCAGCATGCGGTGCAAACTGTAAACCTTGGCGTGCGGGTAAGGCGGGTCGCCGGTTAGAAGCAGACGCGCCCGGACAGAAGGATACTCCGCCATCAACTGAGAGACAAGAGCAGCGGCTGGATCCCATTCGTGGCGCACCGCAAGCAGCAACTCGAAGGCTGGGTAGTCCTGCTCGAAGAAGCTCCGGAGGTTTGCTTCTAAGCCTTCATCAAGGCCGGACAATGGTTTCAGGATGCTGATAGCCGCCGGACTCTGGCGCGCAGACGATGGAACACTGCGCATGTGCTGCACTGCAGCAGCAATAGCGAGGACGCAGTAAGCCCAACAGCCCATTAAAATAAGGACTGAGACAATCAAGTTAATCTTCTAAGTATTTCGTGGTGATTGATTGCTGCAAACGGCCTATCAAATCATCCACTGCAACCGCCCCCTGGTCGCCACTCTTCCGATTCCTCACCGAGACAAGCCCCCCCTGAGCCTCCCGATCCCCAACCACTAACATGTACGGAATCTTTTGAAGTTGCGCTTCTCTTATCTTCAAATTTACCTTATCGCTGCGACTGTCGATCTCGACGCGCACGCCGGAGCTGACAAGCTTTTCGTAAACCTGCTGGGCGTAATCGTTCTGCCGCTCAGAAATCGGTAAGACGATGGCTTGCACAGGCGCCAGCCATAAAGGGAACGCGCCGCCGTAAAGTTCAATCAAATAAGAGATCATTCGCTCCATGGTGCTGATGATGGCGCGATGAATCATGACGGGCCGATGCTGTTGGCTGTCGGCTCCGATGTAGCCGAGTTCAAACTGATTGGGCAGGTGGAAATCGATTTGAATGGTGGAGTAAGTCTCTTCGTGACCCATCACGTCGGCGAGCTGGATGTCGAGTTTCGGCCCATAGAAGGCAGCCTCACCGGGAGCTTCCTTGTAAGGTAAGCCCAAGGCGTCCATGGCCTCGCGCAGTTCGCGTTCGGCAAGCTCCCACATCTCGTCATTGGCAACGTACTTTTCGGTATTAGCTTTGTCGCGCAGAGAGAGGCGATAGCTGTACTGCGTAATGCCGAGGTCGCGGTAGGTTTGTTCCACCAATTGCATCACCTTGGTGAACTCCCCTTTGATCTGGCCGGGCATACAGAAGATGTGTGCGTCATTGAGCGTCATACATCGAACGCGGCTGAGCCCACTGAGAGCGCCTGAACGCTCGTAGCGATACATGGTGCCAAGCTCGGCGATTCGTACGGGCAAGTCGCGATAGCTGCGCATCTTGGACTTGTAAATCAAGATGTGATGCGGACAGTTCATGGGCCGCAGCACCATCTGTTCATGCTCCAGCTGCATGGGCGGGAACATGTCTTCGTGATAGTGCTCCCAGTGGCCTGAGCGTTGGTATAGCTCCACTTTGGCCAGGTCGGGCGTGTAGACGTGCTGGTAGCCGCCGCGCCGCTCCATATCGAGGATGTAGTCTTCCAGCAAACGACGAACCGTGGCGCCTTTCGGGAGCCATAACGGCAGGCCGGCGCCAACCATTTCGTTCACGGTGAACAGTTCGAGATCTTTGCCGATCTTCCGATGATCGCGCTTCTTTGCTTCTTCCAGCAGGTTCAGGTACTGCTCGAGATCCTTCGGCGTGAAAAAGGCGGTACCGTAGATGCGCTGCAGCTGCGGATTTTTTTCATTGCCCTTCCAGTAAGCTCCGGCGATCGACAACAGCTTGAAAGCCTTGAGCTTCTCGGTGGAGGGCACGTGAGGGCCGCGGCAGAAATCGATAAAGTCCGGGCCGAGCGTGTACTCGGTAAAGATGTCTCCAGCGCGTTCCTCAATCAGTTCATGCTTCATCCAGTCGTCGCGATACTTTTCAAGACCCTCCTCTTTGGGGGTAAGTTTGCGCTCAAAGGGCAGCTTGCGGTTTTGGATCTGGCGCATGCGTGCTTCGATGGCTTCCAGGTCTTCAGGCGTGAACTTGGTCGGCCGCTCAAAGTCGTAGTAGAAGCCTGACTCGGTAGCGGGACCGATGCCCAGCTTGGTCTCGGGGAAGAGCTCGAGAACAGCGGCGGCAAGCAGGTGAGCAGTGGAGTGGCGATAGACCGGGAGAGCGTCGAGGTTCTTTGGTGTCAGGATCTCGAGATGCGTATCGCCTTCCAGCGCGCGGGTTAGGTCGTACAGCTCACCATTCACACGCGCAACTAGTGCGTCATTGGCTAGCCGAGGGCTAATAGCTTGGGCCACATCGAGTGGGCGCGAGCCTTCGGGCATTGATTTCTGACTGCCGTCGGGCAGAGTTATAGTGATGCTGCTCATTCTGCTGGTTTAGACATGAGGGTATCAAAGCAAAGGGCGTTGGAGGCTGGCGTACGGTTGCTAGACTGAAGTAACCTTCGTGGGAACTACTACGGCAACGCCCGGTTTCGATGAATCAGCCTTGGTCGCACGCGCTAAGGACGGTGATAGCGAGGCTTTTTCTGAACTGGTCAGCCACTACGACCGGCGCGTGTTCCGGATGGCGAAGCAGATCACTCAGAACGACGATGATGCTGAGGATGTTCTGCAGGAAAGCTTCTTAAAAGCCTATACTCATCTGGACAATTTCCAGGGGAATTCAAAGTTTTATACCTGGCTGGTGCGCATTGCCGTAAACGAAGCATTGATGAAGTTGCGGAAGCGACGGTCGGATCGCACGGTTCCGTTGGACGAACCCATTGATACCGGGGAAGACGAGATGATCCGGGAGATTGCGGTCTGGGATGAGAACCCCGAAAATACTTATTCCCGGGAAGAGCTGGGAACAATACTAGACTCCGCAGTGCAAAGTTTGCGGCCTGCTTACCGAACCGTTTTTATACTACGAGACATCGAAGAATTGTCCATCGAGGAAACGGCACAAGCTTTGAACTTATCGATCTCAGCGGTGAAAAGTCGGTTGCTGCGAGCCCGGCTCCAGCTTCGTGAAAAGCTCACGCGCCAGTTTAAACGAAAAGGAGACAACGCCTATGCTGACCTGTAAGCGGTTTTTGCAGGAGCTGAGCGACTATCTGGAAGACCGGCTTGACCCTGAGACACAGGCCGAATTGCAGAAGCATTTGAACGAGTGCCCCAACTGCTGGGTTGTTTGTGACACAACCAAGAAAACCATAAAGATCTTTAAGGGAATGCAGTCGCAGCTTTTGCCATCCGGGGTGCAAACTCGACTTTCTGAATACTTAGCGCGGAATTGCAAAAGAAAGCAGGAAAAGGCGTCGCTTCCTGCTCAACTTGAGCCTTAATCGGCTTAAAGCTGATATCCAAGTTCCCCGAGTAAATTCTGGTTGAGTGTACAGACCGGGCATTCGCAACCGCCGCGCTCATTCGGACGAGGAAGGTTCCCGGCGCCAGTTGGCCCGACATGCTCATTTCCACTCTCCCGCTCTCTCTCGACTACCTCACGCCATTGCCCAACGGTCATTCGTTGGATCCCGCCACCTCCGTAGAGAAGCGTTTGCTTATTCGGCATTGTCCACAGGTACTCAGCGGGAACACCACTGCGGAAGTTGATGCGCCGGTAGACCAAGTCAGGCGCAGGGTTTTTCTTTTCGGCTTCCTTCCATAGTTCCTCATTGCTGGGGTATAGGACAGTGCGCGTCATGCCCTCTTCTGTCCAGACTTCAACCCATTGCTCCAGCAAACTGATGACTCTAGTCTTTGCTGCGGCTCGTTTTCTCGACATAGATCTGGTGTCTCTTTTTCGATACGAAACTATCGTTATTGGACAGGAAGTACGTGCATGCTCTTGGCCGCCTGTTCACGTGCCAAGTCGGCCAATGCTTCCTGGCAGGAGCGCTCGAAAGTAAAGTGTGAGGTTCCGTCGTGGTTTTCACAGTCCGATACCCATTTGTATTCCTCCGGCACTCCATGAAGGAAATATAGAGCGCGTTTGACGATCGGCTTGGGCTCCCTTGCGCCTTCAATCATGCGCTGAAAATATTCGTTTCGCGGCTGATACAGGGTGAAGGTCTTGCCGTTGATTACCTGAACAGTAACGCATTGAATGATTGCACCCGGAGCTCGTGGTTTGGCTGTTTCCGGGCTAGGATCGGTCGCGTGCACTGAAGGGGATGGCAAAACCCTGGAATGCTGCGCGACCTCTGTGGAAACGGGCTGCGGCGAGCGTAGCTTTTCGATGGCAGTGCGAGCCTGGTAGAAGGAGCGCTCGGCAGCACTTCGGTGGCGTAGGATTTTGTCCAGCAAGGCCACTTGCTTTGCGTCCCACTCGGTGGAATCCGGCTGCTTAGAGTAGAGCGACTGTTCGATATGGTTGTACCGCTTCAGGGTACGCCGCAGAATCCAATCTGCGCCTGCGGCCCGCAGAACTAAACTGCGCGCTAGGGCGTCCTGCGGTTTATAAGCCTCCTGCCATTCTTGAACGAGCTGATTCCAATCCGATTCGCTTTCGTCGGGCAGGACAATGTCAGCTGAGCGTAGCGGCGGCGAAGATTCGCAAAGATCTTGAGGCTCAACCGAGTTTGTCGACTGGGTCGCAGTTCGGATTTGTTTGGAAGGGAAAATTGTTGTAGTGCAGACAGCAGAGTTCCGCGTTTTTTTGCTCCGCGTTTTGCCGGTAAGGCAAACCTCAGTGCTGTCGCCCGTACTTGCTTGTTCAGTTCGTTCCAACATCTATCGGGAGGCTCCCATTCCAGCTGGATGGCAGAAAAGCCAAAGGGAAGCTATGCTCCTGAAAGGAAAGAAATAAGGAAACCTTACGTGCTTTGTGACTGGGATTTGAAAATGTGCCTTGTTGAATTGCTGGTCCCTAGCTTAGCTGCAAGTCACAGCTAACAGTGGGGCGGCTGCTATCAGACTTGCCGCATCATTTAGTTCAACTTGTCAACAAGGTCTAGTGAGGAAGTTGCAAAAACAGATGGTCGAATTTCTTCTGCTGGTCAGGAGTCAGAACATCGAAGATCCGCATCTTGCCATGCTCAGCTACATCGGCCCGCTGCTCCTCAATATTCTGATAATACTTAGCGTAGTCGTCCAGTTCCTTGGTGACGATTCGCTCCTGCTCAGGAGTGAGGTCCAGGGACTTGCGCAGCTGCCCCAGGTTCAGGGTTTGCGGGTGGGCGGACTCCATTCTGGAGTGGAGAACGGAACGGGTAATCGCAGCGCCGACAGCTACGCCGCACACGAAGATGAGAGCCAGGACGACGAGAACCTTAGGGTTCCGCCAGGAAGCATCGTCATCGCGCAGCATAGTTCGCGGCCGGGAATTGACTAAGGTAGCTATTGGGATGACTCCTGATAAGAGGCGAAGTTCACCAGAACAGCATCGCGTTGTTCCGATTGGCTGCCAAAAACTCGCGAGGTTTGCGGTGCCAACCGAATGGTGGAGGCCGTCTCACCAAAGATGTGACCGTCGATTGACTCCGCTGTAAAAAGATAAGCGGTGATTATAAGTGCTGCAGAGAGAGAACCATAAGCAAGCCGCCTGCTGAAAGGCGAGTAAAGAAACGCGGCCCACGCCGAGATGCTGGTCCGTTGCTCGATTCGTTCCAGGACTCGGGCATAGAAGCCGGCCGAGACTTCCAGCTCCTCAGGAGCGCGAAGGGTGCGGAGGTGCTGTGCAGCTGTTCGCATGTCATTCAGTTGCACGGAACACTCGCGACATTCCGCCAAATGGGCAGGAAGACCCGCGCAATCTGCATTCGAAGCGCCATCCGCCAATAACTTTTCCAGTTGATCCCGTATGGACCCATGCATAAGTCGTTCGACCTCTAGAACCGGGGTGATTTATCAAGCCGCCCAGCCGCCTTTACTAACTTCTGCCTTGCGCGAAATAACTTTACCTTAATCGTATTTTCATTCATGCCGGTCATCTGGGAGAGCTCTTCCACCGAGTGGCCTTCTACTTCTTTCAGAAGCAGAAGAGAGCGATCCTCTTCAGAGATCTTCGACAAAAGTTTAAATATCAGGTCGTACTGAGCGAGGCGCTGATCGACCGGCGTTTCCTGGTTCGTGGCGGGCTCGGAGTTCTCGACGCGGAGTGAGTCATCCGCGGAAAAATCACTCTCGTAGATCAATTTACGAACCCGCTTCTTGCGCAGATAGTCGTAGCACTCATTAACAGTGATCTTGTAGATCCACGTCAACAGCGAGCTGCGGAAATCGAAGTTCTTGATTGAAAAGTAGACCTTGGCAAAAACCTGCTGAGCGATGTCCTCGGCGTCGTTACGGTTGCGCAGGATGCCGTAGATGATGGAAAAGACCTTGGTCTGGTACCGTTCCACGATCTCGCGAAAGGCCATCTCGTCGCCGTTTTGCACGCGCTTAACGAGCGCTGCTTCGTCGGTAGACCGGTGATCCACTCTGCCCTTAGCCTGGGTTGCTTCGCCGGTCACTGCCGGAAAGGGTATAGCCTCGCTCAGCGCGTTCATACAAGCCGACCGACGTAGCGTTGAGTTTCCACGTTCCAATTATTATTCATGCGACCCGGTATAACAGGAAGGTGTCATTCCCCCCTGTCGACGAGCAGCTTGTTTACCTGAAAAAAGGGCTGGCCGAGCTGATTCGGGAAGAAGATCTGCGTGAGCGCCTGAAGGCGGGTAAACCGCTGAAAGTTAAGGCCGGCTTTGACCCGACGGCGCCAGATCTGCACCTTGGGCATACCGTTCTATTGCGTAAGATGAAGCACTTTCAAGATCTTGGCCACACCGTGATCTTCGTGATAGGCGATATGACCGGGTTAATTGGCGACCCGACCGGCCGAAATCTGACTCGACCGCCGATGACTCGGGATGAGATTTCCGCCAACGCTGAGACGTACAAGGCGCAAGTTTTCAAGATTCTCGATCCTGATAGGACGGAGGTTCGATTCAATAGTGAGTGGCTGGCGCCCTTGCAGTTTGAGGATCTGGTCCGGCTGGCCTCCAAAGTGACGGTAGCTCAAATGCTGGAGCGCGAGTATTTCAGCAATCGATATAAGAACGGCCTGCCGATCTCGATCCATGAACTGCTGTATCCGCTGGCGCAGGGCTATGATTCGGTGGCGCTGGGGTGCGATGTAGAAATGGGCGGTACGGACCAGACCTTTAATCTGATGATTGGCCGTGAGCTGCAGCGTGATTACGGCCAGCCGCCGCAAATTGTAGCTACCGTGCCTATTTTAGAAGGTCTGGACGGAGTGGAGAAGATGTCCAAATCAAAGGGGAACTACATCGGCATCGCGGAGCCGGCGAAGGTCATGTTCCGCAAGATGATGAGCATCAGCGATGACCTGATGTATCGATACTATGAATTGCTGACTGATATGCCGATGCAGAGCGTCGCGGCGTTGCGGAATGCTGTGGAGAGCGGCAGTAGAGACCCGATGGAAGTGAAGATGGAGCTAGGCCACCGGGTGGCTGCTGATTTCCACGGCGGACAGGAGGCGGACGAGGCGCGCGAGGCGTTCGATCGGGAAATAAGACAGGGCCTGGAGCCCGCTGACACCGAAACGGTCCTGGTTCCTGAGGGCATTCGGAGTGACAAGGGGCTGCGGGTGGACAAGCTTATCGCCGCGGTGGGTCTTGCGGACAGCAATACCGAGGCCAACCGGAAGCTGAAGGCGGGTGCAGTGGAAATTGACGGCGCTGTGCAACGTGAGCTGCTGTTGCCCTCAGCCGGGCGGCTGTTGGTTGTCCGAGTCGGGAAGAAGTGGAAGCGAATTCAGACCTAGGCGGCGACGAGCATCTCGAGCGGGGCAGGCTCGCAGACTGGCATGGAAAGGGCTTTGGATGCCGATTGAGCAACCATGGGCCCAGGAGCAGGTGCGGCATTGTCACTGCACTGTTTGCCGGTGAGCGCGTCGGTCATGACAGTAAGCAGGTCGTCAACCTTCGTGCTGAGGTCGAACTCTTCCGAGAAGCGGCGCAGCTGGGTAAAGAAGGCGCGTCGCAGGATGACCGTGGCCTCTTCCATTCCCAGTTTGGGAAGATCCACGACAGCGAACTTTAAGATGGCATCCATCAGCATCGTTTCCACGTTCAGCATGCGGTAGATGGCGCGTCGGTTCTTCATCACGTACTTAATCACTTCTTTGCTGCGATAAGCAAAGTAGTGCTCGCGTGTCAGCCAGGCCAGCTTTTTGGTGTCGAGAGTCTTCAGTTCGCGGCCGAGTTTGTTAGCGGCTGAAGCAAAAGCCCGATTCAGCGCTTCGGTCTGTTGAATGTCGTACGTGAAAATGTTGGTGGGCCGACCCGAGAACGGGTGGGTGCATTGAAAGACCAGGATCGGGTAAGCGGAGTGCGGTCGAAGCAAGATCTCAGGGTTGAGGGTGAACCATTCGCGTACCCAGCCGCGCAGCGCAGTTTGCATCGCCTTAGAAACAGTGGAATAAGTTGGGAAGTAAGCAGCAGTCCGTTCTTTGGGAGCAGTTCGCCACGCTTTCAGATCAACCGGGGTCGGCGCAACCAACTTGTCCCCTGGCTCGTTAGCAACTGGCTTTGCCCCTTCATTTCTGGTTTCGATTTCAATAAGAACGCCCATGTAAGCCTCCAAGGTTGTGATTTGCCTATGCACATGCAGCAGTGTCAGCTGTGAGTTGCTGTCCGGATTTCTCTCGGGAGCGATTCATACGTAGCATGTAGGATTCGCCTGGGTGCCCGGCAAAAAGTACTTGAAGGAGACCCCAGGCTCTGGTAAATCGTTCAAATTAAGACTTCTAACGTTTTTTGAGAAATATTTGTAAGTGCTGTGACTCTCTTTTTGGGTAGTCCCGGATGCCGATTCGCTGACTTCTGTCAAGCGTAAAGTTTGGTTAAATTGACTTCGAAGGTAAATTTCTCCCTCCGCGCATAAAGAAAGCCTAAAGGTGATATCGTGGAGTTTAGGTGGGCTGCCGTTATACCAGCAGCCTGCATTAAGTCGATTTGAGACTCACAGTTTTCCCCTCCCTTGTGACCGAAGTGAATGCCTGGGCGGCGTTCCGAATGCCTGCTGCTGTCATAGCCTGCTGATGAAGTCTTCCATCCAAATCACCCGCGGAATTGAGTCGTTGTACGGCACCAGAGACGAAAACATTCAGCTGCTAGAACAAGAGCTGACGATTCGGACACAGTTGCTGGACGGCGACACGCTGCAGTTGGAGGGCGAAGAGGCGCAGGTTCGCCGGGCGGAACGGATTCTGCAGGACTACGCCGATTTGGTGAAGGATGGGCACGCTCTCAACAGCGGCGACCTGCATAGTTTCATGCGGGTGCTGACGGCCGACCCGAACGTGTCACTTCGCAGGCTGGTGGAGAGCGGGAAATCGCGCAGCTTCGGCAAGAAGGTATTGACGCCCAAGACCGTAAACCAGCGCCGATACGTGGACGCCATTGAGAATCACGATCTGACCTTTGGGATTGGGCCTGCTGGTACCGGAAAGACCTACTTGGCAGTGGCGATGGCAGTCTCAGCGCTGCTGAATAAGCAGGTGAATCGAATTATCCTGACCCGGCCGGCTGTGGAAGCGGGCGAGCACTTGGGCTTTCTTCCCGGCACACTGAAAGAGAAGATTGACCCGTACTTGCGTCCGCTCTACGATGCCCTGTTCGAGATGATCGACGCCGACAAGGTGGAGAAACTGATTGAGCGCAACACCATCGAAATCGCTCCACTTGCTTTCATGCGGGGCCGCACGCTGAACGATTGCTTCATCATTTTGGATGAGGCGCAGAATACGACGGCTGAGCAGATGAAGATGATCTTGACCAGGCAGGGCTTCAATTCCAAGATGGTGGTCACCGGCGATCAGACGCAGATCGACCTGCCGAACGGTAAGAAGAGCGGATTGCTGAACGCTGTGGAAGTGCTCAGAGGCGTAGAAGGAATCGCCTTCATTCCTTTTGAGGATAGAGACGTGGTCCGCCACGTATTGGTGCAGCGCATTGTGCGCGCATATGACCGCTATAACGAAACGATTGGTGCCGGCAGACAGCTTCCTCTGAAGCTGAACAGCAGCACTCCTCCAGAAATCCCGAACCCGTCAAGCAGCGGCGAAGCAGCACCTGCTTATCCTTCTTTTGCTTAAACCCTTCTATGTCACCTGGTGACAGTACATTGCTCTTTAGAGCCCTTCCCACTTCATTGCAGTTTTCCAAAGACGATCAGCAGACCCTGGCTGAATACACAGCCACTCTTTCCGAAACGATTGCAGGGGGAAGGCCCTTCACCTGCCTCCTGACCAACAGCCGGGCCCTGCGAAAGTTGAACCGTGAGTTTCTCGGGCATGACTATCCCACTGACGTTCTTTCTTTTCCATCGGACCGCGCGGATTCCCTGGGCGATCTCGCCATATCAATCGAGCGTGCAGAGGCGCAGGCCGGTGAACACGGGCATACGCGACTGGAAGAAGTGCGTATTCTCATCCTGCATGGACTGCTGCATCTTCTTGGTTATGATCACGAGACCGACCAGGGGAAAATGGCGCGTGCGGAGGGTCAGTGGCGGAGGCACTTCCATCTGGCTGGTAGCTTGATTGCGCGAACGGGGACGGCCGGCGACCAGCTTGCGCAAACAGCCATCGGCCACAGCAAGACAGAGAAAGTGGAGACGGCACGGGCAAGGCCGGCAGCGCGACGGAGGCTGGTGTAATGGCGATGCTCTGCCTGGGTGTGGCGCTGGCAACTACTGTTCTGCTGGCATTTGTGTCGCTTGTGCAGTTGCTGTATTTGGAGTCGCTGCGATTGCTGCGCCGCGAAGTGCCTGCGCTCGAATTTTTCCGCGAGACTTTGATGAACAAGGTGGGCCTGGAGCCCGAGACAGGCTCCATGGCGTTCTCACTGGTTAAGCACAGCCTGCTGTTCCTGCTGGGCGTGTTCTACCTCGGCGCACTCATGCGGCCAGGCGTGCCGAACTGGCAGAGTTGTCTGGAAGCGATTGCTTGTTCCTTTCTGGCCATGCTGGTGGCTACCTATCTGCTGCCGTTGTTCCTCTTTCGTCGTACCAGCGGTATCTGGCTCCATGCTGTAGTGGGACCGATCCGAATCCTGGGGCTCGTGGGACGGCCACTGGCAAAGCTCGTCCATGGCTTTGAATCTCTCTTGCATCTGGATCGGGAAGGGCGGGGCGAACCGGCCTCCGCGGACTCCGTTGAGAACGTGGAAGCCTTCATTACCGCCGGGGCTGAAGAAGGAATCCTGGAAGAAGAGGATCGCCGGCTGATCCATTCGGTGGTTGCTTTTGGTGATAAGAGCGTCCGCGAAGTGATGACAGCGCGGCCCAATATTGTCGCGATTTCAGTGGGCAAATCGCTGGAGGATTTGCGGCAGCTGGTCTTGCACGAACAGTATTCGCGCATTCCGGTCTACAAAGACACCATCGATAACATCATTGGCTTTGTGCATGTTCGGGATATGTTCGAACTTGATCCCGAAGTTCGCCAGGCCAAGCCGCTGATGGAGCTGATTCGCGCGGTGCCCCTGGTTCCTGAGACCAAGCCCACCAGTGCTTTACTTCGCGAGATGCAACACGACGGATCGCATCTGGTGGTTGTGGTGGATGAGTATGGCAACACGGCTGGGCTGGCGACGATGGAGGATCTGGTAGAAGAGATTCTGGGCGAGATTCGTGACGAACATGAGCCGGAGTTAGATGTCCGGCAGGAGTCCGATCAGGTGTACGTAGCTTCCGGCAGTCTGGACCTGCACAGGTTACATGACTTGCTGGGCTTTCGGCCGGAGGAAGATACCGAATCGACTACCGTGGGCGGACTGTTGTCCGAGTGGCTCGGTACCGTTCCGCAAGCGGGTGAGATAGTGGAGCGCGGCGGCATTCGAATTGAGGTTCTGAGTGGTAATGAGCGGCGCGTAGGAGAGGTTCGATTATCGCGTGCCCCCAAGGCTTCTCCGGTCGGGGCAAGCGCTTAGTGGCCGGCGCCTTTCGTTGCGGATTCGTATCGATTGCGGGTCGGCCCAACGCTGGAAAATCGACTTTACTGAATGCGCTGGTTGGCGAGAAGGTGGCCATTACCGCAGCGCAGGCACAGACAACCCGCACTACGCTGCAAGGAGTTTTGACTACGGCAGAGGCGCAGGTGATCTTTGTAGACACGCCCGGCATACATAAATCCGATACGCTGTTTAACCGGCGCATGATGGAGTCCGTGCGGGGTGCGCTAGTGGATCGCGATCTAATCCTGTACGTTGTGGACGCAACGCGGAAGCCGGTGGAAGAAGACGAGCACGCGCTGAGTGCGATCAAGAAAGAAGCAAAAGCGCTACTGGTGCCCAATAAGATTGATCGTCTGGAGGATAAGCGTTTGTTGCTGCCGCTGATCGAAAGCTATTCTGCGCTGTTTCCTTTTGCCGATACTGTGCCGGTATCCGCGCGGACGAAAGACGGCATTGATCATCTGCGGCGCTTGATCATCGAGAGCCTGCCGGAGGGCGTGGCGCTTTATCCGAATGACTATTTGACTGACCAGCCGATAAAGTTCATGGCGGCTGAGATCATCCGCGAGCAGATTTTGCGGAACACGCATGAGGAGGTGCCGCATGCGTCCGCGATTCTGATTGAACAGTGGGAAGAGAAGAAGAGTCTGACCAGGATTGCTGCAACGATTCATGTGGAGCGGCCGGGGCAGAAAGTGATCCTCATTGGCAAAGACGGCGGATCGCTGAAGAAAATCGGTACTGCAGCGCGACTGGAGTTGGAACGGCTTACCGGGCGAAAAGTGTTCCTGTCGCTTTTTGTGAAGGTGAAACCGGGGTGGCGGGAAGACCCGTCCTTCTTGAACACGATTGATTGGCGAGCGATGATAGGAACGGACAAAGAAAAATGAGACGCTTTTCCCCAGCCCTGATTGGGCTCTGTTTGGTGATCAGTAGCGCGCTGGGTGCGGCGGAAAACCCGGGTGGCGATGATCGCATCTCTGATCAGGTTCGCATGAGGCTGGCGACCGATCCGGATGTAAAGGGCGGCGCACTGGATGTGGTTGTCAAGGATGGCGCGGTGATTCTGAAGGGTCGTGTGGATTCCGATCGCGGCAGGGAAAAAGCGACCAAGCTGGCCAAGAAGATCAAAGGCGTAAAGTCAGTAGACAATGAGCTGTCAGTTGGGCCGCCGAACGCGTAGATTGCTGGGAGCCGCCTTTGCGGTGCTGCTTTGCGTGGCGCTGATGTGCAATCGAGCTGCTGGTCAAACTGCGCAAGGTGAGAAGGCGCAAACGGTCGCAGCCGGCGAAGGGGCAAGACTGATTGCTTTAGGCAAGCTTTGGATCACGGTCAAGTATTTCCATCCTGCTCTACCCTCGCCTGAGATCGATTGGGATCGTGCCTTGCTGGATGCGTTGCCGGCAATTCGAAGCGCGTCTGACCAGCAACAATTAACGGCCGCTATCCAGGGGATGTTGGGCGTTTTGCGAGATTCGTTAACGCGAGTTGAGAAGGCAAATGCTCCCGGCACGGCAGGACTCGACACGGTTGAGCCGAATTCGGGCGCACGAACGCAGCAATTCCGAATTCACTATGGCTTGGCATCCACACGATCGAACGTCTTCTATGACGCGGTCGGCTTCAAGGCGGGAGCGCAATCGAGCAGCGTCGCCGTTCCATTTGACAAGGAACTAGCTGTGCGCGTAAGAACTTCACAACCTGCCGTGTGGAGCCAGGCACAAATGCTTGGACAGAATGAGAAAGCTTACGACGAATCACCTTATCCGAATGTGGAGCTGCGTATTCTTTCGGCGTATCGAATCTGGGGCGCCATCCACTACTTCTTCGCGTACAAAGACCTGATGGATGAAGATTGGGACGCGGTCTTTGCCGACGAGCTTCCAAAGATCATGGGAGCGAAGGATGCGCAGGCCTATCATTTAGCGGTTGCCGAGACGATCTCGCGCTTGTCTGATTCGAACTCAATGGCCGGAAGCGCTGAGCTCGACCGCTACTTTGGCCAAGGCTCGCCGGGCTTGCAGGTTCGTCTGATCGAAAAGCGAGCGGCGGTGACTGGGGTGACCGATAGGAGCTCGGGCCTGCGCGTCGGAGATGTCGTGACAACGGTGGATGGGGAGAAAGTGTCCGACCGTGTGAAGCGCGAGGCTAACTTCCTTTCCGCCTCAACGCCGCAGGCTTTATCAGCGGTAGTTGTTCGCAAGTTGCTGAATGGACCAGTAGACTCTCTTGCCTCTTTGCAGGTCAGCGACGCCGCCAATCACATCCGAACCGTGCAGGTTAAACGAGCGCTGCCGTCGAGTTCCGCCGCGCCGTCAACCTCGCCGTACCGGCTGCTGGGAGGCAATGTTGGTTACGCAGATCTGACCCATATGAAAGCTGAGGATGTGGACGGAATGCTCGAGAAGCTGAAAGATGCTTCTGCGATTATCTTTGACGCGCGAGGACCAGTCAACGTGCCAGCGGCTTCGATCGCTTCCCGATTGACCGAGGCGGTGAACCCGACAATGGCAATTGTTACCGGTCCCATCGCTTCTGAACCCGACTTGCCGGGCGTTGGGATAAGCGGCCCTACTTCGAGTAACTTTGCGTTTCAAACCATTCCGCCCGTTGACAAGCCAAAGTACAAAGGTAAGACTGTGATGCTGATTGATGAGCGCACGGTTGAAAACGCGGAGCATCTGGGGCTGGCGCTGGAGGTGGCAAACCGGACAGAGTTTCTTGGAATGCCCAGCGCGGGAGCCGATAGCGATCTGACGCAGTTTGTTGCACCGGGTGGTTTGACGATTACGTTCTCCGGGCACGATATCCGCCGCTCGAATGCAGGACCGATTCAGCGAATGGGACTGCAGCCTGCTTTAGCGTTAGCTCCGAAGATAGCGGCGATTCGGGAGGGCAGGGATGTGGTGCTTGAAAAAGCTCTTGAGTACGTTCGCCCTCCAGCGACGCAGGCTTCCGTGCTCAGCGGCCGCTGAGAGCTTCATCCAGTAAAATGCAAGCTAATGTCAATTGTTGTCATTGGCTCTGTTGCATACGATGCGATAGAGACCCCGCACGGTAAGCGGGAACGTACGCTTGGGGGCGCCTGTACCTACATCGCGCTAAGCGCCAGCTACTTTACTTCAACGTCCATCGTTGGTGTAGTGGGCAGCGACTTCGCTGACGAGGACCGTACGCTTCTTGCAAACAAGAACGTTGATCTGCAGGGGCTGGAACAAGTTGAGGGAAAAACGTTTTTCTGGTCTGGCGTCTACTCGGCCGACATGAACGACAGGACAACGCTGCAAACAGATTTGAATGTCTTTGCAGATTTCAAGCCCAAGCTGCCGCCGGTTTATGCGAATGAGCCTTATCTTTTTCTCGGGAATATCCAGCCGGGGCTGCAGCGGCAAGTGCAGCGGGAAATGCCGAACGTGCGCTTTGTTGGCGGCGACACGATGAATTACTGGATCTCGTCGAGCCACGACGAACTGCTGGAGACCATTAAGCACTGGGACTTCTTATTGATCAACGACAGCGAAGCACGCATGCTGGTGAATGAGCATAACCTGAAACGAGCCGCGGCTAAGATTCTGGAGCTTGGTCCCAATACGCTGATTATTAAGCGTGGTGAATATGGGGCGATGCTGTTTCGAAAAGATACATTCTTCACAGTGCCCGGCTACTTGTTAGATCAAGTCTTCGATCCGACCGGGGCGGGCGATTGTTTTGCGGGCGGCTTTGTCGGCTACCTGGCCGAGCGTGGCTTCGACCTGCGCGGCGGCAACTTCGACGTGACAGAACTGCATCGTGCGGTGGTTTATGGTTCGGTAATGGGCAGCTTTTGTTGTGAGCAGTTTGGGGTGGAACGGCTCCGCAACCTGACCCGCAAAGAAATCGACGCTCGTTTTGAAGAGTTCAAGCGCTTCACAAGTTTCTGATTTTCCCATAGCTGTCGGCATTGCTGCGGCGCTGTGCGTTCTGGTGAGCGCATTTGCCTGGTGGGCGAATGTCCATGGCTATCTGCTCTACTACGGCGATGCTCAATCGCATCTCAATCTGAGCCGAAGCATCATCGATTCACGCACACCGGGGTACGAACAAATCGGCACAGTGTGGTTACCCGTGCTGCATGTGCTGTGTCTGCCGCTGGTTCGTTACTCAGGGTTATGGTCCAGCGGTTTGGCGGGTACGGTTCCGGTTGCTGCTTGCTTTGTGCTTGCCGGAACACTCCTCTTCTTAAGCGCGCGACACGTTTACTCGTCATCTGTTGCTGCCTGTGTGGCGTCCGCGTGCTTTGCGCTGAACCCGAACATTCTTTACCTCTCAGTTACTCCCATGACCGAGATGGTGTTCGTGGCCGGGCTTACTACCTTCCTGTACGCCGCTGTGCGCTTCCGTCGTTCACCGAACTGGGGTTGGATTTTGCTGGCGGTGGTTGCTTCCTGGTGGATGTGTCTGACTCGTTACGACGGCTGGTTCCTGGTTCCGTTCGAAGCTCTTGCGTTTGCTCTCTGCGCGCGTCGTAGTCGCGCCGTGGTGTTCCTGGTCTTTGCGGCTCTGGCTACTCTTGCACCCATCTACTGGATGGCGCATAGCTGGTGGGAAACAGGGAACCCGCTCGATTTCTACAACGGCCCGTACTCGGCCCAAGCGATTCAACATGGTGAGCCTTACCCGGGCTTTGGTGACTGGCCGAAAGCGCTGCTGTACTATCGAACCGCTGGGCAGTTATGCGCCGGTTTGCCGTTGTTGCTGATCGGGTTCGCTGGGTTGTGCGGGACACTCGCACGAAAGCAAAGGGGCGCGGCAGCAATTGGTTTCCTGCTTTTGACTCCAGCCTTCTACATCTGGAGCATCCATTCATCGGGCAATCCGATTCACGTGCCGCAGCTATACCCGTTCACCTACTACAACACTCGTTATGGAATTGCATTGGCGGTGGCTGCTGCGTTCGCGGCGGGCGGTCTGGTGCAGGGGAGCCGCCGCATTGCTCTCGTTTTACCCCTAATTGCGGTTGGCCCGTGGCTGCTCCATCCTGGGCCCGAACATTGGATCACGTGGAAAGAGTCGCAGGTCAACAGCGCCGGGCGTCGTGCGTGGACCCGAGCCGGAGCGCAGTTCCTGCAAGCGCACTATCAGGGCGGGGAAGGCATCCTGGCGTACTCAGGCTCGGGCGACGTTGCTGCGATCTTTTCGCGCGCGCGGATACCTCTTCGGGAAGTTCTCCATATCGGAAACGGACCGGCCTGGCTTGCGACAACCCGGCGTCCTGACTTGGTGCATCGTGAGCGGTGGGCATTGGCGCAGCAGGGGGACGTACTGGACTGCCTTCTTTCTTCAGCCAGGGACTCGCCTTACAAGTTGACGGAATTGATCCAAGTGCGCGATGCGCCAGATCTTAAAATCTGGAGACGAGATGCTCCATAAAATCTCATTCACCAAGCTGCACGGCGATGAGAATGACTTTCTGCTCACGTGGCAGGATGCGGTTCTAACGCGACATGACTTGCCGGAGCTTGCACGCCGAATCTGTGCCCGCAATACAGGAATTGGCGCTGACGGTTGGATGCTGGTCGGTCGCAGTGAGGACGGCCTAAGAACGCGGTTGTTCAACTCCGATGGCAGCGAGCCCGAGCTATCCGGCAACGGCACTCGATGCGCTGCGGCCTTTGCAGTAGCAGTGGCCGGGATCACAGGTCCGCAGCTGACGATTATCACTGATGCAGGCCCCAAGCAACTTCGCCTGATAGAGCGTTCTGCGCTGCGCTTTCTGTTCGAGATGAACATGGGTGTTCCGGTCACCGTTGACCTTCACGCAACCATGCGCCTGGCCGGACGAGACTTTGATGCTGTGCTGCTGGATGTCGGCAATCCGCAGTGCGTGTTTCTGGTGGAAGGATTCCCCCATGACTGGCGTGTGGTAGCAGCCGAAGCCGAGGCGCATCCCCGATTTCCTAAGCGGACGAACGTCTCTTTGGTGAAAGTTCGTGACCGCCACAGCATCGAAGCAGTCTTTTATGAGCGTGGTGCTGGGGAGACGCGAAGTTCAGGGACGGGATCAACCGGCGCGGGCTTCGCGGCTGTTCTCCGGGGCCTTGTGGAGAGCCCTCTGGAGATCCACACTCCTGCCGGCATTCTGAAGCTTCGCTGGGACGACAGCGTGTTTCTGACTGGTCCGGCCGAAATAATCGGCGAGGGATTGTTCTTCTTCGATCTTTAGTTACCGGACCGTCGAGGACTGCCTATAGCAGTTGCCGCTCAGCAAGGATCAAGTTGGAGAGTAGCACCAGCTACCCAGCCTGAGGTCGGTTCTACGCTTTCGAATCAATGCGAAATCGAGTTGACGGCGCTTTATGGCGAGGGCGCCGTGACTCATTGTTTGCCGGGCTGTCGCATACACTGAAGGCAGATTGAAGACAAAGCCCTTCACCACAAAACAGGGACAGTATCTAGCCTTTATCTTCTACTACACGAAAGTCAATGGATGCGCTCCAGCTGAATTGGATATGCAGAACTACTTCAAAGTCTCGCCACCGTCAGTTCATCGCATGGTTCTCACGTTGGAAGCCAATGGATTCATCGAGCGGGTTCCGGGACGGGGTCGGTCGATTCGCGTGTTAACCCCTCCTGAGGCGCTGCCTCATTTGGAGTAGGGATCAGCTCACGTATGGACAGCTACATAATTGCTCTCAAATGCAAGAATCTTGGTTCTATCAACTTGGCGCTCAGACCACCAAGCGAGGCGTTCCGAAGTATCAGCTTTGGAAGCAGGTCTCGCAACTAAGTCTCTTCACTTTCAGCCGTGGCCGACTCCAGACCCATCTGCGAAAGCCGGTAGCGAAGCGCGTTGCGGGTGAGCCCAAGCAGTCGCGCGGCCTGGCTCTTATTGCCGTTAGCTCGCCGCAGCGCTTCGCGTATTATCATCTGCTCCCAGTGATCCAGCGTCTCGCCTTCGGGCAGCAGCGGTTGTTGCTGGGACGCCATGGTTTGCGAATGCCGCGGCGCTTCGATGCGTACGTCAGAAGGCTGCAGGATCTCATGGGAGCTCAGGACCATGCTGCGCTCGATTGTGTTTTCCAGTTCGCGCACGTTGCCTGGCCAGGAGTGCTCAACCAAGCGATCCATTGCCGCCGGGCTGATCTCCCGTACCTGCGAGCCCAGATCTGCCGCGTGCTTCTTCATTAGCGCAATGGCCAGAAACGGGATGTCTTCACGGCGCTCTCGCAGCGGCGGCACGTTGATAGGCACTACATTCAAGCGGTAGTAAAGATCTTCGCGGAAGCGGCCTCCTTCCAGTGCCGCGCGCAGATCCACGTTCGTTGCTGCCACCACTCGCACATCCGCATCGCGCGTGACATTGGACCCGAGCCGTTCGAACTGGCGCTCCTGCAAAATACGCAGCAGCTTCACCTGTATGTGGCCCGGAACGTCTCCAATTTCATCCAGAAACACAGTGCCGCCGTCGGCCCCTTCGAACTTTCCGGGCTTGCTGGTGTTAGCGCCAGTGAACGCGCCTTTCTCGAACCCGAACAGTTCGCTTTCCATTAAGTTCTCCGGCAATGCTGTGCAGTTGATTTTGACGAACGGCTTATTCTTGCGGGGCGAATGCTGGTGAATCGCGCGCGCAATCATATCCTTGCCGACGCCGCTCTCTCCCGCGATCAACACCGTGGCGCGCGTAGGCGCCACTCGCTCAACAGTATGAAAGATCTCACGCATGGCCGCACTGCGCCCGATGATGTTATCGAATTGATACCGGGTATCAAGTTGTTCGCGCAACCGCTGATTCTCATTCTGGAGTGACCGTAGAGCCATCACGCGTTGCGCGACTGTTGTCAGATGGTCGAGCGAGAAAGGCTTCTGAAGGAAGTCGGCCGCACCCATTTTCATTGCTTCGACAGCCGTTTCCACCGAACCATGGGCAGTCATGACAATGACACTGGCATCCACGGCGCGGGCGTGCAACTCGCGGATGAGCTGAAGGCCGTCCATCCCCGGCATGCGCAGGTCGGTAATCACCAGGTCCGCCAGCGCTGCCAAGGGTAAAGCCCCCTCGGCACTGGCAGCTCCATCAACGTCGAAGCCTTCGCTTTCCAGCTGTAACTGGATCACGCGACGCAGCTTGTCTTCGTCTTCCACCACTAGCACTCGTCCTGCCGCCATATCTTATGTTGGTTGCTCTCTGGGCAAAACGATTTCAAACACCGTGCCCGAGCCGTCGCTTTGCACGCGAATACGCCCGCCGTGTTCATCTACAATTTTGGCCACGATGGCCAGCCCAAGGCCCACTCCACTTGGCTTGGTCGTAAAGAACGGGTTGAAGATGTTCTCCAGGTGATCCGGCGCGATGCCTGATCCATGGTCTCGCACCTGAATTGTAATAGTGTCGGGCGAAGGCAGAACAGCTACGGTAACTGACTGCCCGCTGCTGCTGGCTTGAATGGCATTCTGCAACAGATTAGAGATCGCGAGGCGAAGCAGGTCAGGATCGAACGCGAATGGAAGCGAGCCTGCGTCATTGTCTATCTTCAATTTGACTCGGCGTTCTTCCGCCAGGTGCGACTGCTCGCGAAACACCTGCTGCAAGACGGTTGATAGATCGGCAGTAACCGGACGAATCTGCAACGGCCGCGCGAAATCGAGAAAGCTGGCGATCAATCCGCTCATGCGATCTGCTTCCGTGCGGATGTAGTCGGCCATCTCCGCCATCAGTTCGGGCCTGTTGCGGGCTGATTGCTTGCCCAGCATCTCTGCCGAAGCGCGAATGGTTCCCAGTGGATTGCGTAGCTCATGCGCGAGCCCTGCCGTTAGTTGTCCCAAGGCCGCCAGCCTTTCACTGCGCCGCAATGAAACTTCTGCTTTGCGCAAATTACGATTCGATTCGGACAATCGCGCTGCAGCCTCTTCTGTCCTCTCCATCTGATTGCGTTTCGCCTTGGCCTGTTCGAAAACCAGAAACGCCACGATCGCATAGAACGAGACACGCAGCGAGACCAGACTGATGAAATCCGGCGGCAGCACAAAGGTTCCCACGAAGGTGGGCAGCAGGAACGAGTAGTAGGCAAAGCAGGCTATCAGCGTTACGGCCACAACACCGGCCCACTCAAACGTTGCCGCGGCGAAGACCACGGGAATAAGAAAGATGGCGTCCAATGGGCTGGTTATGCCATGCGTGTACCCCACCAGCAGATAACACAGGATGAGCTTGAGTGTGATGGAAACACTTTGCCCGCGTTTGGATGAGAAAAAGGGAACTCGCGGCTCGGCAATTTGAAACGCGCCTAAAAGCACAAGAAGTATCAGTAAGTTGTAGTTTGTCTCCGGAGTAAAGGCAATCAGCGCGACGATAAAAATCAGCCACGCGAAGTCCTGAACCCGGAACCAATCCTCTCTCCTGAAGGCCTGTTTCGGCTCTGGCCCACGCTCCGTCATCCCTGCCCCCTTGTGCCAGAATAAGGGGAATCCCAGCAGTCATGAGTAACGTGAATTTGGATCCCTCCCTTCCGGCGGACTCCGGATCTCCGCAGGAAGAAACTTCTTTTGCTGACATCCTCTCCTCTTTTGAAAAGCAGCATACCGACGCACCAACCGGAGGGCCAACCTTAAACGGGACCATTGTCTCAATCCGACCTGACGTCATTCTCATTGACATCGGCCGCAAGATTGAAGGCTCACTTACCCTTGCCAAATGGCGCGACACGCAAGAGGGCGAACCAATTAAAGGTGCCCAGGTTGTGGTAACGGCCGGACCTCGCAATGAAGAAGGCTTCTACGAGCTTTCTACTCTGAAAGTGGAGCGTCCGAAGGATTGGAGCAGCTTGCAAACTGCTTACGCCGAAAAGCAGATCATCGCCGGCACAGTTACAGAGCAAGTGAAGGGTGGGTTTCGCGTCGAGATTGGTGTGCGGGCTTTCCTGCCTGCTTCCCGCAGCGGCGTGCGCGAGGCTGACGAAATGCCTAAGCTGGTCGGCCAGGAAATTCAGTGCCGGATTACCAAGCTTGATGTCGATAAAGAAGACGTAGTGGTGGACCGGCGCAGCATTCTTGAGGAAGAAGAATCACGCCGCCGTCAGCAGGCCTTTTCCGATCTTCGCGAGGGCGCTGTTGTGCATGGCCGCGTTCGCACAGTAATGGATTTCGGCGCTTTTCTCGACCTGGGTGGGGTTGATGGGCTGCTGCACATTGGTGAGATGTCCCACACCCGCATCAGCAAGGCTTCTGATTTCGTGAAGCCTGGAGACGAGCTGGATGTCAAGATTATCAAGATTGACAGCGCCACTCGCAAGATCTCACTCAGTCTCAAACAACTGCAGGAAGATCCATGGGCGGTTGCAGCTCGCACCTTCAATACAGGTGATCGAGTAACAGGTACAGTATCCCGTTTGACTGATTTCGGTGCGTTCGTCGAACTGATGCCAGGGGTTGACGGACTGATTCACCTGTCCGAACTGTCCTGGGATAAGCGCGTTCGCAAAGCTGGTGATTTAGTCAAAGTCGGCGAGCGTGTCGAGGTAGTGATTCTTCAGGTGAACGGCGCCGATCGTCGCATCAGCCTCGGTTACAAGCAGGCGCTGGGCGACCCGTGGGAAGCAGTTCCGCAGCAGTTTCCCGTTGGTTCGACGGTTGCAGGCAGCATTACGAACTTAACTCCCTTTGGCGCATTTGTCGCCGTCTCGGACGGAATTGAGGGGATGATACACATCTCGGACATTACAAACGAGAAGCGGATCGAACATCCAAAAGAAAAGCTTGCCGCGGGTCAGGCCGTGAGGGCGGTTGTACTTGAAATCGACAATGAACGGCGTCGGCTCCGTCTCGGGCTCAAGCAATTAGAGCCTACTACCGTTGACCACTACATTTCTGAACACCACCCGGGCGAGACGGTGAGCGGGCGGCTTTTGGAAGTGCAAGGATCGCGAGCTCGGGTGGAACTCGGCGAAGGGGTGATTGCAACCTGCCAGTTGAAAGCCGCAGGCGAGCAGGCCGCGCCACCCCAGGCTGCGGTCGAAAAGAGTTCCGATGTCAGCTCGTTGAGCGCCATGCTGGCAGCGCGTTGGAAACAGGGCGGGGAATCGGCTGTACAAGGGAAGCCGGCTGCGCGCGCCGGCGAGGTTCGCAGCTTCCGCATCTCCAGTCTCGACCCGGCTAAGAAGCTGATTGAGTTGGAATTGGCCAGCTAACTTTTATAGCGTAAACTTTTAGGCGTTCGCAAGACCAAACGGGCGCTGAAACGTCCAATGGACTGGGTGAACCATTGACGCAGGCACTAGGTATTGTGAGCTCCCAATCTGTTAGCGCCGGACGGAGTGATGAGCATGCACTGATCCGTGCCGCGCAGGCCGGTAATTCAGAAGCATTCGAGCAATTGGTGCGCGTCTATGACACCAACGTGTTAAGGATGGCCTTCAATCTGCTTCACTCGGAAGAGGATGCGCGAGACATCTATCAGGAAGCGTTCCTGAGGGTCTACCGCAACCTCTCGAAATTTCGTTTCGATTGCAGCTTCAGCACCTGGCTATATCGTATTGTTTCGAACCTTTGCCTGGATCAGATTCGCCGCCGCAATGTTCGGCGCGAAGAAGCTGCTTCGGTGAGTACGGGCGATGGCGAGGTGGACCGGTTTCAGTTTCTGGCCGAGAGCCGCGCCGACGTGGACCCGCAGCGCCAATTGATGAGCTCGGAGCTTAACGAGCGAGTGCAAGAGGTCTTGGCCGAGCTGAGTCCGCGCGAGCGTATCGTATTTGAGCTTCGTCATTTCCAGGGGATGCGCCTGCGCGCCATTGGAGAAACGGTGGGCGTCACCGAGGAAGCGGCTAAAAATTGCCTGTTTCGCGCTACCCAGAAAATGCGCGCTGCGCTGGGAGATTTCAAGTGAACTGCCAACAGGTCCGGACCAATTTACCGCTTTACCTTTATGGTGAGCTGGACTTTGCCGAGGAGGAGCAACTCGAGACTCATCTCGCTGGCTGTTCGCTGTGCAGCCTTGCGCTGGACCGTGAGAAAGCATGGCAAACTGCTCTGAATACGGAGCGCCGGGATGTTCCGCTCGATTTGCTTTCCCAGTGCCGTCGTGATCTTCACCTGCAACTGAATTCAAATCGAGCGGAAGTCGAACGCCGTCCTTGGTGGCGGACCATTGCTCTTCCCTCTTTCCCGGGTCCGTGGTCCAGTCGCCTGGCTTTTGCTTCGTTGTTTGTGTTACTCGGCTTCAGCCTTTCCCATTGGGTAGACCGCATCGCCATGTTTGGCAACCTGCGAGGGAGCGGCCTTGAGCAAGCCGGCCTGCTCTCTCCCGGTACATCGCGTGTCCGAACAGTGCAACCGGACAGCAACAACCGTGTTCGGCTGGTAATCGATCATATTCAACAGCAAGAAATTACCGGCAATATCGATGACGATAACGTGCGTCAGTTGGTACTGCAAGCCAGCAAAGATCCCTCTGATCCAGGGCTGCGGATCGATTCCGTGCAGGTACTCAAGGGCCAGAGCGGCTCTGATATCCGCGATGCGCTTCTGTTCAGCGTTCAGCACGATGAGAATGCAGCCGTCCGCCTGAAAGCGTTGGAAGGTTTACGGCACTTCCGCGCCGACCCTGCTACTCGCGAAGTTCTGCGCGCAGTGTTGGAGACCGACGATAACCCTGCTATTCGGGGCGAGGCCATAGATGTACTTGTGCCTGCGGGCGCAGTTGCGGGCGTCGGCCCGGATCTGGCGCAAACGCTTCAGACAGTAATTGAGTCAGATGCGGCAAGCGACTATATTCGAGCGCGTTGCTTGCAGATTCTTAGCGCTGAAAAGCTGCAGCGAGCTTACTAACCAGTTCCAGTCTGCTCCGTCCAACCTAGTAGAAAGAGAGGGGGATTGCGCTACTCCTGAGGTAGCGCATCCTTCAAAACGGAATCACTAATATGCGCCTTTCCACTCCAGCCCTCGCACTTCTTTTTGCGTCTGCATTTGGCACTCATGCTTCTGCGCAAACCGCGGCTCGTCAACTGCAGTTAGCCGATCAGGCGCACGCTCGGGCAGCGTTTCTGGGCGTCGTCATTATCGACGTTGATGCCGATCGACTCAGCCGTCTGAAAATGACTGAAGAGCGCGGAGTAGAAGTAACGAATGTGGAAGACGGAAGCCCCGCCGACTCTGCCGGAGTGAAGGCGGGAGACGTCCTGCTTACTTACAACGGCGAGACTATCTTAGGCGCTCAGCAATTCATTCGATTAGTGCGCGAGACTCCAGTGGGCCGGCACGTGGGGATCAGCCTCTGGCGCAATGGTAGAGAGCAGCGAGTAACAATCACTCCAGTCGGAGCACAAGCATTCTCTCTTGGACCCGGCTCAGAGCAGTTTCGCAACATGGCTCGCGAGTTAGGAGCTATGCGGGCACCTGACGGCACGCTGCTCAATTTGCAAGGGCTTGGCTCACTTGGCTTGATGCCTGACATTCCGACGGTGATTATGGCGTGGAACAACTCCTCCCTGGGGTTAGAGTGTGAACCTTTGGACTCGCAACTGGCGCAGTATTTTGGAGTGAAGCAAGGCGTGCTGGTGAGATCCGTTTCCAATGGTTCGGCAGCGGAGAAAGCGGGACTCAAAGCGGGCGACGTTCTGCTATCGGTGGGTAATCACCCCATCAAAACGACAGACGATTTCCATCGATCTATCCGCCCCGGCAATGCGCAAATCCAAATCGCCGTCATGCGCGATCATAAGCAGCTGGCGGTAAGCGTGACACCCGCTTCCGATCGCCAGGAGTAAATCTGAAAGCAGAATTTCTGAGATTTTCGATGCTTCCGAAGTGAGTGCGGCCATCGCCACTCGACGGTCGAGAGGGACTGGTCGAGAGTGGTCGAGAGGGACAGACGGAGTGAATATCTGAAGCATATAGCCTCCGGCCTATAAATATGTTGAATAGCATAGGGTGGAATATTCTCAGATATTCACTCCGTCTGTCCCTAAGAAGACCCTAGGAAGACCTTTGATCTCACAACGCCTGTTTGATTGACGGTAGACTCCTACGGCTCTTCAAGAACCTTACTACTCTGGCAGTAGCCGTAAAACTCCGGCCGTTCCGTAACCCGACTGCAGGTTAGGAGATCAGAATTTTCCTACTATCCCCTTTTTTGGAAGGGAAAGTGAAAGCAGGCCGATACAGAACGCCTTCGTTCCTCACTACCAAGTAGAAGAATGCAGGCGTTAGCCAATCCGAGTCTGACGAACACCAACATCGGGTCGAACCGGTGGACCCTGCGTTTTTTCCCTTCTTTGACCGATCTGGCGTTCGTGCTTCCGGCGCTCCTGCTGTTTACTCGCATGCATGGTTCGGCTACTTTGCTGACCGATGGGGACACAGGCTGGCATATTCGAACAGGCGAGTGGATTTGGCAGCACCGCACGGTGCCCAGAACAGATCTTTTCTCTTACACTAAGCCGCATGGTGCCTGGTACGCCTGGGAGTGGCTGTGGGACCTTCTCTTTGCGGCAATTCATCATACCGGCGGCCTCGGCGCGGTTGCCTTCGCGAATGTCGCCTTACTAGGCTGTATTTCCGTTATGCTCTTCCGGCTCATTCGCCGGACCACAGACAACGATCTGCTGTCGTTTGCTGTGGCTGCCCTCGCCATTGGTGGATCGGGTGTCCACTGGCTTGCCCGTCCTCATCTCTTCTCCTGGGTTTTTGTCTTACTCTTTGGGCACGCGCTGCTCTCAGTCCGGCGGGGAAACAAGCGTATGCTCTACTGGCTGCCGGCCTGCATGCTGCTCTGGACCAATCTCCATGGAGCCTTCTTTGTCGGCATCATCATGCTGTGCATCGCAGCGGCCGGCGAAGTAATTGATACTTTCCTGCACGCCCAGAACTTTCGCGACGCTGCCTGTCATCGAGCCGGCCCATACGCTTTGTGCGCTGCTGGCTGCGCGATCGCGACGCTTGCTAATCCCTACGGCTGGAACCTCCACGCCCATATCTATGCCTACGTTCGTGACGCAAAGCTGCTCGAAATTATTAGCGAGTATCAATCGATCAACTTCCATCACCCTGGTGCGTACCTGTTCGAAGCGATGCTCCTGCTCGCCTTGCCGGCGGTGACCTGGGCGCTCTCTCATCGGCAATATGCATCTGCACTTAGCATTATTTTCTGGGCTCACCTGGCTTTACTATCCGGGAGAAACATACCTCTGTTTGTCATGCTCGCAGCGCCGGCAACTGCGTTACTGATTCAGGATCTGCTGGCTCGTATGGGCGCTGCTCCCAGGTTGTCCGGGATGTCGGCCGCTATCAGCCGCTACGCTCAGCGCCTCCGCCCGCTGGAGCGCGCGCCTCGCTTCTACATGGCTTCGGCCCTTTCGCTTCTGGTGTTGGCCGCCTGCTTTGCCGCGTCTCTGCCGGGCTTCGAAGGTCAGTTCGACCCCAAGAGTTTCCCCCACGCTGCTTTGCCGTTCGTCAAAAATGCGAGATTTAGCCGCCTGTATACCACTGATACATGGGCGAGCTACTTCGTGTATCAACTCTTTCCGTACCAACGAACGTTCATCGATGGTCGTAGCGACTTCTTCGGGGACGAACTGGTGGATGACTACTGCCATATTCTGACTGCCAAATATGATTGGGAGCGCAAGTTAGATGCGCACCGCGTAGACTCCGTCGTTCTTCACCCGGACGATCCTGTTGTAAGCGCCTTAAAAGAGTCTCGAAATTGGCGACTTCTTTTCGATAACGGCTCTGTAGTCATTTTCGGGCACAATCCGGCACGCCGCTTCGCTGAAGCCGGCGCCGGCGCCTCTCAAGTTTCACCCGTTCTCAGTAGCGGGAGAAAAGCGCTTGGATCATCCCAGCCAGGCCTCAGTACTTACTCGAATACTCAATCTCAAGAAAGGAGAAGCTCATGAACATAGCAGCTTTGTTAGCGTTTTGGAAGGAAGAGGACGGCCAGGATCTGGTCGAATATTCCTTGCTGCTCGCTTTTATCGCGCTCGCGGCCGTTGCCCTTTTAGGCACCGCCAAGACCACTATCAACGGCTTGTGGACATCGGTCAATTCAAGTTTGAACACCGCAAACTCCGCAGCCTCCTAACGAGGAGAGTCGGGCCTTCGAGAGCCACAGTGCGGTGTCCTACCCGCTTTGGCTCTCCTTTGTCCTGCAACCATCAATCTTCCCTGGCGGTCTCCGTCTGCTGACCGGCTCAGGTAACCCTCACGAATCTTCTTCGTAGTTCCAGGTCCTATGAATCGACGTCTTGTTACAGTTTTTCTCTTTGCCGTAGCCGTGGCAAGCCTGACAAGCTTTGCCTTGTACGAGCTCATTCTTATTCGTATGCGAGCCCCGGTCGATAAGCCGGTTGGCACCACGCGACTTGTGGTGGCTTTTCACGATATTCAAGTCGGCGCACTGCTGAAGGATGCCGATCTGGTGGAAACTCTGGTCAGCGGCCCAGTGGCCGAAAGTGCGATTAAAACGAAAGCTGATGCCATCGGCCGGGGTGTTATCGCAAACATCTATCAAAATGAACCCATTCTGTCCACTCGGCTTGCCGCCAAGGGCGCGGGCGCCGGTCTGGCGGCCACCATCCCCATCGGCATGCGAGCAGTAGCTCTGCCGGTGAACGAAGTTGTCGGCTTGGCCGGGTTCGTCTCTCCTGGCATGCGCGTGGACGTGCTCGTCGCGGGAAGCGCTGACGGCGGGGAAGGAAACACCAATCCATTCTGTCGCACGATCCTACAAAACATCGAAGTTCTTTCGGCAGGGCAGAAGGTGGAGCGGAATATCGAAGGCAAGCCGGAGTCGGCCCAGGTGGTCAATCTCCTGGTAACGCCAAGCGAGGCCGAGACTCTGAATCTTGCCAGCGGGCAAACGAAAGTGCAGCTTGTGTTGCGCAACCCGCTGGATACTCAACAGGCAACCACCTCTGGTACGTCTCTTACAAAGCTGTTCGGACAACGTGAAGCACCCGCGCCGAGGCCAGTCGCGGTGGCGGCGCGCGTATCTCGTCCGGCTGCTCCAGCCCCGGTGATTGTGAAAGCACCTGACCCGGGAACCATCGAAATATTCAACGGCACAAAGCGAAGCGAAATGAGATTCGAGGTCGCGGGAGCCAAATGAAAATACAAAAACTTGCTCTCGTTTTGATAACTACGGCTTTTTGCGCGAAGCCAGGCTGCGCTGCCGACCTGGTGGTAGTGATTGATAAGTCGGTGATTCTCCCTCTCGACGAGGCTATTCGCCGCATCGCTGTTTCGAACGGCGACATTGTAGAGGCAGCGGCCGTCTCTCCCAATGAGCTGCTTCTCAACGGGAAGAAGCAGGGTGAAACAACCTTGATGGTCTGGGACTCGAAAGGCGTGCGCTCAGAGTACAACGTGCACGTTCAGGCCAGCAGCTCTGACATTGATGCGGTTCGCGGTGAGTTGGAACGAGAGGTCGGTTCCGGCGTCTCGATGACTCTTGAAGGCAAAAATGTCTTCTTGCGCGGAATGGTACCCGACGAGATTGCCGCTGACAGGGCTTCAGCCATCGCCGGAACTTTGGGCAAAGTGATCAACTTGCTTCGGGTCGCCGTACCGCCGCAAGAGCCTCAAATCCTATTGAAGGTACGCTTTGCGAGTTTAAGCCGGGCAGCGACGCAGCAGTTAGGCTTCAATCTTCTTTCCCTGAATCAGAAAGGGCTTGGAGCTACTTCCACCAATCAGTTCGGAGCCCCGCCCTCGCTTAACAACGACAGCTCGAATGGGACGGTATCTTTCACCGACCTGCTTAACATCTTTTACTATCGTCCTGACCTCGACCTCGGCGCCGCTATCCGGGCCTTGGAGGTTAAGAGTCTGCTTGAAATCCTGGCCGAACCAAACCTTTTGACGGTCAGCGGTAAGCAGGCCAGCTTCCTAGCCGGTGGCGAATTTCCGTTTCCTACGATTCAGGGCGGAGCTGCCGGCGTAGGTCAGATCACGGTGCAGTTCAAAGAGTTCGGTATCCGCCTCAGTTTCTTGCCCACCATCACCCCACGCGGCACCATTCGCATGATGGTTGCTCCTGAAGTAAGTTCGCTCGACTATACGAACAGCCTTACCGTTAACGGAACCAGCGTTCCCGGGCTTGCTACACGCAAAGTGCAAACCGAAATCGAACTGGAGCGTGGTCAGAGTTTTGTGATTGCCGGACTCCTGAATAATCAAACACAGGAACAACTAAACAAGATCCCTGGATTAGGCGATATTCCGGTACTAGGCAAGCTCTTTCAATCACGCCAAATTACTAAGAACAATAGCGAGTTACTAGTGATGGTGACTCCGGAACTTGTCGGTCCAGTTCCAGCGGGCGCACCACTGCCCGACATCAAAATGCCCAAACCATACTTGAAGGAAAGCTCGCCAACAGCGCCGCAGCAGCCGGGCGAAAAAATTACTGGCCCAATTCAACCTTTGCTGAAGCTTGATTCGCTGCCCATTGAACTGCTGAAAGGTGGCGAGGGCAGCAACCTGCCGGCGGCTCCGCCTCCTCCTGCCGCGCCCGCTGCTATTCCGATGCTACAGCCACCGCCCAGTGCCAGTGCAAATTCCTCAGCGCCATCGGGAGCCCGCCCATGACAGCTATTACAAACCCTAGGCTGGTTGGTTTTCTAGCCGACCCGTATCTCCGCATGGAAGCGCTGGACACTCTGAATCCGCTAGCGCAAGAGATGTCCTTTGAGAACCACGAAGGAGATTGGAACAGCCTGCTGTTTCGGTTGCATGAATCCAAGCCGGAAGCAATCTTGCTGGATTTGTCCAGCGTGCCCGCCGATTTGAACATCGCCATCCGGCAGCTGCGTACGCAAGTGCCTCGATTGAAGGTGATTGCATTACACTCCAGCGCTGAGCCGCAGTCGATCTTATCGGCGATGCGCGCCGGCGCCAGTGAGTACCTGCACTCGCCGCTGGCTGACTGTCTCCAGCCCGCAATCGCTCGGATCCTGGAAGCTTCGGAAACCGAATCGGCTTCGTCCGGTCGGGGCAAGATCATTGGCTTCCTTTCGTCCAAGGGAGGATGTGGAGCGACCACCGTGGCCTGTCACGTCGCAGGCGAACTGCAATCGCTTACCAAGAAAAGCACCCTGCTCGCCGACCTCGACCTGACTTCCGGCATTGTCTCCTTCTTGCTTAAGACGCCCAGCTCTTACTCTGTCCTGGACGCTTTGAAAAACCTGTCGCGGCTGGATGAAAGCCTATGGAAAGCCCTTCTCACCGAAAAGTCCGGCCTGTCGATTTTGCCGGCGCCGGTGGTCTACTCCCGCTGGGATCACCCGGACGAGGAGCAACTTCGCCAGGTACTGCGGTTTGCTCGAACGCAACACGACTGGGTGATTCTCGATCTCGGCCGCAGTCTAAACTCTATAGCCACGGCGGTGCTGGAAGAGATTGATCATCTGTTTCTGGTGTCGACGCTGGAGGTGGTGGCGCTGCACGGATTGCAGACCATCGTACACGGCCTGTTTGCCCAGTCAGATAAGCTTCAGCTGGTTCTTAACCGCACGCCGAAGACCATGGACATCAGCACACATGAGCTGGCCAAGGTGCTCGGTCGAGCCATCTACGCCGCTCTTCCGAATGACTATCTGAGTCTGTATCAGTCTTACTCCAGCGGTAATCTGCTCGACAGCAAGAACATCCTGGCGCAGCAGTTCAAAGTTCTCGCTTCGAAAATCGCAGGGGTGCAGCCGGCGAAAACAAAGAAGAAGTTCGCACTCTTCAGTTAGGACAAATATGGTCGTTACTGAAAATCCGGGTAAACCCGATGCACGTCTGCCGCTGCCGCAAGGACCGGCTGGGGGTGCTGTCTCTCGTGAAACAGGCGGGGCGCAGTATCAGGAGCTGAAGTACGCGATTCATCGCAAGTTGCTTGACCGCGTTAACCTCGAAGCTGTATCGGCCATGTCGGGCGATCGCGTTCGCCAGGAGATGCGGCCGTCCATTGTACGGTTGCTCGCAGAAGAACGAACGCCATTGAGCCAGACCGAAAAAGATCGGCTGACCGAGGAGGTGCTCGACGAAGTTTTTGGTCTTGGACCGTTGGAGCCGCTACTTCGCGATAAGACCGTATCCGATATTCTCGTCACTACGCCGCGTTTGATCTACGTCGAGCGCAAGGGAAAGCTCGAGCGAACGACGGTCGAGTTCCGCGACGACGCTCACCTGATGCGCATTATTGAGCGCGTGGTCTCGCGCGTGGGCCGCCGCATCGATGAGTCGTCGCCCATGGTGGATGCTCGCCTTCCTGACGGTTCGCGTGTTAATGCGGTGATTCCGCCGCTGGCCGTCGATGGGCCGCTGCTCTCCATCCGGCGGTTCGGCGGCGCGCCGTTACAACCCGCAGATCTGCTGCGCAATCTTTCGCTGAACGAGGGCATGCTGGAGCTGCTGAAGGCCGCCGTCAAGGCTCGGCTGAATATCATCATCTCGGGCGGTACCGGCGCGGGTAAGACCACATTCCTGAACATGCTCTCTGGGTTCATTCCGGCAAATGAGCGCATTGTGACCATTGAAGACGCGGCCGAACTCCAGTTGCGTCAGACGCACGTGGCCCGCCTGGAGACGCGTCCTGCCAACATCGAAGGCAAAGGCGCAATTGCTCAGCGCCACTTGCTGATCAACAGCCTTCGTATGCGACCCGATCGCATCGTGGTTGGTGAGGTTCGCGGCGAAGAAGCCCTTGACATGCTACAGGCCATGAACACTGGTCACGACGGCTCGCTGACAACGATCCACGCCAACAGTCCGCGCGATGCGATCAGCCGTTTGGAAGTGATGATTGGTATGGCGAGCTCTAACCTGGCAACTCGCTCCATTCGCCAACAGGTCTCTTCAGCGGTCGATCTGTTCGTTCAGAACTCGCGCATGTCGGACGGAACCAGAAAGGTGACATATATCACTGAGTGCCTGGGAATGGAAGGCGAACTGGTAACCACTCAAGATCTGTTTGTGTTTGAGCGGACCGGCATGTCCGCGGACGGCCGCGTGCTGGGAAAATTCAAACCGACCGGTGTGCGGCCTAAGTTCAGTGAGCGACTGAAGTCACACGGGATTGAGCTATCGCCGCACATCTTCCAGAATGTGACGGAGGTTCGTTAACTTCGCATGTTGCTGCTGCTTTTTCTGTTTGTTCTCACATTCGGTGTCACAATCGCGTGCGTCGGGTTTGGTCTGTCTTACTTCAGGACCGTACAGAAAAACCAGATTCGTGCGATGCTGCGAAAAGCGGAGGCCTCGCCGGCCGAGCAGCGGAGTCAACTGCTTCGTCGAGAGCAAAGTGCCGACCTCCTCAACACTTTCCTGCGTAGGTATTCATTCATGGAGCGCCTGGATTTGTTGCTCGAACAGGCGGGCCACAACTGGACCAGCACCAAACTAATCACCCTCAGTCTGGTAGCATGCGCGGTTGGCTTTTTCGTTGGATCAAAGCTTCGCTTATTTGACTCCACCCTTTCCGCTTTCCCCCTAGCCGCACTGAGCGGAATGCTGCCGTTCCTGTTTGTCCTTCGCAAACGGAGCAAAACCATTGCCGCGTTTGAAGCACAACTTCCGGACGCTCTTGACTTCCTGTCGCGCTCGATGCGCGCCGGCCATGGCTTTTCAGTAGCGATGGAGATGCTGGCGAATGAGTCTCCAGACCCGCTCGGCGGGGCATTCCGGCGGGTTTCGAACGACGTTGCTCTTGGATCGTCACTGGGTGTCGCAATGAACAGGCTGCATAGTCAGGTGCCGCTGGTCGATGTTCGCTTCTTTGTTTCTTCGGTGCTGCTCCAGCAGGAAACTGGCGGCAATTTGGGCGAGATCTTAAGCAAACTAGCTGAGATCATTCGAGAGCGATTTCGACTGCGAGGAACAATCAGGGCAGCCGCTGCTCACGGGAAGGTCACCGGAATGGTGCTGGTTCTCATGCCCGCTGCCGTTACTGGGTTCCTCTTACTTACCAACCCGCATTACTTGACTGACATGATGGCCGTTCCGCTCGGCAGGTTGATGGTTTACGGCGCTTGTTGCGGGCAAGTGATAGGTTACTTCGTCATCAAGAAGATTACCGATATCAAAGTTTAAGGCTTTTCTCTTATGTTCTGGATCTTTTTCATATTCCTGGGATTAACCGGCGCTATCACCGCCTTTGGCTACAAGCACTACGTTCGTCCCGGACTCATGCTGGACCAATTGGCCAGTTCCAGGTCCAATGCCCTTCCGCGACAACTGGGCGGCAACGAAGCTCCGGATGACGCCAGCTTCTCTTTCGAAAAGTTTTTGGCGCCGATCGGCAATCTACTACCTGTGTCCCCACAGGACGCCCAATTTGCCAAGCAAGAGTTAAGCGCTGCCGGCTTTCGCAGCTCCTCAGCTGTTGCGGTCTTCTTCGGTTGCAAACTCTGCCTTGCGGCCGTGTTTGTGCTGGGCGCCCTACTGGTTCGCGATCACTTTGACAGTCCTCTCCTTCGCGTGATCCTACCGGTTGTTGGGGGCGGGCTTGGCTACTTGCTGCCGGTTTTCGTGCTCGGTCGCATGGTGAAGACGCGCCATCGGCTCATTCGACAAGCCTTACCCGACGTGCTCGACTTGCTGGTGATTTGTACAGAAGCTGGCTGCGGCTTGGACCAGTCGATCGTGAACGTCAGCCGCGAGCTGAAATCCGTTCACCCGGCTGTCAGCGAAGAACTGGGCATGGTCAACATGGAGATCATGGCCGGCACAACGCGGGCTGAAGCTCTGCGCAATTTCGCCCGGCGTACGGGCGAGGACGAAGTGAAAAAGCTGGTGGCGATCCTGATCCAGACCGACCGTTTCGGTACCAGCGTTGCCGAAGCCTTGCGCACCCAATCGGACTTTCTGCGAATCCGCCGCAAGCAGGATTCGGAAGAGAAGGCGGGCAAGGTAGGTGTGAAACTTGTTTTTCCTATTTTCTTTTTCTGTCTTCCTTCGCTGGTGGTTGTAACCGCGGGTCCTGGCATGCTTCAGCTGTTCACCAGCTTTGGAAGCCTGCATCCTTAAGCGTCATTGCCTTGACCGAAGTCGATCTATCCGCAAGATTTTTACAGGCGTACACCTACTACTAAGCGTCGGGTTATACGCCGATCATAAAGGAGAAGAAATCAATGGACAGCATGACAATACAGACAATCATGTGGGTTGCCGCCGGCGGCCTGCTGGTGTTCTACATGAAGCGCCGGCGCAATCGCAAGATGCTCCCCTAGTCAGCATGACGACGGTGGCTGAAGCACGCGCCCTTCAGCAGCAGTTGTGCCAGATGCAAAACCCGGACGGCGGTTGGGGTTTCAACGGGGGAAGTTCCTGGACCGAACCAACCGCTTTAGCGCTTCTGGCTTTGAGCGCACATGTCGACGGGACCAAGGGTGAGATTCTCTCGGGTGGTTATCAGTGGCTGGACCGCTCGCAGCGTCATGACGGCGGTTGGGCCCCGCAACCGGGTGTGGATGTCAGTACCTGGGTTACCAGTCTGGTGACTCTGGCTCTCTTGCTAAGACAGCCATCTCCGAAACTTTCCGCAGCATTAGCTTGCCTGAAAGGCCAGGTGAAAGCGCCTGAGTCACCGGTTCAGCGGCTGGTAAGGCGATTGCAGACCGGTCCAGTCTGGCCAGAGATTGGAGGCGCCTCTTCGTGGTTTCCAGGCACCGCCGGGTGGCTCTACCCAACAGCAATGGCTGCTCTCGCGTTCTCACGGGTTGGCAGCCAAGCTAAGGACAAAGAGGCGCAGGCGCTCGGGCTGAACGCGGAAGCCTACATTTTGTCGCGGCGCTGTCGTGATGGCGGATGGAATCATGGGGGTTCCCGCTATTTGAGCGAGGATGCGTTCTCGTACCCCGAAATGACTGGTGTCGCACTGCTTGCGCTGGAGCATGTCGATCCCGATGAGTTGCGCTATCCGCTGAAGCGCGCAGCAACCTTTCTGCAGTCGCCCAACTCGAGCGAAGGCCATTCATGGCTTCGAATGGCATTGGTTAAACATAACTGGCCCCCAACCGAATGCGAGTCTCCCTTTCCTTGTCGAACCACTCGCGACAAGGCTTTGCGCCTGCTGGCGCTGTCCGCAAGTAGCCCAAGAAATATCCTGGTGTGTCCGCACTCTTAGTTAGATGTACTTGAACCGGCGCTACTTCTTCTTGGGAGGTCTTGCTCTCGCATCTGGGTGCATGCGATCTCGATCCCAGGCTCCTATACACCGCGTCTCAATCGTGAAGGCCGCCAACTACTCGGTCGATTTGGAATCCATCGTGCGACGCGTTCTGCTCGATCACAAAGTGGCCGTTGCTGGGAAGCGGGTGCTGCTGAAACCCAACCTGGTGGAGTTCAGCCCTGATGCACCCATCAATACGAACCCGGTCTTTGTCTCAGCTGTTGCCGATGCTTTTCGGGCATTGGGAGCGGCTTCCGTGCGAATCGCTGAAGGCCCCGGCCATCGCCGCATGACGCTGGATCTGGCGGAAGCAGCAGGGTACTTCAAGAGTGTTCCCCATTTTGAAGAACGCTTTACTGACCTGAACCTGGACGAGGTCACACGCGTGAAACTTCGGGGCCCCCAGTCAAGGCTCACGGAGTTGTACCTGCCCAACACCGTATTGGCAGCCGATCTTCTGGTCTCGCTGGCGAAGATGAAGACGCACCACTGGGCTGGTGCGACACTGTCGATGAAGAATCTATTCGGTGTTGTTCCTGGGGCTGTCTATGGCTGGCCGAAAAACGTGCTGCATTGGGCCGGCATTCACGAAAGCATTGCCGATTTGCACACGCTCTTTCCCAGGCAGTTCAGCCTGGTAGACGGCATCGAAGGAATGGATGGCAATGGGCCCATTCTGGGGAATCGGAAAGCCGCACAAGTGATAGTGGCCGGCTCGCATCCACCGAGCGTAGATGCAACGTGCTGCCAGATCATGCGGATCGATCCTGACAAATTGAGGTACTTACAACTGGTAAAACGCCAAGGAGCCTCGTACGGCCAAAGCATCAGGCAAACGGGAGAAACCGTCTCTTCCGTGCAGACTGCATTTCGGCTACTGCCTCAATTGGAACACCTTCGACTCAACAGCTAAGCCCCGCTCCACAAGAAGCGAGGCTCGCTCGTCAGATAAACATCTCCTCATCTGAAGTCGCATGGTCCACTGTTGGACGAGCTTTCCCAAGATGGGAAAGTGTAGTCCGGATTCCAGCAAGTACGCCCTGGACCTCGCGCACGGGACGTATCACCCCAGACTGCACGATGGAAACAGTCTGTTGCACGCGGGTCATCGTATCGTCCATCACCATCTCGGCGCGCTCCATCTGCACCTTGGCTCGCGTGCTTGCGTCGGTCAGCAGGTCGTCCACTTTGGACAATTGCCGCTTGGTGACGTCCAGAATGGAGCTGCTCTGAGCGCCAATCCGGTCGATGTGACCCTCTACTTTGTCTAGAGAGCGCTTGGAAACGTCCATGATTCCCGTCACCGGGACCATGAGCTTATCCACTTTGGACTTGAGCAGCAATGCCACTACAAACATCCCGAACAGCATGCCTGCTTGTATAAGCATCGCAAACGCCGCTACTCCAACGAAAATGGTAAGTAGAGTTTGTTGATCCATAAGTAGATGCCGTCGATCGAGACTGAGGCTAAATCGACTCAGCTGTGCTGTTGGTCGAAGCAGGTGCTGGTTTTCCATCTGTGACAGCATCGCGGTACGCCTGCTTACCAGCTTCGACAGCTGCGTTGATTGTTTCCTTTTGACGAGAAACGGTGGTCTTACCCTTGTCGTACAGATCTGCAGCTGACTGTTTAACATCATCGGCCCGATTGCGGACAAACTCAGTGCCTTCTTGCGCCCGATCTTTGATGAAGTCAGCACCCTCGCCGGCCTTATCGACGAGCATCTGACGCATCTCTTCTCCGGCCTTTGGCGCCCAAAGCACACCGGCCGCTACGCCGACGCCAAGCCCCAGCAAAAAGTATCCAAACCCGCTTCTTTCCCCCATGAACATCTCCTCTTTCATTAGCCGTTGAGGCTTTTTATATACCTAAATTACCATCTTTAGAGCGTGCTACAGTAGCAAAGTTTCGAGAAGATGCCGTTTCGCAAGAGCCCGGTTAAGCTTGCCGGACAGGCGCTTTGGGATTATGCTCTGCGGCTACTGGCGCTGCGTCCCCATTCGCAGGGCGAGCTCCGGCAGAAAGTAGCTCGCCGCGCAGCAACCCCAGCCGATACAGCTGAGGTGCTGGAGAGGCTGCGCGAGTATGGCATGGCTGACGATGACAAGTTCTCTGAGATGTTTGCGACGGCGCGTCTGCAGAACCAGGGGTTCGGCAAAATGCGCGTGCTGCGCGATTTACGAACCAAGCGGGTGTCGGCTAAAGTGGCCGAAGAGGCAATTGGAAAGGTCTTTGCCTCAACGGACGAACTGGCTTTAGTCGGCGATTTCCTCAACCGTAAGTATCGCGGCAAGGATCTCAGCGCGTTCTTGCAGGAAGATAAAAACTTGATGAGTGCCTATCGCCGCCTTCGCCTGGCCGGCTTCGCCAGCGGCTCCTGCATGACCGTGCTGCGCCGGTATAGGAACAACATCCCCGAACCCGATGAATCTGAAGCGGACGAAACGCAACCTGGTGCGGCTGGTGAGACAGACTAAAATTTCACCTGCGGCACTTTCTTCTCTTCCTCTGTGGTCTTGAAGTAATTGTCATCGCGGTGAAAGCCAAACATGGATGCAGCGATGTTCCGTGGAAACAGATCGATATCGGTGTTGTATTTCTGGATGGCTTCGTTGTAATCACGGCGGTCCACTGCAATCCGGTTCTCTGTTCCGGCAAGCTCGTCCTGAAGGCGCAAGAAGTTCTCGTTCGATTTCAGTTGCGGATAGTTCTCGGAGATGACCAGCAAGCGTCCGAGAGCGCCGCTCAGCTGATTGTTGGCGTTTATAGCTCCACTGCGGTCACCGCTGCTTTGTGCACCAGCCAATGCTGCGCGCGCACTTGTAATTTCTCCGATTACGCCCGATTCTTGCTTGGCAAAACCCTTTACTGTCTCGACTAGATTCGGGATCAAGTCAGATCGCCGCTTCATATCGTTATCGACCTGTGCCCAGCGACCCTGAATATCATTCTTTTCTGTGACGAGCGAATTTCGCGAACCCATGAGTTGCCCTCCGAAGACAACGGCCGCTAAAATAACTACGCCCAAAACAACTAACAAACCCTTCATAACTTACTCACTTTCTCCTTTGCGCTCGAGAGCATCGACAAAGCTCACCAAGGCGCCCATCTCTTTCAGATAATTTTCGAATAAGCCGTTTGCGTCAGCTGCGCCCGCGGGTTTTGCCGCGGAGCGAACAGCTAATATCGCATGACTGGCCGGCATACGCTTGCCCGTTGCGCTCTCAAGCGCCTGCAGTATGTCAGCTTTCCGGTAACGCGCCTGCTGCCCGCTTAAGATCAGAGCATGGCGTCCCAGTACACAGAACGTAGATAGCGAATCAACAAGTAACTTAGTCAATCTATCTGAGTTAGACAGAACTTCAGCCGCCTTTTGTCTAAGACGAATTTGCTTGGCTCGAAGTTCATGCTCCACCTGGGCCCGGTAGAAAGAGCGATCAATCACCAGACCGGCGATCAAATCAACGCCGTGGAGCACACGACGGTGCTCTTGCATATCGTGAAATTCTATGGGAAAGCAGTCGGTAGATGTACGAACTTCCTCGGCTGTCAGCAGCAACGGCGCAGGGCTGCCCGCGTCTTTCCACCAGCGGAAGATCGGCTCACAGGCGGCCAGCTCGCGCGGTCCTAGTTCCTCCAACACGCAGAGCACGTTCAGATCGGAGGAAGCAGGCTGCCAGTCATCCATGGCAGCAGACCCGTATAGAACCACGGACTGCAGGCTTTTTCCAAAGGCATCCAGCAGTCTCTTCACGAGCCCGGACAACATCTGATCCACTGATTGCGATTTACCAGTCGCTGCTTGCACCGCCACCTCCGAAATCCCCGCCGCCGAATCCGCCAAACCCACCGCCGCCCCCCGAGTCGCCGCCCCCGAAGCCCCCGCCGCTGCCCCAGTTGCCGCCTCCGCCGTAGCCGCGACCGCCCAGCATATTGCCAAGCAGCATACCGGTTAGA
>CAXTYH010000006.1:0-184877 GCA_964248405.1 uncultured Bryobacteraceae bacterium
ACCCTAATGAGTTAAATAACGGAGACGCGTTTACACAAAAGTCTTGACACCACCCTGCGCTCCCTCAAACAACGCCTGCGCCCGTCAACTTCGGACCCGTTCCGTTAGGCTCGAGTTCCGCTCTGCAGCTGTTCAGCTTCTCCTATCCTGAAGCTACTGTTAACGCCTATCAAGCCGGTGCTGCAAGCTATGACCACTTTACGGGCATTGGTCTATGCAATGTCGGCCTGTGCTCGGTCTCGATCACGTTCGATCCGGGGCTACCCGGCCTCCTAAGAAACACAATTGGTTATTTTTCTTTAGGGACTCTCCCTACACATTCCGGAACGCCTCTTGTAACAAACTTCACCGGCCAAGTGCCGGTGTATGGAATCGGGCTAGGTCCTGAGATTGCTATTGGCCCCGGTGCTATCACGACGCGAGTCAGCCGTACTCTCGCGAGCGCCGACATCAGAGCGATCGCAAGCTTTAGCTACAAGCCCGGCAATGGCCAGCCGTCACCGACTTTTTACATCAGCGATTCGGCGAACAATCGCGTAAGTTTGATTCCTGAGGGTGGATCCTACGGGTCAGCAGATGGTTTACCAGGGTTTGCAGGCGATGGCGGTCCGGCAGTCGAGGCTCAGTTCAACAATCCCACCGGATTGGCTCTTGATCCTCTCCGCAACGTCCTAATCGCCGATACGGGTAACGGTAGGATTCGGCAGATCAGTCAACCCGGTTCTGCTCAACCCATGATCAGCACCATTGCAGGAAATGGATTGCCTGGAGGCGGCGGTGATGGCGGTCTCGCAGTCAATGCAAGTCTCGACGCACCCACCTATCTTGCTGTCAGCTCCACCGGCGACATCTACGTCTCGGACACATCGCGCTCAGTAGTGCGGGTCATCTCAGGCACAACAGGGATCATCAGCCGCTACGCCGGAACTGCTGGACCAGGCGGGTACTTCGGCGATGGAGGCGCTCCGACTACTGCGATTCTCAATCACCCATTAGGCCTCGCCCTGGACGCGAACGACAACCTCTAAATTGCCGACGCGGGAAATAACGTGATTCGCAAGGTGAGTGGAGGAGTCATCACGACTGTTGCTGGACAGGCTGGGCTCGGCGGTTCATTGACAGGTGGTGGTGGGCCAGCTCTCGACGCCACTTTGAATGCTCCTTCGGCCCTGGCCGTGGACGCAGGCGGCAGTCTTTACATCTCCGATACGGGCAACAATGTGATTCGCAAAGTCTCAGGCGATCCTAGCCACATCATCACTACCATTGTCGGTTCCGGTGTCGCCGGTTATTCAGGAGATAACAAGGCAGCGACGAATGCAAGACTGAATGCGCCTGGTTTTCTCACGCTGGACGGAACCGGAGTTCTTACCTTCGTCGACAGTGGAAACACGGTCATACGGCAAGTGAACGCTACCGGGGCTGTCTTGGGGTTCCCGCATACCCCGGCAGGGTCCACCTCTACTGCTGATATCACGATCTCCAACATTGGCAATGAGCCGCTTCACTTAACGAGCATCAGCTACTCAGCCAATTTTCAACGAGGCTCAGGCGGGAGCTGCTCGACCACTTCGCCCCTTGCCGGCGGGGAGTCGTGTACTTTGCCCGTCACTTTTGCGCCGTCTATTGGTGGCGAGACCTCGGGCACGGTCACTGTACTTAGTAATAACTTAAATCAGAATCCAACACTAACTCCCTTTGGACCAGCCCAGCAAACCATCAATGTGTTTTCGGAATCGAAAGGACTCTACTTCGTGCCGATAGCGCCATGCCGGGTGGTGGACACGCGAAGGGCAGCAGGTCCGTTCGGAGCCCCATTTCTGAGCGGAGGCACCTCCCGCGATTTTGCCATCCGTAACAGCGCCTCCTGCCCCGGAGCGATTCCCGCGAACGCTGACGTTCAGGCTTACTCGCTCAACGTGACTGCTGTGCCGCATGGCAAGCTCAGTTGGCTGTCGGTGTATCCAGCGGGCACAACGCGGCCGGGAGTCTCGGCATTGAACTCTTATGACGGGCGGACCAAGGCAATGCTGCAATCATCCCTGCTTCTCTCGCTGACGCGAATCGCTCGACTACCGTTTACGCAACCGACGACACAGACGTGATCCTTGATTTGAATGGCTACTACGTTCCCGCTTCGTCGGACCCGACCGCGCTCGCCTACTTTCCCATTGCGCCGTGCCGCCTTGCCGACACGCGCGACTCGTCCTTCCCGACCAGTCTGGGACTGCCTGCCTTAGCTGCTGGGCAAACCCGCAACTTTCCATTGCTGTCGGGTACATGTGGTTTACCGGCCGAAGCGCAAGCCTACGCACTGAATATTACTGCCATTCCTTCAGCAGGTCCTATCAGCTATCTGACCGCCTGGCCGAGCGGGCAAGCTCAGCCCGGAGTGTCCACCCTGAACGCAACTACCGGAACGGTTACGGCCAACGCTGCGGTTGTTCCTGCCGGCAGGGACGGAGACATATCCGTTTACACCACCGCCGCCACAAATCTCATCATCGACGCCAGCGGATACTATGCTCCCGTCATTCCAGGCGGACTCGCTCTCTATCCTTTTCCGCCCTGCCGCGCCTACGACAGTAGAACTCAGCCTGCCTCCTCCAGTCCGGCGCCCCCCGGTTCTGTTTACCCACTGCCGCCACTCCCGCCGAGTGTCAACCTTCGTGGGATGTGTCCGGTTCCTCCCGTCGCTCAGGCCTTTGTTCTAAATGCAACACTCATCCCGGTAACGCCGGTTTCGTATCTGACTTTAGTGGGGCAGCCTGTTCCCGGGTCTTTGGAATCTTCAGGGGTCCAGTCTACGCTGAACGCCTACGATGGAGCAGTTACTTCGAACTTGGCGGTCATTCCGAGCGCCAATGGCGTAGTCGATGCGTCCTATGGCTCTACAACGCCTCTCGAGGCGCGAGCGGACCTCCTGCTCGATCTGTTCGGCTACTTCGCACCTTGACGCTGCGACCCGATGTGACAGACATACCGTTGAAATGTTGATTCCCGTCCGAGCATCGAAGAACCCGCATGCACCCGGTAAGAGCAGGTGGCGAGAATCGCCGTTCCCGATGCCAATTCTGAGCGCATTACTGTTGGTTGCGCTTCTTAGAAGTGCTCACCTACCATCTCCTCTCCCTTCGCCCATAGTGCCTTGGCGCGCTCTGGATCGAGGGCGTAGGAGCGAACACCAGTCTTCGCGGAAGGATCATCGATTACTTCGGCGACGTGGCAGTCTTCGCAATACCTCCCTCCGACCTCGTCCGCAAGCGCGACAAAACCAGCCCACACTGAGGTCGCCGCTCCTTGAGGTACGATCTTCCAATCGTAAGCAGCAATAGCCGCATCCTTGCCGGTGCCCAGCGCCTCAATGATACTTTGAACTGTCTCAGTCTGGATTGCGCCCGGATGCAGCGCCGTGGCGCGAATATTCCTGGACCTATGACGCCGATCGAACTCGACTGCAAAGAGAATGGTTGCCGTTTTCGAGCGTCCATACGCAAGGTACTCGTGGTAGGGGGTCTGCTCGAAGTTGGGATCTTCCAGATCGACGTCGGAGCGCCGATGGCCTGCAGACGAGACCATCACCAAGCGTCCACCGGGATTCAATAAACCGGCAATACGATTGATTAGGACGAAATGTCCGAGGTAATTCGTCCCGAACTGTGCTTCAAAACCGTCAGCGGTTTCAGCTTTTGGACCTGCCATGAGACCAGCATTCGCTATGATTCCGTCGAAAGGCTTACCGGCCGATAACAGTGAGTCGGCGCAGGAGCGGACACTCGCGAGTGAAGCCAGGTCGAGTTCGACGAGTTCCAGTCCTCCACCGGAAATAGCCTCGGCGCGGACCTGCTCGGTCGCTGTTTGCGCTTTTTTCAGGTTGCGTGCGGTCCCAACAACGGACGCGCCGTGCGCAGCGAGAGCTCGGGCGGTCTCAACCCCAATTCCGGCAGAGACGCCGGTCACCAAAATGCGCCGGTTACGCAGATCCATATCTGCAAGCACGTCTTCCGTTGTGGATCGTGCGCCAAATTTTACAGACATTATGGTCTCCTCGGTGATTGCGTTCCGTACCCGCACCGCCTACTATGCCGGGCCAACAATTAGATGGACTTGCTACTTCGCACTCTAGCGGCTTGAGGGCTTGGACCCGATAACCAGGAATTGCCGACCAAACAGCGGCCAGGCTTTCGGCAAACGCAGATACGTTCGCAGCGTCCACAAGGGAGGCTGCGAGCCCTGCGACATGGAGTAGGGTAAAAAGCGAGCGATCTGCTCGTCAATGTGGAGTCCCGTCATTCGCATCACTTCGCTTAGCGAGAGTTCAGTCAAGGCGATATGGTGGTCGAAGAAGTCCCAATACTTACCGCTAATGTACTTCACGTTTGGCCCTAGCGCTAGTATCCGGCCACCCGGCTTCAGACAACGCAGGACCTCAGAAAGAGTTGTCTGCAAAGATGCCTTGGTCGGCAGATGCTCAAAGAAATTGCTGGTAAAAACAATATCGAGAGAATTGTCCGGCAAAGGCCAGCGAGCGCTGCAGTCCTGCTCAAACAGCTTCACGTCCGGAGCTAATCTTGATTTCGAGGTCGGATTTAAGTCCATCCCGAACTTCTGCGCAGCCCGAACATTATTGATGAACTCCCCATACCCGCAACCAAGATCCAGCACGGAGTAACTAGGAAGGATCCATCGGGAGAAAAACTCCTTCGTCAAAATCTTCCAAACCTGATCGCGATAGGCTTCGGAACCGGAGAAGCGATTCGCATAAATCTTTTCCAGCTCCGCCTGTTCAATCGAACTCATCAGGACAGTTTACCCGTTCAATCGGTACGCACACGCTGCAAGCGCCTCAGATCCAATGGTCAAGTAGACTATCCCATTGATGCGCGTAGCAAAAGATCCTTGGCAACTACTGCAACGGCTGTTCGATCTTGCGCTGGAGCTATCGAATTCTGTGTTGCTCTCGGATGACAACTTGTCTGAGAACACTGGCGATCTGACAACTGGAGCAATCTAATGCATCGAGATGAAGTTCAGCCGTTCACCGTAGTTCTCAAGACCGCTTCCGGTAGTCTCCGCGGCTGAAGTACTTCTCCAGCCACACGTACAGGCAAATGAACAGGTAGCGGCTTCCCATCTCGGTAATCTTCAACTTGGCTACGCCGCTTCGTCGGTTGCGCCACGTGATTGGGATGACAGTCCAGCTGTAACCGCGTGTCATGGCCTTCAACGGCAACTCCACTGTCAAGTTGAAGTGAGGCGAGAGAAACGGGCGACAGCCATCGATGACAGAGCGTCGATATGCCTTAAAAGCATTGGTCGTGTCGTTCAGCTTAGTCCCGAAGATAAGCCGGATGAATAAGTTGGTCATCCGGTTCAAGCGAAGCTTCACCCACGGATAATCAATTACGCCGCCGCCCTTGATGAAGCGTGACCCGAAGACCGCGTCCCAGCCTTCGTTCAACAATCGCCAGTAGCGGACTACATCCCGGCTATCGTCCGATTCATCCGCCATCATGATGACAACCGCATCGCCAGTCATGGAATCGAAGCCGCGGGTAATGGCGCGCCCGAACCCATGCAGTTCTGTGTTCTGCACTGGACGTAGAGTCGGAATGCGAGTTTGCAGAGCGATCAGCTTTTCCCACGTCCCATCCTTGCTGCCGTCATCGACAACGACGATCTCATGCGGAATCTGGTGAAGGCGCAGTTCAACATGCAAGTGCTCCACCGTCGATTCGATGCAGCCTTCTTCATCGCGGGCAGGCACTACGATACTGAGCAGGCTCAGCGGCGCACGGCCCAGAGTGGGAGGCGGAGATTTCATGCGACGCCGCAGCGAGCCAGCCAGCCAGGATTGGCTTCCACGTGGGTTCCTATTTCATTCAAAATGTCAGGCAAGGTTCGCTTCGGCTGCCATTGGAGAGCCTGCGTCGTACGGGCAAAATCCATCACCAGCCAGGGTATGTCGAAAGGCCGCGGCTGCAGGGAGGGTTCAGGCGCATGGGCCCCAAACCGCTGGTCGCACCACTCGGTCAGTTGCGCCAGGGACATCGCATTCTTCGCTCCACCGCCTGCATGAAAGATACAATTCGAAGGCGGATCTCGCCGCAGTTGCAAGAGAATGAGTTCGGCCAGATCATCCGGATGAAAAGCATCGCGCACCTGGTTGCCGCGCCCACCAAAGCCGATGTAGCGCAAGGGCCGCCTCCCGGCATGAGCGTGCAGCCAATACGAAAAGATGCCTTGCTCGGCCGTTCCGAACTGGCCTGCGCCTGCCAATACGCCGCACCGGTTGATCCAGACGGGAAATCCGGAGGCCGATCCGTATTCAATGGCCATGATCTCGGACGCTAATTTGGTTGCGCCGTAGAGGGAGATGGGCTGCTGCGTGGAGAATGCCTCCGTGATGCCCTCACGTGAAACACCAGTTGGCAGCGAGACAGAGTCATCCAGCTGAAAGCGATCGCCTCCCTCCAGCATGGGAAGCTTGGCTAATTTTCCGATGGAGTAAACGCGGCTGGTACTCAGCAAGATCAGGCCGGCTTTGTGAATGCGGCAATACTCCAGCAGGTTCAGGGTACCTAACAGGTTATGTTCAGAAAGCTGGCGCGTGCTTGATCTGCCGTCGACACCCGCCAGCACGCTCGGATTCGCTGCCGCATCGATGACCCAATCGCAGGGTGGCAGCATGTCCAAGTCGCTGCGCATACGGAGGTCACCATGAAACACAGTGACGGCGTGCCTGGCAAGACTGGCCCGATTACTTTCCGAGCCTGATCGAAGCAGGTTGTCCACTCCGAACAGTTCTAACCCTTCAACACGCTGGGAAAAGGCCAATGCTAACCGACTGCCGACAAAGCCGCAAATCCCGGTGATCAATAACTTCATCGAGCCGAACTAGCCAGCGCCATGTCTGTTGTGTCCAACCGGATCTGCCAAGAGTCCACAATTTCTCGAAAGATATCGGGCAGGGAACGCGTGATGGTCCAGCCGGGAAAGTGTGACTTGATCTTGCGCAAATCGCTGTAGTAACAGATATGGTCGCCGCTGCGATGTTCGTCCAGGTAGGAATATCGCTGAGGCTTGCCGGTCAAAGCTTCGACGGCTGCAAAGGCCTCCAGGATGGAACACGCATTCTCACGCCCGCCGCCGACGTTGTAAACCTCTCCGCAACGGGGCGTTTCGCAAAAGGCCAGAATCAAGTTTGAAACATCTTCGGCATGGATGTTGTCGCGAACCTGCTTGCCTTTGTAGCCGAAGACCTTGTACTCCCGCTCCTGGAGGTTGCAGCGCACCAGATAGCTGAGGAAGCCATGCAGCTCAACGCCCGAATGGTTTGGCCCGGTGAGGCAGCCCCCGCGGAGGCAGCATGTCGGCATGTTGAAGTAGCGGCCGTACTCCTGAACCATGACGTCAGCCGCGACTTTAGATGCGCCAAAGACGGAGTGCTTGGACTGGTCAATAGAAAACGACTCAGCGATGCCGTTCTCGAAAGCAGGATCGTCGTACTCCCACCGCGTATCCCGTTCGCGCAGCCGGATGCTGTTCGGCAAATCCCCATACACCTTATTGGTAGACATATGGATAAAGGGCGACTCGGGACAGGCCTGCCGCGCTCCCTCCAGCAGGTTCAAGGTGCCCACCGCGTTGGTCTCAAAGTCGGCGAAAGGAATGCCGGCTGCCCGGTCATGCGAAGGTTGCGCAGCTGTGTGAACGATCACGTCCGGCTTGATCTCAGCCACCGTTTGCAGAATCCTGGCGCGGTCGCGGATATCTACGTCATAGTGAACGTATCCGGGAACGGTCTGCTGCAGGCGTCGTAGCGACCAGCGGGTATCCCCTTCCGGGCCAAAGAAAACAGCCCGTTCGTTGTTATCGATACCCCATACTCGAAACCCATTCCGCCCTAGATGGGAAGAGACTTCCGAGCCGATAAGGCCGCACGAACCAGTAACCAGGGCGCGCTTCGTCACCTGACAATTATCCTATGGAACATGAAGTTTGTTTGAACCGGTCCCGAGTACTGCCCGATAGACCGGGCGTCAGTAACTAGGGGAAAGAACTTCGTCCGCAGACCGAGGGAGAGGTTGAGAGGCTTTCCGATCCACTTTCTGTGCGCAAACGCGACGGAGTAAGTATACGGTACCTACAATGCCCAGCACCGATAGCTCGGTCATGCCAGGTTGCAGAGTTCCCTTGGCTGGAACGAGCAGAAAGAAGTGAATGTAGCTGAACAAGGCTATTTGCGCGAGAGTTACCACCCACGCTAACACTCGCGAGAACGTCCACAATCCGAGAATACCGGCCGCAAATGAAACCACAACCGTAGCGTAACTGCCCGCATGAAGGGTTGTCGTGGCCGGCCCCAGCATCAGCAACGACCAGAAAATATCTGTAAGCACGGTAAACCCTAACAGCAATACCGCCGCCTGCCACTCTCTTGTTCTCCAATAGGGGAACAAGCCCAACGCAAGCAGCGGAACCCCCAAACCGAATAAGCCAAGAGTCGATGGGAAGAAGAAGAACTGGGATGCATTCAAGTTCTTGGCAACACTCAGAAAGAACTGCGGTTGCGCATGCTGGTCCAGGGGCCATTCAAACAGGAATTGGTAGAGCGTGGGCCAAAACTGAAAGGTATCGAAGATCCGCTCCAGATTCTGCTTCTTGTAATCAACAATCTGGCTGAAAGACAGCGCGTGATAAGCCTCGACTATCGCCTGGCCGGGCGACCTGGAATCGATTGGCTCAACTCCGGCGAAGTGCATTTTGATCAGGCGGTCACCGGGCGGGTCTACGAGCTTTTGGAACAAGATCCACGGCACGTAGAGCAGGGCAGCCGTAACGAGCGTCGTCAGCATAGCCTTCGGCGGAAAGCTTCTGCGATAAACAAATACAAAAGGAAGCATGCCTAAACACGCGAAAGCCGTTCCACCATGGGAGAGCATGGACCAAGCCACTAAAATGCCAGCGATGATCGCCATAAAGACGCGAGTTTTCCCCGGGCCGGAGAAGCGCCGGCCGAACAGCAGTGCAAGAAAACCCAGCAGATAGGATGCGGCCAGCAGTTTAGGCCAGACAAAGGCGCTATTGACAAAGATGAAATTCGAAAAGAGAGAGCCTGCCAGCACAAGACTAATGGCGTAGCGGTTCACGCCGAATGAATAGAGAAGAAGCCAAAGACCAAAGATCCACAAACTTTGCAGGAAGACGGCGAGTACCTGATAGCCCGCGTAGATGGGCCCAATCAGTCCAAAGTACTGCCCCATAACAATGGCTGATTGCAGTGGAGGCCGGTCACTTGCGTGCCAGTTCCCTTGAATTGGGATGGGCACCTTATGTTCCCTCATCATCGAGTGAACAAAGGTATACGGAATCTCATCGTCCAGCGGCAGTTGATGAGAAAAGCGGGAGCCCGCAGTGATAAACACGTTATAAGGCAGACCGCCGTAGGCGTAAGTAGCACTGAGAATTAAGACACTGGCAGTGAAGATCAGCGCTGCCGGGGCGATCATCGGGTTCAGTACAAGCCGATCTTGCTGTGTGAGACGCCGGGCAATCAGGACGATATAGAGGAGCGCTGCTACCTCGGTCATGATTCCGAGAGGGCGCACCAGACGCCAGGAGAGGAACCATATCCAGAAGATGCAGTAACCGCTCAAGGCCGTTGCCGCCAAAGCCACACAGCCTAGTTGAACGGTATCGAGCGTAAAGCGGCGAGTCGCTGCCAGGCATAAGGCGATGGCCGGCAGAAGAAGCAGGATGAAGTTCAGAACCGCCCGCAGGAGTAGTAGCGCAGCTTCACTGTAGTCTGAAATGGCCATTCTCCGTAATTCAGTGTACGCCAGAGTGCTGCAGCTCCAACGCGACGAGAAGTGTCTGATTGCAGGTGCGGGAAGGCCCGATTAGCCTATCCGTTTTTGCTTCCGCAAGAATGCGGGAACCTCATAGTCGTCGGCCGGCTCAGGTTCTGGGACAGCCGCAACGACTCCCTCCGGTTCTGCCGCATGCACGACTATTTCAGGTTCCGGCTCAGGCTCCGGTTCGGGCGACGGCTCTGGTTGCGGGACGGACGCCATAGTGAATGGAAAATGCGGATTTCGGCGATCAATCTCAGGCAAAGTGTCGCGCTGGAAGCCGGTGGCAATGACCGTGATCTTAACGCTGGAGCCCATCTTTTCGTCCAGCACAACGCCGAAGTTGATTTGTACATCGTCGTTCTCGGTCGCGCTGCGAATGAGGTTGCAGGCTTCATTCACATCGTGAATACCCAGCTGGCTCGAAGCAGTGATGTTGATCAGCACTCCACGAGCACCCAACACGCCGCCCTCCTCCATCAAGGGGCTCGCGATGGCTTGCCGCGCCGCTTCTACAATTGCGCCTTCGCCAGACGCAATAGCCGAACCCATCATGGCGTAACCCATGCCGGCCATGATCGTTCGAATGTCGGAGAAGTCGCGATTGATCAGCCCCGGGGTGGTGATAATGTCGGCGATTCCCTGCACAGCCTGGCGCAATACATCGTCGGCAAACTTAAACGAATCGAAGAAGCTGGTGCCCTTAGGCGCCAGTTTCAGCAGCTTCTCATTCGGAATGCTGATGAGCGTGTCGCAACTGCCGGCTAGCTCGGCCAGTCCGCGCTCGGCTTGTTTCATGCGCCGCGGTCCTTCAAACGCGAACGGCTTGGTGACTACGGCCACCGTCAGGGCATTGAGCTCTTTCGCGAGCGAGGCCACCACAGGCGCAGCGCCGGTGCCGGTGCCGCCACCCAATCCTGCCGTGACAAACACCATGTCCGCGCCTTCCAGGATTTCGATAATCTGCTCTGTGTCTTCCAGCGCCGCCTGGCGTCCGACGGACGGATCGGCGCCTGCGCCCAATCCGCCCGTCAGCTTCTTGCCAATGGTCATCTTGTTGCCGACCGGCGAAGCGGCCAGTGCTTGCCCATCCGTATTGAGAATGTAATAATCAATCCCGGTAAGCCCTTCCTGCAACATGCGAGCCACAGCGTTGGACCCGCCGCCGCCCACGCCAATTACCTTGATGCGCGTTCCCATCTGCGCTTCGTCTTCAATGGAGTACTTCAAATCTTCCGCCATTACCGCAGTACCAATCCTGCCAGACCATTGGCCGCCCGCTTCACATCGCGCTTCAGGCGCAGCCGCCCGCCGTACATAGCCAGGCCGGCAGCAACCGTCCAAACAGGAGTGTCCAGTTCGCCCGGCCACTTCTCTATGCCAATCGCCAGCCCGTTCCGCGCCTGGCAGTTCAGAATCCGCTCAGCCATATCGCACATGCCCGCCAGCTGAGATCCGCCACCGGTCAGAATCGCGCCTTCGAGCAGGGACTGCTCCATGCCGGCACGCATCACCTCGGCATAGATCTTCTCGAAGATTTCTTCTGCCCGCGCCTCCAGGATTTCGTTGATCTGGTAGCGCGGCGCCTCGCGTGGCGTACGCCCTTCAGCGGATGGAATCTCCACCAAACTATGGTCCGATTCAATGCCTGTCACGGCACAGCCATACTCGCGCTTCAGGCACTCGGCGTCCTCGTAGTTTACTTTCAGAAGCCAGGAAACATCGCGCGTCATGTGATCGCCGGCAACAGGAATGGTAGCGACCAGTAACAAGGCATCGCCGTCATAGACTGCCACGTGGGTGGACTGTGCGCCAACATCGATCACCACCACGCCGCGTGCCCGATCTTCCGGCAGCACGGCCGCGTATCCGGCCGCGATGGCCTCGTACACCGACTCTTCCACCGCCAGATTAGCTTGGTGCATGGCGGATACCAGCGCCTGATGATCCTGCACCGAAGCTGTGACGATATGCACATTCGCCTCCAGTCGCGCACACGTCATCCCTCGTGGATTTCGGTACCCGGCCCGTCCATCCAGCGTAAAATCCTGTGGGCAGATCTGCAGCACTTGCCGGTCCTCCTCGAGCCGGGCGCGAGCCGCCAGTTCCACGGCATAGCGCAGGTCATCGGCCTCAATATCGCGCCTTCTTCCGAACTCATACAGGCCTCGGCTGTTGATGCCCGCTACGGACCCACCCAGTCCGATGATTGCCGAATCAGGCGACACCTGCGCCCGCAGTTCCGCCTCATGCAGAGCAAAGCGGATACTGCCGGTCAGCGCTGCCGGGTCGCTCAAGCGACCGCGCGTCCAAGCCTGCACCGGGGCTTCGCCATGCCCCAGGAACCGTAGCGATTCGCCTTCCAGCGCACAAATCACCACACGTGTTGCTGTACTGCCCAGGTCCAGACCAACCGCCAGCTTTGCTTTACTTGCCATGCCTCTCTTCTCCCACTGCTGTGATCACGCCGTCCACCCGCAAATCCAGTGTCGTCACATCCGGCCGCTTGCCCCGAATCTCGGCGTAGTTATTGATGAAGTTCTGCAATCGCTCGGCGTAGTTCTCCTCCCCCAACATTAGATTGACCACGGTATCTTCCACATGCTCGGTAACCACCAGGTTATTAGGATCAGCCACGTTGATTTCTGAGACGTCTTTATTCAGCGTCCCTATGTCTTTCAACATTGCCAACACCCGATGGATACGAGCTCGGCGATCCATCACCGGCTCGGTTTCGCGTACCCCGGTGATGACAGGAAGCGTGAACTTGGCCGCTATTTTGGGCCGCAGGATGAACCCGTCCTCATCAATGAGAGCAAACCGTGACATCCCATCCTTGCTGTTCGGCTTCAGGTGAACGAACGCAACCGGCACTCGTTCCACAACCTGCACTTTCAGTGTTTTCGGCCAAATCTTCGCGACCGAAGCATCCGCAATCCAATCGATCGCCAGAAGCTCGGTCCGGCGTTTCTCAATTGGGACGAGGTAGAGGCTTCGGCCGAAGTCCTCCGCGAAGATATGACGGATCTGGGCAACTGACGCATAGCGGGTTCCTTCCACAATTAGATTTGGACTCTGACCGCTGACATCCTCCGGCTCCGCAATGCGAAACCGGCTGTCTTTGATCAGGAACTCTTCGGTGAAGTGCCAGGCAAATAGTGTGCCCACCATCAGGAGCACTCCCGCGATCAACCAGAGGAGGAATCGGCCCCAGCGGATGCCCTCCCACATTCCTCCGGCGACGGCTGTCATCCCGCGCGCTCCCGCAGCCCGGCCAGGATCTTCTCCGCCGCTGCCGATACGTTTCCGGCACCCAACGTAATCACCAGATCTCCCGGTTGCGCCGTCTGCACAATAGCTCTAACGCCGTCTTCGATGGATGCCGCATAATGTGCGCCGCGATGGCCATAAGAGCGAATTTTATTCAGAAGCGTCTCGGTGTCTACCCCTGCAATGGAAGCTTCCGAAGCCGCATAGATGTCGAGCAGATAGAGTTCATCAGCGCCATGAAACGCTGTCCCGAATTCTTCGATTAAGTGCTTGGTGCGCGAGAAACGATGCGGCTGAAACAGCACCAGGATGCGCCGAAACGGTCCCAGGCGGGCTGCCGCCAGCGTCGCTTTTACTTCGGTTGGGTGATGCCCGTAGTCATCCACTACTGTAACGTCTCCCTCAATGCCGCGCTGCGAAAACCGGCGATCCACACCGCTGAACGCCGCCAGACCTTCACGGATCTTGTCGGGGCTGACTTCCATTTCCAGTCCAACGCCGATTCCGGCTGTCGCATTCAAGACGTTATGCAGGCCCGGCACGTTTATGCGAAACGAACCCAATCCATTGCCCTTGCGCTTGACCGAGAACTCACTGCCGTTCGCCCCTAACGAGACATTTTGGATTTCCAAATCCACGTGGCCAGACTGGCCATAGGTTATTGTGCGTCGACTGATGCGCGGAAAGATTGCCTGGACGTTCGGATCATCCATGCAAACCACAGCTGCGCCATAAAACGGAACCTTGTTGACGAAGTCCAGGAAGGCAGATTGAATCTCGTCGAGCGACGCATAATGATCCAGGTGTTCGCGGTCAATGTTGGTGACCACCGCTACGATCGGCGCGAGCTTCAGGAACGAACCATCGCTTTCATCCGACTCCACTACCAGGATGGAACTTTGGCCTACCCGAGCATTTGAGCCCTGCAGCCCGGCTACCCGTCCGCCCACAACCACGGTTGGGTCGAGACCACCGTTATGCAGAATGGAAGCGACCATGGAGGTAGTGGTCGTCTTTCCGTGGCTGCCGGCAATGGCAATACCGAACTTCAGGCGCATCAATTCGGCCAGTAACTCACCGCGGGGAATAACCGGAATCTGCTGACGCCGCGCCTCCGCCACCTCCGGATTACGGCTGTCGAGTGCGGAGGTTACCACCACCGCTTTGGCGCCGGTCACATTCGGACCGTCGTGGCCAACATGAATCTTGGCGCCGAGAGCAGCCAGGCGTTCGGTAATCGGGCTCAGCTTCATGTCCGACCCGGAAACTTGGTAGCCAAGCGTAAGCAGGACTTCGGCGATCCCGCTCATCCCAATGCCCCCGATGCCCACAAAGTGCACGTGCTGGGGCTTAAAAAACATCTTGAATTTATATTGTTTCGAGTTTAGGAACGGCTGTCAATGGCGAATAAAATCGGTACGCCGGTTGAAAGACAGGCTGCCATGCTTTTCGGAAATCCAGGTTTGCGTCCCGGCGGCAAAGTAGGAAACTCGGACTTGCAAAGGGTAATCGACAAGAGCTCCACGTCTTCACAAACGCCGGAAGTAGCAGCCCCTTGATTCTCAGCTGAGATATAGGACTCGTGTCACTTGCCCTGATCTAAGCACCTGACTGTTTCGAAAATTGAGTCTGAAAGTAGCGTTTTCCGGCAAAAGCTGTTTTGCACTCCTAACGACTTGCGTGTACTCTAAGACCTGCGTACCGGATTTCGACTAGAATTCAATAGGGTTTTGTCAGTCTCCGGTGCGGGTTGGCCATGGAAATACCCGCAGATGCGGCTTAACTCGGAAAGAGAGTGACGGTCTTGAAGCTTTACTCATTTTCTCTGATCATTTTACTTGCTTTGGGGTCTGAAGGTTCTGCCCAAGAGCTGCCCGTGACCACTGCCGTTCCTGGAGACGTTTCAGATCACATTGTTTATAGAATATTATTCCGTCATGTTGCTGCATTTCAGAGCAAAGCCGATGCCCAACAGAGCCAAGGGCAATCCGGCGAACCTTTCAGACACCACTTCCGGAAAAAGCTTGAACTAAGCCCAGATCAAGAACTAGATCTCAATAGCATCTCTAGTGACTATGTCGCAAAAGCAACCCTCATTCAAACAGAGATAGCGGCTGTCATTCGAACGTTCCGGCAACAATATCCCGGAGGGTTAATGCCAAAGGACCAAATACCCCAAGCACCACCGGTAATACTGCAAACTTTGGAACTTGAGAGGAGCCAGCTGCTGCAAAATGGAATCGACGACTTACGTATCGCTTTTGGAGAATCAGAATTCGCCAGAACTAGGCAACTTGCCCGTCAACAAATCGTGACGAACCTCCATAGGGTTCCACTGCAAAGCAAGTGACAGGTTAGGAAAAACTATATGTTCAACAAAGTAAGTCTTTGCTCTTTCATTAAAGTATTCACTCTCGCATTGTTTGGAACTGCACAGCAGATCTACGGTCAAACAGCGTATGGCTACTCCTCCCTTGAGTGGGATGAGCCATCCAGTACGATATTTGGATACTCCGAGACCGATCTAGACGCGAACTCCGCCTTCTACTACGAAGCTTATGTCCAGGTTCGGATCTATGATCACAACAATCGGCAAATTGCAACGGGAGGCGCTGCAGATACGGATAATTTAGGAGAGATTGATATTACGGTTAGTGCTCCGGGACCACATGATACTTATACTCTTGTGGGTACTCACAAAGGCTTGGTCAATTATTCATATGAAGACGGTTGCGACAACGCCAGTTCTGTAAAGCCCAACCTAGGACCGGGGGTGCCAGCAATTATCAACCCGTGTGGATACCGCTATTACGATGACTTCTATAATTTTTCTACGTTCGATGAGCAGGCTCAATCGCTGTACGATTACTTCTGGTTCGGGCCTGGTCCGGCTCATAACACGAGAGCGAGTCTGATACAACTGGGAAGCACTTTCGATGTGTTGACGGTTACGACCTCCAATGGTTGTGGGGACGACAGAGATCAATTGATTCAGCAGTACAAGACTTACCATGTTGCTTTCTATCCCACTTGCTCCGCGTTTACACGGGGCCTCAATACAAGCTATTTTACTTGGGATGAGCTGAACTACCCTTCTCCAATGACCGCACCTGCTCAATTTAGCGATCATGCTGTATTTACCTGGCAAGCGCTCGGGTTTGTGAATGCCTGGTATTCCCTAGCGACGTTCGCCATCAATAGCGGCTACCGCGATCCGTATCAAAACAGCCTGGCAGGTGGTGCTGGGAACAGTAGGCATATGTTCGGCGTTGCGTTCGATGCGCGGAATGATGGCACGGTTGCCGGCTGGAATAAGCTTTATTTTACGGCGGCAACTGCAGGAGCCGATTGGCGAGAACCTCGAAATGGTCCTTGCAAGCTGGGCTGTATGCATGGAGACGTCCGTACTCACCCAGCCTCTTACGTTAATCCCTAGATCACAACGAGGACCTAATGCTAAAGCTAGTTGTACTTTTAAGCGGCATAGCCTGCGCTGTTTCTGCACAGGAACCCGCTAAGGTCGAAATCACCAAGCAAGTTCAGCAGGACTTGTCCAGCTTCGGATCTCAAGACTGGCAGGAGAGGAAAGAAGCGTTTTATGATCTCACAACCATTGGTTGCCCAGTTTGTAGCCACTCAAGCTTTCCAGTGTTGGACGGCATCGATAATGCAATTGCTATGGGGGGCGTCTCGAGAGAGATAATGACTCAAAAGCTTATTGGTTTGCTTTCCTCCGAGGCCGCACTTAGCCAAAAACTTGAGGAAGCATGGACTACCTCTAAGCAATCTGCACCGCCAGACTATAGTGATTACGTTGGTGATGTCGTCATGTCAGTAACTCATATGCGCGACAAGCGTGCTCTGGTCCCGATGCTCAGCTTTATAGATTCCGGGAATATGGCAACAGAGTCTCTGGCGTCGTATGGCGATGGTGCTTTGAAGGCCGTGGCTCCACTCCTGAAGAGTCCTGACACAGACCCGATTCGTCGCAGCTCAGCCATGAACGTCATACGGAGGATGGCAGAGCAAAAGAACTTACTTAAGTTCTCCGATCCAGCTCGAGCTAGGTTCGAATTGAAGACAATACTTATACAGGGGATTAGAGATTCTGAACCCTTTGCCAGGATCGAAGCTGTTAGGGGTTTGACTACTCTGGGCGACAAAGATATTATTCCTTTGCTTGAAAGTGTGGCGACTGACGATACTTACTCCGACTCACACGGTAGCGTGACTGGTTATCGATACCTGGTGAGGGAGGCAGCCCAACAAGGAGTGCAGACGTTGAGGAACCGCCAATAGAATCATCTGGAATCAGATTGCTGAGGCCGCGGCTTCCTCCAATACCGTAGCCGCGCGCTCCGCCGCTCTGGGGCGAGCGAACTGTCTGACTTTCTCGCCCATGCTGGCCAGCATCGTCGCTGTGGTATCGTTCCAGTTCGGTGCACGATTAGGCGCGCTGCCCTCAATGTAAGCAGCATAGCGCTGAACGGAGAGTTGGACTGTTATGTCCATCTGTGTGTCTACGCAGGCGAGATTGAGTTCGCTTACAAGGTCAGCTTGCGATACGGCCGTCACTGGCATTTTCTTACTCCTCTGGGCGGCCGTTAGCGGCGTTTCACTTTCAGCACAGGCCTATGTCAGTCTCCAAGTTAGTAACTTGACGCACCCTGATCTCGCGCCTAATTTTCTGGCTGGTGACACCTATCAATACGTCGTGTCAGGACCTCCCAATCAGCCTGTATTTAACGTGCAAAATTCAGGGCCGATGACGCAGGTCGGACAGACCGACGGCAATGGAACGTTTACCACTAGCGGTATCGAACAAGCGGCATGGGCCGGTGACTACACACAGCTTTGGTACGTAGGTAACGTCCAGGCTACTCCAGCTTTGAATTTTACAGTCAGCTTGCCGTAGTTGCTCGTGACGTGACTCATCCAAATCTCTCTCCCAACTTTCTTGCGGGGACACTTATCCATACACCGTTTTTGGTCCCCCGAACCAGCCTGTATACAACGTGCAGAATGCAGGACCGATGGCGCAGGTAGGAAAGACGGACGGTAACGGAATTTACGTCACAACTGGTGTAGAACAAACAGCTTGGGTCGGGAGCTATACCCAAATCTGGTCAGTTGGAAACAACCAGGCATCTCCTGCACTTTCATTCTTGGTAGGTCAGATTAGCGGGGGCGGAACTCTTTATGCCATGTCTGCAGGCCAAACGAGCGATGGGACTGTTACGGGAGTATCGTCTGTCTCTGTTGCAGACGGAGTAGTAACCAGCTATTCAGTTACCGAAATGCACTACGGCGCGAATGTATACTACGATGCTCTGACTGTAGGAACTCTTTTCGAAAATGGCGTTCAGGTGCAGAAGGGATACGACCAAGAAAACAGCTGGGCCGGGGGCTCACTATCCTATGCGGCCTCCCCCTGGAATGATTATTCGGTACAGACGGATCACTACGCTATCGCTTACTTGTTATCCGGCGGTTACTATAATCCCCTCTATTTTCAAGGAGGATCTTGTGATGAAGGAAACAGTGACTGTTCCTTCTGGCCCGGCGGGGGAAGCCTTTACTTAACTGAACAAGCTATATACCTAGGTTCGACTACTGTAGACCAGGTTGCTGTGCCAAAAGACGGGTCAATTGCGTTCAATGATGACATTGGTTCTGTGGGATCTGTTTTGCCAGGAAGAACCCCGCCGAGTGGTGGATGGGCAATGGTGGTAGATAAGTGGAAGGCCGCACTTGCTGCCGCGTGGACAATTACCTTAGCAAAGCAGTCGCAAGATAACTCTGCAGTGCTGCCGTTTATGCTGCAGACCGTTGGGGATTGTCAAAACCTCAATCAACCAACCGGCTTTGCAATGAGAACACGTACATATCGAGTACTTGACGGACTTGGAAGGACTTGGAGTAATGCAAATCCACTCGTCATTAAGGAAAACCTGATTACATGGACACAGGGCGAGGATGTAAGTAAAAACCAATTTGGGAGTTGGGGAACGGCGGGTACAGGAGCGAGCGAGCGGATCAGCGGAGGAACATTTAGTGATGATCTGAGCTTAGGAGCATATGGCCTATTTGGCGCAGTTCCGCGGCCTCAAGCCGCCTTGCAACAGTTTCGTGCAGAGAGTTTCAATATGTCCGGCTTTTCGTACCCAAGTGTGTTTGGATATGGCCACACGGTTGTTCCTTTGTTAGTGATAGACGGCCTTTCGCGAACTCACAAAGGAATCTTTGGAAGTTTAGCCAACGAATACCACAAGGAATACATCTCCATAAACAACGACGCGGGAAACGCACCAAATCTAACGTACACTCGCCAGATTGGTTTGCCACTTTCAGCCTGTGGGGGCCCATGACAGAGTTTAATGCTGTACGGGTGACTCACGCTTTTGGTCAGAGATCACACACAGTAATAGCCGACAACAAACGTCACAGCTCTAAACCCTTGCTTAAGTTATTTTGGGCAGTGATCACGCTGGTTGTTTTCTTTTCGTGCAGTCCTGCTACTCGCCAAGTTGACTACCGAAGGCCCACAACCATTGAGGAGCGAAACGCGTACCTGGCAGCACCGATTGTACTTGCGGGTCTTATTGAAAGCGATGAAATTGCAGGTCCTGTAACTCGTTCCAAGTGGGGAAAGGAAACACTTTTGCAGTTACACAAGATGAAGGTGAAGGTTGACCTGTACCTCAGGGGCGACTTGCAGAAGAGTAACGTTGATCTCTACTACTTTAAGATCGTTAGCTCCTATGATGGCCCTCCTCCCCTGGGGCATTGGAACAGATGGGACGAAAATGACAAGGGTTTTAGAAGAATATTCTTCCTGCGTTGGAATAATGGCCTTCTCCGCTTGGTCTGCGACGGCGTTAACACTTGTACTATCCCAATTGGAAGTGGCTCCCACTCTCAGGAGATCATTGGACATCAGAACTCGCAGCCACTTGATGCTGCCATGGCTGAGGTTCTATTTACTAAGGGGAGAGGAGCCAGTGATCGTCAATTTGCAGGCAGTTTCAGCACTAGCGTGAACTATGTTGATGAAAGATACTCAGTCCCAAAATTGAGAAAGTTTCTGCAGAGCCCCGATACTGATATCCGGCGAGCTGCTTGTTTCTGCTTTCGATCAGATCTCAATCCTAAATGCATGCAAAACGACCAGGAAATAAAAGCGATATGTCAAAAGAAGGATGCGGAGTGACGTCAACACGAAAAGCGTTTAGAAACATGCTTTTCTTATGCAGTGCGGCATGCTTGAGCTTGGCGCAGGATACAACGACATCCTCTCTTAACCTAATCATGGCGAAAGGGGCAAAGAGTCCACCTCTACCGAGTTACGTTGTGTACCGTCATTTCTTAGCTTGGACATCTGCCCTTGATCGGGATTCGAAGAGCCGGGGGCTTACCGATTCCTATGCCTTGCCAAGCCATTTTCGAACTCAATTGGTTTCGGCAGGGAGGAATTAGACGTCATTAAAACCCACGCCAAATCCCTGGAGCAAGACTTGGCTCAGCAGGATGCAAAAGCAGCAGCGATCATCACCTCATATCGGCAGCTAGCCCAGGCGGCACTGCAGGAGGGAAAGCCACTGCCATCTCCACCAGCGGTTCTTCGAGAACTCGACGGACAGAAAACAGCGATAATGATCAACCATTACGTAGCATTCAGGAACAAACTCGGGCCCACCGCAAGTTCGAAGCTGGATGTTTACCTGTCCCGCGAGTTTGTCCCACACATAAACATCTCTCCTTTGCCGCAAAGTGCAAGCAAGTCAGTTCCTACGTCTGACGTGACTCCTTCTGCTTTCGCCGTGCCGTTGCACTAACCATGTCTAGGTTTAGCTATGCGCTGCTTCTTCGAGCACCGTAGCCGCCCGCTCCGCCGCGCTGGGGCGAGCGAAGTGTTTGACCTTCTCGCGCATGCTGGCCAGCCCTTCTGGGTTTGCGCGTAGCCCCTCGACTTCTTCGAATAAGCGCTGCCCGGACAGGTCGGCATCCAGCACCAACCTAGCAGCGCCGGCATTGGCCAACTGCTGGGCATTGGCCTTCTGGTGATCATCGGCTGCAAAGGGAAACGGTACCAGGATGGAAGGCATACCGGCTGCTGCCAGTTCGCTGACTCCACCGGCTCCCGACCGCCCGACTACCAAATTGGCCTGGGCAAAAGCAGCGGGCATGTCGGGCAGGAAAGGCACAAGCTCGCCCTGCATACCGGATTGCTCAAACTCCATTCGCAGCGCATCGTATTCAGCCGACCCGGTCTGGTGAATAAAGCGCACGGGCGATCCGCTTTGCCGAAACAGCGGCCAGCTTTCACGCGCGGCCCGGTTTAGGGTACGGCTCCCGCGGCTACCACCGGTGATCAGCACTGTGAACGGATCGCCAGTCTTGGGTTGTAAAGAGAAGAATGCAGAGCGCACGGGCAATCCGGTTAGTTCGGTTCGGTCGCGAGGAAACCAGCGCGCCGTTGATTCAAAAGAGAGAAGCGCTCGGTAAACTCGGCTTGCCACTTTGCGGCTGGCGAACCCCGGGATTGCATTTGGCTCCATCACGATGAGCGGGATGCGGCGTAGTAAAGCGGCGAGCATCACCGGTCCGGCCACGAATCCGCCCATGCTGAAGACGGCAGCTGGCCGAAAGCTGCCCAGGATCTTTGCCCCTAGTGCGACCGCTACTGGCAATTGCGCGGCGGCCCGAAGCTTTTGAACAAACCCGACACGATTCAGCCCGGTAATTTGAATGTGTTCCATTGCGAACCCGGCGTCTGCTACTAGCCGCGACTCGATGCCCGCTGCAGTTCCGATAAACAGCAGTTGGTGCCCGCGCTCCTGCAAAATGCGTGCGACGGCTAATGCGGGGTATACATGCCCGCCCGTGCCGCCGCCTGTCAGAACAAATCTAAGCGGTGTGCTCACTGACACTCAGCAGCATGCCCATCAGCAGAAGCGTGCTCAGCAGAGAACTGCCGCCATAGCTGATGAAGGGCAGGGGAATGCCCTTATTCGGAACCAGGTCTAAGACCACGCTGATATTGATAAAGGCCTGCACCACGACGCATACAGTCACGCTCAGAGCCAGGTAACGTCCGAAGCCATCACTCGCCCGAAAGTAGGTGCGCAGCCCGCGCCACAGCACGATTACGAACCCGCCCAGCAATACCAACGAGCCCAGAAACCCAGTCTCCTCCCCCACGATGCCGTAGATAAAATCGGTCTGCGCCTCGGGCAGATACAGCATCTTCTGCTTACTCTGCATTAAGCCCAAGCCCATGAAACCCCCTGAACCGACTGCAATTTTGGCTTGTCGCTGCTGATAGCCCGGGTCGCTGGTAGAGGCAGTCTGCTTGGCGTATTTGAGGATGTGTCCTTGTGGATCGATCTTGGCGAGCAGCTTGTGATCTTTATCGGCGAAGTCAATGGCACGTGCCAACCGGTATGGCTTCATGACGATGAATCCAGTCCCCAGCAGCATCCCCAGCGCGCCACAAACAGCCAGGTATCGGTAGTCGATACCGGCAACGAAGACAACCGCTATTGTGGTCAGCACCAACACCACCGCCGTACCGAGATCAGCCATGGCGACAAAGAGCGCAATGACGGAGATGGAGATGGCAATGGGCCCCAGCGTATGCCTGTTATTGATGTCGTTCATACGGCGGCACAGGAAGAATGCAAGAAACAGAGCCAGCGCCGGTTTCGCGAGTTCGGAAGGCTGCAACGAAAGCGGCCCCGCTTTTAGCCAGCGATGACTGGTGCTATCGGTGATATACACCGCAAGCAGCAATAGGAGCACGCTTCCTAAACTGGCGAACGCGACACGCGGATTGTTCCACTTCCGATAGTCGCGCTTCATGCAGATGAGGAGAACAATGATAGAAAAGACTGCCCAGCCAAGCTGTCGGAAGAAGAAGTACGTACCGGTGACATGGTATTTCAGCTGCGCCAGGATGGAGGATGAGCTGTAGACCATCACCAACCCGAAACACACCATTCCGAGTACAGTTAGGAAAAGAAACCAGTCTGTCTTAAGCCGCTGTGCCATTAGAATCTGCTTAAATCAATTTTGCCACTTGTTGTTCGTTGCTTGTTAAGAAGACGACGACCACTTGTCGTCTTCTGTCAGTCCAATTAGTTCAACTCTCCCACGAGTCTCTTAAACTCATTCCCACGCTCTTCGTAATTTCTATATTGATCGAAACTGGCGCACGCAGGCGATAGCAGTACCGTGTCGCCGGGTACCGCGTGTTCGCGGGCGTAATGAACAGCGTTCTCCATCGTTCCGCAATCTATAAAATCAACCGCACCAGCCAGCCCTTTTCGAAGAAGTGGCGCGGCCGCATATGGATAGGGCGGTTCAGCGCCGATCAGTAGCGCTCCTCCGGCTTTCTCCCTTAGAGCTTCTACAAGCGGGGCATAACTTCCGCCCTTATCTTTGCCTCCCAGAATCACCCAGAGGCGTCCCTCAAACGCCTCGATAGCTTTCAGAGTTGCATCCACGTTGGTAGCTTTCGAGTCGTTAAAATATTCAACGCCTTCCAGCGAACGCACGAATTCGATCCGATGCTCGACGCCAGGAAACGACTCGACGGCCGGTCCGATGCCTAACGGGTCCGCTCCGGCCAGCACGGATACCAGACAGGCTGCCATCACGTTTTCGAGATTATGCAAGCCGCGCAACTTGATCTGCTGGCGCTTTAGTAACGGCTTTCCATGCCAGAAGATCTGCTCGCCTTCCATCCACATACCGTGGGGCGCCCGTTCCCGCAGGCTGAACCAATGCACCTGCGCTTGTGTTCGTTCGGCGAAGCTTCGGCAGAAAGCATCGTCTCTGTTCAAAACTGCGTGGCTGCCGGAGTGCTGCGTTTCGAAGAGCCGCGCCTTGGCTGCTGCATAGTTCTCCAAGGTGCCATGACGATCCAGATGATCTGGCGTGATGTTCAGACAGACTGCAATGTCGGCGTGAAAGTGCGTGATCGACTCCAGTTGAAAGCTGGATAACTCAAGCACGTTCCACTGATCTACGCGGGAACTTTGAGTCATCGATGTAACAGCCGTTCCGATGTTCCCACCAACCTGGCATGGCACACCAAGGGTCTGCAGCAGGTGGCCGGTTAGAGCAGTTGTAGTGGTTTTGCCATTCGAACCCGTGATGCCGATTACCGGTCCCCGCAGAAAATACGAAGCCAACTCGACTTCGCCCATAACCGCCACGCCGCGCCCCCGTGCTTCCATCAGCATCGGCAAATCAAACGGCACCCCGGGTGAAAGTACGACTAAGTCCGGGTCTCCATCGCCGTCTTTGAAACACTCAGGCGACTGGGCAACGACAGGAACATCGAGTCCAGGAAGAGGCGCCGGGTCCGAATCCATGGCACGCACGCGTGCGCCGCCCTCCCTTAACAGCTCAATGGCTGCCATGCCGGAACGCTTGGTGCCGATCACCAGAGCTCGTGTTCCCTTGAACTGCAAAAGTCGTTCCTATCTCAGCTTCAGTGTGGTTAGAGCGAGTAGCGCCATCACCAACCCGGCAATCCAAAATCGAATCACTACCTTCGATTCGGGCCAACCCAGCGCTTCGAAGTGATGGTGAATGGGCGCCATCTTGAAAATACGCTTACCGTGTCGAAGCCGATAACTGCCCACTTGCAAGATGACCGACAGCGCTTCAATAACGAAAATACCCCCGATGAAAATCAGCAGGATCTCCTGTTTGATCAGCACTGCGATCATGCCGAGGCCACCGCCTAGCGCAAGCGATCCGACATCACCCATAAACACCTGGGCCGGATGACAGTTGTAGAAGAGAAATCCGAGGCTCGCCCCCAACATGCAGCCGGAGAAAATCGTAAGCTCCTGGGAGCGAGGCAGGTGTGCGAGATCGAGATAAGCGGACAATGCGACGTTGCTGGAAACATACGTGAGCACTGTCATGGCTCCTGACGCCACCACCATCAGCCCGATAGCCAAGCCATCCAGACCGTCAGTGAGATTGACCGCGTTGGAGGAACCAACCATAACAAACACGATAAAGAAATAGAACAGTCCGAAAGCGAGCGGGTATGTCCAGAAATTATGCGCGAAGGGTTCAATGACCAGATCGAGTTTCAGCTGCTTGAAAAACGGAACGTTCACGGCCGTCGAGTACGCCTGATTGGCATGCAGGACCAACAGTAGAAAGCCCACCACCATTGCAACTGCTACCTGCAGCCAAAACTTCTGCCGCGCTGTCAGACCCAGGTTACGCTTCTTGGCCACCTTCGCGTAATCATCGATAAGTCCTATGGCCCCGAAGCCTACCAAACCCAGCAGCGCAATCCAGATATAAAGATTGCGCAAGTCAGCCCAGAGCAGAGTGGGCACTACGATTGTTGTCACAATCAGAAGACCGCCCATGGTTGGGGTACCGGCCTTCTTGAAGTGTGATTGGGGCCCATCCTCCCGAATATGCTGCCCGAAGCTCATCTCGCGGAGCTTACGGATCATCCATGGCCCTAGCGCAAGGGATAAGGCCAACGACGTCAAGCTCGCCAGCGCGGTCCGCGTCGTCACATATTGGAAAACCCGGAATGCCGGGATGTAGTTATGTCCAACCTGATAGAGGAGCCAGTACAACATCTTTTAATGCTCGGCTACTCTGCTTTAGGAAAACCAAAAAAAGGGAGGCGCAAGTGAGCCAGCCGAAACTCGGCTACCCGTGGACGAACTACTCACGCCTCCTGCCCCACCAAAACTTGTCACGCTTATTGCAAGACTTTCTCACGGCCATTGCCAGTGCCGTTCTTTCGCGCATAGCCGAAAGAGTGGAGAACACGTCGGGCTACTTCGCGGTCATCAAATGGAATCGGCCCGTCTCTCAAAACCTGATAAGTCTCATGCCCCTTGCCGGCAAGAATCACAATGTCTCCGGGCCGGGCGCTCTCAATGGCTTTACGAATCGCGCGTTCGCGGTCGGGCTCGGCGGCATGCGGCGTATCGCTGCGGCTCAAACCAACCATTGCGTCATTCATGATGGAGAGCGGATCTTCACTGCGCGGATTATCGGAAGTGAGGACGACCAAGTCGCTCAGTTCTGCTGCAGCCATTCCCATCAGCGGACGCTTCGAGCGATCGCGATCGCCTCCACAGCCAAAGAGCGTGATCACCCGTTTCGGCCTCATGCCTCGAGCAACTGAAATTACATTACGCAAGGCATCATCGGTATGGGCGTAATCGACCACTACCATGAATGGCTGCCCTTCTTCCACGCGCTCAAAGCGCCCGGGCACGCTTTGCAACTCTCTTAGACCCTTCACGATAGCTCCCTCTTCTATGCCGTGGCTCAAAGCCGTCGCGCAAGCCAGCAGAATATTGGACACATTGATGTGCCCCACCAGCCCTGACTCGACGCCGAACTTTTTGCCATCGGCTTCCACTTCAAACTGCAAACCTTCAAAAGACGATTGAACGTTACTTGGACGCACCCACACATTGCCCGACGCGTGCTGAACAGGCGCGGCGTTGCCGTACCAGAAAATCTGCGTCTCGGGCGCGAGTTCCATCCGCGCTACTGCGTCGTCATCCGTATTGAGAACAGCAAATTTCGGTGGCGGGCCGCTACGAGGCCGAAACAGCAGTTGCTTGGCCGCCCAATAGGCTTCCATGGTGCCGTGATAATCCAGATGATCGCGCGTAAAGTTTGTGAATCCGGCTGTATGCACGGCCAGCCCGTAGATCCGGCCCAGGTCGAGCGCATGAGACGAAGCTTCCAGCGTGAAATGAGTTCCGCCAAGGTCGAGTAGTTCGCGCATCAGCAGCACTAGATCCAGCGACTCGGGCGTGGTGTTCACAGCCGGCAACACCTGGGCTGCTAAGTGGTATTGAATGGTCCCCACCAGGGCGGTCGTCTTGCCGGCAGCGCGCAGAATGGCATCGATGAGGGAAGTGGAAGTGGTCTTCCCGTTTGTCCCTGTGACTGCCGTGAGAGCCAGTTGTTCATCCGGCTTCCCGAAGAAGTTCCGAGCTGCGGTAGCCAATGCAAATCGTCCATGCGCTACTTGAATCCAGCGGCCATGGAAGCCGCCCGGGGCAGGCCGGTCACTAACAACGGCCAGCGCGCCGCGTTCGACCGCAGTTGCCGCAAAACGAGCGCCGTCCGTCTTCGCCCCGGAGAAGGCGAAGAAGAGATACCCTGCGCTTACCTTGCGGCTGTCGTAGGCCAGACCTTTCACTTCGTCCGTATCTGAATCAGCAATTCCAGAGCCAATAATCGGCACACGGGCCAGGACATCGTGGAGCTTCAAGCGGTATGCCTCATTGAGCAAGGCTCATCGCCCAAACCTCACATGGATATGGGCGCCGGGAAGAAGAAGAGCACCGGCTGGAGGCGTTTGCATGCGCGCCAGCCCATCGCCGAACATAGAGACATCCAACCCGGTTGAAGAGGCTTCCAGCAACACATCCCGAACCGACATGCCCACAAAGTTGGGCACCTTGGGCGCATTAGGATCGGAAGTCGCCAGCACGACGTCGGCATCGGCGAGGGCGTCGCCCTCAGCCTGTCGGATCTCTTCTTCTGTGAACGGAGTACTTAGCTCCGCGGCATCGATCTCGATGGGCTTTCCTTTACCGGACGCTTTCTGCTTTGCCAGTAGGAACGCATCTACATCTTCAGGCAGGTCACGGGGAACACTTTGCTGGCGCAGTGAGGTGCTCATGGCCGTCTCGAAAACCGGGCCTGCTGCCGCACCGCCGAATCCAGCCGTTCCCGTGGTGCCGGAAACCGTGACAATGATTACAAGTCGTGGATTATTCTCGGGTGCAAAACCCAGAAACGATGCATTGTACTTGTGCGTGTAGACGTGATGAGTAAAGTCGAAAATCTGCGCTGTGCCCGTCTTGCCTGAGAAGGTGTAGCCGGTTACATGCAGACCTTTAGCAGTGCCGATCGTGGTTACCCGGCGCATCATGTTCTGCATGATCCCTACGGTTCTTGGCTCCAGGATGCGAAGGGGCGCGGCGGGTTTGAAATACTCTTTAGAGCCTCCTGGCGACTGTTTCCAGGCCACCACATGCGGATGAACCAGGAACCCGCCATTTGCAATTACCGCGCCAAGCCGCGCCAGTTGCAGAGATGTAACGCTAATCTCATGTCCCATGGGCACACTGCCAATGGACGTGGGCTGCCAGCGCTTCAAAGGCCGCAGCATCCCTGGCGCTTCGGCCGGCAACTCAATACCAGTCCGGCGACCAAAGCCGAACTTCCGGATGTACTCATACAGGTTTTTATTGCCGATCTGCATGCCGATCTTAATGGCGCCCACATTGCTCGAATGCGCGAACACATCCTCAACTGAGAAGTCGCCATGCGGCTCGGCATCATGAATGACCCGCGTGAACATCTTCATCACGCCACCGTTGCAAGCAATCATGGTGCGCGGCTTGAGATTGGTCGTCTCCATAGCCGTTGATACGGTGACGACTTTGAAAACCGAACCCGGTTCGAATGGCGCCACAACCGCTAAGTTCTCGCGCCCAACCGGCTTCTCGCCTACGTGCAATCGCTCGTTGAGGTCGTAAGTCGGATAGTTCGCCAGAGCCCTGATTTCCCCGGAATACGGATCCATCGCTACGATCGACCCGTATACGGCGTGGTTGGTAGTGACGGCTGTTTTCAGTGCGTCCTCGGAGACATGCTGAAGTTCGCTGTCAATAGTCAGACCAATGTTGCGGCCAGCCACTGGGGATTTGGCCACTTCGGATTCGTAGGCCCGACCCTTTACATCGACTGCAATCCGTACCAGACCGGGACTACCTGCCAGTTCTTTATCCAGCTTCAACTCAACGCCCGATGCTCCATGGCCCTCGCTACCAACGTTACCGATGACATGGGATGCCAGTTGGCCGTTGGGATAACTTCGCAGACTGCCGGTGCGGATCTCGAGCCAGTCCAGCTTCATCTCGTTCAGCGTTTCCGCTTTGCCATCGGAAACGTGCGGATCGACAACGTAGTAGCTTCGATGATGCTTGGACGCCGCTGCGGCTTCCAGATCGGCCTGTAGTTTGGCGGCGTCAATGCCTAGAATGCGCCCGAGCAGCGCAGCTGCCATTGCTTTGTCTGGAATGCGTCGCGGACTTACGACGGCGAATCTGGATGCTGAGCTGATGGCAAGAAAGTTCCCGTTGCGGTCCACAATTGAGCCACGTTGGGCCTCAATCGGCTCTAATCGATCCTGCTGCGAAGAGGCCATCCTGGCATACTGCGAATGACCGAACAGCTGTAAATCGCACAGCCGCAAAACAACAACGAGGGCCCATCCGAAAAGGATGAGCCCCAGTATAAACAACCGGTCTGTCGAGTTGGCCCGACTACGAGGTGGCCGTTCCATAGTTCTTCATCTGCGGCGTTTAACGCAGCCTTCCCGAGCTAGCGGGCGCTAACTTCCAAACCTGCAAACGGCAACACGTTGCGGGCTTCGGCCTTTGTCTTGCCTTCCAGGAATTGCACCTGGGTCGGATCGGGCTCAACCATCTTGAGCGACTTGGCCAGCTTCTCCAGCCGGTCATAGTTCAGCAGCTTAGCTTCTGCTAGATCCATCTGCGCTTCCTGCTGCTTTAACCGGCTTTGCTCCTGGCGCAGGTTCTGCAAGGTAAACCCCGCCATGGTGTTATAGGCGGCCGGCACCAATCCTGCAATCACGAGCATGGCCGCAATAAAGCCAGTAGCAACGGTGCGGCTTCGAGTACGGCGCGCCGTGGGGTCAGCCGCGCGCACCACTGCGCTATTATCAATCCGCTTCACGAAGAGGTACACATCCTCATTCGCCAGCGGACGCAAGCGCGTCGAATCAGTACGTGTCCAAACGGCGGGCGGCGCTCCGGCCAGATCCCGCACCCCAGTCCATCGGTCTACAAATGTTGCCAGTGTTGACATCGTCGTCTCTCTCTTACTGCTAAACCAACTACAATTTTTGTGCTGCCCGCAATTTTGCACTGCGTGACGCCGCGTTGCCTACTATCTCGGCCCCAGTCGGCTTCACCACGTGCTTAGTCAAAATCTGAATGAAGCCTGCGCGTGCCGACGCCTGGAACGCCTGCTTAACTCTCCGGTCTTCCAGCGACATAAACGTCAGAACCACCCACCGTCCCCCCGGCTTCAGGAACCCCGGCACCAACCGGAGCATTTCATCCAACTCTTCAAATTCCCGGTTCACCTGCAACCGCAGCGCCATGAAGGTCTGCGTTGCCGGATGCAATCTCCCCGTTCGCGGTACGGCTTCTTCCACCACCCGAGCCAACCGCCCAGTGGTGAGGATCGGCCGCGCGCGAACGATTGCTCTGGAGATTCTTCGCGACCTCCTTTCCTCGCCAAACTGAAAGATCAGATCGGCAAGCGCCTTTTCAGGCAGCTGGTTCACCAGATCCGCCGCCGTCTCTCCGGTCGAGCGGTCCATACGCATATCCAGCGGTCCGTCTTCCATCAGCGAGAATCCTCGCTCGCCGCTGCTTAACTGATAACGGCTCACACCCAGGTCGGCCAACACTCCGTCGACCGTTAACGTCCCGAACTGCGCCAAGGCTTTCGGCAACTCCGAGAAGGCCCCATGGAAGTAAGAAATCCTTCCGGCTACTTCGGACGTATTCGCCCGAGCCAGCGCCAACGACTCGGCATCGCGATCGCAAGCAATTAGTCGTCCGCCTTCGAGTCGTTCGGCAATGGCTCGGGAATGCCCACCCAAGCCAGCCGTCAAATCTACATAAACTCCATCCGGCCGAATCGCCAAGTACTCCAACGACTCTTCCAGCATCACCGGGGCATGCGAAATTTGCATTCATGCCTACCGCAAACCCTTCTTCTCGAGTGCCGCGACTTTCTCGGCTAAACTCGTCTTCGCCCGATGGAGCCGCTCGGCGTATACCTTGCTGCCGAGCATCTCAATCCGGCCCTTAAAACAAAGCAGGTGTACTTCATCTTTTTCCAGTTCCAAATCGCGTCGTAGCGTTGTCGGAACCAATACCCTGCCTTGCCCGTCCACCTCAACATCCTCACCGTAGTGGTTGGCGATCATCGCCACGTCTGCACGCAAGTCGGCGTCCTCACCTGGCTCTTGCAACAACTGCTCAGTCTGACGCCAAACGGAAATAGGATAAATTAGGGCTGTAGAAACATTCAGCGTTGTGATGAAAACCTTGCGTTCGCCAAGCAACTCCAGATATTGGGCCACCGCTGCCGGTAACTTCAGCCGCCCCTTCTCGTCAACGCGAGCCGTGAGAGTTCCACGAGGAGCCTCGGGCAGACCCGTTAGGCTAACTTGATCTCCATTTTCAGCCACTTTCTACCACTTCGTACCACTGGAAAGATCGTCGCATGAGGAACAAAGGTTTGCAAGACCTTTGTGGACGGTTTTTTGTGCGTAAGTTGTTGAATTCGCCTTTCTTACGCTTCGTACTTCTCTACACCACCGACACGTGGGTTAAGACATCTCTGGTACGTACTGCTGCTGCCCAGGACTTTAGTTTTAATTCCGCTCTGAGCGACGGTCCCGAAGTTCGGCGGAGAGTTTCTGGCTGTATCGAAGCTGGTCCTTGCCATTCCAGTAAGGAACGCAGGCGCTGGTCAAGCTAGTAGGAATGGGTTTGCTCCCCTTCGCCCTGCCTTTTCGAAAGCAACATGGGGCAGAGTCCGGCGCAGTCCGTCATGGAACGGCGAATGGAAAGGGCTATAACCTATTGACGGGAGCATAGGGTTTCGAGCCAGAGTCAGGCCCACATTGCCGGACCGACCAGCTTTTACCGTTGAAATCGTCTGATTGTGGATGGCAGTAAACGGAACGAGTTTTTGGCTGCTTTAGTATTTTTCGAGATCAACGGCTTACGAACCGTTTATTCGGGATACACCGGCCACAGCAGAAGGCATACGGAGAACCTAAGCTCTTACCCACTGACCAGTCCGCATGAGAGGCTCCGCTCGGCCTGCCGCATCGATTCCGTCCACGCTCACTTCCCCCGATCCAATCATCCAGTCCACGTGTATCAGGCTCTCATTAGCGCCTGCCGCCGCCAACTGTTCTGGAGCCATAGCGTCGCCATCGTGGATGCAGGTGCTGTAGGCCTGTCCAAGCGCGATATGGCTCGCTGCGTTCTCATCGAACAAGGTGTTCCAGAACAGCAGGCCGCTCTTTGCAATAGGAGAGGAATGGGGCACCAGGGCTACCTCGCCCAACTGGCGAGCGCCCGCATCGGTATCGATCATCTTGCGCAGCACTTCCTCACCGGCGCTCGCTCGGGCTTCTATGATGCGGCCGGCCTCGAAGCGAACGCGGATGTCTCTGATCAGTGTCCCTTGATAGGACAGAGGTTTGGTGCTGGTCACCTCGCCGCTTGTGCCTTGGCAGTGCGGTGTTGTGAATACTTCCTCGGTCGGCATATTGGGCAGACACGGAATCCCGTTTCCCGCCACCGTGCCGCCACCGAGCCACCGATGCCCGTTCGCCAACTGCACACGCAAATCGGTGCCCGGCCCTTGAAACTGGAGGGCTGCGTAATTTTTAGAGTTCAGGTATTGCACGCGCCGCTCCAACTCCGCCTGGTGGGCCTGCCAAGCTGCGACCGGATCAGGAGTATCTACTCTGGTGGCAGCGAAAATAGCATCCCATAAGCGGCTGACCGCTTGATCTTCAGCCATGTCGGGAAAGACTAGCCGCGCCCACGCCGGGGTAGCAAATGGCACAATCGTCCAATTGATTTCATGCCGGGTAATCAGGTCCAGGGCAGGGCGGCTTGCTTTGGAAAAGGCCAGATTGGCCCGGGATACTTTATCTGCATCCTGCCCGGCCAGTAATGCCGGGTTGCCTCCCGTTACCGCCAAACGAGCAGCACCGCTTCGATATGCGTTTGCGATTCCGTCCTGCAGCCACACAGCGGCTTTGTCGAACCCAGCGTCGTTTCCGTGCTGGAAACGCAGCAGCGTGGATTGTTCATCAGTAAACAGAGCCGTAACAAGACTCGCACCGGAGCGATAGGCATGGGCTGTTATGCGTCGCACCAGTGGTAACGCTTCTACCGGTGCCGTAATGACTAATTCCTGACCCGGCGCCAGTCCGCCCAGCCCTACCTCTATAGCAATCTGACCAAGCCGGTCCAGAGACTCTTCTTTATTTCTTCCCGCCATTACCCTGCGATTCAACCTGCAATTGATTATCTACGGAGAACACATTGGGAACACTGTTCGCGCGCACACCGATCAGGTTTTTGTCGAAGGTGTTTGCCACAACGCCTTCCAACCGCACATGCCCATTTTTTACGATGATGTGGATGCTGGGCACAGCCTGATTGCCGTAGCGGGTTCCAATCTGCGGATCGCCATAGATAGCCTGAAGCATGGCCCGGCGGATCTGATCGTCGAACGGTGATAGGGGAAGAACCTCAATCTGATTCACAACTTGCGTAACGCCTTCGATAGTCTTCACCACCCCTTCGGCGTCGCTCTTCGTTATGGGCCGAGTCACTTCACCAACTAGCGTCACCGTACTGCCCTCAACATGAAAGCCGAGATCATCAAAAACGCTGTAGTAAGGCAGCATGACCAACTGGTGCCGCACCTCCTGAACCAGGCGAACCTCTCCCTTAGGCCCATGCAGGTAGGGATCTTCGTGTTTCTGAGCCCATGCCGCCGAAGCGAGTACCGTGCCAAGTGTCAAAGCAGCCAACAATGATTTAGGCATAATGAGTCCTCCTCTACTAAGATTCACTAAAAGAGGAAAACGTCAGGCAAGTTTGCGATGAAAAATTTCGAGTAGCAGGGTATAACACTGAAGAGCCAGAGCTGGGTCATAGCGGTAGCCTTCATCGCGCAGAAAGGCATGTGCGCCGTTTACTTCGAACCACTGAAAATTTGCGCCTACCTCGTCGAGTCGCGCCTTGATCAGGTTCCGGCCTGCCAGCGGGACGTGGGGATCCTGACGACCCCAGATGTGGAGCAACTCGCCCTTGATATCGCCGGCGCGCATCAGCGAGTCGTCGTTTTTGCCGCGTCCCAGTGAGTGTGAGTGAAGGTCAGTTGCATAACAACACACCGTGGCCTGGATCTCCGGGTGCATCGCCGCACGAAACGCCAGATGTCCACCCAGGCAGATGCCGACCGCCCCTACCTTTCCGGTGCAGTTACTGCACGCTTGCAGGTACTGAATCAGCGATGAAGCATCAGAATCGTAGGCGGCAAGATCCTTGGCGTACTTATGATCATTGCCGATATCGGCGCCGGCCTGATCGTAAGGAAGCACTGTGCCGGCAGGCTCCAGTTCGTGATACACCTCTGGGATTGCCACCAGGTAACCATGCCCGGCGATGAGTGCCGCGGTGCGCCGGATGGGACCGGTTACCTGAAAAATCTCGGAGTAGAGAATCACCGCCGGATAGCGCCCCGGAGCGGACGGCTGAAGCAGATACGTCCGCATGGGGCCAGTCGGGGTGGGTACTTCGACAACAGTCTCTTCTTGTAGTGTCATGCTTCTCCTCTAGAGCACGGGGGAGTGCTCCTAGTTAGACCGTTGCGCTTCTTCGGTCGCCACCATTGCCTTGCCTGTCGAGAGGTTCTGCTTTTTACAACGGACAACCATTCCGGGCGTGAACTCCCACGTTTCTGTTTCGGGCATTGTGTCAGTGATCCGGTAGTAGTCACGACCGAGCGCTTCGGCTTGCACCGAACGCATCAGGTTCAGGCCCTCGCCAGTCAAGCGAACATAAATCTCAACGAGCTTTGGTGGGGGCGCAGCGGGCATTGGCACCGGCGTTTCGCTACGCACCAGGCGAGGAGCAGCGGACTCTGTCCGGACGGTGGTCACCATCGGCGAAGCCACGACGGGTGGCGCGGTGACCGGCGGCGGTATAACGGGCGCTGAAGTGACGGGCGCTGAAGTGAAGGGCGATGGCGTGAGGGGCAATGGTGTGAAGGGCGATGAAGTGAAGGGCGATGAAGTGATGGGAGTCGGCGGGATGGGAGTGGGTGTGATGGGCGGGGGCGTCACGGAAACTGTTTCGGCAATGGGAGCGGGGGAGAACATCGATCCGACTGCGGCAGCGCCGGCTCTGGGCCGAGTGACTCGACCGCTCATCCGGGCGCGATCAATCACCCAGAAGAGCAAGAGGGCAAAGGCGCAGGTCAGCGGCATCCAGCGATTTACCAGCTGCGGCTCCCGCGCCGTCGGCAAACCGTACACGTACTGGTAAGGGATGATGGCGGCCACTGAGAGGCAGAAGGCACACACGCCGGCAAACGAAAGGCTTTGCAGCACGGTGCGGTAGGTATCGTCATCGAAAGAGAAGATTGTGAACAGCAGAATCAGTCCGGCGATACTGGCCATCCAGGTATACCCGGCCGGCACAAGTGCGAGGCTTGCAACAGCAGCGAGCAGCGTTAGGGCAAGCACAGTGGGTTCAATTAGCGGCTTGGTCATTGTTTGTCTGGACGGCTCAATTCTAACGAACCGTTACCAACGGGGTTTTTGGCCGGCGTGCCGGACGGTGACAGCATGAGCGAACCAACGGTTGATTGGACAGCCGACTTGTGTGATTTGCCGCGGGTGATGTTCGAAAGCCCATTGCGGAATCTATTGCGAGCAGTCAGCAAGACCGAGAGCGTCAAGGTCGCCCGCACCCAGAGCCTGAGCGTTCAAGCCGAACGGAGTCAATCGGGATAACGGAAGGGACGTGCTAAACTCTGTTGTGGCGACACTCGTTGCCACCCCCACCCGCACCGGGCGCGTAGCTCAACTGGCAGAGCAAATGACTCTTAATCATTAGGTTGTAGGTTCGATTCCTACCGCGCTCACCAAAATTCTTTTAGACAGCACTCATAGCTGATCTTACGCCAGTAATCATCTCGGACAAATCCCAATTCGATGGAAACACCCCGAACTGATTAGCCCGTGATGGGCAATTTGCTTTGGCTTAAATAACGTCTAGCCTCAAAATAAAATGAGGCATCTTCGAATTCTCGGTACCGATTCGGTTCTGTTCAAAGGCGTACTTCTAATAACCCTGGTGGCTGTTCCGGCATATGCGGCTGGTACCTGCCAGCCAGCTTCAAAGCCGGATGCCTTGATCCAAACTATTGCAAATGCTGAGCACAAAGGAAAGATATCCACCGAGGTTCTTCGGCTGATGCTCCCCTGTCCCCGTGCTTTGGTGTCAGTGTCCAGCATTGTCACAGTTCTCAATGCGGGCTTCACTAACGAGCAAGCGGAGCTGGTCCTCCGGACCTTTCGAGTATCGGTTGCGGATCTATTCGAATTGAAACAGCTAGTATTTGCTCCGATTGAGGATAGCTATCGGTCGAGTTTGTTGGAGGCCATCTCTACCGTTCCAATTACAGCCAGAGAATTGATCGCTGCAAACCTGCAACGGGCTTCTGACGATCAACTAAGGGTTATCGCGAAGCATTGTTCATTGCGATTGTCTGAGCCTGACTTGCAGTTGCTTTTGTCTAGCAAAAATCAGTCTGAGGCAGCACCGTTCCTGGCGGCTTCGTTGATGGTGGTTCCGATCAAAGATGAGCGGACATTGCAGCTTCTAGCGCAGTACCCTGAAAGAAACAAGATCGCAGGGAAGTTACGAATTGCGGACGCTAGACTCTGGGCTGTAGCTTTACGATTGGGAATGTCGGTTTCAGATACGCAGCTGATTCAAGGTCCTAATGGTGTTTCGTTGGCTGACATGATCCGATATTGTCGGCAGCAGGGCCTAAATGATGCTGTTGTCACTGAGTTCTTGCAAGAGCAGCAGTCGCATTGGAATGTACTTGTCGAAGGTGATGTCTGCAGTGGCGAGATTCCTGCAAGGCAAATTGAGGTATTAGCTCGGGATATGGGTCATCCTGCTTTGAAGCTTAGTCCTGATTGTGTAGCTTCGATGAAAGCTGAGGGCATTTCCGATACGGCAGTTCTTGAGCTTACGCGTCGGGTAGACCCTAAAGTATGTTTTCCATCCGGACAGTCAAGGCAGACCCTAGGCGATCGGAACTGCTTGGTACCCCCGGCAATTGCGATCTACGACGAGGTTGATCCGCTTCGCAGGCTTCTGGATCCCAGTACAAGGCAGAGTGAGAGTAATGGATTGGGTCGTGATTCGAACTATCTCTCTTTGGCTGGTTCTCAGGCAGTTAAGCAAGATCTTTCACAGCCACTCTTGATCAGCAAAGTCGAGCCTGAGTATACCGAAGAGGCTCGAAATAACTGCAAAGAAGGCTCAATACTCCTAAGCCTAATCATCGATGTGCACGGCGTTCCGTGGGCGGTATCAGCGTTGAATACGCTCGGCTTCGGATTGGATGAGAAAGCCGTCGAGGCAGTTTCCAAGTGGCGATTTAAGCCTGCCTTAAAGGCCGGTAAACCCGTTTCTGTCCAGGCCAAGGCGGAGGTGAACTTCCGGCTTCTTGGGCCCTGCGAGGTAAAACATAATGGGTCGAAGATCGCGAAGTTATCTGCTGTCCCTTCCCCGACAGCTCAGGTTTCACAGGGGGGCCAGACGCCTTCGGGGCTTCGGGTCGAAATTCTCCAAGTGCAATGGAACAACTCGCAATGGGGAACGAGGGGATATGGCAAAGGTAACGTATATGGAAGTCAGCCGCGTCAGGGCTTCAATTTCACCTTCTCTTGCTCAGCTCCTTTTCTGCCCACTGATGGCGGAGCGTACTACCCAGCCTCTTGGAAGAAAGCAGGATCGAAGCTGGTCATCATCACTTCAAAGATAGGCAATCAGAATAAGCACGATAAATGCGAGCTAGATCTAACTCTGGAGCCATACTTCTTTCAAGTCAGAAACAGCGCTCTACAATTGAAGCCGCTGCAGTAATCGACTGCATTCTACGTCTTAGCCTACTGCGCTGGAACATTTCTGCCGATCTCACATGTAGATGGCAAAACAGGAGCGTAGGCTCTGGGTGGTGCTCGCGATCTTCACGCTGGCGGTTGCGTCTGGCCTTGGCTGGCTTTATCTCCACATCGAGCATCCGACTCTGCCACACGCTGGACAACCGGTCGGCAGTATGCAGACAGCGGCGGCTAGTTCGAGTGAGGGAGATTTCTCAGACGCGATGGCACGGCTGAATACCGCGTTTCAGGCTCGCTCACCGTCGAATGCAGAGCAAGTGGTCGCGCAAGTAAACGCAGGTGTTGCTCCTGGAATCGCCAAACCGTGCCCGTTTGAGTGGAGGAACGGCGAAGCGGATTTGTCATTAGCAACTGATTTGCACGGCAAGCTCCCGTTGACCCAGACCATCAATGCTTGTGCCGATTCGATCCAGCGACTTCCCTGATATTGGCAGTTGAGCAGAAAAGTCTCAGAAGTGTTTCCGCTTTCGCGCACTAGTGTTTGTGAGCGAAAACCGGAGCGCGCTTCGAAGGCCAATTTCGGCGCAGGTAAAGGTCATGTGGCTCGGCGGCGAGGAGTACGGGCAGCTGGAGGACAGGTCCGCCACTGGATTCGGGATCCGGCTGCGGAGATTGCTTCCCCCCGGTGCCGAGATCCGCATACAGCTTGGTGACAGGTCTTACCTGGCGATTGTCAGGCACTGCTCCGAGGCTAACGGCGAGTATCTGATTGGAGTCGAACACGCCAACAAGCCGCTAAACTAGCTCAGGCGATTGGGCGAAGCGCAGCCAGAATGACTCAATAGATCGGATCAAATCGAAAAATTGGGTGATGTCAGTAGGCTTTGTGACGAAGCTATTTGCTCCGAGACGGTAACAGAGATCGACATCAGTCGAGCTGTCACTTGTGGTCAGAACAACCACCGGAACCGTGCGGAGCCGACGATCACTGCGAATGGCCTGGAGAAACTCCCGGCCGTCCATCCGGGGCATGTTCAAGTCAACCAGAATCAGCTTCGGGCTTGGCGCATCGCCGAAGGGTTGCTGCCGCTGAAGATAACTCATTGCTTCTACGCCGTCACCGACAACATGCAGTTGGTGCTTGGGATTCGCAATCTCGAAACCGGTCCGAACCAGACACGCGTCTGCTTCGTTATCCTCAACCAGCAGTAAGTTCATGCAACTCTTCCCTTCTATGATGGATGGCTGCTGGTAAAGAAAAATAAAACACAGCACCCCGGTTTACATCCGATCGTACCCAGATTCGATGACCTTGCCTTTCGAGCAACTTTCGGCATAGCGCCAGACCTATGCCGCTTCCGGCGTGCTCGCGCTGTTTGTGAAGTCGCTTGAACAGTTCGAAAATCCGGTCATGATACTCAGGCTTTATCCCAATTCCATTATCGGCAAATGCGATGATGACCGAGCTCCCACTCGTCTGGCTCGAAATGTTGATTACGACACTCTCGTCCGGCTTCCGATAAGCCATTGCATTGTCCAGAAGATGGTCAAAGACAATGCGCAGGCTACTGCTGTCCGCTTCTACCTGCGCTGCCCCTTGCAGGTTCAGGTTCACCGCTGTACCGGTTTCGGTGAGTTTCTCTCTTCGGCGAGCCAGAACTTGACCGATCACGTCATCCAGCTTCACCGGCTCAATCTGCAATGGGCGTGTGATGGCCTCTGAGTACTGCGTTATATCGCGCAGGAGCGTCCGCATGCGGGTTGCGCCATCGATCACTCTGCCGACCAGCACACCATTAGTCTTATCTGGATCATGCTCCAGATGCCGAGCAAGCAACTGCGCTTGGGATGCAATGGCCCGAAGGGGCTCATGGAGGTCATGCGCCATTGCGAAGGCAAGGTTTTGAAGGTCTGCGTTAAAGTGCTGCAACAGGGTTGTCGCGCGCTTATCCGCATCGATGTCCGTCGAAGTACCGAGCCAGCGATCGCCTTCTCCATGCTGTACTGGGAGCACTACAGCGCGGGTCTTAAACCAGCGCCACGCACCGTCATATCGTCGGATCCGGTGCTCTACCTCGTATGGTTCACGAGCCATCTGTGCACTCTGCCAAGCTTCTCGCGTACGGTCTACGTCTTCCGGATGAATAGCGCTGAAGGCGTCAAAGTCACTTCGCCTGGCATCGTGCTGCCCCGTGTACTCGGACCACTGCCTGCTGAAAAAATCGGTTTGCCCGTCCCCGCGCGCTGCCCAGACTAATTGCGGCATTGCGTCAACTAATGTTCGGTATTTGTCCTCGCTTTCGATCAGCGCCAGATCAAATCGCTTGCGCTCGGTTATATCGCGCAGGATGAAGGTTGACCCTACATACTGTCCATTCACTTCCAGAGGTCCAGCCGAGCAGGCAACATCGATACACGACTGATCTTTCCGGTGAAATCGGGTTTCCCAATTCTTCAGCCGCTTTTGGTCGGCAATAACCTCGGCAAGGATACGGATATTAGAGTCACTCCGATCGTTCTCACCGCAAGATACCAGTTCAACCAAACTGCAGCCAAGTAGCTCGGCCGCCTTAGAGCCGAACATTCGCTCCGACTCCGGATTGGCGAATCTGATTACGCCGGTGCCGTCAACCACGAGAATGGAATCGCCAGCCTGGGTGGTGATCGCACGATTCAACTCCAATTGATAACGGAGATCGATCACCGCCTTTTCCAGTTCCGCATTGCTGGCATTCAGGGTGGCGGTCCGTTCCAGAACCCGTTTTTCCAGCAGTTCGTTCAGGCCCGTAAGCTCCACTTGAGCTTCCGTTCGTTTCGCAATTTCATCTCGCAGCTGCTGGGGGTTCGGCAGCAACAAAGCCTCGGGCAAAATACGTACTAAGAGGATGGCTGTTCCAATCGACGCGATTGCCGTGATGAGTAAAACCAAGTCGTCGAACCGGTAGACTGGATACCACAGCGTAACAATGTCCAGCACGTGTGTCGCCCCGCAAGCCAGGATAAACAGGCCGAATAGCGCAAACATCCAGGAAAATGCGATGTCTCTGCGCTTTCGGATAAAGTAAATCAGCGTCGGAGGAATACAGAAATAAGCGAGCGCGATTGCTGCGTTACCAACGACATACAGCCAGATCACCTGCGGCAGTCTTAAGCAAAAGACATGCGGCATAAAATCGGTGCTGAAGAGTTGCCGGAAGAAATCAACCATCTAGGCTCTTCTCCGTCAAACGCGGACCGCAATAGTTAGCGTCTGCTCCAACGAGCAACAGAAAACAACTTTCGAGTCAACTCTGTTCTCGAAGTTGAATGGAGACCTGTGCATACCAGATTAAAGGGCTGTCCAGATTAGTTGGTCAGCCTCCCTTTAATTCTCAAAGTTTCAACAAAGAAAATCAACATCGACCCCGGCTTACCAGGCTGGGGTGTTAAGAAGACCAGGACAAGCGGAATTCCGGATAGAGCGTCAGCCCTCCGCAGGCGAAAAGCGTTTGCCCGGTAATGTAAGCAGCTTCATCCGAAGCAAGGAAGGCAAAAATCACCGCGATTTCTTCTGAGCTGGCGGCACGGCCCATTGGGATATGGCTCTCCACTTCGCCGCGCTTCTTCGGGTCATCGATCCAGGCGTTATTAATAGGCGTTACTGTCGCGCCAGGGCCCACCGAGTTAACACGAATACCACGGCCCGCATACTCCAGAGCCAGGGTGCGCGTCATGTTTTCCATGCCGCCTTTGCTGATCGAGTACGGCACGTAATCCGGTTTGGGAATAATTTCGTGAACGCTTGAATTGTTTACGATTACGCCGCCGCCCGGCCGGGAGAGAAAGTGGCGAATCGCCTGGCGCGCACACATGAACGCGCCTCGGAGATTGATGTTGACCACGCGATCGAAGTCGGACATCTCCACCGCTTCGCTCGGTACGCCCTTCTGCACGCCGGAGTTGTTGATCAGAATATCGAGCCGTCCAAACTCACTCACTACCTGATCAATCATCTTGACGATTTGCGCTTCGTCGGCGACATCAGCCGGGATAGTTATGCTGTTACCGGAAACTCCATTTGCCCGGCCAGCATTGTCGACCTTCTCTTTGACGGCAGCGGCACGATCTTTACCACTGTGATAGTTGATCGCAACGCGCGCGCCTTCCTCTGCAAACCGAATCGCAACCGCTTCGCCAATACCGGAAGAGCCGCCGGTTACCAGTACGTTTTTTCCTGACAATCTCGCCATAACGCTCCACAATACAACAGAGCGCTGCCGGTCCCGCCATTGTGGCGATTACGCCGTTTGTGAAATAACTCGCGAGCCGCGGAAGCCGTAGTAGGCAATGAACAAGTAGCAAAGTACCGGGAGGATAAACGCATGATGAATGCCGATGTGATCGGCAATAACGCCTTGGATCACTGGTATGATCGCGCCGCCCACGATCGCCATAACCAGCAGACCGGAACCCTTGCCCGTCAGCGGCCCCAAGCCGGCCAAGCCCAAAGTAAAGATGCTGGGGAACATGATTGAGTTAAACAGGCCAACGGCGAGGATCGTCCACAGGGCCACCGATCCGGCACTCAGCATCGACACCAGAACTAATAGACCAGCGACCAATGCGACACCGCCGAGCAGTCCGCCGGCTTTAACTCTTTGCAAAACATAAGCGCCAATAAAACGCCCCACCATGGCAGCTCCCCAGTAGAACTGAACGTACTTGGCGGCTTCCTGCTCTGACATGTTCCCAATGTTTGGCTGAGCGAAGTAGTTGACCAGGAAGCTGCCGATTGCAACCTCGGCTCCCACGTAAACGAAAATGCCGACCACGCCCAGAGCCAGATTACGATGCCTCAGCACCTCGCCATAGGTGTGCGCCGACTCAGGCGCCGCATCTCCCTCTTTCTCTACCGATGCGATTACGGGCAGCTTATAAAGGGCAATGACTCCGGCCAGCACAATGAGCGTGGCAGCAATCAAAATGTACGGAAATTTGACTGTTGCTGCTTCATGCAAACGGAATTGTTGTAAGGCAGCGGCAGACATCCGGCCGATCTCGGCGGTTGACTTAGGGGCGGCGCTGAGGATCAACACGCTGCCAAAGTAAGGAGCGATCGTGGTGCCGAGCGAGTTGAAGGCCTGGGTTAGATTCAGCCTGCTGCTGGCCGTGCGCTCCGGCCCAAGAACAGACACATACGCATTCGCCGGAACTTGTAGACAGGTGATACCCGCAGCCACGATAATGAGCGCCCCGAGAAAGAACGGGTAAGACGGAAGATTAGCCGCCGGGATGAAGAGCAGTGCGCCGACTGCCATGGCGAGCAGCCCTACGACCATGGTCCGCTTATAGCCGACTGTATCCACAATCTTGGCGGCAGGCAGCGCAAAAATGAAATATCCCGAAAAGAAGGCAAACTGCACCAGCATGACCTGTGCATAGCTGAGGCTGAAGATGTTGCGCAGATGCGGGATGAGGATGTCGTTCAGGCACGTGATGAATCCCCACATAAAGAAGAGAGTAGTGACCATCGCCATAGCGCCCGTGTTGGTGGTAGCAGGGGCAGCAGCGGCGTAAACGGACTTGGTTGCGCTAGGTATTGCCATCGAGTTCTCCTATCACGCCGGTTTGAGGCGCGCGATGTTTTCCTATTGTGACGGATGCCTCAAAGCGAGCTGGCTTGTCCAACCAAGCTTGGCTGAAAACTGATCACTCCAAACGGACGGTTGGAGCTTTTCTTTTCGCAAAGAAATCGGGGCGGCATTCCGCATTCACGTCTAAACGATAGAAGCTGGCGCGGCTCCCATGCGCTAGCTTCAACATTCGCCTCGCAGTCAGTCTGCCGCCGGCACTCCTTCCGAGAATCGATTTCCAGGGTTTGTTGACCGACGTTCCGTTCCAGTTCCGCCATCCGGCGCATCCGACCGAAAACTAAGGAAGGGATTAGGATATTGTTTGATCTTCGTTACGTTGCGCGTTACGGTGCCAAATGATCGCGACAATCCGCCATAAGGGTTTAAAGCGCCTCTATGACGAGGACAGCCCGCGCGGCGTGATGGCCGAACATGCTGTGAAACTGCGCGACATTCTGGCGCGTCTGGACGCTGCTAAGGCCGTGACCGATCTAGACCTGCCCGGTTTCCGTCTGCATTCGCTGAAAGGCGACTCTCGAGGCTTTTGGGCGGTTACGGTACGCGCCAATTGGCGGGTTATCTTTCGCTTTGAAGACGGCACCGCGCTTGATGTTGATTATGTCGATTACCACTAGGAAGGAACGAAGCAATGCCCATGAAGACCCCCCCGCACCCAGGCGGTTTCGTTTACCGGGAATGCATCGAGCCGCTGGGCCTGACCATCACCGCGGCCGCCGATGCCCTCGGCGTTACGCGCACAACATTGTCGGAACTGGTCAACGAGAAGCGCGGCATATCGCCGGAAATGGCCGTGCGCTTGTCCAAGGCGTTTGGCGGCAGTGCGGAAAGCTGGCTCACGCAGCAAGCGCAATACGATCTGGCGCAGGTGCAAACCGACAGGATTAAGGTCAAGCGTCTGAAGATTGCTTGATTGTTGCGCTAAGCGGAAGCCAGTGCCGGCAATTGAGGGGTGTAGGCTTCCCGCTGGGGAGTTGCCCGATGAGCCGCGCGCAGATACTGCTTCGGCCATGAGATAGAGGCCTGCAACTCTTCGGCTGCGTTCAGCGGCCAGTAGGGGTCGCGCAAAAACTCACGGGCAATGATCACCAGGTCAGCCTGCCCGCTGCCTATCAGTTCATCAGCTTGCTTTGGTTCGGTGATCATGCCGACGGCCCCAGTCGGTATGCCGATTTCCCGTCGAATCTGCTCAGCGAAAGGCACCTGATAACCTGGTCCGACCGGAATCTTGGCTCCCGGCAGGTTGCCGCCTGAGGACACATCGATCAGATTGACGTTGTGCCCTTGCAACAACTTGGCCAGCTCGACTGATTGTTCGATGTCCCAGCCTCCCTCGGTCCAGTCGGTTGCCGAGATCCTCACCAGCAACGCCTTGTGGGATGGCCAGACAGTCTGAACAGCATCGACGACTTCGAGTAGCAGTCGGACACGATTCTGGAAAGAGCCACCATACTCGTCCGTGCGGGCATTGCTGAGCGGCGAGAAGAACTCGTGAAGCAGATAGCCATGCGCACCGTGGATTTCAATGACATCGAAGCCTGCCTGATCGGCGCGACGTGCTGCTGCCACGAAGGCCTCTCGCACTCTGCGGATTCCTGTCTTATCAAGCGAACTCGGCTTTGCATAGTTCGAAGCGAAAGCCTCCGCGCTCGGTGCGATCACATCGGACCATCCATCTTCAGCCGGACTCAGCAGCCGCTCTTTTTCCCACGGTACCGACATGCTGGCTTTCCGTCCTGCGTGCGCCAACTGAATTGCAATTGCAGATCCCTGGCTGTGCACGAACTCGACAATCTGGCGCAACTTGCTGATGTGCTCGTCCTTCCAGATACCCAGATCGCCCGGCGTAATACGGCCTTCCGGACTGACCGCACTTGCTTCGACAATAACCATACCGGCGCCGCCCACTGCGCGACTACCCAGATGCACCAGATGCCAGTCAGTAGCAAAGCCGTCCTGGCTGGAGTACTGGCACATGGGAGAAACGACGATCCGATTGGGCAGCGTTATTTCGCCTAGTTGAAATGGTGAGAACAAACTTGGAGTGATGCTCATGTGATCTCTCTATTCGATGAGAGGCCAATTCCGTTGGTCGCAGTGAGAAGCGGCGATGGGTAACTGGTGTTGTTGCGTGTGCGACAACGGAAAGGTGATACGACTGCTGCTGTTCGACGTCAACGATACTTTGCTGGACATCAGTGAGCTCAAGCCTGAGTTGCACCAGATCTTCGGGAACTCTGTAACGGTGCGCGAATTCTATCTGGAATGCCTGCAGCATGCTCTGGTGTTGAACGCAGTCGGCGACTACCGGACATGGGGAGAGCTTGCGCGAGGCGTATTGGAAATGACCGCAGCCGGGCGTCATGTTGCGATGGGCGAAGAAGCCAAGGTGCAGGTCCTGCAGAAGCTGAAGGCCCTGCCGCCGCATCCCGATGTCAAGCCCGGGTTGGAGCAACTGCGTCGATCGGGCTTTCGCTTGGCTACGCTGACTAACTCGAGTACCGATGGGCAACGCGAGCAGCTGCAAAACGCCGGATTGACGGACTACTTCGACCAGACCCTTTCCGTTGATGCTGTGCGCAAGTACAAGCCAGCCCCGGAGACTTATCGGTACGCGCTGGGGCAAACCGGGTTGCCGGCGGAAGAAGTAATGATGGTAGCGGCGCACCCGTGGGATATCTGGGGCGCGATGACCTGCGGCTTGGGGGGAGCGCTGCTGACCCGCCAGGGCAAAGCACCGTTTCCACTCGCGCCGGCGCCGACCGTTCAAGCGCCTAACCTGGTCGTGCTGGCGGAACGACTGGGGTCAATAAAGGTACATTGATCCACTCAGTCGCGATGTGATCCGGGGTCGCGGAGGCGGGACTACGTACTGCAGCGGAATGTTCAGCTGGCATCTTCTATTGACATCCGATACGAGTTCAGGCATACTCCAATCGAATGCCGATAGGAGTTGATGGTGGCTGAACGAAACGGCTTATTGCAGGGAACGCTTGACCTGCTGATTCTAAAAGCAATTGCGCTGGGACCTCGCCACGGGCTCGGGATCGCGCGCCGCATTTCCCAGATTACGCAGGGTGCGTTTGAGGTTGGGCCAGGGTCGCTCTTTCCGGCTCTGCATCGCTTAGAAGCGCAAGGCTGGCTCGCCAGTGAGTGGGGTGAAAGCGACAACAACCGCAAGGCAAAATTTTACCGGCTGACTAAGACAGGGCAGCGCCAACTGCAGACCGAAGTCCGCCAATGGGAGCGCATTGCGCTGGCCATCACACGAGCCATTGAGGCTGAATCGTAACGGAGCGACGGCAGATGCACTGGTGGATGAGACTACGAAAGTTGATTGGCAATGTGGTCTGGCACAAGCGGGTTGACCGGGATCTCGACGCCGAAGTGGGGTTCTATCTGGATCTGTTGATCTCGGAGAAAGAGGCAGAGGGTTTAACACCGGATGCGGCCGGTCGTGCTGCTCGAATAGAGCTGGGCGGAGTGGAGCAGGTTAAGGAACAGGTACGTGAGGCACGAACTGGGGCATGGCTGGAATCCACGGTACGCGAGGTTCACTACGCAGTCCGAACATTACGCCGAACACCCGCTTTCACGGTAGTAGCGGTGTTATCGCTTTCGCTCGGGATTGGGGCGAACACGGCCCTGTTTACTTTAGTGAATCAGATGTTGCTGCAGTTGCTGCCGGTCAAAGATCCACAGCAGCTCGTGTTACTTACCTGGACAGGACAGTTTATTGGTGGCACAACCAGGGGCCTGTATGACAGCTTTTCCTTTCCCATGTACAAAGACCTTGTGAACGGCCATTCCGGCGCGGTAAGCGGGCTGGCGGCTAGGTACCAGGAAACCGTAGACGTCAGCGAACATGACCTGGCACAGCGAGCGACGGCGGAGGCCGTTTCAGGAAATTACTTTACGCTACTTGGTGTAAAGGCAGTGCTGGGGCGCACGCTGATTGACAGCGATGACAGCGTACAGAATGCGGAGCCCGGCGTGGTGCTCGGTTATGACTACTGGCGGCGGCGGTTCGGTGGGAGTCCAGCGGTTCTGAACAAATCCATTCAGATCAATGGGCAGCCGATGACGGTGGTTGGTGTGGCCCAGAGCGGCTTTCGCGGGTTCGAACCCCTGAGTCCGTCGGAACTCTTCATTCCACTAACGATGAAGAAAACTCTGACACCGACATGGGACGACCGCGAGCGGCGAGACAGCATCTGGCTGAAGCTGTTTGCGCGAGTGTGGCGTGGGATCAGCCTTCAGGCGGCAGCAAACAGCCTACGTACCCTACCGGGCGGCTTTGGAGAGCGATCTGCAAGCCAAGAGCAGGGATGCTGATTTTGGGAGAAAGTATCGAAGGAACACTCTGCGATTAGAAGCAGCTGATCAAGGGTATGGTGATGTACGGCAGTTCTTTGCCAAGCCGCTACTCGTTCTCATGGCGATGGTAGGCACCTTGCTCCTGATTGCGTGCGCGAACGTTGCGGGCCTGTCGGTAACACGGGCCGCCTTACGGCAGAAAGAGATCGCTATCCGTCTTGCAATGGGGGCAACGCGAGGCGCATTACTTCGGCTCTTGATTACAGAAAGCCTGCTAGTCGCTATCGTGAGCGGAGTCTTCGGGCTTGGGATGGCCTATTGGATTGCGGGGCTTCTCATACGATCGGTGCCGTCGGAAGGCCTTGCTACCGGAATCACAGTGACACCTGACGGCCCCATTCTGGCGTTCGCGCTGGCGCTCAGCTTCTTGACTACCATTCTCTTCGGACTTCTTCCAGCGTTGCAGGCAACGCGGCCGGATCTCGCTTCCACTTTGAAAAACGAGGCTGCTGCCGTGACACTTGGCACAGTACAGATGCGGCTCAGACGCACGCTCGTGGCGGCGCAAGTGGCGTTGTCGCTTTTGTTACTGATCGCGGCCGGGCTATTCACCCGAAGTTTTCAGAAACTGTTGGCAGTGGATCCGGGCATACGAGCTGTGCACTTATTGACATTCTCGCTAAATCCGGCGCTGCATCGCTACAGCCCTGAGCGTGTGCGCTCCTTTCTTCTTGATCTCCAGAGAAGCCTGGAAGCTATCCCTGGTTCGACCGGTGTAAGTGGTGCGTCCTTTCCTGTCCTGGCCCGCGTTGGCTGGCAGAATGGAGTGGCCATCGAAGGCGCAGATAGCGGGCCCAAACTGGGCGACCAGGCTGGCTGGAACGAGGCCCTTCCGCGCTTCTTCAGCACGATGGGCATTCCGCTGCTGATGGGCCGCGAGTTCACTGAAAGAGACGGGCCGGGCGCTCCGAAAGTCGTTATTGTCAATCGAACCTTTGTTCGCAAGTTCTTTCCGCACGAGAACCCAATTGGTCACAGAATCGGCTGGGGTGCTCCACCCTACGACAAGACGATCATTGGGGTCGTGAAGGATTTCAAAGATACGGACCTGAAAGGTGAACTCCTGCCCTATGCGATCACTGCAGCACTTCAAAGCGCGACGCCGTCTGCAATGACTTTTTATGTCCAGGCAGAAAACCCTCTGAGTCTTGCCCCGGCTATTAAGCAAGCTGTGCAGCGGCTCGACCCAGCGTTGCCGGTATACGACGTAAAAACAGTGGATCAGCAAATTGGAGAAACACATTTTCTGGATCGCTTGTTTGCGTGGCTTGCGGGAGCGTTTGGGGTGCTGGCGACTCTGCTGGCTGCTGTGGGACTGTACGGAGTAACGGCTTATTCGGTGGCCCGGCGAACCCAGGAAATTGGCATTCGTATCGCGTTAGGTGCGGCCCGAAGTGATGTGCTTCGTCTGGTGCTGTGGGAGGTGTGCAGCCTGGTAGGTGTGGGTCTGATTATCGGGATGCCGGCGGCGCTTACGTTGGGGAAGCTGGTGGAAAGTCAGTTGTATGGGCTTAAGGGAGACGACTTGCCGGCGGTCTTGGCAGCTATCGCAATCCTTGTGGTCGTGTCAGGGATTGCTGGATACCTTCCAGCGAGACGGGCAACACGGATCGAGCCGCTGGAGGCGCTCCGATACGGGTAAGCGTTCTTTGCTCGAATCGAATACGGCGCGCTCGGTCTGGGAGATCGGGCTTGGCGCTCCCTCGTCTTGGTCCGCAACCTGGGGCGCTGTTGCAAGACGCTGGACAATCCGCGCCACGTCCGGCTGTAAAGACCAGATTGTCTCCCCATCGATTCCATCAACATTGGCCCGCCTATTCTGTCGGTACAAAGTAGGCGCCGTGGCTCCACCTCATGGAACGACTGACTTGTTTGTCCAACGGATTCGATGCTGCTCTGTCGGACCAATTGGACAACCGGAGCCTCTGCCGTCGCAAGGATGCAAGTGAAGCAGATACGCAAAAAGACAAGAGCACGATACGTTTAGACTTCATTCAAGTCTTCAGCGATGATCGACCACCCCGATAACTCTCAGGATCGTGCGCGTGGCCACTACGAAGCAAGGCTGAACGAGTTAAGGGAAGCAGTTTCACGACGGACCGCCCGATACAGGTTGCTCATCAATCTTGAGCTTAGTTTGGCTTTGCCTTTAGCGATCGTGTTCTATGTGCTCTACACCCACCGTCTAATGGACCCGTTTCTCGGGACTGCCTTGTACGCAACGGGAAGCATGGTAGTTCTCTCCATACCGGCGACCTTCCTACTAAGAATCGCTTCGAAGCTTCGCACGAGCAGAAAGGTAACGGCCTACTACGAAGCGAGAATGCAGCGAATAAATGGCGAGTGGAAGGGCAATGGCGATGAGGGCTCTGACTTCTCGGTCGCAGAACACCCGTATTGTACAGACCTGGACCTCTTCGGGGCGGGTTCACTCTTTGAGTATCTGAGCTCAGCAAAGACCGGTGCCGGACGGGAATGGCTCGCGACTGCCCTACTTGCGCCCGCGTCTCTCCCCGAAGTGAATGCTCGTCAGGATGCAATTGGTGAGTTACGGGACCGCAGCGATCTAAGAGAGTACTTCGCGTCCGCAGGTGCATCGGGCGCCTACAACTTAAACGGAAAGTCGTTGCCGCAATGGTCTCAGGACGGCGCAATCTCCTTTTCGGCATTCTCCCCAAGAGCTGCAGCTTGTCTCTGCGTCATCAACGTAGTTGTCATTGCCCTCGCGCTGCTGGGCCAGGTGAGCCCTGAGGCTCCTCTTGCACCTTTGGCGCTTGTAGCAGTACTCACAATTGCCCTGCATGGCAAAGTCACCGAAGTTCTCGAAAGGACTGATTCAGTCGTCGCATATGAACTGGAGTTACTAATGGCCTACAGCAAGCAATTAGTAAAAGAACAGTTTCAATGCAGCCTGCTTCAAGAGTCGACCCGCTCATTTCGCCTTCTCACTCACCGTTGTCAACGGAGATTGCTGCGCCTAATTCGGCTTATGCGATGGCATCGAGATCCGGCTTTCACTTACTTCTCCTATGTTTCGTTTTGGGTAGTGCTGCTTGCCATGGCAGTTGAGAAACAACGCATCGCATTTGGCCGCGATCTTGCGACCATGACTGCTGCGCTGGGCGAATTGGAAGGGCTGACTTCTTTAGCGGCATACGCTTTCGAGCACTCTGAATACCCCTTTCCATCTTTCGCTTCTGAAAAGACATCGACAGCCGTGTTCGTGGCTGACTTGTTAGGGCACCCGTTGATCGACAGCGCTGTCTGCGTTCGAAACTCAGTTAGAATCGACGATCACAACCGGCTCTTAGTCGTAAGTGGATCGAATATGTCCGGCAAGAGCACCTATCTTCGAGCTATTGGGATTAACTACGTTCTCGCCCGCGCCGGTGCGCCTGTATGCGCAGCATCGTTACGGATGTCTGTCTTTTCGATCGCCACCAGCATGCGCGTGCTGGACTCCCTCACGGGTGGAAAATCTCGATTCTTCGCTGAGGTGTCGCTCGTGAAGCAAGTTATGGATCGAGCTGAGCAGGAGCCTGTGCTTTTTTTGTTCGACGAGCTATTCAGTGGAACGAACTCCGAGGATCGTAGAGCCGGCACAGTTGGAGTAATTACGCACTTACTAAAAATCAACGCTTCTGGATTCCTTACCACCCACGACCTTGCCCTCTCTGAGCTTGTGGATTCTCAACCATCAACTGCAAAGAATCTTCACTTCATTGACCAAATTACAGGTGAAGCGATGACATTCGATTACCGACTGCGAGATGGCCCTTCACCCCATACCAACGGCGCGTTCATATTACGCAAGCTTGGGATTTTGTAGGTAAGAGCCGGATAGGTACCCAAGCGATTAGTCCCTCGTCTTGTCCGGAACCACTTTGGCGCTGCAAACGTCAGTGAACCAATTGCGGACTTCTACGTTTGTCCTTGGCTTACTCGCTGTTGCTAGTTCGTTCGGGCAGGAACCAACAGTGCGGACCACGGTTCCGCTTCAAGTAATACCAGTCAGCGTTGAGGATGCCAAAGGGCACCCCATCTCCGGTTTGAAGCCTGCTGATTTTCTCCTGCTCGATAACGGACAGCCACGTTCTGCGACGGTGGATGTTAACGATGTGGTCGCGGCTCCGGTGGCCCTGGCGGTCTTGATCCAGACGAGCGATTTCGCCCGGTCAGCTCTGGGCAAGATTCGGAAAGTCGGCGCCATGATTCCGGGAGCAGTGACGGGCTCAGGGGGCACAGCAGCGGTTCTAAGCTATGACGAAAAGATTACTGTGCGCCAGGAGTTTACGGACGATCCGGACAAAGTGACCGGGGCGTTCCGCACTTTGGAGGCGAGTGAAGAAGCCGATGCGCGCTTGCTTGATGCTGTGGTTGCCGCGCTGGACCTACTGAAGGCACGACCGGCCGGCGAACGGCAGAGCATTCTGATTATTGGCCAGAATCGCGATCGGGGAAGCAAGGCCAAACTTAATGATGTTCTGCGGCGTCTGTCGCATAACGGCGTAACAGTCTATGCGCTGACCTACTCGGCTTTCCTGACCGCATTCACTACCAAAGCCAGTGAGTACCAGCCGGCGGCAAACGGCGGCTACCTGGAAGGCGTCAAGCAGGCGGCCCGTCTTGGCAAAACAAACACCGTGGAAGCATTAACCAAGGCGAGCGGCGGCTCTGTTGCGGGCTTCGAGACCAAAAGCAAACTGGAGAACAATCTGATCAGCTTAGGAAGCGACATGCATAGCCGCTATCTGCTGGCCTTCACGCCCGCGAGTGAGCCAATTCCCAGCTTTCATCGGATTGCCATACAGGTGAAGGACCAGAGTCAGGATAGGGTACGAGCCCGACCGGGTTACTGGAGCATTCCCAGTTCGCCCATTCCGTAGAGATCAGCCGGTGCCCGGTGAGCCTGCGGCGAATGTGCGTGTCTCGGGAGGATGGTGACCGCGCTCATCGTACCGGCCGAAGATCATCTTCCCAGCGGTCGTCTGCAGAACACTGGTCACCGTCACGTCGAGCGTTCGCGAGATATGGCGGCGCGCGTTGTCCACCACCACCATTGTGCCGTCGTCCAGGTAGGCGACACCCTGATTGGGCTCTTTGCCCTCTTTTGAGATGAAGACACGCATGCTCTCGCCAGGCAGGACCACTGGCCGCAGTGCATTAGCCAATTCATTAATGTTCAGGACGGCCAAGCCTTGCACCTGGGCAAGTTTGTTGAGGTTGAAGTCGTTGGTAACAATCTTGGCGCGACGAGCTTTAGCGGCTTCGATTAACTTCAGATCGACTTCGCGCACAGCTGGGAAATCCAGCGGCGTTACCTGCACCGTGATGCCGTTTGTTTTCTGCAGTCGGCTGACAATGTCCAATCCGCGACGGCCGCGGTTACGCTTAGCTGAGTCGGAAGAGTCGGCTACCAATTGGAGCTCATGAAGGACAAACTCGGGTACGATCAGCTCCCCATCCAGGAAACCGGTATCCGCGATGTCGGCGATGCGACCGTCAATCAAGACGCTGGTATCGAGAAGCTTCAAGTTGCTCGATTCGGTGCTGACGTTCTTGGAGAAGAGACCAAGCGCACTCAGGTCGATCAGGTCAGATTTGGCGAGTCCGACTAGGAGGCCGAGGAAGCCAGCAAGCAGCGGGACGAGTAGCCGGAAAAATTGTGCAGTTTGGTCGGCTACAAACAGCGCTGGATTGAGAAGCGAAACAAACAAGAGCCCGATCAGCCCACCGAGCAGTGACCCGAGACAGGCCCCTACGATGCTGGTGAGTCGAGCCTGCCGGACGCGCAGTTCCAGAGCGTTGATGGCAAGACCGAGCACGACTCCGCTCCCGGCGGCTACCAAATGAGAAAGGCCGAACGGCTGAAAGAAGCCGGCAATGATTCCGAGAAGGGCAACGAAGCCGATTCGAAGAAGAAGAGTATCCCAATTTGAACGGGTCAAGTTGAAGCTTCCTGCACGAATCGGCCTGCAGACTTAGTACGGAGAGAGGCATTAAGTCTGCAGGCGATCCGGCGAAATCGATAAATTAAGAAAGTGAACAGCCAGGCAACAGGAAGGAGGGTACGGAACAAAAAGCCCGGAGTTTGGCAGCTGGAAGCGAGCCGAATCCCGGTGCATGTCGAAAGATCAGCGTTAAAGAGCCTTCGCCAGTTCTTCGGCAAAGGCACTTTGCCGGCCACCTTGAGTATTGCGAGCAGGACGTCCATTGATTGGTTTACGCACTTGGCCGTTTGCCGTTCCATTTCCGTTAGAAGAAGCGGCAGGAGATGAGGCAGTGGGAGGACGCCGTGTAAACTCTGCCGCAGGAGGAGGAGCGCTTGGTCTAAGAGCACCTTTGCCGGATTTCGGTGGCTGGGCTGGATTAGCACGAAGGAGGCGATCCTCAAGAGGAGCGCGATCAAACCGTCGGATGATGGAATTCATCTCCTCCTGGTTTGGTGATTCGATAAAGGCGAATCCTTTGGACTCTTGGGTCTCAGGATTGCGGATGACTTTAACATCGTCAGCGACAAGATTTTCAGACGCAAGCCACGATTTGATATCGTCCTTGGTCACCCAGGTTGGGAGATTTCCGAGGAAAACGGTAAAGCTCATTAGTAAAGTTATTTATGCTCCGTTGAGGGAAGTTGCGAGGCGTACCTCGCAGGGAACAACATCTCCCCTGGAGGCTAATTAGCATGCTAACACGCGCTCCGGAATCTCGTAAACATCAGAAATGCCCGTACCGCGTTGTTCTATAAGGTTTAGAAGAAAATTCACCCCTCTGTGACTCAACAATTCTCCAGTCGAATTTCACCAGCCCGGCAAGCTGCATTTGAGGTGCTGAGCGCAGTGGCAGAAGGCCAGTATGCGTCCGACACACTGCGGGCGCGAACGGGTCAGCTTTCCTCCCGCGATGCAGGTTTGGCAGCGCAGATTGTGTTCGGCACGCTGCGTTTTCAGGGGCAACTGGATTACCTGATCTATGTGTACAGTGGGCGGGCAGCGGCCGACCTTGATGGGCAACTAAGGCAGGCGTTGCGTACCGCCATCTTTCAGTTGCGTTATTTGCAGCGCATCCCGCCGCATGCCGCAGTACACGAAACGGTCGAACTGGTCAAGCGGGTCAAGCGTGCAGCTGCGGGCCTGACCAATGCGGTTCTGCGCAAGGTGAATCGTGACCCGGTACTGTGGCCGGATCGGGCCACGGAACTGTCGTGCCCCAACTGGCTGCTGACACGCTGGGAGGAGCACTTTGGAAAGGAATCGGCCCACGCCATAGCGCGCGCATTTCTGGAAGAACCACTACGCTACGTACGAGTGCGAGAAGGAACGGGTCTGCCGGCCGGCCTGGATTTGAGGGAGACCGCCGTGCCCGGCTGCTTTCAGGTGGGCGAGGAAGGCGATAATCGCGCCGACGGGCAGACGGGACCACCCCTCCGGCTGCACGATATCGGCTCACAAGCGGTTCTCGCCGCGCTGGATCTGCAGCCCGGACATGCCTATCTCGATCTCTGTGCTGCACCGGGCAACAAGACCGTTCAGGCTCTCGAGACACCGCTGCGGCTTGCAGTTGCGTGCGACATCAGCTTCTCGCGATTGCGCGAGATGCCGCCGGTCTGCCCGCGGCTGGTCTTGAATGGAGCCGACGCTCTGCCCTTTTCCCGCTGCTTTGACCGAATCTTTATCGACGCACCATGTTCCGGGACTGGAACAATCGGGCGCAACCCCGAAATAAAGTGGCGCGTCCAACCAGCCGAGTTGGCGGGATTTGCAAGGCGGCAGGTCGAATTAATCAGGCGTGCGCTTCCTCTACTGGCCCCTGGAGGCAAACTGCTCTACGCCACCTGTTCGTTGGAGCGCGAGGAGAACGAGGATGTGGTGCAAACCGTTTTATCCCAGCCGCCAGTCATGCCTTCTTCGACCCGAGTGAAGCTTTTGAGCGAGAGTTGGCGGATTCCCGGGCGCGACCCGGGCGACGGTTTCTATGGAGCTGTTTTTGCCATCTGATTTCCTCGAACCCGCTGGGCCAACACCAACCTGTTGGACAATGAAGCGGTGCCCCTCATTGTCCCGTCTATTTTGGCTTCCGACTTTACGCGTTTGGGCGATTCGGTCACTGCCGTTCAAGATGGCGGCGCAGAGATGATCCATGTCGATATTATGGACGGACACTTTGTTCCGAATTTTACGATGGGACCGCCCATCACTACGGCCCTGCGGCAGCGCTTCCCGAAGCTCAAGATGGACCACCATCTGATGATTGAAGATCCCGACACATACGCGCCGATATTCATTAAAGCGGGAGCTGATTGTGTCAGCGTTCATTATGAGGCGTGCCGGAACCTCCACCGCACGCTGCATATGATTCAGGATCACGGGGCGCGCGCGGGCGTCGTCATCAACCCGGCAACATCAGTTTTTCTACTGGACAATGTGCTGGATTTCGTCGACTACGTGCTGGTGATGAGCGTCAACCCGGGCTTTGGTGGTCAGAAGTTTATTCCGCGTTCATTGGACAAAGTACGCCAACTGGCGCGTGTGCGCGAAGAACGTCAGCTTCCCTTTCTGCTGGAGATTGATGGGGGTGTTGGGGTGGACAATGTTGCGGAAGTGGCAAAGGCAGGGGTAGATTGGGTGGTGGCGGGCTCGTCTGTGTTTGGGGCAGACCAGCCGGCCCAGGCACTGCGCGCAATGAAGCGGCTGGCCGAAGAAGCAATTTCGATCAAGGTTTAAGTAACTACATGGGATTTTGTCAGCTTGTTGTGCCGAAGCAGGTTCTGTTCGCGGCCCTGTCGCTCGGCCTGCTCTCCTCGTGCATCCATAAGAAGTACGAGACGCCAATCACGAAAAATACGCAGCAGCCGGACAAAGTGCTGTTCGATCAGGCAATCAACGACATCGAGCATGGGCGTTACGAAGTAGCTCGGATCTCGCTGCAAACGCTGATGAACACGTATGAGTCTAGTGAATACATGGCCAAGGCTAAGCTGGCCATCGCCGATTCATGGTTTCGCGAAGCTGGACCGAACGGGATGGCGCAGGCCGAGGCTGAGTACAAAGACTTCGAACTGTTTTATCCGCAGATGGAGGAGTCGGCCGAGGCGCAGAATCGTATCTGCGAGATCCACTTCCGGCAGATGGACAAGAGCGATCGCGATTGGACGCAAACCCTGCGTGCCGAGACCGAGTGCCGCTCTCTGATCCAGCAGTATCCAAACAGCAAGTTTGTCCCTTCGGCGACGCAGAAGCTGCTGAAGATTCAAGAGAGCCTGGGCGAGCATGAATTTGTGGTCGGAAACTTTTACTGGCGTCGGGACATGAATCCCGCGGCGGCGAACCGGTTGACGGCGTTGGTGGATCAGTACCCGCTGTACAGCAAGTCAGGCGAATCGCTTTATGAAGCCGGGGACTCGTACTCCAAGATGGGTCCGCGATTCCGCAAGCAGGCGGGAGAGCAGTTCGCCAAAGTTGTTCGGGATTATCCAACGAGCCCGCGAGCGGACCAGGCCAAGCTGCGTCTGGAGGACATGGAAATGCCGGTTCCGAATCCAGATCCGGCGGCTGTGGCTCGCGGAAAAGCCGAAGAAGCTGCCTACAAGAAGCCGGGATTGCTGGCGAGGACGACAAGGGTCCTAGGGGGTACGCCGGACGTGAGCCATGCTGCGAGCCAGGGCCAGCCCACTATGACGGCGCCGAAAGCGACGATTCCAGCCTCTATTCCGGTGCCGGTAAATACGGAGCCGGCCAGCACGGGCACAACTGATGTCTCGGCCACTCAGGTAGGCAGTAACAGCGCTTTGGAGACACGTCCTGACGCGCGGACCGAAGCAAATGCACCGGCTGCGGGAACCGGAACGGGCGCGGCCACAGAGGCAGGAGCCGCAGGAGCGACTGGCGCAGCAGCCAAGCCCGACACGGCTGCGGCGGTGCAGCAACCGCTTCCCACTAACCGCGATGCCGACCTGAAGAAGCTGCGCGAGCAGCAGGCCAAGAAGCAGGCCAAGTTGGATAAAAAGAAGAAGAAGAAGGAGGGCGAGCCGGCCAATACCGCAGCGAGCCAGCCTTCAGCACAGGCGGCGGTTCCTTCAACCGGGGGATCGGCCACGCCTGCATCAGCGCCTCCTACCCAGCAATGAGCCGGATACTGCTGGCCGATGACAGCCCGCAGGCGCTCCGCTTGGCCGAACAAATCCTTACCAGTCAAGGCATCGAAGTCGTCAGCGTCACCGACGGCGCTATTGCCTTGCGCCGCCTGCCGGACGTTAACCCGGACATTCTGTTGACCGATGTGTACTTGCCGGGGCGAAGCGGCTTCGACCTGGCGCGCTTCCTGCGTTCCCAGCGGCAGTACAGCCACATCGGCATCATCTTCGCTGCGGCGCCTATCGATGAGTTCGATGAGCAAGACGCCAAGAATGCGGGCGCCGACTTGATTCTGCGCAAGCCCTATGAAGCATCGCTGCTGCTAGGGGCGGTGGGCAAATTGCTGGAGCAAACTCGAAGCCGTCAGCCGGTCGCTACCGATGGAAAGCCCTCGGTAGATCGGCATAGCATTCAAGCTGCTGTCACGCTGGCGCTGGACCGGGCCATGCCTTTGATGATCGAGGAATTGACGGAACGGGTGATGCTGGCGCTCTCGCACCGCCCCTAGTAGACCCAACTGGTAAGATCCGCTCCCGACGGGGCTGTCTCTCGAATCCGCTTTAGGATCTGCGGCAGATACATCTGGTTATAGTGAAGCCGGGAGTACCAGTTCGGTTCCTTAGGATCTCCGTTCCAACAATGCTCGGCACGGGGGCCGTATCGAACTTCACCTCCGTAGGGCACGCCATGTCCCGGCGTACCGGTCTCTTTGAGAAAGTCTTCCATCAGGTAGACGGCATTGTTCAGGAAGTAGGTATCGTCAGAGCCAACGTAAAGATGAATTTTGCCTTGCAGCTTCGGCCCGAGTTCCATCCAGTTCTTCTGCAGAATCGCGTTCAAGTCATAGTGCTGACGCCAGTACTCAGCAGTCTGGTGATCAATGGCGCCGGTCTGCTTGTCGAAGATGGGCTGGGGGTACCCGTCCTCGGCGGTAGGAGAGTAGACCGCCTGCCAGATGTCGAACTGCTCACCTGACCGGCCGTGATCCCCCAGCGCTGCTTCGTAAGCGACGTTGTCGCGCATAGAAATCAGCGTATGCCCCAGATAGTCGCGCATGGCCGGCTGTTCTACCTTCTTATTCGCCCCTTGCAGGTAGAACAGGTTGTCCTGCCCGTAGAGATCGGCGGTCATGTAGGCATGAAAGTCGACCGGGTCAGGGCAGGCTGCGAACGCACCGTTGTAATGGTCGGGATAGAACATCTGTACCGCAAGCGATTCCCACCCGCCGGTTGAACCGCCATAGACAAAGCGTGCCCAGCCTTGACCGAGACCCCGGAACTGGCGCTCTATCGCCGGGACTAGCTCCGTCTCAATTGCATCTCCGTAAGGGCCTAAATTCGCCGAGTTCACCGCATACGAATCGTCATAGAACGGGTTGGCATGCTGCAGCTTCACAATAAGTACCCGCGGGGCATTCGGCGCAACCCACGCTTGAAAATTCTTGTAGGCCTCCTCCTGCTGAATACGGTTATAGCCTTTGAGGTGAAAGCGGTCTGAGTAGTCGGGCTTCAGGTTAGGGTCGGGCGGCGTGTCGCGGAAATCGTTAAAGCCGGTAACGAAATGGTCGTGAAAGATGATGAGTGGATAGTGCGCTTGCGTGTGCGTGTCAAAGCCTTCCGGCACCAGCACGACGGCAGCAAGATAAACAGGGCGGCCCCAGAACTTTGTTAACAAGTTGGACTGAATCCGGATGTGACGAACGTATTTCGTATCGGACTCCCGAGAGATGGGCGGGATCACGTCCTCCAAAGAGATGCTGATCTCGGGCGATGAACCGCCAATGCGCACCAGGCGCGGCTTGGAAAACAGGTTACCGGGCGCAATGTTCCAGTGCTGGCCTTCGCCCCGGTCGGGAGCCAGTTTCACGACCTTGCCGTCCGACCGGTGAAATGTTTCGTATACATTCAGTACGGCTTGCACTGTGTAGTCACCCGGCGGCACATCCCGAAGCTTCGCCATTGGATACCCTTGAGCTCTATCGCCGACCGTGAGCGGCTCTCCGGGCTTCCAGCCGTCCACAGTCATGCCGAAAATAATCTGCGAACGGGGCGTATCGTTGATCTGCATGCGCGGCTCCTCACTGGGATCGTTCGACAGAAGGAGCAGCAGGCGACCGTCCAAGGGCTTCGCCGAGCGGGAAGTGGGAAAGCTAACCGTGATCTTGGGAGCTGGAGCCTCAAAGCTCCAAAGCGGTCCCGTAGCTATGAGCGAGGTAAGGAGAACAAGACGCCGCATATGGCAGTATAGGCCGACCTGACTTAAAATTTTCGAGTCCTGCACCGGGGTTGGTGCTTCCAATCGATGATGGTTAAGTTATGAACTATTTGTATATTCGCCGGTTCACACTGGTAATTCTTCTAATTACGGCCTGTTTCGGGGCGGTTAGTTGCCAATCCACATCAAAGGCACAAAGCCCGATGGCATTGCCGCCGCCCCCGGTGGCTGTTATTGAGGTAAAAGCGCAGGATGTTCCGATCTACGAGGAAATCTCGGCCCAGACCTTTGCGCGCGACATGGTGGAAGTGCGCGGGCGCGTGGATGGATACATAGAGAAGCGACTGTTCCAAGTGGGCGCTGACGTCAAAAAGGGTCAGGTGCTTTACATCCTGGATCAGCGACCGTACGCTGCTGAGGTCGCCAAAGCTCAAGCCGATGTCAATCAGGGGGAAGCGAACCTGGAGTTCGCCAAAAAGCAGGTCGCGCTGATCCAAGCGGAGGCCAACCTGGCCCAGGCAACAGCCAATCTCGCGAAAGCGCAGCAGGATGTTGATCGCCTGAAGCCGCTGGTGAGTCAGGAAGCTGCTTCCCAGCAGGATCTCGACAATGCGAACGCATCCCTCCAGGCCAACAAAGCCAATGTGGCAGCGCTGAAAGCGAGCGTTGATCAGACTCGCCTGCAGGTGCGGACCAATATCGATTCGGTTGCCGCGCAGGTTCAGTCCAACAAGGCTCTTCTGCAGACGGCGAATCTCAACCTTGGCTATGCCACGGTGACCGCGCCCATTTCCGGACGTGTCGGCGACAGTCTCATTCAGGTCGGCGGGCTGGTTTCGAAAACCTCAACAAATCCTCTCACCAACATTGTTCCGCTCGACCCAATTTGGGTTCGCTTCAAAATCAGCGAGGCCGAATACCTGGAGTATCGAAACTCAAAGGAGCGGCAGCGTACTGGACAAAATCCCTTGCGCCTGGTGCTGGCTGATGGAGTTGTGTATCCTCATCCAGGCCAGATCAAGGACACGTTGAATCAGGTGGATCCGAAAACCGGAACACTGGAAGTACAGGGCACGTTTCCGAACCCTGAACATATCATTCTGCCCGGGCAGTTCGGCACGGTTCGCTTGCAGACGCGCGACGCCAAAGGAGTAATTGTTGTTCCGCAGCGTGCCGTGCAGGAATTGCAAAGTATGCAGTCGGTATTTACTGTGGGACCTGGCGACAAGGCTCAGGTCCGCGGCATCGTGACTGGGGAACGCGTCGGCGACGGCTGGATCGTCACACAGGGTCTGAAGCCGGGGGACAGAGTAATTGTCGAGGGCGTCCAGAAAGTGCGACCGGGCTCACCTGTTCAGCCATCCCTATACAAACCCGCCGCCGGCGCTGGGCCTGCCCAGGAGAAGAGCTAACAGTCATGGCGCGCTTTTTTATTGAACGTCCCGTTTTCGCCATTGTCATCGCGATTGTCATCGTGCTGCTGGGCGCGGTCATCATACCCGGCCTCCCAATTGCCACGTACCCGGAAGTGGTGCCCCCGGTGGTGCAGATTACCGCGGTTTACCAGGGCGGCAATGCGACCGACTTGGAGAAGACCGTCTCCCAGCCCATAGAGCAACAACTCACTGGTTTGGACGGCATGCTGTACTACTTTGCCCGTGCCTCCAACAATGGAACACTGACCATTGACGTTACTTTCGAACTGGGTACTGACCCCGATTTGGCAACCGTCAAGGTACAGAACAAAGTGAGCACGGCGCTTCCGTTGCTACCCCAGGAAGTGCAGCGTGTTGGCGTTACGACCAAGAAAGTATCGTCCTCCTTCCTGCTCTTTGTCGCTCTGACTTCGCCGGACAACCGGTACGATGCGCTGTTTCTGAACAACTACGCCACCATCAACCTGGTCGATAAGATCGGCAGCCTTCCTGGGGTTGGTAACAGCGTTCTAGGCGGGCAGCAAAACTACAGTATGCGCGTCTGGGTGAACCCGGACAAGATGGCTCAGCTGGGTTTGACTGCCACCGACGTGAACAACGCTATTCAAGTTCAGAATCGGCAGAATCCTGCTGGATCGCTGGGCCAGCCGCCTATTCCGCAGGGCGCTGACTATCAGTATCCGGTGAACGCGACCGGTCGTTTTACGACACCCAAGCAGTTCTCCGACATCATTATCCGGGCTCAGCCCGATGGCTCGCTTCTGCGCATTAAAGATATCGGGCACGTCCAATTAGGAGCGCAGGACTACTCCAATTTCAGCTACTGGAATCGGCGCGATGCCAGCTTCATCATTGTTTATCTGTCGCCCGGCGCCAACGCGGTTGACACGCAGCGTAGGGTAACCAAGCTGTTGCAGGAATCCAAGAAGGACTTTCCGGCTGGTTTGGAATACGCCATTCCCTACGATTCCACGCGCTTCGTTACCGCCTCCATCAGCGAGGTGCTCCAGACGCTTTTTGAAGCCATCTTGCTGGTGATCGTGGTGGTCTTCATCTTCCTCCAAAACTGGCGTGCAACGTTGATTCCGCTTCTTACTGTGCCGGTTGCCGTTATCGGAACCTTTGCGCTGTTTCCGGTACTCGGATTCTCCATCAACACAACCAGTCTTTTCGGACTTGTGCTTGCCATCGGCATCGTAGTCGACGACGCCATCGTAGTTGTGGAAGCTGTTCAACTCAACATTGATCGAGGCATGAAGCCGAAAGAGGCTACAATTCATGCGCTTGACGAGGTTTCGGGGCCGGTAGTTGCCATTGCAGCTATCCTGGCAGCTGTATTCATCCCGGTTGCCTTCTTAGGTGGAATCAGCGGTCAGATCTACCGGCAGTTTGCGTTGACCATCGCGGTCTCAGTTCTCATCTCGGCATTCAATGCTCTGTCTCTGAGCCCGGCACTAAGTGCTTTGCTGCTGAAGCCAAAGAGCGAGAGCAGAGGATTGCTGAACAGGGCATTCGGCAAATTCAACCAGGGCTTTGAATGGACTACCAATAAGTATCTTGTCGGCGTCCGATTCCTGATACGAAAGAGCCTGTTTGCACTCGCCGGCCTGCTGGCCGTTTACATCTGCACGGGGACGCTCTTTAAAGTACTGCCTGGCGGCTTTCTGCCGAACGAAGATCAAGGTGTCTTCATCTCGGCTGTTCGCCTGCCCGACGGCGCCTCGGTGGCCCGCAATCTGGCTGTCAGCAAGCAGGTGGAGAATGTTCTTCAAACGACGAAGGGAGTTCACGATACCTCGTTGATCGGCGGCCTCGACATTCCTACTTCGACCAATAATTCCAACGTCAGTACAGTGTTCGCGACGCTTCAGCCCTGGGAGGAACGCAAGAAGAAAGACGTTCAGTTCACCAGCATTCTAGGCGCTGTACAGCAGCGATACTACGCTATTAAAGACGGCTTTACGTTCGCCTTCGGTCTGCCCCCGATCCTGGGCCTTGGCACCTCCAACGGTTTCGAGTTCATGCTGGAGGACCGGGCGAACGGTTCGGTAGATTCGCTTGCGGCTGTGGCTGATCAATTGGTCGCAGCTGCCCGAACACGCCCGGAGCTGGGTAGCGTTATCAGCACATTTCGCAACACGGTGCCCCAGATTAAGGTCGAGCTTGATCGCGACAAAGCGGAAACGCTGGGAGTACCAATCAGCGACGTCTACGATGCTTTGCAGAGCTTTCTGGGCGGCTTGTATGTGAACGACTTTAACCGCTTCGGACGTACCTGGCGTGTGTACCTGCAAGCTGATCCCGAGTTTCGCCGTGAGCCTTCCGACATCAGGCGCTTTTATGTCCGAAGCGCTACCGGCGATATGGTGCCGCTCAGCACGTTGGTGAAGACCACATCGGTGGTGGGACCGGAAGTGATCTTCCGTTATAACCGTTATCGAGCAGTGAAGCTTCTCGGCACGGCTGCTCCTGGCTACAGTTCGGGACAGGCTGCCGCGGCAATGGAATCTCTTGCACAGCAGTTGCCCGCCGGTTTCAGCTACGAGTGGACCGGCACCGTTTACCAGCAGAAATTATCCGAGGGCAAGGAGGGCTACACGTTTGGTCTTGCCGCCGTTCTGGTGTTTCTGTTTTTGGCAGCGCTCTATGAAAGCTGGTCGATCCCGTTTGCTGTGATCCTGTCGGTGCCGCTGGGCATCTTCGGTGCGCTGCTCGGTGTGTTCTCGCGCAAGTATTCCTATGACGTTTACACCCAGATTGGCATTGTCACGCTGATCGGGCTGGCAGCCAAGAATGCCATTCTGATCGTCGAATTTGCCAAGCTCCGGCGCGAAGAGGGGATGTCGATCAAAGAGGCCGCTATGGAAGCGGCCAAGCTGCGGCTTCGACCGATTCTGATGACCTCGTTCGCTTTCATTCTGGGCGTTCTGCCACTTGTGATTGCGGTGGGGGCGGGCGCAGGAGCACGGCGAGCGCTGGGCACTACGGTATTCAGCGGCATGCTGGCGGCTACGTTACTGGCCATCTTTATTGTTCCTGTTTTATACGTTGTGGTGAGCCGCATTGCATCACGTGGCGTCAAGGCTGCACCTGCCAAAGCCCAAGGGGCGCCGCCGGTACATGAACCGATCTCGGTGGGGAGTGGCGACTAATGCGCGGCGCTATTGCAGTTACTCTCGCCTTCGCCTTGCTTACCGGCTGCGCAATCGGGCCAAATTACCACCGGCCAGCCGTGAACGCGCCAGCGCAGTATCGGCAACCGGTGAAGATTACCGAAGCACCCGACAAGGGTTCGCTTGCCGATGTGGCGTTTTCTCAACTCTTTCATGATCCGGTGATTACCGATCTGGTGAAAACAGCGCTTCGTCAGAGCTATGACGTGCAGGCAGCTACTCAGCGGGTGTTGGAGTCGCGGGCACAACTCGGCATAACGCGATCTCAGCTTTATCCGAATCTCTCCGCATCCGGTGGGTTCGAGGCGCAGCGGGGCTCCAGTATCGGCGCTAGTACCTTCATTCCACCAGGCCTGAATCTAGCCTCCAGCTATACGAGCGCGGGCATCAACGTCTCGTGGGAGGTGGACATCTGGGGCCGAATACGTCGTCTCACTGAGTCAGCGCGCGCACAGTATCTGGCGCAAGAGGAGGCTCGCCATGCCGTGCTTGCCTCCCTTGTTGCTGATGTGATTACCACTTACCTTACTCTTCGCGAACTGGACCTGGAGCTTGATATCAGCCGAAGGGAGCGGGAGATTGGAGAGAACGGTCTTCGACTGACGAACCTCCGCAGAGAACGGGGTGTCGTAACGGCTCTCGATGTTCGGCAAGCGGAGCAGATTCTTTACGCAGCAACGGCCCAGATCGCTGCCACCGAACGTGCTCTTGCCGACACGGAAAACCAGCTGAACATACTGCTGGGCCAAAATCCCGGCGACGTACCTCGAGGCAAACCACTGATCGATCTGGTTGATCCGGAGAAAGTTCCAGCCGGTTTGCCGTCCGATCTGATTGAACGCCGCCCTGATATCCGTCAAGCCGAGCAGGTTTTAATTTCCAACAATGCGCAGATTGGTGCGGCGCAGGCGCAATTCTTCCCGCAAATTTCACTAACCGGCTTACTAGGCGTGCAGAGTCGTGCGTTGGGTGATCTATTTTCGGGCCCAGCGCGCAACCAGAGTATTGCGCCGTTGGGAGTCCTGCCGCTCTTCAATGCCGGGCAGCTGCGCAATACTGTCCGGCTTACTCAGGCCCAGCAGCGTGAGGCGGTGGCGAATTATCGCAAGACGATTCAGAATGCTTTCGGCGAAGTTTCCAGCGCCTTATCTGACTACGAGAAGAACCGGGAACAACGTAGCCAGGAGGAATTGCTTGTCAAAGCGCTGCGGGACAGCGACAGGCTTTCCACTCTTCGCTACAAAGGTGGGCTCGATAGCTTCCTGCAGGTTCTGGACGCGCAGCGCAACACCTTTTCCGGCGAACTGACACTAGCTCAACTGCGCAAGAATGAATTGCTCTCTATCGTGCAACTCTACCGGGCTCTCGGCGGTGGTTGGCAAAATCCATAGCCTTACAGGTTCACCAGCTTATCTGTATTAGCGACACTCCCTGCTCAGGCAGGGAGAACTGTAAGGTAATCTTTCCATCGTTGCTCGTCATGTAGTGCGGTGACTCCAATAACTGTAGCTGTCCGGCCTGTTGCAGTTCGGTGGTCTGCTCCGGCGTAGGCGCCTGTGGAGAACCCATCTGTTGCCAGGCCGTGTATGAGTTGCTGTGGCGCGCATCCACCCGGTAGTGTGTCAGCAAAGGCCGGAGTGCTTCGCCTGGTAAGCCGGCCACCTCTAGATTTACGTGCTGCGTTGAAGTGGATTGGACTGCATCCTGATAGTTCCAAACCAACACGGATATGGTGCGGCCAGTTCGGGCGGCGTAGCTATTCACCTTTGGAGCGGTAACGCCTTCCTGCAAAATCCTGGTCACCGGCACTGCCCGGTCGCTCTCCGAATGGATCTCTTCGCCACGCATCAATGCTTCCATCCGCAAGACATTCAGCACGGGTTGATCGATACCGTTGGTTGCCAGCGTTCTCAATCCGGCAAAGTACGGCTGCTGCTCGAATTCAAAAGCCCAGGTGAGAAAGCCTTTCAGATTGACGTGCGCCTCCTCCGCCAGCTGCCGCGTAGCTTTGATGGACTCCGCCATATAGACCGCATACATCGTTCCATCGCGATACGCGTTTTGGGGTGCCGAGCAGGCAGCGCAGCCCTCAGGGTCTGATTCGGTCAGGATGATCGGAAGAGCCTGGAACTGTGAAAACGATCGCACAATGGCGAACCCGTCTGCCATATCCCGCAGATGTTTGGCCAAGCCCATCTTGAGCTGACCATCCACCACCTTCGGATTGCCTTTGGCGTGAAAACTGATGAAGTCGAGTGGCGCGCCCAAGCCGCCGGTGACCGCGTTCTTGCCATGGGCGCAATGCTGCAGAAACTGCTTGAGAAAGGCAGCCGCTTTCTCATTGGCAGGTCCAGTGCTTCCTGGTCCTCCGACGACGGCCCCTGGCAGCGCCCGTCTTACCGCGTCCACGGTGAAGTCATAAAGACGGTCGTACTCTTCTGGCGTGCCATGCCAGTAAGGGATGTCCGGTTCATTCCACACTTCCCAAGACCAGTGGGCGGCACGCGCTCTGCCGTAGCGTTCGCCGATGTGCCGGCTCCACTGATACACCAGTTCGCCCCACTTGCTGTAATCTCTGGGCGGATACGACCAGCCGGTGAAGACATTCTTCTCCATTGGGAACTTATGCCGGTATGGCTGCGGGTGTGTAGAAAGCGCCTCCGGCATAAAGCCGATCTCCACCAGCGGTTCGGCACCGGCGTTCACGATCGCGTCCAGAATTCCGTCAGCTATGTGCCAGTCATACACCGGATGCCCTTGCGCATCTTCGGCGTAGACATTGGTGGAACCCCATTTGAGCGACGCTGAGCCATCTCCGCTCGTGAGCAGATTATGTACCCGGATCGCTACCGGCCCCGCACTAAGCCCGGCTAATTCGCCCAGCAACTTGCGCCCGTTCGGAGCTGTTGAATAATTGGGCTCGTCGTAACCGAAGTACGCCCATACGGGTGCATTTGGTCCCACTGGCTTCGATGCATCTACGCTTACATTCACCAGCGCGGTCTGCAGGAACAGAAACGCCAGGAGACTCAAGCGAGAGGGGCCCTAGTGCTGCTGCTCTGCGATGTCCAATTCATAAGCTGGCAGCTTATCATTGGGTCCGGCAATCCAAACATACAGCGTGGGCAGCACGAAGATACTCATGGCAAGTGTTGCGCTTAATCCACCAACGATCACAATGGCAAACGGGCGCTGCGAATCGGACCCAATTCCACGAGAGAGCGCGGCCGGCAGCAAACCCAGAGTCGCCACCGACATTGTTATCAGGATGGGACGCAAGCGCAGCACTGCCCCTTCAATGGCCGAGTCAGCTACAGGGTGGCCGTGCGCGCGCAGCTGGTTGATGTACTCGATCATGATCACGCCGGTCTGCACCGAAACTCCAAATAACGCCAGCATGCCGATACCGGAAGAAACGCTGAAATGCGTTCCGGTGAAGTACAGAGCCAGCAGTCCTCCAATAGGGGCGAGAACCACCGTTACCATCACCAGCGCTGCCCACTTGAAGGAACCGAACATCGAATAGAGCAGCATAAAAATGGCTGCCATGGTCACGGGCACGATAATTGCGAGCCGTGCATTGGCCCGCTGTTCGCTCGCGTACTCGCCCGCCCATTCCAAGCGGTAGCCGGGCGGGAGCTTTACTTCACGTCCCACCTTCTCGATTGCTTCCCCGACCGTGCTACCCAGATCGCGCCCCCGTACACTGTACTTCAATGCTACATACCGCGTGCCGCCTTCGCGATAGATCTGCGAGGCTCCATCGCGTGTAGCAATATTTGTCACTTGAGCCAGCGACACGCGCTCGCCGGACGGCGCCAGTAGCCGGATATCGGCAATGCTTGTCGGAGTAGTTCGATACTGCGGCAGATAGCGAACCACCAGATCGTACCGCTGTTCGCCTTGCAGCACGCTGCCAACGGCGTTGCCGCCCACCGATGTCCCGATCGCGTCCTGGATGTCAGAGACGTTCAGACCATAGCGACTTGCTTTTTCCCGATCAACGGTGATGTTTAGGTTAGGCTGCCCTATGACGCGGAACAGGCCAAGATCACGAACACCTTTGATGGTGCTCATCACTTTTATGATCTCTTCACCCTTGGCCTCCAGGGTCTTCAGATCAGTACCGAAGACTTTGATGGCCAGTTCGCCCTTCACGCCGCTGACCGCTTCCTCCATGTTGTCCGCAATCGGCTGCGAAAAATTCCAGATGGCGCCCGGAATCTTATCTACCTCCCGACTCATAGCCTGGATCAGCTCTTCTTTGTTCTGGTGAAAGACGGGACGCCAATCTTCTTTTTTCTTCAGGTCGATAAAGTATTCGGTGTTAGCAAATAGCGCCACGTCGGTACCATCATCAGGCCGCCCCATCTGGCTCACTACCTGATTTACCTCAGGAAAGCTATCGAATACCAGTCGCGCCCGGTGCATGATTCGCTCGGCCTCTGCCGGTCCGGTACTCGGAGCCAGCGTTCCCCGGGCCCAGATGGCGCCTTCGTCTAAGTGCGGCAAAAACTCCGAACCGATATGCCCTGCAGCAAACAACCAAATAGTGAAGACAAAAAGACTTACTACCGGAATTAGTACAAACGCTTTCCTGTGCAGCGTAAAGCCCAGAGCTCTCCGATACAGGTTCGTCAACCAGACCAGTATGGGATTGTGCCATTCCTTAATCTTGTTGCGGAATAAAACGCTGGCCAACACTGGCGCAATCGACATCGAGAACAGCAGCGCTCCCAGCAGGGCGAAAGCTACTGTCAGCGCCATGGGACGAAACAGGCGTCCCTCCACCTGTTGCAGGGTAAAGATTGGCAGGTAGGCCGTGATGATGATTGCGATTGCGTAAAACACAGGTCGCTGAACCTCTTTGGCTGCCTCGCGAATACGCTCCATGGCCGTCTTCTGCGTACCTTCACTGCCCATATGCCGGACGATGTTCTCCATCATCACCACAGCACCATCCACCACCATGCCAAAATCCAGAGCGCCCAGTGACAGCAGGTTTGCCGGCACATGGCTCAGGTCCAGGCAGATGGATGCAAACAGCAGGGCAAACGGAATGGTCAGCACCACGATGAGAGCCGACCGCAAGTTGCCGAGAAACAACAGAAGAATGACTGCCACCAGCACGATGCCTTCGGTCAGGTTATGCAGCACAGTATGTGTTGTCAGGTGCACCAAATCACTGCGATCCAGAAACGGAACTATCTTTACGCCGGGCGGCAGAAAGTGTTGATTCAGAAACTCCACTTTCTTGTGGAGCGCCGCGAGCATCGCATCCCCATCCGCACCCTTGCGCAGCAGAACAATTCCTTCTACCGCATCGCCGCTGTCAACCACGGCGCCATCTTTCCTGTGGATTGCCCGCGCAATCTGGCCCAGCCTTATCTTTGGCCCTTGCGCTACCGTCCCCAATGAACTCAGGTAAATCGGAGTTCCATTCTGCGCCTTGATCAAGGTTCTGCCAATGTCTTTTGAATCGCGATACAGCCCCACTTCACGAACGTTCACCTGCTGCTCGCCTTCCTGAATGAAGCTGCCGCCGGCGTTCACATTGTTGTTAGTTAAAGCCTGCTCTACCTGACCGACTGACAACCCGTAGGAGATCAGCTTGTTCGGGTCAAGCTGCACCTGATACTCGCGGGTAACTCCGCCGAAGCTCGAGACATCAATCACGTCCGGCACCGACTTCAGTTGCGGAGTGATCACCCAATCCTGCAGCGACTTCAACTCCATCAAGTCGTATTCCGGGTTTGTGCTCTTTACCGTGTACCAGTACAGCTGCCCAACCGGGCTGAAATCAGGTCCCAGGGTTGGCTGTACGCTGGGCGGCAATGTGACAGCCGAGAGACGTTCCAGCACCTTTTGCCGGTTCCAGTCATTGGCCGAATGGTCGTCATAGGTCATGGTGACCACCGATAACCCAAACTCAGAGATGGAGCGGATGTCGCTCATGTGCGGAATGCCGGCCATGCTTACCTCAAGCGGCACGGTGACCTGCTGTTCCACTTCCTCGGCTGCTCGTCCTGGCCATTGGGTGATGATCTGGACGTAGTTATTGGCCACGTCCGGATAGGCTTCAACAGGTAAATTCTTGAAGCTGAACGCCCCCCAGACCAGCAGCACCGCTCCCATCAGCAGCACCAGTAACCGATTGCTCAGCGAGAACTCAACAAAAGCCCGAATCATAAACTCTACCTTCTTACTGGTCGCTCTCGGCCTGCAGGTCAAGAGCGTTCGATACCACTTGCTGTCCCGGCTTCAAGCCAGACCGCACTTCTTCCTCATTTCCGCTTATCTTGCCGCCTACTACTTCCTGGCGTTTAAAATCGCTGTTCTGACCCGGCACAAACACCCAGTCCCGGTCATGCAAATGAACAACCGCCGTTGTGGGCACGCTGGCGTACTCGCGACCATGCTGCCCGTAGATTGTTGCCGTTACAAACATGCCCACGCGCATCATTCCCGGATTACTCACCTGAATGCGAACCTTTGCCGTACGCAGAGCCGGGTCCAGCACCTCGCCTATGTTGCTGATACGCCCGTGAATCGCTTGGCCTGGATACGCGTTTAACTCGATATCTGCGTTGTCACCCACACGCACCAAAGGCAGATCGTTCTCATACACATCGCACACCACCCATACAGTTGATAAATCAGCAATGGTAAAGAGGTTCGGCTGCGGATTGCTTCCGCCTACCGCTCCGGCAGTAACAATATTCTGCTCAATCAGGGTTCCGCTCACTGGCGCATACACATTCAAGATCGGATCGTTGTGATTTGGATCGCCACCGAGCGTTCGAATCGTTTGAGCGGACGCCTTTACCGTGACATCCGCTTTCTCTTCTGTGTCTTCGGCTACTTGTAGATCGTTCAGCGAAATCGCACCGTGCTCGTAGAGGGTCTTGGACCGCTCTAGCTGGGTTCGTGCCAACTTTAAATCTGCCTGGGCTTGTTGATAAGTCTGAAAGTTGTTGGTCAGATCGTTGCTCATTAGCTGCAACAACAACTGACCCTTCTTCACCTGATCGCCGAGGCGCACCTTGACTGCCACAACCCGACCAGATGCCAGCGAGACTACGGGAACTGACTTTGCAATGTCGGGCGTAACCGTGCCTGTGACCTTGATCTGTGGTACGTCTTCCCGCTGAGCTACCGTGACCATTTTGAAGCGCGAAGGCCGGTCGACCTTTACTTCATTCAAGTCCGATTCTTCGACCACCTTGGTCTGCGGCGGGGCCGCTGCCGCCGGGTCAACCTTCTGGTCGCCATGGCAACCGGCAAGAACCACCGTTGTCAACACCACTCCAGCCGCTCTTAAAAAGACCGCGCTAGTCATGAATAACCTCACGTCCCACTGCCAAATTCAACTGGTTGGCGGCTGACAGATATGCCCCCACTAGATTCAAATAGTTCACCTGCGTGGCCCGAAACTGGTTCTGCGCATCAATAAAGTCGATCAGCGACGTCGCCCCTTTCTCATAGGAGAACGAGACGGTCGCCCGAATCTCCTGCGCCTCTTGCAGGTACTTCGTTTTGTAAGGCCGCAGGAGTGCGAGTGTGTTTTGCAATGTCGCATAGGCCGAATCGACATCCTGTAGAACTGCCGTCTGGGAGGCGCTCTGAAGTTGCTGGCTTCGGCCGATCTCCAAGTGAGTGCGCGCTTTCTCACCCTGATTGCGATCAAAGATGCGCAGCGGTATATTCACCGATAACCCGACATAAGTCTGCAGTGGAAATGGCTGGTGCGAAACGATGAACCCGAAGGTCGGGTCTGTCGATCCATTGGCGACCGCGAGTTTGAAATCGGTCCGTGCTTTCTCTACCGCTTCCACCGCGCTTCGCAAGTCAGGCCGGGTCTCCAGCGCCGCCCTGCGCAATTCTTCCAGCGTCACGCTGGGCTCGGCGAAATCGAAAACCGCCTTCACGTCAAACTCCTCGACAGGAGTACGATCGCGCAGCAACGCCAGCAAATCGATCTTTGCCGTCCGCAGGTTTACTTGCGCCGTCAGCAGGTCCGATTCAAACTGAATGCGCTGCAGTTCCACTCTTTGCAAGTCAACTTTGGCAATTGCACCCACTTTGTATCGCTCCTGATTGATGCCAATTTGCCGGTCGTAGTACGTGATGTTCTCCCGCGCGATAGCCTCAATCGCTTTGGCCTGCACAGCGCGCAGGAACGCGTCGCGCACTTGCGAGAGCAGTGTGCGCCTGAGATCCTCCTGGTCCGAAATGGCAATTCCGGTTGCCCGTTGCGCGCTCTGCAGGCGCAATTCGCGCTTGTGCCGCCGTTCGTGCAGATAGTCGAGCGTGGCGTACTCATATCCATTCGTCAATGGCCGGTACGAGCCGTTATTCAACCAGAACGGCGTTATCTGATCTATCGCCAACCCCAGATTAGGATTCGGCCGCAAGTACGCGGTTACCTCATCTGCACGGGATTGATCGATGGTTACTTTTCCCGCCAGCAAGGTCGGGTTATTTGCTTCAAATTCGTTAACGGTCTCCTGCCAGGTGAGCGTCCGAGTTGGAGCGGCAGTCTGGGCCAAGCATCCGGCAGCTAACAGGAGACCCGCATACAAACGCCTGGGGCGCTGCATTGAGTCCTCCAAAATTATTTACGTATGGAAAGGTGCGCTAAGGGCGCAGGGTGAGCGCGAGAGAGGCAGATGGCGGTCCGCGGCCAGAGGATTCCGGGACAGTTCGACCCAGCGCACTCTTTTCCGGAACGACAATCAGACACAGGAAAACGAACGTAACGGCAAAATTGCAAATGTGGCCGACAAGCGGGGCCTCGGTCACTTCATAGAGGCGTAACAAGTCGCTCGCTGGGCTATGCGGTGCTGAGCCCTGCTGCTGGGTCCGCGGCCGTGCGTTCTCAATGCGAACCAGATCGTCGCTAGCCGATATATAGGGGAAAAGGGCAATGACAATGGAGGCGACACCAACTAACTGCAGCCACTTGGGCATCTGCCGCAGCTTCAATGCATGAGTACGTCGTCGCTGGCCGCCCAGAGATCCAACGGTGGAAGCACAAAGCGTGCTTGTCAGCGCCACTATCCCTAGCAGCAGCCACGCGACATTTAGTGCCGTGTCAAAATGCACGCTAGATTAACGATATCATGCGGAGCTGCCCAGCTAACGGTCTATGCGGGTCGACCGCTTATCGGCGCTCGGCCGACTCACGCCCCTGCCGCAAGCTTCTTAATTTCCTCTTTTGCCTGCACGCGCGTTTTTTCCAGAACGTCATCTCCGGCATTTGTCGCAACGGCTACGAAGTGAATGTCCGTGATACCGATGAATCCTAAAACGGTTTTCAGGTACGGCTCAACCTGATTGAAAGAAGCCATTGGACCACCGGGAGAGTACTGAAACCCTGCGCTCATCAGAACGTAAACCTTCTTGCCCTTGACTAGTCCCTGAACGGTCTTGCCGTCAAAGGTAAGTCCGACCCGAACGATTTGATCGATATAAGCTTTGAAGCCGGCCGGCAAGCCGAAGTTATACATCGGCACGCCGAAGGCAATCACGTCGGCCTTCAGCAACTCGGCAATGAGTTCATCCGATATGCGAAGTATAGATTTCATCTCCGGAGTCCGCTGCTCTTCCGGCGTATACACCGCCGCGATCCAGGATTCGCTGACCAGCGGAACGGGATGTGTACCTAGATCTCGGTAGGTCACCTGATCTTCTGCGTGTTTTCCCAACCACTCCGCAATGAAGTCTGCGGTCAGCTTTCTAGAATGTGAACGCTCCCCGCGCGGGCTGCTGTCGATGTGCAAAATATTGGCCAAGTCTCTTCTCCTCCAAGTGCTTTACTCCTTAATAGATTACATGCCAACTAATTCGTTGCACGAATTGAGCATCGATATTCGTGCGACTCCTAAAAAGGACACGCTGCAGATTGCGATGTGAGCTTCGCGGGCTCACGCGTTACACTCTGCCGCACTCTTTCCAGAAAGACTGAGAGTTGTGCGAGTTCGGGGTCAGTAAACCCGGCCAGAAACCCGTCCCCAATTGCTTGCACTTTCGGATCTAAACGATCTAGCGCCTGCAGGCCTTTCTGCGTGATGCTACAGAATACGCGACGGCGGTCCTTCGAGCAACGTTCCCGAGCGATCAGCCCTTTACTTTCCAATTTGTCGAGAAGACGCGTGATGGCTGGGTTGGGCTCAATCAGACGCTCTGCTACCTCCAGCGTGGGCATTCCCCCCTCACTGCCCCTGAGGATGCGAAGCACGTTGTATTGCTCATGACTGATGCCCTCGCATTCAATGACGACCGACAGGCGATGGCGCATCAGAGCTGCCGTTCGCAGCAGACCGACGGTGGCTTCATGGGCTGCCGATTGAAACGGCTTAGTCTGCCGCAAATCCTCGCGAAGTTTGGAATTGTTTGCGCCCTTCATGCTTCCACCTTGGCCCACAATAACTGATTGTTCAACTCTTACCCGACTCTCTCGTGTAAGCTGCATGAGTTGGAGGCTAGATGCGAGTCGGCTTATTTACACGCGAGTACCCGCCGCACATCTACGGGGGCGCCGGTGTGCACGTGGATTACCTCAGCCGTGAGCTTGCCCGGCAGATTGACGTCGATGTTTACTGCTGGGGCGAGCAGCGTTCCGATGAAGGCAAGCTACACGTGCGTGGCGCCGAGCCCTGGAGCGAAATCACTGACGGCACAACCGGGAAGTTCAAAGGCGCGCTCGAAGCATTCAGCCTCAATCTGACTCAGGTGAAAGCGCTGTCTGGTATCGACATCGCCCACACGCATACCTGGTATGTTTCCATGGCCGGCTACCTGGCTAAGAAGTTGTACGGCATTCCTTTTGTCCTGACTACCCACAGCCTGGAACCCCTGCGCGCCTGGAAAGCCGAACAGCTGGGCAGCGGCTATGCCATGAGTTCGTGGATGGAGCGCACGGCAATACTTGACGCCGACGCCGTCATCGCCGTCTCTAACGGAACCAAAGAAGATATTCTGCGGGTTTACCCGCTACCGCCCGAGCGCGTCCACGTGATCTACAACGGCATCGATCTGAATGAATATCAGTACGACGCCGATACCAGTGCACTCCAGAAATACGGAGTCGATGTCACCAAGCCTTACGTTTTGTTTGTGGGCCGCATCACTCGGCAAAAAGGAGTTACACATTTGGCGGATGCCATCCGCTATCTGCCGCCTGATACCCAGGTGGTTCTGTGTGCAGGCGCTCCTGACACGCCAGAGATTGCCGCCGAAATGCGCGCGAAGGTAGAGGAGGCGCACCGGTACAACCCCAACGTTCTGTGGCTTGAAAAAATGGTGACTAAACCGGAGGCCATTCAGCTGTACAGTCACGCCCGCGTCTTCTGCTGCCCCTCGGTCTACGAGCCGTTCGGCATTATTAACTTGGAAGCCATGGCCTGTGGCGCGCCGGTTGTGGCTAGTGCCACGGGAGGCATCAAAGAGGTTGTTGTGGATGGCCAAACCGGTTACCTCGTGCCCTTCGAGCAAGACCCGCAAACGAGCTTTCCCAAAAATCCGGATCAGTTCGCCCGCGACCTAGGCGAGAAGCTTTCCTTGTTACTGGCCGATGAGGAAAAATGCCGGACCTTTGGACAGGCCGGTCGCAAACGCGTTGAGCAGACCTTCAGCTGGACGGCCATCGCTCAACAGACCATCGACCTTTACGCCGATCTAATTGCCTCGCGCAAGTCCTCGCAAGCTGGAGCGTAACCGGAGGGCACAATCCTTTGTCCCAGTAACAATGGCTTCCAGGAAAACCGCCGTGCCCGAACTTAACCCAAAACCAAATATTCCCCTTACTAAACCACCGTCTCCGAAAGGTGGCCGCCAGCGCGTCATTATTGAGGGCATCAATCCGGAAGTAGATGGCGGGCGATTCCCCGCAAAACGCTCGGTCGGCGACACTGTGCGCATCGAGGCGGATCTCTTTACCGATGGCCATGACTCACTGGCCGGCGTACTGCTCTTCCGTCATGAAAAGGAAACAAACTGGATCGAAAAACCGATGCAGTTCCTGGTGAACGATCGCTGGTTCTGTGAGTTCCCTGTTACCGAGTTAGGCCGCTATCGCTACACCATCCACGCCTGGATCGACCATTGGGAAACCTGGCGTCGTGATTTGGTGAAGCGCATCGCTGCCGATACCGACACGCCTGTCGATTACCAGATTGGCGCTGCCATCATCCGCAAAGCATCAGAACGCGCGCCTGCGGGCAACGACCGCGACGCACTTAAGAGGGCGGGAGACTTTCTTAACGCTGAGGCTGACAAGGAGGCCCATCGTCAGGCTGCCATCGATATTCAGCTGAATCAACTGGTCCTGACTTATCCGGACCGCTCCGAAGCTTCGGCTTTTAGCCGCGAACTGGAGCTGGTAGTTGATCCTGTTCGGGCTCGCTTCAGCTCGTGGTATGAGTTCTTTCCCCGATCGGCTTCCCCTGAACCTGGTCGCCATGGCACGTTCGCCGACTGCGAAGCACGTCTGCCATACGTGGCTGACATGGGCTTCGATGTAGTCTACTTCCCACCCATTCATCCGATTGGAACACAGTTTCGCAAAGGCAAAAATAATACCGTCACCGCGGAGGAAGGGGACGTCGGAAGCCCTTGGGCTATTGGGTCAGCCGAGGGCGGTCACAAGTCCATCCATCCAGCGCTTGGAACGCTGGACGACTTCCGCCGCCTGGTCCAGCGTTCGTCTGATTTAGGCATTCAAATCGCGCTCGACATCGCGTTCCAGGCCGCGCCTGACCATCCTTACGTCAAGGAGCATGAGAACTGGTTTCGCAAACGCCCGGACGGAACCATCCAATACGCTGAGAATCCTCCCAAGAAGTATCAGGACATTTACCCGTTCGACTTCGAGTCAGAGGATTGGTGGGGAATGTGGCAGGAGTTGAAGAGCGTCTTCGATTACTGGATTGAGCAGGGCGTTACTATCTTTCGTGTTGATAATCCACACACCAAAGCCTTTCCGTTTTGGGAGTGGTGCATCACGGAAATCAAGCGTGAGCACCCGGAGGTCCTGTTCCTTTCCGAAGCCTTCACGCGCCCTAAAATCATGTACCGGCTCGGCAAGCTCGGCTTCAGCCAGTCGTACACTTATTTCCCGTGGCGCAACGGGAAAGAAGAGTTGGAGCTGTACTTTAACGAGCTGACAAAGACCGGAGTCAGCGACTTCTTCCGGCCCAATCAGTGGCCCAATACGCCCGACATCCTCACCGAGTTCCTGCAATCGGAGCTTCGGTCCGCCTTCATGATCCGCCTCATGCTAGCTGCAACGCTGGGCGCCAACTATGGAATTTATGGACCAGCATTCGAATTGCTGGAAGGCCGCCCCATCCGGCATGGTAGCGAAGAGTATCTGGATTCGGAAAAGTATCAAATTCGCGAGTGGCAGATTGATCGCCCGGATAGCCTGCGCGAGTTGATCGGCGTCGTCAACCGGATTCGCAAGAGCAACGAGGCATTGCAGAGCGACCAACATCTCGATTTTCACCCGACTGATAACGTCAACCTGATCTGTTACAGCAAGCGTTCTGCGGACAACTCGAATATCTTACTGATGGTGGTGAATCTTGATCCGCACTACAAGCAATCAGGATTTGTTGAACTGCCGCTCGACATGTTCGCCATTGAAGAGGATCGGCCTTTTCAGGCGCACGATCTGGTCACCGGCGCTCGCTATACCTGGACCGGCAGCCGCAATTATGTAGAGCTGGATCCGTTCAAATTGCCGGGGCACATTCTGCATATTCGCACCCGGCTGCGCGTCGAGAATGACTTTGAATACTTCGGTTAACTTTCTTAGGTAACGGTATCGACAACATGGCTTCCGCTCAATCGCTCGGCAACTCTTCTTCGTCTTCTCTGCCTGTTTTAAAAGCACCTTTATGGCACGCCCCGCTCACCTCCGAACTTCTCGATAAGCTCGCTGACCTTCTACCTGCTTTCATCGCAACCCGGCGCTGGTTCCGTGCCAAAGCCCGCACCATCACTCGCGTCTTGATTGAGGATGTTGTTCCCTTTGCCGAGTATGATTCCTGGCTTCTTGTGCTGCTGATTGAGTACGCAGAAGGCGAGGCTGACAAGTATCTGCTGCCTGTCTCGTTGACCGCACAAGATGACTCAGGCGAGCAGATTCCGGAAAGCGCCGAGCCCTTTGCTTACCTGCATAGCGACGATGGAAAAAAAGGAACAATCCATAGCGCCTTTGCCAACGGCCGCTTTCGCAATTTGATTCTGAACGCGATCGGTGAGAACCAATCGTTTGAGGGCCGTAATGGAACGCTGCTGGCCAGTCGCACGTCCGTCGCGGAAAACATGGGAGCAAACGGGGCCGTTGAACTTGACAGCTTCGTCTCACGCGCCGAGCAAAGCAATACTTCCATCATCTTCGGCGACCAATACATTCTGAAGCTTTTCCGCAAGGTCGAACCAGGAATCAATCCTGATGTTGAAGTTGGCAAGTTTCTCACCGAGCATGGCTTTGCCAATACGCCGGCCGTGCTGGGAACCCTGGAGTATCGCAGCCGTCTGGACCAGGCGCCTTACGCCGCCGGCATTCTGCAACGGTTCATTCGCAACCAGGGCGACGCCTGGAAATACACACTCGACCAATTGGGCGGGTACTTTGGGCGGGCCATCGCCAAAGGCGGTGACGCTTCAGCTGCCGATTCAGCGGCCGTCCATCCTCTGGAAAGAATGTCGCAACCTGTACCGTCGGCCGTTGGTGAGTTGGTCGGCGAGTACTTAACTGCGGCCGCACTGCTAGGCAAACGCACGGCGGAGATGCATACTGTCCTGGCAAGCGAAGGGACTGATCCGAATTTTGCGCCGGAACCGTTTAACTCCGCCGACGCCGAGAAGCTGCATAGCGAGATGTTGGCCCAAGCCGATGTCGCTTTCGACGTTCTGCGATTGAAGCGGGGCACTTTGCGGGATGCCGACGCTGAGAGCGCCTCTCGATTGCTTTCTCTTGAGAGCACGGTTCGAGAGCGGTTTGCCCAATTGAAGAACTCGGCTGTGAGCGCACAACGAATTCGTTTTCACGGCGACTACCACTTAGGCCAAGTCCTTTATACCGGCGACGACTTCATGATCATCGACTTTGAAGGCGAGCCTGCGCGTCCGCTAAGCGAGCGTCGGCACAAGACGATTTGCCTGCGGGACGTTGCCGGTATGGTTCGCTCCTTTCAGTACGCCGGCTTCGCTTCGCTCTTTGGCCAGGTGCCCGGGCTGCCGGCCGGCGATCCCGCAGCCATTGACTCTGCTGCCACTCTCTGGACTTCATGGGTTACTGCAAGCTACCTGAAAGGCTACTTCGAAGCAGCAGGCGAAGCCAGCTTTCTTCCGCAGTCCACCGAGGAGCGACGTCTGTTGCTCGATGCCTTTCTGCTGCACAAGGCGCTATATGAGGTTGCCTACGAATTGAACAATCGACCAGACTGGGTGCGTATTCCGTTGCGCGGCATCCTGAGTCTGGTTCAGTAGCGGCATGCCCCGACAAGGCCGTGCGCTGAATGAGAGCGACTTCTACCTTTTCCAGGAAGGTACGCACGACAGGCTGAGCGATGTTTTGGGTGCTCACTACTCAGCCGAACGGGGCGGCACCCAGTTCGCAGTTTGGGCGCCCAATGCGCGGTCGGTTTCTGTTTTTGGCGACTTCAACAACTGGGAGCCCACAAGGAGCTATCTCCGTAAAACCAATGCCGGTATCTGGCACGGCTTTCTACGCGGAGTTGAGCCGGGCACTCGCTACAAGTTCCACATTGAGTCGAATCTCAACGCTTATCACGTCGACAAAGCCGATCCTTTTGCCTTTGCCAACGAATCGGGGTCAGGAAACAATGCCTCCATCGTTCACCCGCTCGACTACCCCTGGAACGACAGCGAGTGGCTCAAGAACCGCGGCGCGCTCAGCAGTCTCAACGCGCCGATCTCTATCTATGAAGTTCACCTCGGGTCTTGGCGTCGCACGCCGGAGGGCAACTTTCTCAGCTATCGCGAATTAGCCGCTGAGCTTATTCCCTACGTGAAGGAAATGGGCTTCACGCATGTTGAGTTTCTGCCCGTTATGGAGCATCCATTCTATGGCTCATGGGGCTACCAGATTACCGGCTACTTTGCTCCTACCGGACGCTATGGCGAGCCCCAGGATCTGATGTATCTGATCGATCAGTTCCATGCCAACGGCATCGCGGTGATCCTGGATTGGGTTCCGTCACACTTCCCGACCGACGAGTTCAGCATCGGCTACTTCGACGGTATTCACGAGTACGAATCGGCCGATACGCGCCGCGGCTTTCATCCCGATTGGAACAGCTTCATCTTCGATTACGCGCGCCCTGAAGTACGCAGCTTTTTGCTCAGCAGCGCTCTCTTTTGGTTGGACGCTTATCACGCCGACGCCTTGCGTGTCGACGGGGTTGCATCCATGCTGTACCTCGATTACTCGCGCAAGCCGGGCCAGTGGCTGCCGAACCGGTACGGCGGGAACGAGAACACCGACGCGGTGGCCTTCCTGCGGCTCATGAATGAACACCTGTATCAGGCCTTTCCCGATACGCAGACGTTCGCGGAAGAATCTACTTCGTGGCCGAACGTCTCACGACCTGTGTATGTGGGCGGCCTGGGTTTCGGCTACAAGTGGGATATGGGCTGGATGCACGACACGCTGGAGTACATGTCGCGCGACCCTGCCTATCGCAAGTATCATCACGGCCAGCTGACCTTTCGCACGGTGTACGCCTTTAACGAAAACTTCCTCCTTCCGCTGTCTCATGACGAAGTGGTTTACGGCAAAGGCTCGCTCGTCAACAAGATGCCTGGAACTGTTTCGCAGAAGCTGGCCGGGCTGCGGCTGCTGTTCTGCTACCAGTTTGCTCAACCGGGTAAGAAGCTGATCTTCATGGGCGGCGAACTGGGGCAAGGGAAAGAATGGAACCACGATGGCGAACTCGATTGGGGACTGCTGGACGACCCCGCTCATGCCGGCGTGCGTCTGCTGCTAGGTGACCTGAACCACCTCTATCGGACTCAACCGGCGCTGCATAACCGCGAGGCCACGCCAGCCTGTTTTGAGTGGTTGGAGGGCGGCGACGCCGAGCGCAACGTGCTCGCTTTCCTGCGCAAAGATCCTGCTACTGGCGCTTCTTTATTAGTGATCTGCAACTTCAGCGGCGTGCGCCAGACTAACTACCTGGTAGGCGTACCACGTAGCGGCTCCTGGCAAGAGGTCCTGAACTCCGACTCCACGGTCTACGGCGGTTCGGGTTTCGGCAATCTGGGAGCAATTCATACTGTGCCGGTTCAGGTGGGCGGACGCCACCACGCGCTCCTTCTCAATCTGCCGCCGCTTGCAGCCCTGTATCTGAAGCCACCCGATCTGTGAACTTGCGATAATTAGGGTGACTTTCGGTGTGCACTCGTCGTGTGCACGCTTCCTACTTGCACATGACGAACACCGCTGTAAAACTAAGCCTCGCTGAGCGTCTTCGGCCAAGGCTCGAACGTGAAGAACAGTTTGCCCGAACCGGACGCAAGCTCCGCAAAAAGTCATTGCTGTTCAAATACGAACGCTACTGGATGCGGCCGTTGCTCAAGAATGGCCTGATTGCAATTGGAGTCTACGGTCGGGGCAAGCAAAATGCTTTGCGTCCCGTCGTACGGGAACTGGATTTGCGCTTCCCCCAACTGCCGCCTGCCTTTAACGGCTACACAGTGCTGCACATTTCCGACCTGCACATTGACGGCGTACCGGGTTTGACCGACGTTCTTACCCGTTTGCTTCCGACCGTTTCTCCAGACCTTTGCGTTGTCACAGGCGACTATCGGTTCGAAGATCACGGCTCTTGCAGTGCGATATACCCGGCGATTGAGCCCGTGATCAAGAGTCTTCTCTCTCGTGATGGTTGCTTCGGTATTCTGGGCAATCACGACGCAGCCGAAATCGCACTTCGTCTTGATGGAATGGGCCTGCGTATGCTGGTCAACGAAGCGGTTGAGATTCACCGCGGTAGCCAGTCGATTTGGCTGGCCGGCATCGATGATCCGTTCGATTATCGGTGCGACGATCTGCCTGGAACGTTAGAGATTGTGCCTCGCGATGCATTTAAGATTTTGCTCGCGCATACGCCGGAACTCTACGCGCAGGCCGATGAGCTAGCAGTGGACCTCTACCTGTGCGGGCACACGCACGCCGGACAGATTCGCTTCCCCATCGTTGGCTCCATTCGGAACAATGCCGAGTGCCCCGCCGAGTATGCATACGGCCACTGGCGTTACAAGAACTTGCAAGGCCATACCAGCGCCGGCATCGGCTGCTCCGGGCTACCCATTCGTTTCAACTGTCCGCCTGAAGTAACGCTGCTCCGTTTGACTCGCGGTTAGCGCGATGCGGATCGCGATCGTCTCAGACATTCACGGCAATCGGACCGCGTTTGAGGCCGTATTGATAGATTTGCGGCAGACCGCGCCAGATCTGGTGCTGCATGGAGGCGATCTGGCCGATGGAGGCGCATCGCCATCGGAGATTGTCGACCAGATACGTGATCTGGGCTGGAGTGGTGTCGTTGGCAATGCCGACCAGATGCTCTTCGATCCACAGACGCTAACGGATGCGGCCCGGCAATCACCCGGACTGCAAGCGCTGCTTCCGAAGATCGAGGAAATGGCAGCCGTCACGCGCGAACTGCTGGGTGACGAAAGGCTAGGGTGGTTGCGGGGCCTACCGTTGGCTCACCTTCGTGATGAGCTGGCGCTGGTGCATGCTGGTGCTGATACTGCCTGGCGCGCACCATCACCCGAAGCAAGCGATACCGAGTTGCAGTCTGCCTACAAGTCGCTTAACCGTCCCTTGGCCATTTACGCGCACATCCATCGCCCCTACATTCGGGCTGTCGGCGATTTCATTGTTGCCAATACGGGCAGCGTGAGCTTGCCCTATGATGGCGATCGGCGTGCTTCTTACCTGCTACTTGACAATCTTCAGCCTTCTATCCGTCGAGTCGAGTACAACATCGAGAAGGAAAAACTAGCGCTCATTGATTCCGGATTCCCATACGCGGGGTGGCTCGCAAAGACTCTCAGTACCGGGCGCTTTCAGCTGCCGTAAGCGCGTGTGAGCGAGCGCGGGCACGCGACACTTTGAGGTCAGCGCCGCTCGCGCATCTCGCGCCACACATCGGCAAGTGCAATACTCACGCCATTCGTAAGCGCCCAGCTTTCCGTTCGATCCAGTTGCCCGCGGTCGCGATTCCACGTCCAGCCCGTCTCGCTTTCTGGGTCGGCCACGTACACCTGCTCGATGCCAAGCGCCAGGTACTCCTTGCACTTTGTAAATACATCGAGCATTTTGTCGTCTGGTGAGAGCACCTCGACAACAATCTCGACTTCCGACGGGTGGGTGGGATAGCGCGTTTCGATGGAACGTCTCCCAGCTATCACATCCGGCCGCGGCGCAAACTCACGGCTAAGACGCAGGTCGACCTCTGGCCCCGTTTTATAGCCGGCACGCCTTAACGCCTCGACCAAAACGGCTTGCAGAACGGAGTGCAACCAAGTAGGCACAGCCTTTTTAACGACCTCCCCATGCCAATACTCAACGGCTTGGTCGGTTCCTGCGTAGCGTCGCTGAAATTCTTCGAAAGTGATGGGTGTTGTGACAGCGGGCGTAACAAGATGGGAACTCATGTGCTCACTCCCTCCTTTATCATCGGTCATTTCCTGTTCGATACGAAATCCGCTCGATCTTAATAAGGGAGAATCCGCTTCAAGCGGAACTGCATCGCCCGGTGCCGCTCAATGCCACAACGGTGCTCATCAATGGCGCCGCGGGTGGCGTGGGGAGCTTGCCTCCGAAAGGCGAGTTCATGACTCGTGTTTTAGTTCGTCAGTCCAACTGGTTCACTCCCATCGAACTACGATAAGGCACATGACCTCTCGAAGAGCTGCGTTTGCGTTCGCTTTAATCTTCAGCCCGGCATTCGCTGCAGAAACTAAGACCGGAGCCTTTCGGGGAAACGTGTTGGCGGCTGCTTCAGAAGTGCTGGATCTGAGCATGTACTCGCGCATTCGCGACGAGGGTTTCAAACACTCGCACATAATGGAGTATGCAGCGGCTCTGTCCGACGATATCGGTCCACGCCTTACCGGTTCACCTGCCATGTCAGCTGCGAATGAGTGGACGCGTGTGCAGCTTGCCGCTATGGGTTGCGGCAATGCGCACCTGGAGAGTTGGGGCGAGTTTGGCATGGGCTGGACGCAATTGAGCGCATCACTGAGCATAATTACACCCGGATCGGGCACTTTTCTAGCTCAGGCAACCCCATGGTCACCTGCTACCAAGGGCGCGGTAGAGGCAGATCTAATAGCCGTTCCGGGTATGCAAGCTGAGGGCGAGTTGACGGCCTGGAGAGGCAAGCTGATAGGGAAAGTAATTTTATACGGGCAAGCAGCAATGTCCCCCGAGGTAGATCCGGACAACATGCCCCAAATGGAACATCTGGACGCGGCTAAGTTGGCTACCTATGCTCAGTACCCGCTTACCGAAAAGAGCGCACCGACTGCGGACTATCGCAAAATATTCGCCGGGCTTGCCTTCAAAGAGAAGGTGGCAAAGTTTTTTGCGGAGGAAGGGGCTGTCGCAGTGCTTGAACCAGGAGGCTCAGGCGGCGCTCTATACGATGACTTAAACTCCTCCATGGGCTGGTACGTCTTCAAGCCGGATCGAAGGCAACCGATTCCTGAGGAAGTGATCGAAACCGAGGGGCGGGACCGCCTCAGTCGGCTTCTCGATCACAAGGTGCCCGTAAAGGTAAAGGTCAATATCGAAACGCGTTTCGATGAGGAGCATGCGCAGGGTTACAACACAATCGCCGATATTCCCGGCACGGACCCGAAGCTGAAGGACGAGATCGTGATGGTAGGCGGCCATCTCGACAGCTGGATTGCAGGCACGGGCGCTACTGACAATGGCGTAGGTGTGGTTGTGGCGATGGAAGCGATGCGCATTCTAAATAGCTTGCATGTCAAGCCGCGACGTACCATCAGGATTGGGCTTTGGTCCGGCGAGGAGGAAGGCCTTTGGGGTTCCTTCGGCTATGTCACAAGTCATTACGCCACGCTTCACCATTCAACGGCTAAAGAGGATTTGGAGGTACCGTTATATCTGCGAGATGTGATAACGCCGCCGACAATGAAGCCCGAGGCAGCAAAGCTTCATGCTTATTACAACGTGGACAATGGCACCGGCAAAGTGCTGGGCATCTATACGGAGGGCAACCTAAGCCTTGCAGAGATTTTCGGCCAATGGATAAAGCCTCTTGAGGATCTCGGTGTAACGACGGTGAGTAATCGCAGCACTGACTCCACCGATCATGTAGCATTTCAGCAGGCGGGGCTCCCTGGATTCCAATTCCTTCAAGATCCGAGAGACTATATGAGCCGCACACATCATACAAACCTCGATACCTATGAGCATCTGAGCGAGCCAGACCTGAAGCAGGCGGCCGTGGTGGTAGCGATCTTCCTCTATAACACTGCTATGAGAGATAACATGCTGCCTCGCATGGCGCCTTCGTTAAATCGTCATAGCGAGCCGCTTGAGGGTTTGTACCCCAACGGCGGACATAACTGAAACAATGAGTCGCTGGACGACAGCACGTCGTGCAGGATCCCGACCAGAAGTAAAGAAGTCTGCGCCAGTTCCGGGAAGTGGATATTTTCGGCAATGATCATACGTGCAAAGGCCACCGCTTCTTCGGGAGCCCAGAAATCGGCAACTGCAGTGCCGATCTCCATGAAAACATCCTCGAACGGGCGCGCTGTTCTTACGGCGCTGACAATTTGCTCAACCGCCAGGTCATCCCATAGGAGAGCTACTGTCGAGTCGAACAGAGCCTTCTTGCTGTCAAACTGGTTGTAAACGGTTTGCCTTCCGGCGCCGGGACTCGATTGCCACCAGATCCATGCTTGTGCCTCGGTAACCTCTTTCCAAAGGACGTCCGCGCGGCGGCTCGGTCACCACAGATGTAGCTGGCTTTTCCGTCGGCGATGAAGTATTCGGAATGCTTCGCTTTCCGAGCTTCGGAGCTAGCCGTGCCTATTGCCGAGTACGTCGCCGCGCCTGCATCAGACCTCGCACTCAAGTCGACCGGCATCGATCACGTGCACGCCGCTGGGGCGCCGATGGCAGCACTTACCGCCTGGCAATTCCTGATCGAGCTCGACCACAACCATCCGAATCCGCTTTAAGCGGAACTGCATCGCCCGGTGCCGCTTAAAGGCACAACGGTGCTCATCAATGGCGCCGCCAGGGGCGTGGGGAGCTTCGCGGTACAGCTGGCAAAGTGGAAGGGTGCGCACGTCATCGCGGTTGCATCGGGCACGCACGAGTCGTTTCTGCGTGACCTCGGCTCGGACCAATTCATCGACTGCACCAAGAGCACTCCCGAGGAAGTCGTGCATGACGTTGATCTCGCCCTCGATACTCTCGGCGGTCCCACAACTGGTCGCCAACTCCGCGTTTACTCGATGCGGGCGCTCTTCGCGTCGCCATAGACAGCACGTTCCGCTTGGAAATGCGCGAAAGGCGCACGAACGAGCCGCCTGCGGGCACATCCAGGGCAAAATCGTGCTGACGGTCGCATGAGCACGAAAGAACACAGCTCGGCTTCCTACCCCAACTCCGGTAACTGATTGGGCTGAGTGAGGAGAGCTACGAAGCCCAACAATCAATCGGTTACGGGTGTTTCGCTTATCCTCAAGCCCCTTGCGAAGCACTGCAGCAGGGATCGACCCCTGCTGACTATCCAGCGAGAATATCTGCCGGGCCGAGCCCGCTTACATTTCCTATTCAGCTAAGAAAAAACTGAGGCCTAAAGCGCCAATCGTCAACCTACTAAACGTGCGTAGGTTAACGATTCTTGCGCGCAGTTTTATCCTCTTCTCTCCTCCTTACGCTCGTTGTTGGCGTACTGGCTCCCAGCTTCGGAACCGCTCAAACAGGATGGTTCCCGTTCTCACCGGCAGGACCTGTGACAGCCGGTTCAGCGGTTGATGCCTCAGCTTTATTGCTTGACTACACGGGTCAGGATGTTTCGACAGCCATCGACGGACGTGGTCCCCTTCACACCGGTTCTGACGGCCACTTCTACTTCACTGGAAACGGTAAGCGGGCCAAGTTCTTCGGACCGAATTTTATGGTCAACACCATCTTCCCGCCGAATCCGAATGCTCCGCAGCAACCCGGCGAGTATCAGGGGATCGTCCCGCCAGATGCGGCCGACCAACTCGCAGTGCGTCTTGCACGCATGGGCGCCAATATCGTGCGATTGCACTTCATCGATGGGGGCTACGCGAGACCTGTCAGCATATGGGATCCGGCTTATCCCAACGACACAAGGCACTTCGATCCGCTGCAGGTAAACCGTCTCGACTACTTGATCTATCAACTTAAAAAGCACGGGATTTACTGCGACATTAACTTGCATGCCGGGAGAAACTTCCGTTCAGGCGATGGGGTGAAGGACTACGATCAATTCCCAAGTTTCGCCTTGAACAAGCCTGCAACACAGTTCGATCCGGTAATGATCCAGCTTCAACAGGAGTATGCGTCTAACTTGCTGAGTCATGTGAATCCGTATACGCATCTGCGGCTGGCCGATGACCCTGCGGTTGCCATTGTTGAAATCAGTAATGAGGATTCCATGCTCTACTCATTCGCCAACGATCAATTGGGAGCGCTCACGAATATCTCGGCCTGTGGGCAGGGTATGTCGTGCGGTCTGCCGGCCAGCTATAGCTCTCAGCTCGATGGGCTATGGAACGGTTGGTTGAGCAATAAGTACGGTTCCGATGCGGCTCTGAGAGCGGCGTGGAATCCACAAGCGGCGGGGCAGGCAATTTGGAGCACCCAGCCCTTTGTTTCCGGATCGTCAGGTTGGGTTCTGCCTTGCCTGGAGGGTGCGCGTGCCACTGTGTCGAGCGAGCCTGTCTCGGTCAATGGCAGCACGAGTGCCGCGCGTATCGACATCACAAATACACCGGGAGCGATCTGGGATGTGCAACTCAGCCGGGCTGGCCTTTCGCTCCAAAATGGCCAGACCTATGACCTTAGTTTTTGGCTGAAGGGAACTGCCGGCGCCCAAGTCCGGGCGGACTTGATGCAGGACCAGTCGCCCTATACCTTCTATCAAGTCGCCGGCACCTTCAATGCGCAACCGAACTGGCAGAAAATTGCTGTGACCTTTCAGGCGAATGTGTCGAACTCCGGCCATGTTGAGTTGAATCTCGATTTAGGCGCGGTTACCGGTACTGTCTGGATCGACGGTGTCTCCCTGACACCGCATTCCGCGGCGGGTTTACTTGCCGAAGAGTCGCTGGCGCAACGATCCGTGCAGCGGCAAACTACGGCAAACCTGAGTGGCTACACACTGGCTCGCAACCAGGACCTGCATCAGTTCTACTATGAAACGCAACAAAGCTTCTTCGATGGCATGAACCATTACTTGCGGAATACGTTGGGAGTGAAATCGCTGATCACGGGAACGGCCGGATTTGCTTTTCCGCTGAACGACGACCTCGCCTCGCATCAGGATTTTGTTGACGAACACGCGTATCCTGACTACCCAGTGCTTACCGATACCCCCGATGCGCTAAGCACATGGACGATTCGCAACAAGCCTTTCAGCGCCGACCCCTTTTTTTTGCTCTTCTCCTGGTCATCGGCAGCCGTTCAGGGAAAACCGTTCACAATCACGGAAACGGTTGACCCGTTCCCTTGCGATTACGCCGTTGAGTGGTTTCCGTGGATGACGACCTTCGCCAACTTTCAGGATTGGGACGCGCTCATGCCCGAACTGTACGGCAACTGGCCCGACGATTACTTTGCTGCCATGCCTCCGCCGGGCTGGACGGGCAACTACTTCTTTGCGCTGGGCGGAAATCCAATCGCATCGGCACAGTACCCGGTAGCCTCGCGCATTTTCTTAGGCGCTCAAAACACGCCGGCCGCCCAACAAATCTCGCTTCAGGCCAACCGCACAGACCTGCTGCAGGGTGATCCGAGAGTGCTGACCGGTCAGCTCTTCGGCGGGAACGGATATGCTGACTGGCAATCGCTGGTTCACTCAGTCCGCACTACATATGGTGATGCGCCTTCCTCGCGAACAAACTGGGCTGGCGAGGCTCCTCCTGTTGTGACCAGCGATCATGGCGAACTCACGTATGACCAGAGCGATCCTGCCAAGCCTCTGTACAAAGTAAGTTCACCGTACCTACAATCGGTAACCGGATTCCTGGCGGGGAAGTCAGTCGACCTGAGCAACTTTAGCGTGACTGCTTCGGCCAGTACCGCACCTTTCGCCTCTGTTACCCTGCAACCGGTGGATGGGCAGCCGCTGCTGTCTTCCAAGCGTCTGCTGCTTTCGGTTCTGACACGGTATGCCAATACGGGAATGATTTGGAATGCGACCAGGACTTCGTTGGGTGACAATTGGGGTCACGCTCCCTCATTGATAGAGCCCTTGGCCGCCGCCTATACGCTGCGTCTGCGTCCCGACGCAAACTTTGCGGTGTACGCTCTGGACGCTCAGGGAAATCGGGCAAAGCAGGTGGGCGGAGGCGTTGGAACCCTGCAGGTGTCATTGAATACCGGCGCTGATGCGACCGTCTGGTACGAGGTGGCCGCAGTAGGAGCAACGGCAAGCCCGGTAACGGCAAATCAGTTTTACTACCTTGTAGCGAGCCATAGCGGACGGTGTCTCGATGTCCGGGGCGGCACTGCAGCCACCGGAGATGGCGTGCCGCTGCAGCAGTGGAGCTGCTGGGGCGGTGATAATCAGAAATGGCAGGTCATCCCCGGCGCGGAAGGCACCTTCGAGCTCAAAGCCAAAAGCAGCGGGAAAGCCGTCGATGTCACCAATGGACCATCCTCTCTTGCCAATGGCGTGCCGATCCAGCAATGGTCCTTCTGGGGAGGAACCAATCAACTCTGGACGTTGATTCCCACAGCGGGCGCGTATCAAGTTGTGGCCCGCAATAGCAACTTGTGCCTCGATGTAACAGGCGGACCCGGAGCGTTGGATAACGGTGTAGCCGTTCAGCAATGGGGTTGTTGGGGCGGATCGAATCAGCTCTGGCAACTAATCCCAGCAGGCAACTAGCCAGTTCGTGCAATTTCTAGTTGAACGTATGATAATACGTATGAGAACCACTCCACTATGGCGACTACTGCTTACCAGGGATCAATCACTACCTCTGGCTCATCCCAGGCTATTTTGGTAGAAAAAGCATTCTTTCGTAGCTTTCCCGAGTTTCGGAGACATGCTAAGGTGCGAGCCAAGGTGATTAGCCCCGGCCAAATTCTCGTTTCTGTTGTAGAGGAAGCTCCCTTTACGCAAGGGGAAGAGGATCCTTTGGTGGAGGCCTTTTTGGGGTTTCTTGCTGGAGACATCCAGTCCAATCCAAAAAGGCTGGGTACTCTGTCTCAAACTGCTCTTGATCGTGTTCAGAAGTTAACGAAGGATGTCGTCGTGGATGACGGCGAAGCTCTTCCGGACGATATCACCTTCTAGCAGCGGTGCGTCCAACTACGCCTCTTGTGCAAGTTAAGGAATGGACGCTTTTAGCGCATCCGGCCTTTTCGGAACCGTTTCTGAAGTTAGCCGATGAAGTCGAATTTCTGGCGGGCAAAGATCCTGACAGCTTCACCAACCGCCCTAAGGCGAAGCTACTTGCCCGTATAAAGAGGTTGATTTTGGAAGAGATTCCCCGAAATCCAGACTCGCCGGAGTTCGACCAGGGCAATACATTAGGTAAGGATCAACGGCATTGGAAGAGAGCAAAGTTTCTGCAACGGTTTCGTCTATTCTTCCGGTTCAGCAGCAAGCACAGAGTGATCATTTACGCATGGGTCAACGACGAGAATGCTTTGCGCAAGGCTGGAGCAGCAACCGACCCTTACACGGTCTTTGAGAGGCGTCTGCTGAGTGGAGACCCGCCAAGCGATTGGGAAGAACTTCTTGCACAGTCAAAGGAAATGCTATGGCTAAGCAACCTGGGACGACCGAAGGAAAATCCGGCATGAAGCCTGCACATTCCCGCAAGCCGGCCAAATGATAGTTGTGGGTCGTCGGCTCGCGCTAATCCGAATAGAAGAGATACTTACGCCATTTATCGTCGCTTCGTCCCAGCAAGCGCATTAAGTGGCGGCTCGTATGCAAACTGAATGGACGGGGCGGGCGCTGCAGCTTCATCCCCGCTTCTTCGGGAGTACGGCTGCCTTTACGGTTGTTACAGGTATGGCAGCAGGCAACCAAGTTCTCCCAGGTGGTCTCCCCGGCACGGGAGCGAGGGATTACGTGGTCTAACGTCATCTCGCCGGAGGGCAGCGTCTTGTGACAGTACTGGCACGTATAACGGTCCCGCATCAGGATGTTTTTGCGAGAGAGGGCCCGCGTCTGATGCGGAATGCGGCGATACTCCAGCAGCCGGATCACGGAGGGAACGTTCAACATCCGACGAGCGGAGTGAACCTGAGCAGGCGCTATCTCTTCGGCCGACGCCACTCCCTTCAAGATCAAAACCAACGCCCTACGGGCGGCGCAGATATTGATCGGCTCGTAGCTGGCGTTCAGCACGAGAACCGGTTTATGCAGTCGATCCTGACCAGGCATTGGATACGCTCTCCCTCAAGTTAACAGCTAATCGTCATCCACTCCAGTACCCATTAGTACTCCCGCGGGCTTGCGAGCCGCGCCAGGGACCTCGGTAGATAACGAAACTGATTGAGCCGCTGACGTCACTTTTCGCAATGCTTCCAGCGACTGGGTAGTGCCGGAGGGCGCATGCTGATCAACGCGACCCAAAGTCAGGCAACTGACGTGGCGGACACCTGCAAGCTTCAAAGTTGCGGCCGCAGCACGCAAAGTTGACCCGGTTGTGAAAACGTCGTCGACGACAAGCACCCGCTTACCTCGTAACTGATCCGGCCTAACTACGCGAAAGGAATCTTTGAGGTTGCTGCGTCTGGCAGCCTCGTTCAATCCAGCCTGCGACTTAGTGTAGCGGCTACGGCGCAAGTTGTTGGAAAGGGAAAGCCCATAGCGCCGGGCAATGGGCCGGGCCAGCAATTCAGCTTGGTTGAAGCCGCGATTCCATTGCTTACGCCAATGCATTGGCATGGCCAGCACAGCATCAAATTGCGCTTCCAAGGGGATAGCCGTGGCCAAAAATCGCCCAAGGGGCTCAGCTAAAGTCTCTACTTTGCCGTACTTAAACAGGTGAATCAGTTTGCGAAGGCTGCCTTCATAGCTGCCGTAACAATAAGCAGCATCGAAAGTGACAGTCGCAGCCTCGCAGGCGGCGCACAACCCGCGATCATTTACCGAATATGCGCTTACGAACGGCGTTCGGCAGAGCTGGCAGAAGTATGATGCCTGTAAAGGCTCCGGCATAGCCAGACAGGCAGGGCAGACAGGAATCCGACTTAGGTTGTGCAGCGGCTTCTCACAGAGCCGACAGTCGTCAGGGAAGACCAACCTGACAAGTAGAGACCCCAGGCTCTGGAGCCCGGACAGGAAGACGTGAGGCCGAAGGTTTTTATTTGCGATGACGGTGCGAGTCGTGAGACTAGGGAAGGCACACCCCCACTAAATCGAAAGTATACAACATATAAGAACAGGTATGTTCGAAGGTGTAAAGTTGCTCAAAGAATCTACCGATAGGCTGTCATGAACATGTTGCGAGTCCTTCTGATTGACGACGACCCGATCGAGTGTGAGCGGATCGCGGCGCGACTGGAGAAAGCTGAACATACGGTGCTGCCGCTGAGCAGATTGGACCAGGCGTCCGAAGCGCTTGAGATTCAACGCTTTGATGCGGTGATTCTGCCCGTGCGTATTGCTGACGAGCAACTGAACTCATTCACGGCAAAGCTACGAGGATTGGAAGCTGCCGGACGCGGAGTGACACGTATACCCGTTCTAACCTACCTGGCCTCGTCGGACAGCGGCACCGCAGAACAGCCTAGTGTCGACGGCTATCTGCCTCCGGATTTTGAGCCGGTATTGTTTGTTGAGACCGTCTCAAGCCTTGCTTTAGGACTTAGCCTGAGTGAGCGCCCTGGTAAGGTTGACCGCCTCAGCCCTAAAGAGTCAGCTTTGCCGGTCTTCAAATCTGAAGAGTTTGAGGAGCAGATGGGATTCGACGCTGAGCTGGTTGTCGAGCTGATCGACCTGTTCCTGGTTGAATCGGCTAATCAGGTATCGGAGATGTACCAGGCGCTCGCGGCTGGTGATTTTCCGCTGCTCTGCCGGGTGGCACACACCATTAAAGGCTCGTTTGGAAGCTTTTACGCCATGCAGGCTACTGCCCATGCACAAGGCTTGGAGCATGCCGCTAAGATTAGTGATGGACCGCGCTGTGGTCCGCTTCTAGAGGCAGTGGTCGCCGACCTGGATGTCTTAAAACCGGAACTGCTGAGACTCCGGAGCGCCCGGGTCGGCTCGTAAGTTCTTTGGTAAACTGAGTTTCCTAAACAACTTCCATATGAGTTCCTCCTCACGATGATGGATATCGTCTGCGCGCATAGTCCAGATTCGGACGACGCCTTTATGTTTTATGGCCTGGCTACCAAGAAGATCAGGTCGAAGCTGGTTTCCATCCGTCACGTTCTGGAGGATATAGAGTCCCTGAACCGTAAAGCCTTGGCCGGGCAGTACGAGATCACGGCTATTTCCTACCATGCTTACCCCTACGTAGCTGATAAGTATGTGCTGATGGCCAGTGGATCAAGCATTGGCGACGGCTATGGACCCATCGTTGTCAGTTCCCGGCATATGTTGCCGGAAGATTTGAAGGGTAAGCGCATTGCTATCCCGGGTACGATGACGACGGCGTTCCTTTCGCTGAAGTTATTCCAGCCTGACTTTGAACAGGTTGTAATGCCTTTTGACAAGATTCTGGCCGCGGTAGAGAAAAACGAAGTAGATGGCGGGCTGATTATCCATGAAGGCCAACTGACATATGGGTCGGGTGGACTTCACAATGTGATCGACTTGGGCAAGTGGTTCAAAACTAAATACCAGTTGCCGCTTCCTCTAGGGGCTAACGCAATGCGGCGGGATTTGCCGCCGGCAATTCAGTCTGAATGTTCCAGGCTTTTACGTGAGAGTATCCAGTATTCACTAGATCATCGCGAAGAGGCGTTGAACTACGCGATGCAATTCGCGCGCGACCTGGATACTCGTTTAGCAGATCAGTTTGTAGGGATGTACGTGAACCAGGACACCATCGACTGTGGAGAAGTTATTCCTCGAGCGGCTCAAAAGCTCCTGGACCTCGGCTTTGAAGCTGGTCTGATTCCACATCGCATTACCGTGGAGATTGTTCGCTAACTGAGTGATGCAATGGGAAGTTATATGCCTCGCCTTTTAGCGAGCGGCTTACTTGTTTGTGCGGCTACGTGCGCCCAAACAGACCAATATTCTCCTAAGCAGCGGATCGCAACTGTTCGGGGTCTGGGTAAACGGGGAGCCGACGCCGTCCCAGCCTTAACGGCGTATCTGGCAGATCCGGACCGGGATATTCGCGTTGAAGCAGTAAAAGCGATCATCAGGATTGGTGGCGAACCTACTCTGACGCCGCTCGTTAAGGCCACTCACGACTCTGATCGCGAAGTGGAGATCCGGGCCACGGATGGCCTGGTTAACGTTTACGTACCCGGGTATGTTGCTCACGGAATGACCGGACCGTTAACGCGCGGACTTCGTCAAGCTAAAACCGTGTTTGGAACCCGCAATGATCAGGTGATTGCTCCTGATGTAACAGCCCGGCACGATGTGGCGCAAGCACTCGGCGACGAGGTCACTCGTGCTGCCGATTCGGATGCTCGGACAAACGCTGCCAGAGCCGCGGGCATTCTGCGAGCCCAACCCGCCGTTCCAGCCCTAGCGGGTTCTCTCCGTGCGCACGAAAGCCAGCTGATATTTGAAAGTCTGGTCGCATTGCAGAAGATAAAGGACCCAAGCGCTGGGCCAGCCGTTTCGCCGGTCACGCGCGACTTGGACCAACGCATCCAAATTACTGCGTTGCAGACTGTGGGAGTGCTGCGCAGCCAAGCTTCGGCGCCCGACGTTCGGGATGCGCTCAAGATGGCTAAAGACGCGAAAGTCCGCCGGGCAGCCCTGTCAGCGCTCGCCAGTTTGGGACTGGCCGAGGACCGGCCTATTTTCCTCTCGTATCTCACTGATTCCGACGCAGATCTAAAAGTGGCTGCCTTGGAAGGGCTAGGCCGGATACGCGAGCCGGATGACTTTCCCGCACTTCAGGCGGCTTACAACGAACCGAATGCTGATTGGGAAATTCATTTGGCAGCCGCCTTTGCTCTGGTTAGCGAAGGAAAAGTCGATACAGGTGAGTTTAGCCCCTTGCCTTACCTGATAGAAAGCTTGAGTACGAAGGGCAAATCAGAGACTGCGGGCGGTTATTTGACCGAGCTGGCGCGGCGGGATGACGTGGAGGCAGGGCTGCTTTCAGAGATCAAGAACACAAATCATGCTCAGAAACTCGCATTGTGCTCCGTGCTTGGGCAAAGTCAAACAGACAAAGCCGTGCCCGTGCTCACGGATCTGACCCGGGATACTGACCCGGATGTGGCGCTAGCCGCTTCACGAGCCCTCAAAACGATAGAAGCTCGCCGGCCCTCATGACTGAGCACCGCGCGAGCTTGTAGGGATAGCTGGAAGCTACTTCGCCTTCTTCTGCTTCTGTTGACCGACGCGAACCTTAGTGGTTTGATTCTTAGCATCGGTGAATGCCTTGTGATCGTGACGGGCAACCGCGTCTGTCAGGTAAGCATTCAAGTCCGTATCTTTCGGCAAAACCACCATCAGCGTGAAATGGTCGTTACAGGTCGGGCAGTAAGGCCGAAAGCGCTTTACATTCGGGATAGTGGCCATAGAGTTTCAGATTAACATGTTCCCGGATCTTTGTAGACTGGAGGCATGGCCTCGGGACTTCAGCTGCTTACCCTCCAGGAGTTCCGCACGCGTTATGCAGGATGTAAGCCTCACTTTGAGTACTGGAACGGAGAGCCAGTCCAAAAAGCTATGCCTACCTGGCTACACGGTTTGATTCAAGGTCTAATCTGTGATCTCCTACGGGAGGCTGGTTTCAAGGCTGGAGTGGAAATAGAGCTGCGCATTTCAGAAGATTGGGAGCCCGTTCCTGATGTCATCGGCGCAACCAGAATAGAACGACCTTACCCGACCAAACCAGTCGAGATCGTCGTCGAGGTCCTGTCTCCTGGCGACCCATTCAGCCAGGTAATGGCGAAGTGCAAACATTACTCGCAAATCGAAATTGGCCAGATCTTTGTCATTGATCCGGACAAACGCGTTGGCTTCGAATGGAAAAAGCAAGAAGGTGTAATAGTCGAGATCAGTACCCTGGACCTTTCAAATGGAACAGCGATACCTTTGACAGAGCTTTGGAGCAGGCTTGAGATCGAATTGCAACAGAACGCCTAGAAGAGCTTATCTAGTGGGAGCACAATTACACAAGCTCTTTCAGAGCAGCGCCGATATCTGGATGCTTGAACTGAAAACCGAGCGCTTGTGTCCGGGCCGGGACAACGCGCTGGCTTCCGATAACGGATCCGGCAAGCTCACCAAGTAAAGCGTCCAGGGCAAATTTCGGCACGGGCATGATTGCGGGTCGATGTACGGCCTTCGCCATAGCGTTCGTAAACTCCCCGTTCGTGATGGGATTCGGTGCCGACGCATTCAGCACTCCTTCGACGCTCGAATTCAATGCAGCAAACCGCAGCAGGCCTGTCAAATCGTCCAAGTGAATCCAGGGCATCCACTGCTGCCCGTTGCCAAATTTTCCGCCGATACCGAGTCGGAACGGAATCAGCATCGGCTTGAGTGCCCCGCCGTTCCTGCCCAGCACCACGGCAATGCGAACCAAAACCACACGAATGCCGAACTCCCGTGCGCGTAGCGCCTCCTTCTCCCAATCCGAGCATACGTCGGCCAGGAAGCCAACGCCCACCCGACTCTCCTCAGTGAGAATCTCCTCGCCGCGTTCACCGTAGTAGCCGACTGCCGAAGCTGAGACAAGCACCGACGGCTTATCCCGAAGCCCTCCCATTGCCTGAACCAATAAGCGCGTCCCCTCCACGCGGCTGTCATAGATACGCTGTTTCACATCTTTGGTCCAGCGCTGTGAAATAGGTTCGCCGGCCAGATTGACCAGGGCCTCAACCTTGGCGATTGTCTCGAGCGGCGGTAGACTCACCCCGTCCCAATGGTGAAAGGCCGCCCGACTGTCCAGAGACGTGCTCCGCTTCCGCCCCAGATAGTTAACGCTATCTCCCTGCTTCAGGAGCTCGTCCACCAGCTTGGCGCCGACAAATCCAGTTGCTCCGGTCAGTAAGTAGTTCATAAGCTTCAGACTTGCTTGGCAGGGTCTCTGCCGGTTTGCTCCATCAAACGGATTTCTTCGATATAGGCCCTGGTGTTTGTCTTTCGTTTCATGCTGTCACCAGACATGTAGCGGAATTTGCCGAAAATAGGGCGCTCGCCCCAGGCACGGTCATGCAGTCCGAAACACCAGAGGATATTGGTGAACGTGTTCGGGTCGCGCCCGTCCAGCGCATACTTGCCGTGAATGTCCACCATCACGTCTACGGCTTGCTGGTACGTCCCTGACCACTCGAGGATTTTCTTTCCCCAGTACATGCGATAGTAGCCCTGAATTTTGCCGCGCAGCAGCATCTCCTTCTGCGTTGCGTTCCACAGGTCGTCGTATGTTTCGCCGCGCTCGATTTGTTCAGGAGTGTAGAGCGGATCACGCTCGTCCCTACTGTGCACAGCCATATTGGCCAAGGCCCACTCGGGCAGATTTTCCAATCGATCTGGTAATTCAACGTTACTGGCGTAATTAAAGGACAGCTCCCGGCGGACAATCACCTCCTCCAGATAGGAATCAGCGCTGATGTTGTGCTTCTCCGCATGCTCTTTGATGGCCAGCGCAATTTCCAATGAGGAGAGCTGCCCGAAGTGGAGATAGGGACTCATATGCGAAGTGGCGTGCTTGGCGGGTTCGTTTCGTTCCGCCGCGAACCGAGGAAGCGTATCCTTAATGAAAAACCTCAGCAGCTTCTCTGCTGCTAGACGACCGCCTTCAAAGGAGAGAGATGGCTTGATGGAATGATCGATGTCGCAGGAGGCGACCAGGTCCGGAACATTAGCGTCAGTCACTTCGACGTGAAAGTCGGGAATGGCTTCTTCAAAAGATCGACCGACCACCAGGGGGTCAGGTGCATGAAGGAACTTCGGCAGCAGCTTGTGTAGCCGAGGCCGAATCGTATAGGCAGCAAACTGACGCTTCTCGATTTGCCTCATGGGAACAACGCAACTGGAGTCGACGACGTAATACGCAATGCTCAGCTTAGCCGGCACGCTTCGATTGTGATCGCGCGCAATAAAGGTAGGGTAATCGTCTGTCACTACGGCCGCTGCGTTATCAGCTAGCTGATAGAAGGTGTTGTTCGGCGATTCCGTTTTACGCCGCAGGTAGAACACGTATCCAATGCCCGCTTGTTTCAACCGGCGCGCAGTCTCCGGCACACCCTGCAAGACAAACGTGTGCAACCGGTCATTCGCGTATCGATAAGAACATGTCAGTCCCTCGTAAACCAAAACAGGCAGGTTCAGCCGGTTCGCAATCTCGACAGCGTAAAGCAAGCCGTGGTTGGCATTGACACGGCGATTCATCTGGGCCCAATAGAGAACATATCGGGCGTCTGATCTTTCGGTCGCTTCGTTCAGTTGGCGGATGCGTTCAGGTTCAACTGGCACTGCTACTTATGATGCGCCGGTACGGGAGGCGAGACTAAGCATTCGAATGGTTGATACGGCTAGATTGGATATAGTATAGCCATAAAGATGGCTATACTAGAGAACATGGTGTACACGGTAGCAGAGGCCAAGAACAAGTTACCTGAGCTCATCAAGCAAGCGGAAGCTGGGTTGAGCGTCACAATAACAAAACGCGGCATTCCAGTAGTCGAGATTGTGCGCAAGACAGAAGATCCAGTTAAGAAGCGAGTATTTGGCGTTCTTGGCGACAAGAAGGTTGTAATCGATGAAGACTGGGCACGTCCACAGGAAGACCTTGAAGCTTGGCTCCGTGGCGATGTCTAATGGCCGAAGATACTTGCTGGATACGCACGTTGTTATAAGTCTTGGAATCCGTGGTGGTCTGGATACATTGCCGGATAAGGTGCGTCGTATTTTAGAGAACCCGGAGTCCGAGCTGCTGGTCAGTGTTGCATCGCAAGTTGAAGTGGCGATCAAAAATCAACTCGGAAAGCTTGAGCTGAGCCGTGAGGAACTGTTGCTTGTTTGCCGTAATGCTGATATCAATTGGTATCCAGTTAGGAGCAGGCATGCCGATCAGCTATTCGGGCTGCCAATGCATCACAAAGATCCATTTGATCGTTTGATCATTGGGACCGCGCTCAGCGACGACCTGCCTGTCATTTCTAAAGATGAGCAGTTTAGGCGGTACAAAGAACTTCAGATTGTCTGGTGATATTCACTGGACAAATTACTATGAGCTAGGCTTCAACTTGTTGTCATACCCTAGCAGGTATGGATCGACGACAAGCTCTGAATGTGATCGCGACCGCTGCCGGACTCGCCTCTTTTGCCGGCGGACAAACGACGGAACCCGCGGGTTCGAACGGGATGATCTATCGTAAGCTCGGCAGTACGGGCGAGCGAGTGTCGGCTATTGGCCTAGGCGGCTCCCACATCGGTAAACCGAGCGAGAGTGAAGGCATCCAAATTGTCCGCTCTGCCCTGGACCGCGGCATGAACTTTCTGGATAACTGCTGGGACTATGGCGATGGCGAGTGCGAACTCCGCATGGGGAAGGCGCTGCGCGACGGCTACCGCCAGAAGGCGTTCCTGATGACGAAGTTCGATGGGCGGACCAAGGGGGCAGCTGCACAGCAGATTGACGAGTCGCTACGTCGTTTGCAGACCGATCACATCGATCTGATTCAATACCACGAGAACATCCGGCTAGACGACCCCGACCGGTTCTTTGCTGAAGGTGGTGCGCTGGAGGCGGTTTTGGCGGCTAAGCAGGCCGGCAAGATCCGCTATATCGGCTTTACCGGCCATAAAGATCCTTTTGTGCACGAGCGCATGCTCGAGGTGGCACAGCAGCATCATTTCCACTTTGATGCCTGCCAGATGCCTTTGAACCCGATGGACGCGCACTTCCGAAGCTTCGCTAACCAAGTAGTTCCAAAGCTGGTGCAGCAGGGAATTGCTGTGCTCGCTATGAAGACAATGGGCGGCGGCGCTCTGCTGAAGAGCAATACGGTGAGCGCAATCGAGTGCCTGCATTACGCTCTAAACCTGCCCACCTCTGTTGTCATTACTGGGTGCGACAGCATGAAGATTCTCGACCAGGCCTTTGAAGCTGCTCGTACCTTCAAGCCCTTCACCGATACTGAGTTGACTGCGCTACTTCAGAAAACTCGAGAGTCGGCCCAGGGCGGCAAGTACGAACAGTTCAAAGTGAGTCCCATTTTCGACGGAACAATCCGTAATCCGCAGTGGCTGGGCTGACTTTCTGTCACCCGCGCCGTCTTGCTCAAACTGCGCGGCTAAGAACGCGATTCAACCTCTGAACGAAGGCGCCCGAGTTCTCCAGCGGCAAGCCTTCCATCAGCAGAGCCTGATCCAGCAGAAGCCAGGCTGAATCATCAATTAACTTCTCGTCCGTCGATCCCAGAAGCTTCTTCACAATCTCATGGTCGGGATTAATCTCAAGTGTCGGCTTCGGCATAGGCATGTGGTCCTGGCCCATCGCCCGCATCATCTGCTGCATCTTCATCGAAGGCTCGTCTTCATCCGACACAATGCACGACGGGCTGTCAGCTAAGCGCATAGATGCCTTCACGTCCTTAACCTGGTTCCCTAAGATGCCCTTAAGCTTAAGCAACAACGGCTTCAGGTCTTCGCTCTTGTCCTGGTCACTCTCGTCCTTGAGATCTTCGCCTGCGGAACTCTTATTGACAGCCTTCAACTCCAGGTCGCCGTACTTATCGACAGCGCCGAAGATGATCTCATCAATTTCGTCGCTCAGGATGAGTACTTCGATGTCCTTCTTCTTATAGATTTCCAAAAGTGGCGAGGTACGAAGCTGGTCTGCCGGACCGCCAGTGATGTAGTAGATACCTTTCTGGCCTTCTTTCATCCGGCTTTTGATTTCAGCAAGACTTGTCCAATTTTCAGATTTGGTTGTCTTTACCCGGATCAGATCGAACAAGGCTTCACGATTGCCGAAGTCGCTGTACAGGCCTTCCTTCAGCGGCCGATTGTACTGCTCAATAAACTGGGTGTACTGTTCGGGCTTGTTCTCTGCGATCGTTTTGAGTTCAGAAAGTACCTTCTTAACGCTTGCGGATCGGATCTGACTCAGCACGCGATTCTGCTGCAGGATCTCGCGGCTGACATTCAGCGGTAGATCTTCGCTATCAATAATGCCGCGCAGAAAGCGAAGATACGTGGGAAGCAGTTCTTTCGCGTCGTCTGTAATGAACACGCGCTTGACATAGAGCTTCACACCGGGCTTGTAGTCGGCCTGGTAGAGATCGAGCGGTGCTTTCGACGGGACGAAAAACAGAGTGGTGTACTCCATGGTTCCTTCAGCCTTGGTGTGGAACCAGAAAAGCGGATCTTCCCAATCGCCGGAGATCGTCTTGTAAAGTTCTTTGTAATCCTCGTCCTTCAGTTCACTCTTGGAACGCTTCCAGAGCGCACTGGCAGAGTTGATTTGCTCGGTCTTTCGCTTCTTAACCGACTTCTTCTCGGTCTCATCCCACTCGCTCTCATCCGCAGTTAAATAAATCGGGAACGCAATGTGGTTCGAGTATTTCTTTATGACCTCACGGACCTTCCAGCTCTGTCCGTATTGCTTGCCCTCCTCATTCAGATGTAGCGTTACGGTGGTGCCTTGTTGACCACGTTCAGCCTTATCGATTTCAAAGCCAGTTTTGCCGCCACTCACCCACCGCCAGGCTTGCTCCTCTCCGGCTTTCCTGGAGACGACTTCCACCCGGTCAGCCACCATGAATGCACTATAAAATCCGACGCCGAATTGCCCAATCAAGTTCGAATCGCGTCTGGCATCGCCTGACAGATTAGAGAGAAAATTCTTGGTGCCAGAGCGAGCAATCGTGCCCAGATGGCTTACCAGATCTTCCTCGTTCATACCGATGCCGGTGTCGCTGACCGTAAGAGTCTTTGCTTCCTCATTCAATTCCAGATCAATCCTGGGGTCGAAGGCAAGTGACTTATAAGGCTCCTCGGTGAGCGTCAGATATTTGAGCTTATCGAGAGCGTCGGATGAGTTGGAAACCAACTCGCGCAGAAAGATCTCCTGGTGAGAGTAAAGCGAGTGAATGATTAGTTGTAAAAGCTGACTAACTTCAGTTTGAAATTCGCGTTGAGACATTTTCGTTGTAAGTGGCCGGCAGCTGATAAACGGTAGTCAATTAGCTAAACCGAACACTTATATTGTCCCAAAGTCAAAAGTCTGCAGCTCGGGCGGTTGAAAGGTGCGGACCGCCCGGCAAACCGTTGCAGAAGTATCGTTGAGGGTCTAAGTTGAACTTGGCTGAAGTCCGGTTAGTTCATGGGGTTCTTTTCAACGCCCCGGGCAGGATTGGATGTGTTCACCATTTCGGGCGTTTTCACGGCGCTTAGCTTCTGCTCTTGCTTTGGGTCAATGCGTCGCTGGATGTTAACCGCTTCCACCTTCTCAAAGTGTCCGGATTGCATGCTGCGTACAATGGCCTCAATCACCCGAACATCGGCAAGTCCTTCGTAGCCGTCGGCTTCCGGATCGGTTCCGTCGATAACGCATTGCGAGAAGTACTTCATCTCGCCGCCGAAGTGATCCGTGTTCTTGAAGCTTTCATGCTTCTCTTTCTTGTCGTATTTGGCGAACTCTTCCAGCGGCTGACCATACATATAGCTCGGGTTCAGCTCCAAAGTGCCTTTGGTGCCGACAACGTGGTACGTATCAAGGGTGTTGCCGAAGTAAGAAACTGTAAATTGCGCGAGCCTGTTATTGGGGAAGCGGAGGATTACGCTAACGGTATCGTCGAAGCCGACAAAACCGGCTTCAGGGTGCCCGCTGCTCGTCGCAAAAGCTTCCAGCGGCTCAGCATCAAAGAGATTGCGGACTCCGTTAATCGGATACGGACCCATATCGTAAATCGGCCCTGCTTCCAAACCGCTATGCGCCCGGTGATTGGCCGGATCAACCATCTGGCAGAAGGTTGAGGTGAACAGGTGCACTTCGCCGAGATCCCCGGAACGTACTTTCTTGATGGCATCAATCGTAGCGGGTTCGAAGTGAAGCCGATAAGCCACCATCAACTTTGCGCCGGAACGTTTCTGTGCCGCCAGAATCTCTTCGCACTTCTCGGAACTCACTTCCATTGGCTTTTCCAATAACACATGGATGCCTGCTTCCAGCGCTGGCACTGCAAATTCCGCATGTCTCCAGTTGGGAGTCGCTACGTACAGGGCGTCTACATTGCCCGAGCGGATCAAGTCACCAAACTGCTCGTAAGAATACGTTTCCTGAGCATCGTACTTTTTCGAAAGCTTCTCTGCCTTTTCCGGATCGCTGGTCACAAGGGCAGTGATCTCCGAGTTGCCGGTATGCTCAACTCCGGGCATCATTGCTTCCTGCGCGATATTGCCCAAGGCTACAATCCCGTATCGCACCTTTTTAGTCGACTTCAAACCTAACGTTTCTGCCATGCTCATGTTTCTAAAGACGGCATCCCGTGCTGTTCCTTTCACGGTTCTTAGAAGTCGCCCAGGCTGTCGCTTGCAAGTCGATGGAGGCCAGCTAATTTTCGAACACTTTGAAAGGTATCGGCATCGGCTGCAGATTTGTCGGGGCGGTATCGCTTTACGCGTGCGAAACGTAATGCAAGTCCGCTTTGGTAACGAGTGCTGATCTGGATTTCATTGAAAGCAATTTCGGCCACTATCTTTGGCTCCACATAGACCGCATAGGGATCGCGTGCGATTTCGATCTTCAGGAACTCATCGGTCTGCCAACGAAGCATTTCGTCCGTCAGCCCTTTGAAAGTTTTGCCTAACATGGCGAATCCACCCTTTTCGGTATCTTGGGCGCCCAGGTGCAGATTGCTCAGCAAGCCGCGGCGCCGACCGCTGCCCCACTCAGCAGCTAGAATCACCAGATCGAGAGTGTTAGCTCGCTTGATTTTGAGCCAGCTTTGTCCGCGGGCACCAGCTGCATACCCAGCCTCCGGCGATTTGGCCATAATGCCCTCGTGCCCTTGCGCAATGGACCGATGTAGGAAGTCTTCCGCGGTTTGGGCGCTGCCTGTGGTCAGGTGCGGAACAACTGCCGCTTCAGGAACAAGTGCCTTCAACTGATAAAAGCGTTGTTTCTGCGGCTCATCCAACAAAGGCGTGCCATCCAGATACAGCAGGTCGAACCAGAACGGCACTATCGGCAGTTCGGTACGCATACGCTCCACATTCAGCCTGCGGCCGAACCGGCGCATAGTGACTTGAAACGGTTGGGGTCGACCATCCGGGCTGAGACTGATCGCCTCACCATCGAGGATGAGATCGCGGGCAGGCAAAGTCCTGACAGCTTCCACCAACTCCGGGACCGCTGCTGTGACATCGTTCAGTTGACGAGTGAAGATCACCACATCATTACCTGACTTGTGCACCTGCACGCGCGCGCCGTCGAACTTGTATTCGAGAGCGGCCTCGCCTAACTCCGCCATGGCCCCATCGACATCGTCAGCAGTCCCAGCTAACATCGGCTGCACCGGACAGAAGAGCTGAAGATCGAATTGGGCCAAGCCTTTCTCGCCTTCAGACAAGACAGCGCGTCCGATGGCCGCCACGCCACCGGCCAGCATAGCCGCTCGCCGCACCCGATCAGCCGGAAGATCGGCTGCTTTAGCGAGTGCGTCCAGCATGATGCCTTCCAGCGCACCCTGTCGCAACTCACCTACTAGAAGCCTCTTAAGAAAGTGCTGCTCCTCTCCTGTGGAACGTGCAAACAATTGGCCGAGCAGTTCGCGCCGCCGCCCTTCCGAGCCCGCGCCGGACACCCGTGTCAACGCAGCTAGTAATTCGTCAACCTCCATCAACTCGAGCGTCGGTACAAGAGCAGGCGGAACATCAGCCGAAGCCAGCGTGGCGTAGCCGATTCCGATGCGCCCCTGGCGAGCCGACCCGGAGAGAAAGGCTACGGCCGTTTCCACCTCATCCGGATGCAACTGGCGCAGAAGATCAGCCAACAAGTCTGTCTTGGCTAAACGCTTGGAGGTGGCGCCGATGCGCTCTGAGGTGGCGACCAGGCGTTCAAAAAGCATAGGCGGAAGCGTTAGGCAAACTGGAGCGGACGCTCGTGACCGCGAGCCGACACGGTCTCGACCGACTCCACCTCACCATTGCGGACAAACAAAGCCTGGTCGAAGTTATTTACAGTTGGACAGACGTGTTTAGGGAGGAGATAGAGTTTGTCGCCCAAACAGGGAAGCCCCTCGCCCGTGGCGCTCTCAAACGGTAGATGCTCCTCGCTCGGCTTCAGCGCGCGAAGATGCTCATATCCCAGCGCGCTGCAGTTCGGCACACCCGCATCCACCGAGACACTCTTGTGGCCGGCATCAGAGGTCACAATACGCTCGGTCGGGTGGCTGACCACGGTCGTCAAGACAAGGGCAGCCGGACGATAGCCGTAATCAGGCAGTTGCTCCAGGCTCGTTAAATCGTTATAGACCACGGTGCCGGGCGAGATGCGATGGATAAACGGCGCATTTCGAAAGCCCGGAAACGACATGGCAAACGGCGCGGCCGGGGTACCGGATGTGATGATCTCCCCCATCGGGACTACCTGTCCGACCAATTCATCAACCAAATGCAGCAATCGCCGATAACCCGCGTGGGCTTCCCTCTCTCGTTCTGCAAAAGAGGCAGCCTTCAGGTGGCCGTCGTAGTAGTGCAGCCCGCGAAACTGCGAGCCAACCAGTTCGGCAAGCGAGAAAATCAGCTGATGGGCGCCCTCGTGCAGTCCCGTCCGGTTCATGCCGGTGTTGATGTCCAGGAAAATACCGATATTTTTCTTGAGCCATGGCGTAGCCTGCGCCGCGCTTTCAATCAGAACGGAGATTTTGGTATCAGGAAAGAGAGCAGCCGATTCCAGAACACTGATTGCATTGGCCCCCATTACGGGAAAGGCGAGCAGTACATCAGGGAAGCCCGCCTCGCAAGCTACATGCAGCTCAAGCGTAGTGGAGCATTTCAGGGTGCGGACGCCTTGAGCCAGCAACATCTGCAGAACAGCTGGAATTTTCGCTGTTTTCATGTGGGGACGCCAGCGGTCAGGATTGCCGTCGGCCATGGCAATGGTGGCGGCGATATTTGCTTCTACCAGGGCTGGGTAGATAAGCAGTGCCGGCGTAATGATTGCGTCGAGGCCGGCGATTGCATAGTCGTTGGGCTGGAGAAGCATTGGCGTTATTTTCGCAGACAAGTGAATGGTGCTTGGTTTCTTCTTGTCGAAGATTGCCGTGGCGGCTAGTCCATGGGTTAAGACAGGATTCTTCTACTGATGACGGACTTGCAAGTTTATAGTGACGCGGCGATTTTGGGTGGGGTGGGCGGCATTCGAAGTATGTCTCCGCCGGCAATCATCAGCCATCTGGCTGAGGATGGATCGCTGCCGGCAGACAATACACCGATGCTCTGGCTGGCGCACTCCGGTGTGGCCAAGACAACTGCCGCTTTGGCGTTTGGAGAAGCAGTTGCCGACAAATTTCCAATTGTTCCTAGTCGAACCGAGCCGGGCTCTCTGGTTACTCGCGCTATCTCCGGTGCTATGGCTGGGGCAGCGCTTGCCTCCGGACGCGACCGCCCAGTTCTCTTCGGTGCAATCATCGGCGCCAGTGCGGCTGTTGCGGCTACCTTTGCAGTCACCAACCTCCGACGTTTTGCGAAGGAGCGGACCGGCGTGCCCGATTTTGTCTTCGGCCTGGCAGAAGATGGGTTGGTGATTGCTGCCGCGTTGCATGTTTTCTCTTCAGAACGCTCGGTGAAAAGCACTACCTGAGTATGGTCCGCTCTAAATGACGTGGCTTTCCGGCTTAGCGGGATTGCTGATACTTGCCGCCGTAGCAAGCGATGCATTCGAAGTTATGCTGCTGCCGCGGCGTGTGCGTAGGCAGCTACGCCCGGTACGTTACTTTTTTCGTTTTAGCTGGGCCGGTTGGTCGACGTTAGCCGTGAGGTTTAAGAAAGGCCGCCTCCGTGACGGCTTTCTGAGCCTGTATGGGCCACTATCCATGGTGCTGCTGCTATCCATCTGGTCAGCAGGCTTAATCTTTGGTTTTGGCCTTCTCACCTGGGCCGTCCAGGCAGACCGAACACGGTCGGTCTTCACCTCTCTTTACCTGAGCGGCGCTACCTTCTTCACGCTCGGCTACGGTGACGTGGTTCCGAAGGATCCATTAGCAAAGGCTCTCGCGGTGATGGAATCCGGGTCGGGCATGGCTTTCATCGCCGTCACCATTGGATACCTGCCGGTTCTCTACCAGCTTTTCTCCCGACGAGAAGCAAACGTCATTCAGCTGGATGCACGTGCCGGGTCTCCTCCGGTTGCCTGTTCACTGCTATGCCGGCATAGCGATGGCGAAGCGCTCGATGACCTGACCATGCTGCTTAGAACCTGGGAGCAGTGGGCGGCCGAGCTGGTGGAAAGCCATCTCTCTTATCCCATGCTCAGCTACTACCGCTCACAGCACGACAACCAGAGTTGGCTGGCAGCCCTGACTGCGATTTTGGACAGCTGTGCACTCATCCTTACCGGGCTGAGCGGGGTTCGGACATTTCAGGCGCGCATGACCTTCGCTCTTGGAAGGTTGGCGGCCATTGAACTATGCCGGGTATTCCATATGAAGGCGCTCAATTCGCAAATCAACCGTCTTGATCCAGAGGCGTTCCTGGCTTTGGAGGAGCGCTTGAGCGATTCAGCCCTTACCTTCAGTGAACAGGAGTCCGCTGAAGAACGGTTGGCCTCGCTCCGGTCCACCTACGAACCATATGTGTATTCGTTATCCAAGCACTTCATGCTGCCACTTCCGCCCTGGAGTCAGGAAGAAGATGAACTGGACAACTGGCAACGAAGCCGGGGCGGAAATCGGGCGCGACGAATACTCGATGCCGCGCCCGTGCAACCCGATTAGCTGGCCGAAGTCAAAGCGTTACTCCGGTTTGCGCTTGCGAGGGCGGCGCACCACCCCAGTCCCGGCAGCAGCCCGCTTCCGAGGGGAGGCAATCTTCTTCGGCTTTGGCGGTGGTGGGTTGGGCTCGAAGATGGTCGGTTGGCCTTCCACAATCGGCTGTGGCTCGTTGTCTTCCTCTTCCAATAGGGACTCGGGCTCAGGCTCAGGCAGAGCCGGCGGATAGAACTCTGCACCCAAGTGCACGATGATGCCACGCTCTTCATCGGGCTGGGTACGCACCACCGTCTTGTCCTGCGCGTAATTCAAAAACTCTGAAAATTGCTGAAAGCCATAATGGGCGAGGTTGAAGTTCGGAAACTCTGCCTGCATCCAGCCTTCCAGCTCTTCCGCAGTTGCTCCTTCTTCCAGTTCCATGCGATGGGTTTCCAGCATGTCGCGCAGTTGCGGCAAAGCTTCCTCCGGGCGGGGCGCAACCTTCTCTGGACCGTGCGAACCACCGCGACGCTCGATAATGTAGCGCCCGCCGGAACCGCTCACATTGACAAAGTCAGCCTTTTTCAAGCGTTCTACGAAGTCGGAGAAGCTGCCTGCCCCATAAGCGCGCTCGCTGAATGCAGGGTCAAGCTGCAGCATGGTGCTCTTCAGCAGACCGAGTTGCGGTTGTACGGCTCGACGCTCGAGTACTTGCAGCGCACGTTCTACCAGCGGCATGGATTGTTCCAGGTCGAGCGGGGCCGGGCGAGCGGTTCGTTCCTTCCGGTCCTTATTCCGATCCGGTCGTTCACCCCGATCTGGGCGGTCGGCGCGATCAGGCCGATCCCCACGATCCATCCGCTCCCGGCGATCGGGCATCGGTGTGGCAACAATCTGGTCGCCGTCGTCCAGCAGCGATTCGTAGCTGACAAACTCATGGCAATTCTGTTGCAGAATGGTGCTGGTAAAAGCTTTACCCCCCACCACAAAAACGGTCTTGCCATACTCCTTCAACTTGTTGACGAGTGGAATAAAGTCGCTATCGCCGCTGACAATGGCAAACGCATTGACATTGGAGTGCGTGAAGGCCATCTCCAGCGCATCGAGAGCCAGATTGATATCAGCCCCGTTCTTGTCGCCGCGCGGAGACGGTATTCGCTGCACCATTTGCACGGCATTTTCCGCCATCTGCCTGGTGGCGCCTTCCTGCCGCGCCCAGTTGGCATAGGCGAATTTGGCAACGATATCACCGCGCTCCTTCAACGAACCAAGGGGCAGCGACACGTCAAATTCGCGCCGTAGTGTCGATTTCACGCCAATTTCAATGTTGTCGTAATCGACGAACACGGCGATGTTCAGTCTGTCTTGCATCAATTTCCTTTTCCCTCCGCCGCGGTGCTTGTCGATTGCAGTTAGCATGGCGGATCTTCTCCCGGCTTACGCCCAGGTGGTTAGCTTCAACGGTCCATCCGCACTGGGTGCATTCGGTAGTGTCGCGTTAACCATGATTTTCGGCATTTGCCGGATTGTTGTATCGATAGCCTGGACTGCCGAGATGAAAGGGATCATCAGAGCTTCCACTCCCTTCGTGACTTCTCACCGCGATTCGCGGCGAAGGCACGACTTGAAAGAGCCACCGTTACACTGTCCAGATTATAAAACGATTGGGTAAGCAGAATATTCGGGATCGAAGATCCTGGCCTTAGTTCTTAGGCCGAGCCGAATGTGCAAAGGGCTGAAGCGCTCAGTTGACAACATTCAAGTTCGGTCGCCTTTGCTTAAAGCCGGACGATATTTAGTCCAGGGATCTTCTGAAAGTGTCGCTCATTTCGAGTCACAATGGGCATACCCTTGCTCCAGAGCGGCAACAGCAATTAGAAGATCATCGATCGGAAGGATTACACCTCTTGCCGCCTCCGTTCCACTTAAGGTACCTGCAAGTTCACCTGTTTCCTCGGTCACTGAACGAATGGGAACATGCCTCTTGATCTCATCGATGAAGGCGCGACGACGGTTCCTGATTTCCGTCGTGCGGGCTCTTTCGACACCATGTACAAGCTCAGCTACTGTAACAGAGGAAATTGCAATCTCAATCTCACCGAAACGTTGCCGAATCGCATCGAGAAAGTCCTCTACTGTCTGGTGCTTTCGTTCGGCTTCGATAACAATACTGGAATCGAGGATCAATCCCAGGATGGCGGGTTCCATGCCTGCTGGCGCTCCCTGACCCCTTCTTCTACATCACGGGCAAATTCCTTATCCAAAGTGACTCGCGAATCACTGGCCTTTGCGGAAGCAATGCACTCCGAGACGGACCGTACTGATCGCTCCGGCGCACGGATCAAGGCCACCGGGCGATGATCCTGCTCGACGACTACTTCGATACCGTTACGAATCTGTTCGAGCACAGAGGCGAAGTTGTTCGTGACCTCCGTATCAGACATGTGCACCGTAGCCATATCTCCGATCATAGCGGCTCCTTGTTATCCCCTCCCCCGGCGGCCCAGAGAAGACTGCAGGCCAGTTTAACCCAGCATGCCGTCTAGTCCTAGCGTCTTACAGTCCGGATTCGTCTTTTACTTAAGAAGAATGCCTGAGAAGGCCGCAGGATTACTTAGGCAAGCTCTAAGGGAGTTCCCGGCAGCCCACCAAAATTAAGGGCACTGACGTAAACATTTGAGTCAAGTGTCACACGCAAGCTAACGGGAGCGTTCCAGACGGTCGGCTTTGATCAAATCCACAATCTCATCGGGATTGATGCCGCTGGCCAAGCCGTGCTGCTTACCCTTGGCTACGAGGGCCTCGAGGCGAGCGAGTCGCTGAACTTGCAAACCCGCAAGGACCGCTTCTGAAGCCACTTGCTCGATCGTCTTGTGCTGCTGGGCGGCTTCTTCCTGTAACTGCAAATACACTTCGTTTTCCAAGTGAATATTCCCTGCGTCACTGGACATGAATAGTTCCTTCCATAGGATAACTTCACTGCATAAAAACACTGACTAAGTGCTTATTCCGTTGCCGCCGCCTCACCCTATTAGTCAGAGTACGGTGGCAAGTCTCAGCAGGCGAGGTGAGTCACAATGAAAGTTGAAGTCCTTGCGGTAAACGCCACCTGAGCAATGTTATGAAGATGGGAGCGCCTATTACAATTCAAATAAGTCAGCCGGAACTTAAGGCACTGATTGAAGAGGGGCTCGAAACTGGTGCTTTCCAGAACGTCGAGGAGCTTCTATTTCAGGCGCTTAGAGCGTCTGCGCTTGGGGAGAAAGCGGCATTGCCTTCAAACCAAAGGAATCTTGCAGACTTATTTGCTGATTCCCCGTTCGCCGGTCTTGACATGGATTTTGAACGCGACAGTGATACTGGTCGCGAGATCGAACTTTGACAAAATACTTGATCGACTGACGGCTTTTTAGCTGCACCGCGCTCAACCAGGAACTCACCCTTGTAACTCGCAACGGAAAAGATTTGGCCGGACTCGGGCTTCACATCCTAAATCCTTGGCAGAGTGAAAGCCGGAGTCTTCCGGAAACCCTCATTTAGGAACAATCAGTTCCGCATTCGCCTTTTATGTCAGTGTTCCTGTAGAGGGTTCATCTCGCAGGGTGCTGCGTTGCCACTCTAATTCTCCCCATCCTTGAGGTACGTGACATCATTCCCTTCACACAGGCCTACACTATTGAAAAGCTCATCCCATGCCGAACGAAACCTTCAACGAACCCCGCATCGCCCTGAACCGCATTTACACTCGTGCCGGTGACGCTGGGCAAACGCAGCTGGTGGGTGGCCAGCGTGTGCCCAAGCATGTGCTTCGCATTGAGTGCTACGGCACAGTAGACGAGCTCAATTCGTTTGTCGGCATGGCGCGCGTGACTTCGCAGGGACTCGCTTCCGAGTACCTGAAGCTGCATGCGTTTGCGGCCGTTCTCAAACGCGTCCAGCACGAGCTGTTCAACCTCGGCTCAATTCTGGCTACCTTACCGGCCGACGTTCAACCCCATCAGGCACGCATCACGCAGGGCGACATAGATCAACTGGAGCGCGAGATCGATTCGGCGAATGAGGAGCTGCATCCGCTGCGTTCTTTCGTGCTTCCGGGCGGCAGTCGTTTAGATGCTGAGCTGCATGTTTGCCGTACCGTTTGCCGTCGTGCGGAACGCCTGCTGGTTTTGTTAGCCGAAGACGAAGAAGTTCCGGCCGAGGCGGTCCAGTATCTCAATCGCTTAAGCGACGCATTCTTCGTCTGGAGCCGTTGGGTGAACCACATCATCGGTGCGCCGGAGACCCTGTGGGAACCGAACGCTGCGGCCAGCGCCCATCCTCATGACTGATTCGGCACTACCGGGCCCGAGCCAATCGACCGCCTCCGCTTCTGACAGCTGGAGTGCCATGCTGGCCGGCTTCCTCGGCTGGACACTCGACGCATTCGACTTCTTCCTGGTCATCTACTGTCTGACTGCCATCGGCAAAGAATTCGGCAAGTCTGACATAGCAATGTCGCTGGCTATCACTCTAACGCTGGCGTTCCGTCCGGTGGGCGCTTTCATCTTTGGCATGCTCGCCGATCGTTATGGCAGGCGTCTGCCTCTGATGATCGATCTGGTCTTCTACTCAATTGTGGAAGTAGCCACTGGCTTTGCCCCAAATTTTACAACGTTCCTGATCCTGCGAGCGTTGTTTGGTATCGGTATGGGCGGCGAATGGGGCGTGGGCGCTTCGCTCGCGATGGAGAAGGTGCCTGCCAAGTGGCGCGGCGTTTTGTCGGGACTGCTGCAACAGGGTTACGCTCTAGGCAACTTGTTGGCTGTCCTCTGTTTCTTGTTTCTATTCGAGCGATGGGGCTGGCGTCCCCTGTTTTTCCTGGGCGGTCTGCCGGCGCTGCTGGCCTTATTTGTTCGGGTTCGCGTGAAAGAGTCTGAGGTCTGGCAGAAGTCCAAAGAAGAAAGCTGGAGCGGCATCGGTCGCAGTTTTGTGGGGCATTGGAAGATCTTCCTGTATCTAGTGCTGTTGATGACAGGCATGAATCTTTCCTCGCACGGCACGCAGGACATGTACCCTACTTTCCTCCAGCGCTTCTGGCACATGAGCGTTCACGATCGGTCACTGGTCTCGGCCATCTCCATGGTTGGCGCGATCCTGGGCGGCGTCCTGGTCGGTTTCATCTCAGACCGAATCGGCAGGCGGCGCGCCATTGTGCTTTCGCTTGTCTGTGCCGTTCTGGTAGCCCCGCTCTGGGCCTATGCACCCAGCCTGGCACTGCTGATTTCCGGCGCTTTTCTCATTCAGTTCTTTGTGCAAGGGGCATGGGGAGTAATCCCCGCGCACTTGAGCGAGCTGTCGCCTGGCAGGATTCGCGGTCTCCTGCCCGGCTTCGCGTATCAATGCGGTGTCCTGCTGGCAGGCTCGGTCACAACCGTTGAAGCAGCCCTTGCCGAGCACATGAGCTATGCCCGGGCCATGGCCGCTACCGGCATTTCAGTTTTCTTGTTTACCGCTGTTGTGGCGGGGCTTGGTAAAGAGCGCAAAGGTGTCGACCTGGCTGAATAAGCCGCTCAAACATTGATGCCCAGCTGCCAGAGTGCAAAGCCAAGTGCTTGCCGCAGGTAGAGCCAGCTTCGCTCTTGTGGGCTAAGGGCTGTTCCGCCGGGTCGTGGCGAGCCATACACTTGAACATTCCTATTCTGCAGCAGCCGCTTAACGCGGTAGATGTGATAGCCATCGCTGACCACAATACACGAATGCAGGTTCTCCCGCTCCATGATTTCGACGGCCCCGTCAAGGCTCTGGGCAGTAGTAGCGCCGGCTGGCTCAACCAGGATCGCTTCGGACGGAATCCCTTGCCGAACCAGGTATGCGCGTCCTACTTCGCCCTCGGTGTAAACGGGATCCCCGCCTGCTCCGCCCGTGGTCAACACATGCGGCGCTAAACCACGCCGATAAAGCGTCAACGCATGGTCCAGGCGAGCACGTAAAACCGGTGAAGGTCGACCTCGATACTCGGCCGCGCCCAGCACGATGATCACGTCCGCCTGCTGTGCTTCTTCTACCGTGGATTGCTCTCGAATCTGTTCGGCTACGAAGAGCAGGTAGCCTCCCAGCAGAACCGGAATGAGGAGTGCAATCGCTCCAGCGACTCTCTTCATGCAGCTTCGGCCGAACTCTTTCGTATGGTGATAAGGACCAGTTTACGCCGATAAGAAACTGCCCTTAGTGTTCGCCATGCAACTTACCAGTCCGCAAAATCCGATTCTCAAGAGCATTCGGCGAGCTGCGGGAGAAGGACGGCCGACTCCGGACGGCTTAGTAGTGATCGAAGGGCCGCACCTGTTGGAGGAAGCATCCCGGAGTCCTTGGCAGGTTGAACAGATTTTCTGCACCGCTGAAGCGGGAGAGCGGTTTGCTGACATGATTGAGCTGTCGGGGGCCGAAGTTATTCGCGTCTCCGCGCGCGCTCTCAGCAGTGCCGCCTCCACCGAGTCCAGTCAGCAAATTCTGGCTCTGGTGCGTCCGCGTATCTGGTCATGGCCAGATCTCTTGCGTGGTCATCCGCTGGTAGTGGTTCTCGATGCCATTCAAGACGCGGGTAATGCCGGAACAATCGTTCGATCAGCGGAGGCGTTCGGAGCTTCCGGAGTTATCCTGTTGACGGGAACTTGCCGGGCATCCAATGGCAAGTTTCTGCGGGCCTCGGCTGGGTCTGCCTTTCGTCAGCCTTTCCTGGAAAACGTCTCTTCCCAGCAGTTCCTGAAGTTGGCGAAGGAAAGCTCGCTGAAGGTATACAGTCTGGCAATGGAGGGAGGAACTCATCTGTTGAAGGCTGACTTCGGCAGTCGGGCCGCTCTAGTGGTGGGGAACGAAGGATCGGGTGTCTCGCCTGCGCTACTTCAGTCTTCGCAAGCTATCACTATTCCTACTTTGCGGGTGGAGTCGCTCAATGCCGCCGTGGCTTGCTCGGTTGCACTCTACGAAGCGGCAACGCAAAGGCGCGGAGCATGAGCCTGTTCGAATCCATTCCGTCCGGGCTCGGACCAGGGTCGGACGAAAGTGAAGATCGTCCCCTCGCCGAGCGCATGCGCCCTCGGACACTGGACGAATACATTGGTCAGGAGCACCTCCTCGGCCCTGGTAAGCCGCTGGCGGCACAGATCGCTAGTGGCCGGCTGACCTCGCTCATTCTTTGGGGGCCGCCCGGCTCCGGCAAGACAACCCTGGCTTCGCTGATTGCGGGCGCGAGCCATGCGGACTTCATATCGTTCAGCGCCGTTCTCAGCGGGATCAAAGAGATCAAAGCCGTGATGGTCGATGCTGAGAAAGCCAAACGACTCGGCAGGCGCACGGTCCTGTTTGTGGACGAGATCCATCGCTTCAACAAAGCGCAGCAGGACGCCTTTCTTCCCTATGTTGAGCGCGGAGATGTGGTTCTCATTGGGGCAACGACGGAGAATCCATCCTTCGAGATCGTCTCCGCACTGCTGTCGCGCACCAAAGTGTACTCGCTTCACGCACTCAGCATTCCTGAAATCCTCACCTTGCTGAAACGCGCCATAGAGCTGCCGGGCCGCGGCCTGGGTCATCTTCACCTGCAAGTCGCGGATGAACTGCTGGAAGAACTCGCCACGTTCTGTAACGGCGACGCACGGTCTGCCTTGAACACGCTGGAGGTAGCGGGGAGCCTCGCCCGTAGCGGGATTATTGATCGCGATGTGCTCGCGGGCGCGGCGCAACGGAAGGTCTTACTTTACGACAAAGCCGGCGAGGAGCACTTCAACCTTGTCTCGGCGCTGCACAAATCGGTGCGCTCGAGCGATCCGGACGCGGCTGTCTACTGGCTGACTCGCATGATGAAGGCAGGCGAGGACCGGCTTTATCTGGTCCGGCGCTTGGTGCGCATGGCCATTGAGGATGTCGGTCTGGCCGACCCGCGTGCCGTGGAACAGGCAATCGCCTGCCAGCAGACCGTCCACTTCTTAGGCGTGCCGGAGGGCGACCTGGCTCTGGTGCAGTTAACAATTTACTTAGCACTGGCTCCCAAATCGGATGCGTCCTACAGAGCATTTGGCGAGGTAAGCCGCCTGATTGACAGCACGCCAGCCGCGCCGGTTCCCTTTCAACTCCGAAATGCGCCAACAAAGCTGATGAAAGACATGGGATACGCGCAGGTCTACCAGCATGCCCACGCGGAAGAAAACGCCCTTCCCAACATGCAATGCCTCCCGGAAAGTCTGGGTAGCCCCAGTTTTTACCGACCCACAAATCGCGGATTCGAAAAAAACTTGGGGGAACGTATGATTTGGATTAAAAATAATCGAAAGAAAACCCCCGATTCAGCCGATTAGGTGAATGTAGTCGAAATTGTGTAACCTAAAAGATCGGAGTTTGAATATTGTGTCCGAAAGCATCCTAACTCTTGGCCGGCGGCCTGACGCTCCGGAAATCGCCAGTTCGGAACGGAGAAGGTCCAGCCGTTTCCCAATTGAGCGGGAAGTTCGCTATAAAACTCTGAATCAGCGTGCAGAAATCCTTATCGGGAATGGCAAGACGTTGAACATCAGCAGCTCCGGAGTGTTGTTCACCTCCGATCACGATCTGCCAGTCGGTACCCGTCTGGAAGTCTCAATTAGCTGGCCTGCGCAATTAAATGAGAAGTGCCTGTTAAATCTGGTTGCCCGTGGCCGCGTTGCTCGCCATAATAAGGGGCAACTGGCACTGCAGATCCAGCAATACGAGTTTCGTACTCAGAGCCGCCCAGCTGCTTCCTAGGAATGTGCATTCCCTCTTCCGGGTGAGGCGGGGGCTTCCGTTACCATGACAGTGTTGTGCGCCAGCGACTGACATCTCTAGCAGCAGGCGTTACCTTCGTCATCTCTCTGATCCTTCTGATCTGGCAGGGTTCGTTTCGTATTGCCTATTCGCCAGCCAGCACGGGCGAGACGATCCTGTTGTGGTCGATTTCAACCCTCATTTTTCTGCTGACGGTTCTGCTGGCTTTTCTGCTGTTCAGGGCCTGCGTTAAAGTTTACATCGACCGTCACCGTAACAAGGAAGGATCCCGGATCCGTTCCAAGCTGCTGGCCGGGGCGCTAGTGCTGACCCTGGCGCCGGCTCTTTTCTATGTAGTGTTCAGTGTGTACGTGCTGAACCGGCACTTAGACTACTGGTTCAGTAAGCCGACCGAGACGGCGTTGCGGCGACTTGATGCGCTCTACCAAAAAGAGGCGCAGGAGCGAGTCCAAGCCGAAACCGACTGGCTCGCGTTGCTGCCGCAATCGCAGCAGGTAGCTCGAACCGGCAGGGTCGACGCTAGCTTTTTCCGGAATATCTGCGAGCAGCATGGCATTCGGCAGCTCATTGTTCAACCGTCCGGCAAATCCGTTCCGATTCTGGTATATCAGGCATCTGAGACAAGAGGCGAAGGCGCTCGGAAAGCTACACTGCTGCACGCGCAAACGGCAATCGTCGAAAGAGAAAACACCCTGGGAGTTTTAAACGTAACGGCAGCGATGAGTGGAGACCCGCAAGCTGGGGACGATGTTGCGGCGCAGGAACAAACGGTTGAACAGCTTCTCGACAACCAGGCTCAACGGCAGCACTTCTATCAGGACACTTATTTTCGCCTGATCTGCCTGATCACTCTTTTCGTGCTCTTCTTTGCGTCGTGGACCGCCCAGATTCTGGCCAGGCAAATTGCAGTCCCCATTTCTGCCCTGCTGGGCGCTGCCAACGAGATTCGCCGGGGCAACTTGGGATATCGCGTGCGCGTTAATGCGATCGACGAGCTAGCCACTCTGGTGCGTGCCTTCAATGAGATGACCAGCGGGCTGGAAGCAAATGGGCGCGAACTGGAAGCCCGCCGGCGCTTCACCGAAGCCATCCTGGAAAGCATCCCAACCGGGGTTATCTCTATCACAAACGATGAACGGATCGAGCGATTGAATCGTGCTTTTGCCGGTATGTTCGCGGATGTGCCCACCCGTAAGGCCCGCCTGCTGGAAGACTTGTTTCAGGGCGAGGACCTTGCCGAAATCCGCTATCTTCTGAAGCGTGCGCGCCGCACCGGTACAGCCGCTTCCCAATTCGATTTGCAACGCGCAGATACCGTGTTGCACTTGGCCGTGACTGTCGCTTCCCTGGAAGAGCAGCGCGGTTTTGTCATTGTTCTGGACGATACCGGCGACTTACTACGCACACAGAAATCGGCAGCATGGCAGGAAGTAGCGCGCCGAATTGCACATGAGATCAAGAATCCGCTGACCCCAATTCTCTTATCCTCCGATCGCATTGCCAGACAGGTTTTAAAACTTAACCTGGAGCCGACCATCCGGGGCATCCTGCAGGAGTGCACACAGATCATCCAGCAGGAAGTGGGAACTGTGAAGTCGCTGGTGGACGAGTTCTCTCAGTTCTCCCGTTTTCCGGTCGCCCAGCTGGCGCCGGCAGATCTGAACGAAATTGTGGAGAGTGCGCTGGCGGTATTTGCGGGTCGCCTGGACTCGATCACAGTACAAGTTGAACTCGACCGAGAGATTGCGGCCGTCGTTGCAGATCGGGAGCAGATCAAGCGAGTGATTGTGAACCTGATCGACAACTCAGCCGAGGCCATGCAGGATTCGCTCGTACGTCAGTTAATCATTCGAACGGCTCAGCCTGAGCCCGAGTATGTTGAACTTGCCGTGATCGATACCGGATGCGGCATCAGCACCAGCGACAAAGAAAAGCTTTTTCTACCATACTTTTCAACCAAGGGCCGGGGCACGGGTCTTGGTCTGGCCATCATCAGCCATATCGTGAAGGAACATAGCGGCCGTGTTCGCGCCGAAGACAATTACCCGGCCGGTGCTCGTTTTGTTGTTGAATTGAATACCGTCTCAGCTATGGATCTTACCCTCAACCCTGTCCTGGCCGGCACTCGCGAAGGTTGATATGCCTACTCGCGGACCCAAGGTACTAATCGTTGACGACGAGGTAAATATCCGGCAGTCTCTCCGCGGGGTGTTGTCGGACGAGAACTATGACTGTAATGCGGTAAGTACCGGGGAGGCTTGTTTGCAGGAGTTAGGGCGAGCTGCCTATGAAGCGGTTCTGCTGGATATCTGGATGCCCGGCATTGATGGTTTGGCGACACTCGCCCGCATCCAAGAGCTACCGCCGGGGTCGCGCCCAGCCGTGATCATGATTTCGGGACATGGCAACATTGAGACCGCTGTCAAGGCGACCAAGCTCGGTGCATTTGACTTTGTCGAAAAGCCGTTGACCATTGAGAAGGTCAGCGTGGTGCTGGGTAACGCAGTGCAGCAACGCCGGCTGAATCTGGAAGTGGAGCGGCTGCGTGAAGATTCAGGGACTCCAGACATTCTCGGCGATAGTGTTCCCATGAAGGCCCTGCGTCAGCAGCTGAAGCTGATGGCGGGCACCAATGGCCGCGTCTTAATCTACGGCGAGAGCGGGACCGGTAAGGAACTGTTCGCCCGTGCGATTCACCAGGCGAGCCTGCGCGCTAAAGGTCCATTCGTCGAGGTGAATTGCGCTGCCCTGCCCGAGGACCAGATTGAGACCGAATTATTCGGTTATCGCCGGACGAATCTGGATGGCAGCGCGGATCATAAGATCGGCAAACTGCAAAAGGCTCACGGCGGAACGTTTTTCCTCGACGAAGTGGGTGATATGAGTCTCCGGACGCAGGCCAAGGTGTTGCGTGCACTGGACGAACATCGTTTTGAACCGGTAGGGGCGCCCCACTCTATTCAGGTTGATGCGCGTGTGATCGCCGCAACCAATAAGAATCTGGAGAAAGAGATAGAGCGCGGGAACTTTCGTGAGGATCTGTTTTACCGCTTGAACGTGATTCCATTTACTGTTCCGCCGTTGCGGGAGCGGACCGAAGATGTGCCGGTTCTGGCAGATTATTTCTTGCGGGAATACTCCAAGGCTTATGGCCGTCCAGCCAAAGAATTAAGCGAGCAAGCGCTGGCTGCGTTGATGGCGTATGGCTGGCCGGGTAATGTGCGCGAGTTGCGTAACCTGATGGAGCGCATGGTAATTCTGTACCCGCAGCAGCGAATTGACGTGCGGCATCTACCACTGGAGAGCGCGCGCAAGGCTCAGCAAGCACGGCCCTCGGACGGCTTCGGTAGTCTGCAAGAAGTGAAAGAGAGCGCCGAACGTGAGTATATTTTGCGTAAGCTGGAGGAAACGGGAGGCAATGTGACACGCGCATCAGAACTGCTGGGTTTAGAGCGCAGCAATCTTTACAGGAAAATGCGGGCGCTCGGGATTGCTCCTAAAGAAGGCAGTTAGATTGTTCTTACAGGCACAAGCACTGAAGAAGCGGCGTCCCGATGGACCTCTTCGACAGTGCTCGAAAACAGTCTGAATGTTGTTCATTATTATGGGGGCGAGTGGTTCTGGTAAATCGGTCTGTTTAGCAGGTCTTCAGAAGAAGCGACCAGAGATCGATTGGCATGACTTCGATGATCTTCCTGTACGTCCGGACTCTACTGCGGAGCGCCAAACAGGAACGGAATATTGGTTACAGCTTGCCGCTGATAACGAAGCAAAAGGCGTGAGCACGGGCATTGCGGGAACAATAGTTTTAGGTGAGGTTCTTGCCTGTCCTTCAGCGGCAAGACTCGCAAAGATCTGTCCTGCACTTTTGGACTGCAACGATGTCAGGCGCATTGATCGTATTCGTGCGCGCGATGAGAACCCAGTATTGGCTAGCCAAGAGATGCTCTGCTGGGCTGCATGGCAGCGCATGCATACGGTAGATCCTCAATGGCGGCAGGATGTGATTCAAGCACACGGGGCAGAACGGATGGACTGGGAACGCTGGAGTCACTGGCAAAGAGGCGACCCTCGCTGGCAAGTCGAGGTAATCGACACCACCGAGCTAACAATTGATCAAACGGTAGGTCGGCTCCTAAGCTGGATTGCTACCGGCATCGGCTCCTAAATGGGATCGCGGCCCCCAGAGCGAACGCTGTGTTGGCGATAACATCGTTCCAGCAGCCCTCACTTTGAGGAGCCTGGCGAACGATTTCTTCTGGAGAGGCTAGATTCTGGAACGAAGGATTACAGGCTTTCACCAGGACGAAGCTGGCCACTGGGTAGCGGAACTGGAGTGCGGCCATACGCGCCATGTACGTCACCATCCGCCCTGGACGAACCGGCCCTGGGTGCTGACTGAGGAAGGACGCGTCGGGTTTCTCGGACATACACTGACGTGCGTGCAGTGCCAAGCTCATCAGGAGTCAGGTAGCTGCGGCAGTACTCCGCGATAAGTGAGGCCGAGCAGGTCGTCTTAGGGCGTCTTAGTGGCGTCTTAGGCGTCTTAGGGACAGACGGAGTGAATATCTGAGAACGTTGCAGCCTAGGCTATGCAATAAATTTATAGGGTCTTAGGGACAGACGGAGTGAATGTCTGAGAACATTACACCCCAGGGTATGCAACAGATTTATAGGCCATAGTCTATGTGCCTCAGATATTCACTCCGTCTGTCCCTGCCCGCCCCTGCCCGCCCCCCTGCCCGTCCTGCCCGCCCCCTTGTGGGGGGGCCGCTCACCATAAAATTCATCCGTCGCTCGTCGTGCGCTACTTTGGCATCAAAGAAACGTTCTTGCTGTGGCAATGCAATTTGATGGGCGCATGCCGCTGCAAGGTGACCAGAACATGCGGCGAGACACCACCGAATAGTTCCGCATCAGGGCGCAGCCAAGGCTCCCCGCCAGTATTCTGTCAACGCCTCGATCAATTCTTTATCGAAGTCCGGGTAAATAAGCGCTAGCGCAGCCCCGGCTTCCCTCGTTATAGGCTCCTCACATGGATGCGACCATTGCCATAATCCTCGCGTAAGAGCGAAGGTACGCGTCAGCAGACGGCTGCCGTGCCCGGGCGACAAGCGTAAGGCGTGTTCGACGACGGCCCCGGTTTCAATCAGCTTGGCGCTGAAGGCGAGCTTGAATTCGTGCAACTTGTCATGCTCCACATTCTTTTCCAGTACCCCGTAGCCTAAAGCGTCCAGACAAAGCAGTTCCGGGTGCAGGTGCAGATAGTTGACGTAGGTGCAAAGGAATGCCGCCACCTTGTCCGCCCGTCGTCCCTTGGTTTGCTGAAACGTCACTGCGATGTCACTGAGCAGGGTATGCAGTCCACTGAGCAGGAGAGCCATGAAGATCTCCTCCTTTGTTCGAAAGTAAAGATATACCGTGCCTTTCGCCAATCCTGCTTCAGCGGCAACTTGTGCAACAGCAGGCAGCGCGCCGTCCCCGGAGAGGAACAAGGCACTGGCAGCGCTCAGGATTGACTCCCGACGTGCCTGCTTGTCCGCGGAGGCAATCGCGTGTTGAACCATGTATTCGCGCCCTTAGGCCTTTGACATACGGTAGACCATCTTCGCTTGGAAATGACGGGACGTGAATCGAGTAATAAACGCCATGACGTTGTTCAAGCGTCCGGCGACAACAGTCGGCCTGCCCGCAAACATCGCGCGAAGACCAATCGCAGCTACCGTAGCGGGAGAGAGCATTGTCCGTCGCAAGGACGCCGTGGGCTGGTAACCGGACACGCCGAAGAAGCCCGTTTCCATTAAGCCGGGCGACAGAACTGTCACGCCCACCTTGGGAGCGAGTTCCACATGTAGGGCTTGCCCGAATGACAGCACGAAAGCCTTAGCCGCTCCGTAGGCGGCCAGAATCGGGGTCGGCTGAAAAGCGGCCAAACTCGCCACCAGCAGAATGTGCCCGCGTCCCTGATTGACCATCCGCTTACCGAATCTATACGTTAGCTCTGTCAACGCCATTACGTCGAGCTGAAGCATCTCCCGGAGGCGCTCCGGGTTGTGATCCACAAAGGCTCCGTTCAGTCCAAACGCGGCATTGTTGATGAGAATTCCTGGTTCAATCCCACGCTCGTCCAGACGCTGTTCGAGGGTAGCCGCACTCTCTGGCCTAGCAAGATCGATGACCTCTACAACAACCTCTACCCCGTGCTGCTGCTTCAGTTGCGCGGCAAGTTGCTGCATCGGCTCCTCGCGCCGGGCTGCCAGGACAAGGTTGCATTTTCCGGCGGCAAGCGCGATTGCAAACTCCTTCCCCAGCCCGCCCGACGCCCCGGTTACCAAAGCCCACTGTCTTCCTGTCTGAACCATGTAGGCCTCCATCTGACCTGTGGTCATTCTATATGACTACCGGTCAGAATGCAAAGAACGTCATTAGGGTGCCGAAACAAAGAAAGCGGTACTTGTTTGAACAAGCAAACTCGGTTACGGTAGAACAAAGGGCGAAGCTTTGAACCTCAGCTTAGGTTTTACCGATGAACTTGCGTCTGGTGAGTCGCTATCAGTTGCCGCTCCTGCGCCCGTGATCGCTAGTTCAGTGGCCGCTATTGCAGCCCGCTTTCAGAGCGCACTCGAGCAACACGAGTCACCGGTTCGAGCCGTTCGTCACCAGCCGGCTAAAGCGGCGCGGTATGCTGACTTTCCCGCACAGCTTAACCCTGCCCTGCAAAGGGCACTTGCAAGCCGCGGCATCGAGAAACTTTACACTCACCAGGCAGCCGCAATCCAACACACGCTTGAGGGCAAGAACACTGTCGTTGTCACGCCGACAGCGAGCGGCAAAACACTCTGCTACAACCTGCCTGTCGTCCACACGCTGCTATCCAATCCGGCTGGTCGAGCGGTATTCCTCTTTCCAACCAAAGCCCTGGCAGAAGATCAGCGGCTGGAGTTTCAGCGGTTGAATGATTCGGTTGGCGGCAGCCTGGCCTGCCATACCTATGATGGAGATACGCCCTCGGATGCACGCCGCACTATCCGCGATCGCGCCAACATCGTGATGACGAATCCGGACATGCTTCATACCGGAATCCTTCCGCACCATACCAAATGGGCCAAGCTTTTTGAGAACTTGCAGTACTTCGTCCTTGACGAACTGCACTTCTATCGAGGTGTGTACGGCAGCCATCTGGCGAACATCATTCGGCGCCTAAAACGCATTTGCGAGTTCTATGGCTCTCACCCGCAGTTCATCTGCTGCTCGGCTACCATTGCTAATCCCAAGCAGTTGGCCGAAGCCATCACGGAACGGCCTTTCGAATTGGTCGATGACAACGGCGCACCTTCCGGAGATAACTATTTTGTGCTTTATAACCCGCCGGTGGTCAATCACCAACTCGGCATACGGCGCAGCTACCTGCACGAGAGCCGGCGCATTGCGCTTGAGTTCATCCGGCAAAAGCAGCAGACACTCGTCTTCACCAATAATCGACTTGCTACTGAAATCCTGACCACCTATCTGAAAGACGCTTGCGCAAACCTGCCCTTTTCGCATGAAGCGGTACGCGGCTACCGGGGTGGCTTTCTGCCGAAAGAACGGCGCTCTATCGAAGAAGGCCTGCGCGCCGGACGCGTTCGCACGGTAGTAGCGACGAACGCACTTGAACTGGGCGTCGATATTGGCTCCCTAGATACGGTCGTTCTGGCAGGGTATCCGGGCAGCATTGCTTCTACCTGGCAGCGCGCCGGTCGTGCCGGCCGCAGAGCGAGTGCATCTCTTGCTGTCCTGGTTGCCTCCAGTGCTCCACTTGACCAATACGTGGTTGAGCACCCCGAGTACTTTTTTGAACGCTCACCCGAAGAGGCGCACATCAATCCGGACAATCTGGAAATCTACCTTGGGCATCTCAAGTGCGCTGTGTTTGAGTTGCCTCTACGCGATGGCGAGATCTTCGGCAAGCATGATGCAGGAAAGTCGTGCGCCTTTCTGGCCGAGGAACTGAAGCTGGTACACCGGTCGGGGGATTGTTGGCACTGGGTCAACGATAGCTATCCGGCCGATACGGTCAGCTTGCGGGCCGTGACCAGCGACAATTTCCTGGTGGTGGATGTTACCGATGACCACCGCATTATTGGCGAAGTAGATTTTCCATCGGCTCTCACAACATTGCATGAGAAAGCCATCTATTTGCATGACGCACGGCAGTTCCAGGTGGAGCGGCTCGACTTCGATGGCCGAAAGGCATTCGTTCGCCAGGTTGACTCCGATTACTTCACCGATGCTATCGTCTACACACAGGTGAGCGAACTGGCGCAGTTCGATCGTGCTGCGGCCATTGATGATGCGCAAGTACGCGGCGCACACGGCGAGGTTCGCGTGAAGCGCCAGATTGTCGGCTTCAAAAAAATCAAGTTCTACACGCTGGAGAACGTTGGCGCAGGCTTGCTCTCGCTGCCGGAGCAGGAGATGCATACCACTGCGTTCTGGCTCCACTTCAGTGACTCCTTTTTTAACAGCTTCTCTGGCTTCGCGAAGGCCGACCTGCAGGATGGATTGCGCGCACTAGCGAATGCCCTGCAGATAGTTGCCACCGTCCTGCTTCTCAGCGACCCGCGTGACATTGCTGTTGCTGTGCTCGACGACTCCGCCCAACGCAATTCGGCTTTTGAGCCGGACGTGGTTCTCTATGACAATTATCCGGGCGGCATTGGCCAAAGCGATCCGCTGTTCCGCAGAAGGGAAGAACTGCTGCGCGCTGCACTTGCCTTGGCCGCCGATTGCCGATGCGAGGCTGGCTGCCCAAGTTGCGTAGGACCCGTAAACGAGATCGGCGGACGTGGGAAAGAAGTAGCCGTTGAAATACTACGACTGCTTACGTAAGGAAGTAGCTAACTCGACTTCCGCTCTTCGTCTTCCGGAAATACTGGATGACCGGGGGGTGGCGGATACAGAGTCTTCAATGCGTTCAGGCGCTTGCGAAGGTAGCGGCTCGGTAGCTGTCGGGGACCAGTCTCAACGTCGATGTCACAGCACAACCCATGCAGGTACAGCGTCAACGTGTCAATGAAGGATTGCCGAACATAACCATCAAACAGCGCGGTCTCGCGCTTGATGTTTGATTGCCGCCGAATGAGTGACTGCTTGGTTTGCCAGCTTTCGTCGTCCACTTCGCCATGCACTGCTCCGGTCAACTCTTCTCGGATGAGTGTTTTATAAATTGCTTTGGCTTCGGCCGTCCGCTTGTCGGCAACGATCTCAGCTAAGCGCCTGTAGAGCCGATCGTGGTACTCAGCCACATCCTGTTCCTTTAACGCGAAAACGAGCACCGTTTCGTTCTCAAAGCTCACCTGGGAAGCCCAGGATTGCTGGCCATCGGCAGGCCGCTCTTCTACCACGAAGTCTGACGATTTCTCTCCAGCGGGCGCTTGCGTCTTACGCCGTGCCCTTGAACCTCTCTCGTCCGATCTTTCCAGATACGGCACCAGCAGAATGGAAATTCGCGGGAGTACTGCTGCTATGGATGGAGGTAGTGCGGCCACCGGTTCTTCCAGATATTCCTTGAGAACATCCTCGGTCACTGGCGTAGAGGCGCAGAAATACGCAAACGTACTGCTGAGCGGTATAGCCTCACCACGGAATCTTTCGGCAAACTGGCCCACGCTAACCCGGGACAGATTGGACGGAGCCTGATTCGCAGAAACGGGCTCAGTTTGACTCGACATCTACTTTCGACCTCGATTCTACCAAAGGGGAGGAGTCGGGGTGGCCGGGCGCGGGTTCCCCGGGTTGCCCGCAAGGTTGTTAAAATCAGGGTACAAAGTGCAGATCCTGGTCTCGGCCGGCGAAGCTTCGGGTGATCTGTATGCGTCGGGCGTGGTCCATTCTCTCGCCGATCTACTTCCGGAAGCGTCTTTTTATGGATGCGCTGGACCCCGGCTTCAAGCTGAAGGAGTGAGGCCGATTATCGATGCCGCAAGTCTGGCAGTGGTCGGCTTGGCCGAAGTAGTTGGACACCTCCCGCGTATCTACGGCGAGTATCGAAAGCTACTTCGTTATGTCCGGCAGCACAAGCCGGTTGCTGCACTGCTGACCGATAGTCCGGATTTTCACTTACGTTTAGCTCGCCATCTGAAACGCCTGGGCGTCCCTGTTTATTACTTGGTTGCTCCGCAGGTCTGGGCTTGGCGGCAAAGTCGGGTCAAGGCGATCGCGCGGCTTGTCGATAAGCTGTTCTGTCTTTTTCCGTTTGAGGAAGAGTGGTTTCGTAGCCGTGGCGTGGATGCAACATATATAGGACACCCGCTGGCTTCAGTCGCGCGTACCCGGCATTCCCGTGACCAGTTCCTTCAGATGCAACAGTTGCCGCCGGGCAAACGTATTGTGACTCTGCTTCCGGGGAGTCGCACGGGCGAGGCCGTCCGTCATCTGCCTGTGCTCCTCGATACGGTGGCCGGGTTGCGCCGCCGATTCGACCTTTCCGTCCTGCTCGCGACGCCCCGCGGCTTCTACAACGCGGCTGCTTTTGCCAAATTTCGGGAACGCATCCGGGCGCTGTCCATCCAAGTAGTAGAAGGCGAAACTCCCGACTGCATCGGTCATGCTGATCTTGCGTTGGCAGCTAGCGGTACGGTCACGGTGGAAGCAGCCATCTTGGGAACGCCTATCGTCACTTTTTACAAAGTGACGCCGCTGACTTGGGCTGTTGGACGCCGTCTGGTAAAGCTGCCCTTTCTATCTATGGTGAACTTAATTGCCGAGCGAGCGATAGTGCCTGAGTTCATCCAAGAAGATATGACTTCGGCGAACCTGGTTAAAGCGTCTTCAGAGCTGCTCTCCAGCGCGGATGCATCTGAAAGAATGCGTCTGGAACTGGCCTCCGTCCGCCTTCTGCTTACGCGCGCAGGTGATCCGTTTCAGTTTGCAGCCGAGTGCATTACCGAACACCTCAAAGGCCGCGCTCGCGCGTCTAATTTATCTGGTGGAGCTCCACAGGAGACAATAAAGTAATTCATGCTGGGCCGTTTTCAATTCCTGTGCGTACTGCTTCTTTCAAGCGTTATTGCCTGCGCGCAAACCAAGGCGCCGGTTCCCTCTATTGACGTTACCCGATACACGATTGACGCTACTATCAATCCGCGAACACAATCATTGGCTGCTACCGCCCGGATTGAGTTCACACCGCAAACGCCAGTCAACGACGCCGCGTTTGAGCTTAACAATGCGCTGACGGTTACTAAGGTTGTCGATGCACGTGGGCAGTCTCTTTCTAATTCACGGACAGCAGGAGATTTTCTTCTCCACGTCACCTTCCCCGCCGGCCTGCCCGCCAACCAGCCTTCCCAAATCTCAGTAACTTACGAGGGTAAACTCACCGGGAACGAAGAGTCGCCGGTTTCGGGCATTAAGTTTGCTGCTCTTCACCCTGACTTCGGTTATCTGATGTACCCGTCGCGCTGGTTTCCGATCAATGGCTATACAACGGACCGGTTCCAGGCAGACCTGCACATTTCGACCCCGGCGGAATACACGGTAATTGCCAGCGGAGACGCCAAAACAGAGCGGGCGCCCAACGGCCAGACACGGTCATCTTTCCACTACGAGCAGCCTAGTTTTCCCGGCAGCCTGGCCATTGTGAAGACAACCCCGGTCAAGGTGTCTTCGCAAGGCATCAACTCGACGATCTTCTTCCGGGATCAGCAGGCCGCGCAGGCCCAGTCGTATGGCGAGGAAACGGGCAAGATCATGAGCTTCTTCACAAGCAAATATGGTCTGGCTCCGCAGGCAAATCTCACCCTGGTGGAGACCGAAGATGGAGCGGTGAATGGTTATGCCGCGCCGGGTATTCTCTTTCTGGCGCCTGGTTCCATAACCGCCAAGACTAATACGCGCATTCTCAGCAACCAACTGTCGCGTCAGTGGTGGGGCATGCTTGTGTCTCCGGTTAATCGTAATCATCTCTGGCTTGAGAACGGGGTCGCGCGCTACTCGGAGCTTATCTATATGGCTCATGTGGGAGGACCGGGCGCCAGTGACTCGGATCTCCGGGCTACCTATGTGGAGGCGCTGACAGTTAGAGAACCGCCGGTCCTGCAATCCGCTCGCTTGGAGGATTATTCACCCGAATACTGGGCGCTGACTGCTGCCCGTGGCGCTGCCATCCTGAATATGCTGCAAAACGTGGTGGGCGAGGCAATGTTCCAGAAAGGTCTGAAGACTTTCCTCGATACATACAGCTGGAAGTCCGCCAGCAGCGAGGATTTCCGAAAGGTAATGGAGAAGGTCTCCAATCAGGAGCTTCGTTACTTCTTTATTCAATGGCTGGAGTCAAGCGGCTCACCAGAGTTTAAGCTTGAGTACACCGTATTTCGTACCCAGAAAGGCTTTCGGGTCGTCGGCAAGATCACCCAAGATTTGGACACGTTCCGGATGCCCGTTGACTTGCGTATTGAGACCGAAGGAAATCCGGAAGATAAGAAAATCGAAGTCACTGGAACCTCCTCCGAGTTCAGTGTCGATACGTTCGGCAAGCCAAAGAAGCTGACGCTTGATCCCAGCCATGTCCTGTTGCGTCTTGACCAGTCGACGCAAATTGCGGTGGCCATTCGCCGGGGTGAGCAGTTTGTTGAGATCAACGACTACTCCAACGCCTTACGTGAGTACGAGAAAGCACTCGACGTTAATAAGAGTAGTTCGCTGGCCCATTATCGAATCGGTGAGCTCTTTTTCAAGCAAAATAACTACCAGCAAGCTGCCAACGAGTTCCGCTCAGCTATCAACGGCGACCTGGAACCGCGCTGGACGGACGTCTGGTCTCATATTAATCTCGGCAAGATCTTCGACGTAACGGGCCAGCGGGACCGTGCGGTAAATGAGTACAAGCAAGCTCTGCGCACCCACGACAACACGGGCGGCGCTCAAGCTGAAGCTGGTAAGTATTCCGCGAAAGCTTACGAGCAAAAGAGTTCAGAAACGTAAGTAGCCACGAATAAAGGCAAACTCTGGGAGCAATCCTAGAGCATTCTGCATCCAAATTGTGGCAACTAATCCGCAGGGCCTGCTACATAGTTTGTGTGCGTTTTGCTGTTCCGTTCAATCACGGCGGAAGTCGGCGACTTCTGAAATTTGGTGTTACTCTGAAGGCGTCGAGGAAAGGACATTTTTTGGACGATCGACTGAAAGAGTTGATGCAGGAGCTTGGCAACGCTATCAATGAATCTCTTTCTGATTCGGATCGCATTGCTGGAGCGATCGGCGAAATCAAACGAGCCGGCTATGATGTCTTCCTCGTGCTTGAAGCCACCATCGGGTTTAATAAGCGGGGCGAAGAAGAAGACTCAGACGATTCCGAGGAGTCCGGGTCTCCGGTGCACATTGAGGCTACGGGCAATATCAAGCTGACCTCGCAAGATCAGAAGTTCCTTCGCGCGCTCAAAATCGCGATCGAAGATGACGGTAAGTAGCTCAGGTGGCAGCAAGTTCTTTGTACAAGTTGTACGTTGTCGAAATGGATGTGCTCCAGCGAAACTGATCCGCGCGTTTGCAGCCTCTTCTTGCAAGATCCGTTTGCAAGTCTTCGTTGGCAATTAAGCTGGCGAGCGCATCAGTAATCGAGTCGACGCGATCCGGATCGATCAGTAGGGCGGCGTCTCCGGCCACCTCACGCAGCGCAGCACGATCCGACGTCACAACCGGTATCCCGTGAGCCATGGCCTCCAGCACGGGAATGCCAAAGCCTTCATCCAGAGAGGGAAACGCAAAGATCCGGGCACGCGCGTACAGCTTTTGCAAAGCGTCATCGGGGAGATAGCCGACAACCTGGATGCGGTCACGAGACTTGCTTGCGTCGATGTAGTTCATGATTTCCACCGAACCGTAGCCGCCGGGCGCGCCTGCTAGAACGAGCTTCCACCTGCTCTCCAGTTGCTCGAAGGCTTTGACCAGACTAATAATGTTTTTACGGCGCTGCAGTGCACCCACAAACAGGATAATGTTTTCGCGAGGGACCGAGAAGTCGAGGGAGAGTTGATGAACTCCATGCGGAATAACACGGATCTTCGCCCGGTTCACTCCCAGCAGGTCCACCACCTGTCCTGCGGTGAATTCCGAGACCGCGATGATGATGTCTGAACGCTGAGCGGCGTTCCTGGCCTGCTCTGTAAAGCGCCGTCGGAACTCAGGCGCCGAATAATCGGCCGTCATCACGAACAGATCGTGAAAGGTGGAGATCACGGTCGGCGCGGGCCGCCAGTCAATTCGCTGGTTAAGAGCATGGAACACGCGCGGCCGACCCGGCGAAAAAGGCCTGAGCAAAACGCGGCTTTTCACGTTCGGCTGCGCTGTTTCCTTGCGGGAGCCCCACTGCTTTGGCCGGTAACACAGGTAAAACTCGTCAGCCGTGTGTAATGCCGGCAGACCTCTCATCAACTCGCGAGAGTAAACCGCGATACCCGACGGATGAGGGTCAACGCTATAGGTCGCATCAAGCGCTATCCTCACTACTCACAGTCTACAGGCCATACTCTTTCAGCTTGCGATAGAGAGTGGTGCGCCCAATGCCCAGCATGGCGGCCGCGACGGTACGGTCACCTTTGGTGTAGCTGACGGCGTCCAGAATGGCTCGCTTCTCTACATCGGCCAGCGGGATAACGCCAGTTCCCCCTGCGCCCGGCGAGGGACTGGTTCCCGGCAAAGCCAAGCCGGCGGTAGCTACAAACTGGCGCTCCGCGGTCATATTCACAAGCGTGGAAGGCAGATCGGCAGGCGTGATCCAAGGGCCCGAGTTCATCGCAACCATCTGCTGCACGGTGTGTTCTAACTCCCGGATGTTGCCGGGCCACTCGTAGTCACGCAGGTTATCCAGCGCGTCCGTGCTCAACCGGTGGTCGTTCCCATAGCGGCTCAGGAAATGATTCACCAGTATCGGGATATCCTCACGCCGGTCCCGCAGCGCCGGCAAGCGCAGTCGCATCACATTCAGCCGGTAAAACAAATCCTGACGAAAACGTCCCGCTTCTACTTCCTTAGCAAGGTCACGATTGGTGGCAGCTATCACCCTGAAGTTTGAGCTTCGCTGAGCCAATCCACCCACTGCGCGAAACTCCTTCTCTTGCAGCACTCGCAGGAGCTTCATCTGCATCTCCATCGGCAGTTCGCCGATTTCGTCAAAGAAAGCAGTGCCTCCGTTAGCCGCGTCCAACAGCCCCAGCTTCTGGTTATGTGCTCCGGTGAAGGCGCCCTTGGCATAGCCGAACAGCTCGCTCTCCATCAGCGGCCCAACGAGCGATGAGCAGTCTACCACTACAAACGGTCCGCGCGCCTCGGTGTTGTGTATGGCCCGCGCCACTACTTCTTTGCCGGTCCCCGTCTCGCCCAGGATCAGGACAGGAAAGCGTGACCTTCCCATCTTTGTCACCTGGCTGTGAACCTGGCGCATAGCGGCCGAACTTCCGACAAGTGTTGTAAGCGGCGAAGTGTCGAGTGCGGTCTGCGAAGTCACGACAAAGCTATCCCTGCGTGAAGGTAGTGGGAGGCACTCCGTATATTTCTCGCCAGTGACCTTAGTCGTTTTTGGGCACAGGCTGCGTCGACTGCTCCGGCGGGGGTGCCTGCACAGCCGGTACCGTTTCATCCAAGCGCACGATGAACACTCCTCCCACTTCGGCCTGCAATTGAATTGCGAGCTCTTGAGCGGCACTCAGGGAACCAACCTTGCCCACCAGTACCCGATAGAGCGGAGTTGCGCCCTGCTTCATTGTTAACTGCGCTGCACCGAACCGTGCCGCATATTGCTCGCGGGCACGCTCTGCGTTTGCGTATACGGCGAATGCCCCCACTTGGACGGCGTAGAAGTCATTGGACGGAACGTCTGCGGGCGCTGAAATGACTTGTAGACGCACCGGACCGACGCCAGGTCCTAATAACTCGATCTGCCGCGCCGCCGCTTTGGAAAGATCGATGATTCGATTGCCCACAAAGGGACCGCGGTCAATCACCCGCACGTCTACTGTCTTACTGTTCTGCAGATTGGTGACCCGCAACCACGTATTGAATGGCAAGGTGCGATGGGCAGCCACCAGCGTCTCCATATCGTAGGTTTCGCCATCGGCGGCGGGCCGCCCGTGGTACGGAATGCCATACCAGCTGCCTACTCCTTGTTCGGTATAGCCGACTGGCACCCGAGCAGCTCCCTCGCGACTCGAATGTTTTGCCGTCGGACTTGTTGAAGGGGCAGGGGATCGTCCGTGGCCCGCTCGTGTTCTATGATGGCAGCCGGTAATGCTTAGAGCAGCGACAACGGCAATTGCCAGCGGCCCGCCGCCCCAACATCTACACCGGTTCCTGTCCACAAACATTTCGGACTACTTTCGTTTGGGCGCTACCAGAGCACACCACGTATCGGTTTGATGGGCTCCGGTAGCTGCGTCTCACCCAACAACTGACGTAAATTCATCTCGATAGTCGTGGTGATGGCGGTCAGCGGCACATCGTAGATCGTGTTGTCGAATGGGTCCTCCAGGTCGCGCCCAATCTTATCGAGGGCTAGCATCATAAACCCCACCAGTGTCGATCCGAGTGGGGTAAACCAGCCGAGCTGTTCCACCATACCAATGGGCAACAGCACACAGTAGATTTGAACGAACAAGCGCGGGTAAAAATCGTACTGTTTCGGCATAGGCGTGTTCTTGATGCGCTCGGTTCCGCCTTGTGAATCAGCCAGGTCATCCACGTTGCGATCCATCGCCTGCCACTCCAGCGCGTCAACCCAGCCTCGGTCCCGGACCTCTCGCAGCATCTGCCCCATCCTCTGCTGAATGGTGAGCGGCACGTTCTTCTCCTGGCGCAGTGACTCAATCTCGTTTGAACTCAGCAGCGGCTCCAATTCGCTCCAAGGAGGTAAACCTCGCAGTTGCTGGCGCAGCGAGTGGACGAAGGCAATCTGGTGATACACCAATTTCTTCTGTACTGCCTGCAGCTCGTGCTGTTCGCCTTGGTCACCCGCGCGCGAAGAGTGCATGGTCGCGCAAGCCTGACGTGCCAGGCTCCGGCTGTTGTTGACAATCTGGCCCCACAGCTGGCGCGCTTCCCACCATCGCCCATAAGCCGAGTTGTTCCGGAAGCCGACGATGATGCCGATGGCCGAACCATATAAAGCCAGAGGAATGTTCTTCGACCCTACCCAATCCCAGTGCAGAATCATATAGGCGATCACGATGAAAACATCCCAAGCCACTAGCAACAGCAGTGGCTTGCCGACGTAGGCCACCATGCGCCACAGCTGCGGCCCCTGGGGAACAATCATGGCCGGCCCGTCAGCTCGTGTTCGGCTTCCGTTTCAGCTACCGGGATGAAGTCCTGCTGCCCGTCTTCCACAATCCGCACTTGGCCCGAGCCGATCTCATAGACCCACCCGGAGATCGTCAGCTCCTTCCGTGCCATTGCCCCAGCCACCGACGGATGTGTTTTCAGGTGCGCCATCTGCATCAGCACATTCTGCTCGGTCAGCACAGGCAGCATCTCGCGCCCAGCCTCTTTCTGCATCGACTCGGCTATGCTCAGAGCCGCTTGCCCGTTACTTAACCATGTTCGGACAATCGGCATGCCCTCGGTGGATGCCGGGTTCAACAGCGCTTTCATGGCTCCGCAATCAGAGTGACCGCAAATCACCACGTGCTGCACCCTCAATGCACTGACCGCATACTCGATCACAGCGCTTACGCCTCCCAGCATCGCTCCGTATGCGGGAACCATGTTGCCGATATTGCGCGCAATGAACACCTCGCCGGTGCCTGAACTGGTCAGCGTCTCTACGTCAACTCGCGAATCAGCGCATGCCACTACCAGCGTGTGTGGCCGTTGCGGCTCGCTCGCTGCTCTTCGGTACGCCTCGGCCTGCGGCTCATACACGTCCGTTTGAAACTGACGGACACCGTCTTTCAATTTGTTGATGATCTCGCTCATAGCCTCTATTAGACTCGTTCGCTGCTGCAAATGTAAGGTTGTAGGCAAGAGCCGTATTGAGATGCGCGGCTCTCTTCACTAATAATGACGCTGCCTCTGAAAGGAACGCGATTTTCGCTTGACTTCTCTTCAGAACAAATTTATATATGGATCACGCTGCGATCTCGTACGAGATTGCAAATTAACGTTTAGGGAGATCTATTCAATGAAGAACGCAACCAAGAAGCCCGCTGCCAAGACGGCCGCACCGGCCAAAAAAGCGCCGGCAAAAAAGAAGAAGTAAAAGTCGATCCCGCGTTGGCGGGCTTCTTACACAACAGCCTCCAGATTTTTCTGGGGGCTTTTTCATTGTCGGAACCAAAACAAAAAGGGCGCTGGCTGTTCACCAGTGCCCTTTGCCGTGCGAGGTTTCTTTCTCCGTTATGGAAGGGTATAGCGCAGATCGATGTAGTACACGTTCGTGTGAGTGCTCTTGGGGGCCGGGCTGACGACAGACCATGGGTCTCGCATCAGGTACGAGTACTGAGTGATCAGGGCCAGAGCCCCCACATTCGGGTTCTTCCAGAAAGTCTGGGTTACGCCAAATGTAAACTCCTCAATTGCTCTATTGTCATTCGCACTCGAACCGGGGAAGCCGTAGCCGATCCGGCTCTTACCATTCGCATCCAGTGCGATCTGTTTCCCGATGTAGACGCCCCCGTAATAGGCATCCACGAGCGTGTTCTTGTTTGCCTGCCATTCGAAGCCATCTACCGTCGAGTAAGAGTGCAGCGGCGAAATGGTTCCGTTAGCCCGAACAATCAAATCGGGAGCTAAGCCGAAGATGTAGCGTCCGCCGCCCTCACCGAAGAACGTGTTAGCGATCAGCCTTACGTTCTTGACGACTTCGAGGTTTGCGTTCACCTCACCGCTCACGCCGGTAGCAGTGTTGCTGGTGTACTTGGCCGGGGTGCCGAATGGGACCGTGTCTTTAAAGTTCCGAATCAGAGCGCCCGCTTCTACGTGAAACAGCTGATCCTTCTTGCCTACATGGAAATCGTATGCAGATTTGAGGATGATGTCTGGAAGAAGGTTGGGGGTGCTGTAGTTGCCGCCTCCGGTGACTGAGGTGGCAGTGGTGCCGCTGCCGACGGTAACCGCGCTCGCTGCATTATTAAACTGTGGAAGCAAGCCTGCGGCCAGAGTTGAAGGTAAAGTGACCGAGCCGCCATTGGAACCGCCCGAACCGCCGATGTATTGTTGCGGGTTCTCAAGCGAGATACCAGCTACCCAGTCCTTGTTCGGATGATAAAGCAGCCGGAACTGTGATTGGCGAGCCCAGACCAGACCAGCCTGGTAGTTCAAGTCCATGTTTTGGGTGTAGAAGATGTCTGCCGGCAGGGGCGACATTCCTTTCCGACTTGGTGTGAACATGCTCCACTCCTGCCCGCCTAGAATTTCAATCTTGCCGCGAGTCAGGTCCACAAAAAACAGGCGCAATCGGAAAGTGGCTGCATTATTTGAATCGAAGACGTTTGGCGCTTGATTGCCAAAGAAGTCACCCTCGAAGTAGCCCAGAACCTTGTTTCCCGCTACCGTCGAATCTACCCGGAAGCCGATGCGTGAGTTCTGTGAACTGAAGTTGTTTTCTGAAAGGTGGTCCAGCGCTGAAGTGTTATACGGAATGCCGGCGAAGTTGGTACCTAAGCCGCTTCCTACTGCGCTGGAACGCCCAAACCAGGTAAAGTCAACAAAGCCCAGTGGAGTAAACGTTGAGTTTCCGATCCGGATACCAAGTGGCGAGGGATTCGCCGCCTGCAGGTTCTGGCCCCCTCCAGCGCGATTGGCTGCGGCAAAGCGTGGCGGACGGCCTACATTGTACGCAGGCACCACTGGGATCGTGGAGCTGGTGCTGTTCGATACTGCCACTGTTTCGACTCCGCCCGATGTACCGCTAGAGGCCGGCGCTGGAGAGGGCGCAACGTTGCTGCCCGCCACGGCTTTATCGAGAATGGTCCGCTGCTCTTCAATTGCCTGAGTCAGCTTCTTAATCTGCTCTTCTTGTTGAGAGATGCGCTCGCGCAGAGCTTTCAAATCATCCGGTGAAGTCGCACTTGTGTTGGAGCCTGAAGAGCCTGCCGGCTGGGGCGAAGGTGGCTCTGCTCCCCAAAGCTGCATGGCAAGAAGGCTTGCACTCAGCAAAGAAAGACATTGATTTCTTCTCATAGACTTATAAAAATTACCTAATTGCTGTTACACACCAATTACAAACGGCTGGTAACGGCGGTTTGCCGGTACTTCTCCATGTAATAGTCACTGGATGACAGCAAGCGTGCCTCCGCCGGCACTGCCGGTAAACTATAAAGGAACCTTCATGTCCGAACGTCCGTTCGTTCACCTCCACTGCCATACCGACTACTCTCTTCTCGATGGCGCCTGCGACATCAAAAAGCTGATGTCGATCGCCAAAGAGCAGAGCATGCCCTCTATCGCGATGACTGACCATGGCAACCTTTTTGGCGCGGTAGAGTTCTACAACGAAGCCAATAAAGAAGGCATTCATCCGGTTATTGGCTGCGAGATGTATGTCTCTCAGCAAGGTCACAAATCTCGCTCGGACACTGACCGCTATAACCACCTGGTGTTGCTCGCCGAGACGCAGGAGGGGTACAAGAACCTGATCAATCTTGTCTCCACCGGCTATCTTGACGGCTTCTACTACAAGCCGCGCATTGATAAGGATTTACTGGCGCGCCACTCCAAAGGGCTGATCTGCCTGTCGGCCTGTCTGCGCGGGGATGTGAATGAGAAGGTTATCGCCGGAGACTATGGACAAGCGCGCACCTTAGCCGGCGAATACACCGATCTGTTTGGCAAAGACAACTTCTTCCTGGAACTGCAGGACCACGGCCTGGACCAGGACAAGATTCTCATTCCCGAGATCCGGCGCATGTCCGCTGACACCGGCATCCCGCTGGTAGTCACCAACGATGCGCACTACTTAGGCCACGACGACGTGAAGGCCCACGAAATTCTGCTCTGCATTCAGACGGGCAAAACCATGTCCGATCCGAACCGCATGCGCTTCTCTACGCCGGATTTCTACGTCAAGTCGCGTGCCGAGATGATGAAGCTGTTCGGCGATGTCGAGCATGCGCTCGATCGCACCTGGGATATCGCGCAACGCTGTCAGGTGAAGCTGGAGAAAGTCAAGGATCCGTTCCCGCGCTTCGATGTTCCCAACACCCACACCACGGACAGCTTCTTCGGCTATGTTGCCCGCGAGGGATTTGAGAAGCGCCGTGGTCGCCTGGAGGCTTTGCGCGAGCAGGGCCGCCTGAAGTTCGACATCCCCGACTACCTGGAGCGGCTGGAGCGCGAGATCGTCATGATCCAGCAGATGAAGTTCTCGGGCTACTTCTTGATTGTCTGGGACTTCATTCGCTTCGCTAAATCCAAAGGCATTCCGGTTGGTCCGGGTCGTGGTTCCGCGGCCGGCAGCCTGGTCAGCTATGCCATGGAGATCACCGATATCGACCCGCTTGAGTATGGTCTACTTTTTGAACGCTTCCTGAATCCGGAGCGCATCAGCATGCCGGATATCGATATCGATTTCTGCACGAATCGCCGTGGCGAGGTGATTCAGTACGTTACCGAGAAGTATGGGCGCGAGCAGGTGGCGCAGATCATCACCTTCGGTACGCTTGCCGCTAAAGCGGCCATTAAAGACGTCGGCCGCGTTCTCGACATGAGCTATGCAGAAGTCGATCGCATCTCCAAGCTCGTTCCCAAGACCCTCAACATAAAGCTCGATCAAGCCATGGAGGACGCTGAACTCAAGGCCGTTGCGCAACGGGAGCCGCGGGTCAAAGAAGTTCTCGATATCAGCCTGAAGCTCGAAGGCATGAGCCGCAATGCCGGCATGCACGCCGCCGGTGTCGTGATCTCCTCTGTGCCCTTGCGCGAACTGGTGCCGCTGTTTGTCACAAATAAACAGGAATTAGTCACCCAGTACGACATGCTGGGACTCGAAAAGCTCGGCCTGCTGAAGATGGACTTCCTGGGGCTCACCACCCTGACCATCATCGAACAGGCACTAAAGCTCATCAAGAAGTACCGTGGCGAGACGGTTAACATCGAGGACCTGCCTCTCGACGATGCAGAGACCTTCAGCAAAGTTTTCAGCAACGGGTTCACCAGCGGCGTCTTCCAGTTCGAATCGAACGGCATGCAGGATATCCTGCGCCGTTACCAGCCCAACCGGATCGAAGATCTCTGCGCCCTTAACGCCCTCTACCGCCCAGGCCCAATCCAAGGCGGCATGATTCCGGACTTCATTGATCGCAAGCATGGCCGTAAGCCGATCGTCTACGATGTTCCGGAGTTGAAGGAGTTGCTGGAGGAGACCTATGGCGTCATTCTCTACCAAGAGCAGGTGATGCAGATCTCCAACAAGCTGGCCGGCTACTCGATGGGCGATGCGGACATCCTCCGTCGCGCCATGGGAAAGAAGAGCGCGGTCGAGATGGCCAAGCAGCGCGAGCGTTTCATCACGGGAGCCACCGAGCGCGGCTTCCCACCTAAGAAGATCGCCAAGATCTTTGACCTGATGGAGCAGTTTGCCGGGTATGGCTTCAATAAATCTCACTCGGCGGCATACGCATACCTCGCTTATGTCACGGCTTACCTGAAGGCACACTACGCCGTTGAGTTCATGTCTGCCTTGCTCACCTCTGAAGCGGGCAATACGGACAAGATCGTCAAATACATCAACGAGTGTCGCGAGACCGGCATCAATGTTCTGCCGCCCGATGTCAACCAGAGCGATTCGAACTTTACGCCCGCCGAGCAAGCCATTCGCTTCGGCTTAGGCGCAGTTAAGAACGTCGGTCAAGGCGCAATCGAAGCGATTGTTTCTGAACGTAGCGAGGGGGGACGCTTTACCTCTATTTACAACTTCTGCGAGCGCGTCAATCTGCAAAGCTTAAATCGGCGAGCAGTAGAAAGCCTCATTAAGGCTGGCGCCCTCGACTCGCTCGGTGGCAACCGCGCTCAGCTTACCGAAGCTCTCGACCGCGCGCTTGAATCAGGTCAGCGTGCCTCGCGTGATCGCGCCATGGGCCAGCATGGCCTCTTCGGAATGTTTTCTGACGAACATAAGGAGGAGTACCCGCTCGCCAATCTCCCGGACTGGAGCATGGAACAGAAGCTGGCCGGCGAGAAAGAGATGCTGGGCATCTACGTATCCGGCCACCCGCTCGATCGCTGGCAGGAAAAGATCGGTGACCTGGCGACTCACTTCTCCGACAAGCTCGAGGATCTGGAGAAAGGAACGCCGGTCGCCCTCTGCGGCATTCTCACTAACATCGTCCGCAAAACGAACCGCGATGGAAAGTACTGGGCCGCTCTGAAGATTGACGACCGGCGGGGAACGGTGGAGGCAATGGCCTTTGCTAATAAATACGAAGAGCTGCTGGATACCCTGCGCGAGGATGCGGCCGTGTTCATTCGGGCGGCAGTACTGCCCGAAGAAGGCTGTCCACCCAAACTATCCATTCAGGAAATGGTGAAACTGGAAGAAGCTCGCGTCGATCTGCCTTCGGTGATCTCCATTCGTATCTGGTTGAAAGACGAAGCGGCCAATGAGAAAGCCGACGAGCTAAACCAACTCTTCTCCCGTAAGAGCGGCCAAACGGACGTGCGGCTGCGGTTGGAGAAGCCCCGTGACTTCTCCGTTGTGATGGACGTCAGCAGCAAGGTGAGGCCGGACCGTGAGTTTCGTGCCGAACTTGAAAAGATCTGCGGACCCGAAGCCATGGAGATTCTGGCAAGCTAAATGGCCGACGAAAATCAGCCTGCTACGAACGCCGATACGAGTCTTGATAACCCGAGCTACCGGCGTGTACAACTAGCGCGGCATCCTAAACGCCCGCACTCGCGGACTTATATCGACGGCCTTTTTACCGACTTCGAAGAGCTCCACGGCGACCGTCTTTTTGGCGACGACAAATCGATTGTGGCGGGCATGGCCCGTTTTCAGGACAGGCCCGTCATGGTAATCGCTCAGCAGAAGGGCCGCGATACCAAAGAGAAGCTGCTGCGTAATTTCGGCATGACCAAGCCGGAAGGTTATCGCAAAGCAATGCGGGTGATGCAGCTTGCTTCCAAATTCAACAAACCGGTGATTACGCTGATCGACACGCCAGGCGCTTACCCGGGCATTGATGCCGAAGAGCGGGGCCAAGCCGAGGCGATTGCTTTTAATCTGCGCGAGATGTCACGGCTGCGCAGCCCCATCATCACATTTGTGATCGGTGAGGGGGGCAGCGGGGGCGCACTGGCACTGGGCGTGGGCAATCGCGTGTATATGTTGGAGAACGCTTACTACAGCGTGATTACCCCCGAGAGCTGCGCGGCTATCATCTGGCGCGACGCCAAAAAAGCTCCGCTGGCTGCCGAAGCTTTAAAGATGACGGCCGATGATCTGCTCTCTATGCAACTGATTGACGGGATCGTCCCCGAACCTGAGGGCGGGGCCCAGCAGGATCCTGAATCCGCCGTTGCAGCGCTTGGGCGCACATTGCAGGCGGCACTCGAAGAACTGTCTCAGCTCTCTTCCGACCAGTTGATTGAACAGCGTTATAACAAATTTCGTCAGATGGGCAACTATTTCACTGAGGTTCTTATCTGAGACTGGGCTTGATTATAGCCGCTTTCGTTTTGTTCATCGCCATTCTCATCGGCCTCAGCACCATTCAAGGCCCACGCTACCGGGTGGAAGTCTGCATGTACTTCAATGGCCGCTACAATTGCAAGACCGTGGCCGCCCGCAGCGAGGAAGCAGCAGTACGGTCGGGCATTCAGAATGCATGCGCTGACATCGTCTCGGGAGTCTCAGAAACGATGAATTGCGAAAGCTCTGAGCCAAAAAGCCTGAAGTGGCTGACCCGCCCTGGCAAATAGCAAATATACTGGTAGTGAGCCGTACGTGAATAGTATAGACCCTTCCTCTCCGCCGCACCCTGATCCCTATATAACGGAAGTAGCGGTAAACGATCACGATTTCAGCCCTCCACGGGGCAATCCGTTCCCTGTGGTAGGGGTAGGCGCGTCCGCCGGTGGACTGGAAGCCTTCGGTCAACTGCTCACCGCCTTGCCGCCGGATACCGGCATGGCGTTCGTGTTTATTCAGCACCTGGATCCTCAACACGCGAGTCAGCTCGCTGAGCTGCTTGATCCGCTCACTACCATGAGCGTTGAAACAGCGCAGGACGACCTGGTGTTGAAGCCGAACGTTGTTTACGTGATTCCGCCGAATTCCAGTATTGTGCTGAAGGGAGAACGGCTGCGTCTGGTGCCGCGCGAACCGGGCCTACACCTGCCGGTAGATATCTTCTTCCGTTCCTTAGCCGCGGTGCAGGGCAGCCGGGCCATTGGTGTCATACTTTCCGGCAACGCGTCTGACGGCAGCATGGGCCTGCAAGCCATCAAAGCCGAGTGCGGCATCACTTTCGTTCAGCAAGAATCAACTGCTCGCTTTACGGGAATGCCCTGCAATGCGATTCTGACTGGGGCGGCGGACTTTATTCTGGCTCCCCGCGATATCGGCCTGGAGTTGGCCCAGCTGGGCCATCATCCTTATCTGATTCCGCGTGAGTCAAACGTTGCCAGCTCGGAAACTCTTCCCGAAGGTGATCGGGAAATGCAGCGGGTTTTCGCTCTGTTGAAAGGCGCCACCAAGGTCGATTTTTCGCACTACAAGCCGACCACGATGCGTCGTCGTATTGGACGCCGCATGATGGTGCTTCGCATGGACAGCCTGGTTCAGTATGCGCGACATACTGAGGCCAATCCCAGTGAACTTCGCGAACTCTATCGAGATCTGCTCATCAGCGTCACCAGCTTCTTTCGCGATCCCGCCATGTTTGCGGCTCTTCAACGCCATCTGCGAGAAGATCTGGCAAATAAGAAAGAATCAAACAGGCCCATTCGCGTGTGGGTTCCGGGCTGCGCAACGGGCGAAGAGGTTTACTCGCTGGCCATCTGCGTCCACGAGCTGATGGAGGAGCTGGGGCTGCAAAGACAAGTCCAATTTTTCGGAACAGACATTAGCGAAGCTGCTCTTGATCGCGCTCGCCAGGGTCTCTATTCGGAGACAATCGCGCAGGATCTGACCTCCGACCGTCTGATGCGGCACTTCCACAAAGTGGATGGAAAATATCAGATTGCCAAGTCGATTCGAGAAAACTGCATTTTTGCCCGGCACGATGTTACCCGTGATCCGCCATTCTCAAATCTCGATCTGATCAGCTGCCGTAATCTTCTGATCTATCTTGATCTGCCGCTACAACGGCGCGTCACCCCTATTTTTCATTACGCTCTCGATCAGAACGGTCTGCTGATGCTCGGTACGGCTGAGACAGTCGGCTCGGCGGAAGACTTATTTGCGTCGGTGGATAAGCAGGTTCAGATTTACCGGCGCAAGGATGTTCCAGTTCGGCTACCGTTCGCCATGAAGCTGAGTGCGCCGCCTTCCGAGCTGAGTGTGCGCGAGCTCCGCCCTGCCCCTCTACGTACCGGCCAGGAGCTACATAACAAGGTAGATCGGCTCATCCAGCACAAGTACTCACCCGATGCGGTGCTGGTAGATGCCGGCCTGCAGGTGCTTCAGTTCCGCGGTCGTGTCCATCCGTACTTGAGTGCTGCCCTTAACGACTCGGCTTCTAATCTTCTGCGTATAGCGCCAGAAAGCTTGATCTTGCCGCTCCGGCGAGTCATGGATGCCGTGATGGAGAAGAACGTCTCGGCGCGCGAGCCGGCGACTCTGTGCGGATTAGATGGGACCGAGCAGGATCTTTGGCTAGAAGTGACTCCCCTGTCCGGACACTTAAGCAGCGAACGTTATTTCCTGATCGTTTTTACCCAGCGAGGGCCGTTCCATGACGGAGCAACCGCAAGAACATCCTACCCATCCTCTGCCGAGGAGACAATTCATCGCCTGGAGGTTGAACTTGCTGAAACCCGTGAAAACCTGCGCAATCTGACCGAGGATTACGAAGCGCACGGCGAGGAGTTGCAGGCAGTTAATGAGGAAGCCCGGAGCGCGAATGAGGAACTGCAATCGACCAATGAGGAGCTCAGCACTACTAAGGAAGAGCTGCAATCGGCTAACGAAGAATTGACTACGGTCAACGAGGAGCTGCAGAGCCGCAATCACGAACTCAGCGCCATCAACAGCGACTTGCAGAACCTGCTCAATGCGGTGAGTCTGGCTGTCGTGATGGTGGACAATGAACTCCGTGTGCGGCGGTTCAATCCTTCGGCGGAGAAGTTGCTGAGCCTGAGCTCAACTGATTTGGGGCGGCCGGTGGGCAACTTGCGCGCAGGAATTGAAACGCCCTGGCTCGAAATACAGATCCGAACCGTCATCAACACTTTGGAAACGCTTAGCCGGGAAGCTCAGGATATCAGCGGTCACTGGTATTCAGTGGTCATCCGGCCCTACCGGACGGTAGACAACCGTATAGTAGGCGCTGTGATCACCATGCAGGATGTTGACGCGCTGAAACGTGGCCTGGAGGCAGCTGAAGAGGCGCGCAACTACGCCGAGGGCATGATCGAGACGGTGCGCGAACCGCTGATTGTTCTGGATGCGGACCTTCGTGTGCAGCGTGCCACCACGGCCTTCTACGAGACATTCCTGGTCTCGCGCGAAGAAACCGAGGGACGTCTTCTTTACGATTTGGGCAGCGGCCAGTGGAACAACGCGCGCTTACGTGAACTGCTAGGCGCGGCGCTGTTCCGCCAGGAGCCGTTCCACGACTTCGAACTCGAGTACGATTTTCCACATATCGGCCGGCGCGTCATGCGTTTGAATGCGCGCCGTATTCCGAGGCTTGATCCGAAACATCGGGTACTGTTGCTTTCGATTGAGGATACGACCGAGCGCCGGGAGGAAGCACAGACGCGTTACCAGCGTCTCTTTGAATCGGCAAAAGATGGCATCGTGGTAATCGACCGCGAAACGGAAACCATTGTAGATGTAAACCCATATTTCCTGCAGCTGACCGGATACGGGCGTGAGGAAATCGCGGGCAAGCGCTTATGTGAAGCAGCGCCGTTTATGGACCTTGGCGAACTGTGTAAACCTGTGCCCCGCCTGAGCAAACAAGACCTGCTGCGGTTAGATGACGTCGAACTGGTCGGCAAAAAGGGGGAGCGGCTGAGTGTAGACATCGTCGCAAATGGTTACCTGGTAGGAAGTCAACCGGTTGTTCAGCTCAACCTTCGTGACATCAGCGCTCGCAAAGCGGCCGCCGCCGAGTTGCGGCTCAGCCAGGAACGTTTCCGCAACTTCGTCGACAGTGTGAAGGATTACGCTTTGTTCGAGTTGGATAGAGGCGGCGCAATCGTCAATTGGACCAGCGGCGCTGAACGTTTGCTGGGTTGGTCCGAAGCGGAAGCTCTGGGCAAAAACTCAGAGATCGTATTCACTCCGGAAGATGTGGAGTCGGGGCGCCCCCGTGAGGAGTTGACAACGGCTCGGCGGGAAGGTCGCGCTCTAGACGAGCGATGGCATATCCGCAAGAACGGTTCGCGGTTTTTTGCCAGCGGAGTGCTAACGCAAGTATGCGACGAGCACGGACTGCTGCGTGGTTTTGCTAAGGTGATGCGCGACGATACTGCCCGCAAAGCCGCCGAGGAACGGCTTAAGCAGCAGGCCGCTCTGTTGGACCTGGCCCATGACGCCATAGTGGTTCGGCGCCTCGATGGGACCATTCTGTCTTGGAATCGGGGTGCTGAAAACCTTTACGGCTGGAAGGCGGCAGAAGTTTTAGGCAAGAGCTTGCATCAGTTGCTCCAAACCGAAGCTCCTGAGCCGCTGGAGCTTATCAATGCTTATCTGCTGAAACAAGAGCACTGGAATGGTGTTGTTAGCCACCTGCAAAGAGATGGCACTCGTATGGTTATCGCCAGTCGGTGGGCATTGCAGCAGATGGATGTCGGCGAGCCGCGGGTGCTCGAAATCAATGGTGATATCACGGCACAGGTGGAGCAGGAGCAGCGGCTACAGCGATCTGTGGAAGAGAAGAGCACGCTGGTGCGGGAGATCCACCACCGCGTTAAGAACAATCTGCAAGTCATTGTCAGTCTGCTAAGCCTGCAGTCGAATCAGATGAAGGATCCTCGCCTGCAGGAAGCTTTCGAGGAGACCGAATCACGCGTTCGCGCCATTGCACAAATTCATGAACGCTTGTACGCATCCGAAGACCTGACCGAAATCGAGTTCGCAGGCTATCTCACCTATCTTTCCCGCGAACTCGTTGCGCTCTATACGACCGGTGAGCACACTGCGGATTTGCAGCTGCAGGTGGAAGAGATGGTTCTGCACATAGAGCAAGCAATTCCACTAGGTCTCATTGCGAACGAGCTAATCATCAATAGCCTAAAGCATGGACTCAAGAGTGGCCCTGGGACTCTCGCCATCAGCTTAAAGTACATGCCGGAAATGACTAATTTGCAGCCAGGGCAGACACTCGACGAGGGCTGGGCCGAACTTTGCATCAAAGATAGTGGCCCCGGCATTCCTCAGGATCTGGATTTTAAACAGCTCAATTCTCTTGGGTACCGACTGATCAAGCTGCTGGTGCGCCAAGTGCGCGGAGATGTTAAGCTGCAGCGATCCCCAGGCACGACTGTGCGCGTGTTTTTTCCGCTTTCTGTTCACAACGCTTCGGCCGAATCGTAGATGGGCGTGCGTATCCTGATTGTGGAAGATGAGCAACTAGTAGCAGCCGATTTGGAAGCTAAGCTCACCCGGTTAGGATACGAGGTCGTGGGTTTGGCTGCCTCTGGAGTTGATGCGCTACGCCTGGCAAGTGAAGAGCATCCCGAACTTGTGCTGATGGATGTCCGTCTTCAGGGAGACATGGACGGAATTGAGACCGCCAACCTCTTGCAGAACGTCAGTGCGGCGCCTGTGATCTTTGTTACTGCGTACGCTCAGGTATCTGGTCCGTATAGCGCTCGGCTGCTCGGGCGCACTACGATCAGCAAGCCGTTCTCAAAGAATGAACTGGGTAGTGTGGTGCGAGCTGTTCTGGGTCACTAATGGTATGGCGCTCGCTGCAGGACTTGTACGCGACCAGCCGATGTCACCACGATGTCCGATGGGATGCGCCTAGCCAGCTTGCATTTGATGGGAGAACCTATGATTTGGCAGCCCACAACTCCTCAAGTGATTCTTTGATCAGCTGTCTCACGCTTCAAGCCGATTTCAGGTACCAGGGAATGTTCAGCACCGAGACCCGGTCATTGCCTTCCATCAGCAAACGGCCTTTGAGAATCTCGGCTCGCTGCGTATGAAGCAGCCACAAAAACCAGTGGCGTTCGATGAGCTCAGGGATAACAGTGATAATTCGTCGCTCAGGATTCTCGTCGGCTAGTCGCTTCACGTAGTCCACAATCGGCGTCACAACCAGGCGATAGGGCGAATGCAGATGCACCAACTCCGGCACTGGACGGCCGGCTTCGGCCGCAGGGTGAGCTACATACTCTTCCCACTTGTCGCAGAAATCACTCGGGGTGTCATCTTCGGTCACATGCACAACTTTGATTTCCTGAGAGATCGACATGGCTACTCGCAAGGCTTGCTTGGCGACCACCGTCCAACCCTGCATGGTGATGACAAGAATTGGTGAGCCCGGTACTTGCATGTTTAGCGGCGTTGCAGTATCGATCTCTTGCTTCATCCTGTCGTAGTGCTTGTGGACGCCATACATGGTAAGCAGCAGGACCGGAATGGCGATGAGAGTAATCCAGGCACCTTCGGTGAATTTTGCAACAATCACCAGCGAAACTGTCAGACCAGTGGCGATAGCGCCTGCCAGATTGAGCGCCATACTTCTTCTTGCACCTTTCCCGCCCTCTCGCTTCCAGTGGGCTACCATGCCGGCTTGCGACATGGTGAAAGCAAGGAATGCCCCCACTGCAAACAGCGGAATCAGCCGGTCAGTGATGCCGCCGAATCCAACCAGCAGGGCGGTGGTGAGGACGGCCAGGACAACCACGCCTTCTGAGTAGACCAGTCGTCTTCCGCGATTGGCGAAAGAGCTAGGCAGGAACCCGTCTTCCGCTACAAAGTGGCACACTCGCGGGAAGTCCGCAAATGCGGTGTTTGCTGACAAAATCAGCATCAGCAGCACTGAGCCAATCGCTACGTAGTAGAACAGCCCTCGTCCGAAAACAGCTCCGAACAGCATGGAAAGTACGCTTTGGTACCCTTTGCCGGTCGGATCGGTCGCGACAATGCCGTATGCCTTTACCAGAACAGCGATGCAGCCGAGCATGATTACGAGTGCCAGGATAATGAGTCCCAACGTACGTTGCGCGTTCTTGACTCTGTCGTCACGGAATGAGGCGACTCCGTTGCTCACCGCCTCTACACCGGTCAGCGCAGTACAACCGCTCGCATAAGATCTCAGCAGAAGCCAGGCGCTGAAAGCAGCGACTGTATGGGCCGCGGGCGGACGCACGACCGGAACCGGATGACCGCCGCTTCCGATTGTCTTTGCAAGACCAATGGCTAAGGCAACCGCCATGCACGCCAGGAACAGATAGGTGGGGATCAGGAACGCGGCGCCGGTCTCGCTGACGCCTCGCAGATTCACGAGCGTCAACACCAGCAGGGCAATCAGGCAAAGCATAAGAGTATGCGGATGTAGGGAGGGAACCGCGGAGGTGAGAGCGCCGATGCCTGAGGAGATCCCGACAGCGGCATCTAAAGCGTAGTCAATCAGCAAGGCCGAGGCGGCTAGCAAGCCAGGAAATGTGCCCAAGTTCTGCCGCGCCACGATGTACGATCCGCCACCGGATGGGTAAGCAGCGATTGTTTGCCGATACGAAAAATAAACAATGACCAGCACAACAATGATGACGGCACTCAGCGGGATGATATAGTTCAGTCCCACCAAGCCGAGCGGAATCAGCAACGTGAGTGCCGCCTCAGGGCCGTAAGCCGCTGAGCCAAGCGCATCGAGCCCAAAAATTGGGATTCCCTTCGATGGTCCGATCTGTTGAGCCCGCTCCTCGGACGAGGCAAGCGGGCGACCTAAAATAAAATCAAATAGAGCCAATTCAACTCCGCATTGGGCAAGCCAAACGCCGCCTCTAACTCCTTGGACAAGCCAGATACTAAAGCAGTTTCAAGCTCTGCTGTATGAAACGATGGAAGCGTTGTGGTTAGCACCCGCGCCTTCTGTGTTCTGCTTCTCTGCCTGCCTCTGCCCGCTCAGGTATTCCCAACCGGCGCCCCGGTCATGTCTCCAAGCAGCGGCTTGATGCCCCTATTGACTTCCGCCGAATATCAGAAATTGGCCGCCTCGGTCGAGGGGCTTAAAAATTTCAAGGTCATTCGCCAGCCTCCTCCCAAGCTCAGCCCTGATTATCGTGTGGGGATCAACTTTGTCTATGGCCGAGCCAACCATTCCTGGATCCTCGATCGCGATTCGAATGGCTATAAGCTCTTCCTCGACCTCAAGGGTGACGGCGACTTGAGCCACGCAGAACCATTCCGTTTTCACAACCAGGACGGCGTCCGCCGTCTTGATGTCCCCATGAAGAATGGCGTCGCCCGCTGGACTGCGCGCTTCGAGTTAGTGCAGGATTCGCGAGACGCCAAGGGCGTATTAGTTCGTATGAATCTCGACGCCAGCCGGTTTGGCAAGGCTTTGTTGAACGGCCACCAGATCCCTTTCCGCCTGTCGGGTTCTGGTGGCCGGTACGACCTTCTGGGCGATCACGTGTCCTTTGATCGCGAAGGGAATGGAAAGTACGAATCCTACGCTCCCAACGACCGTTGGGTGAACCTCGCCGGCAAAACTTACCAATTTCGCGTCGATCCTCAGGGCGCGTTCTTGACTCTCAAGGAGTCGGCTTTTCGCCGCGATCGTCCGTCGCTTGAGAACGGTACCCGGATTCCTGACGTCTCTCTGACTGACCTGGAAGGAATACCACACTCTCTTCTCCGCAACACAGCCGACTTCACTCTTCTCGAATTTTGGGATACCAACTGTGGTCCCTGCCGTGAAGAGATGCCGAAGCTGAAAGCCCTCCGTGAGAAGCTGCCGCGGTCCCGCTTCGACATCCTTGGCGTGTCCAGTGACGAATCCGAAACGGTGTTAAGAAAGTACCTCGCAACGTTTGCGATCACATGGCCGGAGTGCCGCGAGTCCTCAGAGGGCCCAGTCCACCAACTCTTTCGAATCGAGGCCATACCTGCGTATTTTCTTTTAGCTAAGGACGGTACAATCCTTGATCATTGGGTCGGCTCCGGTTCCACCATTCCGAAGATAGAAGCGGCACTGAAGTGATGCGGCTCCAAAAGCACTTGGCCGCTCCCCTTCCGAGTCAGTCGTGCCTTGCCTGATCCGAGATAAGGCGGCGCGAGGTGCTGAGAGTACCGGTGATTTTATTAATTCGTCTTCGATGAAACCATTCATTAGTTAACTGGGACTAGCGGATATAGCGTTCATGTCATTCAGAATGTCCTTCAGCAGAGCCGCCTGTTCGCGTCTTTCACTCGCTACCTGCTTGTAGCTCCCGCCGAATTGTAAATCCAAACGATCCGCTATCTCCGCGGATTCCTCCAGGACAAGAACGGACTCCCAGAGCTTTCGTTCCACTGTATTCTGGTGGTCATGAGCAAAAGCCAATGCTGAGTACGCGTGGCCAACGCGGCAGCGGTACTGACTTAGTTTGCCGGCTCGAAATTCCTTGATAGGACCTCTGCACTCGGGGCAGGTCAAGTCAGTGCTTTGTTCTTCCAAATTAAGTCCCTCCATCGCCGGTTTCCCTTGGCCACCTAAGATAAGTGCAGGCATGTGCTCGACCGAAGCGATGTAGTCGATGGGAACACTTTCAATTGCCCGGGATGGCATAGACGAGTACAGTGCGGTTTTTGGATCCTGCGCTATTGCCAGACCACCTGCACACTTGATTTCGGCAAGGCCCAGCACACCGTCGTCGAGATTGCCAGATAGAATAATTCCGGTCACGGCCCTCCCGTATGTCTTAGCTGCCGAACGGAAGGTCGGGTTAATTGCTGGCCGTGTGTAGTTTTCTTTCGGCCCATGGGACAGATTAATCACGCCGGACTCAGAAAGCAGCATATGGTGATCGGGAGGTGCAACGTAGATCAACCCTTTCTCAATACGCTGTCCATCCCAGGGATGCACTGCCGGCAGAGAACCTGCCGCCGACAGAATTTCAGGAAGTCTACTGTCGCTATTGTCGATATGTAAGACAACAAAGAGCGAACCGTCAAAGTTTTCCGGAAATGCTCCAACGAGCTTACGGAGCGCCTCAACCCCTCCGGCTGAAGCTCCGACAACAACAATTTGGGGGTTAGACACCCTGTTAGAGTGCTCCGTAGGGCTTCGAAGACAGCGTATATTTGACAGGTACCGGAGGGAAAGAGAGTTTTGCCCAAGCGGTACTTCTACGGATGGAATCCCTTAATGAACGGCGCGTCACTCAGACGTGAAATTCTCAACCGTGTATAAAGGATTGCTGGCAGGAGCAGCGGGAGTAGCTGCTATGACAGTGGGTGAAAAGCTTGAGCAGTTACTGACGAAGCGACCAAACTCATACGTACCGGCTCATACACTGGAGCGACTGTTGCGGTTACCTGCTCGACCCGACGAAGAGCGGCTGTGGCTGAATTGGACCATGCACTGGGGACAGGGAATTCTTCTTGGCCCGGTGCGCGCCATGATGGCCGAAAAAGGAATCCGAGGACCAATGGGTTCATTCCTCATGATGATCTTGCGGTTGACCAACGATCAGACGCTGGAGAATGCAACGGGTGTTGGTGCTCTGCCGTGGACATGGCCCGTAGATGAGCAGGTGATCGACCTCGTTCATAAAGCGAGCTACGCTTTTGTAACGGGAGCGGTTGCTGACCGACTCATCCCGGGACCGCAAGGTATTCCTGCGACACGGCAAGCCTGGACTGATCGATAGACTTTCTAATCATTCTCTATCGACAATAGGGAGTACAATCGAAGCTCTGATACTTTCATGAGCCGCCTCCCCTTGTATTTCACCCTTTTTGCCCTTTCCCTACCTGCATGGAGCCAATCGACCGGCCGTATAAACGGCACTGTCGAGGATGCGTCCGGAGCTGTGATTCCGCTGGCTTCCGTACTTTGCACAAATACCCAGACTGGGCAGAATCGCACCGTGGAAACGAACAGCGATGGGCTTTTCGCCTATCCTGATTTACCGATTGGAACGTACACGGTAGAGGTGAAGAAGACCGGTTTTGAAGGCGAGCGCCGCCAAGGCATCTCGCTCTTAACTGGGCAGGTTCTCGACCTGCGGATTGCGCTGAAGGTCGGTGCGGCCTCACAGACAGTAGAGGTGACAGCTGGAACGCCCTTGGTGCAGTCCGACTCGGCTAGCGTCGAGACTTCGGTTGCTGAGAAGCAGATACATGATCTGCCGCTAAATGGTCGCAATGCGCTGCAGCTAACGACGTTAACGCCAGGCACTGTGTTGACAAACGTCGGCACCGAATCCGGGCAACAGGACAATATTGGGTTGGCAGTTAACGGGTTGCGGGCAACCCAGAACAACTTCCAACTGGATGGGACTCCGTACACCAACCGCTTCTTCGATTCGGCGCCGAATTTGCCTGACCCGGATGCCCTGCAGGAGTTCACGATTCAGTCCTCAAATTACAGCGCAGAGTACGGCGGCGCCGGCGCGCTGGTCCAGTTGTCTACCAGGTCCGGTACAAACGAAATTCACGGAAGCGCCTTTGAGTTCCTACGCAATACGGTGCTGAACGCCCGTAACTTCTTCAACGTGACGAAGCCGCCCTTCAAGCTGAACCAGTTTGGCGGTACCATTGGCGGGCCCATCAGCAAGAACAAGACGTTCTTTTTCTTCTCAGCGCAGGATACTGAACGGCGATCTGCGCCCAGCCCAATCTCCATCACCACTCCGAGTGCTGCCGAACGTGCGGGCGACTTCTCGGCCATTAAGCCGCCTTTGCAAAGTGCTGCTGGAGTCCGCTTTGCCAACAATTATATCGATCCCGCGCTCTTCAACCCGGTCTCGGTGAAGATTGCCAACGCGCTGCTGCCCCTACCCAACCTTGGCACGCAGTTCGTCTCATCGGCTAATCAGAATCTGGACGACACGCAGTACCTGGCAAAGGTCGATCAAGTGTTCTCAGAGCGAGATCATCTGAGCGTCCGATACTTCTACGATCAGGACAATTTTCAGAGGCCCTTCAACGCGCCGACCGGGTTCTATGCAGAGAATCGATTCCGCAATCAGTCGCTCGCCATCAACGAGACGCACAGCTTCAATTCGACCCTTACGGCATCGTTCTTCGCCAGTGCCGGACGTTACGCCCGTACGCAGATTCCGGTCGCGCCCGGTCTCCAAACCCTGCAAAGCTTTGGACAAAACGTGCCGCTTGGTACTACGCTGCCGATCTTTCCTGGCATCCGAGCAAACATTTCCGGCTTTGTGAACATCTTCTCGGGCGGCGCGTTGAGACAGGCGCCTACGACGTTTGACTACCGGGCCTCAGCGGTGAAAATCTTGGGCGCGCACAGCCTCAGCTTCGGAGGGCAGTTCGAACGAAGCCGGATCAATGTAAGCGACTATTCATTCACGCCCGGAGACAACACGTTCAACGGCCAGGTGACCGGGTCTTCGCTCAGCGACTTCTACCTTGGTTACGAATCTCAGTTCCTTCAGGACAACGGACGGGTGTTTTATTTGCGGGAAAACCGCCCTTCGGCCTACTTGCAGGATGACTGGAAGGTGACTCGTCAAGTGACCGTTAATGCAGGCTTGCGATGGGATCCCTGGCTGCCGCCTACCGACCAAAACCATTCTTTGACGGCCTTTGTTCCCGGTGTTCAATCGGCAGTCGCACCGGGTGCCCCGCGCGGGCTGCTCTTTCCGGGAGATCGAGGCATCGGCGACGCAGTCTTTCGCAATAACTGGAAGGATCTTGCTCCCCGCGTCGGTCTGGCCTGGAATATTGGCGGCAACGGCCAAACCGTTATACGCGCCGCTTACGGCATCTTCTATAGCTTTCCGGAAGGGCTGTTGTACCAGCGAACCGATGCTACGCAGCCCACCAATTTGTACCTGAATATTCCTGCGCCGAACTTCGCCAATCCTTATGCGAGCTACCCGGGAGGGAGTCCGTTCCCGCGCGCACCGCTTACTCCGAGCCAGTTTGCGTCGTACAAGTTTCTTCTACCGGTCTCCGGTGGCATGCTCGATCCGTCGTCGCGCGTCGGCTATACGCAAAATTGGAACCTTACGCTCGAGCACCAGTTTGCCGACAACATCGCCGTATCCGCTGCTTATGTCGGTAATCATGCCATCAACATTGTCGGTTCGCGGCAGTTTAACCCGGCGCTGTTCGGTCCCGGCGCCACAGTAGCCAATGAGAATACGCGGCGGCTCTATCCCGGTTTTGGGTCGGTAGAGTTGGCCAGCTCTTATGTATATGAGAACTTCCATTCGCTCCAGCTGAATGCGACCAAGCGGCTGGGCAACGGGCTCTCGCTGCTGAGCAACTTCACGTGGAGCAAAACGGTCGATGACACATCAAGTGCAACCGAGGGCAATGCCGGACCGCCCAACCCGTTCAACTTTGCCAGTGCGCGAGGCCCGGCCGATTTCGACCAGACGTACCGTTTCAATCTGTCGGTTGTCTATCTGCTGCCCAGACTGAAAGTGCGAGGGTTTCGGAATGTGTTGCTCAATGATTGGCAGTTAAACGTCATCAGTTCGCTGAACAGCGGCTTACCGTTCACCGTGATCAGCGGCACCGATCGCTCACGTTCCGGCATCGGCAACGACTATGCGGACGTGATTGGCAATCCGGCCCGCCCGGCAGGCGCGAATCAGATTGCACAGTACTTCAACACGGCTGCTTTTGTGCAGGCTCAAATCGGCACATTCGGATCAGTGGGGAGAAACACTTTGCGCGGACCGGCTTACTTCGATGTCGATACCTCGCTGTTCAAGCAGTTTCGCTTGACCGAGAGAGCACAGCTGCAACTTCGGGCCGAAGCGTTCAACATTGAAAATCGGCCTAACTTTAGCAACCCGAACTCGAACGCCTCCGCCGGTGTCACGTTTGGAAGAATCACCGCAGCTGCTGATCCACGTGTCTTGCAATTCGCTCTCAAGGTGTTGTTCTAGGAGGGTGGCTACACCTCTTGCAAGGCGCGCAGATACTCCTCTAGAGTCTCGTCGAGTCGCCGGTAGAGAAGGGCATTGTAGCGTTCGGCTCCTTGTCCAGCCTGCGCCTCTTGCAAGGAGAGAATGTATTCCAGCCGGTCTTCCGGACGCACCGCAACCGGTGGGTAACCGCCTCGGATCAGAACTAAATTCATGAGAAGCCGCGCGGTGCGCCCGTTGCCGTCGTTAAACGGATGAATGTCGACCAGTTTGCGGTGGGCCTCGAAAGCCGTGTCCACAGCGGTAACAGCTGCTGTTAGCCAACGGACAAAATCACCCATTAAAGCTGGAATCTCAACTGGTGAAGGAAAGCTGTAGCGCCCCGTCTCGGTACGAACATAACGCGGCAAATCAGCATACTGCCCGGCAATGTTTGGGACGGACCGGTACATGACCAGCCTATGTAGATTGCGGATGTCGCTTTCTATGATCGGTGCTCCTTGCCGCGCCAGTTCGCGTACATAACGAATCGCGTCGAAGTGATCCAGTGCTTCCAGATGATCTTTCAGGGGCTTGCCGCTGATCGTGATCCCGTTTTCAATGACAAGAGTAGTCTCAACTGCACTGAGAGTGTTTCCTTCGATAGCATTCGAAGTATATGTAAGTTCGATGTCGTGGTACTGCTCGAGCCTGGCCAGTGCCTCTCCTGATAAAGGCCGTAATTGGTTCAGCCGCTCCCTCTTTGCAGCGATAGAGCTGAGTAGCTTGTTCATGCCGGACTAACAAATACCACGAAATGCAGCACCTGAGCGTCACTTCAGCCTTCCGCCGCCTCCTCTATCACCATTTCCTGCGTTTTCCCAGCCGCCAGCAAGCGGACAATTCATTTGCTAATTGAGGCGTTGGCGCATCGACGCACCCTAGCGTGCGCCCGGGTGTGATGCGGCTTGGTAGTCGGCCGTAAGCTGGCGTGCGATTTTGGTTGCCACGTCGGCGCTGGCGCCTTTGAACTTACCGCCTAGGCTCTCCTGGGTTGTTGACCACAACACGTCGCCATTCTTACTGCAGAGTCGAACCGCAGCATAAGCTTCATGCTTGCGTTCTTTGATGTGGTGCGCCTCGCGCTCTCCAACGCTCATGCTGCCATAGCCGCCGCTGGACTTGGTTTTTGAAGAACTGCCGCCTCCATAAAGCCCTCCGTCAGAGCGGTCGTTCAAGCTCTTGTCGGTATCGAATGTGTTGGTGAATGCAGCGTCATCGGCAGCGCCTTTCAGTACTGCATCAGCACGGCTTTCGTCCTCTGTCAAAACATAGAGGCGGGTGTTGTTCAGGCTGGAGATGAGCAGTTCCCGCAAGGCGTCGGCCCCGGCGCCACCCGTAAGCGGCGCGACATAGATGCGCCGAATGGTCAGCAAACTTTCTGCGGGTGTTTGCGCCGTTAGCAGAGAAGCAGCAATCAGTAGAGTCAGCCAAAGACGAACCATGTCGAGATCAGCCCTTCCCCGCAATGCGAGCCTCGTCATCCTGGAACTGTACTTGCTGACCGGTCCGGGCTTCCAATGACACCAAGGTCAGCCGAACGTCGTCCGGATTCAAACGAAATAGCATTGCTTCCTGCTGGCCGTCGTCATCCTGAAAGCCGATCGTTAGAAAGTGCTGACGCTTTTTTGCTAAAAGAAACAGGGGCGAAATGGCCCCAGCCAAGTAGTTGCGATCAACTTTCTGCCCGTACTCGAGCAGATTGATTCGCTCATAGGGCACGCGAACTTGCGTGTGCCGGGAGATAAAGATGAAAAAGGTGCGGTCGGACACCCGAATCTCGCCGTTGTTCTTTTCTGGTATGTCGGCCCGTGTGCCGCCAATGTACTCGCAGCGACTGCCTCTTCGGGCGGCTCCGGCGAAGCAGGTACAGAGGCACAGAAGCAGGCAAAGAGCGAACGTCCGCATGACTCATAGAGAGTGTGCAGCCCGGTTGCCGAAGTTCTCTCCCCTCAGCCCCAGATCTTCTCAACCGGTACTTTGTTGTGGCACAAAGCGCACGACTGCGAACTGCTGTAGTACAGGGCGTCCATCTTTGCCAGATAGAAGATGGGGAGGTTGCCGAAATCCGCAATGGTTGGGTTCGGTTGGTAAACGGCCACAGCAAGACCCACCACCTGAGCTCCTTTAGATTCGACCAGCTTCCTTAATTGAGTGAAGCGGCGACCCGAACGCAGGATGTCGTCCACCAGAAGCACGCGCTCGCCCGGCTCGGGCTCGACAAACTGACGGAAGTGGAGCGGGCTCTCTTCGGTGTCTTTTTCCGCCCAGTAGACCTGATGAGCGCGCAAAGCTTCGCAGACTCCATAGCCAATCGGCAGTCCGCCGGTGGTTGGGCAAACGATGGAAAGCTCTTTGATCATCGCGCGGATCTCGGGGTCGGCGCGCAACCGGCGACTGAGGCCAACGCTCAGAATCTTGGCCCATTCGAAGTAGCGAAAGGCAAGCGCCACCTGTACAAACTCATCGCTGTGAAGGCCATCGGGGTACTCGAAATGGCCCTGACGCAATGCGCCCGTCTGGCGCAGCATCGCAATTACTTCGTCATTGGTAGGGATCAGGTGCATGTTCTAATGAGCGCTGCGTCCAGCCAGCACGTGCGGGATAGTGCGCAGGATGATCGACCAGTCGAGCTGAAGCGACCAGTTTTCAATGTAGGAGATGTCCATTCGCATCCAGGTATTGAAGTCGATGCGGTCGCGGCCGGAAACAGCCCACAAGCATGTCAGGCCGGGGCGCATGCGAAGTCGACGACGCTGCCAGCGCTCATACCGATCGACCTCTTCGGGCAGCGGAGGACGCGGACCAACAACTGACATATCACCGCGAATTACGTTATAAAGTTGCGGAAGCTCATCGATGGAGAAGCGCCGGATCCAGGAGCCCATCGGAGTCACGCGCGGGTCTTGTACCAGCTTGAACGCAATTTGCCGCGAACTGAGGTGACGCAGATTAGGCATCATCTCCTCCGCATCCAGCACCATAGAGCGGAACTTATACATGGTGAAGCGCCGTCCATTTAGGCCGCAGCGGGACTGTCGAAAGATGACTGGCCCGGGCGAACTCAAGCGAATCAGCAGCGCTACCAGGAGCAGCAGTGGAGACAAAACAATCAGCGCCAGCACTGACGTCACAATGTCGAACAGGCGTTTGGCCATCAGGCGGACATCATCGAGCGGGGCAGCGGAGAAGGTGAGCAGCGGCGCATCGCCCACCCGGTCAAGCGTGATCTCGCTGTTGACATGAGGAAAGAAATCGATCGCTACGCGGGTGCGCACTCCTTCCTCATCGCATTGAAGAAACACCTCTTCCAAGCCCGAAAGCTTGCTGCTGTCTACGTCAAAGATGACTTCATCAACCACCTGCTTGGAGAGCAGGTTTGGGAGCACGCGAGCGCAATCTTCCGCGGCGATTTTGGCAGAAATTAGAATGCGGAAAGGCGAATTGCGGCAAAGATGATCAGCCAGAGCATCGGCTTTGGCTGCCTCGCCAACAATAACTATGTGATACGGTGAGCCGAAACCGCGCTGAAATGCGCCAATCAGATGCGGTGCATTCCATCGAAATGCGGTCAGCAGCAGTAGGTTAAACCCGAAAAACAGCAGGAGGAAACTACGGCTGAGCGGCGGATCGAGGCGCATCAAGTACTGGAAGATGATCACCATCAGAACGCCGATGAATGCTTGCCGCAGCGTGTGCCAGAACAGATACTTGGGACCAGCCGAGTCCAGATGCTCGTACACTCGCTGCCAGGAGCCGAGGGCAATCCAGAGGACCGCGCAGAAGCAAAGAATTAAGATATGCGGTTCGGGCCGGAGAAAAAACAGCGTGCCTATCGCCAGACGCACCCGCGTGGCGTAGGCAGCCTCAAACGCCACAACCGTGAGGATGGCATCCGCCAGGGCGAACAGAAGCTGAATCTTTCGTCGGTGATGGGCAAACACAGGACTACCCCAGTGTATTCGCAGCGGCGCGCAGACCCTGGTCCAGATCTGCTTTGATGTCTTCCAGGTGCTCAATGCCGGCTGCCACGCGCACCAAATTTTCGCGAATACCCATACGCTCCCGCATTTTCGGTGAGATCGTCCGGTGAGAGGCAATCAGCGGATACAGCAGCAGCGTGTGCACATCGCCCAGTGACGTTCCGGGAACAATCATTTGCAGCCGGTCCATAAAAGCAAGCACTCGGGCTTTGTCGGCGTTCTTGATTTCGAAGCTGAGAATCGCGCCGAACAGCCCAGGAGTAAAGCATCGGGCGATCGCTTCGGCATCCGGGTGCTGCAAGTCGGAGCAGTGATAAACCCGCTCGACGCAGGGATGCTGACGGAGCCACTCGGCCAGGGCTTGAGCGTTCCGGCACTGCCGTTCGAAGCGAACCGCCAAGGTCTTGATGCCGCGCATGGTCAGGTAGCTTTCGAATGGCCCGAGCAGCGGTCCGTTAATGCGAGCAATAGATCGAACGGCCTGGTGATGCTCTTCGTCCCCACTCACGACGACACCGCCCAGAACATCTCCATGCCCGGCCAGATACTTGGTGGCGCTATGGACCACGACATGCGCGCCGAGGTCTAGTGGGCGCACCATGAGCGGCGTCGCAAACGTGTTATCGACCACCAGCGAAGCACCGGCAGCACGCGACAGTTCTGCAATCTTGTCCAGGCGGCCGACACGCAGCAGCGGATTGGAGACGCTCTCCACGAATACGCAGCCCGGCTTGATTTCGCTGATTGCCTTTTCCACCGCCGGCAGGTCGCAGATGTCGACATACTTCACCTTGATGCCGAACGGGCTCATCACTTGATCGAGCAGGCTGACCGTAGCGCCATAAATGGAATGGGAGGCAAGAATGGTGTGCGGGCGATCCGTTAGCGCTGCCTGAAATGCAATCTGCAGACCTGCCATGCCGGACGAGGTGGCAAGCGATCCGTAGCCGCCCTCGAGTGCTGTGGTGAGTTCTTCCAGCGCCTCGTTAGTTGGATTGTTGTAGCGGACGTAGCAGAACCCTTCTTCCTCATGGCCCAATACGCGGTCAAGCGTTGCGGCTGATTCGTAGAAGTAGGTGGTCCCCAAATGAATGGGCGTAGTGGAGGGAACGAATGCTCCTTTGCGGCGCTTGCGATCGCCCGCATGCACCACCTTCGATTCGAAGTTCATTTCCGTTTCCAGCGGACGCCGTCTTTGGTGTCTTCCAAGGTGATGCCGAGGTCCAGAAGCTCCCCGCGGATCTCATCGGCGCGCTTGAAGTTGCGCGCCTTCTTGGCTGCGGTTCGCTCGCTGATTTTCCCTTCCACTTCGGCGTCGGTGATTCCGGATATGCTCGCAATGGCCGAAACACTTGCAGAGCCCGAGGCGCTCACCCTAGCTTCGTATGGTTTTAGAACGTCAAAGACGCCGTCGAAGACCTCCAGCACCTTGGCTGCCTCCCAGCGGTTGTCTTCGCAGAACTTGTTGGCGTCAATGGCCGTGTTGATTGTCCGCACATATTCATAGATGGCTGCCAGGGCTTCGGCCGTATTCAGGTCGTCGTCCATGCCTTCTTCAAATTGACGGATGGCCTCGCGCGATCGTTCGCTCAATGCGCCATCGCAGCCCGGAGCAAACCGGGTGGTGGCTAAGCGAAGTTCGAAATCTCGGAGCCGCTCAATGCTGCGCGCGGCTGCTTTCAGGCCTTCGAAGGTGAAGTTGAGCTTCTTACGGTAAGGGACCGAAGCAAGCAGATACCGGATTGCTTCAGGTTGGTAGCCCTGGTTTAGCAGATCGCGAAGGGTAAAGAAATTGCCCAGCGATTTGGACATCTTTTGCGACTCGATGTGCAGATGCTCGGAGTGAAGCCAGAAACGTGCAAACTGGCGTCCGGTAATGGACTCCGATTGGGCTATTTCGTTTTCGTGATGCGGGAACACCAGGTCTACGCCGCCCGCATGAATGTCGAGAGTTTCGCCCAGGTACTCCATCGCCATAGCGGAACACTCAATATGCCAGCCGGGACGGCCATCGCCAAACGGAGTGGGCCAGAAAGGTTCGTCCCCCTTCTTGCCCTTCCAGAGAACGAAATCGCGGGCGTCAGCCTTGTCGTACTCGTCAACGTCAACTCGCGCACCGGCCCGAATGCCGCTGAAATCGTTGTGCGACAGTTTGCCGTACTGCGGAAACGACGAAATGCGGAAGTAGGTAGAGCCGTCGCTGGTGTACGTGCAGCCTCGTGCGGCGAGCGTCTCGATAGCATTAATCATTGCGCCGATGTGTTTGGTCGCCGGCGCTACATGCTCGGGCTGCTCGAGGTGCAGCGCTGCCGCGTCTTCAAAGAAAGATCGAGTAAACCCAGCCGTGTAGTCCTCGATCGACTTATTCTCTTTGGCCGCGTTCAGAATGATTTTGTCGTCTACATCCGTCACGTTCATCACATGATCGAGCTGATAGCCGCGATAGCGAAGCCACCTGCGCAGGATGTCCTGGAAGGTAAACGTTCGGAAGTTACCGATATGGACGAAGTTGTAAACGGTTGGCCCGCAAGTATACATACGGACCGTATTGCCCTGCAACGGGTGGAAAACTTCTAACTCCTGAGTAAGAGTGTTGTAAAGCCGAAACGCCATTCAGGTGGGGGGTAATCTTCAATCCTAACAGCCCTTGCCGTTACAGCGCCGCCGGGTTTGGTTCGAAGCGAGGCGTGGGCGCCGGGGTTTCCATTCCGATTGGATACATGACGAATGCCACGGCTGTTGCAACGCGGTCTATCCTGCTATGCGGCCGTGATTCAAGCTATTGGCGCCCACACAGGTTTTAGGGCTTGACTCCTCCGTTTTGCTCCCTTGCCTGGATCTGCTGACAGGCTCGACTTATGAAGACGTTGAAGGCACGATCAGGATTGCTGCTCCCCAACTGTCTGAGAAATGTTATATCCTTTGCCTCTCCACATAGACCTAGTCCTCTCACTGCGCCAAGTTGCTGGGCCTGACGTTGCGATTGCGATGCTGCTTCTCTGAGGATGGCCAGGATTGTAGCGGAATGTTTAAGAACCTCTCCGCATTTTTCCTTAGCGTCGGCTCCTTTGCACTTGCTTAATTCATCCGCAAGCATGTACGCTGATCGACCTTGAACAATTTGATGAACACTCTTACTCGCCTCGATCAAGTACGGCATCGATCCTGCGCTCTCTTCGATCTGCAGGGCAAACTTCGAACGTTCGTCGAAATTGGATTCGACCACCGCTCTCCAGGCGTCACTTTTTTGAGTCTTGTCTGCTATACCTTTTACCAAATTACCCAAAGCTTCATAGTATTTCTCGTAAGCGGAACCCTCCTCCTTCCCGGTCCAATTTGGATCCAATGATTCTCGTTTTAAGAGGTTAATCAATCGAGTCTGAACAACAGGGTTGTTCACATACGCTGAGTCCGCTGACATTTTGATGACAGCACCAGACCGTACTTCCCAATTGCCTGACTGTAGTGCTCTTGACGCTTGATTGTCCGATGCCTCCCCTGTTCGTAGCATCAGCCGTGCTATTGCAAGTAACACCAACAGCATTATCGTTTCGCTCCTTGGTCTTTACCGGCCCCATTTGCCCGGACAGGCTTTAGTTGGAGGAAAAGAGTTGTCTCCAGAAGGCGCGTTCATGACTCCTGTTTTTGTTCGCCAGTCAATGTGAGCATGGAAATAGTTCCCGCATATGCCAGCGCTTTGCCGGGCACGTAAGTCTCTCGGCCTTACGTGCCTCGGCAGAGTGCCGGAGAGTGAGGCGACTACGGTTGTTGCACCAGCTTCCACCCTTGCGCCCCGGTGCCGTTGCAATCGAAGATCTGCAATTGAGTGCCGTTGCTCGTGGATGAGCTGGGAACGTCGAGGCAGCGGCCGCTGGCCCGCCCGACGAACTTGTAGTAGCCGTTGCCCAAAGATACCGGCTGCCACTGCTGATTGGCGCCGCCTCCGTAGGTCCACGTTTGAATGGGGCTGAAGTTGCCTGTGCCCAGGTTGGCCACATCCCAGACTTCAGAGGATGCGTTCCGGTTCACAACCTTGTAATAACCGCTGTCGGTGGCTTGGAACTGCCATTCCTGGTTGTATTGGGCGCTGCCGCAAGCCCATTGCTGTACGGTGGTGCCGTTACCCGTACCCCATCCGGCGGCATCGGCGCATTTGCCGCTGGTCTGGTTGACCACGTTGTACCAGACGGTAGTGCTGATGGTGCTGGTGCTGCCCGAGCCGGTGCTGCCGCCGGAAGCGCCCGTGTTGGCTCCGCCTCCATTGATGCCGAGCGCAGTGTTGAGAGCAAAAGTCGCCGGAGTCGTCCATTGCTGCCAATCACTCGCGATAGTAGAAGCCGAGTCGGAAGAGATGTTGGGGGTCGTCGCCCAGTGAGTTGGGTCGTAGTAACCCCAGCTGTCGGGAATCAGACCGTGTATGGCCTTGTAGGACCACATGCTCCAGCTCAATCCGGCGTTGTTCCAGGCATTGACGCTGTATTGCCATACTGCTGCGCTATTGCCGAAGTCGTTGAACTCGCCGATGTAGCCCGGAACGTTCCAGCTTGCGTGATTGTTAAAGTCATTGACCTGGTTGTCCGCGCCGCTTTCAACCGCGGAGGCGGTTCCGCTCCACTGATACTCATGCATCTCGTAAACGACATTGGTCCAGCCGTATTGGGAGGGAGCGGGCAGCATGTCCCAGTTCCAATTTCCCCACGTGCCTTCCATGAAGATCATATGGTTCGGGTCAGCAGAGCGCACAGTGCCGTAGAGGCTATTGTAGGCATTGATAACGGCGGAATTGTTGGGTGCGCCGGTCGGTTCGTTGATTAGATCGTAGCCGGCGACAGTGGAGTTTCCGTTGTAGTGGTTGGCGATCTGCCACCACATCCAGGCGGTGTTGCCCTGGTCGGTGGTGTTGCCCCAGTACTGGTTCTGGTTGGCATACCCGGTGCTGTCGGAATTGCTTTGGCCGCCGACGACGCCATGCATATCAATGATCACGTAAATGCCGCGGGATGCGCAGTTACTGACCAGCCAGTCGAGTTCGGTGAAAGCGTCGGAACGCCAGCTGGCGTTCGATACGTTGTTGATGGGGTAAAACTGCCCCCACCAGACGGGTACGCGCACGACGTTAAACTGGGCGTTCTTGATATTGTCCAGATCTGTCGTGGTGATCCAGCTTTGCTGATAGGTTGCGATCAGGCTTTGCTCGGTGGCAACTCCAAACCTGTTATCGAGCGCCTGAATAACGCTGTAGGTATCAGGTAGGCTTCCGCTGTCGAGCGGCGTCATCCACTTCTCCATCACGAACCAGCCTCCGAGGTTGACCCCGCGCAACGGGACAACTTGGCCGCTCGCGTTGACAATGTTCCGTCCGCTGGTATGCAGCATGCTGAGCTGCGCGTAACACTGCTGTGAGACCGAGCCGATACAAAGGGCGGCGGCCATTGTCTGTGCGGCCGCAGCCAGCCACCGTCTTGCCGGGGTGCTGCGACAAACTCTTGCTAAGTTCATAGTTCTTTCCTTCAACTTGGAGTGGGCGTTGCCTTACTGTTGGCAGAGCCGCTGAAAAGCATTATGCAGGAAGGAAGCGGAAAACGCTGCTGTACCTTAGCAGGGCTGATTCCTATACGATCGGTATAGGTTGGCACTGTTAACCAGCTGATAACGCGGATAAAAAGACACAGGTTTGCAGCCGAAACCAGTTGCTCTGCGAAGCGCCAGACGCATTCTGCTGTGCGTTCGCGAGATAGGGAGAAGCGAGAAAGTGTGGCGTTACGTGCTGCCCGTTGTTTATGATTCCCCTGGGTTCAGTTCAAATCGCGGCGTCTTTGCTTCATTGCAAAACTCGAGGGCAGAAAGGTAGGCAAGTCGCAGGATCTGCGCCATCTTGGGGTAGTTAATCTTGTCAGCGGTGTCTGTGGGCTGGTGGTAATCGGGATGAAAGCCGGTGAACCACCAGATGGCAGGGATGCCATGCAGGGCAAACGGAAACTGATCGCTGCGAAAGAAGACGTTCAGCGAGGACTCGGCATCCCATTTGTAATTCAGCTTCAGACCAACCGTCTTGTTAGCTTCCACAACGGTCTCGCGGTAGTCCGGAGCGTAGTTGGTCCCGATCAAATTAAGTTCGTTGGAGGTGTCAGGGGCTATCTCGATCACTCCGGTGGTTTGGGCGCTGGGAGTCTCATTTCGGCCGATCATGTCGAAGTTAATCACTGCCCGAGTGGTCGCCAGCGACCTCAACGGATGCTGCACATAGTAGTAGGAGCCGAGCAGTCCGCGCTCCTCAGCTGCAAAGACGACGAAGAGCAGAGACCGCTTGGGATGGGTTTGATTGGCAGAAAAGGCTCGCGCCAGTTCTACTGCGCCTACGGTTCCTGAGCCATTGTCATCGGCGCCGTGCCAGATGCTCTTTCCCTCTGCACCATCGTGATCGAAGTGTCCGCTGATCAGGACCGTCTCCGGGGCTAGAGACGGATCGCTGCCTTCCAGCAGTCCTATAACGTTGTAACTTTGCAACTGAACCGACTCTGTGTTGTTCATGTGAATGGTTGCGGTGGTGGCAGGCACCAGGCCGGAGTGGTTGCTGAGATTCCCGTCAATGGCTGTCTGGAGCGTACCGGGAGAGGCGAGGGGCGCCAGCAACTGCGCCGCAATCGCATCGGAAATGGTCATGGATGGGATGTGGAGTTCGTCGCCGATGATTGCTTCGGACGGGATACGGTGTCCATTTGCCGGGCCAGTGATCTTGGCAAGGCGCTCCTGATTGGAAATATGCTTGCGGTTGGGCTCGCCGACGACAAGCAACGCAACGGCTCCGTGAGCTTGCGCGTTCAGAGCCTTCACGCGAGTGATGGCGTACCGAGTGCTCCCCTTGCCGTTGAAGATCGAGTGCGCGTCCGTCTCCTGCGGCTCATGATCGAACACGAGCACGATTTTTCCGGTGGCGTCAAGGTTGGCGTAGTCGTCGTAGTGCAACTCCGGAGCTGTGATGCCGTAACCGCCGAAGACAACCGGCGCGGTCAAGTTTACCTTTTCCGGATAATTGCCGAAAGCATCGGGGGAGACGAAAGATTTTGCTCCGCTGTTCTGATGTATGGTGATGCCGCTGGTGCTGCGGTCAGGAAGGAATTGCCAGAGCGGCACCGGCTGTAGATAAGACGGTTTCCCGTCTGGCCCGGTAGCGATCGGCTTGAGCGACGCTTTGCCAAACTCGGATGCAATCCACTGAACCGCGATCTCTGAACCCCGTGTGAGCGAGAGCCGCCCTTCGAGTTGGTCCGACGCTAGAAAGTGAAGATCCGCGCGCAGATCATTCTCTTGGATCTGCTGATACCCGCGCTCAAAGCCGCTCGGCACGGACGTACCCGGCGTTTGGGCGACAGCAGTCGAAAGAAATGTGCCCAGCAGGAAAGACGCGACTCGCATAGCGGGGATTATATAAACACGGTGAGTGGAGGCAGGCGGTGCGCAATGTGCCCGTAGCGATTGTGGCACAATGTCTACAGGTAGAGATGGCGACAACAACTATCGACACGGGTGTCTATCTGGGTATCGGGTCCGGGTCTGATCTGGAGTTAGCGGAGGCGATTGAAACGGGCCTACCAACTGCTACCCTGGCGCTCCTGCGGGAGAAAGGCCTGACCTTCACCGAAGTAGCCGACCTGGTTGTTCCGCCGCGAACTTTGCAGCATCGTAAAGCGCGGGGCAACCACGTGCTTACCAAGGATGAAGCCGATAGGCTGGTTCGGGTAGCGCGGATACTGGCTCAGGCAAACGAGACATTCGGTGACCACGTGAAAGCGCTGGGCTGGTTGCGGACTCCGGACGAACGGCTGAATCAGAGGACAGCCCTGAGCATGCTGCAGACCGAGCCAGGCGGGCGCGTGGTGGAAGAGATGCTCTGGCAAGTAAGCGAAGGCATGTTTAGTTGAGGTGGCTTTGGCGGATCAGCAAACATGCGGATCTGACAGGGGTAGGCGGCGAGAAAGCATCCGCAAGGTGGCATAGCGCGGGTCCAGGCAAGCGGGTCGTGTATCTGGCCGAACACCCGGCCGTGTGCGTCATCGAGTCGTTGGTTAACCTGAAAGGCAACCCTGACTTCTTTCCCGATACATTCAGCCTGATGAAGGTCAGCGTCGATGCGATGGTTTCTGTGACTCACATCACCGCAGATGCGCTACCGGGTGAGTGGCGCGAGAGCTACGGGAGTACCCGATTTATGGGCGATAGCTGGCTCGCCGGCGGGGCCTCGGCTCTGCTGGCGGTACCATCGGCTCCATCGCCGGAGTCGCTGAATTACCTCTTCAACCCGCGTCATCCGGATGCGGAGGGTGTGACGATTGAGCGGCACACGCGAGTTGCATACGACAAGCGCCTGTTCCGGGCCTCCGCATCCAGCAAGGCGACTGCGATGGAGAAGGACAGCGTTAAAAACTCCTCTTCCAAAGCGATTTCTATCCGACAATGAGTGTCTGTCTTCCCGAGTTTCGAGATCTTGTCTAGCGGACAATGGCAAAGGATGTCGGCGCTTCGGTTCGAAATAGAGGCAGTCTGCCCCGAGACCGGGGCGCGCGCCGGTCTGCTGCATACAGCCCGCGGCACGATTGAGACTCCCGTCTTCATGCCGGTGGGAACGCAGGCAACAGTCAAAGCGCTGACTCCGCGCGAACTGGCCGGCGAGCTGGATGCCCGAATCATTCTGGCCAACACGTATCATCTTTTCCTGCGTCCGGGGCATGAACGCATCGAGCGTCTAGGCGGCTTGCACCAGTTCATGGCATGGCCGCGAGCCATCCTGACCGATTCGGGCGGTTTCCAAGTCTTCAGTCTCGATACCCTCCGCAAGGTAGGCGAGGAGGGCGTGCTCTTCCGGTCCCACCTTGACGGCGATCCGCATCTGTTCACGCCTGAAAGTACGGTCGACGTGCAATTGGCTTTCGGCAGCGACATCGCTATGGTGCTCGATGAGTGCCTGGCCTATCCGGCTACCTACGAAGACGCCGTGGCCTCCACCAAACGCACCGTGGCTTGGGCGCGGTCGGGCTATCAGCATTACGTCCGCCGCGAGAAGAGCCTGCATACGGCGTTGTTTCCGATTGTGCAAGGCTCCATGTTTCCGGATCTCCGCCGCGCCTGTGCCGAGCAGTTGTTGGAACTGGATGCGCCAGGCTATGCCGTCGGCGGCCTATCGGTAGGCGAGGGTGGCGAACTCAGTCAGCAGATGGTTGAGATTACCGCGCCGCTGCTGCCTCCCGAGAAACCGCGCTATGTGATGGGCGTGGGAATGCCGGACGAACTGCCGCTCTACGTAGCCAAAGGCATCGACATGATGGATTGCGTTCTGCCGACGCGCAATGCCCGCAATGGCTGCCTCTTCACCAGTGGAGGCAAGGTGCTGATCAAACAGGCCCGCTATGCAGACGACACGGCGCCGCTGGACCCGGCTTGCTCCTGCTACACTTGCCAAACTTTCACGCGCGCTTACCTGCGGCATCTGTTCCAGGCGGGCGAGATGCTGTTTTCCATGCTCGGCTCGCTCCATAACATTCACTTTTATCTGCAGCGCATGCGTGACATGCGAAGCGCGATTGTGGGCGGAACCTTTCCCCGTTACCTTCGGTCCTTATCTGTCCGAGACGCGGTTTCGTACTCTTAATGCTGTAAACGATGTCAATGTCATCTCCCGTTCTTCTTCTGCAGTTAGCCGTACCCGCCTCCTATGGAGCGATAGCTCAACAGCTGCTGCCCATCTTATTGATGGTGGCCATTTTCTACTTCCTGGTGTTTATGCCGATGCGCCGTCAGCAGCGCAATACCAAGGAGATGCTCAAGAGCCTGCAGAACGGCCAGACTGTGGTGACAACCGGTGGCCTGGTTGGCACTATTATGGCGGTGAACGATGATACTCTGATACTTCGCATAAAGCCGGACAACCTGAAACTGCAGGTTGCGCGGAGTGCCGTAACGAGTGTTGTTACGGCTGACGATCAACTCAAGAGGGCCTGACCGACGGCCTTGGCCCTCGTTACGAAATTCACTCGCGGTACGCAATGAAACGCAATTTACGATATAAATTCCTCTTTATTTTGGCTGTGATGCTGGTCTGCCTCTACGGGGTTATTGGAATCCCGCGCAGCAAGGATGAACTGGTGGCTAACTGGCACAAGAACATCCGCCTGGGCCTGGATTTGCGGGGCGGCACCTATCTGGTGGTGCAGGTTCAGCAGCAGGATGCCTTTAACGCGCAGGCGGGCGTGGAAGCAGATCGTTTGAAGGACGCCGCTCGTCGGGCCAACGTGACCTACTCCGATATCGGGGTGGATGAAGCCAAGTCGCTGACCGACGCTGTGCATGCAGCGGTGGTGGTGAAGGGTGTGCCTTCGGCCCAAGCCGGTACGTTCCGCAAGCTGGTGAACGATGACTTTCCCAACTGGCTGTCGACCCCGCAAGGCGCCACCGACTACCGGTTGACGATGAAGCCGTCGGCAGCGCTGCAGTTCTGGCAGAATACGTTGACCCAGTGCAAGAACATCTATGACCGCAAGATCAATGCGCTGGGGTTGAGTGAAGCGACCGTGCAGCAGCGGCGCGAAGATGCCGACTCCGAACTACTGGTGCAGATGCCGGGCGTCGACGACCCGGCTCATATTAAACAGATCCTGCAGACAGCGGCAAACCTCGAGCTGTATGACGTGAAGGGTGGACCCTTTGCGAGCCGCAATGAGGCGCTCGCGCAAAGCGGTGGTGTCTTGCCTGCCGGGACCAAGCTGATTGGTTCTCCGGCTGACCCTGGTTCGACGGCAAAAGGTGGGGGCGTTTACCTGGTGTCGCGCATTCCTGTCGTACGCGGGCCCGATATTCGCGATTCGAATCCGACACAGGGCCAGTTTCCCGGTACCTGGGAGACCAACTTTGTGCTGAGCCAGGATGCAGCTAAGAAATTTTCCGCCTACACCGGAGCAAATGTCGGGCAGCGTCTCGCTATCGTGCTGGACGGCAAGGTGCTGAGCGCGCCGCGCATCGATGGTCAGATCAGCGACCAGGGCCGAATTTCAGGCGCAGGCAGCCAGCAGGAAGCGTCGGATCTGTCGCTGAACCTGAAGGCTGGTTCGCTGCCTGCCGGCATTTTGTTCGAGCAGGAAAACACAGTAGGTCCGTCCCTGGGCGCGGATTCGATTCGCAGCGGCTTTGCGGCGGGTATCGCCGGCGTGCTCGCGGTGATTGCCGCCATGCTCATCTACTACAAGAAGAGCGGGATCAATGCAACGTTCGCGCTGGTCCTGAACGCGCTGATTTTGATTGCCTGCCTGGCTTACTTCAACGCGGTTCTGACTCTGCCGGGCATTGCCGGTATTATTCTGACCATCGGTATGGCGGTCGATAGCAATGTGCTGATCTTCGAACGGATCCGCGAAGAGAGGCGGGCCGGAAAAGCTCCCATGGCGGCCGTGGACGCAGGCTTCAGCAAAGCCCTGGTAGCGATTATCGACACTCACGTAACGACAGTGGTCTCCTGCGCCATCCTGTTCCTGTTCGGCTCTGGCCCGGTAAAGGGATTTGCCGTCACCCTGGTCATAGGTTTGGTCGCGAATGTGTTTACAGCGGTATTTGTTTCGAAGGTCATCTTCGATTGGGAACTGGGCGGACCCCGGCCCGCGACAGCGCTCAGTATTTAGCGTTGCCTCTGAAGCGAATTTTCTTTCGCAACGGGCAAAGCCATGTGGGAACATTTGTGAATTCCCGGTGTCTATTCGTAAAGGATGCCGGTTTGTAGAGCTCGATGGAAATATTCAAGCAAACCAAGTTCGACTTTCTGGGCAATAAGTGGCCGTTTATCTGGCTGTCTCTGGCCCTTACGGCAGCGGGGCTGCTTAGTCTCGCGCTCAAGGGCGGTCCCAGGTACGGTATCGATTTCAATGGCGGAGCGTTGATGGACGTGAACTTCATTCAGCGTCCGTCGGCCGAGAGGATCCGCGCCGCGCTGCGGGAGAAGATCGCCGGTGAGGTAGAGGTACAAGAGGTCAGTAATTCGCAAGAGGTTTTGATTCAGACGGGCGTTCGCGACCAGCGCGGACTGGAGGCGGTGCGGAACAACATGATTGCGGCACTGAATTCCACCTTTAATGCGGGCCAGAGTGGGAAATTGGATTTAAATGAGGCGAGCGCAGACAGTCTCACCAATGCGCTGCGCGATCCGGCGTCACGGGCCGGCTTAGGGTTATCCGAAGACGGGCTGAGTGCGCTGGCTAAGCGGATCGTTGCCTATCGGGATGGGCGATCAGGCCTGGTGCGGTCGCTCGACGAGCTGGGCGCGGTCAGTGGTGTTACTCCGCAGGTGCTCGGCGTGGTTAAACAGGCGGCGTTTCCGGGTGCGTTTCACATCGGCCGGGTGGAGATTGTCGGCCCTAAGATTGGCGCTGACCTGCGCCGGCAGGCGATCGATGTGGTGCTGATTGCTCTCGGGGCAATGCTCATTTATATTGCTTTTCGCTTTGAATGGATCTACGGGGTAGCCGCGGTGATTGCGGTCTTTCACGACACCATCATCACCATCGGCTTATTCTCGTTGTTCAACAAGCAAATTGATCTGACGGTGATCGCGGCGTTGCTGACGCTGGTCGGTTACTCGATGAACGACACGATTGTGACTTTTGATAGAATTCGCGAGAACCGCAGTTTAGGCATGCGAGGATTGTTTCGCGATGTTGTAAATGCCAGCATCAACCAGACACTCAGTCGGACGGTACTAACTTCCGGGTTAACGTTCCTGACGGCACTTTCTTTGTTTCTTTTTGGCGGTCAGGTATTAAACGGGTTTTCTTTTGCGCTGGTTGTGGGTATTATTGTTGGCACTTACTCATCTATCTTCGTGGCCAGTCCGATATTGATTTACTGGCGTGATCAGGTTGAGCTTCGCCGTTTGCGGAATGGCGGTGGCGGTTCGGGCGCAGCCAAGCCGCTTCCGATTGCTCCGGTTGGCAAGGGGCGTGAGTTGGCAGCGGCATCGAAAGGGATTAAAGCAGCAAAGTAAGAAAGAAAGATTCGACCCTGCTGTTATGCAGGCCGAACGAGGGCACATATGTTTCAGCAAACGTTTGTAGACGGGACTCAGAAAACCAGAAAGCCATACACGATTATCCTGTCGCTCTTGCTTCAGGTATCAGTGATCGGCGTTCTGATTCTGATTCCACTGATTTATACCGAAGCGCTACCGAGCGCTCAGTTAAAGAGTATGCTGGTGGCGCCGCCGCCGCCTCCTCCACCGCCACCTCCACCTCCCCCGGCCGTTGTTCAAAAAGTGCAGCCCAAGCCGGTAATCAAGCAGTTTGTCGCCAATCAGCTGATGGCGCCGAAGGTCATTCCCAAACAGATCAACAAGATTGAAGAAGCGGCTCCGCCCCCTGATGTCAGCTCCGGCGTGCAGGGTGGAACGGGTGATGCCGGCGGCGCAGCTGGTGGAGTCATTGGCGGCGTTCTGGGCGGCGTGCCTGGCGCGCCTCCGCCACCGCCTCCTCCGGCAGTGAAGAAGCCGACTGGGCCGCTACGAGTTGGTGGTAACGTAGCTGAATCGAAATTGATCAAGCGAGTTCAACCGACTTATCCGCCGCTTGCCAAATCGGCTCGCGTTTCGGGGACAGTGGAGTTCAGTGCGGTCATCAGCAAAGAAGGCAGCATCGAGAACCTTCAATTGGTTCGAGGGCATCCGTTGTTGGTTAATGCTGCTAAAGAGGCCGTGCTGCAGTGGAAGTATCAGCCGACACTGTTGAATGGACAGCCGGTTGAAGTTGTGACTAACATTATCGTCAACTTCACATTGAGTCAGTAAATTCGACTTTAGTAAGTTCGTCCGAGTAAGTGTGCAGTAACTAGCAGTAAACAGACCGATTCAACTTAGGAGACAAGCATGGTTCTACAATTGCAAATCTGGGCCCTATGGCTCTTTCAGGAAGCAGAAGGAATTGCTTTCGACCCCCGGACAGTGTGGGGGAACATGGGTTTACTTGCCAAGCTGGTGGTGGCAACGCTCTTCATCATGTCCGCATGGTCGATTGGCGTGATGATCGATCGGCTGATTGCCTATAATGCGGCACGGAAACAATCGCGGGCGTTTGCGCCGGCTGTGGCTGGGGCACTGCGGGAAGGCAAGCTGGATGAGGCTGTAAAGATTGCTGATCGCTTCAACAAGAGCCATCTGGCCAAGGTTGTGGTGGCCGGCCTGCAGGAATTCAAGGCTCACCAGATGAGCTCGGAGATCCCAGGCGAAGATATCGAAGCCTCGCGTCGTGCTCTGGAGCGGGCAGAAGCCATCGTCCACGCCGAACTGAAGCGCGGCGTCAGCAGTTTGGCAACCATCGGTTCTACAGCGCCGTTCGTCGGTCTGTTCGGTACGGTGGTCGGCATCATGAACGCATTCAAGTCGATCTCCACTTCGAAGTCGACCGGTATCGGTGCGGTTGCCGGTGGTATTTCGGAAGCTCTGATCACCACGGCGGTTGGATTGTTTGTGGCTATTCCGGCGGTCTGGATGTTTAACTACTTCTCCAATCGTATTGAAGCATTCGATGTGGAAATGGGTAACTCCAGCTCTGAGTTGATTGACTACTTCCTGAAGCGGACGCAAGCTCGCGTCGGTGCCAAGTAAGGGTCGTTAATCGACTTCTTTGTCCTCCAGTTGAGTCGCAGCGGAGTAAGTCTCGGGCTTTACTCCGCTACCAGCAACTTCAGGATCTCAATATGTAGCAGATGAGGATTTAGGACATGAAAAAAGCAAAGGCTTTGGGCGTTGTTTCCGATATCAATGTGACGCCGATGGTAGACGTCATGCTTGTTGTGCTGATCATCTTCATGGTGATCACCCCGATGTTATCGAAGGGTCAGGCGGTGAACATGGTCAAGGCCAAGAACCCGATCAAGATGGTTGATGCCGATAAAGAAGACGCGATTATCATAGCCGTCACCCGCGAAGGCGGAGTGTACCTGATGCCGGGAAACGTGAAGACCTCTGCAGACCAGCTGTCAGGCAAGGTGAAAGACTTGCAGACCAGCCGAGCCGATAAGACCGTCTACATTCGAGGCGATGCAAGGGCGCGCTTCTCCGGTGTGACGGATGTGATTGACAACCTTCGTACAGCAGGTGTCGATCAAATTGGCCTTTTGACTGAGGAAATTAAGGATCTGAAGAAAGCTGGAGCGACGCTCTAAGCGCACCAGGTTATAGAAAGGGAACGGACAAAATATGTCAATGGCAGTTGGCGGCTCCGGTGGAGCCAAAGCCGATATTAACGTAACTCCTCTGATCGACGTGCTTCTCGTGCTGCTGATCATCTTCATGGTGATCACGCCACTGACTCCGCATGGCTTAGATACGCTGGTGCCTCAACCGCCACCTCCGAACATGCCGCCGCCTCCTCCGAACCAGGATCCAACGGTTGTCGTGGAGGTGAAGAAAGATCAGTCGATCGAAATCAACGGGCAGCCGATCAAGGAAGCGGATTTACAGGCACGGCTGGAAGATATCTTCAAGACTCGCGCAACGAAGGTGGTCTTCGTCAAGGGCGATCCGGATTTGGACTATCGGTATGTCGCTCAGGCGATAGATGATGCCAAGGGTGCCGGCTTGGACAAAGTGGGCATCATGACTCCGAAGGTTGCAGCGGGCGAGTAAAGGTGATTGGGATGACGAGGCATAAATCGAAGTTAGTTGGGGCAGGCCTGGGCGCGACCCTGCTCCTCTGCAGTACGGGTTGCGCAAAGCTGCAATCACGCGACGAGATGAATAAGGGTGTTCAGTCTTATAAAGCGAACAAGTACCCGGATGCCGTGCAGCATTTCAAAGAGGCTGTGCAACTCGACCCTAGTAATCAGAACGCCCAGCTGTATCTGGCGACGTCGTACATGACACAGTGGGTGCCCGGTGCCGAGTCCCCGGACAACAAAAAGAACTATGACGCGGCCAAGCAGGAGTTTGACAATATCCTGAAGAAGGAGCCTTCCAATTCTTTGGCTCTTGCCTCCATGGCTTCCATGGCTTATAACTCTGCGCAAACGGGAACTCCGGAGCAGAAGGCTGCCGCGCTTGAAGACGCCAAAAAGTGGAACCAGCGACGGATCGAAGTGGACCCAAAAGATCCGGAGGCTTACTACTACTTAGGCGTAATCAACTGGGCTGAATCGTTTCCACCCATTCGTGATGCGCGCATTGCGGGCAAAATGACCGCCAATGATCCCGGTCCGATCAAAGACGCGAAAACTCGAGAGGAACTGAAGGCAAAATACGGCACGCAGATCGACCAAGGAATCCAGGAGTTGGACAAATGCCTCGCGCGCGATAAAGAAAACGAAGATGCCATGTCGTACATGAATCTTCTGTACCGCTCGAAAGCAAACCTGGCCGATAACCCGGATGCTGCCAAGGCAGACACCGCGCAGGCGGAAAAGTACTTTAACGAGTCGCTCGATACCAAGAAGATGAAGGCGTTACGGCCGGCCAAGAAGACTGAAGCTAGCTAACCCAACTCTATTTGTGATGGGGCATGCCGGGGTTGAGCGGAAACGCTGAGCCCCGTTTGCTTTAGTTCAGGAAATAGGTCCGGTACAGCGTGTCCCGCTGCTTGGGCACAAAACCAGCGTCGCGGATTAAACGGCGCAACTGCTCCTCGGTAGCGCAGTGGTGAGCTCCTGCCGCAGAAACCACGTTCTCTTCAATCATGATGCTGCCCACATCGTTACCGCCAAACCGCAAACCCAACTGGCAAACCTTCAGACCGGGCGTTACCCACGATGCTTGAATATTCTGTATGTTCTCGAGGTAGACCCGAGAGAGCGCCAGCATCTTCAGATATTCAACAGCCGTAGCTTCCTGCTTCACAAAACGCCCAAGCGAGGTATTCTCGCGCTGAAAGAACCACGGGATGAAAGCAGTGAAGCCGCCTGTATCCTCCTGAATTTGTCGTACCAGCTCCAGGTGGTTCATCCGATGTTCAATGGTTTCGCCCGCGCCGAACATCATGGTGGCCGTGGTTCGCATTCCCAGTGCATGCGCGGTCCGATGCACATCCACCCAGTCCTGTGTGGAGCACTTCAACCGACTGATCCGGTGCCGAACATCTTCGTCCAGGATCTCCGCACCGCCGCCTGGAATGGAGTCTAGACCAGCGTCTCTCAGCCGCGCAATGGTGTCATGCAGGCTGAGGCCGCTCACCTCGGCAATGTTGGTGATTTCAGGAGCCGAGAAGCAGTGGCACCAGATACTGAATCGCTTTTTGATGGTACGAAGCAGGTCTTCATACCATTCGATCTTAAGATCTGGATGGAGGCCACCCTGCATCAGAATGCCCGTGCCGCCCAGGTCGATTGTTTCAGCAATCTTGCTCAGAATCAGGTCAGCCGGAAGCACGTAGCTTTCGTTGTGACCTAAAGGCCGGTAGAACGCGCAAAAGCTGCAGTACTCGGTACAGACGTTGGTGTAGTTGATGTTGCGGTCGATGATGTAGCTGACCACGCCATCCGGATGGAGCTGCTTGCGGAGCGTGTCAGCCTCCCTCCCAATGCCGACCAGATCGGTGCTTTGGAAAAAGTCAATTGCCTGTTCGCGAGTCATCATGGTTTCAGTTAGCAAGAGCCGGCGACGAGCATTCCCTTACTCAGGCCGGCCAATTCAAGGAAAGCCTCCAGGCCGCGCTCGTGGCGCCGGTCCAGTTCAAATTGAATATACTGTTCGAAGTACTGTGTAGCAAGGGCGCGGCTAATCCCTCGCCTCTCGTACTCAGACTCTACAATCTCCGATAAGTTTGCTCGGCCAAAGACGTAGGAGCTGCCCGTCAGTTGCCGCAAGCCGGAGTCCTCATCTGCTTCACGGCCAGCCCACGCGGCAAAGACCATCGGCAGACCAGTTAACGCATACCACTCGCTGCCCAGATCCAAACATTCATATTGAATTGCCTCGGGATCGATCCGGAGCGCGGCATCGCCGATAATCAGCGCAGCATCGGCGCCGGCGAGCATACCACGGAGGTCGGGCGATTCAGGGTGGATCGCTGGCGTGATCCCATAACGCTCCCGCAAGATGATGCGCACCAGTTGCACGGACGTTCGCGAGCCCGCGTCGACCGCCAACGTCCGGATCTGTCGCAAGGGCACTTGCGAGACAAGCAAAATACTTCGCACGGCGCCCGTCGCGGCAATCCCGTAATCGGAGACAATGGACAAGCCCTGGCGAGCGATCTCGGCAACCGGCACGAGCCCCACATCAAGCAAACGCTGGTCTACGCGTTCGGCGCAGAGCGAGGGAAGGGAAAAAGAAAGATCGACAGCCGCACGCTCGTCGCCATGCAACATGCCCCAGACAAGCGGGACCGTGTTGAGATAGCTGACTGCGCCGACACGAATCTTTCGAGCGGACTGGTGCAAATCCCAGTGTAGCGAAGCCTCGGTCAGACGCCTCGCCGGTCGCCCCATAGGTCAATGTGCAGTCTGGGACTGAACCGATAGCCCTCCTGCTTGCAGAGTTCCACCAACCAGAGGCTTCGTTCGGCAACGGTGTCCCGGCGCGTGCCTTCGGGCATAAGCATGACTCGGCCCACGTCCGCGTCGACGGTGCGGCAGATCTGCCGAATCTCGTCCATGTCATCGGGGGAGGAGACAACGAACTTCAATTGATACAGGTAAGTTGACATGAGTCTCCGCAGGACGTCAGGCTGCCAACGGAGTCGATCGTGCTGCGCGGCCCACCGTCCGCCCTCCCGCTCATAGGGGGTCGAGTTTCGCAGCTTGGGGCTGATACTCATCAAGGAGCAACTCACAGGAGGCGCAACGGTTCCTGCTGTCTCAATCGTAATGTGAAGTCCGGCCTGTTGAAACTCCGCCGAAAGGTCGCCGATGCCTGGAGCAATCATTGGCTCGCCGCCTGTAATCACCACGTGTTTGGCCGGGTGCGCCGCAACGGCGGACACAATCTCAGGTATCGAAAGATCCTGGCCCTCAGGATTCCATGAGGCATAAGGGGTGTCGCACCAGTGGCAACGGAGGTTACACCCCGACGTCCGGACGAACACGGAGGGAACGCCGATCAGCGAGCCCTCGCCCTGTACGGAATAGAAAATCTCTGAAAGTTTCACGGCAGCGAAGGGCTTAGGCCTCGCGCCGGGTCCGGCAATCCGGCTTCTGCAAACCCTCTGGCACGCAGGAGGCAGGAGTCGCACTCGCCGCAGGCTCGCCCCGTTGCCTCCGGATCATAGCAGCTGTGAGTGAGCCCCAGATCGATTCCGAGCGCCACGGCTTTCCTGATGATGTCTGCCTTATTCATGTGCTGAAGCGGTGCGTGTATAGAAACCCTCGAAGCGCCTTCAACGCCTGCTTTGGTTGCCAGATTGGCCATTCGCTCGAAAGCGCTGATGAACTCGGGCCGGCAGTCTGGGTAGCCCGAGTAATCAATGGCATTCACGCCGATGAAAATATCGCTGCTGCCAGTCACCTCCGCATAAGCCAAGGCGAACGACAGAAAGATGGTGTTGCGCGCCGGCACGTAGGTCACAGGAATGCTGGAGGACATGTCAGCATCGGAACGGCCTTTCGGTACTTCGAGATCGTCGGTGAGAGCGGATCCGCCAAACGTACGAAGGTCGAAAGTGACCACCCGATGCTCGGCCGCGCCGAGGGCAACGGCTACATCCGCAGCTGCTCTGAGCTCCAAACGGTGGCGCTGGCCATAGTCAAAGGACAGGCAGTAGCACCGATAGCCTCCCTCGCGAGCCAGTGCGAGGGAGACCGTGGAGTCTAGGCCTCCGCTCAAAAGACAAACTGCCGACTTGCGGGGAGGCTCCACTCGACTTCAGTATAGGCTGCAAGCTGCACGCGCCTTCAGAAGTGAAACGCGGGCTACTCCGCCTTACTCTCTATGTTTTTAAGCGCCAGACTGATCAGCCCCGCCGCTCCCGCCGCAAGTATCGCAGCTGCAGCCACTCCTGAACCGCTCTTAGGCGCGACACGCTCGCCCTTGGCAGCAGCCCGCAGTTTCTTTCGCCCCAGCACGGTAAGTTTCAGATCTATGGCCTTGGTCTCCTCCAGCGTCTGCTGGAGTAATCTCGCGGCCTTTTTGTATTTCAGAACCTGCGCATAGGTGCGAAGCGTGCCGTATTGGGCCATGTAAAAGTGAGCGGCCACTTGCCCATAAGCGATGTTGGTCAAATCGCGCCAGTCCGGATCGTTCGATCTTCCAATTGCGTCGTTGTTGGCATGGATGATTCCCTGCATTGTCGTGTCGCTCATGGCGCTCGGAACCAGACCTGCCGCTTTGAAGACCTTGAGCAGCCGCCTCGCTTGGCGATCATTCCCCTTGGTTCCCGCCTCCAGCGCCTTACGCAGGGCAGGGTCTGAGGAGGTCTGCACATTGGTGGCAGTCTGCTTTGCCGCTTGTTGGTGTGCGCCGTAGAGGAACCGCAGTCCGCTTGCAAAAAGCTCTTGTACTTGATGGGTAGCCATTTCTCGTAGATTGACTCTCTTCAGTCCCGGATGCAACGGAAACATCAGGGTTGGCAGTCTCCTGGCTACACGGCCGGTACCGCCGTCCATCTACCCAACTAAACTGGACACGTCGGAAGATGCTCAGCGTCAGCGAGGCCCACAGCTCCGATAGCAAAGCATAGCCGGCTCGCCAACAGCTGGCCGGTCCCTGTTGATAGGACTGCGTGCTCTACTTGCTCTTGGGTGTTGTGGCAACCGGCTTGAGTGAGGCCACAGGGGCGTTGGCGCGTTCGTTAAACGTGATGTCGATCACCGAGTTCTTCCGGAACTGCACTTCAGCGCCGCGTGCGATGACGGTCGAGTACACAGACCAGGCTAAGCCGTAGTACCCGAATCCAGCACCTACGTTTCGCGAAGCCTGGGACGCGATTGTGCCCAACAATCCAAAACCTGAACCGCCGCCGAGCGTTCGACCGGCGACATTCTGACTTTGGCCGGTGATGACTCCGCCGGGGGAGCGAATCGCATCGTTGTCTCCGGCAGCGTGAGCAATCAGCACAGCAATCGCGGTACCGATGAAGCGAGTTTTCGAATCGGTTGCTTGCACGCCGCCCTCTCCGTCCACCTTGACCGGCGCATTGCTGCTCTCGGCGGCTAACAACGTTCCTTGCGTCCGGAACTGCAGCACATGGTCCCGTTTCTCGGTCGCGGCAGGGGAGGAGGGCGGCACTGCTCCCCTCGCCAACTGCGGAACTTCAAGTTGCTGAAAGGTAAACCGTAGCCGTCCGGTGTGGTGAAACCAGCCCGCCTTCCGGACCTGGACCACGGAGCCGGTAACATGAGTGCCCTCCGGGAAGATCAGTCTGCCATCGGCGGAACGCAGCGGTTCGGTTAAGGTGGCATCAACCTTCTGACCTGAAACCGCAGTTGCCGAATCTAGCGGCGTGAGAAGGCTCGCATGAGCAACCGTGCCGGCTGTCGGTCGGGACCCAAACAGACGAAGCGCGTCGGGCGTAACTGTCTCGGAGCCGAACGTAAGCGGCGCTGCGAGCTCGGCATCGAAGCGGGTTCGATTGCGGACGCTCTGCGGATGGTAAGGCAGCTTAGACAGTAGGAAATCGGAGAATTGTTCCTTTTTATCAGGCGCCCGCACCAGTTGCGGAATGCTCTTCAAGTGGTCCATCCCGGCACTCATCTGATCTTTGATTTTCTGTTTGCCGGTACCGAGCAGGCCACCCGTGCCGCCCGGAGGAACGGTCGATGGCTTTGGGGGGTTGACCGGGTACACGGAGTCAAGTCCGGCGCTGGCCACAGTCTGGAGCGGCTTCGTGTTGCCGTCCGGTAGCCGCAAGGAGGTGAACTGGATTAGGGCGCCATGGAGCGGCGTAAAATCTCCGTTCAGCACAGCTCTCATCCGTTGCCATTTTGAAACCGGAGGGCAGCTGAGAACCGAGCCGAACGCCTCCGTTCCGGTGGGCAGAACCATTCGATCAAACACATAAACCGGCGCCAGCAGCTTGGCCTTGACCGGTGCGCCCACCCGTTTAGGAACAGAATGGGTTAAGTAGAGCCGGAGCGGCACGCCGGCAGGGGCGGTCAAAGGAACCAGTTGAGGTCCGCCGTCGGTAGTCTGTGCTCGGGCGATAACGACCAAGACTAGCAACGCAGCTGCCGGCCGCTTTAAGTTCATTAGCATCCGATGCGGCGAAGGGAGAGGGAGGGTACAGGAGAGGTATAGTGCAAGCCAGGAGGGAGAGCCGATCCGGCAATTAAGCTTAGGACTTGTCGATCGACCGTTCAAGATGCCGCGACCAATGCTAATCGCCCTGAGCAAAAGCTGAGGAATTCGGACGGGCTCCCGGTTTTTTGGGGACGATCCCGGCAAGCGGGATGGGCATCACGCAGATCCGAGAAAGCTTTTCCACAAGATCAGGAGTCGAAACCGCTTGCACGGCGTTCATCACTCTGTTATTCTCAAAAAGTCGCAGCGAGCAGTAAGCAGCGAAACGGTTGAGACGAAAAGAAAAATTCTTTTGCACTTGACCGGACTGAGTGGGTTTGATAGATTAGATCCTGGGACGACGGAAACGGCGCCTAGTGACAACCGGTAAGTGGTAAAGCCTAACCGAGACAAGGTTAGGTGGTTCGGACTCCATAGCAGTTACCAAGCAGTCCTGTAGTAAACACCAAACAAGCTACCGAAGATAAGTTTTCCTTACGATTTTCTGGATAGGCTTCACCATAACGATTTGAATAACGTTGGTGTAAGTCTGCCGAAACGGCTTTCGAGGCCGGCAAATCTTAGGCTTTGCGGAGAAATCCGTTATCGTTTAAGTGTTTGCATAGTTGTTTGACAATCTAGTTGGACGCAATGAAGTAATTCGTCAAGCTTTGAGTAATAAACCGGAGCGATTTGAATCAGCCGATCCTGGTCGCAAGACTTAGGGTCGTGACTCTAAAAATTAAGATCAAACGAGAGTTTGATCCCGGCTCAGAATCAACGCTGGCGGCGCGCTTAACACATGCAAGTCGAGCGAGAAAGTGGAGCAATCTATGAGTAAAGCGGCGTACGGGTGAGTAACACGTGGATGATCTACCTCTTAGTGGGGAATAACTTTGGGAAACCGAAGCTAATACCGCATAAGCCTGGAAAGGGAAAGCAGCAATGCGCTGGGAGAGGAGTCCGCGGCCGATTAGCTAGTTGGTGAGGTAATGGCTCACCAAGGCGGTGATCGGTAGCCGGCCTGAGAGGGCACACGGCCACACTGGCACTGAAACACGGGCCAGACTCCTACGGGAGGCAGCAGTGGGGAATCTTGCACAATGGGGGAAACCCTGATGCAGCGACGCCGCGTGAGCGATGAAGCCCTTCGGGGTGTAAAGCTCTTTCGGCAGGGACGATAATGACGGTACCTGAAGAAGAAGCTGCGGCTAACTACGTGCCAGCAGCCGCGGTAATACGTAGGCAGCGAGCGTTGTTCGGAATTACTGGGCGTAAAGAGTCTGTAGGCGGTGTTCTAAGTTCGGTGTGAAATCTCCTGGCTTAACTGGGAGGGTGCGCCGAAAACTGGAATGCTTGAACGTCGGAGAGGAAAGCGGAATTCCTGGTGTAGCGGTGAAATGCGTAGATATCAGGAGGAACACCTGTGGTGTAGACGGCTTTCTGGACGATTGTTGACGCTGAGAGACGAAAGCGTGGGTAGCAAACAGGATTAGATACCCTGGTAGTCCACGCCCTAAACGATGCATACTTGGTGTCGGCCATTCAGTTGGTCGGTGCCGGAGCTAACGCGTTAAGTATGCCGCCTGGGGAGTACGGTCGCAAGGCTGAAACTCAAAGGAATTGACGGGGGCCCGCACAAGCGGTGGAGCATGTGGTTTAATTCGATGCAACGCGAAGAACCTTACCAGGGCTTGACATGCCGCTTATTCCTTCGAAAGAAGGAAGTGTTGCGAATATAAAAGCAACGCGGACACAGGTGGTGCATGGCTGTCGTCAGCTCGTGTCGTGAGATGTTGGGTTAAGTCCCGCAACGAGCGCAACCCTTGTCCTGTGTTGCTAACCGAAAGGTGCACTCTCAGGAGACCGCCAGCGATAAGTTGGAGGAAGGTGGGGATGACGTCAAGTCATCATGGCCTTTATGTCCAGGGCTACACACGTGCTACAATGGACGGTACAATGCGCTGCAAACTCGCGAGAGGGAGCTAATCGCAAAAAACCGTTCTCAGTTCGGATTGCAGGCTGCAACTCGCCTGCATGAAGCTGGAATCGCTAGTAATGGCATATCAGAACGATGCCGTGAATACGTTCCCGGGCCTTGTACACACCGCCCGTCACATCACGAAAGTGGATTGTACTAGAAGCCTGCGCGCTAACCGCAAGGAGGCAGCGGTCCAAGGTATGATTCATGATTGGGGTGAAGTCGTAACAAGGTAGCCGTAGGAGAACCTGCGGCTGGATCACCTCCTTTCTAAGAGAGAACGTGGCTGGAGTCACCGAAACTGTCCTTAGGGATGGATAAGTAAGTGGCAGCCGTTCCAGTCCATAATCCCGTTCCGGATCTCCACTCGGAGCTTGATACACTTCAGTTTGTCGGCGCTTGTCGCTGACAGGCAGCGTCCAATTGGCCTCGATTAGATTGAGTGCGAGGCTGCCTTAAACGAGGTAGCCTTGACAAGAGGGGCTGTAGCTCAGCTGGGAGAGCGCCTGATTTGCATTCAGGAGGCCGCCGGTTCGATCCCGACCAGCTCCACCAGTTT
>CAXTYH010000007.1:0-162507 GCA_964248405.1 uncultured Bryobacteraceae bacterium
AAAAGCGGACCACTCACGTGTGAACTAGAGCGGTCAACTCACATACTAACGACAGCTTCGATGGAGGCGCTTGCAAAATTGAAAGAAGAGGGTAAGATACGGCACGTAGCGCTTTCCAATGTCACCCTTGAACACATCGAACGAGCCCGGAAGATTGTGCCCATTGTGTCAGTCCAGAACCGTTACAGCTTTGCTGATCGCGAGTGGGACTTCGTGCTGGACTACTGCGAGTCGAACAGGATTGCATTCCTCCCTTGGGCGCCACTGGGCGGTGGCCGCAAAGCGCATGAAGTGCTGGATTCTGTGGCAAGCCGAATGGGAGCAACTTCACAGCAGGTAGCTCTGGCGTGGTTGTTGAAACGGTCACCGGTGGTGTTACCCATTCCGGGAACTTCGTCTGTCGCGCACTTGGAGGAAAATGTCGCAGCAGCAGATCTTGAGTTGCCGGATGGGGAGTTTCAGACGCTGTTGGCAGTGGAGCCTGCTCCGGTCAGCTATCGCTAAGCTTCTTCAATGGCGGCTGGGGCGGCCGCGGCGAACCAATGGTCACGGCCCGTCCGCCCACGCTAGGTTTGGGTGAGAGCTTCCGTGGCACGCTGTCTGCAATCGGCAGGCACTGTGTGTGGTCCTCCGAACTCCCGATATTCAACATTGAGCTGCTGGTTGCGAAGCACACGCACCAGCCGGCGACTGCACCGGTCAATCGGCAGGACCTCGTCCTGTGTGCCATGGCACATAAAGATGGATGGAGAGCCTTGGATTTCTGCAGGGGTCAAGAATCCAGGAGAAAACGCCAGCAGATTGGTAAACAGAGTTCCGTTGCTCAACCCAAGAGATAGGGCATAAGATGCACCGTCAGAAAAGCCGCCTAGTGCCAGACGTGAAGGATCGATTCTGTAATGTGAAAAGACGAACTGCAAGCACTCGTCAATAAAGCGGACATCCGGCCCGTATTGAGAATCGGAAATAATGTCCCATGACGATTGACGGGACTCAGGCGCCAACACAATCACGTTCGCACGGTCTGCATACGGAGTGAGGATGTCGAGTCCACCATCCGCGCTGCCACCCGCACCGTGTAACATCACGGCAAAGGCTGCCGGACCTGAACTGATCGACCCCTTAGGGACATGCAGCAAGGCACGACGTCCGCTCGATATTGGCAAGACGTGCAACCCGGCCTGCCCCTCCTCTTGGGGGACAGCGGGCCGAGCGACTAATCGAGCCGGTGACTTTTCTAGGAAGCTTTCCAGCGTGGCCATAAGAACAACTCACTCCATAGACTAATACCGGCTAAGCGCGCAATCTGGAACAATTTCCAGTCTGGCGTATCACTCGGCAAAGTTGATCTACTCGCGTTTAATTGGAGCCGATAACCCAGGCAATGCATATCTCCGCAAACAGCGCCTGCAAAACTTGGCAGTAGTAACTAAGGCGCAAGATGGAGCGACTAACCCCCGATGGACAAGGGGAACGTAATTCGGACGTACATCGAACGCGAGATGCCCGGCTATAACGTCAACATGCTGCCTGCGCGGGGAGTTCGACCTTTCGGCTTCGTGATGGAGAAAGACGGGGATCAATACGCGGTCGAATTTGAGGAAGACTTCCTGAACCAGCATGAGGGGGCAGAGATTGTGAAGATCCTCGAAGATTGGCAGGTGATTGCAAGCGTAACCCAGGGCGAAGGCCTTCGGTACCTCGTCACGTCGCGCGGATTGCGGCTTGACTCTTCTAATTAGAAGGTCAACAAGATTAGAAGCTCGACGTCGCTGCTGTTTTGGTTCACGACCCCCTCAACCTCAACTACCAGACAGCGTTCGCTAGTTCAGTTATCCATAATGGACCGCCCATAAAGGATGGGCCTTGGGACTTCAGGAAGGCCGGCACGCTGCCATAAGCAATCCACACCTGTGTCTCCGGAGGTTCCTTACCAATGATGGGCGCAACTACGCCCGTCAGTCCACCGAGTTCCACATGAACCCCGAGGCGTGTAGAGGTGTACTGATAGCCCGCAATTGAAAATTGATCATGGCCCTCTGGACGTATCAAAAGCTTAATGACTCGAGGCTTGGAGAGTACGACGAGGTACGAGACTGTGGTTTCCGGAGCTTTAGGCGAAATGTTCTTCAGAACGGGAAATGTGATGCCGTTAGCAAGATCTGGCGGAAGGTCGACGTGTTCGGTCTTCATCTCCTCTTTACCCTTCTTGCAATCACAGTATTTGACCTCGCCCGAAGTTGCATTGATGTTGACGTCCATCCGTTCTGGGAACGACGGACCTTTCTGAACATGGTGATCACTGATCAGCTTGAAAAAGCCTTTTTGCGAGAACACAGTCTGTTCGTCATCTACTGAGCCGTCGTGGAAACGATAAACAACATGTACCCGCACCAGATCTCCTCGCACAATTTCCATCAAGTCGCCCCCGGCAATGGCCTTGCCGGACGGATCACGCAAAACAAGAAACCCGTGAGTGGAGCCCTCAACGTGCGTTACAGCAACAGGCTCGGAAACCCCGGCAATGCTCGAACAGAGCAAAAGAACAAGGAAGCGGAGATGCACCCTAAGATGTTAGCCAATGACAGATGGGGAGATTGCGTGGTGGGAGAGACGTCGCAGTTGACCGGCTCAACCGAAAAAGACTGAACGGCTTTGGGTGTTGCGGTATCTTACCGTCATGGTGAACAAACTGGTGGCTTTGGTCACGGGCGCCAACAAAGGAATTGGTTTAGAGATCGCAAGGCAACTGGGAGGGAGAGCTATTGCGGTAGTTGTTGGGGCGCGCGATGACGAAAAGGCCGCCAACGCTGCGTCAATGCTGAAGGGCGAAGGTGCTGATATTACACCTTTGAAGCTGGACGTCACCAACCAATCCGACATTGAGGGCGCGGCTGCATTCCTTCAAGAAAGGTTCGGACGCCTGGACATTTTGATCAACAACGCGGGCTTCACCGATGTAGGGAAAGATGACTCTTCGCTCGAACTCTTTCGAAGCGTCTATGAAACGAACGTATTCGGGCCATATGCTCTCACCAGAGCCCTGCTCCCGCTGTTGAAGGCCAGTCCGGCCGGACGGATTGTAAACCAGTCGAGCGTGTTGGGTTCTCTAAGCTCCATTAGCAAAGGCCAAGGCGGATCGTTCACGGCACCGGCCTATACGTCTTCGAAAGCTGCGCTAAATATGCTTACCGTAGTAACGGCGCTTGAGTTGAAGGGCACCAAGGTGAAAGTAAACGCCGCTCATCCTGGATGGGTTAAGACTGACATGGGTGGCCCAGATGCTCCGCTGAGCGTTGAAGAAGGTGCAAGGACGGCCGTGGATCTAGCCCTGATTGGGGACGATGGGCCCAGCGGAGCATTCGTGCACAACATGCGTCCGCTACCTTGGTAAACCGGCCTCCGCCTTTAGCCTAGCCGACGCGCGTCGTTTCTGCTTCAGGCTATTCACTAAGTGAGCCACGGCGTAAATCGCCAAGGCGCCCAGGATTACGGCAACGAAAGCTTCATAGTCGAACGTCAACGCAAAGTAGAACTGACCCAGCGCAAACACCCAGAAGAAGCTTTCCGCTCCAAAAGCCTGTAACCAATGTGCGGTTCTGCCGGAAGGGGGTAAACGTGGTTTAAGCGATGGAATCAATCGTGGCGCCGCGCGCCTAAAAGCCAGATAGCTTTCGGATTGGCTGCGAGTCAGTGCGTCCTCCTCCCGCAGTATCAACCGGAGATAAAACAGGGTGGTGGCTGCTACCAAAACAATCCAATTAGGCATTCGCGCTAATACGCCAATTCCCACCGCCAGCAGAATGCATCCTAAGTAAAGCGGATTCCGTAGATAACGGTAAGGCCCGTCAGATACAACTTGATCTGAGTGCAGCGCCATGTCATGAACAACCTCGCCTTTTAGATAAGCTGTTGCCCAAGTACGAACTGCCGCACCAGCAGCGATGATCAGTGCGCCTAGGCAGATGAAGAATTGGATGCCTCCGCGAGTGCCATGTCCGGCGAGGATGGCCAGGGACTGAGCCGCCATTAGCCTGGAATGTCCTAATCGGATTCCGAAGCTGACCACAAAGATGGCTGCCACCACAAAGAATCGGTAACGGAATTCGAAGTCGGTCGCCCGCATCAGAGGATGCACACATCGTCTCACGCATACTGAAATCATCCATGTCCAGTGACAGAGCAGCCACTTCTCTTCCCGAGGTCCAGGGAAGCGTAGGCGTAAGTCATGCGGGCTGGTGGCGGCGCATGCTGGCCTTCGGTGGGCCGGCTTACTTAGTCAGCGTCGGCTACATGGACCCAGGCAATTGGGCCACGGACCTGGAAGGCGGCGCGAAATTCGGCTATAGCCTGCTCTGGGTGCTGGTGCTGTCTAACCTGATGGCCTTGCTCCTGCAAACGCTGAGCACTCGGCTTGGCATTGTCACTCGCCTTGACCTTGCACAAGCCTGCCGCGATGAGTATCCAGCTCCTGTGTCCTTTCTTCTCTGGCTCATGGGTGAGCTTGCCATCGTAGCTTGCGATTTAGCCGAAGTGTTGGGCGCAGCAATCGGGCTTAATCTGCTATTCCACATTCCGCTTCTCATCGGAGTATTGGCTACGGCCGCTGACACCCTTCTGTTGCTGTGGTTTACCAGTTTGGGCATCCGCTTTATAGAAGCATTCGTCCTGGCGCTCATTGCGGTCATTGGAGGCTGCTTCGCTGTTGAAATATTGTTCGCCCACCCACAGGCAACGGAAGTACTTCACGGCTTGGCGCCTCACCTGAACACCCGCAGCTTATACATAGCCGTGGCCATCTTCGGAGCTACCGTAATGCCGCACAACCTGTACCTCCACTCGGCATTGGTGCAAACACGCCAGATCGGACTGACTGACTCAGACAAGGCACAGGCGTGTCGCTTCAATCTCCTGGATTCAACGATCGCTTTGAATGGCGCTCTGTTCGTTAACGCGGCGATCCTGATTATGGCCGCAGCCGTCTTCTTCAAGCGCGGTATCGTCGTCACTGAAATTCAGCAGGCCCATCAGCTCCTTTCGCCCCTCTTGGGAACAACTCTTGCAAGTGTCCTGTTTGGCACGGCGCTGCTGGCTTCCGGGCAATCCTCAACGTTAACCGGAACCATGGCGGGGCAGATTGTCATGGAAGGCTTTCTGCAGTTTCGAATACAGCCCTGGCTCCGACGCACTATCACACGTCTTCTGGCCATCACTCCTGCGGCCCTCACTATTTATCTTGCAGGCGAAGAAGGCAGCTACAAACTTCTGATCCTCAGCCAGGTCATCCTCAGCTTGCAATTGCCCTTTGCCGTTGTGCCTCTGGTGCATCTGACAGGCGACACGAAGCGTATGGGCCGATTTACGAATGGCCCTGCCCTGAAGACAGCCGCCTGGCTCTGTGCCCTATTTATTCTGGTCTTAGATGTTTGGTGGCTCTGGACACAACTCGGCGACTGGATTGGCAAAAGCGGAGCGTACAGGCCTTTGCTCCTCAGTCTCGTCCTGGTTCTTTCATTCTGCTTTGCACTCTTCCTCGGAGTTTTAACAGCATGGCCCTGGTTGCGTCGCGAAGCGCGAGCCCCGAAACACGTGGCGGTCACGGTACGGGATCAATCGGTGCCGCTCTTCCCTTCCCGAAGCTATTCCACGATCCTGGTTCCCGTTGACCATAGTGAGGCCGACCAGGAGGCACTCGGAAACGCACTGGCCCTAGCGAAAATGCATGGTGCAAGAATCATCCTTTTGCACGTCGAAGAAGGTGTGACCAGCCAATTGTTTGGAGCGCTTTCTTCGACGGCTGAGGTAGCAGAAGGGCAGGACTATCTGACTAATCTAATGAAGTCCCTGCGCGAGCAGCAGGTGAGAGTAGAGGCGGTGGTTCGCCACGGGCGCCGCCCAGCCGATGAGATTGCAGGGGCAGTGAGTGACTTGCATCCCGATCTAGTGGTAATGGCGTCGCATGGTCATCGTGGGCTGAAGGATCTGATCTTGGGAACAACGATCAACACTCTGCGGCACCGAATCAAAGTGCCTCTGTTGATAGTAGATGGATCCCAGCGCCATGGCTGATCTCTCAAAAGGCAGAATCCTGGTGACCGGGGGTGCCGGTTTTATTGGAAGCGCGCTGATCTGGGAACTCAATCGGCGGGGCCTGACGAACATCCTCGTCGCCGATCTGCTGGGCGAAGACTCAAAGTGGAAAAACCTGGTTCCCCTGAAGTTTGCCGATTACATTGAAGGTGACGATCTGCTCCTGCAGTTAGGCGTATCAGCCCATTTATTTGATGACGTAAAGGCTATCTTTCACTTAGGCGCCTGTTCTTCAACTACCGAGACAGATGCTGCTTATCTGATTCGGAACAACTTTGAATTCACCAAAGCGTTGGCAACTTTTGCTGTGAGCGGAGATAGGCGCTTTGTGTACGCATCTTCTGCCGCAACCTACGGCTACCTGGAAGAGGCAGTTACCGAAGAAGCCCCGCTTGAAGCGCTCCGGCCTTTGAATATGTATGGCTACTCCAAGCACTTGTTCGATTGCTGGGCCGAACGCTCGGATGTTCTTTCGCTCATCACAGGCTTAAAGTACTTCAATATCTACGGGCCGAACGAAGACCACAAGGGCGATATGCGCAGCGTGGTGCACAAAGCCTACTATCAGATTCTGGAGAAAGGGCGCGTGTCTTTGTTTAAGAGCTATCGGCCGGAGTTTCGCGACGGAGAGCAACGCCGCGACTTCCTTTACGTGAAGGACGCAGTGGATGTCACCCTATACCTGGCCGAGCATGCTGAGGGCGGCGGGCTTTTCAATGTAGGGTCCGGATATGCCAGCACCTGGCTGGCACTGGTCAGCGCTATATTCAGCTCGCTCGGGCAAGGTCCCACCATCGACTTTATTGATATGCCGGAAACGCTGCAGGACAAGTATCAATATTTCACCTGCGCCAATATGGGCAAGTTGCGCCGGTACGGCTACTCCCGACCTATGATGCCCCTGGCCGACGGGGTACGCGACTATGTGGTGAACTACCTTATCCCAGGTCGCCACCTGGGCGATGAACCTAAGAGCTCAACGATCCCCAAGCCGCAGTTGCTGCTCGAAGGACAAGCAGAGAGTTGAGAGAGACCTAGCCGTTGCCGGCAAGATAGCTGCGCATCGTTCCTGCCACGCCTAATTTGGCCAGCATCTTCAGCCCGTTTTCTACTGCCCGGATGAACTGGGGGTTTGCCGGCAGCTTCTCGCCAAAAATGGACTTCACGGCCAGCATAGGGCGTGGGTCAATGAGTGCACCCCTAGCAATTGCAGTGAGCTCCGCCTTTCGCGCGTCAATGATGTCCAAAGGTTGGTGGCGCTCGTTGACACCCCGCCCGAGGTAAAAGATCCAGCTTGCTACCACCAGGCTCAGCAAATCAGTCGAGCCTCCCTGGTCCAGCAACTCGACAATGGAAGGCAGAAGCCACTTTGGAATCTTCGCCGAGCCTTCTGAGGCAATCCGGGTGACCTGATCGTTAATTGTCGGATTCGCAAAGCGCTCGATCAATGACTGTTTGTACTCCGCTACAGAGACCCCGCTGATCTTTGGAACCACCGGCGTGACCTCCTCCATAAATCTTAAGATAAAGAGCGAGAAGAGCGAATCGGCCATAATCTCGTGTACATAGGTGAAGGGGGAAAGCGCACCGAGATAAGCCATTGCGAGATGGCTTCCATTCAGGAGACGCATCTTCATGATCTCGTACGGAGCAACATCGGATATCATCTCTGCGCCGACTCTCTCCCATTGCGGCCTGCCATTGCAAAAGGTATCCTCAACCACCCACTGGCGAAAGGGCTCGGTCACCACTGGCCAGGCGTCCTGGAAGCCAAAGCGTTCGGACACGGATGCGATATCGGCTGCAGTAGTGGCTGGCGTAATGCGATCTACCATGCTGTTTGGAAACGCGACGTTATCAGAAATCCATCGCTCCAAAGCAGGGTTCTCAAGGCTGCTAAAGGCAACCAAGACCTTCCTGATCACATGCCCGTTGCCCTGAAGATTGTCGCAGGACATTACCGTGAAAGGCGGCAGACCACGCTGGCGGCGCCGGTTCAACGCTTCTGCGACAAGACCCATTGAAGTAACAGGTGCTGCAGGGTTGCGCAGATCATGCTGAATGTCAGGGTGGTCAACCAGGAACTCGCCAGTCCCTTCATCCATAAAATAGCCACCCTCGGTGATCGTTAGAGAGACAATACGAGTTTCAGGCAAGGCCATTTTCTCGATCGCCGTCTCTCGGTTTTCCGTAGCAAGAACGTAATCCACCAGAGAGCCAATCACGCGCGCAGTTTGTCCACCGGCACTGCGCTCAACCACGGTGTATAGGTAATCTTGCGCTTTGAGCGCGTCTCTCATCCTGCTGTCACTCTGCAGGACACCAAGGCCGCACTCGCCCCACCGCTCCGTTCCCCTCAGTGTCAGCAGGTCATCCAGGTACACGGCCTGATGTGCCCGGTGAAATCCGCCAACTCCCAGGTGAACGGTATGTTGTTTCAATTGGGAGCGGTCGTACGCAGGAATTGGAATATCACTGCGCAGCTTACCGAGATTGGCGTTGGTGAGTGAAAGGGTAGAGTCGTTGTTACTCATCGTAATCTCTGCTTCCTAAGTTACCCTTGCCGTTACAGGCCTGATCGCATTGCCTTCTTTGTTGAAAAGGTGAAGCGATCCAGGATCCATTTTGAACTGAACCTGCTGATCGGGAACAACACTAGTTTCTCCGTTGATCCTAACCGTAAGCAGCTCGCCGGACGCAACAACGAGGTGAAGGTAACTCTCACTTCCTAAGTGCTCCACTGTTTGGACCTGTGCAGGAATGCCGTCGCTTGTCACCAGACTGATGTGCTCTGGTCGACTGCCAAGAGTTACTTTGTCGCCCACGGTGGCCATTCCCGGTTCAACAGGCACGGAAAGCGCCGCGCCACTTGCCAAGGCGATTGCTACGTAGCCGTCCTGAACAACTTGCTGCACGGAGGCTTCCAGGAAATTCATCTTTGGAGACCCGATAAACCCTGCAACAAAGATATTGCGTGGGTGGCGGTAAAGATCCATCGGAGAGCCGACCTGCTCAATAATGCCGGCTTGCAAAACAACAATGCGATCAGCCATCGTCATGGCTTCCACCTGATCGTGAGTAACGTAGATCATGGTGGCGTGGAGTTGGCGGTGAAGCTTAGTCAATTCCAGGCGCATGCGAACCCGCAACGCAGCGTCAAGGTTCGACAGCGGCTCGTCGAAGAGAAACACCTTCGGGTCGCGTACAATGGCGCGGCCAATGGCAACTCGCTGGCGCTGGCCTCCCGATAACGCTTTTGGCTTGCGATCAAGGTACGTCTCCAGGTTCAGGATCCGTGCGGCCTCCAGCACCTTCTTGTCTCGCTCCGGCTTGGGTATGCCGGCCAGCTTCAGGCTAAACGACATGTTATCCGCAACATTCATGTGCGGGTAGAGCGCGTAACTCTGGAAGACAATTGCTAACCCGCGTTTGGCCGGCGCAACATCATTTGCCCGCTGGTGGTCAATCAGCAGATCGCCTGAGGTGATCTCTTCGAGCCCGGCAATGAGCCGCAGAAGAGTGGATTTCCCACATCCGGAAGGACCGACAAACACCGTCAACTCCTGATCGCGAATGGTGAGATCAACTCCTTTGATCACCTCAAAGCTGTCATAACTCTTGCGTACCTGTTTTAGCTGAACGGTTGCCATAGTCCTGATTCCCTTACTTGACTGCGCCGAACGTAAGACCACGAACCAACTGCTTCTGGCTGGCCCATCCAAGCAGCAAAATAGGTGCGATCGCCATGGTTGAGGCAGCCGAAAGCTTCGCGTAGAAGAGTCCCTCAGGACTGGAGAAGGAGGCGATAAAAGCAGTAAGCGGAGCTGCCTTCGCCGCAGTGAGCGTCAGGCTCCAGAACGCCTCGTTCCAGGCAAGAATGATAGCCAGCAGGCTAGTAGAGGCGATTCCCGGCATCGATAGCGGAATCAGCAGGTCGTACACCTCCCGCAGCGGACCAGCTCCGTCCATTCGTGCGGCCTCCAGAACTTCTCGCGGCACTTCTTTGAAGAACGTGTAAAGCATCCAGATGATGATGGGCAGGTTGAGCATTGCGTCAATGGCAAGCAATCCCGTCTTGGTGTCAAGCAGGCCCGTGTCGCGAAAGATGAGATAGATGGGAACGAGCACGCCGACCGAGGGCATCATCTTCGTGGAAAGCATCCACAGGAGCGTGTCTTTTGTACGCTTGGTTGGCGAGAAGGCCATGGCATAAGAGCAAGGTATGGCAAGGAGCAGCGCTAAAACCGTAGAACCAATCGAGACAACGATACTATTCCAGGCGAAGTGAAAGTAATTGGCTCGCTCTCCGACTGCCTGATAATTTTCGAGAGTCGGGTGAAAGAAGAAGTGTGGAATACGTGAGATAGCCTCGGTCTCTGTCTTGAAGCCGGTCAGAACAATCCAGAAAACCGGGAACGCGAGCAGAAGAGCCACACACCATGCCAGCAGTGTCACAGCCCATTTTTGTCGTAGCTTGTTTGAAATCACTTAACTTTGATCCTTAAGTGTCCAGGTTGCGTGCGAACGAGCGCATGAGAAACAGAGCCAGGATGTTTGCCAGAACAATAGCCACCAGGCCGGCCACCGAAGCACCGCCGACATCGTACTCCATCAACGCATAACGATAGATGAGGAACGAGAGGTTGGTAGAAGCAAACCCCGGACCGCCTGAGGTGGTCACATAAATCTCTGCAAAGATGGCCAGGAAAAAGATCGACTCGATCATCGTTGTGGCAGCAATTGCCCGGCCAAGGTGGGGCCAGATGATGTAGCGGAACATGGCGATTGGGCCTGCGCCGTCCATTCGGGCAGCTTCCTTGCGTTCCCCGTCCAGCGATTGCACGGCGGTGAGCAGCGTAAGTACCGCAAACGGGAGCCATTGCCAGGCCACGATGATGATGATGGCCGTGAGGGGAGCGACCCCAAACCAATTAATCGGCTTGAGCCCGATCGATCGCATGATAAAGGCCAGAAAGCCGTTGTCCGGATTCATCAACATGTTCTTCCAGACCAGCGCGCTCACGGTCGGCATAATGAAAAAGGGAGCCAGCACGAGAAGTCTTGCAATGCCCCGACCAAAAAATTCCTGGTCAAACAGAACAGCGAGCAGTGTGCCCAGGCCAATCGTGATCGCAAGCACGGAGCCTACCAGAAGCACCGTGTTCCAGATTGCCAAAGCAAGGCTGGGGTCTGTCAGCAGATAGCGGTAGTTGCCGAATCCATCAAAGCCTGTTCGATCCGGCGCCATCATGTTGTAGCGCTGGAACGAGAACCAGATTGTCATTAATAACGGAATGATCGACCAGATAAATAAGGCAGCGATTGCCGGCATCTTGAGCGACAGGACTCCGACGCTATCTCGCCAACTCTTCCGTCTAGTTGCAGGGACAGGGAGGACATTCTGACTTAGCTGTTGGTCTGAAATGATCATTTTTGGTTGCCGCCACTGGGTATCCCGGTACGCTCCTCAACTCGTTCGACAGCTGCTTGGGCTTTTCGCAATGCTTGGTCAACCGACATGTCACCCACCAGCGCAGCCGCAATCAACTGTCCCACCTGATTGCCGATAGTAGGGAACGCTGGGATAACCACAACCTGGATACCGGTGTAGGGCACAGGCTGTTTGGTTGGATGCAGCGGATCGGCAGCCATAATCGACTTGTAAGTCAGTTCTGCAAACGGAGCAGTCGCCACATACTCCGGTTGCTTATATGTTGATTGCCGTGTGCCAGGCGGTACCGCAGCCCAGCCGCTTGTTTTGGCGACAAGTTGAATGTAGTTCTTTGAAGTTGCCCACTCGATGAATTTCAGAGCGGCCGCGGGATGTTGGGAAGACGAGGGTACAGCGAAGCCCCAAAACCAAAGCCACTGCGCACCCCGGGGAGTTACGGCTATCGGAGCCGGAGCGAACCCAACGCTGTCGGCAACGGTTGATTGCTTTCCATTGTGCAGTGCACCGGCAGCCACAGTCGCGTCGATCCACATGCCGCAGCGGCCGTTCTCAAATAGCGTGAGTAGTTCATTGAACCCGTTGGAGCTGCTGGCAGGGGGCCCATACTTTTGCAGAAGGTTTACGTAATAACCAACTGCATTGTGCCACTCGGGGGAATTAAGCTGCGGCTTCCAGGCCTCATTGAACCAGCGGCCACCGAATGTATTAGCGAGAGTAGTGACGTAGGCTATATTCTCGCCCCAGCCTGGTTTGCCGCGCAGACACACTCCGTAGACATCCTTTGCCGGATCGTTCAATGCTTTTGCAAAACGTTCGATGTCCCCGTACGTCGGCTGGGCGGGCATGGTGAGACCTGCCTTGCGAAAAAGATCTTTGCGGTAGTACGTCAGCGAGCTCTCCCCGTAGAAAGGCAGTGCATACAGCTTCCCATCGTATGACGCTCCGTCACGAATCGGCTTTAATAAATCACCGAGGTCATAGCGGGATGAGAGACTGTCGCCCAGCGGTAAGAGCCAGCCACGGCGTCCCCAGATCGGGGTCTCCAGCGGACCAATGGTAACCACATCATATTGGCCGCCATGTGTCGCTGCGTCCGTGGTCGTCTTTTCACGCAGGATATTCTCTTCCAGAACCACCCAATCCAGGCGAATGTCTGGATGCTGCTGTTCGAAGTCCTTCGCGAGTCTCTGCATCTGGATCATGTCGCCATTGTTGACAGTGGCGATAGTGATCGTTTTCTGCGCCTCTGGTTCGGCACATAGCAGGGTTAGAGCAAAAATCGGCACGCCCCAAAACAGACTCAGGCGCATAACTTTGTCCTAACAACGTCGTTGGGAAGCACAACAACAATCTATACGATCGCGAGATTGCTTCACCGCGGAGAGAGGCGAGGCAACTTTTATCGGTTACTTTGATGCGGTTCGTCCCGTCTTCGGTGCGGACCAGTTCGGGGCCTGCCGTGACAGATCAGATGCGTCTGAAAGTCGACCTCAGGCCGTAACAAGATCGCGGGCTACTTCTACCAAAGACGGAAGATCGGTCATTTTGTCAAAGACCAGTTCCGCTCCTGCATCGAGCAGGCGGTCTCGATAACCCGGCCCGCAATGTGCGCCCCCTGCAAACCCAAAGACTTGCATTCCACCACTACGCCCAGCTCGGACTGCAACCGTGCTGTCTTCAACTACCAGACAGTGTTTTGGCGGCACCCTCATCCAGCCGGCAGCAAAGATGAAGACATCAGGTTCCGGTTTACCGCGTGCTACCGAGGTTGCACTGATGACGTTAGGAGCGAACCGGTCATAAAGATTGACCATCTCCAGGCCCAGCTTTAGCTTTTCAGGAAAGCTGCTGGAAGCGACGCATACCGGGACATCAAGCAAGTCGAGCGCATCTGCGACGCCATTGATAATCCGGAGTTCGTGGTAGTAGGCTTGCTCCACCATCTGGTTACTGCGTGCCGTGTATTCGGAGGGTAGCGGCTTGCCCCAATCGCTCTAATTTCAGCCCGCATTTCGCGGTCGGGCCTACCTGCAAAACGCTGGATGACCTGCTCTGTTGTAATCGAATAACCGATACGCGTCAACTCCTCGGCCGCAATGCGGCACACTACAATCTCGCTATCGATCAGGACGCCGTCACAATCGAAAATGATCAGATCTATCTGTTTCAAAATTGATGATGCCATTCATGTGCGCTGGCCGTTTAAGGGCGAAACTCTCCCCGGCGCAGCGAGTTTCAATGTCTTCAAGGCTGCGACCTGCTGTCTCAGGAACAAGCCGCAAAGTAAATAGGAAAGCTAGCACGTTCATAGCTGCGTACACCTGGACCCGCACCCGCCGTGGTCTTCGGGCAGAGTGCTATCGTCATCTCACTCTTACTAAGGGCCCGTGAGTTGTGGCTTGTAATGCGCTGCGAAGTTCAGACTGAAACGATTCATTTTTTTTACCGGCTCACTATTAAGTCTCGGCCCGGCTGCCGAGTCTCCCATCTTTCAATCTCTAACTCTGGGCGGTCGCCTTCGCTCTCCGGGTAGCCGAGACATAGGTAGGCAATTAACTTCCAGTCAGCAGACACATTCAATGTTGTGCGCGCTTGCACCGGATCCAAAATCGAGACCCAGCCTAGTCCAATGCCCGACGCCCGCGCTACTAGCCACAAAGTATTTACCGCACAAACCGCAGAGTAGGACAGCATTTCAGGCATCGTCTTACTGCCGAGCCAGCCCATGGCCAACTGAAGTCTGGGAGTCAACAAAAACCGCAAGGTGAACAGGCGCTTCCACCAGGCCAGCTAACTTCAATCGTGCGTAAAGACTTGCCCGCGATTCTGTGTAGTCGTTGAGAGCTTCTGCATTGCAGGTGCGGAAATTATCTAAGATCGCGGCTCGCCGTTCGGGTGACGCTACTTCCACCCAACGCCAGGGTTGACTGAAGCCTACTGAGGGAGCCAGACAAGCGAGCGTCACCAGACTTTCGAGCAACCCCCTTTGGTAACGGGTCACGGCGAAACGCTTGGTCAAAGTGAAGATTGGTATCGGTCAACCTAAGATCACCCTATAGTAGTGACATGGCACAGGTTCGCGGTATCGGCGGCATCTTTTTCAAATCGAAGGATCCTGAGTCGCTCTACGCCTGGTACGAGAAGCATCTTGGCATCCATGCCAAGCCGGGTCAGGGAGCGTCGTTCGCAATGAACTCGATGCCGGGAGGGGAGACTGCCTGGTCCATCTTTCCAACTACGACCACTTACCTGAAAGACAGCAAGTCTGACTTCATGATCAACTACATCGTCGATGACTTAGCTGCCATCCTGGAGCAGATGCGAAGCGCGGGCGTTGCCGTCGACGAGCATACTGAAAGCGCCGACTTCGGGAACTTTGGTTGGATCTATGACCCGGACGGAAATAGGATTGAGTTGTGGGAGCCGATACCAGCCCCCACATCATTGCCGGAGATTGTAGACTAAGCCTTCACCGGTTTATCGCTCGACTCCCACTTCTGCTCGTCCCAGTACTTGACACGTCCGTCCCGATACGATTCGACAGACAGATTGATCAGCACTTGCGCATGCGCGGCCGTCTCAACGTCCAGGTGCGGCTTCTGCCGTGTTCGCATGCTGTTCAGAAAGTTGCCGATGTGCGCCTGCATCATATCTTTTTGCTCGACTGGAATGCGGATCTCTTCAGCGCCGAACTTATAATCGGGGAACGGGTGCCGGTGCTCCTCACCTTCGGCGCGAACCAGTTCAGGGCGCACGATAATGTCGGGTGTCGAGCTCTCAAACATGCCATGTTCGACCATAATGATGGTGCCCTCGTGCCCGCGAATCAGGCCTGGAATATGCTGTGAGTTTGCCATTGAAGAACTCAGTACAACCGCGTGCCCTTCCGCATAATCGGCCATCAGGTTGAAGGTATCGGGCACTTCGCGATCATCTTTGAAGATATACTTGCCGCCCGATGCCATCACCCTTGTCGGATACTGCGGCTTGTCCCAGCAAATGTTCAAGGGCGCAGCAACGTGAAAAAACAGATCCGTTGCAATACCGCCCGAGTAGTCCCAATACTTGCGGAAGCGGAAGAAGCGATCGGCATCATACGGACGAGAAGGCGCCGGCCCCAGCCACGTTTTCCAATCAATACGATCCTCGCCTTTGCCATCAGGCCCGGCACTTGCATCGATAGGCCAGTTCCACTCACCTTCAATCGAGTTGCGATGGTACGAGCCCTGGCTCATAATCATCTTGCCGATCATGCCGTCAGCAATTGCTTTCTTTGCTTTCCACCACTGGTCCGCCGACGTCGTTTGCGAGCCCACCTGCAGCACGCGCTTTGACTCCCGCACTGTGTCAACCAACTGCTTGATTTCCTTGTTGGTGTGACACATGGGCTTTTCCAGGTACACATCTTTACCCTGGTCCATTGCGTCCAAGGCGATACGGGCGTGCCAGTGGTCGGGCGTTGCCACAATCACGGCATCTACTTCAGGTAAGGCCAGCACCTCACGATAATCAGTAAATCCCTTTGCGCTGTACTTGTCCGCCTCCTGCTTCTTGCGTTTCTCGTAGACGTCAGAAACAGCCACAATCTGGCAGGCATTATTATTGGCTTCGGCGAACTTAGTGAACGTACGTGCATCGTCTGACCCGCGACCGCCACAGCCAATCAGTCCAATGTTGATGCGATCGTTCGCCCCCAACACACGCGACGGATTCAGCTTATTATTCGCCTTGGCCAAGGCATTGCTTGCGAGCACTGCTCCGGCACTCAATGCACCCGTCCGTTTGAAGAAATCGCGACGGCCCAATGGCCCGGTCGGTATATATTCTGAAGACATGTCCTGTACTCCTTGACCACTGCACTGGCAGCCGTTTGCAAAGGACAAACCAGAACGTGGGGTTGCTTCTCCAAAGTTTACTCCTGTGGCAAACTGGCAGGTGAACAAATGTCCGCAATGCCACTTGGCTCGTCCCGCATTGCATTCACTTACCCGAATTTCAGCCGTTTTATGACGGCCCGGTTTTTGGTCACGGTTGCTTCCGAGATGCAGTCAGTTGCAGTCGGATGGCAAGTTTATGCCATCACGCGAAGGCCGCTCGACTTGGGTCTGGTTGGCCTTGCCCAGTTCCTGCCTGCTGTCTGTTTGTTTCTTGTGGCCGGACACGTTGCGGACCGTTACAGAAGGACCCGCATTCTCACGGTCTGCTTCGGCAGCTTTGCGGTCTGCTCGGCTCTTCTGCTGGCCTGCACCCTTCTGCATGTGCGCTCAGCCTATCCGCTCTATGCGGTCCTGATCCTGAATGGCACAGTGCGTGCCTTTCAGGGCCCGGCTGCTTCTGCTTTCATCGCCTCGCTTGTCAAACCGGAGCACTTCCCCAATGCTGTTGCCTGGGGTTCCTCAATTTTTCAAACAGCGACAGTAGTTGGACCCTTAGCGGGTGGCCTGATTTACGGGATCACAGGGAACCCCGTGCCTGTTTACGCCACCGCCGTTTTCTGCTACGGCTTCGCTCTGCTTCTCATCACAGCCCTCAAGACATTGCGTCCAACGCCCACCGGTACCGCTGCCTCCGCAGCGCTCGTGCTGGAGGGGCTGCGTTACATCTGGCGTAATCAGCTAGTTCTCGGATCCATTTCACTGGACTTGTTTGCTGTTCTTTTAGGTGGAGCGGTCGCGCTTTTGCCGGTTTATGCGGAAGGAATTCTGCATGTCGGTGCGCTGGGTCTGGGCATTCTCCGGAGTGCTCCAGGCGTGGGCGCGGTCATGATGGGGATCGCGGTTGCCTATCTTCCCATTCGCAAACGTGCTGGCCTGACAATGTTTTCCTGCGTCTTTGCCTTTGGAATCTTCACCGTCGCCTTCGGGCTCTCGCGTAGCCTTCCTCTTTCTGTTCTCTCGCTGCTGCTCGCCGGAGCTGTCGACACAGTCAGCGTTATTGTTCGCAGCACATTAGTTCAACTTTCCGTGCCCGATAGCATGCGCGGCCGTGTCAGTGCCGTGAACGGGATCTTTATTGGAGCTTCGAACGAGTTCGGACAATTCGAGTCGGGCCTTACGGCGCAATGGTTCGGCACTGTGCCGGCTGTGATCTTTGGAGGAGTCGGCACAATGGTTGTGGTGATTCTGTGGGCGCTCTGGTTTCCGATGCTTCGCAAATTGGACAGTTTGGTTCCCGCAGAGATTTCCTCTGTGAGTAGTAATCCTTAGTTGTTACTTTGTCGCCGCCGCACCGACCTGTTGGGCAGGCTTACGCACCATCTCTATGTCGAGCGTGATAGTCACGTCATCGCCCACCATCACTCCGCCACCATCGAGGGCCTTATTCCACACCAGTCCGTAGTCCTTGCGATTCACCGTCGTCGTGGCGCTCGCGCCGGCATGGAAAGAGCCGTGCGAATCCTTCACCTCCGCTGTCGGGCCATCTACGGTCAGTACAGCAGGTTTAGTAACTCCGTGCATGGTCAGATCACCCGTGACCAGATATTTGCCGTTCTTCTTTTCTACTTTGGTGCTCTGAAATGTAAGCATCGGGAACTTCGCGACGTCAAAGAACTCAGCACCTCGCAGATGTTCGTCCCGCTGTTCATCGCGAGTACTGACAGTTCTCGCATCAATGGTGGCCTGTACATGATCTGCTGCTGGATTGCTGCTGTCAAAGGTGACCGAGCCGGTCACTTTGTTGAACTCACCGCGAACATTGGTCACCATCATGTGCTTGACAGAAAACTGCGCAGAAGAATGGACCGGGTCAATCTCATAGTGGAATTGCGCGAACGCCGGAGCCGAAAGGAGCAGTGCAAGAAAGTAGCATTTCGTCATCGAACCTCCATTCTGCAACAATTGCGCTTTGGACTGCCTTACAATCCGCGACGATCCGGCTCAGCCCAACTTTCATTGACCGGTAAGCGGCAAGCTGCTTCGAATGACCCTTCACTCTCAACCCCGAAAAGCAAACGGCTAGATAGCCGTCCCGTCTCGGCTAAGTCATTTGAAGAGTAATTCCAAGCTCGTCACTTCTCCGGCCAATAATCGAGCATGTCGCCGTTCCCGCTTTCAGGAGGGCATAGGGACAGACGGAGTGAATGTCTGAGAACATTACACCCGCGGCTTATGCAACGGATTGTAGGCCAGGGGTTATGTGCCTCAGGTAATTACTCCGTCTGTCCCTATGCCCCCTATGCTCCCCTGTTGGGCACAGATCGTTAAGGGGCATTTTTCCGCAATTGAGATTGCTATGACTTCCGTAATTGGATGCGCCTGTTGTTGTGGAATCACCGTAAGCCTCCGTTGGCGAACCGAAGTGCGATTGCCCATCGCTTAAGCGTTCGTTCTACATAGTTAAGGCTTGGCAGAACGATAACGGGATACGCGGCCACGCCGGAGCCAGCGATTGACGCCGAATAGGATTGCAATCAAAGGCACCATCAAAAAGAAAGGCCAGTATGTAGCCAGCGGCGCTTCTTTGTCTGACACGCGCATCGTTCCTACAACAGAGACCAGGGAGTTCTCACGCTCGATATCCACGGCGAAACGCCACAAGCCTGGCGTAGGAACATCCAGAGCCCCGGCATAGAGCAGCTTGTTCGTTGCTTTGTCGTGCCGGGCGGGCACGGTGTATTCCAGAATGTCACCGCCCCCTGGACGCCGGAGGTGCAGCAAGACTCTCGCATCGAGCACCGGACTTTTATCGGCCGTGCGTTGGCACAAGACGCTTAGATCGACGCGCCCAACTCGCACTGGCACAGGCTCGCTGAAAACTGTAACCAGATAGGGCCCTGATTGCTGTTGAAGCTGGACAGTGCCTCCATCTGCCCAAAGCAGCGCTCCGAGTGCCAAGAAGAGAGTAGCGGGTCTCAATGCATCATCATCCCGCGCATCTCCATCGGTTCCAGGAGAATAAGTACGCCGAGTACATATAGCGAGACAGCAATGAAAGCCCAAGGTGCAAACAACGCCAGAGATTTATCGATGAGCGGCGTGGAAGCGTTCAAAGTAGAGGCGATCTTCCAGACGATCCAAAGCGTTAGCAGCAGTCCGGCGTCTAAAACCAGAATTTGCAGCGGCGTAAGCCAACTCGGCATAAAGGCACTTGCGGCAGCCGACCCACTCCCACTAAAGCGCGTCAAAGCGGGCGTCACGGAATCCCAACTTGTCACAAGGTGGTACAGCAGGTGAGCGGTCCACATTGCCACGCCCATCGGGACCAGTGCAAAAGAAAAGCGGCGAGCATAATCCAGGATTGACCGGCCCCGGCTGACCGCTCGATTAAGAACTGCACTAAGAAGCGCAACGCAAACGGGCAACAATACTGCCCCGGTCAGAACGAATACGCCAATGATAAGCGGCATTGCACCGGGACCGAGCTTGGCATGCCAGCGATGCTCATACAGCATCACCGGTTCAATCATTCCCCCGGCATTAGCAAACGCGCCAAAGACAATGAGCAACGCCAAGGCAGCCCAGTCAGTGCGCTTCGAGAGCCTTCGAAGAGAGGAACGGTACGGATCGGCAATGACTGTTGCAGCGGGCAGTACTCGGAGCAATGAGACATTGTCATGCGGGCAGGCCTTGACACAATCCATGCAGAAGGTGCAATCGAGGTTACTCGATTTTCTAGGTTGGAACAGATCGAGCTCGCAGCCGCGCGTATTTTCATTGCCGCGAATGCAGTCGTGGGTGCGGCAGCTTTGGCACACTGCTTGGCTGCGCACGGCTACCTCACGGGGAGAGACCAGGGAAGTCACAAAATTAAATTGACCAATGGGACAGACGTACTTGCAGAAAGTGGCACCCTGAAAGATTCCATCAATCAGCAGTGCAGCTAGAAAATACCCGGCCACAATCGAAGCAGTTAGGAATGGGCTGTTCCAAAGACCGAACGCCTCGTAAGACCACAGGTACAAGACGAGCAGCGCGATCGGGATCCACTTACTACGAAGTACGCGCGGCCACCGGCGGTTTGCTGGGAGGAGCTTGCGCCCCCAATCACGGACGAGAGTGAATGGGCATGAGAGGCAAAACAAATTGCCCAATGCCAAGAGAGCGATTACCGAAAGAGCACGCCAGTAAACCCAGGGCAGCACGCCGGCAAGGTTCAGGGGCGTTGCCTGAGGACCAAAGAACCCATCGGCCATCACGGCGCAAGCGATCGCCAGCATGGCGACTTGAGCCCACCTTCGAATTTTCGGCAATTGCTTTGCTCGTAGTAGAGGTTGGTGAATCGACTGCCGCCGGGGTGGTGGGACCGCTCTCGATTCGGGCGCAGGTGGGTGTGTCGCGAGTAACCTGGACGCCATGACGAAAGCTGGAATCAGGTACACCAAGGATCCGGGCACCCACATAATGCAGCCGGCCAATGCTTGATCGTTTTGCGAACTGAAACCCGCCAGGCGAACTGTCTGATAACTCGGATACAGCACTGCACCCGAAAAGATGAAGTACGCCGAGAGCGCCGTATTTACAATGTCAGCAAACAACAGGTATGGGATAAACGCCCACTCTGGATATCGATCCTTTCCCGGCATCTGCTTGATCACAGGCCACCAGTACAAGACTCCTGTCCAGAAGAAGCAGGCATGCTGAATACCGTGCCAGGTAGGAAAAGAGAGCGCTAGTTCATAAAGCCTTGGGATGTGCCAGAGCACGGTACTGAGAGCCGCCGCCAGCCAGGCAAATGGAAGGGAGGTTACGATTTCACCAACTCGACGCAAAGGACCGCAGGTGAGGAACGGCCCAAGAGCTTCTTTCACAAACGACCTGGGCAAGCCTCTGAGTATCGGCAGGAACGGCTTTCCTAACAGCAGAAGCGGGGGCGCGATGGCGATCAGCAGCAGATGCTGCGTCATGTGAGCTGCAAGAAAGAAGCTGTCGAAGGAGTTGAGCGGCGAGGAGAGTGCAACAAAGACCGCGAGCAGTCCACCTACGAAGGCGGCGAGCCGGGTAAAGTCCAACGACGAATGAACCAGGTGTCGCCCCGCCAGCCACCCTCGGACGTAAATCGCCAGGGTGACTAGAAGGACGACTGTTACCGGAGTGCCGAAACTCCAGGAAGCAAAAACGGCACCGGAGGATTGGTCCACTTCCTAGTGACTGACGGCCAGTGCAGCCGTAGGCGGCCCAGCGGAGGCAATATCGCGCGGCAGGGCATTTTCGGGCTTGTCCGAGTTCAGCGCAGGATGTTTCATCACCGGGTGCAAGGTTCTCATGAACGAGACAAGCGCATCTACTTCCGCGGGCGTCAGTTTTTTGCCGAAAGCAGGCATATTGCCCCCACCCTGGATAACCTGGCGCACCATCTCATCGCCCGTCAGGCGTGTGGCCACGCCATCCAGAGCAGGTCCACGCTTCCCGCCGTGCCCTCCTAACGAGTGGCAGTTCCGGCACTGCTTGTTTTGCAGCACCAAAGCGCCATGCGCCTCCAGTGGACTCAGATTCGTCACGTACTGAACTGGGACCGCATCAGCACTCCAGGCTTCCATATGGGGAGACCACGGAGAGGTCTGACCTAAGTAAGCAAGCGTGCCTATTGCGAGCATGATGAACACCACACTAAGCACAGCCACAGGGCGTCGCTTGTAACTCTTCTCACCAGTGCCGGCAATAAAGGGCAGGGCGAACAGCCAAGCACCGGCTATCGCAGGAGTCACGAAGAGTACCGCTATTTCCATCCAGGGAGGCAACAAAGCCAGCACTGAGAAGATCGAGAGGAAGTAGAAATCAGGTCGCGGACTTGTGTCAATCAGCGTAGGATTCGGAGGACCATTAGGACCTTTGGGCCCAAATATAAAGGCAGCGGCTAGAATCGCGAAGACCACTCCGGCAGAGAACAGCAGATCCTTGCCGATAGCGTTAGGAACAAACGGTACTCCCTCCTTGCGGAGGACCTCGGCATATTCGGCATCGTAGGTACTGCGGTGAACCGGAACACCCGGCTTCGGGTATTCGTTGATGCCCTTGGCGAGAACCAGCCGGAGGTGAACGGTGATGAGAGCAATCAACAGCCCCGGCACGATGAACACGTGAAGCGAAAAGAAGCGGGACAGGGATTCACCGGCAATAATAGGCCCGGCTAGCAGAATATGGACTAGCTGGGCACCAATAATGGGAACACGCCCCGTGATGGATGCACCAATTGTCAGGCCCCAGTATGCATCCTGGTCAAAGCGCATGATCTGGCCAGTAAAAGCCATAGCGAGCGCCATGACAAACAAGAACACACCGGTGACCCAGGTGAGTTCGCGCGGGTACTTATAAGCACCGAACAGGAACACCTGAATCATATGCATCGTCATCAGCCCGACCATAAAGGTGGAACCCCACTGGTGAACTGCGCGAAGATACCAACCTAAGAACTGATGGTGGTTCAGATATTCAAGACTGGTCCAAGCCTCATTCGTAGACGGGACATACACAAAAGCCAGCATTGCGCCGGTGATTACCTGAATAACGAAACATAATAGGGTGGCGCTACCGAAAACATAGAACCAGCTACCGGCGCTCGACGGCACCTCGTGCCCGGCAGTAGATGCATAGAGCGCTGTAATGTGTAGCCTGTCATCGAGCCACACCGCTACTTTACGTAGATTGTTCATCTCTATATCTCTTGCTAAACAGGATTGGACAGTGTGGGCATCTCTCCGCCCTTCACCCAAAGTTCTCCCTTTTCCAATTTGTAGTCGTAGGTAAACAGGCCTCTTGGAGGCGGCCCCGCTGCCCTTGCGCCGTCCTCATAATAAGCGCCCCCATGGCAGGGGCAAAGAAACAATCCGGATTCCGGGAACCAGCGAACTGGACATCCCAAGTGCGCGCAATTGATGGCAAACACCTGAAATTCTTTGCCCTCAACATGACGAACCCAGCAGGGAATGTCTGCTGTCTCTCCATCCCATGGACGGGTAAACGGGTTCCGGTACGTCGCTATGCGAGTACTTTTTTCCGGGAAGCCCTCCAGTGGACCCAGCGAGATCCATTTGCGAGGATCTTTCTTCTCGACCGCACTGGAAAAAACGAAGCCAATCAGAGGCACCGCCAGCACCGCGCCGGCTACTACGTTCAGCGCGACACCGGCTTTAAAGAGCCAGTCACGGCGAGTTGGCTCCTTCGTTTTTTGTTTACCCTCATCGGCCTGCCTCGTGCTGTCAGTGTTGTGGTTTTCGCTGCTCAACTGTTCCTCCACTCTGGCTGCTGTTGCCATGCGCATTGCCTGTCACCTGATCGTGCGAAGGACTGCCCGGTCCATTGCCGCTGCCCTTACTGCCCGTAGCAGCACCCGGGTTCGAGGTTCCGCTCTCTGACTCGTCGGTATGCGAATTCTCCAAGATCTGAGTAGGCGGACGGAGCGAGGCAATATAGGTCACCAGATCGGATACGTCTTGATTGCTCAGAGCATGTCCGGCGTTCAGACCCATATAGTTCGGCATTTTAACTCCCAGGTCAGGCCGGCCAATGACAATGGATGTGCGCACGTTCTGATTGCTGACTAACTGTAGATAAGAAGCGCTAGTCACCAATCCGACGGGCGCTCCCGGGCCGTGACACATAAAGCAGTTTCGGGCAAACAGCTGCTTGCCATGCCCCGCGTTGCCTGAACTAATGTCTGCACTGTAAGCCGGCAGTTCCGTTCCGTGCAGATCCACAGGCCCTGACCAGTTTCTATAGATTCCGTCTACCAGCGCACTAATTTGTTTCTCGTTCAGTGTGCCGCCCTGGGAGATCGCCCAAGGCGGCATCTGTGTTCCCGGCCGGCCATAGACTAACACTTTGTGCAGCTCCTCTCGAGGTATCCATTTTACGTAGAGCGCATTATGAAGAATCCGGCCCGGTCCATGCATGCCATCGACACCATGGCACCCCGAACAGTTTCTACTGTAAAGCTCATTGAAGTTCACCACATCCGCCGCAAGGGGTTCGGTCGGACCCGGCTTGCCCCAAGGCTCGCAGCCTGTTGTTAACAGTGCCGCATGGGCCAAGAGAGCGAAGAATAGAAGGCGATTCATTCGTCACCTTCGTGTCCACGCATACCGGGAGCATCCACAAACAAACGGTCCGACAGCGTCCAGCTCTGCATTGTGCGGATGCTGGTCGCCTGAGCAATTACGTAACCTCCTACCAAACCGAATCCAAGCTGGGCTGCCACAAACCATGGCCAGCTAATGCGACCGTTCATCGCTGGATTGACTACGTTCAAGGCAGTTGCCACTAAACCGCTCCAGAATAACGGCATCATAATACCGGCCCAGAAAAAAGCGTACCTGGGGAACATGGGCAACATGGTGGCGTAAAGGACACCCACAAGGATTGAGATGACGATATGTCCGGCGGTGGCGGCAAATAATGCAGGCCCGTTGAAAGCTCTCAGTTGCGCGATTGTGGCATCGCCCATACTGGGGATCACCACACCTGAAAGAAGATTGATGGGATACCAAATGCTGTGTTGCACTACCAAGCCATACAGGCAGGCCAGAGCGGCCATCACAACACCTCCCGCCAGACCGCCCCGTAGGCCCGCTGAATAGGGCTGGACTGACGCCGGAACCAATTGGCGATGCTGGTCTTCGCCAGGCTGCATACGGACAACCGAACGCGCCTCAACCAAGATCGGAGCAGGTCGCAGAGCAGGATTGATGGCGACCTCTTCGTGTTCCTCATTCGGGATCACGTCATGCCACCAACCACGGACTCCGAAAATAGAAATCGCCAGACCCACTATGCTGACCGACCAATCCGTTACTAAGCCGGCCCCGACGAGCGTGAGCCCAAAGGCAAACACCATGGGCCAGAACGTGGGAGCGGGTAATTGGATATGAGATTCGTGTGTCTGCTCGCCCGCTTCGCCGTGATGTTTTTCGTTAGCCATGAATGCCTTCTATCTGCCTATCAAGTAAACTACCGAAAACACTATCACCCAGATGGCATCAACAAAATGCCAGTACCAGGAAAGAAACTTCACGCGCCGTACTTGCGATTGTATGGGAAACCCTAGAAGAGTGACCACCATGACAAGACTCAGAAAAGTAAGTCCGACAATCACGTGCGTTGCATGCAGTCCAACCAGCGAGTAGAAAGTGGTTCCAAAAAGGTTGGTGCTGATTGTCAGATTATCTTTATAAATAAGGTGATGCCATTCGAAACCTGTTGCTGTGATGAATTCGAGGCCTAGCGCAATGGTGGCCAACCACCACAGCTTGAAGGCCGCAAGATTGCCCCGGTGTAGCGCCTTCTCAGCCAGCACAACAGTCGCACTACTTGAGAACAGGCAAATAGAAGCGACAATCGGCAGCTCTAAGACGTCTTTTGGGTACGGCCCGGTCAGGCTCTTACCTATGTAAACGAGATACGCTACAACAAAAATAGTGAAGAGCGCTGTTTCGGAAATGATCAGGAAAATAATGCCGACGGTGCCCCGATCAGGCAGCGCCCATTCCTGCTCCATGGTACGGGCATTTTGCGATCCTTCGCGTGCGGGTACGGTTGCGTCTGCCATAGCTTATTGGTTGAACTTCCAATCTGGATCGTGTGGGTGCTTCAGATCCCAAAGAGGCCGGCTGCTACGAACTACCGGCAGCTTTTCGAAATTGTATTCAGGTGGCGGTGAACTGGTGGACCACTCCAGCGTCCAGGCATCCCAGGGATCATCACCGGCAGCTTCGCTCGAGCCAAGCGCACGCCAGATGGCATACAGAAACATCAGCACTCCCGCAATTTGAAAGAGAACTCCGAAGCTGGAGATGAAGTTCCATAGATCCCAGCCACGGCCAGGAGCGTAAGTATAAATGCGCCGCGGCATCCCCAAAAAGCCGAGCAAGTGTTGCGGCAAAAACGTAATGTTGAACCCGATGATAAAGAGCCAGAAGTGCCACTTCCCAGTACGGTCATCCAGCATCCTGCCCGTCACCTTAGGGAACCAGTAGTAAAAGCCTGCGAAAATGCCCATCAGCAAGCCTCCGACAAGGGTGAAGTGGAAGTGCGCTACAACGAAGTACGAGTCAGTCAGTTGCCAGTCGAAGGCGGTCATTCCGAGCATTATGCCGGTTAAGCCGGCCACGAGAAACTGGAGAAGAAAAGCGCAGCAGAAAAGCATAGCAGTATGCATGCGCAATTTCCCGCCCCACATCGTTGCCGTCCAGTTAAAGATCTTAATTCCCGTTGGAACGCCCACCATCATGGTGGAAGCAGCAAAAAACGTATTAGACCAGGAACTCATACCGACGGCAAACATATGGTGGGCCCAAACGCCCAGACTGATGAAGCCGATGGCGACCAGAGCGCCGACCATTGCCTGGCGGCCAAACATTGGCTTGCGCGAGAAGACCGGGATCACCTCACTGACAATTGCGAAGGCAAGAAAGATCAAGATATAAACTTCCGGATGGCCGAAGATCCAGAAGAAGTGCTGCCAGAGAACAGCGGAACCACCCGATTGCGTGTTAAAGAAATTGGCTCCCAGTTGTCGGTCGAGCAAGAGCATGATTTGAGCAGCATTGAGCGGCGGAAGCGCGATCACGATGAGCCACGAATCCACCAGCATCGTCCAGACAAAAAGCGGCATGCGGCTGAGCGTCATGCCCGGACAGCGCATCGTCAGTGCTGTAACGATGATGTTGATGGCGCTGGCAATACTGCCGAGTCCGGTAATCAGAATGCCCAAAATCCAATAATCGGTGCTGGACCCACGCGAGAAAGCACGCGCAGTGAGAGGGGAATAGGCAAACCAGCCGACATCAGGAGCAGAGCCGGCGCCGCTTAGACCGTCGCCTCCGATATAGCTGAAGTACAGCAGAAATGCGCCAAATAGGAAAATCCAGAAGCCGAACGCGTTCATGCGCGGGAACGCCATATCGCGCGCTCCGATCATGAGCGGTATCAGATAGTTGCCAAATCCGGCGATCATGGGCATACCAACCAGAAACACCATGGACGTACCGTGCATGGTGAACATACGGTTGTAGGTGTCCGGGGCCAGCACATGGCCGTTAGGAAAGGCCAATTGCAGGCGGATCATTATCGCCATCACGCCTGCTACCAGGAAGTAAAGGAGGGCGCTCATGATGTAAAGCAGCCCCAGTCGCTTGTGATCAACAGTGGCTACCCACCGGTAAAGAGTCTCGGACCATGAAAATTCAGGAGCGGCCTCGCGGGGCCGATCCAACGGATAGTCAATAGTTGCCATGTGTGTTTGCTCTATCGCAGGGTCTCTAAGTATGCGACTACCTGATCGAGTTCGCGGTTGGTTAATTTCAGACTTGGCATCAGACAGCCGGGCTTCAAGTCCTGGGGATTATCAACCCATTTACGCAGATTGTCGTGTGTTAGATCGACGACACCAGCGCCGATGGTGCTGCGGCTCATCAAGTGAGTGAGGTCCGGTCCAAATTTGCCTACCGCCGGCGTACCTTGCACTGCGTGGCAATTGACACAGGCGAAAGATTCGAACGCAGCCTGGTTGCGAGCTGCCGGACTCATCTGGTTCGCGCTATTGTGCAGAGATGCCGTTTGGAGTTGGCCGCCGGCCGGAATGGCATCGGTGACTTGTGGCTGCTTGCGTTGCTGCTCGAGTGTCCACTGCTTAAAGTCGGCCGGCTCCTGAGCGACCACCCGCAGCAGCATGTTGGCGTGCTGAGTGCCGCAGTACTCGGCGCAGTTTCCGAAGTAAACGCCTGGTTTGTGAGGATCGATCCACATATAGTTGATGCGATTAGGGATTACATCGGTCTTGCCGGAGAGCTGCGGCAACCAGAAACTATGGATGACGTCAGCACTCTCCAAATGCAGATAGGTGGCGACTTTGCCTTCAGCCCCGACCGGCACGTGAATCTCATTCGCGCTAACAATATGGTAGTCGGGATATCGGACCTCCCACCACCATTGGTGACCGATGATTGTAACATTCAAGGTATCCTTCGGCGGACTGGCATTCTGCACTGCCGCGATTACCCGGGCCGAAACGCCACCCAGGATGAACACGATAAGAATGGGAATGACAGTCCAGGCAACCTCAATTTGGTTGCTCCCGTAAACCTGAGGCGGCTCCTGGTGCATGTCCTCGTCGGGCTTACGCTGGAAGCGAAAGATGGCGTAGCAAATGAGTGAGGCGACGACAACGAAGATGACTCCGGTAATCGCGAATGTCAGCATCGCTACTTCCTTTTCCGACTGAGCGGGGGAAGCTAACGGCTTGAACATGTCGGCGATACGAAACTCGGGCAGCTTTGTCGTTTGTGCCTGGAGCAGCATATAGAGTGCAGCTGGATTCATGATTGCCTCACCTTGTCTCTGATCTAGTATTACCAGAAAAATTCCACTCTGACCGCACAATCGGAGACACGACACCTGTTGATGCAACAGTATATTAAAGGAGCCATCATGCCGTTGCAAATAGAGGCACGACAAGAGCGGAGCATCACCGTAATCCAGCTACAGGGCGACGCGGCTGATGGAGATGCTTCGCGGTTGCAAGGCTCGTTGACAGGTCACTTGGCGGCAGACGAAAACAAGCTGGTATTGGAGGTCAGCGGCTTGGGCCAGGTAGACACTCCGTCCATCTTGGTCCTATTAGACATGCAGGCAGGAGCAGAGCAGACTGGCGGGGATTTGCGGCTAGCAGGAGCCGGCGTTTCGCTTCTTGCCCGTTTGGCGGTTTCTGAAGCGGAGCAGAAGTTCGCTAAGTTTGATACTGTTGATGCTGCTTTAACCAGCTTTGACGGAATAGACAGCCGAGGAGTAAAGCACTTCGACATTCTTGAGTTTGTCAAAGAGCAAGAGCGCGAGGAAAAGGCGCAGTATCCTCCAGAGCCAGCTCCCCAACCCGCTTCTACCGTCAAAGACTGAACACGTCTTCGTTCACTGTCGCCGGAGAAACAGCCTGAGTTCACCGTTTGGTACCGGCGGTTTCCCGCTGGCAATGCTCCTGAGCTTGCGGCTGGTATGACATGACAGCCCGGTTAAGCGCAAGCAGAATATGGTTCAACTGCTCATGTGAATCAGCCTGAAGAACAATCTTGGCCTGCGGCTTACCCCCGTCGGTCCGGAATGCTATCCCGGGACCGGATGGTGCGCTTTGCGCGGTAGCTGCCTTCTGGGCGTAAGCGCGGAACTGCCCGCCGGTTTCGCCTTGCGTTTGGCGCGCCGGAGTCTCTCTTGGCCTACGGCGTTGCGCTGCCCACAACCGCAGGCCGCATTCATCGCAGCGATAAGGCCAGCGTCCCAGACCCGCTAGAAGATGGTCGGCTAAGCCGCGCCGTCTGGAACGGGAGATGTTGTCACTGCCGCAACGTGTGCAAGTCATCAACTACTCTTTCGGCCATCTTGCCCGCTACCTTTAGAGGATTGTCTCCGCTTTATGCGAGAGGAGAAACTCTTGATGGAGAAGCCCGGCGCCGGGCTGTTCAGGCTTGCTGGGCAGCACCGGGACATTGACAGGCGCTTCAGCTTTAAAGGCTAAAGCAGAGTTCTTTCGAGCTAATTCGGCGCTTTCCGGCTTAGGCTATTGGAACATTGCGGAAACTCCGAGATTTCGGGGTTCTACAATTGGCCTTTCGGATCAATGAATTTCTAACGACATATTTACAACCTCAAATTCGAAGCGTTCAGGCGGCAGACTCGACACGGGGCTTGGGGTCATATCGAACCAAGTCTGGTAAGCCGACTGGGCGATGTTGTTGTTCAGGTAGAAGAGAAATTGATCTGAGCAGCAACGCATGGGAGGCATCTGGCGAAAAGCCAAGCGCAATCCCACGGCTTTGGGCAATTTCAGATTCTTCTCGGCTATCCCCTTGTCTTCCAGAAGTGTGACGAAGCTGCTTCGGCCCGCATGCGGCCAAAGGTCATTCTGCAGCAGATTGCGAAGTTCCAGTCTTGAACAGAAGGTAATCTCACACTGCCGAATCCACTCAAGGACAGCATCGCCCCAGTGCCACTGGCCTAGTAAACCCATATAGCGGTCCACCAGTTGGATGGCGAGATCCATCTTGCGGCGTGCCACCCCCTCCGGCTGCGCCAATTGGTCGGGCGTCAGGATGGGCACCATATCTTCCTGCTCGATCATCTCGGATGCAGTCTCGACCATGCGATCAAGCCGCTGGCGTGGGGGAAGCGTCTTTACCAGAAGCGGCGGCAGTTCATGTGTTTTCGCGCCGGGCAGTTCAACAAACCTACGATCTCCCACAATTTCCATAAGCAGCCTCGTTTAATTCCGTGCCGACTACCAGGTCGAGTCACCTATCGTACTTGAAGGTCTACCAATTCAGTGCGCAAATGTCCAGATATGTTTCAGGCCGTTTACAACTTTGGCAGCGGCAAGTGAGGATTGCCAGCACGAACAGTGGATCGCCCGACTCGCCTGCGCGCTCGGCTCAACGAGGTTCTTGTCTGTTGGTCCTGTGATTCGATTTCAACTTGCAAACTGAACCGTACGAAACTGGAGGCAGTGGCGCTCTTACTCAATGCGAACGAACTGCGAAAGTCATACGGGGCAGTTCCGCTTTTTCAGAACATTTCCTTAACCATTAATGAAGGAGACAGACTGGGGTTGATAGGACCGAACGGGTCCGGGAAGTCAACCTTGCTGGAAATTCTCGCCGGCAGGAGAGAGCCGGACCTGGGCGAAGTTTCTATGCGCAAGAACACGCGATTAGGCTATGTGGCGCAGCAATCAGAGTTTCAGCCGGGAACAACAGTGCGACAGGTCATTCAACGCGCGCTGGAACAATCGACTCAGCACGCAAGCGATTACGAGGGACGCCTGGCGGAGACACTAGGGCGAACTGGTTTTGTCGACTTCGACGTGGATGCTTCCACTCTTTCTGGAGGTTGGCGCAAGCGCGTCGCGATTGCAGAAGCCTTGGCCACCGAACCAGATATCCTCCTTCTGGACGAACCTACCAATCACTTGGACCTGGCCGGCATTGAATGGTTGGAGAAGCTGTTGCAATCTTCGTCGTTCGCTTCGGTAACCATCAGCCATGACCGGTACTTTCTGGAAAACGCGGCCACTGACACGGCTGAACTGAATCGCATCTACCCGGAAGGAATCTTTCGCGTCCGCGGTCCGTACAGCGAGTTTCTGGAAAAGAAGGCTGAGTTCATGCAGGCTCAGTCCAAGCAGCAGGATGCCCTGGCCAACCGCGTACGAACAGAGATCGAATGGCTACGCCGGGGACCCAAAGCGCGCGCGACCAAATCCAAGGCGCGCATCGAGACCGCAAACGAGATGATCGGGCAACTGAAAGATCTGCAGTCACGGACTCGGACAGCGAGCACGGACATTGACTTCATAGCAACCGATCGTAAGACCAAGCGGTTGGTGGAACTGAAAGATCTCAGCTACAGCATAGATGGCAAGCGCTTGTTCGAACGCATGAGTCTAACGATGGTAGCCGGCACACGCGTTGGTTTGGTAGGGCCAAATGGAAGCGGGAAGACCACGCTTCTACGGCTGCTACGGGGTGAGATCAAGTTGGATAGCGGCGAATTGAATCTGGCTGATTCGCTCCGTATCGTGTACTTCGACCAGAATCGCGTGCTCGATCCGGACATTACCTTGCGGCGCGCACTGGCGCCTGACAGCGACTCGGTTATCTTTCAGGACCGCACGATTCATGTGGCCTCATGGGCGGCGCGCTTCCTGTTTACCGGTGAGCAGTTAAACCAGCCAGTCGGGCGATTGTCCGGTGGTGAGCGCGCACGGGTGCTGATCGCCCGCTTAATGCTGGAGCCGGCAGACTTGCTGCTGCTGGATGAGCCCACCAACGATCTGGACATCCCAACACTGGAGATTCTGGAAGAAAGCCTGCTGGAGTTTCGCGGCGCATTAGTGCTGGTCACCCATGACCGCTACATGCTGGACCGCGTTTCCAATGTCGTGTGGGGCTTAGATGGGCAGGGCCAGGCCGGCAGCTTCGCCGACTATGCGCAGTGGGAAGCGTGGCTGGCCGAGCAGCAACGAAACAAAGCCAGATCCCGAACGGCGCCTTCCTCTGCGAAGAGTCCCAAAGCCGCTCCTAAGAAGAAGCTGTCCTACAAAGACAGCCGTGATTACGAAACCATTGAGCAGCGGATTGAAGAGGCTGATGCGGCGCTACTCGCCAAGCGTGAGCTGCTTAACGAGGATGCAGTGGCAACCAATCCGAAGCGCCTGGCCGAGTTGTATGCAGAAATTGAGGAGGATCAAAGCCGCTTAGATGATCTTTATGCCCGCTGGGGCGAGTTGGAAGCGCTGGCCCAGTGAGCCGCATCTATCCGGGGGAGAACCTATGGATCAATTTGCAATTTGGGCGCAGATGGAAGCAAAGCCGGGTAAGGAGTTGGAGGTAGAGGAGTTTCTTAAATCGGCACAGCCTCTCGCGGTGGCAGAAGCGGGAACTACGACCTGGTACGCGCTGAAAATTGGGCCTTCCAAGTACGGCATCTTCGATACTTTTGTCGATGCTGAAAGCCGTGACGCGCACCTGAATGGCGACATTGCCAAAGCGCTGTTTGCCAAAGCGCCCGAACTATTTGTACGGGAGCCGGAGATTGACAAGCCCATGATCCTGGCGGCCAAAGCTCCGGGCGCTTAAGCTTTTTCCTACCTGCCTAATGGCGAGTAAGCAGTGCCCTGCTTACTCGGTTTTCGCCACAGTTAATGTTCGGGGAAGCGTAAAAGCGTACAGCGTGTCCCCTGCCCCAACGAGTAGATACTGACGTCCATCCAATGTGTACGTCATAGGGCCGTTGCTCACTGAAGAGAGCAGGCCTACGTGCCACAGAATCTTGCCCGTTGCTGGATCGAATGCAATCAAATTCTTCTTGGGATCGGGGTCGCCGGTGAAGAGCAGGTTACCCGCCGTGGTCAGAATGCTGTTTACATTACCGCCGATATTCGGGAAGGTATGGGTCCACTTGATGTCGCCGGACTTATAGTCAATCGCCTTCAGAGAGCACTGCGACCAGACGCCGTTATCCCGTCCACCGTAGCCTTCCGGCTTAGGGTCAGTATCGGTTAGATAGTAAACGCTGTACGACTGGGATGAGTAGACATAAAACAGACCAGTTTGGGGATCGAAACTGGGCGCAGGCCAGTTAGTGGCGCCTCCGGATGCCGGACTAACCAGTGTTCCGTCAGTTTTCGGATCCTTGGCCGGATCGGCCATGGGAACGCCTTTACTGTTTAGTGACTTCGCCCAAGTTACATGGACAAAGGGCTTAGTCTCCAGATGCTCCCCAGTCACGCGATCGAGCAGGAAGAAGTATCCATTTCGGTTGGCCTGGGCCAATAGTCGGCGGGGTTTGCCTTCCCACTCTCCATTAAAGAGGACTGGCGTCTGAACCGCATCGAAATCGTGGGTGTCATGCGGAGAAACCTGGTAGTACCACTTCAGCTTTCCCGTTTCTACATCTAAAGCCACGATCGAGCAGGTCCAGAGGTTATCGCCTTTGCGGCCCTGCCCGGCGTGCACCGGGTTCGGGTTGCCGGTCCCCCAGTAAAGCGTTTTCAACTCGGGGTCGTAGGTGCCGGGCATCCAGGTCATACCACCGCCGTGTGACATGGATTCGATGTCGGGCCACGTCTCGGAACCAGGCTGCCCTTTGCCGGGCTCACTGTTCCATCGCCACTGCACGTGTCCGTCTTCGGGATCGCGCGACTCCAAAAAGCCGGGAACATCGAGCGAGTCACCACCGGTGCCAACGATGACGTGATTTCCCACCACCAGCGGAGCAGGCGTAGAGAAGTACTGCTGCTTCACATCCGCAATCTCAATACTCCAGCGAAACTTGCCGGTGTTCTTATCGAGCGAGATCAGGTGATTGTCGGGCGTCTCAAAGAAGACCCAGTTTCCATAGATGCCCACGCCGCGATTACCAATATGGATGCCGCCCTGCGACTCCCACTTATAGTGCCAGAGTTCCCGGCCGTTATGAGCGTCAATCGCCCAGGCATGATCGGGCAGCGTGAAATAGAGCACCCCGTTCACTTGCAAAGGAGTGGCTTTAATAGTAGCCCCGAACATGCTGCCGTTCTCACCCGCATTTGCACGGTACTCCCAGGCAAGGTTCAGGTTTTGAACATTGGATGAATTGATCTGCGAAAGCGGGCTGAAGCGTCGCCCTGAGTAGTCACCATTAAATGTAGGCCAAGTATCGGTAGGCGGTTGCAGCAACTTCTGCGGATCAAGTTCCTGCGCACCGGCCAAACCGGAACAGCATAGAGCAGCAAGCGGAAGAAAACGGCGCATCAAACTCATTTCAATGTTTCCAGATAGGCAAAAACGTTATGCATGTCGGCATCGGTGTAATTGGGGAGAAGGTCCGCGTGGGCTTGCAACGGATTCTTCACCTGTACTTGAAGGCCGTCCGTGTCGCGTGACCATGAGCGCGGTTCGCCATGCGCATCGACCATCGAGACAGTGAAATCGTCGAAGTACGTTAAGGTTCCAGAAATCGGAGCGCCCGAAGCCGGCGTAACTGTTACGGTACTTTGAGTCTTGGGATCGGCCGCGGCAGCACCGCCACGACTCCTCGTTTCTGGATACAACATACGCGCCAGCAGAGCTTCAGGCTCATACTTAGATGAAACGTGGGCCAAATCGCCGGTCACCGAGTGGCAGCCGGCACAGTTAGCCGCAAAGTAAGCTTTGCCCGCCGCAGCGTTACCCGTGTTTATGTTCTGCGTCTTGTACTCCATTCGGTTGACCGTAGATTGGGTTCGATTGAGCAAAAATGCAGAAATGGCAAGAATCTGCTGCTCGTTGAAGGGAAACTTCGGCATTCCCTTCTCTACCCGACCATTCAACACCACAGGGCCGATCTGGGTGCCGGTGCCCTCGTCGTGCAGCACTAGGACAGACCGGACCAGGTTGGGCCCGGAGTTTCCGCCATTGGCGTTCGAGCCGTGACAGAAAGCGCAATTGGCCACAAACAGCTTCTGACCGGTAGCCACAAGAGCCGGATCAGGCGCCTTACTCAAGCCGAAAAACTTCTGCCCAAAATCGGCGCTTGACCTATTAGAAGTACCGTGAGCGCCAGTAGCAGCGGGGGTTTGGGCCGGGCCAGGGTGCGGTCCGTTACCAGCGCCGGCCGCCGGTTCTGGACTCTTGACGGGAGGGGGCGCTTGCGGCTCTTGAGCGGAGAGTGAGTACGTTGCACTGGCCGCAATGGCAGCCAAGGCAAGGACCGGGATAAACTTCTTCAAAACAAAACTCCTGATCGAACTAAGATCAAACCTTTAGGCTAACGCAAACTCGTGGGAAGGATGACAGTAAGATGACCGGATAGGCCCGATGATTGCACAAAATGTAGCAAGAGACAGCCGACCGAAGGTGCGCTGGTGGTGGCTTTCGGGGCCGTTCACCAAGCGGGATATCGCGAGTCAGTTGGCGTGGGTTGCAGCCGCTGGATTTGGCGGCGTCGAGCTGGCGTGGATTGACCCTTCTTGGCTGGAGGAGCCCGAGCGCAGCGCACCTCGGCCGGCTTTCTTGAGTGCAGAGTGGAGCGACCTGGTGGCTACGGCCGAGACGGAGGCTTCCGCCTTGGGGCTAAGTTGTGACTTCACCTTCGGCAGTGCCTGGCCATTCGGGGGAACATGGGTCACCGCTGCCGACGGAGCGCAGACGTTCGACGGAGTTTCCGGCGAGCGACTACGCGGCTCGTGGGAAGAAGAGCCGGGCGCGGAGGTGCGGGTGGTGAATCATCTCTCCGCCTCGGCCCTCCGCCGTTATGCCGGCCCGCTCCTGGCAGCGTTGGGACCAGCGTTGACCGGCCATCGGTCGGCTCTCTTTTGCGATTCACTGGAAATTGCGACAGAACAATTGTGGTCTGCCGAATTGTGGGACCGGTTTGCCGAGCGATTCGGTTATCGGCTGGAGCCCTTTGCAGCTCGTCTGGACGAAGAGCGAGACGTCCGGTACGACTATCGCAAGCTGCGCGGCGAGGTGATTCGAGAAGAATTTTATGAGGCATTCGTCGAGATTTGCCATGATGCCGGCGCGGAGGCACGTGCCCAGTGTCATGGGGCGCCCACCGATCTTCTTGCCGCCTATGCAGCGGTGGATATTCCGGAATCTGAGGCACTGCTGTTCCCGCCCGAGTTCTCCCGCATCGCAGCTTCAGCGGCGGCTTGGGCTGGCCGGACCGTAGTCAGCGCCGAAGCGTTCACTTGCCTCCATGGTTTTCCAGGCTGGGACGAGAGTGCCGATGAACTATGGCAGGAAGAGACAGCGGGTGACTTGAAGCTGCTCGCCGATACGCTGTTTGCGCATGGCGTCAACCAGTTGGTTTGGCATGGCATGCCGTATCGGCCCGAAGGTGGCGAGCAGGAGTTCTATGCGGCCGTGCATGTGGGGCCGGACAGTTCCTTCTCGCCAGAGCTCCCTGCTTTGAATGGTTACTTCGCCACGGTTTGCCGCGCTTTGCGCGAAGGTAAGCCAGTAGCGGGTCTTGGGATTTGGCTGCCGTTTGAGGACAGCCTGATGCAGGATCGTATCCCGCAAGAAGAGCGCACCCCGGGCGCTAACTTTGAATGGGAGATGCGGAAGGCGCGTCAGCCAACAAAGTGGCACGGGTTTGCTCCGGTTTGGGTCTCACACGCATTTCTGCGTGACGCCGAAGTCGCCGCAGATGGAGCAATTACCTCACGCCATTTGACGGTGCAAGCTGTGCTGGTCGACTGCGAGTGGTTAGACACTGAATCCTTGAACGAATTAACTCGGCTGGGGGAAGCCGGCGGCCGAGTTATCTGGGAGGGAAGGCCTCAACAGCCCGGCCATCGGAAAGATCCGCTCTTCGACCAGGAGCTTTCCAGCTTTCAAGATCGTCATGCGGACATACTGCCGTTGCTGACCGGTACCGATCTTCCGCCGTACCAGGCCCGAGACGTGGAAGGCGATTTGCAGCTGTTCTTTGCCCATCCATCTGCCGCGTTAATTCAGTATCCAATGGTGCATCGACTCTTTCAGAAAGCTCTGCCCACCACCCGGCAAGCTCTGGTGCGATGGGCAGGACGTGAAGTCTTGGTGCCCCTGCAGTTTGGCTTGAATGATCCCGTGCTGGTGACCGTAAGCTCGAATGGAAAAGTGAGTTTCCCGGCGCTGCCGCGTCACAATGAAATATGCGGAAAAGTGTAACGGGCACGGCGACAGTTCTCCAGCCGGTCGGAGAACATGAGTGGCTCGACCTGGAGCAGATTGCCAGTGTAGAAGTTTCCAGCGAAAACAGTGAGTTTCCAATCGAGTCCGCGCTGGCGTTAACAGGCAACAGCTCTAGCGGCTGGCGGGCAAACGTGCCTGGAGAACAAAAGCTCAGTATTTTGTTCGACAACCCGACTCTGATTCATCTCATTCACTTGCAGTTCGTGGAGGAAGCCATTGAGCGGACCCAGGAGTTTGCACTGTCATGGAGCGGTGCAGACCAGGTGAGCCACCAGATAGGAAGGCAGCAGTGGAACTTCAGCCCGTCTGGCTCAAGGATGGAAGTAGAGAACCTGCGTGTTAACCTAGCCGGCGTTTTGCGGGTGGAGCTGACGGTGAAACCGGACATTTCTGGAGGGGCGGCCCTGGCATCTCTCCAAAGGCTACGCCTAGCCTAATTGAGACGATATGGCTGCAGCAGGAAGAGCCGAGGTTGCATTGCCGGAGGCTTCTACGCTACTGGACGTTCTGGAACGTCTGGCGCATGCGAGCCGATCGGAGTGGCTTTTCCTGCGCGAGCTGCGCGTCGGTACCGGGCACCGAAACAGCGCGAGCCAACGCCTGGATGCGTTTGCGTTGAACTGCCTGCCTCACCTGGCTATGAAGCGCGTCTGCTACGAAGTAAAAGTTTCGCGCGCCGATTTCCTGAATGAGCTGAAGCATCCGCTGAAGAGGCGGATTGGCATGCGCTACTCAAACGAGTTTTACTTCGTAACACCGCCCGGCTTGCTGCGTGGGAGCGAGATTCCCGTTGAGTGCGGTCTGATGGAGATCGGTAACGCAACTCGAACGGAATGGACCGCCATGCTGGGGGAACGGACCGGAGACTGTTTTCTCGACCCCGACTGCCAGGACTTCTGCCGAGTGCTTGTGCCGGCTCCCTGGCGCGACACGCCGGGACCAACGTGGCAATTCGCTGCTGCGATGTTGCGGAACCAGCGCCGGCAATTCGAAGCACCCGCTGAGCCGCCACCTGCGCAGCAGCGACTCGGGTTCGAACAACCAAAGGCTTGATGCTGCTGGGCTAGACTGGCAACTGATTCGTTCAGTAACCAGCCGCTACATAAGTCTCATGGACGAAGACTTAGTCTGCCGCCAGCGTGTGGAAGATGCCGCTCAACCGCGATACTTCTCTGACTACGACAACCGCATTTATCCGTTCTGCTCACCTGAGTGCAAACGGAAGTTTGACGACCATCCTGACTTTTTTATTCACCAGAACGCGCGGGAGAACCTTCCGTCGGAGTAGCGCTGCTCGGGACAGGGGCCAGCGGAAGCCCGTTTTGCTCGAGCGTTCCGCGCACTTCTCGCAACGAAAGACGGCTGGCATCATACTCGACAAACAGATCTTCGCCCGAGGGCAGAAGTCGCGTCGCAAATAGTCCGTAAACGGTATGCATGTGGGAGATGGCGTCCAGGTCCTTGTCGGCAAGAGCGCGAGAGAGCTTGAAAGTGGTCTGGACCTTAGTCATCGGGAATCAGAATAGCATCTACTCAGGAGGTTTGCGGTTCACCTTCCATTGAATCTGGCGCACGATGCCGAGCCAGGATTCCGAGTCTCCTGCGGGTATCTGCAGCCGTCGTACAAGTCTGCGAAGCTTCAGGACGGTTGACTCCGATGTCCGCTCATTGACATAGCCCGCGCGGTCCAGCACATCGAGTAACAGCGTCGTGAAGCGTTCGTAGGTATCCGCGGTTGCTAGAGCCGGCGGCTCCTGCCGTACCTGAGCGAAAGATTCGTCCCGATGCAATTCGTACAGGCAGATGGCCACCGCTTGGCCCAGATTCATGGAGCCATGCTCGGCCCTTGTGGGTATGCGAAACAGCCACTGGCAGAAGCTAAGATCATCATTCGACAGGCCGAACTTTTCGGATCCAAATAGAAGCGCAACGGGCGCCGTGCCGGCCTGCTCCGCTATGAGAGGACGCGCCGTTTCGAGCCGGTACAAAGGCTGATGCAAATCACGATGAATGGCTGCGGTTGAGCCGATAACCAGGCCGCAGCCAGCCAGAGCTTCCCCTAGCGTTTCATGAACCTGAGCGGCTTCCAAAATGTAGCGGGATTTGACCGCCGACTTGGCTTCCTGGAAGGCACGGTCGTACGGGTTCACCAAACGCAAGTCCCGCAAACCGAAGTTGCTCATGGCACGGGCCACCGCTCCGATGTTCAGCGGGTTGCGAGTGGCCACCAGGACCACCCGAAACGCGAGTGGAGGGCCAATCTGCTGAGGCGCAGGCTCCAAAGTTGCTACTGCTCCAAGTAGGTGTAGCCTTGCATTCCTTCTTCGTAGAAGCGCAGGAGCCGGCCAGACTCCTCGTACCCGATGCGCTGTTCACGCACAGCCAGTTCGACGTCTTTGCGGAATTCATCCACCAGCGACTGCACGCTGTACTGGACGTAGTTCAACACTTCGCGAACGGTATCGCCCTGCACGACCGTCTCCAGCACCACATCGTTATGATCGTCCAGGCTGACGTGGACAGCGTTCGTATCTCCAAACAGGTTGTGCAGGTCGCCCAGGATTTCTTGATAAGCGCCCAGCAGAAACGCCCCTAGAATGTATGTCCCGTTGTCCTGATTGAACGCGTGCAGCGGGAGGGTTTTCTTCACATCACGCCGATCGATAAACTGATCCACTTTGCCATCGGAGTCGCACGAGATATCGCCCAAAACGGCGCGCCTGGTGGGCGACTCATCCAGGCGATGGATCGGCATAATGGGAAACAGCTGCTTAACAGCCCAGCTGTCCGGCATGCTCTGGAACAACGAAAAGTTACAAAAGTAAGTATCGGAAAGCAGCGCCTCGAGGGCCTCCAGCTCTTCCGGAAAGTAGTCAAGCTCGCCGGCAAACTTCAGAATTTTACGACAGATAGACCAGTAGAAGCTTTCAGCAAGGCTGCGCTGTTGCAACGTGAGGTAACCAAGGCTGAATAGATTCAAGGCTGAATCGAGCGCCTGCTGCGCATCGTGATACGTTTCCAGCAAGTTCCGCTTGTTGAGCGAACGATGAGTCTCGAACAAATCGATCAAGGGCTGCTCGGCATCCTCCGGAACGCTAGCCGGCAGTTCCTCCTCGCCGAAACCACTTACACCCACAACATTGAAGACGAGCACGCTATGGTACGCGGCTACCGCTCGCCCGCTCTCGGTAACGATGTTGGGGTGGGGGATTTCGCTTTCGTCGCAGATGCTTTGAATGTGATAAACGACGTCGCGGGCGTACTCGCCGAGGGTATAGTTCACACTCGACTCGAAGTCCGTTTGCGAACCGTCGTAGTCGATGCCAAGTCCGCCGCCAACGTCAAGGAAGCACAGACCTGTGCCCATCTTCTTCAAGTCAACATAGATCCGTGCCGCTTCAATCACCGCTGCCTTAATCTGGCGAATATTGGTAATCTGGCTACCCAAGTGGAAGTGCAGAAGCGTGAGGCAATCTTCCATGCCCTTCTGCTTCAGCAGTTCCACCGCTTTCAGAGCTTCGCTGACGGTCAAACCAAACTTAGAACGGTATCCGCCCGAGGACTTCCAGCGCCCTGAGCCGCGGCTGGCAAGCTTTACCCGCAAACCAATAGTTGGCTTTACACCCACTTGCTGCGCATGCTTAATGATGAGGTCGAGTTCTGTGAACTTCTCAACAACAGGGGTTATCTGCCGGCCGATCTTTCTGGCCAACATGACCATCTCAATGTACTCGTCATCTTTAAAGCCGTTGCAGATGATCGGAGTTTCATTGTCAGCGATAGCTAGCACCGCCAGCAGTTCAGGTTTCGAACCGGCCTCCAAGCCAAAGTTATAGGCGCGGCCGAAGCGAAACACTTCCTCAACCACCTGACGCTGCTGATTCACTTTGATCGGGTACACGCAACAGTACCGGCCCTGGTAGCCGTGCTCGCGAATGGAGGAATCGAAGGCCTGGTGCATCTCGCCCAACCGGTGCTTCAGGATGTCGGCAAATCGAATCAGGATCGGCAGCGAGATGCCACGCCAGCCGAGCGTATCGACCAACTGTTTCAAGTCGATGGTGCGGTTTGATTCTTTGGTCGGATGAACAAGAAGATTGCCGTTAGCTCCGACTGAAAAATATCCCTTGCCCCAACTGGGCACGTCGTACAGTTCAGATGCGTCCGTAGTGGTCCAACGATCAGCGGGTTCACGGACCTGGCCGCTAACAGCGACTTTTGTATTCAGCTGAGTACTCCTTGGAAGTGGGAAGAAGGAAGCGCGGGGCGAGTTAATGTAGTGCTTCCCAACTCAATTAAAGCACGCTTTCCACCAGCCGCCTATAAGAGTCTACCTTCTCAAATGGGGCGCTAAGGAGCTGCGAACGCGTTAGAAAGCCGCGCAGTCTCCATCCAGAACGACTTGAGTACGCGGGCGGCTGCAATCAAATCTTCCAACGTGTTTGGCTTTCGTACAAAGGCGTTGGCATGGGCTTTGTAAGCCCGCTCCACCTCTGATTCAGACCGCGTGCCTGAAAGCACAATGACAGGTATATGGCGGGTTGCGTCACTACCCTTGATTCGTTGCAAGACGTCGTAGCCACTTATGCGAGGCAGATTCAGATCCAGGAAGATCAAGTCAGGCAGGGTTCTCGGGGGACTCTGGCCAAACAAAATTGCCAGGCATTCATCACCGTCAGCAGCCGATGTTATGACTGCGTGGCTCTTAAGGGTGCGGAACGCCTCGCGGAACAGCTCCACTTCACCGGGATTATCTTCTACAACGAGAATATTCACAACAGCAGACCACTCTATTTCTGCTCAGTACTGACCTCGACGGGCCGCACCTGTACTAGGGCTCATCCGTAAGACTCCGGGAAGGGTAGAAAGTTGCACTTGGTAATACCGCTCCTTAGTCGGGCGGTATGCTCCCGTCGGGTCAACAGAACAGTAGTAAGGGTAGTTCGAAGTAAGGGAGTAGTACTGAATCACAATCGCGCAAACGGTGGAGAATAGAAATCTTCCACCTTGGAGCCACCTAAAGATAGAGTCAACAGGCGCGATCAATGGTCGATACAGCGAGAAAGAAGAGCGTCATCTCTATCAACGATTGGGGCAGCATGAAGCGGAATAGCACGGAACAATCACAGCCTCTTTACTGCCGCATTTTGATCGCAGATTCATGCCAGGACAGACGGTCAACACTGCGCCAATTATTAGCCCATCTGCAGCCTGAAGTCGTTGAAGCGTCATCCACCAGTGAAGCCGTAGCGGCCATCACAATGAACCGCATAGACCTTGCGCTGATTGACTTGGGCCTGGGTGAGCTGGGCGCCATTGAGTTTTGCCGCATTCTGAAGAAGACTGCGCCCATGAAGTTCCTGCCGCTGTTTGTGATTTCCGGAGAGGACGACGTGGAAGTGGAGGTCCGAGCGCTCGAGGCCGGGGCTGACGCTTTCCTGGTAATGCCGCTTCGACCTCGCGCTTTTCAGGCCCGCATTCAGGCAAGTTTGCGGCAGAAGGCTATGATTGACTCGCTGGATGATTCGGAGACGGTATTGTTTTCCCTAGCGCAGTCGATGGAAGATCGAGACCCGGGTTTAGGGCAGCATTGTGAACGCCTGGCACTGATGGCCTCCGCTATGGGTTCGGCGTTAGGCTTACCTGGGGCCGATATCGTCGCCTTACAGCGCTCGGGATATTTGCACGATATCGGCAAAGTGGCTGTCCCGGACCACATTCTGTTTAAAAATGGCCCGCTTACCACCGAAGAGTGGCTGGTCATGATGGCGCATCCAGAGCGTGGTGAACGAATATGCAGCAACATGCGGTCGCTGCAATCGGTGCTGCCCATCATCCGGCACCACCATGAGAGGTGGGACGGCTCGGGCTATCCGGACAAGCTGCGAGGCGAGCAGATTCCGCTGCTCGCTCGTATTCTGCAACTGGCCGATATCTACGACGCGCTGACCACCGCTCGTCCGTATAAGCGTGCCTTCACCGCTGAAGAGGCAATCGCGATTGTCCGAGAAGAGGCAGACCGGGGCTGGCGCGATCCGCGACTGGTGCAACAATTTAGCGAAATCCTGCCCATGTTTCGTAGTGCAGCTGCTTCTTGCGATCTTTCGCAAGTTGGCTTGCAAGCCCTGGCCGGGAGTGTGGGACCAATGCGAACCGAATTCGACCGATTCAGTTCAGCCGTGCGACGCGGGAGTTCGCGACTTGAACGGCTGAGCAACGCGCAGTAAGTGCTTCCTGGCGATCAGCAACCGCCGTGGTTGCAAGTGCTGAACGAAGAGATTGTAAGTTGCTTCCGTTGTCCGCGCTTGGTAGCCCATCGTGAACAAATCGGCATCGTTCAAAGGCGGGCCTACCGCGGCCAGAGTTACTGGTGTCGGCCAGTGCCTGGCTTCGGTGATCCGCAAGCCCGGCTGCTTCTGGTTGGCTTGGCCCCTGGGGCACATGGGGCAAACCGAACCGGGCGCATGTTCACGGGCGACAAGTCCGGCGAATTCCTTTACCGCTCTCTGTGGCAATCCGGCTTTGCCAATCAGTCCTCCAGCGACAACCGTAATGACGGCCTGCAGCTACGAGACGCCTACATTACGGCTGCACTTCGTTGTGTGCCGCCTGACAACAAACCGACCCAGGACGAAATCGTCACCTGCCGTCGATTTCTCGCTCGCGAACTTGCTGATTTACCCAACGTGCGGGTCGTTGTCGCCCTCGGCAATATCGCTTTGCAAGCCTACCTCAGCGTGTTGCAGAACGCCGGAAAGATCACCGCGCGCTCCCGCTTTGCATTCGGTCATGGCGTACTTCACCAACCGGAGGCGGACGGACCTCTTCTGCTTACCTCTTACCATCCAAGCCAGCAAAACACTTCAACTCGCAAGTTGACCGCGGAGATGCTGCGCGACCTGTTCCTGCAAGCCAGGGAGTTGCTCGGCGGGCGAGCAGTGGACTCTGCACCAGAGATTGTTGTTTCAAAAACAGTGAAAAACGTTTAAAATCGAAGTACGTGCAAGGATGATCAGTCCGTTTGTCGCCTTTTTGAAAGTGAATGCGTCGCCGTACTCGCGCCTGGTCGACGGCTTGTTTGACGATACGTTCTCCGGCATATACCGGCTTTCAGCGTTCGATTGGGCCTTGCTGATTCCGTACTTCACCATTCTTTTTATCCTGTCCATCTACGGCGTGCACCGGTATGAAACCATCCTGCGGTACCGCAAGTACAAGCGGAATTTGCTCGCATCAGCGCCGCAACGTTATGCGCAACTGCCCCGGGTCACTATCCAGTTGCCCTTGTACAACGAACGCTTTGTAGTGGAGCGGCTTTTGGAAGAGGTAAGTAAGATCGATTACCCGCGTGAACTCCTCCAGATCCAGGTTTTGGATGACTCGACGGACGAAACCAGCGCCTTTACCGAACGTTTGTGCAATCAGCATCGGGCGGCCGGCTCTCCTATCGAGTACTTGCATCGGACGAATCGGTATGGCTACAAGGCAGGGGCTCTGCAAGAGGGATTAAAAACGGCAACCGGAGAGTTGATCGCCATTTTCGATGCCGATTTCCTTCCGCCTGCTGACTTTCTTCACCGTACAGTGCACTTTTTCACCGACCCGGAAGTGGGAGTGGTACAAACCCGCTGGAGTTATCTGAACAAGGAGTTCAACATTCTGACGCACGTAGAGGCCATGATGCTGGATGGCCACTTTGTGCTGGAACATGGGGCACGTTGCGGGTCGGGCCTGTTCTTCAACTTCAATGGAACGGCCGGTTTGCTGCGCCGCAAGATGATCGACGACGCGGGCGGTTGGCAGCATGAAACTCTGACCGAGGATTCTGACCTGAGTTATCGCGCACAGTTGAATGGCTGGCGTTTTGTGTACGTGCCCGGGGTGGATTGCCCTTCTGAACTACCGGCTGAAACCTATGGCTTCCAAGTGCAGCAGGCTCGCTGGGCAAAGGGACTGACGCAGGTTGCCATCAAGCTACTGCCGCGCATTCTCAAAGCTGACCTGCCGTTTCGAGTAAAAGCAGAGGCGTTCATGCACTTGACACCGAATATCTCGTACCCGCTCATGCTTATTGTCTCCATGCTTATGTTGCCGGTGATGATTGTACGGTTCTACATGGGCATGTTCCAGATGGTGCTGATTGACTTCCCCTTGATTGTTGCGTCTTTCTGGTCGATATCGGCGTTTTATCTCTATGCGCAGCGGGAGCTGTTTCCAAAGTCCTGGTGGAGGTCCATTCCGTTCCTTCCCATGCTGATGGCGGCGGGCATCGCCCTGACAGTCAGCAATGGCAAGGGCGTACTGGAAGCGTTGTTTGGCGTGCAAACCAGCTTTGCCCGCACTCCGAAATACGCTATTGCCGCCAACGCCGACCGACAGCATAGAGTTCAGCCAACCGCCTACAAGCGAAAGAGCGGGTGGCTGCCGTATGTCGAGCTTCTGATTGGCTCCTATTTCGTTTACATGGTTCTGTTTGCCATTGACACACTGAACTATCTGGCGATTCCGTTTTTGCTGCTATTCGTCTGCGGTTACTTCTGGGCGGGAATTTCGACCTTGTATGAGGAGTATCGGGACAAGTTACAGTGGCAGCGGGCACGTAAACTGGCTGCCGTTCGGTAAGTAACAGCCTATAAGAACTCTTTCAGCCTCCTTGCTTTAATAGGTGTTTCTATGAAGCTGCCGAGTTACACCATTACGCAGGGCAAAGATCGCGCACCGGCCCGTTCCTATCTGAAATCCATTGGCTATACCGACAGTGATCTGAAGAAGCCGATCATTGGGATAGCCAATACCTGGATTGGCACCATGCCCTGCAACTTTCACCTGCGCGAGTTAGCGGTGGATGTGGCGCGCGGCATCCGTGAAGCCGGCGGAACCCCCATGGAGTTCAACACCATTGCCATTAGCGATGGCATAACCATGGGAACTGAAGGCATGAAGACTTCGCTCATCAGCCGTGAAGTGATTGCCGACTCCATTGAATTAGTGGCGCGCGGCCACATGTTCGATGGCCTGGTGGCGCTGGTAGCCTGTGACAAGACCATTCCGGGAGCCGTTATGGCCCTGCTTCGTTTAAACATTCCGGCGGTGGTCCTGTATGGCGGGACCATTCTGCCGGGACGTCACAAAGGCCGCGACATCACCATTCAGGATGTGTTCGAAGCGGTTGGAGCCAACGCCGCCGGACGGATGAGCGATGCCGAGCTACTCGAGATTGAGAATGCAGCTTGTCCCGGAGCAGGCGCTTGCGGAGGCCAGTACACGGCGAACACCATGGCGACGGTGATGGAGATCATGGGGCTTTCTCCTTTAGGTTTGAATGGTATTCCACAGGTAGACGAGCGTAAACATTCAGCGGCCCACCAGTGCGGGCAGGTAATCATGAATGCGGTGGAAAAGGAGATTCGACCCCGAGACATCGTGACCCGCGCAGCGATCGATAATGCGATTGCCAGTGTCGCCGCCTCGGGTGGCTCAACCAATGCGGTGCTTCACCTGCTTGCGTTTGCCCGCGAGGCAGGCGTACCCCTGAACATCGACGATTTCCAGGACCTCAGCAGCCGGACGCCTCTGCTCGCCGACCTGCTGCCGGCGGGTCGCTATACTGCTGCGGACGTGGATAAAGCAGGCGGTATCCCTGTTATCGCCAAGCGCTTGCATGACGGCGGCTTTGTTGACTCCTCCGCTATGACCATCACCGGGCAGACCTTAGGTGATCAGATGGCTGCCGTGAAAGAAACTCCCGGGCAGGAAGTCATTCGATCTCTCGACAATCCAATGAAGAAATCCGGTGGCTTAGTTATTCTGAAAGGCTCTCTGGCGCCCGAAGGCGCGGTAATCAAGGTTACGGGTTTGAACCGAACCTCACAAACTGGACCAGCCCGCGTCTTCGATAGCGAGGAAGCCGCTATGAAAGCAGTCCTGGAGAGACAGATTGGCGCAGGCGACGTGATGGTGATTCGCTACGAAGGCCCGCGGGGCGGTCCGGGAATGCGGGAAATGCTGGGCGTCACCAGCGCGATTGTCGGCGAAGGCCTCTCAGAAACGGTGGCGCTGATCACTGACGGACGGTTCAGTGGAGCAACTCGCGGATTCATGGTAGGCCATGTAGCCCCGGAAGCGGCTGTTGGTGGCCCCATCTCGGCTGTACGCGAAGGCGATTCGATCACCATAGATGTTTTGACTCGGAAGGTTACGCTCGATATCTCGGTAGAGGAGTTACACAGCCGTTTGGCTTCCTTTGAGCGCCCTGCGCCTAAGTACACCAGCGGCGTTATGGCTAAGTATGTAGCACTGGTTGGCTCGGCCGCCGATGGGGCTGTCACTTTTCAACCGCAACTTTGAGGCCGGGTCTTCGTCGCTAAGTGGAACACCCTAACTCAATCCTACTTAGCAATGATTGCTCTATTGCAACGCGTATCCCGCGCTTCAGTTATCGTCGAAGGCAAAATTGTAGGTGAGATTGGACGTGGCCTGCTGGTCTTGCTTGGCGTCCGGGAGGATGATACTCCTGAGAATGCCCGGCAGCTTTCGTCTAAAGTCAGTCATCTCCGCGTTTTTCCCGACACCGATGGAAAAATGAACCGGAGTGCGGTGGATATACAGGGCGAAATCTTAGTGGTTTCTCAGTTCACATTGTATGGAGATACCGGTAAGGGCAATCGCCCCTCGTATTCGCACGCGGCTCGCCCTGAGATAGCCGAACCACTTTACGAGCTCTTTGTTGAGGAGTGCAAGCGGGCTGGGTTGGTGATACAAACGGGAATTTTCGGAGCGACGATGCTTGTTAACTTAGAAAACGATGGACCGGTAACTCTTTTCTGCCGATCTGAGAATAAGTGAGAGAAAAAGCTACTCCGAACACTCATGTGTTACTTACTAAATATATAGAGACATGGCAAAACTCTCTGGCTCTTCTCCGAATCGTGAAATCTTACAGGCCGCGTTGCAAGGCCTGGAGGCCCAAAGGCAAAAGCTCGATGAGCAGATTGCTCAGGTTCGGGCCATGATGGGCAATCGAGTTGGACGGCCCCCTAAGTCAGCAACTACTCCTGTTCCGGAAGTAACTGCTCCGTCTAACGGCCGAAAACGGCGAACACTTAGCTCCGAAGCTCGTAAGCGGATCGCTGCCGCTCAGAAAAAACGCTGGGCAAGTTTTCGTAAGACACAGGAGTAGATTTTGCGCGGCTTGAGATCAGCTGCGGCGCACAACTCCCAACAATATGATTGTCGGCGTGGGCACTGACTTAGCGGAGGTTCACCGTATTCGGGAGAGTATCGAACGTTTCAGCGATCGGTTTCTCCGGCGTATCTATACCGAAACTGAGCGCAGTTACTGCTTAAGTAAGGCCAACTTTGCTGAACGTTTTGCTGCCCGGTTCGCGGCAAAAGAGGCCGGGATGAAAGCCATAGGGACCGGATGGAGCCGAGGCGTCTCCTGGCAGGATTTTGAAGTAACTAACCTGCGCTCCGGGAAACCGACGTTAGCACTCACTGGTGTAGCGGCCCGAATGGCCGCCGAAATGGGAGTCCGGAATCTTTCCTTGTCTATGACCCACACCGCCGAGCACGGCTTTGCGATCGTAATCTTAGAAAATTAAAATCCGGCGTTTTCTGATACGGAGCTTGCTGCTGCTACTCGACGGGCACGAAGCTGAGCGTTCTCAAGCTGCTTGGTTTCGCCGTAGGTGAAGACCATTCTGTGTATAACGGTCAGATTACCAATGACCGCAATGATCCACAGCACCGGGGCCATGCGGTCAAAGAGCGCACCAATAATCAGGAGCACTATCCGCTCAGGCCGTTCCATAAACCCCACCTTACACCTTGGAATGATGTTCTCGGCTCGACTTCGGGCATAACTGATCATCACGGAAGCGGACATCACCAAAGCTGTCAGGACTACATAGACAGGCCGATTGATGGTGCCGTAGTAGACCAGCAGCCCCATTAGCAATGCAAGGTCCGAGTAACGATCCAATACCGAATCGAAGAACCCGCCAAAATGAGTAACCTGGTTGGTCGCACGCGCTACCCGGCCGTCCACCATGTCGAACAAACCGGCAAAGATGATGATCAGTCCGGCCGTCTTGAATCGCCCAGCCGCTAGCGCCACAGCGCCGGCTATATTGATGAGTAAGCCAAAGAAAGTAAGAACATTGGGATTGATCTTCGAAAGCGCTAAGCCGCGGACGATCAGGAGGATGATCTTATTTGCTCCGATGCCAATAGCGCGAGTGTAAGTCATAGCTACTTTCTACTTCCGCGGCTCAGAAGGACTAACCTCATGAATGGTTAGGAGGCTAAGAACTTCCATCTCTCGAAAGCCGCCAGGAATCTGGAATTTAACAGTGTCCCCGACCCGCTTTCCCAAAAGACCCTTTCCGATGGGCGAACTAGTTGAGATTTTTCCTTTGGAGACATCGGCTTCCTCGCTTGTCACCAGCTTATAAGTAGTTTCCTCGTTCTTATCTATGTCGAGAACCACCACCTGCGATCCTAAGCCCACCCGGTCTTTCGGAATCTTCGAGAAGTCGATCATTGAGAATTCACGAAGACGGGCTTGTGCCTGGCCAAGCTTGGCGTTTACGAAAGCCTGCCTTTCCTTGGCCGCATGGTACTCGGCGTTCTCGCTCAGATCACCATGCTCGCGGGCTTTCAGGATCTCTTTGGGCAGCTCATTTCGCAGCTCATATTCCAGCGCCGTGATCTCATCCTGTATCTTCTTTTTCAGGTCCTCCATAAACTTTGCTCTGCCTATTATATGAGCCGATGGTTCACGGTGGCCGTCCGAAAGACGGCAGGGATGCCTATCTCGACAGGATCTCCTGCAAATTGTTACAATTAGCTGAGGAAACTAACAGTCATGGCTAGTAAACCGGCATATGCCACAGGCGCTCAAATAGAGCACACCAAGTTTGGTCTTGGCTCGGTTATGACCTGCAATGACGACTATGTCGTGATCAAGTTTGACGAGCATGGAGAGAAGAAGTTTGTTACCTCCATGGTCCTGCCGGCGCTGAAGAAGAGCGACCGTCAGCCTCCAGTGGAAAAGCGCCGCGCCACCCGCAAGAAGGTTGCCGCTCCGGCTACCACTGCGTAGCCTACATACGGGCCCAATGAAGATCGGCGTAGTTGTATTCCCTGGAAGTAACTGCGACCATGATGCCTGGTACGCGCTCTCAACGAATTTAGGCGTTTCAGCAACTTATGTCTGGCATCAGGAGAATACGCTAGCCAATCTGGATGCGGTAGTTCTTCCTGGTGGCTTCTCCTATGGTGACTATCTGCGTTGTGGCGCCATCGCCAAGTTCTCGCCTGTGATGGCTGCGGTCCGGCGGTTTGCCCAGGAGGGTGGGCCGGTTTTGGGCGTCTGTAATGGTTTCCAGGTATTGACCGAAGCCGGCCTGCTTCCGGGCGCATTGGTGCGTAACTCCGACCTGAAGTTTGTCTGCCGTACAGTGCCCGTCCGGGTTACCTCGACGAATTCGTCCTTTACCGGTGGAGCTCAGGCAGGACAAGTGCTCCAGCTTCCGGTGGCTCACGGCGAAGGTTGCTATGTTGCCAATAGCGAGACCCTTGACGCTTTAGAGCGCGATGACCGCGTAGTACTGCGCTACGTGGATGACTTAAACGGTTCGCTTCGTAACATCGCCGGCATCGTGAATGAGGGGCGCAATGTACTCGGTATGATGCCGCACCCGGAACGTGCGGCCGATCCGCTGCTTGGCAACACGGATGGTCTTGTGCTGCTTCAATCGATGCTTGCCACTGTCTCTTCGCCCCTTTCCCGATGACAAACATCACAGCCGATGCAGTGGCTGCGCATCAGCTGACAACAACCGAATACGAGAAGATACTAGAGCTTCTGGGACGTGAGCCTACCCTCACCGAGTTGGGAGTCTTTAGCGTAATGTGGAGCGAACACTGCTCTTACAAAAGCACTCGCGTTCACCTTAAAAAGCTGCCCACTGAAAGCGTTCACGTTCTGCAAGGCCCCGGCGAAAATGCAGGCATCATAGACATTGGAGACGGGCTGGCGATCGCCTTCAAGATCGAGTCTCACAATCACCCGAGCTTTATCGAGCCTTTCCAGGGAGCGGCAACCGGCGTCGGCGGAATCCTGCGCGACATCTTCACCATGGGCGCGCGCCCCATCGCTGTTCTCGATTCCATTCGCTTCGGTAAACTCGACGACCCGCGCACCGGAGAGCGAAATCGCCACATCCTGGAGGGTGTTGTCTCGGGCATCTCTCACTACGGCAACTGCTTCGGCGTGCCGACGGTAGGCGGAGAGTGCGTGTTCGACGACAGCTATGCGGGTAATCCGCTGGTCAACGTATTTGCGCTCGGTGTCTTCCGTCATGACGAGATTTTCTACGGGAAGGCGACCGGCGTCGGCAACCCCGTCCTCTACGTAGGATCGAAGACCGGACGCGATGGCATACATGGCGCTTCCATGGCTTCGGCTGAGTTCACCGAAGAATCCAAGCAGAAGCGGCCCAATGTGCAGGTAGGAGACCCCTTCATGGAAAAGCTTCTCCTGGAGGCGTGCCTGGAAGCGATGAAGACCGGCGCCATTGTGGGCATTCAGGACATGGGCGCCGCCGGGCTGACGTCTTCCACCTGCGAGATGGGAAGTCGTGCCGGAACTGGTATTGATATCGATCTCAAGCTTGTCCCGCAGCGTGAAACCGGCATGACGCCTTACGAGATTATGCTCTCCGAATCACAGGAGCGCATGCTGCTGGTTGCCGAGAAAGGCCGTGAGGGTGAACTGTACGACGTGTTTCAAAAGTGGGGCCTGGATGCAGCCACCATTGGTGTAGTGACATCGGACGGCATGTTGCGGGTGCGGAACGCCGGCGAAATTGTCGCCGAAATCTCCAATCGCGCACTGGCCGATGAGGCGCCTCGGTACAACCGGCCTTACACCTCGCCCTTGCGAACTGCCCCGGAACAAGGCCCACCCCTTCAGAGTGCAAACCTTACGGCGGATCTGAAGAGGCTGCTGGCCTCGGCTGATCTCTGCTCCAAACGCTGGATCTGGCAGCAGTACGATCACCAGGTACGAACCAATACGGTGGCAGGCCCAGGTTCAGACGCTGCGGTGATTCGAATCAAAGGCACGCAGACATCAGTTGCCATGTCGCTTGACGGCAATGGGCGTTACTGCGCCCTCAATCCGCGAGAAGGGACCAGGCTTATTGTTGCCGAATGCTGCCGCAACCTTTCGGCAGTTGGTGCTTTGCCCATTGCCACTACCAACAACCTGAACTTTGGCAATCCAGAGCGCCCGGAGATTATGGCTCAAATTGTAGAGTCAATTGAAGGCTTAGGCGAAGCTTGCCGGTTCTTTGACGTCCCTGTAACAGGCGGGAACGTAAGCCTGTACAACGAGACGCTGGGCGATCCAATCCTTCCCACTCCTGTGGTAGGCATTGTCGGCACGCTGCCCACTGCCCTGCCCGTGGGCATCGGGTTCAAGGGCGAGGGACACACGCTCATTCTGCTGGGCGGGCTCGGAAGCGCTGACGCGGCGGAGATGGGCGGGACGCAGTACGCTAAGGTAATTCACAATTCACTCTGGGGCCGTCCGCCAAAGCTCGACATGGACTACGAAAAGCGCGTGCAGGCCGTTGTACGTGAACTTGTTTGCTCTCGCGCGGTGGAATCGGCTCATGATTTGGGCGAGGGCGGTCTGGCAGTCGCCTTGGCTGAAAGCTGTTTTTCGACCGATTCGCTGGGCGTAGACGTCAGACTCGACTCTGATGTATCGCCCGAGATTCTGCTGTTCCACGAAGCACCTTCCCGGATACTGCTTTCAACAACCAGCCCGGAAAAGATATTCGCTGCCGCCAGGGAGAAAGGTGTCGAAGCGGTGACAATCGGCGTTACACTCAAATCGAGAGTGGTGATTCGAAACCGCGAACGAGTCCTGGTTGAGAGTCGCCTAGAAGAGTTGGAAAACCTCTGGGCCAATTCACTTGAATCTCTTCTGCGCCATCCCGTCCTGCTCTAACAATTCCATGTCAGAAACAACTGCGGTCTCTTTGGAAACGGAAGTTCCTTTTGACAAGCTCCATGAGGAGTGCGGCGTGTTTGCCATCTATGGGCATCCGGAAGCAGGCAATCTTGCCTATCTAGGTCTGTACGCTCTGCAACATCGCGGACAGGAAAGCGCCGGCATCGCTTCGAGTGATGGTAAGAAGATCCACAGTGTTCGCAAGATGGGGCACGTGGCTGATATTTTTACCCCGGACGTTCTAAATCAGCTTCCGGGCGAACTTGCCATTGGTCATACTCGCTACTCGACCGCGGGCGAGACCACGCTCGCCAATGCCCAACCGCTGTCTGTGGCGTGCAGTAAAGGGCAGGTGGCAGTGGCTCACAATGGCAACCTGACCAACGCCATTGAGCTCCGCAACGATCTTGAGCGGGACGGTTCCATCTTCCAATCCACCAGCGACACCGAAGTGATTCTGCACCTGGTGGCGCGTTCGCACGAGCGTACTCTGCCCGGGGCGCTCCGGGATGCTCTGCTTCAGATAGAAGGCGCTTTCTCGCTCGTATTCCTGGCCCAGAACCGCGTCATTGTGGCGCGTGACCCGCACGGATTCCGCCCGCTGGCAATGGGTCGCCTGGAAATGTCTGATGGTAAACAGGCCACTGTCTTCGCTTCTGAAACCTGCGCCTTTGATCTGCTTGGCGCAACGTACATTGACGACGTTCTGCCGGGCGAAATGGTCATTGTCGGTCCGGAAGGCGTCACGCGCGAGTTCTACACCAGGCCGGGCATCACGGCTCACTGCGCGTTCGAGCACGTCTACTTCTCCCGCCCCGATTCCGTTGTCTTCGGCAAGTCAGTCTCCGAATCCCGGGAACGAATGGGCCGCTTGCTGGCGCGTGAGCATCCAGTAGACGCCGATGTGGTTGTGCCTGTGCCTGATTCAGGCGTCACGGCGGCCATCGGCTACGCAGCCGAGTCCGGCATCCCCTATCGCCAGGCGCTGATCCGCAACCACTACGTTGGCCGCACCTTTATCGAGCCCTCACAGGAGATCCGCGACTTCGGCGTCAAGCTGAAGCTCAACCCCATTCGCCACTTACTGGAAGGTAAGCGCGTCATTCTGGTAGACGACTCAATCATTCGTGGAACTACCAGCCGCAAGATCGTCCGCATGGTCCGCAACGCCGGCGCTCGAGAGGTTCATCTGCGAATCTCGTGCCCGCCCACCGTTTCCCCCTGCTACTACGGAGTTGATACGCCGTCCAAAGACGAACTGATTGCCGCGCGTAACACGCTTGACCAAATCCGTGACTATGTCGAGGCTGACTCGCTTTCCTATCTGCCCTTGGAAGCCCTGCAAACCGCAATCCGCGATGACAGCCAGGAGTTTTGTTACTCCTGCTACACGGGCAAATACCCAACCCTTGTGCAGATTGGCGAAGTCGTTCTCGCAAAGACCGGCTGCTGCTAATCTCCGGATCGCCTGGTCAGACTGCGGCCGGCTCCGGCTGACGATCGCCCTCCAAATGGGCTTTGAACTGAGCGTGTATCTCTTCTGTCACCCTCACCCGGTCTTTCGACGTCAGCCGGTCGGTTGGAATGGGGGTCAGCACTCGCAGCACGACTTTCCCGGGCAATACAACACCGCTACCGTAAGGCAATACCTGGTCGGTCCCCATCAACACCAATGGCACAATCGGCACTCCTGCCTTAATCGCAATGTAAGCGGAGCCGTCTTTGAATCCCTGCAACCTGCCATCGTGCGATCGCCCACCTTCAGGAAAAATAAGTAGCGAGATACGCTTCTGCTGGATCACTTCGGCGGCCACACTTAACGTTTTAACTGCTGCCCTTGCATCACCCCGGTCCACCGGTATGTGTCCGGCCTTGGTGAGGTGTTGGCCCAGAAAGGGAATTTTAAACAAACCACGCTTGGCCAGGAACCGGAACTGCATCGGTATCTTTGCAATGGCTACCGGAGTATCCATGTAGCTGGCATGATTCGCTACAAATACGTAGCTGCTCTGCAGATCAAGTTGCTCAAGCCCTTCTACCTGAACCTCAATACCGCAACCCCCTAAAAGGATCTTGGACCAGAGCCGTGCCAGGCGAATCTGCTGATTTCCTTTTGGATCGAAGAAAGAAATCGCAATGTTGATCGTACCCAGCACGATGGTGGAAACAATGATGATTGGATCGCCTACGAAGAGGCCGCGCAATCTTTTCATGAACAACCTATTTTAAGCGGCTGCAAGCAAAAGCTCTCGCGCCTCTCCCACCAGAAACAGCGAACCGGTGACGAAAATCAGCGTCTCCGGCGGGGCAGTGCGCGCCATTGCCAGAGCCTCCGCAACCGTCCCGGTCAGCGCTACATTCGTGTGCTCAGTCATCTCAGCTATCGCTTCTGGTCGAAGCGCTCGGGGCATATTCGGAACGGTAAGGATCAAGCGTTGGGCGAGTGGAAACAAGTGGCTGATTACTTCATCAATCGCTTTGTCTCTCATCGCACCATACACAATCCACACCGGCCGGCCGCCGCTCCACTCGCGAATGTACTCGGCGAGTGCTGCTGCCCCGGCAGGATTGTGAGCCCCATCCAGAATCAGTTCGGGCGCATGAGTCACTACCTCTATCCGGCCCGGCCACCGCACAGTCTCCAGACCGCGCCGCATGTGCTCGATCTCAATGCCTAACTCGCGACATGCCAGGACGGCGGTTACCCCGTTTTCCACTTGATGCCGGCCTGCCAGCGCAAACCGAAAACACTCACCGTCCAGTTCAAACCGGCAATCGGTTCGCCCCACTTGCACATTGCTTAGATTTGCCTTTTCCCCGTCGATGATGCGCGCTCCGAGTTGGTGGGCTCGGGTGGTAATCACCTGCTTCGCTTCAGCAGTTTGCCTCGCCACCACAACCGGAACGCCGCGTTTCAGAATGCCGGCCTTCTCACTCGCAATTGACTCAATGGTGTGCCCCAGGTATGCTTCATGGTCGAACGAGATGGGCGTAATCACGCACAACTCAGGCTCAATCACATTCGTAGCATCCAGCCTTCCGCCAAGCCCGACCTCGATCACGCTGATCTCGCAGCGGTCCCGGAACAAGGACAGAGCCATTGCAGTCACCGTTTCAAAGTAAGACGGGTGTGCATCGATGGCGCCCCGCCGCAGAAGGATTTCCGCTGCTGCGTGTACCTTGTCAAATGCGCCGGCGAACTCGCTATCGGAAACAGGCTCGCCATTAATCTGGATGCGCTCAACTGGCTGCTGCAAGTGGGGCGAAGTATAAAGCCCGGTCTGCCATCCCCCTTCTATCAGAACGGCAGCAATCGTGGCCGACACGGAACCTTTCCCGTTTGTTCCCGCCACATGAATAAACCGGCGACCGCGCTCAGGGTTGCCCAGCTCAGCCAGCAGACGCACCATGCGCTCAAGTCCAAATTTGGCCCCTGGTTTAAGCTCATTGCCCAGCGCATACAAGTAGCGAACCGACTCCGGATAACCCACGCCGTCAGCTCTTCTTCTGCAGCATCGGACGGATTAAGTTGAAAACATCTTGCGCGACGATTTTATTTCCCGCTCCATTCGGATGGATGCCGTCCGGTTGCATCAGTTCTCCGTTCTGGTACACATGCAGGAGCAGGAACGGAAATACCGGAATCTTGTGCTTCTTGGCCAGTTCCGGGTACATCGCCGTGAACGGCTTTACGTAATCCGGGCCGAAGTTCGGCGGCAGCGTGATGCCTAACAGCACCACCCGAAGCTTTGCGCTTTGCAGCCGCGTAATCAGCTGGTCCAGGTTTTTGCGCGTTGACTCCACAGGCACTCCACGCAGCCCATCGTTGCCACCGAACTCCAACACCACCAGCGCCGGATGGGCCGCAATCACGTTATCGATTCGAGCCAGTCCGTCCGTTGTGGTGTCACCGCTCACGCCCTGGTTGTCCACCCGATACTGATAACCATTGCTGAGCAGCAAATCCTGCAGCTGTTCGGGATAACTTCGCCCCGAAACGCCGGCCGTCAAGCTGTCCCCGAAAGTAACAATCACCGGAGCGTTAGAGGACACGGCAACCGGCGAAACCTCCGCTGCGTCTTTCCCCGTAGCCGGTCCGGCAGGCTGACTAGCTTGCCTTGCAGCAGGAGAGGAGTCCTCAGCCCGCTTTTCTCCCCCATGCCCACATGCCGCAAGATAAAGTAAGCCGGCAAGGCAAGCTGCAAGAATAAAATTGAATGGCGCTTTCCCCACATCTTCAAGATTGACATGCAACCCGTAACGACACCGCCCAACTCCCTTGAGGTCACCGATCTCTGGAAAATCATTGAGAATCGAGGCAGTCGTGTCGAGATCTTAAAGGGTCTGTCGTTCACTATTCCGGCCGGGCAGTTCATTGCAATTATGGGCCCGTCCGGTAGCGGCAAGAGCACGTTGCTAGGCCTGCTGGCCGGCCTTGACAATTTGTCTTCGGGCCGAATAGTTGTGGACGGCGTTGATATCAGTCGCATGCGTGAAGACGAACTGGCTCGTTTGCGCGGCCGCAAACTGGGCTTCGTTTTTCAGTCTTATCAACTGGTGCCGACACTCACGGCAGAAGAGAACGTGCTGCTGCCGGCAGAGCTAAGCGGAACTGTTGCGTCTGCCCGGCAGCGTGCCAACGATCTGCTCGCCCGTGTTGGTCTGGCCAATCGCGGACACCACTATCCGGTGCAACTGTCCGGTGGCGAACAACAGCGTGTTGCCCTTGCCCGCGCCTTCATCACTCAACCCCCCATCCTGATGGCCGATGAACCCACGGGCAACCTTGACACTGCTAATGGAAAACATATCCTCGAGTTGCTCTTGCAGCTGAATCAGGAAGAGCGGACAACCTTGATCCTGGTCACTCACGACCCTCAACTAGCCGAAAACGCTGATCGCGTCTTGACCCTTTCCGATGGATTGGTTGTCAGCGATCGGCTTGCTTCCCGTCTGGTGGAAGCGTAAGCGCGTGTTTGTTCGAACCGCTTCCAGGATTGCCTGGCGCGATCTTAAAGCTGCTCCCGCCAAGTTTCTTTTTGTCACTCTGGCTGTTGCTGTGGGGGTGGCAGCCCTCAGTGGTGTCAAAGGCTTTGGGTACGCCTTCAGCGGCATGCTGCTGCACAATGCCAAACAGTTGATTGCCGCCGATGTGCAGGCACAAACCTGGAATGATCCTACGGCCGCCCAGCTGGAGCGAATCCGAAACCTTGGCGCTCGCTTCGGTCAGATGAGCCAGATTACCGAAACTGTCTCCATGGCGCGCTCACTTGCAGGTCGCACACCGCAGATGGTCGCAGTCAAAGCTGTTGATCCAAACACTTATCCTTACTACGGCGAACTGAAATTGCAGCCTGCCCGGAGCCTCCGCACATTGCTGGGGGACGATGCTTCCGCTGTGGTAACGCCTGAGCTGCTTCTTCGCCTAAATGTAAAACCGGGGGGGCAGATTCGGCTGGGTGGTCAGGATTTTTTGATCACGGGCACGCTGATCAGTGAGCCTGACCGTCTCGCTTCCGGCTTCGGACCTGGTATGCGGGCAATTATCACCAGAGGCGGGCTCGACCGCACCGGCCTGATCCAGTTCGGTAGCCGCGCTGCGCAGCGCTTCCTCTTTAAGCTCAAACCCGGTGCGAACCTCGACAGCGTTCGTGCCGCTCTGCAAGCGATCATGCCGCGTATCCACATCAGCGACTATCGCGAAGGTAGTCCCGCGATTGGCAAAGCGCTCGATAACACGACGGCGTTCTTAAGTCTGATCAGCTTGATTGCTTTAATTGTCGGCTCTCTAGGTGTCGCCATGGCGATGTACTCGCACCTGCAGCAGCGCATGGATTCCATTGCTGTCTTCAAAGCATTGGGCGCGCGCTCGGCTCAGGTGATGCAGATCTATCTGATCCAAACCTTATGGCTCGGAATCGCTGGTGGGCTGCTGGGCGTTGCGGTCGGCGCCGTAGTTCAGAAATCGTTTCCGCTGCTTATGAAGCAAGTGTTCGACCTGCTCCCGCAAGTGCCTTGGGACTGGTCGTTTAGCTTGCAAGGCATGTGCCTCGGCATTCTGGCCACACTGTTGTTCACCTTGACGCCGTTGCTGAACATTCGCGATGTGCGCCCCAGCCTGGTCCTTCGACGCAATATGGACGATGCGGAAGCTGCCTGGGCAAAGCAGTGGCGTGATAAGTGGCCCAGTCTCCTGGGTGCTCTGCTCATTCTTAGCGGCTTCACCGGCATTGCTGTCTGGCTCAGCGGCTCTTGGAGGATGGGCTTCTACTTCATCGGCGGACTTGCGGTGAGTATTCTCTTGCTGACTGGTATTGCTGCTCTACTTCTTGCTGGTTTACGACGTCTGGTCAACCTCACTCAGTCGAGCTTGGCCCCTTGGCTGCGTCACGGCTTTGCCAATCTGTACCGCCCTGGTAATCAGGCCCGTTCGGTTCTGGTAGCGCTCGGCATCGGAGTCATGTTTACGTTGACCACCTACCTGCTCCAGAGCACCATTGTGCGTGATATCGCCAGTGAGGGTCCGGGCCGCGAGGGTAATCTCTTTCTTCTCGACATCCGGGATACGGGGGCAGTCTCCGAGTTGGTCGAGTCACAGCCGGGCGTCACCGGTAAACTGCAGCTGGTCGGCTATATCGTGGCCCGCATGTTGGCCAAGAACGATGTCACCACCGATCGCCTGGATCTTTCCAAGCAGCGTAAAGATCAGTTACAGACCGTTCGCCTCACCACTGCAAACGGTCTTCCGGATGGAGTAGAGATCAAGCGGGGTGTCTGGTGGAGTCCTGGGAGTGCCGTGCCGGAGCTCGCCGTCTCAGAGGATATAGCCCGGGATTTTAGGCTTAAAGTCGGTGATCGCCTGCAATTTCAGATTGCCGGCCGAGCCGTATCGGCGCCTCTGGTGGCCGTCTTTCATCGCTTACAGCGAGCGCCCGTTCGTTACGATCTGGTCTTTCCTCGTGCCGCCCTTCGCGGGTTCCCCGTGGTCTACTATGGGGCTGCCCATGTAAACGCCGCTCAGATTCCCAACGTCGAAGCCGTTCTGTTCGACCGCTTCCCCACTGTGACCGTCATGAACTTGGCCGATGTGCTTAAGAGCGTTCAGCAAGCGGTTGACCAGGTAGCTATTGTCATCCAGTTCCTGGCCATGTTTGCCATCTTTGCCGGCATCATCATTCTTTCGTCGAGCATTGCGGGTACCCGCTATCGCCGTATCCGTGAAGTTGCCATTCTGAAGACACTTGGGGGCACGCGCGCCACCATTAGCCGCATCTTCTCAGTCGAGTTCTCGGTTCTCGGCCTAATTGCCGGCCTGATTGGCGGTCTACTTGCCAACGTATTTACTCGCATCATCTCAGAGCGCTTCATCAATGCTCCTTTTGACTTCGATTGGTTCTCGCTTCTCCTGGCAACGCTCGGAACAGCTTTGCTAGCCAACCTTGCCGGATGGCTCGCGAGCGCGCGCATCCTCGATCAGCGTCCGCTCGAAGTCCTACGGGGCGAGTAACTCGTTCACAAGAGCTCGTACTTTTTTCAATTAGAGATAAGCTCTCGCCGTACAACGACTTGCTGTTCAACCAGCCGGAACGCCCCGGCAGCCTCGCTCATTGAGCGCCTTACTTTTAGGCAATGAACAAACGCGAACTGGCAGCCAGGCTTGCCAAGCAATCTCACACGTCGAAGGCAAAGGCTGCCGACGATGTTGACAGCCTTGTGTATGGTCTCTTGAAGGATCTTAAGCAGACCGCCAAGCAGCCGGAAAGAGCTCCGGACAGCAATCCTCCGAAGCCCCCGGCCACCGAAGTAAAGGAAAAGAAATGAACGAAGTGATGCGCGGGGATGCTCTGCAGGAGTTAATCGCCAGATGCCTGCGTGAAGGAACGCCGATCGAGATCGACGGACTCGGCAAATTCGGGCTGGAGAACAACGAGGTCATCTTTCAACCGACCGAGCGCATCCGTGTGTTTCTGGCCTACGCCGAGGAAGATCGCCCGACGGTGAAAAAGCTGTACCACCATTTGCAAAGGGCTGGGTTTGAACCATGGATGGACGTCGAAAAGCTTGTCCCCGGGCAGAACTGGCCACGCGCTATCGAGCGGACTATCGACGTCACGGATTTTATTCTCGTTAACTTCTCTCATCGTTCAGTCACCAAGCGCGGTCATTTTCAATGTGAATTGCGCCACGCACTCGATGTGGCCGACCGTGTACCGCTCGACGATATCTTTCTGGTGCCTGTGCGCTTAAGTGAATGCGAAGTGCCGCCTGAGATCTCACGTACCACTCAATACATTGACTTGTTTCCCGACTACGAGATTGGGTTCAAAGCACTCACTAACATGATGACGGCCCAAATGCTCAAGAAGCGGAAAAGGCCAGCCAAATCCAAACGCCGCATTCTGTAGTTAGCGGAACTTGTCCCGAAGATCTTACAATCAGTACAGGTAAACCAACGTGCCAAGATCTAGCGCTGATCGACGAGTGGAAACGGATCTGATTGCTTCTCGTATAGCTTCTATTTCCGCACGTGCCGAAGATGTATTTGCTAACTGGGATAAAGCTGCTTCCTGGTTAGAATCGCAGAATCCATCTTTGGACGGACGGACGCCGCTCGAAGCAGCTATCAACAATGCCGGCTATCAGGAAGTGGAAGATATCCTTACACGGATCGAACACGGCGTACTTGGATAGTGCGCGTCTATCGCCTCAATCGCCCATCTTACGCGTACCGTCAGTAGTTGCCGACGAAAGCAATTTTCTGTTGAATCCCGAGCATTCAATTTTTCGAGGATACGGTTCTATCCTCCCGAGCCATTCACTTTCGATGCGCGACTAGTTCGGGTACCCTCAGGCACGCCGCCCTCAGCTCTCAGAACTAAATAACGGGATTCTAACCCTTACTCCCAACCCTCTTTCGGGCCGCGCTGCCTAGCTTGGAATCAGGAGCCAGGTCCACAACTTTCTGAAAACAAGCCCGGGCTGAATCGGCATGATTGAGCTTTTGCTCGGCCTCGCCCAACTTGAAAAACGCCTCGGGCGAACTCGGGTTATATTTCGTTGCGCGCTGGTACCGTTCAGCAGCCGCGCGAAACTTACCGTGATGCCAGTAGTAGTTTCCCACCTTCACGTTCCGCTCAGACTCCAGCGGATTGAGAACGTACTTCTCAGGAGCCACAGACTCATCCTCTTCCGGCGGATTTTCCTCGTCAGATGGATTGGTAGCGGGTGGTCGGCTCGGCGGCTGTGCCGCTGGTGTTTGTGGCTTTACAGTGCTTTGACTCTGCCCTGCAATCACCTGCAGTGTAAACAGCGCCAGGAGACAGGCAACTGCATAAATGCGTGTCACAATTAAATTATAGCTGCCATGGAACTTCGCGAGAAAGTAGCGCAGCTTCCCACCCAGCCAGGTGTTTACCTCTACAAAGACAGCGAAGGCACTGTTCTGTATGTCGGCAAAGCGAAGAATCTTCGGAGCCGGGTACGCAGTTACTTTAACGAAGACCGGCTGGCCGAAGCGAAAACCGGAAGTCTGATTGCCACTGCACGGGACATCGACTTCATTCAGGTCGATAACAACAAAGAGGCGCTCGCTCTTGAAAATAATCTCATTAAGCAATATAAGCCGCGCTTCAACATCCTGCTGCGCGATGACAAAACCTTTCCCTACATCAAACTTACGAACGAGAAGTCTCCCCGGGTCTATGTAACTCGGCGCATTTTGAAAGACGGCGCCGGCTACTACGGCCCTTACTTTCCCGGCAACCTGGCTCATCGGCTGGTCCACTTTATCCACCGCTACTTCAAGATTCCCTCCTGCAAGCTCGACTTCAATCGCCGGCATACACATCCTTGCCTGCAGTACCACATCCATCGCTGCCTGGGTCCGTGCGTGGCGAGCCTGACCGACGAACCTACCTATGGCTCAGCTGTTCGTGATGTACGTCTTTTTCTTGAGGGCCGCCACCGCGACCTCGCCGACGACCTGGAAAAGCGCATGAACGCCGCCGCCGAGGATATGCGCTTCGAAGAGGCAGCTAATCTCCGCAATCTGATCACGACCGTCCGCGAGATGGAGCAGCGCCAGAAAATGGCTTCAGCTGACGGCGAGAACGTCGACATCTTCGCTTATCATGCTGAACCTCCACTGATTGCGGTGAATCTCTTCCATCTACGTAACGGAAAGATCGTTGATCGCCGGGACTTCTTCTGGGAAGATCAGGACGAGTTCAATCCTTCCGAGTTCATGGGTGCGCTCTTAAAGCAGGTATACCTGAATAGCAAGTACATACCAGGTACAGTGCACGTGCCCGCTGATTTTGAAGACCGCGAAGAGCTCGAAGAGTTCCTGACCGATCTTCGCGGGCGCAAAGTCGATATCGCTACGCCGCAGCGAGGCGCCAAGAAGGCTCTGCTCGATCTGGTTGCGACCAATGCCAAACATAGCTTTGACGGCCGTTTCCGAACATTGAAGCCTTCCTCGAAAGCTATTTCGGAGGCGTTGCAAGATGCTCTCAACTTGCCTGAACCACCACGGCGCATTGAGTGCTTCGATATCTCACACATTCAGGGCACCGATAAGGTAGCCAGCATGGTGGTTTGGGAAGACGGCAAGATGAAGAAGTCCGACTACCGGAAGTTCATCATCCGCACAGTTGTCGGCAACAACGACTTTGCGTCCATGCGCGAAGTTATTACCCGGCGCTACTCGAAACTCCAGGAGGAGAAAGCCACCTTTCCCGGCCTGATTATTGTTGACGGTGGACTTGGTCAGCTGCACTCAGCGGCAGATGCGCTGGAGGAGATCGGTGTCACTCTTCAACCGCTTGCTTCCATTGCTAAGCGTGAAGAGTGGATCTACGTATACGGCCAGGAAGACGAGCCGATTGTACTCGACAAGTTCTCACCGATCCTTCACCTGGTCCAGACGATCCGCGACGAAGCTCACCGTTTTGCCGTCACGTTCCATCGCACTCGCAGAAATGCTCAGCGGCTCACATCTGAATTGCACCAGGTTCCCGGCATCGGTGAAAAGACAGTGGAGAAGCTTCTGAAAACCTTTGGAAGTTTGGAGCGAGTCCGGCAAACATCGGCTGAGGAACTAGGGAAAGCAGTCGGCAAAGTTGCGGCATTGAAGCTGAAGGCCTACTTTGCCGCCGACCTGACGCAGTCCCCGTTGCTCCAGATTACCGGGTCATCCACGACATTGACCGACGCCGACGACCCGAGTCTTTCAGAAGCCCTGGAAGAGCCTGAGCGCGAGCACGTCGGGTAACCCAGCACCTAAAATATCCCGCGCTGTTTGGTCAATCAGATAGCTAACTCGGTTGAACGTCACAAAGCGTTGCTCTGAGTCGAAGATCACATAAGCGGCCCGAGGATCGCCATCTCGAGGCTGGCCTACCGACCCGGGATTTACCAGATAGAGCACGTCCGGCTCTAGCTCGAGGACGCGCTCTTGCTCTTTCCGCTTGGGCGGAGATATCAGGCCCACCTTGCCTCGGGTACGAAAGAAGCCGCCCTGAATATGGGTGTGCCCAAAAAAAGCTAGCGGGAGGTCGAAATAAGAGAAGCATTCGGCTGCCTCTCGCGAACTGGTGATGTACTCATCCTCGTTACGGGGCGAACCGTGCCAGATGTGGAAGTGCTCAAGCGCAAGCGGCCCCTGCTGCAACTGCCGAAGGTACCCGAGCTGCTCGCTGCTCAGAGTTCGGCTTGTCCAGACTGCCGCTCTTTTCGCAACCTCGTTAAACCATTCCAGGCCCTCGCCGTTTGAAACTGCTTTGTCATGGTTTCCGCGTATGGCCGCCACGCAGTTTGCCCTTGTCCAATCGACAACTTCTCCAGGACTGGCATTGTAACCGACCAGATCGCCGCAGCAGACTACCTGGTCATATTGGCCGGCCGCATGTTGAAGCACAGCCTGCAGCGCGGTCCAATTAGCGTGGACGTCGCTGATCACCAAAACATTCACTAAACGTATTGTAACGGTGGACAGCCGCTGCTTACTCGGGCAGGTACGAACGTTCATCCATCTCGAACTTGCGCTGCGGAAGCAGACTTGCCAGCCCGCTGACCCAGCCACCGAACTCGGTTGCCGTCACCGTCGAAGTGTCCACCAGCCGTGGCAGCAGCAACCGGATTGTCTTCGGCGTCGCCATCCCTGGTACGCAGGTGGTCGCTGACTGTACTTTCAAATCCTGTAACCACTCAAGATACTCAGGTATGTAAAAGCCGCTCGGGTAGCAGAAATGTTCAGCCCGCTCGTGGGTAATTTGCTGGATGCGTTCCTGGTTTTCTAAAATCTCTCTGTCAAACTGCTGCTTGCTGTTGGACATCCGATGTCGGTGTGTGTGCAGTTGCACGTCCGCCCCAGCTATTCTCACCTGCTGTAGCTCTTCCGGCGTCATCAAATGCAGAATTCGCTTTCGGCAGAGTTCCTCATAATCGAAAGAAAGGGCAACGCTTAGACGCCGAAGCAAGTCATCTTTCTCCTGCCCTGAAAAGCCGGCTTTGGTTGCGTACTGTTTGAGGTTGCCGGCCACTGTGCGCCATGAACCGTCATGGAGATCTACCGGTTCAGTCATGGCTTCCTCCAACATTAGCTTTCTGCCCCGACGTTTCCACAATATATAGTTCAGAGCCGGGTCAAATACAGGGCGGTTAAAGTAACTGTAGTAAGTTGTGACATAAACGGTTACGGGATAACCGAACTCTTGTGCCAAGGGTAGAGCTCGCACTTTAAAGTCGTAGAAGCCGTCGTCGAAAGTGATCGCTACCGAGCGCGGCGGCAAGTTACCCTCATACAGCCGCGCTACTGCCTCACCCAGCGGCAGCACTTTAGCTCCCGCTTTCCTAAGGTGCTCGAAACGCTGCCGCAATAGTTCCGGCGCCATGTACAGACTCGCATCGCATTGATGCTCATCCTCCAAACTGATGCCGTGGTAACAAAGGATTAAAAGCTTCTGGCGCCGCCACGCCGTGTTCAGTGCCAGTTGCGAAATGCCGGACGCATCTGCAACTTTCAGAATTGCCAACTTCATCTTCTTCAGCATCGGTCAGGAATTCGAAATCGTTTTCTACCAAGGTCTCATAAGGCCACCAGATTAGACTGGCAGTTTGGAACTTGAAACGTCGCGGCGTCAGTTTATGGCACTGCTGGCCGCTCTCCGTCTCGTCCCTGAAGGAAGGGCTGCGGGCGCCGAGAAACGGCATGCCGCTTCCTACTTAGATCTGGAGAAGCAGATTGAGCCCGGCCATGACGAGTTCCCGGGTGAGAAGATCGCCATGCAAATTCGGTCAAGTCTCCACGCCGCTGTCGCGTCCCGGCAACTACCCCTTGCAACGTCCGCGATGGGCCAATCGCCCTGCCCTCATGGCTACGAGGCTCTGGCGGCAGACCTGCACGTGGCTTACTACAATCCTTCGGACAACGACATTGCCGCTGGCTGGAATCGCTGGTTGCAATCCTTGGGTTCGATTCGTCGGCTTGAGTTCTACCCTTTACCTGACAGCATCGTCAGATATGAGGTCTCCAGTTTAAGTGACTCAGCCCTCCAGCATCGCGTCGGTTTTTGGAAGCAGGTCTGGCAAGATGGCCGGCTTGTATCTTTCGAGCCGATCGAGGAACACCTTGCCACCGCGCCCGAGCCCTGGTTTCGCGATGTTACAGCCGAAGCCTTTGGCGAATTGGCTTCGTTTCGCGATCAGCTCTCCCGTGGCATCCCTTATTGGCGTGCCCGGCTCGATCCTGCCACAGGCATCGATATCTACGGCAGCAACGGCGTCGCTGTAGGAGACATCGACAATGACGGCGCAGACGAACTTTATGTTTGTCAGCCAGGCGGCCTGCCCAACCGACTCTACAAGGTCAACGCGAACGGAAGACTGACCGACATAACGGAACAGTGGAAGGTCGGACTGCTGGACGATACCTCCTGCGCGCTGTTTCTTGACTTGCGCAATAGCGGACGCCAGGACCTGGTGGTGCTTCGCAGCGCCGGCCCAACCCTATTCCTAAACAATGGGCTTGGGTTCGTTCGGCAGGACGACGCCTTTCGTTTCGCAACTCCACCACGCGGCAACTTCACCGGAATGGCGGCAGCAGACTTTGATCGCGACGGCAAACTCGATCTGTATCTCTGCTGCTACGTCTACTTTCAGAGCGAAGCCCAGTACACGTATGCGGCCCCGTACTACGATGCCCAAAATGGACCGCCTAACTTTCTCTTTCGCAATCAGCTAAACCCGGACGGAGGTCACTTCGAAGACTGCACGGCGCAAACTGGGATAGACCAGAACAACAATCGGTTCAGCTTCGCCCCAGCCTGGTGCGACTTCAATGGCGATGGCTGGCCCGATCTTTATGTAGCTAACGATTTCGGGCGCAAAAATCTATATGTAAATAACAACGGCCACTTTGAAGACCGGGCGCAACAGGCAGGAGTAGAAGACGTCGGCCCCGGAATGAGCGCCAGTTGGTTCGACTACGATGGGGACGGCAAGCCCGATCTATACGTAGCGAATATGTGGTCCGATGCCGGGCAGCGGGTTGTTCGTGACCCGAACTTTGCTCCTGCGCACAGGGAGAAAGCCGCGGAAGCTTACCGCTTACATACGCGAGGCAATTCGCTTTATCGCAATCGGGGCGACGGCTCGTTTGAGGATGCCACCGAGTCTCAGGGTGCAGCCTTTGGTCGCTGGGCCTGGGCGTCCGGGGGGCACGATCTTGATAACGACGGTAGTCCGGAACTGCTGACCACCTGCGGCATGCTTACGAACACATCAGATAAAGACCTGATGAGCTTCTTCTGGCGTCAGGTGGTAGCGAAGTCCCCGGACGAGGCCACCGCTTCCATTCCTTATCAGAACGGCTGGAACGCAATAAACCAATTTATCCGGGAAGATTACAGCTGGAGCGGGCACGAGCCCAATGTTCTACATGGGAGCAGAGGCGGACACTACTTCGACTTTTCAGGGGTAAGTGGACTTGATTTCGCCGAAGACGGCCGGGCCTTTGCTGTGTGTGACTTCGACGGCGACGGGCGGCCTGACGTCATTCTAAAGAGCCGGTTAGGGCCGCAAGTTCGCATATTGCAAAACAACTGTGCCCATGCGCATAGTTCAATCGCGTTTGTTCTGAAAGGGACAAAATCGAATCGGGATGCAATCGGGGCCCGCGTACGAGTGAACGGCCAGACCAAGTGGCTCGAAGCCGGCTCTGGCTTCTTGTCTCAGCACAGCAAGCGCCTGCTTTTTGGTCTCGGTTCGGTGAACGAAGTCAAGCAGGTTGACATACTTTGGCCATCCGGTGCAAAGCAATCATTCACCGACTTAAGAGCAGGAAGAACTTACTTTCTAACGGAGGGCCTGCCCAACCCGCACTCTGAGCCATTCAGAAATTCTGCTCGCTTGCTTTCTCGACAGCCCGCGAGTAATAACATCCCGGCTCTGTCCGACACTTGGCTCTCCGAACCTTTGCCGCTACCAGAGAAGGTCTCAGGGTCCGGCTTGTTTGTCATCGATGACCACTATCTGAACGCCTCGCCCGAACGGCGCCAGCAGTATGAGATTTTCAGACGCTATCTATTTGACTGGCGGACTGCCCTGCAACCCCCGCTGGCCTTACTTTTGAATAAGAGCGGTCAGGCAGTGAAGGTTTATGCGCGTGTGCCTTCGGACAGGCAATGCAGGGAAGACTTGCGGAAAATTGAGGAGCATTCGGTGCTCGCTCTTCCCTTCCCGGGCGAGTATGTGGTTAAGCCGCAGCGCGATATCTTCAAATTCGGTGTGGCATTTCTTTGGGCCGGGTACACGGCGCAGGCGCTGCCGTATCTGCAGGAGAAGCTTCGACGAAATCCGGACAACGCTCGCGTGCTCGTCCTGGTGTCGCAGATCGAACTAACAGATGAGAACTTTCCGTCAGCGGAGCGCGGCTTTCGTCGGGCTTTAGAACTTGAGAGCCAATCGCCTGAAGCAGCTTATGGGCTCGGCTTGGCGTTGGCGAAACAGGGGCGCCTGGATGAGGCACGCGACGCCTTCAAACAGGCGATTACTATTCGCCATGTTTATCCCGATGCCATCAACGATTTGGGGGCTCTCTACATCCAGCAAGGCAAGGTCAACGATGCGGTTGCAGCCTTTCGATACGGAGTGGAAATGGCTCCGGATGAGAACATACTTTATATGAATCTTGCCCGAATTTATGTAAAGCTGGGGCAGTTAGATTCTGCACGGCAGGTCATGCAAAAGTTACTGGACCGAAAGCCGGATGATGCCGGGGCACGGCGTGCGTTGCAGGAGTTAAACTCGCGCTAGCGGTGAGGTATGAAGCTACTGTTGCTCGGATTATTGCTCGCTGACGCAAGCCAGCTCTCCGTGGTGGACCAGATTGCTCAGTCGGGCCGCTACATCAGTAGTATTGAAGCGCCGGACTGCCGAGTCATCCCGCCAACGGCCATCGCGCCCGGTGCGCCGCCCCTGCTCAGCTTCAGGCTTTACGAAGGAAACCAGCGCGGGCGGTTCGGCAATGCAGACCTGATGTTAGATGATGCGGGTCACTAACTTTTACGCCTTCGCAATGCTCGGATTCTTTACCGTTCTGAGCGCCCAAACTTCGACGGACGAAGGAATTAATGCCTTCGGGCAGGGACGGTACTCCATTGCAAAAGTAAGACTGAAAGGCGCTGAAGACGAGAAAGGGAGAGCGTTTCTGGCGTTGGCGGAGGCAGCCACTGGCGAGTGTAAGCAAGCCTTGCCCTCATTGAATAGAGCAGTCCACGATCCAGTGCTGCAGCGCCTGACTGGATTAGCTGCGGCGAAGTGCGAGATGTCTGAGGGCAACGGCCAGGAGGCATCTCGCCTGCTTTCAGAATTGCAAAAGAAGTTTCCGAGTGACCCGGATGTGCTTTACATGACGGCGAAAATGCACATGCGCGCATTCAACGATACGACCCTGGCAATGTTTCAAAGAACGCCAAGTTCATACCGTGTTCATGAACTCTCCGGTGAGATCTTCGAAGTTCAGAACCAATTCAATGCTGCAGCAGGGGAGTACCGAAAAGCCATCGGACTTAACCCCGACGCTCCTGACTTGCACTTCCGCCTGGGTCGCGCTTTACTCCTGCAGAATCATGAGAGCAAGACACTGGACGAAGCGGCACAGCAATTCAGTGCAGAGCTCAAGCTAAGCCCGGAAGATGCTGCCTCTGAATTTCAGCTCGGCCAGATAGCACAAGTAAAAGGCGAAGGCTCCGAAGCCAAGAGCCGCTTCGAACGAGCGCTGGCGCTTTCGCCAAATTTTGTGCAGGCGCTTTTAGCTTTAGGGAAGATCTACACGCGTGAGAAGCAATATAATCGCGCGATAGATTTGCTCACGCGAGGGACAAAGCTACAACCGGCAAGTGAAAATGCTCACTATGCGTTGATGACGGCCTATCGCGATGCCGGTCAGTTGGATCGCGCCAAAGCAGAGAAAAACATGCTGGATCACCTCAGCAGGCCAGTCGATGGCGAGTTCTCAGACTTTCTGAAGAAGCTGGGTGAGAAGCCGAACGAGCCGTGAAGGCGCTCTTGATCGGCTTTGCTGCGCTGATTTTCGCCGCTCCCATAGCGTACGTGCCTGACTTTCGCAACGTTGCTGCACAGGCAGGCCTGGCCGACTCCTTCCCAAACGGCGGGGAGCGAACAAAACAGAGCATTCTTGAGACTACCGGTAGCGGAATCGCGTTCATCGATTACGACAATGACGGCTTGCTTGATTTGTTCGTCCTGTCGGGTGAGGGCGGAACCAATCGTTTGTATCGGAACATAGGTGGAAGCCGGTTTCGCGATGTCACGGCGCAGACCGGGTTGCTTTCATCCGGTTGGGCGCAAGGAGTATGCGCTGGCGACTATGACAACGATGGCTTTACAGACCTCTTTGTTACGTACTGGGGCAGCAATCATCTCTACCGCAATCTGGGCGGCAAGAGATTTCAGGAGGTTACCGGAGCCGCTCACTTACAACAAACCGGGATTCGCTATAACACCGGTTGCGCGTTCACCGACATTGACGGTGACGGTCACTTAGATTTGTTTGTTGCTAACTATCTGGAGTTTGACCCTGTAACTACGCCGAAACCGGGCGCAAACCCTTTCTGTTTTTACCGCGGCATACCTGTCGCGTGCGGCCCTCGCGGCTTGCCATTTGCTCGCAACATCCTATACCGAAGTAACGGAGATGGAACATTCACTGATATCTCTGAATCATCGGGCGTCGCTGAACCCGAGGGCCATTACGGGCTTAGCGTGCTAACTGGAGATTTTAATGAGGACGGCTTGCCGGATATCTACGTTGCATGCGACCAGACGCCCTCATTGCTCTACATCAACAAGGGAGGCGGAAAGTTTGAGGAGGAAGGTGTGCTGCGCGGCGTTGCCTTTGACCAGAACGGAAAAGCAATGTCTGGAATGGGCGTCGACGCAGCCGACTACTCGGGCGATGGACACCAAAGTATCTTTCGCAGTAACTTCTCCGACGAGTTTGAGACGTTGTATCGCAACCGTGGAAAAGGCAACTTCGACGATGTAACGCTGGATGCAGGACTCGGCCAGAACACCCGCTTTGTTGGTTGGGGCTCAGGCTTCATTGACTTCGACAACGATGGCTGGAAAGATCTCTTCCTGGTGAATGGCCATGCGTTTCCCGAAGTGGACCGGCTTGGGATTGACGTTCACTATAAGGACAGAGCCATTCTCTATCAGAACTTACACGATGGAAAATTCCGGGATGTCTCTGAGCGCGCCGGACCAGGCATACTCGAGAAGCACTCCGCACGGGGTGCCGCCTTTGGTGATATGAATAGCGAAGGCAACATAGCAATCGCCATCAATAACCAGAATGAAAAGCCGACGCTGCTGACGCAGTTGTCACCTTCCCAGAATCACTGGGCGCTGCTGAAGCTAGTGGGAACGCGCTCTAACAGAAGTGCTATCGGTGCACGCGTTCGATTGACAACTGGCGATCATGCCCAGTTGAGTGAAGTCCGAAGCGGTGGAAGTTACTTGTCGCAAAGTGACTTACGCTTGCACTTTGGATTAGGCTCAGCCAAGCAGATAGATGCGCTTGAGATCGACTGGCCCAGCGGAGCGCATCAGAAGCTGGTGAACCAATCAGCGGATAAACCACTGACCATTCGGGAACAATAGTTTCTAAGACCCGGCCCGCACGTAGTCGAAGAAGCTTTCGTTGTCACTAGAGTCATGGTTTACAAGAAACAGAACCTTTGCTTTAGAGCTCATGGCGAAGTGCGACGGGAACCAAACTTCATTCCCGACTGGCCTCTTGTCTAGCTCAAAGTGCGTACCGGGCTCGACTTGAGCCAAGAAGCCTTCTATGGAAGCCGGCCGAATTACTGTCGCGACCACTTTTACCCATTGAGAGCTTTTCTGATCGATCCATAGTTCTCCCTCCATGGCCGGCAGAACCTGAGTTTCCATATTCGGAGGTTTGTATCCGGGCCGTGGAGTTGCCTTTAAGTGATCAACATGAAAGCCATCGAGTTCTTCCTGGCCAAGCAGGCTGAAGGTGAAAGCCTCTGTCAATTGATCGAGCATCTTCTGATCCCGAGTGCGATCTTTCTGGTAGCGGGCGATACGTTGACGGCGCTGCTCCGGGCTTTCAGCATGCCTTTTACTTACCTCCCCTTCTTCCTTCCGCTTCTCTGACGCTTGCTGCTGTGCTGAAAGAGGTTGATTGTTCACGCTCAGCAAACGATTGTAGGGCGAACCGTCGATCATTTCGACCAGGACCTCCCGGGGGCCGTGATTGGTCATTTGACGTTCTTTATGCGAGTAGAGCGGAGCAGCCTTGAAGTCACGGGCATTGGCAGCTACGGATTTCTGTATAATCGCCACCGCAGAAGTATCCTGGGCCAGGGCTGTCGAAGCTAACAAGCTGGAGAGCAAAAGAGTTTTGATTGTCACGGTGTCTCGCGTCAGATGTGGTTATTCTACCCAATCGTTGCGCTTTCAGCTCAGAGCTACGACGGAGAAACACGCCGCATTAGGGACCAACCAACAAGTAGCAACAACGCACCGAAGGCAAGAAAGACAAAATCCCAGATAAGGTGACTGCCGTTCTGGTACACGTGATGGAGCTGGAAGAGTTGGTGATCTATTACACCTTCGACGACGTTGAAAAGACCCCAGCCAAACAGCGTTGCACCAACAAAGCTTCCACTCTTCACGTTCGTTCCGCTGTACCGAAGACTGCGCCAAAGCTTGGAGATCCCAATGCCAGTAGTGATCCAGGTAAAGGCGTGAAAGATTCCGTCCCAGAACATGTTTATCTGTTCGTTAACAAGGTTGCTGCGTGGAATCCAATTTGACACTAAACTGTGTAGCTGCAATATCTGATGAAAAAGAATTCCGTCTACAAAGCCGCCCATGCCGATACCGATCCAAATTCCCGCAGCAAGAACGGATCGTTGGTTCCGGTCGAGTTGGGCCTTGTTCTCAGCCATGATTCTTAGTGCTGCTAACCGGGAGTAGAGGAAGCAGGTACCTGACGGCTAGAAAAAGAATAGGGAACGGTGTAAGTACTAACAGCAGAGTTGATCCAAACGAGGCGTTAAAAATGCCTGCACGCGTCTGCTCTCCGATTCGGGTGTGACACACCGGACAAGCCAGGAGTGTCGAAGCTACCGCTTGAAAGAGAACCGCAACATACACGTACTTTTTTCTCAACGTCCAGCACCTTTACGTAATTGAAATGAGCTCGAGATAAACCTTGAGTAGATCACGCCAAGGATCAAAACAGACAGCCAAGGTAGCGGAACTAAGTACCGCGGGTTTGCTATGTCTACAGGCCCGATTGCTGCGAGCAAAATGGTGAACGCCATAAGCAGCAATAAATAATCTGACCGTAAAGCCCGCCGCCAGTTAATAACTAATTCGAGTGAATAACCAAATGGCAGAAGCAACATAAACCAGCACCACGGCGCCGCCAAAGCTTCCCAGCGCTGGGTGAGTGAGTGAAATCGTCGCTCACTGGCATCGAAGCCGAACCATCTTTCAATCATCGCGATGTCATTTGGGGTCGGTTCCACAAATTTACCCTGTTGGATTTTTAAAGCCCACTCGACCTTGCGATATTCGAAAAACTCTTTGTAAGTCCGGAAAGCCAAACCTACTACCCCGAGTGGATCGCGCTTCATTGCATTCAAGGCAGTCTCGCGAGCAAGGTGGTTCGCAACTTCCTCGTTTTCCCCAGAGACGTCGAGAATGGCCGCGCAGATACCGCCCGGAAGCCAGCGGTGTAACCGACGATGATCTATCCCCGATAGCGGAATTGTTATGTTACGGAAGAGTTGATTTCTCTTGGGAGCAATCGGAAAATCGGCGGGTTGGATGATTGGCGCCATGTCGGCTACCAGGAAATCGCCATCACGCGACATGTAAGCCGGCTTTGTCTCGGCAACGAAGCCGTATAAGTGCCTATATCCAAGAAGCAGTGCTTGGGTGACCAGGATTGCCGTCAGTAGACTAACAATCAGCGAACCCACGCGAGTACGGGCGCGACTTACCTCAGCCAGAATCGGCAGAGCTATCGAAAGCAGCACGACTAAGGGAAGAAAACTGATTCGAAGGCTGATGAGCAGAACGCCGAGCACCTGACACAGGAAAAGTGTCAAGAGAGACTTAGACCGTAAGTAGAAGAAGCAAGCCAAAGTAAAAAGTGCGAATCCGCAGGTTCCGAAGGCTTCCACCATGACATAGCGCTCTGACATGAGTTGCAGAGGCTCAACCGCGGACAGCAAGGCGAAGGCTACCGACACCCGAAGGCTGGCCCCACAGAATTCGTGCAAGAGAACTCCAGCAATGGTGCTAGCTATCGCCGACATCGACGTTTGTAGGATGAGCAACGGAAGAAGCGAGTGGAACGGGAGAGTAAACGGTCGAATAAAAAAGCCATAAGCAAAGCTCCTATCTGGAGGTATCCACTTTACGGCTGCTGTAGCAAGATAAGCACCCGAATCGCCGAAATGAAATCCGGGTTTGTGGTCAAGAAGTAGGAACAACAATTTGAGGAGAAAAACAGACAGGCAAAGCCAAGTAAAGGCTGATTTGTCTCGCTGTTTTGCACTGGTTTGGAGTCGATCAGAAACCCTATATGACGTGGCTGTCACGAAAGACTTTTCAGGAGCCGGATAACTCCCATCTTTGCACCCTGCTTGTGTGCAGACACGTTGACTCTGCTCTTGATCTCCTGGTGATTTGCGGCAAAGTAGCTATACGCGCGCCAGAGCATTTCCTCGTTTGTCAGAGTCGGTTGCCAGGATAGTTCCCGCTTTATCTTCGACGTGTCGAACAAAAAGTCTTCAGCGATCATTTTGTAATGATATGGGCCCAGAGGAGAGATTTTCAGATTATGCGCGATCCGCATAGCGGCCAGGCTGAGCTTCTCCGGCAATTGACTTACCCGCGAATTGCTGTTTGCTTTTGCAATAACATACTGATAGATTTCTCGAAGCGATTTCACGTTATCTGAACCGATGTTAAACACGTCTGACTTATCGTGGTTCCCGGCCCGGACAATCGCTTCGGCCAAGTCCTGCGCGTAAATGAACTGATAACGATTACTTCCCTTCCCCACGGTCCAAACGCGCCGTCCTTCCTGTATAAATTCAAACAGGATTGCAAGTAACCCAAGCCTGCCGGAATCAATAATGGTGGGGCAGCGAATTGTAACCACGTTAACGTCGGAACTATAGCGGGCCAGTATCTTTTCGCCCTCCCATTTAGAGAGGCCGTAAACTTCCACTGGCGCTGGTGTATCGGTTTCCAAAACTGGGCGGCAGAAAGCCGTTCCCCAAAGACAATTTGAGGAAGTGAATACCAAGTTACGGATCTGATGTTTGCGGGTTAGGTCGGCGACAACTTCTGTGGCCGTGACGTTGCTTCTCCACAATCTATCCCGGCTTTCCACAGCGTGCGCGAGCATGGCTGCAATATGAAATACACCATCAAGGCGATGCCGGCTAAAAACCTCTTCCATTGCGGTGCGATCAGCTATGTCCGCTTGAATGGACTCTAGATTCGGGTGGCGATCCTCGTCGGCGTACAGATCGACGTTCACCACGTGATGCCCGTCAGCCAGTAAGCGGCGTTTCATCACCGTTCCAAAGAAACCGGATCCGCCCGTCAACAAATATGTTTTCATGTGCTTCTTAACTATCTAACTCAACGGCTAGGAGCCGCAGTTCGACAACAACGACTGCGCTTTCAGTTACCTTTCACTTCATCAATCAGGACCGAGACCCCGAGCCTTTTCCGCGGTTACTCCAAGGCCCTACGCCAAGCTTATGGCCCAAACGTACCCAACCTGAACTCCTGGCTTGCTTCTGTTCCAACTGAAGGTCTTCCAATTGTCGCTGAGCCGCAGCGAGAGTATCCTCAACCCTTCGAAGTGATGACTGAGATTGTTGACGGGCAATTTCTAGTTCCTCTGATAACCGCTGTCTCTCGGCGACTAAGCCACTATGCTTACCTTGTGCGTCCGCTAGCTCACCTTGCAGACCGCGGATGTGTTTCTCACGCTCACGAAGCAGGTTATGGGTACTTGAAATGTCGGCAAAAGATGGAACAATTAGCGGTTGAAAGCTACAGGCAGCCAGAAAGAAATGAGCATTCGCCAGATTGTCTGTGGGTGGAATGGAAGCGGTCGCATGCTGAGCCGGTACTTCACCGGTGAAAGTGATACATTCCTGCTGATTTTGCGCCAGAATCTGAACGAAAGGAAACACGCGGCCTAGTGCAGCCTCGAACTCGGGTATCTCGAACTCATGTACGTGAAAGAGATTCGGTCCAGAGTTGCCGCGAGTTTCAGCATAGTACTCCTTATTGGGAGTCGAGACCAGCAAAGCTCCATCAGGCGTCAACACGCGGGCCGACTCTTCGATAAGAGCGTTCCAGTCAGCCAGATGCTCGATGACTTCAAAGGCTGTCACCAAGTGAAAGAACTCGCATCGAAGTGGGAAGTTAGTAGCCGAACCACAGAGATACCGGGCATTCGGAAAGCTGGCCGAACTGTAGCAGATCGCATCCGGAGAATAATCAAAGCCAATTGCAACCTCTGCTGTCCTACCGAGTAACTCCGTCCCGTAACCGGTACCACAACCTACATCCACCACACGCTTGCCACCGGCAAAAAGACAGGCAAATCGATAACGCGAGATATGCTCCTTCCAGAGTTGCGCTTCCACGGCACCGGGTACTACCCGCTCTCCGGTAAAGGGCAGGCGCAGCTTGTCTCCGGCGCGAGACAACTGCAGTAGCTCTTCATCGCTGATCATCGGCACCGCCCTCTTGTCACCGCTCTCTGTCCTAAGCAAGAGTTCACTTGGTTACCTGTTGGACGCGCCAGTACGGCTCTGATTATAGTAGGCGGCCTAAGCGATAATGGCGGTTTCGATTCCACGTAGCGTCTGCTCCGATCTGACTGCTTCCCACCGGCAACGTTGTCGTGTCCCGCTCGCTAAGCTTGACACCCATTGAACCACTCGTGTTTCGGCTGAAAGCTCGACCGGTCGAAGCCGCGCGTATTGCACTTAGATCAAGCGACCTCGATATCATCACTCTGTACCGAAGAGAGCACTTGATGATCAGCCTGAACCTGAATGTAAACGGTAAAGATCACGCAGTCACTGTAGAGCCGGGTGCTTCCCTACTCTCGATCCTTCGCGAAAACCTCCATCTGACTGGGGCTAAGCCGGGGTGTGGAGAGGGACAATGCGGGGCCTGCACTGTGCTTGTCGATGGCCATGCGGTTCACTCCTGTATCACTCCGATCTCTGAAATAGGCAAGCGTCCGGTGCAGACAATTGAGGGTCTCGCACAAGGTTCCAACCTTCATTCGGTGCAGCAGGCGTTTCTCGATCATTCTGCTTTTCAGTGCGGTTACTGCACTCCCGGCATGATCATGGCCAGTGTCGGATTACTGAATAAGAACTCGCATCCGACTGTGCAAGAGATCAGCACGCAGCTGAACGGAAATGTTTGCCGCTGCGGAACGTATGGGCGCATTATCAAGGCAATTCGGCAGGCGTCGCAGGACATCACTCATGCCTAATCAATTGCTTCGTGAACCTGAGGAGAGCAGCCCATCGCGGCGCGAAGCTCTTGGGCGATTAGGCGCGGGAGTTCTATTCCTGTTCACACTCGGTAGCGCGCAAGCGGACGAGGAAAAAGTTGGTCCAAAAAAGCGGGCACTTTTAACATCGCGTCTGCACGTTGGTAACGATGGCACCATAACACTGCTCACCGGAAAGGTAGAGTGCGGTCAAGGTATTCGCACTACACTGACTCAGATTGCGGCTGAGGAGCTGTGCATTCAGCCAGCGCAGGTTCGGTCGATTATGGGCGACACCGCACTTGTACCGGATGACGGTGGAACGTGGGGTAGTTTGACGACTCCGGAGACTGTGCCCGTGATACGGCAAGCTTGCGCCGCCATGCGCGAAGTTTTATGCCAGAGTGCCGCTTCCGAGTGGAAGATAAGCCCGGCAAGCCTGACGTTAGTTAACGGTGAGATTGCCGGACCGGATGGCCTAATTTACTCCTACCGCAATCTTGCCCAGAGCCCTCTGTTTGCCCAAGCCGTTAGCGGTTCATCGCCTGTTATCAAGCCGCAAGATTGGCAGGTTTGCGGCAAGCCTCTTCCGAACGTGAATGGAGCGGCAATCGTTTCAGGTTCGCATCGCTACTCATCCGATCTCACCTTTGACGGCGTACTGCATGGCCGCGTCGTTCGTCCTCCCAACCATCGCTGCAAACTGATCTCCTTTGCCGCTTCGAAAGCCGAACGCCTGGACAATGTGCGCGTCATTCACTCCGGCAACTTTCTCGGCGTCACAGCGCCAACAGCTACCGAAGCAAACGCCGCTCTGGCGCTCATCAATGCTCATTGGACAAACGGCGAGCTTGGCGATCCACAACATGTCTTTCGTGATCTGAAAGCGAATGCAAAGCCACCCGAGGCGAAGGAGTTTGGCCGCTACCCGGCAATCATCCAAGACGGCTCATTAGCGGATGGAACAGCTGCCGCGGCACATCATCTTGAGGCGACTTATCAAATCTCTCCTATCACTCACGTGCCACTGGAAGCCAGAACCGCTGTTGCTCATTGGCAGAACGGTCAGGTTACCGTTCACTGCGGCACGCAGGCTCCATTCGTCGTCCGAGGAGAGATCGCAAAAGCACTCGGTGTCCCGGAAAAGTCCGTTCGGATTATTGTTTCGGATACCGGTTCGGGCTATGGCGCGAAACATAACTCTGAATGTGAGTTGGAAGCAGCGCGCCTGGCACAAGGTTCAGATCGACCTGTTCGTCTCGCCTGGACACGGCAGGATGAATTCACTCAGTCTTATTGCCGTCCCCCGGCTGTTATGGAAGTTCGCAGCGGCGTGAGCTCGGACGGGAAAATTCTTGCCTGGGAGTTTCACAACTACAACGGAGGTGCAGCCTCGCTTACTCCTCCATATCGGATTGCGAACCGTTACGCTGCGTATCACGCGTCAGAGTCGCCCGTTCGCCAAGGCTCATACCGGTCGCTGGCAGCGGTCGGAAACAATTTCGCGCGTGAAACGCACGTTGATGAAATTGCCGCATCGCTCCATTTAGACCCGCTGGAGTTTCGCCTTAGCAACACGGATAACGAACGGCTGAAAATTGTTCTCCAACGAGCTGCCGAGCGTTTTGGATGGGGCAAGCGTAAGAGCGGTAATGGTGTCGGTTACGGCTTAGCTTGCAATGTTGAGAAGGGCGGTCACCTTGCGCTGTTCACGGAGGCGCAGGTTGGTGGTGGTACGGTGCATCTGACAAGAATGGTCGCGGCTTTCGATGCCGGCGCGGTGATCAATCCTGATATTCTGTCGAACCAGGTGGAAGGCGCAATCATTCAAGGTATCGGCGGCGCACTGTTTGAGCAACTCGAGTTTGACTGGACTCGCATCCTGAGTGATCGGCTGTCGAAGTATCGTGTGCCGCGGTTTACTGATGTTCCCGAAATTGAAGTGATTCTTGTGGACCGCCGCGACATTGCGTCTTCTGGCGCGGGCGAATCGCCCATCACTGTCTCGGCTCCCTCCATTGGTTCTGCCATCTTTGCGGCAACGGGTAAACGGATTCGTCAATTGCCCATGTCGCCTTTCTTGTCCGGGACCGGAGCTTAAAAAATCAATGGCGAATTACCTGAAGCGTGGAGCATCGACTGAAGCAAAAGCTGATCGCGACAAACAGGTTCGCGACACAGTGGAAGCGATTCTGGCGGACGTCACCGCTCGTGGTGATGCGGCCGTGCGTGAGCTATCGGGCAAGTTCGACAAGTGGGATCGCGAAAGCTATCGGCTGACCGGTAGCGAAATTGAAGAGTGCATCGACAGCCTGACGGATCAGGACTTGGCTGACATCAGGTTCGCTCAAGCACAGGTCCGCAACTTCGCACAGATACAGCGTGGGAGCATGCAGGAGGTCGAGGTCGAAACACTGCCCTGCGTTATTCTCGGCCACAAGCACATTCCCGTAAACGCGGCTGGTTGTTATGTGCCCGGCGGCAAGTATCCGCTGCTTGCTTCTGCGCATATGTCTGTTGTGACGGCGAAGGTCGCCTGGGTTCCACGCGTGATCACTTGTGCGCCGCCGTTCGGAGGCAAACCGGCTCCGGCCATTGTCGCTGCTCAAGCCTTGGCGGGTGCTGACGAGATCTATTGCCTGGGCGGCATACAGGCGATTGCAGCCATGGCGCTTGGCACTGAGAGCATTGCTGCGGTAGACATGCTGGTGGGTCCTGGCAATGCCTTTGTCGCTGAAGCAAAGCGCCAGCTGTTCGGACGCGTGGGCATTGACCTGTTTGCCGGGCCCACGGAGACGCTTGTTATTGCTGATGATTCGGTTGACGGCGAACTCTGTGCGACCGACCTGCTAGGCCAGGCCGAACATGGCCCCGATAGCCCTGCGATTCTCCTCACCACATCAGAGCAACTGGCCCGCGACACGCTGTCGCAGATCGACCGGCTTCTTAAAATTCTGCCCACCGCAGATGTAGCGCGTAAGGCATGGGAGACGAACGGCGAGATAATCATCGCCGAGTCAGATGCCGAGATGGTGAGGATCGCGGACCAGATTGCTTCCGAGCATGTGCAGGTGATGACGCGCGACCCTGACTACTTTCTCCAGCACATGACGAACTATGGCGCACTTTTTCTGGGACCTCGCACCAATGTTGCGTACGGCGACAAGGTAATCGGCACTAACCACACGCTGCCCACGAAGAAAGCCGCTCGGTACACCGGTGGTCTCTGGGTCGGCAAGTTTCTAAAGACGTGCACCTATCAAAAGGTGCTGACTGACGAAGCCTCGACGACCGTCGGCGAATACTGCTCGCGCCTGTGCGCACTGGAAGGCTTTGCCGGCCATGGAGAACAAGCAAACATTCGCGTGCGCCGCTACGGAGGCCGCGACATTCCTTACGCCGGCAAAGCGGAAGCGGCCACGTACGTCGAGACTAAATAAGTGACCCTTCCGCAGACACCCTCTTTCCGCTTAGGTGGCAAGACCGCTCTCATTACCGGCGCTGGCCGCGGCATTGGCTTAGCTGCTGCTGCCGCGCTCGCTCAAGCCGGCGCGAAAGTTACGCTGGTGGCACGTTCGCCCGGCGACATAGAAGGGGCGGCTAGTGCCATTCGTGAAGCAGGTGGTGAAGCCGAGACTCTTACGCTTGACGTGCTCGACATCACTAGTGCAAGCCAATTTATCGAACGCGCTGGTCCGTTCGATGTGCTGGTGAACAATGCCGGCACAAATCGTCCGAAACCCATGCTGGATGTGACGATGGACGACTACGATGCCATTGTCAACCTGAATCTTCGCAGCGCATTCTTCATTGCACAGGCGGTTTCGCGTGGCTTGATCGCGGCTGGACGGCCCGGCTCTCTCATCCACATCAGTTCGCAGATGGGCCATGTCGGCGGCGTGAACCGTTCGGTCTACTGCGCCTCCAAGTGGGGGCTGGAAGGCATGAGCAAAACCTTCGCAATCGAACTGGCTCCGCACGGCATTCGTTCCAACACCATTGCGCCTACCTTCACAGAGACGCCGCTGATTGAGCCCTACTTAGCAGACAAAGGCTTTATGCAAAGCATCCTCGCCAAGATTAAGCTCGGCCGTCTGGGCAAGGTGGAAGATTTGATGGGCGCTGTTCTGTTCCTGGCCACATCTGCTTCCGCGCTGGTTACCGGCACAAGCCTGGTTGTGGATGGCGGCTGGACGGCTGACTGATCGGTCTTGCCATAAGTTTCGAATGAGTAGCAGCGAACGCATTCTCACCACACATGTAGGCTCGCTCCCTCGTGGGGCGGACGTCACTGAACTGATCTTTGCGCGCGAGCGCGGCGAATTGGTCGATCTTGCTGAGTTCAACGCAGTCATGGCCCGGGCCGTGGATGGCTGCGTTGCTCGCCAGGTCGCATCCGGAGTCGACCTGGTCTCCGACGGTGAGATGTCTAAGATCTCATACGCCACTTACATCAAAGACCGTATCAGCGGTTTCGATGGCGATAGCGAACGCAAACCGCCTGCCGATCTCGAGGCGTTCCCTGGCTTCTTGAAACGTCAGGCTACTTCGGGCGGCACGCCTACATATCGTCGGCCTCGCTGTGTCGGCCCCATTGCGCCCCTTACGCTTGCGCCTCTCCAAGACGACGTGGCGCATTTGCAGCAGGCACTCGCGCATCATCGTCCTACCGCTGCGTTCATGAATGCTGCCTCGCCCGGCGTGATTGCGCTTTTTCAGCCCAATGATTACTACCCGACGCAGGACGCCTACCTCGAAGCTCTTGGCGAAGCGATGCGTCCGGAGTATGAAGCGATCGCTGCAGCGGGATTGATTCTCCAACTCGATAGCCCTGACCTGGGGCTTGGTCGTCACATGATGTACAAGGACCGTAGCGAATCGGAGTATCTCGGTCTGATCGAGCGCCATGTTGAAGTGCTCAATCATGCTCTGCGCAATGTTCCCGCTGAGCGTGTCCGCATGCATGTCTGCTGGGGCAACTATGAAGGGCCGCACCATTGCGATGTGGAAATGGGCGTCATCTTTCCTACGTTGATGAAGGCCAAGCCGCAGGGGCTGCTGTTCGAAACATCGAACCCGCGCCATCAACACGACTGGCGTTATTTCGTCGAGCTGAAGCATCTGATTCCGGATGACAAGATCCTGATTCCGGGCGTCCTTGATTCCACCACTAACTTCATTGAGCATCCGCAAGTGGTGGCGCAACGCATTGAGCAGTTCGCCAACATCGTTGGGCGTGACCGGGTCATCGCAGGCACTGACTGTGGCTTTTCTACCTTTGCCGGCTTTGGCGCGGTTGACCCGGACATCGTTTATGCCAAGCTGCACGCGCTTGCGGAAGGCGCAGCTATTGCAAGCGATCGTCTATGGAAGCGCGCTGCATGACTGGCAAACTCAAGGCAAGGCTGCGCGCGGGCGAGTTGAGTGTCGGCACGTTCGTCAAAACGCCATCGCCGATCATTGTCGAGGTTCTCGGCCTAACCTCACTTGACTGCATCTGCCTCGATGCCGAACATGCTCCGTTTGACCGCTCTACTATTGACGTCTGTGTCATGGCCGCGCGAGCAGCGAACCTCGACGTCCTCGTGCGTGTGCCCAGCTCTGCCCCCGAGCACATTCTGAACGCGCTCGATTGCGGCGCCACCGGGGTTCTTGTGCCGCATGTCCGCTCGGTGGACGAAGTACGCGCTGTCGTTCGCGTCAGTCACTACGGCCCTGGTGGACGCGGCTATGCCGGCTCTTCGCGTGCTGCCCGATACACGACTCGCCCCATGGCTGACCATCTATCGGCAAGTGCGCAAAGTACCGTGGTGGTTATTCAAATTGAAGATCCAGAGGCGGTGGACGACATCAATGCAATCGCCCAGGTGGATGGCGTGGACGCCCTGTTCGTTGGCCGTGTCGATCTGACCGTTGCCTATGGCGCGGAGAGCCAGGATGATGAGCGAGTCGTCGCAGCAGCCGACGCAGTCTGTACTGCTGGCCGCGCCCACGGTCGCCCGGTTGGTATGTTTCTCGCGCGCATCGGGGATGTTCCAGCGTGGCGTGCCAAGGGCGCAAGGCTGTTTCTGCTCGGCTCTGACCATAGCTTTCTGTTGGCTGGTGCCAATGACTTGGCCGCGCAGGTTCGAGCCGGCGCACGTTGAATCTGCGCAGACATGGCATCCTGAGAAAGTATGCCCATAGGTAGTTCTCCGGACGGTTTCGAGGGACGTGTTACATACATCAAAGCGCCTGAACGCAGCTCGCTGGTGGACACCGGCGATGTCGTGAACCTGGTGACGCAGATCCTGGCCGACGTCCGTACCCGCGGCGATGCAGCCGTTCGCGAATACTCCAGCCGTTTCGATAAGTCTGAACTTGCGCATTTTGAAGTATCGGCGGCCGACCGTGAATCCGCAGTTGCCGGCCTGGATCCGCAGACCCGCGCTGATACCGAGTTCGCCATCGACAACGTCCGCCGCTTCGCCCAGGCGCAGCTTGCCACCATCCTCCCGCTCGAGATTGAACCGCTGCCCGGCCTGCACCTTGGCCATCGCGTTATCCCAATCGAGCGCGTCGGCGCCTATGTGCCAGGGGGTCGGTTCCCGCTGCTCTCCGCGCCCATCATGACCATCGTGCCGGGCAAGGTGGCTGGCTGCGACGAAGTGATTGCGTGCCTGCCCCCGAACGCCCATCTCGCCATGATTGCCGGCTGCCATCTCTCCGGCGCTGATCGCATCTTCCGCATCGGTGGAGCGCAAGCCATCGCCGCCATGGCCTACGGGACCGAGAGCGTGCCCCGAGTCAACAAGATCATGGGCCCGGGCAATGCGTTTGTAAATGAAGCTAAGCGCCAGGTCTTCGGCCCGGTCGGTATTGATCAGCTGGCTGGACCTTCAGAAATCTTCGTCGTCGCTGATTCAACCGGAAACCCCGAACTGATCGCGACTGATCTACTGGCCCAAGCCGAGCACGACGTCCGCACCCGCGTCGGGCTGATTACGACTGACCGAGCGCTTGCTGAAGCCACTGCCGCCGAAGTGTTGCGTCAGCTGAAGACGTTGGAGACTGCGCAAATTGCCGGAGAGAGCTGGACCAATTACGGCGAGATTGTTGTGTGCGAGAACGAAGAAGCGATGATTCAGTATTCCGATGAAGTAGCCGCTGAGCACATCGAGGTACACACCGCCGACCCGCACGCGACGGCGAAGAAGCTGCGCAATTATGGTTCGCTATTTATTGGAGAGAACGCGAGTGTTGTTTATTCGGATAAGTGTGTTGGAACGAACCACACGTTGCCGACAATGGGGGCGGGACGGTATACGGGTGGGTTGTGGGTTGGTTCTTACGTGAAGATTGCCACGCATCAGTGGCTGGAGGATGGAGCGATTCACACTGTAGCTCCGCCGGCGATAAGGCAGAGTGGCAGTGAGGGATTGATGGGTCACCGGAACGCGGCGGCGATACGGTTCAAACGACAGACGGTGCTTTAAATGTCAGAGCGTGACACGCTTTGAACTAACGCCAGCGAAGGTCGGTTACAGGAATAGTATTTAAGTTAGAAATCAATGTCGTTCAAGACAGTAAATCGCTTTGAACATGACAGATACCTGATCTTATTTAGCAGTTCAACTCTAGCCAATACTCGATTCTGATTAAGAATGTCTGGTAAACTTCCCGCGTATGTGCGTGTCAATTGTTCACCTGAGTGATTTACATTTTGGCCTCGGCCCAAATGAGATTGAGCGAAGATTGAACGCTTTAGCATCTGCAATTTGTAGCGCCGATCCTAGCTGCCACGAGTACATCCTAGCTATTTCTGGGGACATAGCCAATACGGGAGCGCGAGAAGAGTACACTGCAGCCCAAGCATTCATTGAGGAATTGCGTAGGACCATAACCGCGTACCAAGAAGGAAACACGGTTTCCATCATTTCCGTCCCCGGTAATCACGACTGCCAGCTGCCTGGGAACGAACGGGCACTTCGAAATGTTCTGTGTCAAGGCATTGCTTCCACGATGCAAACTGCTGTGCCTGATGAGCCCTTAATGACAAGCCTGCTCAGCGTTCAAACTAATTACTTCGAATTTACCTCATCGCTTTTCAACCTTCCCGAAAGTGATCCAGAACGTATTTTTGCGGAGCGAATATTTAAGCTAGGACCCAGGGAGCTAGCATTCAGACTGTACAACACTGCTATCTGTTCGAAGCGAGAAGAAAGCCAGGAGCTCCTGGTTCCAATGGATGTGCTACGAAACGCACCGTTTGGGCAGAACGCACCCGATCTCGTCGTCTCCATGTTCCACCACCCGTACAACTGGCTGCAAGCGGATGTTGCAGTAGCTTTCCGGGATTACGTTGAAAGCACCTCTGAAATCGTGCTCACGGGACATCAGCATTACGACCACGGCTTTACTAAAAACAATTTGGCAGGTGAGAAAGTTTTTTATTCAGAGGGTGCGCTTCTACAGAGTCGAGAGAATCCTAACGAAAGCGGATTCCGGGTTATAGTGTGTGACCTGGCAGAGTCTAAGCGGCGTGTCATCACTTATTCTTGGCATCGGGGACATTACGTTTCCACGAATGATTCAGACTGGCTGCCATACGAGCGTCATTTATCTCGGCTTTCGTTGCCTGTTCCAGCTACAGCTTTCCTGGCAAGGCTCTCGGATGCGGGTATCGGTCTGATTCATCCCACGAAAGGACTTCTTCCGCTTGACGCAATCTTCATTTTCCCCGATGCTACTGCGAGAGATCTCTCCGATTTTCAGAATGAGCGCAAAGTATCGAGCAGCTTACTCTTCGAACACATAACGAAAACACCCAAGCTGATTATTGCGGGGGGTGCTCTAAGCGGAAAAACCTCGTTAATGAAGCGCCTCTCCAAGGAGTGGCTTCGCACTGGTACATTTTATCCCTTAATGATTTCCGGAAATGCGTTTGCTAACGACAGCCAATCACAGTTCGAGAAAGTAATCAATTCTGAAATTGTCGGCTCTTACGGACAAGATTCAATAGAACGATACTTACAATTGCCACGGGAAAGGCGAGCACTCCTTTTGGACGATTGGGACAGCGGTTCGCTAAGCATACTAGGAAAAGACAGAGTAGTCCAACTTGCCTGCTCTTACTTCGGGAAAATAGTCCTATCTTTTAACGGACTCCCCTACTTAGATCAGCTACAAAGACAAATAGGCCAGGGAAATGCAATGTTGGGATTTGAGGCTTTATCTCTCAAGGAGATGAGCTTCGAGCTGAGAGGAAAGCTGATCGATAGATGGCTGGAACTAGATTTACGTTCAGGCGAAGAGGATGCAAGACGAATAGAAGAAACTGAACGATTGGTCACCACGATTATAGGAAAGAACACGTTACCGTCTCTTCCCTTTTTCGTACTGACGATATTGCAGGCGGCACAACGAGAGATGACCATCCTACCTGAGAACGGGTCGTTTGGTTATCTCTATGAGGTCTTAATCACCACGGCCTTGAATACGAGCGTTACAGGCAAGCCGCAGCTGGATAAGAAATTTGCCTTTCTGCCGCAAGTGGCTTCGCGCATGTTTGCTGAGTCAGTCGACTTTTTGCCAGTTAGTACGGTTGAGCAGATGCTTGGTGATTATGCGAAAAGCTATCGAATCAAAATCGATGTCAACGCCTTACTAAAGGATCTTGAATATGCTCGCGTACTTGTAAGGCAGGCCGGTAACTATCTCTTTGGGTACACGCACTACTTCCAATACTTTCTTGCAAGGCACTTTAAATATAGCCTCGGAGGACCGGAGCATTCTAAGATTCGTGTTCAACTTAGTGGTCTGGCGCGAGGTTTGAATTATGGCTCAAACGGAACCTTCCTCATGTTCTTCTTATACTTAACCCACGATGAAGAACTTACAGATGAGCTGATTGGTTACGGACGTGAGATCCTAGCTGAGTTTGAAGAGAGTCACCTCACAGATGAAGTCGCCTTTTTTAACGATAAGGATCACGCTGGACTGGAGCGACAAATTCCACTGTCAGAGGATCTAGCAGCCAATCGACAATTGCGTCGAGAGTCTCAGGACCAAGTAAATGTTGCTGAGGGAAATCAGGGCCGAGACTCCGCTGAAATCTCGACTGAGGCTGCAGGATACTCGTCTGAACTTCCTCTTGCAACAAAGCTCGACTACGCGCGAAGATGCATCGAAATCTTAGGACAAGTTCTACGAAATTTCACAGGCGCACTTCCTGGCGAGCGTAAACTGGCCATCCTGGAAGCAACATATCGTCTTGGGCTGCGAACACTGCGGGCCTTAATGGATTCATTAAACGATCTAACTGTGAACCTGAGGGACGATTTCGCCAAGCATGAGCCTAAGGCTTCTGAAGACTATCAACTTGTAAAGCGATTAGAGACTCTTCTCACCGTCGTGGCCCAGATAGCGGGCAGCGCCGTTTTCCATATGATCTCCATGAACGTAGGATCAGCAGAGATAGATAGAGGTGCGTACGCTGATACCAAAGCTTCTGTCGGTCCTACCAATTCAGCGGAGTTAGTCGACCTCGCTATCAAACTAGATCACCTAGAAGAGTATCCTTTGAGTGACATCAAGCGCCTTCATCGTAAATTTGCCAACAATCGATTCGCGCTCATAGTCCTCAGAGATCTCGTAATTGCTAACTTACAAGTATTCGATGTTGGACGAGAGATGAGACAGAGAGTACTCGCAATGTTCGGGCAAAGTCGAATGGATGAGGCTTTGCTAAGTAAATCCAATAAAAGGATTGGTCGATCTCGTTAGATGGCGTTTGACCGGGACGGTAGACGCACTTAAATGGGCTACAGAGCACTTCTGGCCTGGCTGACAGGCATCGAAACAAAGCTAGGCATTGCCGGATCTTCCGTCCCCCGAACAACAAACACCGCCGCTGGAACCGAAGCGGTATTCCGGAACGCATGTGCCAGACCCACCGGCACCGACAACGTATCGCCCGCACCCATCAGAAGCGAGCCGTCCTCCCAGCTCACCTCCAGCGTGCCTTCCTGGACGAATAAAACCTCAACCTCCTGCCGCGAATGCATCGGCACATAGGCACCGGTCTCCAGCTTCAACCGGCGCAGGTTCAGATCATGCGGCCACCAGCCGGCGATCGGTCCTGGTTGAAAGCCATCCCGCGTCGCTTGCGGCACAATCACTCCAGCTTCCTCAACGCCCTCACCCGCTAGTGGCGAAGCCGGATTGCCTACCATCTCGCTTCCGCGCACTACACATTGCCGCAGCTTCTCCATCGGCGGGGTCTTCAGCTGTGAAAGACTGCTCTCATCCGGCGCTGCTTCCAGCTCCACATCTTTGAGCTCATGCTTGCCGTTCGACGTGTCAATCAACCGACCACCCTTGGCCAGCTTGAGCCCATGGTCCGCAGCCGCCTCGAACACTGCCGGGGCCCAGGTCACTTTGCCTGGATCATCCTGCCCGAGCGGCATCCACAGGAAGCCCTTGCCCTCGTCCAGCTTGGCAAAGCCGCGAAACATGTGGATGGGTACCGAAGCCACATCGCCAGGGCCAATCTCCATCGACCCATCCTCTTTATTCGGCCCAAACAGCAGACGCCAGCGGCCCGAATGCACCACGAACACCTCAGCCGTATCGTGGCTGTGCTGCGAGTTCACACACCCGAAAGGCTGGCGCGCGCCGCCGATGTTGAACCCGTGCCGCTCGCGAATGTGAACGTGCTGATCGGCGCTCTCTGAAACGCCCGGCCCGATGATGGTGAAGTTCTCCTTCTCGGTCGACCCCGGCGTGCGGGTATCGATAAAAGCGGTCCGGCACGGGATCAGGTCGGCATAGCGAACCAGACGAGCATTCATCCCTTCTTGGCTCCACTTGGACATTCGGCAACTCCTAGTTTTTCTCTTCTTGGCAGCGTTCGCGCTCGCCAGGATAATCGACCTTCATTGTATCGACGGCAGGCGTTGCGCGGGCATATCGCAGGCCTCGACGCTCATGTTACTGTGAGGTCCAATGAGCGACGACAACGGTCAGCTGGCAGGGAAAGACGACGCGGGCACAGTGCTGCAGGTAGAGCGCCGCGACTACACCGAACTGGCGCCGACAAACCGTCCGCGTGCGCAGAGCATGCGTGGCTTCGATGAGTGCTACACCGACATTGTTGACTACATCGTCCGCTGCACCCATAAGATCTGGGACGAGCGCGATGTGGGGCTGATCTACACGCACTATACTCACAACTGCGTGCTCTACGGGTCGCTGGGCACCATGTATGACCGCGAGTCCATTGTGCGCGAAACTATCCAGCGCATTGTCGAGATGCCCGACCGCCGCGGCATGGCAACGGAAGTAATCTGGCGCGGTAACGATGTGGATGGCTTCTATACGTCGCACATGACGCATGGCACCGGCCGGCACACCGAGTTCGGCATGTTCGGCAAGCCCACGGGCCGCAGCTTTGTGACTCGCACGATTGTTGATTGCATGATCCTGAATAATCGGATCTATCGGGAGTGGCTAGCCCGCGACAACATGGCGCAGCTGGTTCAACTCGGCATTGATCCGCACGAGTACGCCTCGAAAATTGCACGCGCAAAATTCGAGAAAGGTGAGACGGTGCTGGAAGTATCGGAGAACCGCCGGTTGCTGGGCCAGTATCCGCCTGAGACGGAAGCTGATCTGTCCATCGCCCATACCGACACCGAGGCCGAAGTTCTACGCTGGCTCCACCACATCTATAACAAGCGGATGTTTGGCAAGATTCACCAGATTTACACGCCGAACGTCCAGTGGCATGGGCCGCTGATGCGTGAGCTTTACGGAGTGGGCGCAGTGCTGCAACAGACCATGCGGCTGGTGGCGCTGATTCCTGATGGCGCCTTCATCCCGCAACATATCTGCTCTAACCCGAGCGAGGAGGGCGGCGAGAAAGTGGCCATTCGCTGGATCTTCGATGGGCACCATTTCGGATATAGTTCGCTCGGAGCGCCTACCGGGAACAAGCTGGTGGTGATGGGTTTTACGCACCTCCATATCAAAGACGGCAAGATTGTGGATGAGTGGGTTGTGTACGATGAACTCTCCATGCTGGTTCAGATCAAACTGGGAACCTTGGAGAAAGCTGCGTAGCTTTGCTGGAAGGAGAGCGCTGAAAAGGGGAGCGCCATGAGCATCGCGCTGGACAACGAGAAGACGAGGGTTCGAGCTGTTTGGCAACCGACCGCGTCTCTTCCCCGGCGATTGTCCGCTTTTGCATTCCTGCTGCTGGCTGAGTTTTTCTACAGCTGGGCCTGGAACACGGTGGATGTTCTTCGGCCTTATCTTCGCGCCAGCCTGAAGCTCAGCCTCACCCAAGCAGGCTCAGCGTATTCGGCGCAAGGGGCTGGAGCGCTGATCGGCGCGGTTGTCATGGGACAACTTGCGGACCGGTTTGGACGGCGCAACATTTTGGTCGTGATCATGGCCGGCTATGGCGCATTGTTGCTGGCGGGCATTGCCGTATCGAGTTACCTGCAGTTGCTTCTACAGCGCTTCGTCCTTGGGCTCTTCCTCGGCGGCAGCTTTCCTATTGTTGTAGCAATCTATGTCGGACTGTTTGCCCCTGCGGTACGTGGCCGATTGGCCAGCGCAGTGAATGGCGTATTCAGTGCTGCGGTAATTACGTTAGGCTTTGCGTTCGGCCATCTCGGCCAACATGATTGGCGATTGCTGCTGTGGCTTGGTGGCGTACCGCCGATTGCCCTGGCGCTGTTCGCGTTCGCGATCATTCCGGCTTCCGGCATTGAGACCTCCGGCAAGGCTCGGCCCCGTTTTCCGTTGTCGGAAATGTTCTCGCCATCCGTCCGGCGACAAACGCTGATGCTCGCCTCTTTAACCGGCCTGAACTTCTTTGCTTATCAAGCCTTCAGCGGCTGGTTGACCACGTACCTGCAGGAGGTTCGACATCTGCTGCCGGTGCTCATCGGTCACCTGGTGGAAGCTCAGTTTGTGGGCAACATCCTGGGTGGCTTCTTCTGGGGTTGGACCGGTGATCGCATCGGGCGGCGCTTTGGTGCTCTGGGCTTCTTTCTGGCGGCTCTGAGCATTATCTTCTATCAAACTGTGCCGTCTTACAGGCTGCTTTTGATGAGTATCGGCTTCATCTATGGGTTCGCTCTTTCCGCCAGCGTGGTTTGGGGACCGTGGCTGGCCGAGCTCTATCCGCCGCACCTGCGCTCGACCGCGGCATCCATATTTAATTGGGGACGACTGGTCAGCTTCTTCGCACCGCTCATCACTGGCACACTGGCCGGTGCGTTTGGGCTCCAGGCAGCCATGCTCACCGGGAGCATAGCTTTCACAGTGGCGGCCATCATCTGGCTGCGCTTGCCTGAAACGCTGAGCAGCCGGCATAAGCTTGCCGCCTGATACAAAGAAAGGGCATGACGCACGCCCCATGGCTTGATCGTAGACAATTTTTCCGTACCGCAGCTTCGTTGAGTATGGGCAGCGTGGCAGCCAATCGTGGCTTGCGTGCTATGAACCGGCAAGCCGAGCAGCTAGCCCTCCCACCAACCTCGATTTCCATGGTGCAAGCGAGCCGGATGATACGGGCCAGGCAGTTAACTTCGGTCGAGCTCGTTCGCGCCATGCTGCAGCGCATCGACGTTTACAACCCGAAGCTGAACGCCTACATAACGGTGGCGCGTGAGAGTGCGCTGGCTGAGGCAGAACGGCTGGATAAAGAAGCAGCTGCAGGACGGTTCCACGGTCCGCTGCACGGCATCCCGATCGCAGTGAAAGACAACATCGATACCGCGCACATTAGAACCACCGCGGCAAGTGTTCTGTTTGACGACCGGGTTCCAGCCGAAGATGCCTTCGTTGTGGGGCAACTGCGCAATGCCGGCGCGGTAATTATTGGAAAAACCAACATGCATGAGTTCGCAATGGGCGGCAGTTCGGCCACCACTTACTTCGGTCCTGTGCGCAATCCGTGGGCGCTGGACAGGATTCCGGCGGGCTCGTCGGGCGGCTCGGCCGTAGCAGTGATTGCAGGCCTCACATGCGGCGCAATCGGCACAGATACCGGTGGCTCTATCCGAATGCCGGCCGCTTACTGCAGCGTTGTCGGTTTGATGCCGACTTATGGGCTGGTGTCACTGCGGGGGATTCTTCCCTTGATCTACTCGCTCGATCACTGCGGGCCAATGACTCAAACTGTGGAAGATGCGGCGCTGCTGTTGAACGCGATGGCCGGCTACGACAAGCTGGATGTCGCAAGCGTAGAGCACCCGAGGGAAGACTACGTTGCACGAATGCGCGAGCCCGTGTCCAGCCTTCGTCTGGGCATTCCGCGCGAACCATTTTTCGACCATCTTGATCCTGAAATCGCTGCGGTCAGCGAGGAAGCGATAAAAGTGTTATCGGGTTTGATGAGAAGCACCCGCAATGTGCAGCTTCCTTCTGTGGGGCAACTGCCGTGGACAGCAGTTCGATCCGGTGAAGTAGAGGCCGTGCATGAGGCACTCTATCGGCGGCATCCGGATGGCTACTCGCTACAGACCCGAAGAGTTGTGGAGGACACCAAGCGAGAGTTGAACGATCCCACCCAAGCTTGCTCGAGCAAAGTTGTCGATTACGTGAACGCTAACTGGGATCTGATTCGCCTGCGCAAGACCATCGATGATGCATTTACCGACTTCGATCTGGTCGCGCTGCCAACCATGCGTATTGCGCCTCGCACCATAAATGATGAACTTGACCGGGAAGAAGCTCCCAGACCGCGCGAGCCCGAGATTACTTCGAATTCTATAGCTTTCGATCTGTACGGTATCCCGGCCATGAGCCTGCCATGCGGATTCTTTCGGGACGGCCTACCAATCGGACTCACCATTGCGGGACCAAGGTTTTCCGAAGGCAAAATTTTGGCGCTGGGACGTGCTTATGAGCAGGCGACACAGTGGCACAGCCGCCGCCCGAACTTGACTCCGGACATGGCTGTCCCTCCTATCTCGCGCAAATCCTAACCTAATAAGTTCGTTCTAAACCGAGAACTATTACGAACTACAGTAAAGTTCCAATTAAGTGTAAGTTGAAGCATTGCTGCCAATGCTAGTCAAAGGCAGCTAACATTCTTCATTCCGCCTGAAGTTAACACGCGAGCACTAACCGTAACTGCTGGATCCTCCTTCTTCACCCTTGCACGGACTCGTAAGTTCACGAGCAAGCTAAACAATGCGGTCGTTGCTGACAAGCTTCATCCAATCATCGCGGGCACTTGCTGTGCGCCCCTTAAGTTTTGCTCCCTATTGGGCTTCCTTACTCCTGCTGGCCACATTGTTCACGGGCCCTTCGTTGTTCGCTCAAGGGGGAGGCGCAACCATCCAGGGCCAGGTCAAACATGTGACCGGCGCGCCTATTGCCGGAGCCACGGTCACCTTTGAGTCCTCGGGTCAAGCCCCCAGAAGAACCCGGTCCAACAAAGCCGGCGTTTACCTGTTGCACAACTTAGCCCCGAGCGCATACTCAGTGCATGTGCAAGCCAAAGGATTTCTGCCGTACGACATCCGCTCTTTTACAGTTACTGCCTCCGACAACATACACCAGAACTTTAAGCTTGATCTTGCTCCTGTGAAGCAGGAGATTGTCGTGGTATCCGGCGATAAACCTCTCAGCATCGAACCGGAGAGTAGCGCCAGCACGATTCAGTTACGAGGCGCTGGCTTGTCGGGACTGCCGGATGACCCTACCGACTTTGCCGCTGCGGTGCAAGCTTTAGCAGGTCCGTCCGCGCTCGGGCCAACTGATCCGCAGCTCTTCGTAAACGGATTCATCAATAACCAGATGCCGTCCAAGGAGAATATTCGCGAAATCCGAATCAACGACAATCCTTTCTCGGCTGAGAATGACCGGCCGGCAACGAATCGTATTGAGGCGGAGACAAAAGCTGGAGGACGCCAGGTACACGGAGAGAGTTATCTCAATTTTGACGCGGGCTGGTGGGACAGCACTAATCCTTTCACGAGACCGTTGCCGCCCGACCCCTCTAAACTTTTCGGCGGCAACCTGGGAGGACCACTCGGCAAAAAGGCTTCCTTCTTTGTGTCGGCTGAGCGCACTCAGATTAACTTCAAGAACGCGATAAGTGCCACGGTTCTGAGTCCTTCTCTTTTGCCAGTACCGCTGGTTGAGAACGTGCCTGATTACGAGAAACGTCTTCAAGTGAGTTCACAGTTAGATTTAACCCTGACCAAAACGAATACGTTGATGGTTCGTTATTCTTCTCTAGGCTACTCGCTCCCGGATGAGGGACTAAGTGGCTCCGCCCTGCCTGACTCCGGTTACAAAGTCTCTAACAGGCAGCAAACAACGCAGGTCTCCGAAACCGCCGCACTTACGGCGCAGATGGTAGATATAACTAAGTTTCAGTTCCTTCGAACGAGCATAAATTATCGGGCGAATAGTTTGACTCCGGGCATTTCTGTTGATCAAGCTTTTACGAGTGGCAGTTCTTCCTCAGCTTTGGATTCGTTGCGTCAGAACCAGTGGGAGCTGCAGAATAACCTCTCCAATGTTTCGGGCCGTCATTCTATGCGGGCAGGCATCCGGATTCGGGGCGAGACAGACGAGGAAACTCTGGAGAAGAACTTTGCTGGAACGTTCTCGTTCTTAGCAGGAACCGGCCCGGCATTGAACGCTGACAATACTCCTCTGCTCAATGCACAAGGCGGAATAATAACTGTTCCACTCTCCGGTTTAGAACGGTATCGCCGGACAGTCCTGTTTCAAAAGCAGGAGCTTTCGCCCGCCACCATTCGGGCACTGGGAGGTGGAGCCAGCAACTTGACCTTCGATAGCGGCGACCCTTTTGCAAACGTAAGGCAGTACGATCTTGGCATTTATGCCCAGGACGACTGGCACCTCAGGCCGAATTTCCTGCTTGGGATCGGCCTGAGATACGAGAAGCAAACCAATCTAAACGACCAGCTCAATTTGGGCCCGCGAATTTCGTTTGCCTGGAGTCCGTTTAAGGCTACGAAAGATCCACATACTGTTTTGCGTGGGGGAGTCGGGCTATTTTATGACCGCTTAGACGCCTCATTAGTGCTGCAAGCACGTCACTCGCAGCGTGCCCATTGGCACAACACAGTTTCAGATCCCGCCGTCTTAGATCTGTTTCCTGTTGTATCTCCCACAGCAAGCCTACTTGCTTCCAGGCTTCCGGCAGATACGGTGCAGTTAGGACTGAACGTGAAAGCTCCGACAACTTTGCAAGACATGCTGAGCTTAGAACAGCAGTTGCCTTTCAAGACCCGGCTCTCACTTACCTTTACTGAAGCAAGAACCTACCGCGACTTACTGCTGGTTGACGTTACGCCGTTTCAGCAGAGTGATCCTCGGTTCCTTACTTTCGACTCGAGTGGCATCCTCACTCAGCGGCAGTTGAAGGTCGAAGTTAGTAATCACCTTAGTAAACGCGTGAATCTTACTGCTGACTATGTCTTCAATCGAGCCGGTAGCGACACGGATGGGACAACCAACCCTGCTGCAGACCCGAATAGCCTGGCTTACGAACTGGGGCGCTCGGTCAAAGACATACGCCACAACTTTACCTTGACCGGTTCGTGGGACGCTCCCTGGGGGTTGCGCCTCAGTCCGTTTATCGTCGCGTCGTCGAGCCGTCCGTTTAACATCATTACAGGGCAGTATCAGGATCCGGATGTTCCGTACACAGGAAGACCGGTTCTTGCCACCGACCCCACCGAACCCGGCGTTATTGTGACCCGGTACGGTGCATTTCAGCTCAATCCAGCACCTGGCCAACCGCTGATCGCCCGGAACTTCGGACAAGGGCCAGCTTTCTTCTCGGCAAGCTTTCGCCTGAGCAAAACATTTGGATTTGGCGAAGCATCAGGGAGCGCACAGAATGAAAAAGACAGCTCCTCAAGTGGAGGATCAAGCCGCTACAGGATTGTAGTTTCCGCTCAAGCCGTGAATATCACAAACCATCTGAATGCGGGTGTCCCAGAAGGGAATTTGAGTTCGCCTCAGTTCGGCCAAGCGAGTACTTTAGCGCCGGGGTTCAACTTTGGCGGCGGTGCTGCCGTCTATCCGCGGCAGCTGCAGGCAAATCGTCGGATCGAGCTTCAAATCCGCTTCACGTTCTAGGCTCCAGCTTCTTTCTTACCAACAGTTGTCAGCTGTTCCAGCAATTTCATAACCCGATTTGTATCTGCCACGCTGTAGCGCGCCTGGCTTGGTTCTCCTCCGACATGGACGCTCCACGCAGTGGGGGGGAGTTGGGCAAACATATCTTCGTCGGTTCTGTCGTCACCGATGCCCAGGACAAACGCGCCGTTCCCGTACTGAGGCGACAACGCATGAACCACGCTGCCCTTATTAGCCCAAATTGGTTTCACTTCCACAATTTTTTTCCCGCGGTAAGCCCGCAATTCAGTTTCGGCCAGCATGCCATCGAGCATTGCAACCAGTTCAGCCGCCAGCCACTCGCCTATCTCAGCCTCAACCATTCGGTAGTGCCAGACAAGCGCGAACTCTTTTTCCTCAAGAAAGCTTCCAGGCACCCGATCCACGAAGTGGCGCAAAATCGGCTTGACACTTTCCTTCCACTCCGAGTCCGCCGCATGCCCTTCCCAGGTTGAACTGCCGGGCAGACGCCAGACCGCGCTATGCTCAGGCGCAAGCCCGAGGTTGGGAATGCTCCCGAGCCACCGTTCCAAGTCCGAGCGCCGTCGCCCCGACACCACGAAGACAGAGTTGGCAGGGTCACTCGTTAGCTGGGTCAACAGGCTCCGAAGCCGCTGAGTGGGAACCGCATCCTGCGCCCGGCTATTCAGTGGAACGAGGGTGCCGTCATAGTCCAACATCAGCAGGCGGCGGTCCGACTCCCGATAGGCCTCAACCAACTCAGCTACCGGCAAAGACGGCGAAGTCTGAGGTGCATGCTCACTCCGATTCTTCGCGGCTTCGCTCAGCAAATTGAGAAAGCGATCACCCCAAGCAAAGACATTGTTGCGCAGCACGCGCTCGTGCAAGCCCCGCATGCGGTCCCGCTTTTCATCTTCACTCATATTGAGCGCGCGAAGTACCGAGGCTGCAGTCCGCTCCTCATCGAACGGGTTTATTAGCAGCGCTTCACCCATCTCCGCCGCTGCACCGGCAAAGGAACTGAGCACCAAGACTCCTTGGCCTTCGGGGTGGCAGGCGACATATTCTTTAGCAACGAGATTCATTCCATCCCGCAACGGTCCAACCCAAGCTACGTCAGCGACCTCATAAGCGGCCACCAGCTCGGGCCGTGATATCCCGCGATGTATGTACACCACAGGCACCCAGTCTGCTGTTCCAAACTCGCCGTTGATCTCCGAAATCAGCTCATGCACCTCACTGCGCAGCGTTTGATAGCTCCCAATGTTTTCCCGGGACGGCACCGCCACTTGCAGCAGCACTACCGAACAGTGCAATTCGGGATTGCTGCCCAGCAGGCGACGGAAGGTTCGCAGCCGGTGCGGAATACCTTTCGTGTAATCAAGCCGATCGATCGCGACAATTACTTTTCGTTCGCGATACTGCGTCCGTAGCTTCTCCAACTGCTCCTGCGTATCGGGTTGATCTCGGCAGTCGAGAAAGTCTTTGGGAGCAATACCAATTGGCAACGCTTCGAAACGGACCTCGCGCCCGGGTAGTTCCAGTCGGTCTACCGTACTTTCCAACCCGGTTAAGCGCCGCAGCGATTGCCGAAAGTGCTGCAAATGCAAGTGCGTATGAAAAGCAATCAGATCCGCGCCAAGCAGCCCGGCCAGCAGTTCGTCCCCACGAGGCAAGAGCGCGAAGATGTCCGAGTCCGGAAAAGGAATGTGCAGAAAGAAGCCGATTGCTGCATCCGGCAACTTCTCCCGAAGCAGACTCGGCAGCAGCATCAATTGGTAATCGTGAACCCAGATCCGATCTCCCGGCTGGAACTCTTCGACCACGGCCGCGCAGAAGCGATGATTCGCTTCGATATAGGCTTGCCAACAATCCGGGTCAAACTGCAGACGGGAAGTAAAGCTGTGAAAGAGAGGCCACAGAGCCTGGTTGGCGTAGCCTTCATAAAACTTTTCCAAGATGTCGGCCGGCAGATCGACTGCTATGCAGGACTGTGCTTCTCGCAACTGCGCCAGAGCTTCCGGAGGCACTTCGCCGGTGGTGCCGGACCAGCCGATCCAAAGCCCTCCCGCTTGTTTTAGGATGGGGTCCATCGCGGTTGCTAACCCGCCGGCACTGCGTTTGGTTTTCCAGTCAGCTTCCTCGCGAAACAAAGATACGGGAAGCCGATTGGACACCACGATCAAGCGTGAATCATCTGTCATGTCACTAGATGGATGCACTTGGGCTCAGCGCTACTCCGAATTTTCAGCATCAGTGCAGCGAGTACAATACGCTCCGGTAGCGAATCGTCGGACTTGGAAACACGACCCTGCGCCGAGCCTCAGCGCAGATTCCAATGTTTCAGTTTGCGGGCGGCGTGTTGCCCCGGGCGAGGTGCTCGCTATGGGGATCCGTCATTAGCTGCAGATCGAATGCTTCTTTTCGCACACGCAAGTCGTAATAGAAAACGGAAGTGGCTATCAGCAAGATGGGACTGAGCAACACGGCAACTACAGTAGCGAGAACTTGCACAAGAGCTTGCACAGCGAAAATGGCGGAGGGATCGCGGCGCGCCGTACCGAGCAGGAGACCCACCGGTCTGCCGATCAACGCTCCGACTCCGAAGGAAATGGCAAGATACACAAGATAAATCACGAAGGCGCGACTTGCAAAGTCCTTTGTCAAATTCCAGCTTCGAGACAGTGACTCACTCGGTCCTCGCTTTTCAATAACGGCGGTTGGAATGCAAACCAGCAAGCGGCAGGCAACGTAGATCCCTGGGATCACCAGGAGCAGCGTCGCCCCGAAGATTGCCAGCCCATTCAGAAGAGCGACACCGAACAGTGTGCCGACAATGGCCCAACTACTTCGCAAGGAGTTGGCAATCGTGGTACTGCGGCCCAGATACAATTCGGATACTGCATATATGGCGCCACCTTGGGTAAACAGATAAACCAAGAGGGTGACTAGAAGCGACACGAGGCCGAAGAGGACCAATGACGGACTCAAGATTACAGCTGCCAGCCCGAACGGGCCGGACGAGCCGACAGGGGTCTGCAGAAAACGAAGGCTTCCGACCGCGATCGCCAGTTTGAACAAATTTGGTATGGCAGCAATCCCGATGAACAGCAAGAAATGCCTGCGGTAAAGATTGAATGTTCGCTCAAGAATCTCTCCCAACGAGAGTGGTCGCAGATGGAGGCCAGTCATGATTAGCGCTCATCATAACAGCGCCTTGCTGCCATACAAAAAGCGAAGCCTCACCAACGGTGGTGTAGTGAAGGGCGAATTTTCGAAGAATAGATGCTGGAGATGCGCTCCATGAGATCGGGAGGAAGCACCGCCAATTCAGCTGCCGCGCAATTGTCGGCGACCTGCTTTGGACTCTTGCCGCCTGGAATTGCACACGTAACGGCATCAAACATGAGAATCCAGCGCAGAGCAAACTGCGCCATTGAAGCCCCTGGCGGCACCAACGGTCGAATCTGATCCACCGCACTCAAAGCAGTCTGGTAGTGGACACCGGAAAACGTCTCGCCCACATCGAACGCCTCCCCATGACGGTTGAAGCTCCGGTGGTCGTCAACAGCAAAGGTGGAATCGCGACTGAACTTGCCCGATAGAAGGCCGCTGGCCAAAGGAACGCGCGCGAGTATCCCCACCTTCTTCACCTGAGCTTGCTGGAAAAACAACTCGGCAGGCCGCTGGCGAAAGCAGTTGAAGATAATCTGCACTGTCTGCACCTTCGGAAACTCGATTGCTTTTAGAGCTTCTTCCACGCGCTCGACACTAACACCATAATTGCGAATCTTACCGGCCGCTTGCAGATCGTCCAGGTAGCCAAAGACTTCAGGATGATAGTACAAATCGGTTGGCGGACAGTGCAGTTGAACTAAATCGAGCGCCTCAGACTGTAGATTGCGACAGCTTTCTTCGATCCAGTTAGTCAGATTCTCGCGCGTATAGCCAGCGACGGTTTGCGCCGGCAACTTACGGCCCGCCTTGGTCGCAACAATGATCTCGTCTTTGCGCTCAGCCTTGAGCTGGGCCACCAGGCGCTCGCTTCGGCCATTTCCATACACATCTGCGGTGTCGATGAAGTTGATGCCACAATCCACCGCAGCATGCAAAGCAGCAAGCGATTGTTTATCATCCACATCCCCCCAGGAGCCGCCAATAGCCCACGCACCAAAGCTAATGGCAGAAACATCCCACCCGGTTCTTCCTAGTTTGCGGTATTGCATAAGTGATTCGGTGATCTGACTCGATTGCCTGAATTAAGTTAGCGGCCAGTAAGCGACACGGGGCCGAACCAAATACCGCGTGGTGAGCGTTTCCAGACAGCGCCGGTCCGCCGACGCTCAGCGGGAGTGGTGAAAGTGTAATCGTAGGTGATCGCCCGCAGGTAGCGGGGCGGCTTTTGAAAGGGTGGCGTGTCGAGCAGCTTCAGTACAACCGGATCGCCCACCAGAATGCAATACATCAGATTGCCAACCCACGCGTTTTCGCTGTAACTACCCAGCGCAGCGAACCACATCTGCCAGTCAAGCCGCGGTTGATAGGGAGCGATCAAAGGCAAGCCGCGGTGCAGTTCTCCAGGCTTGTAAGGAAAGCTGTAATCGCGCCAGTCGGTCTGATCGTTCGAGCCTTGCAGGACGATCTCTGGCCGGTCGGTTGTCATCACTGCGAACAGGCCGTAGCTGTTCACCAACTCGAACGGGGCGGTCGCTCGAAGCACAGTTCGGAAAGGGCGGGCTAAACCGATGCGGAACATGGCTGCAATCTGGGTCAGGCTCAACAGCAGGTAAACCGCAAGCAGAACACTGCCGAGGCCGCGAAACACCGGTGCTCCCAGGCTTACCCTGGTTCGTCGCACCACCATGAAGCGGTGTCCTGAAGCAAACGTCTGGTCATCCAGCCCCCATACGCACAAGGCGAGTGTCAGCCAATTGAAGAAGGCATAATTGCCGGTCAGGATAATCACGATCTGCAGCAGCGCAAGCAGGGCCACTGAAAGTTGTCGGACCTTGCGCGGACCAAACAAACCGAAAGGCACCAACAATTCAATGACTAGCGTCGCGGCCGTAAAGGTATCTAACAAGAAAACAGGCGCGCGATAGAAGTAGTAAGCAAGCGGATTCGGCAGCGGCTGGGTCAGGAAGTGAAACCGCAATGCGTGCAGATTCGACCAGTTCACATCACCGGAAAGAAACTTGATAGCGCCAGATTGGAACATGAGCCGGAACAGCAGGAAGCGATAGGCCCAGACCAGCCAGGGTGCACCCGCGAACAGCGCCAGCGCCCCCGATTCAAGCAGCAGAGCATCCCACTGAAAGTTCAAGAACGGTGCGCCCACTGAGACTATCGACAAATACAGCAACCAGCAGGCAAAGGCAGCTAAGCGATGGAAATATCCGGCAATGAGCAGCACAGAAAAAAAGCAACCGGCTGCACAGCAACCCAAAAGTAAATTGTCATTGATACCGAGGAAGAACAGGCTCGGGCTGATGAGGAACGCCTGCCAGCCGCCAACCTCAGAGCGCATAGCAGTTACGCCTGTAGCCGCCGACACAATGCCTCGCGAGCCGATCAGCCCCAGGATCTGCGGCCACAGCGAACCGAAAGCCGATAAGTAGACCAACCCGAGCAGCCGTAGAAAAACAGACTCGGTCAGAAGGTAGGCAGAAGGTTTGCTGAGGAGGAATAATATGCGGCTAACGCCAGCGGGCATGGGCATAGGCAGTTGCCTCCTGACTATGGTACTGTTCGAAGAGAACGACGAATTGGCGCGGTAGCCAAGTGGTAAGGCAGAGGTCTGCAAAACCTTTATTCGGCGGTTCGATCCCGCCCCGCGCCTCCAGCTAATCGTCAAACTGTTGAAGCTAAAAACATATGCTTTGATCTGGGACGATCTCGATGAAGTTTGGTGAGCTCTCAACAGGCCTCAAATCGCTCGAGAAATTCCGTGGGGTGGGCTGATTGAATCTACCTGCATCGGCTGTGATGATCTTCGGTTTCCGGCCCGTCGAGCGCCGCGACGATCACATGCGAATCGGCATCGACGGCAATCTGCGCGTTATACGCTTGCACGAAAACGCCCGATCGGGAGCTCATCATCAGACGCGAATCCGGGTCGGTCAGATTCGCTTGTGCGGTCGGCTCCGGATGCGACACGCTTATGGCAATGCCGTTTTCCTTGAGCAGATCGGTGTAATCGCCGCTGGGATACTGGGGAGCCGCGGTCGGAATCGTGGACCAGGTCAGGCCTCAACACGCATCGCGACAACGTCATGCGTAGCGCGCTGAGGGTAAGGTTGTCTTCCATCGTCCGGTCCAGCCCAGCCAATCACCCGGCGCGAGGGAGCATCCAGGATCACCAATACAACTCCTCACCGAACCGGACGTAGATGATATCTACTCTCCAGAGCTGGTCCATGCCGGTCAGCACTATCGTTCCCGCCCAGTTCAGCAAGACTTTCCGTCCGTGATTGGGAACCACTCCACCACTATTACCTGTCCCCAAGCCCGTAAGGGAACCATTCGACGGAGCCAGTCCCGCTCTCGTACGAATGCCTACCGTCCTCGTCTTTTTGCTATCACCGCAAGCGCGGCAAATACAGGCAAGGTTAACAGAAACGTCGCCGGTTCCGGAGTCGGTACAGTCAAATATCCATTTGGGTCCGTGATGATTCCAGAGTTATTCATCCTGCTGCGAACCGCATCGATACCCGGGCCGGCTCCTGAGATAATTTCTAGAGTATTGGTCGTGTAATCCAGAATGTTGCTTCCGTGGTATCCATTTGGGAACAAAATCTGATCCTTATCGTTGATGCTTGTGGGAAAACTTGAAAACAGAGTGTCAAAAGAGCCGTTGATGAAGATAAACGAGTCGAAGTTAGATCGACCTACAATAGTTCCCTGATTATTGATACCCGTCAGGCTAGTTCCAGTTGAACGGATGCCGGGCCCAAGCGGGCCATCGAAGGTGCTGTAGGTGCCGTCCGGTTTGTAGATGAAGCCGTGTTGGTTTCCATTGGGATCAAGGTAGCTGCCGACAATCGTCCCTGCGTCGTTGATGGCATTGAGAGTGGTCTCGGTCGCTCCCGGGAAAGCTACCGGTGTGAATGCCCCCGGTGTTCCGACGAAGCCACCTGCCGCCGAATAGGAATTAAGAATAATCACACCGCTATCGTTTATCCCGGCCGGTAAAACATAACTCGAAACCGTAGGGTAGGCAAACTTTGTAAGGACTCCGTTGCCGTATGTGAAACCGCCAAAGTCGTACTCTCGGCCTAAATGATAGTAGTAATCGCCCACTACTTCGCCTCCATTGCTGATCGCATACGGAGAGGCTCCCGAGAGGTAGCCTGGAAGAGTAGTTCGGTCAAATGGAATTGCCTGGTACGAAACACTGGTGATCGTCAGGTCTTCAATTCCGACGGCGCTTAACGGTACAGTTGAGCAAAGAAACAACAAAGTTAAAAGTATCCGCAAAGTAGTCCTCGCTGAAGTATTTGGACGCCTAAAGTATATCGGTAACGTAATGTTTGCTACAGTCTGGCCAGAACCGAAGTTCACGCTGCTAGAATCCGGACCACAGCCTGCCACCCCGTCCGTTAGACTAAGAGCACAACAACAATGCTGTCCATTGTCATCCCCATTCATAATGAGGAGCCGGCAATTCTGCCGCTATACGACCGCCTGACAGGAGTCTTGGAAGCGCTGCGTCGACCTTACGAGATTATCTTCGTCGACGATGCTTCGAGTGATCGCAGTTTTGATCTGCTGGCTAATCTCGTCGAGACCGATAGTCACCTGAAAGTCCTCCGGCTTCGTCGTAACTTCGGACAAACGGCTGCCCTTGCGGCCGGTTTCGATGAAGCGCAGGGCGACGTGATTATCTCTTTGGATGGCGACCTGCAACATGATCCCGACGATATACCGCTCCTGTTAGAGAAGATCGAAGCCGGTTACGACATTGCCAGTGGCTGGCGCAAGAATCGCGTCGACAACGCGGTCACGCGCAAGATTCCTTCGCGCATTGCGAACTGGATGATGAAGCGCGCGTCAGGTGTCGAACTACATGACTTCGGCACTACCTTTAAAGCTTACCGTTCAGAAATCCTGAAAGATATCAACTTATATGGCGAGCTGCACCGCTTTATTCCGGCGCTTGCAAGCTTCTATGGCGCTCGCATTATCGAGGTTCCCATCAAGAACATCGAGCGTCCGAACGGTGCTTCACATTACGGGCTCGGGCGTACCTTTCGTGTCTTCTTCGACATCATTACGATTCACTTTCTACTCCGGTACCTGACCCGTCCCATGCATTTCTTCGGCAAGTGGGGCTTAGCTGGAATCGTTCTGGGCAGCATCATTCTGTTCGGCATCATGGTGCAAAAGCTTGCCGGGCACGATGTGATCGCCGAGCACGGTCCGCTGATGATGGCGGGGGGATTACTGTGGCTGGCCGGGCTCATGCTGTTCTGTGTCGGGTTGATGGGCGAAGTTCTCATGCGCACCTACTTCGAGAGCCAGGGTCGTCGCATCTATGCGGTTCGCGAAATTCGTTCGCGCCGGGAGCAACTGGTCGATGGCGCTCGTTAGCGATTTTGACGGCTTCATTTTCGATTATGGTGGGGTGCTGGTGGAGCACCAGACCGATCAGGACCAGCTCGATATGGCCGCCATTGCAAAACTATCTCCAGAGCCTTTCACGAAAGCCTATTGGAGTGAGCGTACTGACTATGATCGGGGCACAATTACGGCGGCCGAATACTGGAATCAGATTGCCCGGGCTGCGAGCGGTACCCTGACACCCGAGCAGATTGATCAGCTCACCGAGGCGGACACAAAGAGCTGGATGGTGTACGACGAAGTGATGTGGCAGTGGATTGCGGAACTGAGCCGTGCCGGCAAGCGCGTGGCCATGCTATCGAACATGCCGCTGGATCTGGGAGAAGCGTTGAAGTCACGCACCACGCGGCTCAATGTGTTTGATCACGTTACGCTCTCCTACGAATTGCATTCAGCCAAGCCCGAGCCTGCCATCTACGAGCAGTGCCTGGAAGGCATAGCCACCGCTGCCGAACGAACATTGTTTTTGGACGATCGGCTTGAGAATGTAACGGGCGCAGACGCACTGGGTATCCGCGGAATGCAATTCACGTCCCGCGATGAAGTACTGCTTCGCTTGCGGCCCTGACCAGGAGGTTCACCGCCCATGAAGTTTCGGGCTACACTGGCTTTTCCTAAGGGAGCTTACTTGTTCCGTCAGGCAGTCTGCCTTTTATGTCTAATCTCGTTAGCTTACGGCCGGCCCCGGCACGTAGTAGAGAAGACGGTTCCCGATCACTTCGTTCCCTTGCCGCTGGACAAGCAAAAGCTCACTGGCCTTCTAGCCGACCGTATGCGAGCCAATACCGAAGGCTTGCTGGAGGTGGCCGACGTCCCAGCCTTGCTGGAGCTGTTGCAAACTCCTGAAGGCGCCAAGCCGAATGTAGAGCGGGAGTATCCCGGGCGATTCCTGGACGCCAGCGCTAGCGCTTACGAATACAATCAGGATCTGCCTCTTCGTTCTCTGATGGACAGAGTTGCGACAGGGCTAATGGCGGAGCTTTCAAAGACAAGCCATCAGACCGCAAAGCCAATGGCCGCGGAGAACTACACCATTGCTCGTTGCGACATGCAGGGACTGGTCAATTACTATCGAGTAACCGGCGAAGATAGCGCCTTCCTCGCTGCCCGTACACTGGCCGACAACACCCTCTCAACTCTGAGCCCAAAGCAGCCGGCTACCGATGGTCGGTCGGTCGTATTGGCCCGTGCAGGGCTTCTCGAGCCGCTAATGCAGATTTATCGCTTCTCCGGCGAGAAACGTTATCTCGATTTCGGCAAGGTCATCGCAGCAGGCACGACGCTTCCAGCCATTGCCGATATTAAGTCCCCAGGGGAGTTGGTGGCTACGCTGTATGGGCTCAACGGGCTGGTAGATCTGTATCAGCTAACTGGCGAGAGCAGCTATTTTCAGACCGGACTTCGCGGGTGGACAGACATTGCAGCTAACAACTTAACTGTGACCGGCGCTCCGGTGATTTCGGGCAGTGCGAGTGCGCCCAAAGCTGACCTAAGCGTGGGAGTCGATACATGCAATACGATCACCTGGCTTCAGTTGACTTACAAACTGCTGCGCATCACAGGCGATCAAGTCTATGGCCAGGCTGTGGAGCGAACCTTGTACAACCAGGTTCTGGCTGCGCAGGATCTCCGCACTGGAAGCGTTAGCCCCACAGTTCCCTTGAATGGTGTCAAGACGTTCTCCTCGAAACTCACGGGCGAGAATGGACGCTGTATTCTTGCGGAGGCTAAGGCATTGTCGCTGATTCCACTGCTGGTTTGGGGTCAATATGAGACAGGAATCGCTGTGAACCTATACACGCCAGGGCGCGCTTTCTTTCAACTAGGCAAGCACGGCCTGATCCGGATTTACACCGAGGGCAACTTCCCGCAAACTGGCCTGATCCAGTTGCATGTGGAGCCAAGCGGGAAGGGGCAGTTTCAATTTCCCATACGCTTGCGGGTTCCCAAGTGGACCAGTTCCTTCACCGTCGATGTAGCTGGTTTGCACTTGGTCGGGCGGCCCGGGGAACCCGTTATTGTGGATCGCGCCTGGCGAAGCGGAGACACGGTCCGGATCAGGCTCTCTATGGACCTGCATGTCGCGCCTGCGACTAGCGCCGACACCAATGCGGAGTATCTGGTATTGCAGCGCGGGCCTCAGGTACTGACTCTCAGCCGGAAATTGAATGAAGAACTGCCTAAGCTGGGCGACGCCTCCCCAACGCCGACGCGCAGTGGCCAGTACCAGTTGTTCGAGTACACAGGCGACCTTCCCCAGAACTGGATTGGCGATCAGGTCTATCGCATTTCCGGCGAGTACGCCAGTAAGAAGGAAAATCTGCTGCTGGTGCCCTTCGCCGATGCGGTTAGCTATCAAACAGCTTTGCGGAAGCGCAACTAGTCTGGTTGACAGACCGCACGCGTCCAGTACGTTTCGAAGAGCCCGGACATCGCTTCCGATAGCCCCTCATGGTCAAAGATTACGGAGGTCCAGGATGGGCGAGTCAACACTGGGTCAAGCAGTGCGACCAAGCCCCTGCGACGGTCAAACAGCGCCAGCTTCAAGGGCAGCCGCTCGGCAAACCGTATATTGACGCCATGGCTCCGGTACTCGGCGAGACGCTCCTGATATTCGGAGTCCATGGGTCCAGCTTCTATCAACAGACGACAGTTAATGCCCCTTGCTGAAGCATCCTTGACCAGCCGTTCATCCAGCGGATCAACCGCAAAGGGCGGACGCAAAAACTCGGCGTACTCCTGCGACACAGTCTGGAGCATGCGCCGGTACTGCATGGCGGTCTGGGTTGGATCGTTCACCAAGCTGAGGAAGTCGAGTGTTCCCCGCCCTCCCTGGCCACCCTCATAGGCGCTTCGCAGATCTTCGATGAGTCCGGTAGCCAGACGAGCCTGCTCAGTCAATTCGTTCTGCAATAACTTGCTCCGCCGCGCCAGATAAGAGGGGATGGCCATGGTCGGGTCAACTGCTGAAAACAGCTTGGTCTTCTCCTGCACCACCTGCGCGAAGCCTTTCTCGACCAAGCTGTCGAGCACCTCATATATTTTCTGACGAGGGACATGCGATCGCGCCGCCAACTCCAACGCTTTGAAGCGCGCATGCCCTAGCAGGACCAAATAGGAACGGGCTTCGTAAGCGTTTAAGCCCACCTGCTGAAGCTTGCGCCAGTTCAAGTGATAATCGGCTGTCTCTGACTCGGGCATTCTCACGACGTGGCGAACATATCACAACGGTCCGGCAGCGGGCAGTGATGGCGGAAGCGGCCCTGGAAATTTCACTGCTAGACTTAGGACAGAAATTTTCCGCGAGTTCTCTTTTTCATGCCTCACTCCGATCTGCCACGGACGCTGGGCGAACTTCGCTCCAGCCCCTATTTCGATCAACTGCAGCCTGATCGCACTCTGAAGGAAGAGCTTCGCTCCAACCTGATTGCCAAACTCCATACTGGCGAGACGCTGTTTCCAGGCGTTGTTGGATACGAAGATACAGTGGTGCCGCAGGTTGTAAATGCGATTCTGTCGCGCCACAATTTTATTCTGCTTGGCTTGCGCGGGCAAGCGAAAACCAAACTGGCACGCATGCTCACCAGCCTGCTGGATGAGCAGATGCCCTATGTTGCCGGCTGCGAGATTCGTGATAACCCGCTGCGGCCTCTTTGCAAGCAGTGCCGGGACAAGACCGCATCTCATGGCGATAACACGCCGATAGCCTGGATCGGGCGTGACGAACGCTACGTTGAGAAGCTTGCTACGCCGGACGTCACCATTGCTGACATGATCGGCGATATCGACCCGATTAAAGCAGCACGGAGCGGTCAGGATATTTCGAACGAGCTGACCATACACTACGGCCTGCTGCCACGTTCCAATCGCGGGCTTTTCGTTGTCAACGAATTGCCTGATCTGGCCGGCAAAGTCCAGGTTGGCCTGTTCAACATCATGCAGGAAGGTGACGTCCAGATTAAGGGCTATCCGGTTCGTCTGCCCTTAGATGTCTTGCTGGTCTTCACGGCCAACCCGGAAGACTACACGGCGCGGGGGAAGATTATCACGCCTCTAAAGGACCGAATCGGAAGCGAGATCCGCACTCACTATCCGTTAACAGTAGGCCAAGGCATCGATATTACACGCCAGGAAGCCTGGACGCGCCGCCGCTCGCCCATTGCGATCGAGGTGCCTCCTTATATACATGAAGTTGTCGAGCAGATTGCATTCATTGCTCGTGAAGACAAGCGCATTGATAAGCGTTCCGGTGTTTCCCAGCGGCTACCTATTTCCGTCATGGAGAATGTTGTTTCAAACGCCGAACGGCGTGCGCTGAAGGCGGGCGATACCGAAGCGGTTCCGCGCATCCTGGACCTCTATGCGGCGCTGCCATCCATCACCGGCAAGCTTGAGTTGGAGTATGAAGGTGAGCTGAAGGGCGGCGATGCCGTGGCGCGCGAACTGATTCGCAGCGCCGTGGGCAAGGTGTTCCATACATATCTGGAAGGGGTCAATCTCCGCCAGGTGACGCAGTGGTTCGAGCTCGGCGGTTCTCTACGCTTGGATGAAGACATGCCGGCGCGTGAGATGGTGGAGGAACTAGGGCGCATACAGGACTTGCTTTCGTTTACCGGAAAGCTCGGCTTGTCTGAAAATGAGAGCGATGCCATGCGCGCTTCTGCTGCAGAGTTCATTCTGGAAGGCCTCTACGCTCACAAGCGCATCAGCCGTAATGAAGAGCTGGCTTTTGTAGCTGGTGAACGAGCTTCGCGTGGAGATGACCGAGGACGCGACGAGCGTGAAGAGAGCGGACGCCGTGGTGATTTTCAGAAGCGTGGCGGCAACGGCGGTGGACGCCGCAATCTCAATTAAGACTTTATGCGGCGCGTCAATTACAGCAAGTTTTCCGAAGAAGATCTCGGTATTGAGATGGAGGATCTTCTTCGCGCGCTCTCCGACTATTTTCTGCAGAGTGGATTCAACGATCCCTACATGCAGTTCAGTGAAGCCAATGAACATACGCTTGAAAAATTGAAAGAAGCAATCGAGCGTGCCTTGGAAAATGGCGAGTTATTCAATCCCGAGCAGCTAGAAGAAATGCAGCAGCGGCTTCAGCAGTTGAATGCTGAGGGTCGGGAGAAACTTCTAGAACGGCTGGTGAAGAAGCTTGAGGAAGGCGGCTATATCAATGCAGAGCAGCCGACCGAACCATCTACTTCATCCGGGTCTCAAGGCGGTCCAGAGGGCGAGGTGCGCTTTGACGTGACGGACAAAGCGGTCGACTTTCTGGGTTTCAAAACGCTGAAGGATTTGTTGGGTTCGCTGGGAAAATCGAGCTTCGGCGCCCATGATACGCGAGATTTGGCCACCGGCATCGACGCAAGCGGCGGCTCCAAGGCGTATGAGTTTGGAGACACGCTGAACCTGGATATCAGTGCGACACTCTTTTCAGCTATGCAGCGCGAAGGTGTGCGATTGCCTCTCGATCTGGAATACTCCGACCTGCATGTTCACCAATCGGAGTATCAGAGTTCCTGCGCGACAGTCTTGATGCTGGATTGCAGCCACAGCATGATCCTCTACGGCGAAGACCGTTTTACGCCTGCCAAGAAGGTAGCGCTTGCACTGGCGCATCTGATCAAGACACAGTATCCGGGCGACAGTCTGCGCGTGGTGCTCTTTCACGATACGGCCGAGGAGCTGCGAATCTCCGAACTCGCTCGCGTCCAAGTCGGCCCGTACTACACCAATACGCGCGACGGACTCATTCTTGCCCAGCGCCTGCTGACGCAAGAGAAGAAGGACATGAAGCAGATTGTGATGATTACGGACGGCAAGCCTTCGGCGCTGACGCTCGAGGATGGCCGCATTTACAAGAATGCCTTCGGCTTGGACCCGCTGGTCATCAGTCAAACACTGGAAGAAGTTGGCCGGTGCAAGAAGCGCGGAATCCTGATTAACACTTTCATGCTCGCCAGCGACTACGGGTTGATACAGTTTGTCCAGAAAGTAACTCAAATGTGTTCGGGCAAAGCCTATTTCACAACGCCCTACACACTTGGAAATTACTTACTGATGGACTATATGAACCGAAAAACTCGAACGATTCACTAATCAGCTCATGCGGTTCGAATAACTCAGTCGGCTAACGAACAGCACCTGCCGTAACTATATATTTCCGCCCACTACTTTCGGTTCACGTACCGGTCAAGCACCTCGAACTGATTTCGCTGTAAGTCCGGCTGAGCTCTTCCCACATCAGCGTTACTGGCACCGCCAAGATGCATTACCGAGTAGCCGTCCGCTTTCTGGTACAGAGGCCATTGGGGCAGCCCGGGGCCGTTCGGATCGCCTTTCTTTGCGAAATTAGTCCAGTAGTTTCCCATCAGCTCCGAAGTATTTCGATCAGTCTGCGTCCACTTGAGCTTTTCGGAATCAAGGGTGCCAAATACGTACTTGATATCGGCAGAGTGATAGGCCCCACGGGTCTGCTCACCTTCCGGGACCGGAGGAGCCTGTTCGAAGTAGTAACGATAGACGGGACTTTCACCTGTGGCTACCTGCTGGCCGAGCCATTTCCAGGTTGCATACGTGATGAACCGCGCGCTTGCCAGATCCCTTGCCGAGTCCTGCATCTCCTGCGCACTCTGATACGGATAGACTGCCAAGATCTGGTCGGCAAAAGAGCCAAAATCCTTGCGAACAATGCTCTCGAAGTTCTCTTTGGTCATCTCCGATTTAGCGAAGAAGCTGCCGGCACTTTGCTCATCCTTGTTCCATCCGGCCAACAAAGGCACGTGCGCCTGCCGACCGCTGGCATAGATCGCGACTGGGTCTTCAGGAAAAAAGTAGCCGTCTATGTTCCACCAGAAGCGCGCACTCTTATCAGCGACTGATGCTGCAAGCAGTTCATCGGCTCCCTTAGCGCGCAGGTCCTGGAGCGAGGTTGCACCGATCGACTTGGCAAACGCTGCGCCTGCTGCCTCGCTCTTAGCCAAATCCGTCATCGGACCGGTTAAGGGGAAGCACCCACCGCTCTCTCCAATGGCCTTCTGAAGCAAGCCCTTCGCAGTAGGTGATGCCATCTGTCCGCTCACCGACATCGATCCGGCCGACTCACCAAAGATGGTTACATTACCTGGGTCACCGCCAAAGGCCGCGATATTTTTATGCACCCACTGCAGTGCCGCTGTCTGATCCATCAGGCCATAGTTTCCCGATGAGCCGTGTCCGGACTCTTTGCTTAACTCCGGATAAGCCAGAAAGCCGAACACACCTAATCGATAGTTCATGCTCACGACCACGACGCCCTTCTGTGCAAGGTGTTCGCCATCTTGGCGAGGCTCCGATGCAGCTCCTGCCTGGAAGCCACCCCCGTAGATCCACACCATAACAGGCAGGTGCGCGCTCGCACTTTCGGCCGGCGTCCAGACATTCAGATAGAGGCAGTCTTCACTCGGGCCGGCATCCCGAAAGATCATGTCGCTGAAGATGGCTCCTTGCATACAGCGCGGTCCAAATGCCTTGGCCTGCCGCACTCCCTCCCAAGTAGCCGCGGGCTGAGGCGGCTGCCATCGTAGCTTGCCAACCGGAGGAGCGGCGAAGGGAATCCCCTTGAACACGCTGACCTTGGTCTGCGAATTTCTTTCGCCTTCCACCAGGCCACCCTCGGTTTTAACTTGTTCAGCGGCGCGCGCGCACATGGCCATTGCGAGTAGAGCGAGTGCAATCTTCCTTGCGTTATTGGGCAATGGTAGCTCCTTCTCTAGCGGCCAGCTCATGAATCTGTGCGACATGCCGCATCGTATGCGCACCGATAATCAGGAAAGCCTCATATCCGTTGAGGAGACCCAACACCGGATGCTGAACCTGTAAGCGCCGCAGGTTCGGCTCAGCCCGTTCCAAGCGCTGCAGCACCCTGGTTTGAGTCCGCTGAAAGTACGCCATTGCCTCAGGAACATCGGTGAACCTGTTCCTGGGCTGCGTTCCTTCTGGCGCCGGGATCGTCTTTTCCCGAGACTGCACCATTCGATACAGGTCAGCTTCGCGCTCCGGATTCGGCACACCTTCAACTGCTCCCACCGGCGAGGTTACGATCATCTTTGAGGAGCCGTCCGCTACCAGGCAGATATGCTCAACGCACTCCAGTCCGGACCACCGGCCGGCTGGCCCTCCCTTCCAAACATCGTCCGGCAACTCCGAAACTGCTTGGGACAAGGCATCGGCCCCTGCCTGGAGTGCCCGCTCCAGATTTGCTCCATCGCTGGTTTGCATACGAAGCTATTCTATGCAAACGCGGTTTCCAATTGCTAACTTAACCGTGCTGATGGAGAAAGCCCAGGCGGCAACTTTGTCCAGCGATTAAACTAAGGCAGAAGTGCAGCGAAATTATGGCGGTCCGGGTGATAGCGTCGGTCTTCATCACCTGATCTCCTTGGGGAGTTGACTTGGCTGAATCAACGCGAGGCCGACTAAAACTGTTTCTGGGGTATGCGTCGGGAGTTGGTAAGTCCTTTCGCATGCTTGACGAGGGAAGGCGCCGATCTAAACGCGGTCAGGATGTGGTGATTGGCGCTTTGCAACCCAACTCTCCTGCGGAGATAGGCGCGATTTTAGAGTCACTCGAAACTATCCCCACTCTCGATGCCCAAGGTACGCCAGTTATGGACGTGCCCGCCATTCTGAGACGTGCGCCACAGGTATGCCTGGTGGACGGGCTTGCCTACGACAATCCAGCGGGAAGCCGCAACGCCCATCGGTGGCAAGATGTTGAGGAGGTACTCGGGGGCGGCATTACAGTTCTTGGGACGGTGAATCTCCAACATATTGACGACCAACGGGAAGCAGTGGAGAGAATCACGGGAAAGCAGGTCACGCAGACTATTCCTCGAAGGTTTTTCAACACGGCAGATGAGATCGTAATCGTTGATGTCTCTCGTGAGGCGGCTTCTGAAGAAGACGGCAGGTTGCGGGAGATGGCGCTTCTGCTTTCGGCCGACGTGATCGATGCGGGCCTGCAACGTTATAGTGAATCTCACCGCGCCGAGCCAATTCGGGGAACGCAGGAACGCTTCCTGATTTGCCTCACCCCTGGAATCAACCCGCTGCGAATGTTGGCAAGCGCGCTCCGTAGTGCCTCCCGTTTCCACTGCGAGGTGGAGGCTGTTTACGTACAGCAGCAGTTTTCCCCAAAGGATTTGAAGGTATTGAATGAGGGTCTGTCCCAGGCTCGATCGGCGGGTGCAAGGATTCACATGTTGGAAGGGAAAGATCCCATAGAAGCGGTAGTGCAATATGCGCGTTCAAGCGGGATAACGCAAATGTTTATCGGTCACAGTACAAGGAGCGAATGGTACAGGCGACTCTTTGGAAGTACAGCGAACCGGCTGGTCCGCGCAGCTCGCGGAATAGACTTGCGAATCTTCCCGCAGTAGGCTGGCGATCATGTCTCACCTACGTAAGGGTCGTCTCAAAATCTACTTCGGCTATGCTCCGGGCGTTGGTAAAACGTATCAGATGCTGGCGGACGCACGACAAATGGAAGCATCCGGAGTCGACATTCTTATCGGCTTTCTGGAGACTCATGGAAGGAGCGACATTCTTGACGGCCAAGGTGATCTCGAGGTTGTCCCGCCCGTAAAGGTTACGCATAGGGGAGGAGTCAGCGAAGAGGTAAACTTGGACGCCATCCTGGAACGGAATCCCCAAGCCTGCGTCGTTGATGAACTGGCGCATGCCAACGTGTCAAATGCAACACGGCCGAAACGCTGGGCTGATGTCCAGGCGCTGCGGCAGTCCGGAATCGATGTACTCACAACGTTGGACGTCCAGAGCTTAGCTAGTTTGACAGATCAGATTTGGCATTTGACGGGCCTGCGAGTGCGGGAAACAGTTCCAGACTGGCTCTTCCAGGAAGCCGACGATATTGTGGTTGTGGATGTCACCCCCAGGGCTCTGATTCACCGGCTGGAGCGCGGCGTCATCTTCCCCCCGGGCGGACGGATTGCGGAGATGTCCACCTTCTATTCCGAACCTACGTTAGACGCTCTCCGCGAACTTGCCCTACGCCAGACAGCACAAGCGTTGGAGGCGCGACAGTCGAGGGAGACACCGGCCCCCGACTCACGCTCAGAGCGCATTCTGGTGAACGTTACCGCACATTCGGCTACCGCTATGCTTTTACGGCGGGCGCGCCGAGTGGCAGACTTCTTGCATGCCGGGTGCGTAGCAGTGTGCGTTCATGGGCAGCGTGATTTCTCAAGCGTGCCGATTGTGGAGCGCCAGGCAATTGAGCGTCATCTCCGATTTGCCGAATCCCTTCAGATCCAAACGGCTCTGATTCAGGGCAAAAGCCCGGCTCGCACGCTAGTAGACTATAGCCGCAAGAACGGCATCACTCAAATTTTTGTTCAGGGCGACAGAGAAGAGCCAAAACGATTTTTTCCGGGCTGGCAATTTACCGATCAACTGGTGCAACAAGGCCGTGGACTCGAAATTACGGTAGTAGCCGAACCTACCCACGAGGGTTCGGCGCCTTTCAGCTACCCCGAGGATGAGGCCGGCGCACTGATGCACTCCGGGTATGTACGGCTGTCGCCGGATATCACGGTCGGGGCTGCCATTGCCGAGATCCGCCACCAGGCGGCTTCCATCGAAATGATTCACTACGCCTACGTGCTTGATGAATCCGGCCACTTGCTTGGGGTTCTCTCCTTTCGTCAGCTGTTATCGGCAGACAGGTCCCGGCCCTTACGGGAGGTTATGAGACCTGCATCCTTCTTCGTATCGGAGAATGCCGATAAACAAGCCATTGCGGAATTAGCCGCCAGACATCGGCTTTTAGCCGTGCCCGTTGTAGACGGCGAGCATCGCCTCAAGGGCATTGTCAACAGCGTGGATATCGTCGCAATCGTGCAGCAGGCTGCCAGCGAAGACATCCAGAAAATGGGCGGCATGGAAGCACTCGATGGTGCTTACCTGGAAGTGACCTTCGCACAAATGGTGAGAAAGCGAGCGGGCTGGCTGGCCATTCTATTTCTTGGTGAGATGCTGACTGCCACTGCCATGAGTTACTACTCGGACGAAATCTCGAAGGCTGTCGTACTCGCACTATTCCTGCCGCTCATTATCAGCAGCGGGGGCAATTCGGGTTCACAGGCTACAACGCTTGTGATCCGGGCCATGGCCTTGGGAGAGTTAAGGCTGCGGGACTGGCCACGAGTAATTGGCCGCGAGTTAATGACTGGACTCGCGCTGGGAGTATTCCTTGGCATTATCGGAATTTCAAGGATCTTACTGTGGCAAGCAACGCGAGGCTCGTACGGCCCACACTACGGGCTGGTGGCACTTACTATCGGCTGCAGTCTGGTGGGTGTTGTGTTGTTTGGAACTCTGGCCGGTTCCATGCTGCCGTTCATCCTGCGCCGCTGTGGGCTGGACCCGGCAAGCGCGTCGGCGCCGTTCGTGGCCACGCTTGTGGATGTAACAGGACTAATTATCTACTTCACTGTGGCTAACTTCATTCTGCGTGGAAGCATGTTGTAAGTGACGAAGCAGCGACAGTGCTGCACTCGCCGAGGCATGAAGCTGTCATACTGACGCGATGACCTCTCTCCTTCCTAGTTTTGAGCCCAGCGAAGTAGCCCTGCTAGTGAGCGCGGTTCAAGAAGCCCTGGAGCGTCTGCGGCAAGCGAATGAACGGGTAGGCGGAACCGATGCCGAACTGCTGGAGTATGGCCGTCAGTACGCCGTGCTTCTTCAGAAGTTAGAAATAATCAGGCATAATCAAGCGCCCGGTCGCTAAGAAGTCCAACCGCACGGAAATTCCAGGGCGTAAACTACTAAAGGCTACTGGCGATTCGGGAAAGTAAGTGCTTCCAAGCAGGAATTTACAAGTTAAATCGAATCGACTTGCCCACCACATACAAAGCATAAACGACCGGCACAGCAAACATACTGCTGTCAAGCCGGTCTAGAACTCCACCATGTCCAGGCAGAAGAGTTCCGCTGTCCTTCAGCCCGGCGCCGCGCTTCACCGCAGATTCAAACAGATCACCAAATTGGCCGAATATGTTCCCTAACGCCGCCATTCCAACGATGGCCCATAAGGGAATGTTCGGCATGGTGTTCCCTAGATACATCAGTCCAAAACACACCGACCCTGCGACCGAAGCCGCCGCACCTTCCCAGCTCTTGCCTGGGCTGATGGCAGGCGCGAGCTTATGCCTGCCGAACCGCCGACCCACATAGAAGGCTGCCGAATCGCCGACCCAATTCAGCGCCAACGCAAAGAACAACAAGTGCACACTGATGTGCCGCAATTCTACGGCAAAGTGCCAGGGTGAGAAGGAGTAGAAGGCAGCCAAAAACATAGCTCCGGCTTCGGGAACAATAGTCCGCAGGGACTGACTCCGCAAAAGCCAGATCATCTGCATCACTAGAAAAAGAAAGCTGATCCAGATAATCTTATCGGGGAAAAAGATGATGGCAGCTCCGATTAGCGGGCCAGTAATGCCGGGCCGACGTATGCCTAAGCCAGTTACTAAACCCGAAAACTCCCAGTAACAGAGCGCGCCGACCGACAATGCCGCCCCAATGAATACAGAAGTAGAAGCGAACCAAACCAGGTAAACAGCACCGACAATCAGAGCAAGAGCTGTTAGTACGCGCTTCATGCCGGACTGTGTCTGGGAGTTTTCGGGAAAGGGTACAAGCGCGTACTCAGGCGAGCGGCAGCTCCAGCATCTCTTCTTCCAACATAAAAGCCGGGGTGTCGGCGTTCACCATGGGAGTCCGTGTCAGGCCGCCAAAACGCCTATCTCGATTTTGATAGTCAAACACCGCCTCCAATAGATGAGTGCGATTGAAATCAGGCCATAGCGTTTCAGTAACATACAACTCCGCATAGGCAATCTGCCATAGAAGGAAGTTACTAACTCGCATCTCGCCTGAGGTGCGAATCAGCAGATCGGGGTCTTTCAAACCAGCTGTATACAAATGCGAAGAAACACTATCTTCCGTGATCTCTAAGGAATCCAAGTTACCCTCGAGCCGCGCATTTTCCAGAATGCTATTCATCGCATCGATCAATTCCGTGCGCCCGCCGTAGTTGATAGCCAGGTTCAGCCGCATGCCGCGATTAGCGGACGTCTTGTCCATCACGGCCTGGAGTTCAGCTTGTACAGTTGAGGGCAACGATTCCGGCCGCCCGATCGCAACTAACTGAATATCATTGGCCATGAACGTAGACAGTTCACGCTGCAGGTAATACTTCAGCAGCAGCCACAGCCCCTCAATTTCATGTCGGGGACGCTTCCAGTTCTCTACCGAGAACGCATACAGCGTAAGGGCTTCCAGCCCTAGCTGCACCGATGTTTCGACTGCGATTCGCACCGCCGCGATCCCGGCTTTGTGCCCGAAAAGTCGGTGGTAGTTCCGCTGCTTAGCCCAGCGTCCATTCCCATCCATGATGATTGCGATATGGGCTGGAATCCGCTTGGGATCAAGTTGGGTTGCGAGTCGCCAGTCGCGCTCACCAGGAGTAAGCGCTTGCAGCAAATCCTTCATTCGAGTAACGCTCCATACTACCTTATAAAGTGGCTGTTAACCCGCTTTCATTGCAGCTAGTTCAATTACGAATGCTGGGCTCGCTGGCCGAAATGACAAGAGGGAGCAACGCTGCGGCGCTACACAGAAACGCTCCGAATGGAACTTCGAATTGAGACAGGCTCTTCCGTGCTGCCAGGGCCAGGGGAACTCCCACCAGTGTGCCGCTGATAGCACCCAACCCCAAGGCCATCAGGCCCAACCCGAGACCGAGAAAGCTTCCGATCATCATGATCAACTTCACGTCTCCCAAACCAAGGGCATCCACCTTGCGCAAGCGCCCGTAGACATTCGCCGTTAACCACAGGGGCCCGGCGAGCAATAGCCCACCTGCCGCGGCATTTAGCAGAGATTGCCAAAGTGGCGCGAGGTTGCCCAGTACATACTCGCCAATTGGCCCCCTAACGCTCACGGGCAAGGCCAGCAGGAAAGCTGCTGCCGTTCCGCCCAAAGTAAATTCATCAGGCAGCAGCCAAGTCTCCACGTCCGTCCAGAACAAAACGATCAACAGCGATTCGAATAGCCCCCACTTACATCCTGATGCCGTCAATCCATATCGATAAGCGACGGCGCCGAAAGCTACGGCCGTCAGTAATTCCACCATTGCATATCGAATGGGGATTGCCTCGTGGCAGGAACGGCAGCGGCCTTGCAGAAGGGCATAACTTAGCAGCGGGATGTTGTCGAACCAGCTAATTGGTCGCTCACACCCAGGACAGAAAGATCTTGGCGACACAACGGAAAGGTCACGAGGGATGCGATAAATGCAGACGTTAAGAAAACTTCCGATCAGCAGACCAACAACCGCCGCGCCTGCTGCCAGAAGCATCTGCTGTGGCCCCCCATTGAGATCAGCCGGCAAGAGTACTCTCATAACTGTGCAGGGTGTCTTCGATCATGCGGTCGCAGCTGAAACGCTCATTCACTCTTACCCGGGCTGCCTGGCGAAGGCGTTCAGCTAATCCGGCTTCGTCTTTGACCCTTCGAATCGCAGCAGCCACTTGTGGAGCAATATTCTCAACATATAGCCCCGAGACATCGTCTTCGAAGACTTCGGCCAGACCCTCCACCCGGCTAGCAATTACGGGTACTCCCGCTGCCATGGCCAGCAGCGCCGCCGAGCCAAGCCCCTCTGAACGGGTTAGATAGACAAACACCGAGGCGTGCGGCAGTTCTTGCGCAAGCCGATTCGCGAGCACCAAATCCGTACCGGCAAGGCGGCAGGCCTCGGCGGTCAATTCGGACAGCTTGCCCGGCTCATTGCGGAAAGCAGGCGCGATGACTGTGCCCTCCTGACGCCACTCAGAGAATGACATTTCAGGTTCAGCGGAGTCGTACACGACATCAATTCGTCTTTCCGGGATACCCGCCCGTTGCAGTTGGCCGGCCACGTATTTTGAAACTGCGAGGTATCGGGCAGCGCGACCGTACTTAAGGCGTGAGAGGAAGCTTTGCTGGAGCGGGAAGCTCACTCGCCGTGAGACTACGAATCTTTTCTGGGCTCCAATGGCTGCGAGCGAATGCGCTCGAGCATCATGAGCGTGCACAACGTCGGTATCGCGCGAATGTTGCCAAACGCCGCGCAGCTCCGCCGGATGCACCGTGTAGCCGGCCTGCTCAGCCCACCCGGCCAGCGCTCCTGCCGCACGAGCCAACAAAACCACTTGGTGGCCCCTCTTTCGAAGACCCCCCAGCAGCAGCTTCACTTGATGCTGGCCGCCGCGCATTTCCCGTCCCGTGTCGATATGCAGAATCTTCACTCGCACCGCCTTAGAGTGGCCGCCCTGGGCTCATTCCGCGAGCTTTGAAGTACTTGACAAAGTTATAAGCAGCTGCCATGTATGCGATGGCCAAGCCTTCGGGCCCGTCCAGAAATCCAAGCTTCAGAACGTACGTTTGGAAGAATGTCCAGGGCGGGTCAAACAGCATTCGAGCGAGACTGATGCGCTTCCTATTGGCAACAATCTCCTGTGCTGCCAGGGTCGTATAGCTGTCCATCGACCGTAGATGCTGCGAAAGCGAGTCGCATGTGAAGTGCAAAAGGTTTGATCGTAGATGGGCGACCCGTCCCTGGACCTTCACTGATTCATGAACATACTTGCCGGCCCACTCGGCCTTTCGCCGATCAAAAAGCCGTACTTTGCGGTCCGGGTACCAGCCGCTGTGGAGGATCCAGCGCCCTAAGTACTGCGCTTGGCGAGGCATCGAGTAGCCGTCCGCGGAGGGACCTGCCTTTTTGATCTGCCAGATCTCGGCTTCCAAGGCCTCACTGACACTCTCATCGGCGTCCAGGGCAAGAATCCAGTCATGCGCGGCTAAACCGGCAGCAATGTTCTTCTGCGCAGCATAGCCGTGCCAGGAAGCTTCCACGATGCGAGCCCCCAGCTTGCCGGCTATCTCCACCGTGCGGTCGTTTGAGCCGCTGTCCAATACCAAAATCTCATCACAGCAGCGCAGGCTTTCGATCACTCGCGCGATGTTTCGTTCCTCGTTGAACGTGATAATGGTAGCCGAGATCTTCATAGCGGGCGCGCTAACCGGCACGCACAGGCACAATGGAGAACGACAAGATCAGCATCAGAATGGCAGCCAGCCCCAGCCACTTTTGCCCTGGGCCTAGAGGTTCGGCGTCGAACACCAGCGGGTGCCTACGGAAGAAGAACAGTACGATTGCCCACGCCCACCAGGGCCAGTACAGAAACCCGCCCAATACCATAGCACTGACGACCAGGCCCGATAACCAGGCGTGTCCCCGCTCCCCTAGGATTGCGTAAGCGATGTGGCCGCCATCCAGTTGGCCGGCGGGAAGTAGGTTTATGGCAGTGGCCAGCATGCCGGCCCACGCGGCCACGGCCATAGGATGAAGGCAGATGTCAGCGGGTGAAACTCCCGGGAAGCGGGCCGCTTCTAAAATCCGCATCAGCAGCGGCGTCCCAAAGCTGAACGAGCTATGAGCTTGTACGCCCGGGCAAGCTTTGGAATTCCAGATACCTAATCCAAGGAACGGGAGAAGAAGCACGAATCCTGCGATGGGCCCAGCGATCCCAACTTCCAACAAGCTGCGTCTGCGGTAGATCGGCGACTTGATCCAGATAAATGCGCCGACTGTTCCCATCAGGGTCGGCGAGGGTCCGAAATACGGCAGCGTAGCCGTAATGTGCCAACGACGGCACTGAAGATAGTGACCCATTTCATGCGCCAAAAGAATAAGAAGCAGCGGAATCGAGTAACTCAGGCCGGTCCATACCAATCCGCGGCCGCTTGCCATGAGCCGATACCCCAGCAACCAGGTCTCTTGGTCCAGGGGCTGGCCATGTCGGTAAGCTTCCGCCAAAGCGAACCCAAATACGGTCGTAGTCAGCAGAGTAGCGCAAAAACAGAGAATATTTAGCCACAGGCCCCGGGTCCACTGAGAGCTTCGTGGCGGCCTCTCACGCCAGGGTTCGGTCGCTTGTTCGAAACGAACCCACTCCATGTCGTGCATCTACTGCAAGGTTTGCAATTCCTTGCCGGGTTTGAAACGTACCGCTTTACCCGGCGGGATTGCGACTTCTGCACCCGTGCGGGGATTCCTGCCAATCCCAGTCTTACGCGGCCGCACGTTGAATATACCGAAACCACGGAGTTCAATGCGGTCTTCCTCACTCAAAGCCTTTTTCATGGTTTCGAACACCGTCTCCACCGCCATTTCGGCCTTTGTCTTGGTAATACCTGTCCGGCTAACCACTTCGTTGATGATGTCGAGCTTTATCAGAGGGCCTCCCAAGCCGCCCACCTTCTCCACCGGGGAGGCAAAGTAGCCGGGCATCTATTGCAATGTAATGATAAGAAAGCGCTTATTCCAATGTCAATGCGACTGGAAGCTCCCTGCTCCGACGTGGCCTGACCATCTGCCTCATTCCCATTATTGCCGGGTATTCTTTCTAGTCCTGGAAGCATTTCCCAAGTAAACTTCTGTAAGAGCGTTTACGAATACGGCTTTCCGGAATGGCCACACAAATGCTTTCAGTAACGCCGGGCGGTGTTGCACTACAAATGAAATGTCTACGGATTCTTTTAGTCGAGGATAGTCCTAGCGATGTCCGTTTAATCCGCGAAGCTCTGAAAGAAACGCCCGTACCGGTTGAAATTACGGTGGCTTATGACGGCGTGGAGGCTATGAATATCCTCCAACAGTCAGAGGCGGGTAAGGCGGATCGACCGGACCTGGTGTTGCTTGACTTAAATTTGCCACGGAAGAACGGGCGTGAAGTATTGGCCGAAGTAAAGTCGGCTCCCAATCTGAAGCAGATTCCCGTACTTGTTATGACCAGCTCACGGGCAGACGAGGACATTGCACAGGCGTACGCGCTGAACGCAAACTGCTATATCACCAAGCCGGGCGATCTAGGGGAATATATCAACGTGGTTCGTGCGATCGAGGATTTCTGGTTTCTGACAGCGACGCTGCCGGAACCGCCCCGACCGCCCGAGGAGAGTGCTTGGTCAGCAAGTGCGGCCGGAGTGAGTTAGCAGCTTTACAGGGTCAAGAAGCAGCGGTTTTCCCCATTGCCTGCTTGGCAGCCGAGAGCGCCGCGTCATAGTTCGGGAAATCTCCTACCTTCTTGACGTATTCGGCATAGCGAATGGTGTTATCCGGCGCTACCACGAAAATTGCGCGACTTTCAATTCGCAGGTCCGGAATCAGAGTGCCGTAGTTCTCACCGAAAGAACCGGTACGATGGTCCGACAGCATTGTGACTTTATCGATGCCAAAGTTGCCACAAAATCGCTTCTGGGCGAAGGGTAGATCCATGCTGATCGTATAGATTTGCAGGTCGGGCAACTTGGTGGCTTCCTCCTCGAAGCGCTTGGTTTGTGCATCGCATACCGGGGTATCGAGAGAAGGAACAACGCTGAAAATGCGGGTTCCGTGACCCGTTCCGTCCAAATTGACCCCTTGCAGGGTTCCATCGACCAAGTTGAAGTCCGGTGCCTTATCCCCGGCCTTCAGTTCGGGGCCGGCTAGTGGCTGCTCTTTTCCCTGCATCACTGTGGTTCGAATAGAAGCTGTGCTATTTGTCATCGGACCACAGTGTACCAAGCAAATCGCTATGGGAAAACCTGCGGGAGCTGGCAGGTAAAATCGCGGCACTCATACAGGGTCATACTGCCCTGACGGTCTAGCCCACCTAAAAATGAGGAGGTATCCCGAAAATATAGTGCTGCTTCGTCACTGAGAGTAAATACGCTGGCATTGGGCGCAAACGCCCGTTGTTTGGTCCGCAGCAGGCCAAGTGCCTTCTCATCCAGTGTCTGGCATCGCACGACCACATGTTCGGGAGCAGTAAGCCATCTGCCCAAGGCGACGGCGGCTTGGGGAGCCACCGTCGGTTGCGATTTCAGTTTTGGCCCGAACCACTCTAAAACCCGCTCGGCCTGGTCAGCCAGAAGCTTGTTGCCGGTCAGGTGAGACACCCGCAGCAAGACTTCTGCGGCAATAGAATTTGCCGATGGTTCAGCCCCATCGTAATCATCTTTCAAGCGCAGGAGGATGTCTGATGCACTGCCGGCCGTGCTGAAAAATCCGCCCCCTTCTTTATCCTCGAATCGAGAGAGTCCGCGGCCAAGTAAGTCTTCGGCAGCTTTCAGGTACTCAACCCGGCCTGTCGCCTCAAACAGATCTATAAGTCCTTGCGCGAAGAAGGCGTAGTCGTCGGCAAAGGCTTCTACTGCTGCCTCGCCGTCGCAATAACGCCGCAGCAGCTGTCCCGAAGCTTCGTCGTACATGCGCGTCGAAAGAAATCCCGCAGCACGCTTGGCCGCTTCGAGATAGCGCGGTTCCTCTAGAACTCCCGCCCCGCGGGCCAGTGCCGAAATCATCAGCCCATTCCAGGCGGTCAAGATCTTGTTATCCAGGTGAGGCCTAGGCCGGCGATCCCGGACAGCAAACAATGTCTGGCGTGCTCCCCCTAGGTTCTCGTACCCTGCTTCGCCTCTCGCTTCATATAGAATGTTGCGCCCGGTGAACTCGCCATGCGGGTCGTTTTCTACATTGCCGTCCTGCTCCACTCCATAAAAACGGCAGAACTCGTTCCCCTGCTTTCCCCCAAGTAGCGTCTCAATCTCGCTCGCGCGCCAGATATAAAAAGCGCCTTCACCGTGCTTGGCCGGATCTTCAGGGTCCGCGCTATCGGCATCTTCGGCCGAGTAGAAACCGCCGTCGGCGTCCGTCATGTCTCGCAGAACGTAGTCGCAGATTCCCCGCGCCACACGCGCAAACAGCGGACGCCCGGTGATCTGAAAAGCTTCTACATATGCAACCGCCAGCTGCGCTTGGTCGTAAAGCATCTTTTCGAAGTGCGGGACGAACCAGTGCTCGTCGACCGAGTAGCGATGGAAGCCGCCCCCTAGCTGGTCGTGCATGCCGCCGGCCGCCATTGCTTCCAGAGTGCGAGTCACCATGTCCAGAGCTTCTTCGCTGTTCTCCGCAGCGTAGTAACGAAGCAGGTAATTCAGCGCAATCGGCCGAGGAAACTTCGGCGCCGACCCGAACCCTCCATAGCGCTCGTCAAAGCTTCGCCGCAACTGCCAGTATCCGGCTGTGAACAATTCCCGATTGAGCAACTGCGAGCCACCCGTTCCAGTCGCCATCGATTCCAGCTGCGCCGTGACACTCATGCTCGCTTCTTCAATCTGCGCCCGGTCATGCCGCCATGCTTTCTCAAGATGCACGAGAAGATCCCGGAAGCCTGGTCGCCCATAAGCGCTTCGCGGCGGGAAGTATGTGCCTCCAAAGAACGGTTTGAGCTGTGGCGTTAGAAAGACCGACATGGGCCAGCCCCCGCTGCCGGTTGTGGCTTGCACAAACAGCATGTAGATACGATCGACGTCCGGCCGCTCCTCGCGATCTAGCTTGATGGGCACGAAGGAGCGGTTCAACACTTCAGCAGTAGCCTCATCCTCAAACGACTCATGAGCCATGACGTGGCACCAATGGCAAGTTGAGTAGCCGATGGAAAGAAAAATTGGCTTACCTTCCTGCCGTGCGCGAGCAAATGCTGCTTCGCCCCACGGCAGCCAAGCCACGGGATTATCGGCGTGCTGCCGAAGGTAGGGACTCTTTTCGTGAACCAATTCGTTGGTTGGCACTACTTCTCCGTTGGCTTTCGCGGAAAGGCGTCAGGTGCGTTCGCAATGTCATAAACCATCGACGAAATAACTGCCACTGCTTGCATCAAGTCTTCAGGAATTGCGTGATCGAAAGTATCCACATCAGAGTGATGCGTTGCGGTCCCATAATCGAGCGGATCTTGTATAAATTGGAAGCCCGGAATTCCAACAGCATCGAAAGAGAGATGGTCGGTCCCGCCGGTGTTGCGCAAAGTGATGGTGGTTACACCAAGGTCCGCAAACGGATGCATCATCTTTTCGAACAAAGGTCGGGCCGAGTCATTACCTTGAAGGTAGACGCCGCGAATTTTGCCACTGCCGTTATCTAAGTTCAAGTAAGCATCCAGCTTGGCTGCTTCCGGCTTGAGCTGCATCGTTTTCGGATCGCCAAAGTGGGCTGCTACATAAGCTTTCGAGCCGTACAGCCCTTCTTCTTCGCCACTCCAAAGTCCTATTCGCACTGTCCGGTCCATCGGCAGATGCAGAGTCGAGAGTACGCGCATTACCTCCAGCATGACGGCGCTGCCTGCTCCGTTGTCGGTCGCGCCTGTTCCGGAGTGCCATGAATCGAAGTGCGCGCCGATCATCACAACTTCGTCGGGCTTCCTCTGCCCGGGGATTTCGCCTACCAGATTGAGCCCATCAACGTTTGATTCGGACACTTTGGCCTGCAGGCTAAAACGCAGGCTGACTGGAACTTTCTTTTCGATGAGCCGCACCATGCGCGAGTATTGCTCCTCAGTCACGACAAAAGTTGGCGAAGCCAGTTGCTTTGCCTTCTCCGAACCCGCCTGCTCGGCAAAAAGCAAGCCGTTGTGCGCGCGAGTGTCAGCCCTGATAACTGCCCGCACACCTTCCTGGCGAAAGAACTCGCCCTCTTTGTTCCGCTCGTCAATGTAGCGGTCGATGAATTCATCCTGGGTTGTACTCGACAAAGATGAGAAGTACGGTCCCTGCTCTTCCGGATCGGTAGGAAATTCGAGCTTATCGACTGGAACGTTTCGGCGAATGGAAGGTGTGGGCGCCTTGGCCATGTCTGACAACTCGGCGTCGGTGTAGCGCCGGAACAGTGGCTTGTCGCTGGGCTTGGGAACCTTGCTTTCGGAGATCAGAACGATCTTGCCTTGCAGTTTGCCTCTCCACTTGGTCTTGTACTGCTCGAACAGCTCCCGATTTTTGTTGATGTCGAAGCCTTCGGTGCGAAACGGCGCATAGAGAGCATCCCCGCTTTGTATGGCCTCCGTCGGAGCACTCCAGGCAAGTGGAACAGCGATGAGATGAGAGTAGCGAGGCGCCGTCATCTCGAGCGTATAGCCTCCGAGCGACCAGGCACGTCCGAACGGGCCCCACTTTTCGCCGTGTACGTTCGCAACCCCATAGCTGCGCAATTGGCTGACCGCCCACTCTGCCGCTTCGCCAAACTCCGGAGACCCAGTCAGGCGCGGCCCATACCGGTCAGTCAAGCTCCCAAGCGCGTCCATCACTTGAGAGTGATCGAAGGCTTCCGTTTTGATGCGATGGATGACGGTGAGGGAATCGTCGGCGCCGAAATTGAAAGTGGAGCAGAGTATTCCAGCAGCAAGAACCCGGCTCAAGGTCCGGCTTAGATACATAGCGCCCGTTGTACCACGCAAGGGCGCTTGACTTTGACCTCGACACAGTTTGATGAAGTGTTCAGATGCTCCGTCGCGCAAGATGCTGATGTTTTGGAAGAGCATTCGAGGGTTGAATCAGAATCCAAACGACTTCCAGAGCCATCGGCCACACAATGATCATTGTGATGATCCAGCCCAATCTTGAAGTGACCGGTCCTTCTGCGTTGCTATAAACAACCAGACACAGTGCCGCGTTGGCAAGATAGGCAGTGCTCAAACCGACAAGACAGGCGCGAGTAGAGGAGATTTGGCCCCGACGCAAGAACAGCCCTGCTCCCGTTGCGATAACGATGCCGAAGCCCAAGCAAAGAATCACCAGGCGTTGCCATTCGCTGGTTCCAGCCAGATGCAAGAGGAATGGCGTTTCCACCGAGATCGTCGCGCATACCGATATTCCCACCACGATCAAAATCATGCGCTGGCCTATCGGACTGAAGTTCTGCTTTGAAGCGAGCGAACGTATACGGACCCAAAACCATTGGAAAAGCCAAAAAGAACGGTGCTCCGATAAGTGCGTGCCACCAGTTGCCCTGATTGCCTGGAACCCGCAGCGTCACCGCATTCAAAGGTGAGGTATCAGAAGCAAATGGGAGAAAAACAACAACTCCAGCCAGCAGCGAAATCAACAGCGCGAAAAGGTTGTGTAGTGGCGCACTTCGGCCCTCTTGCAGTTTAGTCGTCGATCAATCTCGTGGAGTTCGTATCGCATCATGTGAAGCCGCTTTATCCTCAAACGAATACGGGCAACAGATTGTTCCCCATTCAGCAATGGAATTGATACGACCATGCCGGACCGATGCGTGAGTGCATGTTTTGTAAGGATGTTCGGGCATCGCTGCAAGCAGTCAAGGGCGCTTCGGTCGAACAATGGGAGCAAAGTAACCACTTGCATTACCTGGTTAGTGTGTGGACCGCGGCATCGAGACCCTTGCATTTAACCCGACCCGGCCCACTCAGAACGGGCACGTATAGACTTTCCCGGTCGCTTCCGGGATGAACGCCTCGATGTCAACTGTTGACGTTTGTTTTGTCCAGCTGCTTGACACAACTATTCGTATTCCGATATAACGGAATACGAAGTGGATCACGCAGATAACCCCTCATCTTTTCTGCCGTTGTCTCCGGCCATGCTTCACATCCTGCTCGCGCTAGCGGCTGAGGATCGGCATGGGTACGCCATTATGCAGGAGATCATCCAGCAGTCACATGGTCAGTACAAGATTGGACCCGGCACGCTTTATGACAATCTGCAGAAGATGATGAACCAAGGCTTGGTAGAGGAATCTCATCGCGCCGGTCGTGACGAAGATCCTCGTCGTCGTTACTATCGTCTGAGCCGTTTGGGAAAAAGCGTTCTTACCGCTGAGGTGAACCGGCTGGAAGAGGTCATTCGTGCAGCCAAGGCTCATCTTAAGCCCGCTCTAGGCAGGCGCGCATGACTCGCAGCTTCTATCACTTCCTTGTCCGAATGCATCCACCAGCATTTCGCCAACGTTTTGGTGACGAAATGATGAGCGTCTTTGATGAAGCAGCAGCCCACTACAGTTTCGAAATAGTTCTTGATGGCGTCCTGTCCTTCACACGCCAGTGGCTTCTGCGAACCGATTCCTGGAAGCTGCTTCTTGCGGTTTGTGGCGGCTATATCCAGGTTTTTGGTTTTGGCGTGCCAATCAAAGCTCACCAGTCCTGGATCCAAAACCCTCAGGCACTCACAGCTTCAATGCAACAGATCATTGTGTTTGCACTGGCCCTCATTTGCAGCTTGTTCCTGGTGATCACGTCCATATCTTTATGGAATACGCGCTTCATGCGGCGACGTTCCGTTAGCCACAAGAGCTATCGTCCAGTTTTCTCGACTGCCCATCGCAACGGTGCTCCCCAACTTCCAAAGTAGACGCCATGCTTGAACTGCGCAGGGTGAGTAAGCTGTATTCGGGCATTGCGGCCGTAAGTGACGTCAGCTTCTGCGCCATGCCCGGCGAGGTTACCGGCTACCTGGGACCAAACGGATCCGGCAAATCAACAACCATCAAGATGATCACTGGTCTGATTGAGCCGAGCGAGGGCGAGATCCTGTTCGGCGGTGAGCCTATTCATCTGAACCGCATCGCTCACCGCCAGCGCCTTGGCTACGTTCCCGAAGAGCCGCATCTTTATCCCCACCTCACTGGGCTTGAGTACCTGGAAATGGTTAGCGAGCTGCGCTGCCTTCCGAGGCGAGCAGCAGCGACAAAGATCCACGAACTTCTTCGCTTATTGTCCTTGTTGGCTAATCGGCACGTGCCGATCTCTTCGTATTCGAAGGGCATGCGGCAGAAGATTTTAATTGCCGCCGCTCTGCTTCACAATCCTGAACTGTTCATTCTCGACGAGCCGTTTTCAGGCCTTGATGTGAGTACGGCATTGGTTCTCCGAGACCTTATTTCTGCGCTCGCCCAAAGCGGCAAAATTGTCCTCTTTAGCTCGCACGAACTCGACACGGTTGAGCGCGTCTGCTCGCGCGTGGTCATTCTTAAAAAGGGCAAGGTCGTCGCGAATGATTCCATTCGAAACCTGAGCGCACTTCTGTTTCGGCCTAACCTGGAGGGAATCTTTTCTGAGCTTGCGATTGAACAGGATACGGCTGCGATTACAAGAGAAATAGTGCAAGTGATTGAGTCGTGATGGCTGGCAGCGTTGCCCATAGGAGCTCGGTTAGTCTGATTGATCGAAGGCGGCAGTTCCTAGCTCTTTACCGGGGCTTTCTGTTCCGCGTCGTTGATTTGGACTTGCTCTCAGCATCAGGGGACGTTCGCAACCTGCTAGGTCAGTTCGCAGCGCTGCTGTCGGCATACAGCTTCGTTCTTGCCATCTTCACTGTTGCGCATTTTGCCTTGTCTACTTCCGAACAATCCAAGCGTGCCGTCACCGCTTGGGGGCTGGAAGAGTTTTACATATCCACCACTATCACTGTTGTCGGGCTTTTCACAGTTCTCTCATGGAACGCGCTGGTTCCGGATCGCCGCGATGGCTTTGTACTCGATCCGCTTCCCATTCAAACGAGAACTATCTTGAGCGCTAAGAGCGCTTCAGTGGCGACCGCTTTGGGCATCAGCATTCTCGCTGTAAATATTTTCACCGGCCTGAGCTTTCCCTTGCTCATCGTTCCCAGCGGAAGCTTCATCGGTGCTGTTCGATGTTTCATAGCCTATTGGGGGACGCTGGCGGCCGCAGGAGTATTCACTTTCGGCTGCATCTTTGGGCTCCAGGGCCTCGCGGCTACGTTGCTGTCTCATCAGCGTTTTCAGCGCATCTCGAGCCTGCTGCAATTACTGGCTCTGTTTGGCACACTGTCGCTGTTCTTCCTGACCCCGCCGCTCGCCACCCTCTCGCAACTCAGCTCTCCAGCCAATCAGCATCTGCTCGCGTTTCTGCCATTGTTCTGGTTTTTGGGTTTATTTCAGGAACTAAACGGAACGTCCTATGCGGCGTTCGCTTCACTCGGATGGCGCGCAGTTTGCAGCCTGGCAGTCGTTTGCCTTGTCGCCCCCTGCACTGCTGTCCTCAACTATGGCCGTAATACACGCCGCGCAGTTGAGCAGCCCGACATTGCGCCCGCTGCTTCGATTAGCACGCTGTCGAAACTACCATCGGCACTTACGTCCTGGGTGCTCACCGACCCACTTGACCGGGCAATCCTTCTCTTTTCAGCGCGAACCTTGGCGCGTAGCCGACAACATCGGCTGGTTCTCGCCGTTTACATCGGGGTAGCTCTTGCCATCTCGCTAGCTTACGCCAAAAGCCTTGTCTACGGAGACGCCAGTGAACACTGGGACCAGCCCGGGGTACCTCTACTGATTACCGGACTCGTGACGCTGTTTTTTGCTCTGGTGGGAAGCCGTGCGGTGTTCGCGCTGCCCTTTGCTCTTGGAGCTAACTGGACCTTTCAGATCGCGGCCGTGCGCAGCCCAGCATCGTACTTCTCAGCGGTACGCAAGACATTGTTTGCCGTCGCCGTAGTCCCGACTTTGTTCATTGCTGGGTTGACTTATCTCGCTATCTGGCCAAAGCGTCCAGCGCTTCAGCATCTGCTTGTGCTGGCTCTACTTGGTTCTTGGCTAGTGCAAGTTCTACTTCGCAAGTTTCGTAAGATTCCCTTTGCCTGCTCCTATCTTCCGGGCAAATCTAATCTGCAGCTGAAGCTCGGCATAGCCGGCTGCTTGTTCTTGGTTGCGATAGACCTGGGCGCGAATATCGAGTATTGGTCGCTGGAAAAGGTCACGCGCTACTTGATCCTACTGGCGTTCCTCACCACTTTAACGGTTCTAGCGAGGAGACGAACGGCTGCATTTGCCTCTGCGCCAGGCAACCGCGTTCAGTTTGACGACGTGCCTACCGCCGAGATCTTCGCTCTGGATCTTCGTCGCGATTCCAATTACGGCAATGAAAGCGACTATCTCGACGCGGTAAGTTCACCTCCTCCCCGTTCGTTTTGGTCGAACGCGCGACTCTTTGTACTTGGATCGGTTCTGGTCATTGCAGCCGGCTTTATTTATGAGTTGCTTGGCGAATGGCGCGATCACCAGAGACTTCAGCAGGTCGGGCAGTCAATCGATATCGGTGGCCGCTCGCTCAACCTTTACTGTTCGGGATCGGGCAGCCCCACAGTGGTGATGGATTCAGGCGCAGGCATTACCGGCTATAACTGGAACCTTGTGCAATCAGGTGTCTCCAGAATGACTCGAGCGTGTTGGTACGACCGGGCCGGATATGGATGGAGCGATCCAGCGCCGCGGACGCGCACGGCTGCCGATATAGCTGCCGATCTCCATAAGCTACTGCATGCTGCCGGCATCTCGCCGCCTTACGTGTTGGTCGGCCACTCGCTGGGCGGCTTCAGTGTCCGAGTCTTCGCAGCGCAATACTCTAGCGAGGTAGCGGGCATGGTGCTTGTCGATTCCGCTGATGAATTTGAGGACCGCACGCGTTTGCCCAAGAGCATGCAATCGTCCTTCAACAATTACGTTCCTCGGTTCTTGATGCCCATGGTCGTTGAATCGGCTCGGCTGGCAGTGCACGCAGGATTGCCGCGCTTGCTGGACAATGGCGTTGCCGGTCCTGACGGCCGTTTGTCACTGCAGGGCACAATGGTGATTCATCAGCTGCAGCTTCAACCGAAAGCATTCGATGCATCGCTCTACGAAGGCTTATCACGTCCCGAAACTTTGGCGCAAGTAAAGGCGATTCGCACCTTCGGCAGTATTCCGTTGATTGTGCTGTCCGGGCCAGAAAACCTCCTATTTATCTCGATAGCAAGAGCGAGGAAGAAGCCTTAGATCAGTTTATGGAGTGGCGCGTCCACGTCACCCAGGCTAACCTCGCCAAATTGTCTAAACGCGGGCGCCAGATCATACTCGACAATGTTGGCCACGGTATCCCGACCGAAGCACCGCAGGCTATTGTCGATGCTGTACGTGAAACATTGCTTCAGGCCTACGGCAGCAGTTCCGTACGATTTAATTGATCGAAAAACCCACGTATGGATCTCAGTGTCAGGGAGAAAGTTGCTGAGCTCAAACGTGAAGGATTTTGTGTACTTGAAGGCCTATTCTCGGCATCCCTGATCGAGGCGTCGCGGGAGGCGTTCTGGCCGATACTCACCAGCTATCTGTTGATTATCACCGGCCCTTGTTTCCGGAAGTGCCTGACTTAGCACTGCCGCCGTAGTGCGTCGCTGGTATGAGGATCGCAGTCGCGACGTTCTTTCGATACCAAGATCGGTATGGAAGTCGTTGACCGATGATCAAAGGCGCGTTCTGAGCTTTCCAATCGGCGAGCTTTCCTCCTTAAGTTAAAGCTACGGAGTTACCAATTTATAGTCGGGCTGGGCTGGGTGCGGAAGGAAAAGCCGCGCGACCTTGCTAGAGCGATCAAGCCCCAGAAAGTGATGTAGACGTACTGCATTGCCTGGGCAAGCAGGATGTAAGCAATCGCATTGGTGCGGCTAAAGCCGAATGGCACCAGAACACTGACGGCCACGAACTGGTAAATGCCGACATAGCCCGGCGTGGAAGGCATGGCGCTACCCAAACCCAGCCCGGTAATCAGCAGCAGCGCTATCGGGATAGTGGTGCTCATACCAAGCGCGTGCATACCTACCAGCGTCGCTAGGGCATCGCAAAACCAGATGATCATCGTAACGCCGATGAAGCCGGAGAGCCGCTTGCCGTCGTGGAAGGTCCGCAGCCCGACGTGTATCTGCTCCAGAATCTTGATTAGCTTTTGCTGGATACCGTGCGGCAGCGGCAAGCGCATGATAATGGCGTGCCAGAGCTTCTCCAGTTTCGGCACAATCAAGATGGCGAACGCGCCGCCGAACCCCAGAATGGCAAACGGCTTGGCAGCATGATCGATCCAGCCAGGCCTTACCGAAAGAGTGAGAAGAACGACCGAGCTGATGATTACCAACGTGATAGCGTCCGCTAAGCGTTCGGTAAGAGCGGTGGTGAGCACGAACGTGCGACCAAGGCCGGACGCCGAGCTGACCATCATGGTCCGTACAATTTCGCCAGCTCGCGCCGGGAGAAAATTATTGCCGAAGTAGCCGGCCGACGTCGCCCAGAAAGCAGTTCCTAGCTTTACCGGTGCTTGGGACTGCAGCAGGATCCGCCACCGAAACGCCCGAAGAAACAAAGCCACGGTAGAGATGAGAAGAGCAAGGGAGACAAACGTCAAATCCGCCCGCGACAGGATTTGCCAGACCTGTGGCCAATCGATTCCTCGCAGTGAGTAGTACAGCAGCACTCCAGCAAGTGCGAACGCGACTGCCCAGTACACCAGGTGCATTGGCCGCTTCTGCGCAGTTTCAGTTTTGTCAGGTTCGTTTGATACGTCCATCATCTACAGCCTCTATTGTCGGATAAGGTGACCTAAGAAAGATACTTGCGGCGGATAGATAAGGTCTCCCAAAGTGCCCGGAAGAAGTCGGTGGGCTTGACTTTTGACCCTGCCACATCCGTCCACTGCTCCAGCGGGTACTCATAGATCTTCGCTTCCAGCTCTGCCGGGGTTGACGACTGCAGATAACGGGCTAGAATCTCAACGTCGAAAACCCAGGGAGAAAGAAACTGCTGCGCAAAGATACCAGGGGTTTCCGGACAGACCCGGAACAGCTTCGCCCCGCATTGGGTGTCATAGATTGGCAGTCGAAGCATGACCGAGACCACCGTAGCGAAAGTGCGTCCCAGGTAGTGCCGTAGCGGCTGCCGCTCGATCCTTCTTCCACAAAGCTTTACGCGAGCTCCAAACACCATCTCGATCTCTGGATGCGTTTGAAGAACGCGAGCAAAATCAACAATGGTTCGCAGCGGCGTGGCCAGGTCCGCGTCCCAGTAGCCCACGTACTTACTTCGATAGCTGGCCAAGGCGTGTGAGATACCGGCGCGCACAGCTTCTGCTTTGCCGCGATTGATCGGCAGAGCGATCAACTCAGTCCCGCAGCCCATCTTCTCTTTGAATGCTCTCAGTATCTGAAGAGTGTTGTCGCGGCTTCCATCATCTACGAAAATAATACGTACCGTTCGTTCCCGCGACAAGAACGATTCAAATTCGAGCAGGTTCAATCGTTTAGCTTCGTCAAAGCAAGGAACGATAACCGTCGCGACGTGCGCCCCGGCACAGTCCAAAGACATACTTAACCGTAATCTAGTGTCTTACTGAGTCTTTTTTTCTAATGTCTGGGCATTGCGAACGGTATCTGTAATGACAGCCAAAGAGCACCTACCATCAGAAAGCACGCCAGCAAAATGCCGATGCCTTGAAGGAGTTTGTTCTCGCGCACTGCTTCTAATGGCGCTCCCGGCTTTATCTTGTTCCAAATCCAACGCTTGACGCGCCCTCTACCCCAGAACCAAGTCGTAGCGAAAGTGAATGCTTATACGATTGCCAATAGGGATGGAAACTGATTAGCTTTTTGTACCGGCAGTCCCTGTTGCTGCATCCGGTAGAGTACATCGTTCCCGGCCCGCGGGATAAAAAAAAATGAGCAAAATGCCGATGCCGTAAGTGATAATGGCGGACAGTTCGCCGACAAACTTATTTTTCTCAACTGCAACCGCATCGACAGCTTGAGCAATTTCGCTTCGGCATTGCTCTTTGATAAATGTCACATCTTTGACATCAGCCAGTGGAGCCCAGCATTTTCTTCCAGAATCGACGCGCTTCGTTCTTGTCTCGAATGTTCGAACAGGCCGCTCCTTCCAAAAGGCGATGAGCGCAGTCGTCAGGACTGCAGCCACTGGAGGCAAGAACGCGGAAGCATCCATAGCTTAAATGGTGTGGCAGGACACAAAGCGGTTTTTGCGCTACACCCGAGGGCTTGGAAGCTCAGTTGCTTTCGCGGGATCTCCGCGAGTGACCAACAAAGAGCCTGACGTCAGCAGCTTTAATCTCGTTGTTGAGCGCGTCGGGCGAACGGCAGGAGACCGGGATTCGACCAGTCGTTCATGGAAGTTTTCGGGCTGCTTATGGGTTGAAAAAGCGCGGTAAGCGTAAGCATCAGCTCGCTTGGCCATCTTTCATAAAAATCCAACCCCCAAAACGACAGACTCAAGGGACGGGCATTCGCCGTGAGACGATTAACCCTGGTAGCGGTAAATCTGCACCGCGCCAGTAACCCCATGGTCCGGCGAGGGAAAAGAGGCTACCAGAACATAATGATTGTCACTGGCGATTGCCTGTCGCAGCAGAGCGTTGTGGGCAAAGTGGATCTGGGGCGTAAAGGTATCGAGGACGACTACTTGTACGCGGTTACGGACGAGGTAATCGTGAACCTGAGAAGCGTCCGCATAGGTGGAGTGGTAGTCGATGCCATTCCAGGCGACGCTTGCTAAAGCCTTTGTTGCTCGTATGATCTCGTCTCTAGGCCGCGGCTCATTCATGGCCACCTCGGAGACGAGCATGCCCTCACCGCCCGATTCAGAGGAGACAAGGAGCTTTACATCCTGTAGCTCTTTGTTGGTAGTAAGATAACGGGCCGCTTCAATGAAGCCATAGTGCTGGATTCTAGGCACGCTGAAACTGGTTGTTAAAAAGCAAACCGCGGCAACTCCGCCGACAATACTATAACGCCAAGAGTAAAGGCGAGTGCCCGGATGAATCCAGTCGGCAATCCACATTCCTCCCCCAAGAACAAAAATGACCATGGCAGGAACCGCGAGCACGAGTTTGCGATCTTCCACTCCCGCCGGTACCACCGAGTGAAAAACCCAGACACCGACTAGCAGGCCAAACAGGCCGGCCATCTGAGGCGCAATCGGACGTCGAAGGCCCGGCACCAGAACCAAAACACAAATGCCAACTACCATGAACAGCAGTAAGAGCGGCCCAAGTATTTTCGGAAACAGCGCTAAAAATTCCAAGAGAGCGTTAATGGTGTAGCCGATGCTTGGCTTCGATCCGCCATCCCAGCCACGTTCGGCCAGCCGCATGGTCATCATCTGCCACGGAATACAGGCAATGGAAATGATCCCAAACGGTATCCAGAGCCAAAGTCTTTTAAGCAAAGAAAGCTTACGTGAAAGCACCAACACGACTGGCGGGATCATGGCCAGAAGCCACCCGCTACCCTTTGTCAGTACAGCCCCAGAGAAGCAGGCGGCAAACAGCAGCGCATCCCGGCGCCTCTGGCCTTCGACGTATCGGGCGAAGTAGATTGTGGTCCAGAAACACAGGAGCGTTAGCAACGACTCAGCCATTTCCTGATCGCTATAGGTCTGAACGAGCGGTAAGCAGGCGGTCAGCAGACCTCCCAAAATGGCGGGCTGTACACCGAACCAGCGTTTCGCTTCTTGGAACACGCTGTACGCCAGTAACGCGGTCGTCACTGCCATCTCAAGCCTGATGGAAGAGCGCGAGGCTGAGAAGAGCATCATCCAGCATGACTGCAAAATGTAAAACAACGGAGGCCAATGCCCAAAGGCAACTTTGGGATAGTGCCGATAGTAGTCCTGCGCGAAACGGAGCGGCGACTCCGCATGGAAGTGGATAAGGTAGTCACGCAGCATCAGGGACGTAACATAGTGCGCGGGCTCATCAGGATAAGCGCCAAATTCTCCATTATAGGCACCACTTGCCAGTTGTAATCCAACCACAGTAGCGAGGAGAAGAAGGAAGATCGCAAAGCTCAGCAACCATTGGCCGTGCATTTCGGCCTTCATTGCTCGCGACGAAGCAGTATGAACAGGCAACTGGTCGAGTTCGCTTTCAACGATCAATCCGGCCTCGTGAGTAAGAGCAAAGTAGGGGAAACATCTTTATGATACTGGTGGTGCAGACACCGTAGTTTTAATAATGCTGATAGAAATTTGGATTCACTCCATTAAAAAAGATAGATCCTATCCGAGGTAAACAGATGCGAAAAAGCTTCGTAAGTTTAGAAAACGGAAGTACTTGGAGTAACAGCCTCGTCGTGTTTACCCTGGCACTTTCAGTAAGAATTGCCTGTGTTTTTTTGATGCATCCCTATCGCGACCTCGCCCGCTATGAGTTGGAGCGAACAGCGCTCTCGTTGGCTCACACCGGAGTCTACGGCAACCCCTATGCTGTTCCAACTGGACCCACTGCTCATGTGTCACCCGGCTATACCGTTGTGCTAGCTGGCCTGTTCTACTTATTCGGTGATGGTACGACCGGTGAAATTATCAAAGAATTTTTAGCTTCCATCGTCTCGGCGGTGGGTTGTGCGCTGATCATACCGGTTGCGTCTGCATTTAAGCTAAGTCGAGTGGTTGGATTAGTCTCCGGACTTCTATTTGCTTTACTTCCTTTAAAACCATTGGTGCAGATTGATGGCGACTGGGAAGCGCCCTACACCGCGGTATTTATCGCGCTACTCTGTATGTCCATCGTGACCCAGTGGCGCACGCGCGATCTCTCGCTGGGACATGCCGCCAGCCTGGGACTGCTTTGGGGCTTGGCGCTGCTGTTTTCCTCAGTACTCTTCCCGGTTTTGCCCATTTTGCTGGTAGCCGGGGTGTACGTTTTTCGAAACGCCGGGCTGACGCGCTATCTGCTGACTGCCAGCCTGGAATTAGCCGTTGCGCTGCTGTGTCTGGCGCCTTGGGCTCTCCGCAACGAGATAGCACTAGGGTCTCCCATTGCAACCCGGAGCAATCTTGGCATCGAACTGCGCGTCTCAAACAACGATGAAGCAACCCCAGATCAGCGGGTTAATTACGTCCGGGGAGTGTACGACCACTTTCACCCGCTCCAAAACGCTGGTGAGGCACTTAAGGTTCGCCAATTAGGAGAAGTCGAATACAACCGCTTGGCGGCTCGGGACACAAAAGCCTGGATTGCCGGCCACCCCGAGCGATTTGCCGAACTCACCGCCGGACGGTTCGCTTACTTTTGGTTCTACCCAGACCCCTCGAAAATTAAGGCTCTTCTGGGCGCGCTCAGCGCCGTTTTAGGGTTAGTTGGGCTTGTCTTCGTTTGGCAGCACTGCTGGGAAGCGGGATTAATCGCTTCCCTGATGCTTTTGTTCTATTCCGCGCCAAGCTACTTGGTACATGTGGGCGCTCGTCAACGATACCCGGTTGATTGGCTGCTCACACTTCTTTCGGTCTATGCAGTAAGCCGCATGTGGGCTTCCTGGCACGGAGGAGAAACTCGGGCAGATGGGCGTTAAGCCGACACAGTAGCGGGCGTTTGCTGACCGGCAGCCACTTTGTCGGACTCTTCCTTCTCCTCGTGATACTCCTGCTCGGTATTTAAGGCCCACAAATTATCGCGGCTGCGCACGTCGGCGATAATGTTGTCCACGGCAGTCATGGCAGTCAACATGGAATGGTCCTGATTGTTGTACTTATGCATACCGTTCCTGCCGACCAGGAACAGGTTGTCGAAACCGTTGACCCATGAAATGACTTCCGGGAAACGATCGTAAGAGCCAAAGTACGCCGGATAAGTTTTTGGCACCCGAATCACCGTAGCATCCAAGACATTCTCTTTCTCAAGAATGTTCATCGACGACAACTCGTCTTTTGCCAACTGAATCATCTCCGCTTCCGTGCGGTTCCAGAGCGCATCGCCCTCATTACAGAAGTACTCTAAACCGATCCAGATATGGCTCGGGTCGGCCACCATGGACGGGCTCCAGTTATTGAAGATCTGGAGGCGTCCTACGAGAACATCCGGTTCTTGAATGTAGATCCAGTTGTCGCGGACCAGTTCGCCCGAAGCTTCTCGCAGCTTAATCTTGTCGCAAAGTACCCCTACAGTAATAAAGTCACGATAGACCAGACCGTCGGACACTTCGCGCACTCGCGCCGGTGCGGGCGGATCCATGTCGGCGATCAGTTCCTTGACCGGCATCGTTGAGAAGAAGTAATCTCCTTCAAAGGTCTTGGCCTCTTTGGTCTTGTCGCTGTGTGCTTCCACTGCAAGAACACGGCTGCCATTGTGCCGGATCTGGTCAACGTTCCACTCCATATGGATTTCGCCGCCTAGCTTCAGCACCAGCGTGGCAACCTCCTCCCACATCTGACCCGGTCCGTACTTGGGATACAAAAACTGCTCGATCAGGGAAGTCTCGACATCTTTCTGAGAGATGTCCTTCTTCTTCGGCAGCATCTTTTTCAGAATGTGCGTAACCGCCTTCAAGATAGAAAGGCCCTTGATTCGTTGTGCGCCCCACTCGGCTGAGATCGCGTTACACTCGATGCCCCAGACCTTTTCCGTATAAGACTTGAAGAAGGTGAGGTACAGCTCGCGTCCGAACCGATTGATGAAAAACTCTTCCAGATTCGTCTCCGGCTTGATCGGAAACAGCAAAGCCTTCATATAACTAAAGCCGATTTTGACTGTTTTCCAGAAGCCAAGCTTAAGCAGCGTGTCGCCGCTGAGAGTGATCGGGTAATCAAAAAACTGCCGCATGAAGTAAATGCGGGATTTCCGATTACGCACCAACATGACAGAGTTATCTACTTCCGGATCAATCGCAACCGGATGGGCAGGCACGGTCGTTGTCTGCCGCTGGTAGGTGATTTGAGTACTTGCACCCTCGATCTGCTGCATCGGCATGATGTTCAACCACCACTTCATGACGCGGTCAGATTTGGAGAAGAACCGATGGCCACCGATGTCAATCCGGTTGCCCTTATAATTGATAGTTCGCGAGATGCCGCCGATATAATCGCTTTTTTCAAGGATAACCGGCAGGATGTCTGTCCTGGTAAGAAGCTCGAAAGCCGCTGTCAGACCGGCCGGACCGGCGCCAATGATAATTGCGCGTTTACGTTGCTCAATAGAAGGCTGCATGGACCCCTCCAGTTTATCTAAGTTACGGGCTATTTATCGAGGCTCTTGCTCTAAGATTTAACGCTGCACGTACCGTTACCGCACTAGCACTAGCCAAGGTAAGCCCAGACTTTTCTGAGGCTTACGTCCACCGATGCATCGTGCCGTCCGATCTGGTTACAACTCTGTTTAATGGAAATACCTTTCCGTACGGTTTATCCGCATCAGTAATTTACCTTGACGTTGCTGAACGACAACCCAAGTTTTCGAATCCATAGGCCGCACTGTGACCTTCAGAAACCCTGCTGAAAAGCAAGCGTGTGGAGTGGTTCTAGTCTTCTCCGGTATGTTACTTGTGGGAGCGAAAGCGGGGCGCACCGTTTACCCCAGTACTTCATCAGGATAAGGACAAAAGAAACAGAAATGGGATGGGCTGTTGTGATTCTTCGGGAGATCTGGTGAAAGATCCAGTCTGCGGGATGACCGTGGACATGGAGAAATCGGCTTATGCCAGCGAGGACAGTGGCACAACGTATGCTTTCTGCTCGGCTGGATGCAAACGGAAATTCGACGGCGCTCCCGATCAATACCGGCAGAGTTCCAGCGTCAACACATCGGTAACCGAAGACACTGAACCAGCCATCGACCCGGTTTGCGGCATGAAAGTCGCTCCTGGGAAGGCCGCTGCGACCGTCCAACACGGAGGCACAGACTTTCAATTCTGTGGCGCAGGCTGTGCTGCCAAGTTCCGTTCTGAGCCGGATAAGTACCTTCGGCCGAAACCGTTGGCCATGCCGTTACAAGCGCCCGACCAGCAGGCGGTATACATTTGCCCGATGGACCCGGAAGTCAGTCAGACAGGTCCGGGTAGCTGCCCGAAGTGCGGCATGGCGCTCGAGCCAAAGGAAGTGACAGGCGAAGAGGACCGTTCCGAGTTACTTGCCATGAAGCGCCGCTTTTGGATCAGCGTGGTGCTGACGGCGCCAATGCTTGCGTTGATGATTTTCGAGTTGCTCCCTTCCATGCCGCTTCAGCATCTTCTGCCGGAGCGGGCCTGGGCTTTCCTCGAGTTCGCGCTGGCAACTCCCGTCGTGCTCTGGTGTGGCTGGTCCTTCTTTGTCATAGCCTGGCGATCGGTTCTCAGCCGTAGCCTAAACATGTTTACCTTGGTCGCTTTAGGGGCAGGCTCTGCATACTTGTACAGCGTGGTGGGGACGCTTTGTCCGCAGGCCTTTCCCCCGTCCATGCGCGGGGACGACGGGCAGGTTCCCCTGTATTTCGAGCCTGCTGCTGTCATCATCGCGCTCGTTCTTCTGGGTCAGGTGTTGGAACTGCGAGCGCGCGGGGAAACGGGCAGCGCCATCCGGGCGCTTCTCGGCTTGTCGCCTAAGGTGGCCAGAAAACTCGATGGTCTTGGAGGCGAGATCGACGTTCCGATTGCAGATGTGCGGGTAGGCGATCGACTTCGTGTCCGGCCGGGCGAAAAGATTCCTTCCGACGGAGGGGTACTCGAAGGCCGCAGCTCAGTAGATGAATCGATGGTGAGCGGTGAGCCCATACCGGTTGAGAAGGACAGTGGCTCGACCGTAGTAGCAGGGACGATCAACGGTACTGGCAGCTTTGTTATGCGTGCAGAGCGTGTAGGAGCAGATACTTTGTTATCCCAGATTGTCAGAATGGTAAGCCAGGCACAGCGAACGCGCGCGCCTATTCAGCGCTTAGCCGACCGCGTGTCTTCCTATTTCGTTCCGGCAATTATTGTCCTAGCCATCATCACGTTTTGCATTTGGTACGCGATTGGACCACAGCCGCACTTCGCACACGCTCTGGTTAGTGCAGTAGCAGTGCTTACCGTCGCCTGTCCCTGTGCTCTTGGACTGGCAACCCCAATGGCGATCACCGTGGGCACAGGACGCGGCGCAGGCGCTGGTATCTTGATTCGCAATGCAGAAGCACTGGAACAGTTTGGCAAAGTAGACACCCTCCTCATCGACAAAACCGGCACCCTTACTGAAGGCAAGCCGACTGTGCATTCAGTAGTTCCCGAGCCCGGCATCAGTGAATCCGAACTGCTGCATCTGGTTGCCAGCCTGGAGCGCTCCAGCGAACACCCGCTCGCGGCGGCAATCGTCCAGGGCGCCGCGGAACGAAAACTTGCGTTGACGAATGTTAGCGGTTTCAGCTCCATGACTGGAAAGGGCGTGGAGGGCGTGGTCAGCGGCAGACACGTGGCGGTCGGCAACAGCCAATGGCTAAGCGAGCTGGGGATCGACTCGGGGCCCTTGCTCGAGCGGGCTGAAGCTCTACGAAGAGAGGGCGCTACGGTGATGCTTATCGCCGTCGACGGCAAGCCGGCAGGTACGGTGAGCGTCATTGACCAAATCAAAGACTCGACCCCGGCAACCATTCGCGAGTTAAAGGCTGCCGGCCTCAGGATCATCATGGTCACCGGCGACAATGCGACCACGGCCCGAGCGGTTGCCGAAAAGCTTGGCATCGCCTTCGAAGCCGATGTTTTGCCGGAGGGAAAAGCGAACGTCGTGAGAGCGCTTCAGGGACGAGGCTCGACTGTGGCCATGGCCGGCGATGGCGTGAACGACGCTCCGGCGCTTGCTCAGGCAAACGTAGGTGTCGCTATGGGCACCGGTACCGATGTAGCGATTGAGGCAGGCGGCATCACTCTGTTGAAGGGTGACCTACGAGCCATTGTGCGCGCGCGTCGTCTCAGTCAGGCTACGATGCGCAACATTCGGCAAAACCTTTTCTTCGCGTTCATCTACAACGTGCTCGGCGTGCCGCTGGCGGCCGGGGTTCTTTATCCCGTCTTCGGCTTGGTCCTGAGCCCGACCATCGCCGCAGCGGCTATGAGCTTCAGTTCAGTCTCAGTGATCGCCAACTCGCTGCGGCTCCGGACAGCAAAGATCTGAACTCTCAAGTGCTGGTCGGCGTGGCTTGCTCCTGTTGAACTGAAAACAAGCAGAACACCGGACAAATCCCAAACGTGTAAGACCGTTGCACCATCTATCTTCTCTGGCTGCTTGACACGGACGCCGCTGAACTCACTGCTACCTTGAATTGCTTTCACGCGCTCGTGCCAAGCACTGATATCGTCTACGGCAATAGCAACCATGCAGTTGTTCGCCCAGTCTTCGACATAGTAGTTCTGGAGGCGGAAACGATTACTGCTTAGCTCGAAATCAGCGCTTCCTCTCCAGCCTTCGCTCATGTGAAAGCCTAATGCAGAATAAAATCGCTTCGACTGCTCGAAGTCCTTTGCGGGCAAATACACAGCGAGATTGAATACTCAGGGCCATACCGTCTTGCAAATAGCGCCCGTTACTTCTCTCTCCAAACCGCAGCGCCACCGGGGACCAGTTCACGTTGCCCGACCAGAAACTGCGTACCTGCTCCGGTGGTCAACGATTGATTGACGCTGGTGAAGTTGGTCGCTACCCAAAAACCACCGTCGCGCCAGTCAAGCAGGAGATTCGGCGGCAGTGCGGCCGGCTTTGCTCCAGCTCGTTCATAGACCAGACGCAGAATCTGTGCTTCCAAGTCTCCGGTCAGAGTATCCACACCCACATACGTCACGGTGCCCCGCCCTACCTTTCTGGTCACCGCTGCCGCTTTGCCGGCGTAGAACTGGTCCGTATATTTGGCCAGCGTCTCCGTGCCTTCGGCCGGCTCTAGAATGTCAGCCCAGGAGCCCCAGCTATAGCTTTTGCCGCCGGCACTCACCTGCCCATTCACCCCTTCGGGCAAATCGTCGTAGATCGGAATACGCGCCCCGATCAGAGGAATGATCGGCTGAGCCCAGAGGCCTTCCCACAACTGCCCGCGCCCGTCTTTCTGGCCCGTGCGGCAAGTCAGAATCAAGTGCCCGCCGTTTTCGGCGTATGCGGTCCAACGCTTCACCAACTCCCCGTTCACTAGCTGATAGGCAGGCGCGACAACAAACGGATACTTCGAAAAGTCCCGATCCGACGTAATGACATCCACTGGCGCCATCATGCTTTTCAGCCCTCGGTAATACTTCATCCAATGATCTTCGGTATCCCACCGTTTGGTCTGCTTGTGGTTGCTGATGTCCCAGCGATTGCTGTAGTCAATCAGAAACGCAGTATGCCGCGCTTGGTATTCGGCCGGCGCTTTCGCATTCGGGTCATAGCTCTTGCGCAGCTCCACAATTTCAGCCATGGCCTGGGCGTACTCCCGACCTCCCGGCGAGGGTGTAACTCCATCGGTTTCGGCCAAGCCCTTGTGATAGAGCTCGCTTCCAAATAGCGGCTGGCGATAGCGATAGGTGCAAACGAGTCGAGCGCCCGCTCCGAAGGCGCGCAGGAGCCACATATGAATCGCACCGGGCAGCGGCCATGGATTCACCTCTCCCCAATTAACTTGACCCGGCTGCAATTCCATCGGTCCTGAGATGCCATTGAAGGACCGCATCAGATCGTGCATGAACGACATGGTGGCCGCGCTGCCGAGCCGGAACCCCAGCGGTCCTTCATTCGCATTCCCGTGGACGGGGTAGTGGGTCCAACTAAATACGTCAAGCGAGTTCCGCGAGAGCGACGGATCGACATCCTCGTGCATCGCCATGAAGTTGGTCGTAATCCATTGGTCCTTGCTGTATTGGCGCAGCACAGCCGCCTGGTCGGCGAGGTAATTAGCTGCTTCGTGCGCAAACCAGCGGCGGAAATCCAGTACCGCATGCGGGCTCGGGTCTGCTACCAGCACGTCCGCATTCGGTATTGTTATCTGGTCGAAGCTCTGGTACCGTTGCGACCAGAACGCGGCTCCCCAGTCTGCATTCAACCGACTCACGGTGCCATACTTCTCCTTCAGCCAATCTCGAAACTTCTGTGTGGAAGCTTCCGAGTAGGAGAAACGTTTGCCGTAATGGCTGAGTTCGTTGTCGATCTGCCAGCCCCAGACACGCTTGTCATGGCCATACCGTTTTGCGAGTTCTGAGTCAATCTTGCGCACATACTCGCGATAGACGGGTGAACTCCAGTCAGCGTGTTCGCGGCTTCCATGGTCGATGCGCCGTCCGGCTGAATCCACCATCAGCGTTTCCGGATGATTGCGGCTCAACCAGATAGGCGGGGTGGCGCTCGGCGTACACAGAACCACTTTCAGGCCGTTCTTTGCCGCCAGATCGACTGCCCGGTCCAGCCAGGCGAAGTCGTAACGGCCCTCTTCGGGCTCCATAAAACTCCACGCGAATTCACCCATGTGGACGAACTCCATGTTGAGTTTTCGGATATTGGCCATATCGCGAGCCCACTGGGACTCCGGCCACGCCTCGGGATAGTAATAAACCCCGATGGTCATCATGTCTTTTTTGGGGAACCAGTCCGGGTTCACCACCGGAGGCTCCTGAGCTGACGTTCCAACTGCAAGCATCATGACCGCACAAAGACCAAAGGACGCACGCACCATTGCTTAAGATTTAATCACTTGTTATGTCTGATGGGTCGTCCTGATCAACATAGAACGCCATCTCCACTGGACCACGGAGAGGATTGCATCAAGCTCGACCGATGTTTCGCCAGGTCCGCTATGCGGCTGTTTCTTAAGGTAATCATCAAGGTTGTTTTGCCCATGCTGGTACTGCCTTTGCTCCCAGCCCAGACTTGGACCGCTGACAACGGAAACGGCACTTTCACGAATCCGCTTTTTTACGACGAGTTTTCAGATCCAGACATGATCCGGGTCGGCACCGCCAGAATGGGGGACGGGAATCCGGAGAGGTTCTGGAAAACCGTCGACAGCATCAATACTGCTGCGGGCAAGCTCTATCAGTCCTACGATCAGTCAATTAGAACGGGGAGAGCGACGTTAGCCCTATGACAATATCGAAGCGGATACGCTCGTTGGACTGCGCGATCGCGCTCTCATTGGTTTGATGGTCTTCACCTTTGCGCGGGTCGGAGCCACGGTGACCATGAAGGTGGAAGATTGCTATCTGCAGGGGCGGCGGCTCTGGATCCGGCTGCACGAGAAAGGCGGCAAGCGCCATGAGGTGCCGGCCAACCACACTTTAGACGAATACCTGGCGCAGTACCTGGAAGCAACCGACTTGCAAGAGCAGCCAAAATCCCCCTTGTTCCGCTCGGTCGTTGGACCAACGGGACAGTTCAGTGACCAGGCGATGGCGCAACCTGATGTCTACCGCATGATTCGTCGTCGTGCGGCGTTGGCCGGCATCGAAACCAAGATCGGCTGCCACACCTTCCGTGCCACCGGTATTACCGCTTACCTGAAGAACGGCGGCCGCCTGGAAGTCGCGCAGCAAATTGCAGCGCATGAGTCGTCGCGCACCACCGGCTTATATGACCGCCGGGGCGATGAGATTTCCGTACATGAGGTCGAGAGAATTGTCATCTGAACTAGTAAGCTGTCCCGGTGATTCGATTAGCATGGATGCGGCGGGTTGGATCATTATAGGTCCAGCGGAAGGGCTTGGCCGATTTCGAGTAAGCACGGATATAGCGGCGTAGTTTACGTCCCAAGTCGGCCACAGACGTAAAGACGCCGCGCCGGATGACATCGCGTTGAATTTTGGCGAACCACAACTCCACTTGATTCAACCAGGAGGAATAGGTCGGCGTAAAGTGAAAGCGAACTTGCGGGTGCTCGGCCAGGAACTGCTCGACATCTTGAGTCTTATGTGCCGACAGATTGTCAAGCACAACGTGGATTTCCTCGGCCCCACGGGTTTGCGCGACCAGTCCTTCCATAAACACGACGAACTCTTTACTGGTATGTCGTCCAGCGGTCATACCGTGCACTTGGCCCGTCTTCACATCTAGCGCTGCATACAAGGACAATGTGCCGTGGCGGAAATACTCGAAGCCATGCCGCTCGGCTCGCCCCGGACTCAGAGGCAGCACCGGATCCAGCCGGTCAAGAGCTTGAATAGCCGTCTTCTCATCCACACAGAACACCGCCGCATGTTGCGGCGGGTGAAGGTAGAGGCCGATGATGTCGGTTGCCTTCTCCTCGAACTGAGGATCGTTGGAGGCCATGTAGCGGTCTAACGGATGCGGCTTTAAACGCAATTGCGTCCACACTCGCTGCACGGTGGATTTGCTCACACCCAGTGCTGCTGCCATCTTGCGGCAGGACCAATGCGTCGAACCATCGGCCGGTTTACGCTGGGTTTTCCGTGCAATGCGGGCTTGCAAAGCGGCATCGGCGACGCGTGGTTCGCTTCCCTTATGAAGTGCATTGAGCCCATCCATTCCGGACTGCTCGAAACGTTGCTTCCAACGCGAAATCGTAGGCGCTGTGGTCTGCAGTGACGACATTATCTGCCGGTAACTCTGGCCGTCGGCGAGAGCTAACACCAGCCTTGCCCGGAACACATCTCCTGCCGGCAGCGTGCGCGATTGTGTCCACCGCGTCAGCTCCGTTCGCTGTTCATCCGTGATCGTCATGGTTCGCCGCCTCATTCCTATGAGACCTCACCAATTCCACTGATGTTACTACCGGGACAGCTTACTAGTTCGTAAATGAATTGTGCTTTAGAAGATAGTAAGTTGGGCAAGCGCTCGCCTTCTACGGGCTGCGGGAGTAACCGAACCAGCGAGCAAAAAGAAGAGCAGAACCGCGGTCTTTTTGTTAATTTCAGTCACTAACAATTTCGGCTTTTCCGCTGTTTACTTACGCGCAGAATGTCCTCTTACACGAGTTTCTTCATGCATACTTGTCTGCGTGGCTATCAACAGATGGTAGTTCGACCCCAGGATTCATCACATGGACCGCTTCAACACAACAGCCTTACGTCTGCTCGCTAGTTTGACCATCACTTGCGCGGCGCTGGGTCAAAGTGGTGGCGTACTATTGAGGCAATTTGAGACGCCCGCGGCTCTCGTCGTTGTTTACCAAGATGTCTCTCCGAGCATGGAAGAAGCAGAGAACAGGCTCGCCGCTCTTCGCAGTGAACATCCCGACAAGCTTCTCGTTCGCGTTGCCCTTTATCAGTCACAAGAAGATGAGAAGGCGACAGAAGAACAGTCAGTCGCTGGACATACTACCTTACAAAACTGGAAGGTTGAGTCTGGTAGGCAACAGGCGCTCGCCTCTCCGATGGCCGAAGCAATCTTTGTCAATGGATTCGGCATTTCCCGGGCCTACCAATCGGGAACAGCCACTTCGGCAGTACCGCCCGGGCTTGTCCCTTTGCGCGACATTGCGTGTGGGGCATTCAAACTGAGTTTCCTCCACCTAGCCGATGGCAGGGCGGGACCTAACCACCGCGGCTTCGCCGAGTTGTCTATCTCAGGAGAACCACTCTTTGTCGAAGACACTCGGTACCCGCGGTTCAATCGTTTCGTCGAGCCCGCTTACCATATTGCGCACGACGCCAGCCGTTTGAAAATCACTGGCCTGAGTTCAGTTGCATGAGCATTAACAAGAAACCGGTAGCCGAGTGCGTCACACTCAAGCCGCTGCCCTGACTGGTGTCGCTGAATATTGATGATGGCCTGAACGGTGGTACAGGGGCTGTTCCAACCGGGTAGGAACAGCCCTTTCCCTTACTGCAGCGGCAGTTCGCCGGTTGTCTCGATCGCTGCGATCTCGGTCTCAGGAATCAGTGACGCCGCAGCCACAGCATCGCCCTCATCCAGCCTTACCAGCCGCACGCCTTGAGTAGAGCGGCCAGCCTGACGAATCAGGCCTGACTCGAGTCGGATGATTTTGCCTTCTTTGGTAATGATCATCAGATCGCTTTTCTCGCTGACGCAAAGGATCGAAACGACCTTGCCTACCTTGCTGGTGGTCTTCATATTAATGACGCCCTTGCGTCCACGTCCGGTCAGGCGGTAGTCGCCGATGGAGGTTCGCTTGCCGTAGCCTTGTTCAGAGATCGACAGCACCATGTTCTCCTCGGCTACCACTTCCAGACCAATCAGGTAGTCGCCCTCTTCTAAATCCATGGCACGAACGCCACGTGCCTGGCGACCCATGGCGCGGACTTCTTCTTCACTAAAGCGGCTTGCCATGCCTTCATGCGAAGCCAGAAAGATGAAGTTCTTGCCGTTGGTAATGGTGGCGCCAAGCAACTCGTCGCCTTCATCGAGCGCCAGTGCAATGATGCCGCGCGTGAGCGGATTATCGAACTCGGTCAGTTCGCATTTCTTGATCACGCCCTGGCGCGTGACCATGACGATGAACTTCTCGTCCACGAACTCCTTGACCGAGAGGAACGCCTTGATAGTCTCATCAGGTTGCAGGTTGATCAGGCCTGAAACATGTTTGCCTTTGCCGGTGGTGCTGGCCTCGGGGATTTCGTAGATCTTGAGCCAGTAAACGCGGCCCTTACTGGTGAAGATCAGCAGGTAGGAGTGAGTAGAGGCCACAACCATGTGCTCCACGACGTCTTCTGAGCGTGTGCCCATGCCGATACGGCCCTTGCCGCCGCGAGTCTGGCGGACATAGGTGTCCACCGAGGTTCGCTTCAAATAACCGCCGCGTGAAACGGTAACCGCGACGTCTTCCATTTGCACGAGGTCTTCAAGACTGATCTCGCCGGTGTCCTCGATGATTTGCGTGCGGCGCTCATCGCCGAAGTCTTTCTGTACCTGCCGTAGTTCGTCTACAATCAGGCCTTTTAGAATCTCTTCAGAACCAAGAATCTCCAGGAATCGGGCAATCGAAACTTGAATCTCGGCCAGCTCGTCCAGAATCTTCTGGCGCTGCATGTTGGTCAAGCGCTGGAGCTGGAGTTCCAGGATGGCTTTCGCCTGGCGCTCACTGAATTCGAACTGCGCGATCAATTGATCCTGTGCCTGCCGGACATCCTCGGCAGCACGGATGAGCGTAATTACAGCGTCGAGATTATCGAGCGCTTTCTGGAAGCCAAGCAGGATGTGCTCGCGTTCCCGCGCTTTGCGCAGGAGAAAGTCCGTGCGACGGCGGACCACGTCGACACGATGTTCCAGGAAGCGTTTAATGACGTCAATCAGACCAAGCTCGCGCGGCTGGCCATTGACGATCGACAGCATGATGACGCCGAAGCTGATCTGCATCTGCGTCTGCTTATAAAGATTGTTCAGCACAACCTCTGCCTGCTCGCCGCGTTTCAGTTCGAAGACGATGCGCATGCCGTCGCGATCGCTCTCGTCGCGTGCGTCTGAGATGCCTTCGAGCTTCTTTTCACCAACCAGCGCAGCAACATGTTCAATCAGCCGCGCCTTATTGACCTGAAATGGAATTTCGGTGACGACAATCTGCTCGCGGTCGCCCTTGCTCATCTTCTCGATAGCTGCCTTGGCGCGCAGCTTTAGACTGCCACGGCCACGCTGGAAGTAGTCGTAAATGCCGTTGCGCCCAAGGATGAATCCGCCGGTGGGAAAGTCCGGCCCAGGCACCATCTCCATGATCTTGGTTAACGGCGTGTGCGGATCTTTGATCAGGGCGACACAGGCATCCACCAGCTCACGCAAGTTGTGCGGAGGAATGTTGGTCGCCATGCCGACGGCGATGCCCGAAGAGCCGTTGATCAACAAATTGGGAACGCGCGTGGGAAGCACTTCGGGTTCGCGTTCGCTGTCATCGTAGTTGGGCCGGAAGTCGACTGTTTCCTGCTCAATGTCCTCAAGTAAGGTGCTCGCGATGCGGGACAGGCGGGCCTCGGTGTATCGCATGGCCGCCGGCGGATCACCATCCACCGAACCAAAATTACCTTGGCCATCAATCAGCGGATAGCGCAAAGAGAAGAGCTGCGCCATGCGGACCAGCGAGTCGTACACCGGAGCGTCGCCGTGCGGGTGATACTTACCCAGAACTTCACCAACAATCTTGGCGCACTTGCGGGTAGGGCGGTTGAAAGTGAGACCCATCTCATGCAAGCCGTACAGGATGCGGCGATGCACCGGCTTCAACCCGTCTTCCACTCGCGGCAGCGCCCGGCCCACGATCACGCTCATGGCGTAATCGAGGTACGAACGCTTCATCTCGTCTTCGATGTTGATCGAGATGATGTTTTTGTTGCTATTACCGCCGTCACCGCCGCTGTTGAACAATCCAGCGATGGGCGGCCCGTTTTGATCGGCCAAACTCTACTCCTCCGAGAAGGTACGCAAGTACGCAAATTGTTGCAAACAAGAGTACTTATTCTTTGATGTGTTTCTTCTATTCTAGCAGTTTGGCCGGTTAATTTGGCTGTGGGCAGGAAGGAGTAATGAATGCTGGAGCTCAGCACGGACATAGGCCACTTATTCAAGTAACGGAGTTAGCGGATCCACGGCTATCCTTCTAGGGTGGAGAACGCCGCAAGCCGAAGTGCTGACGCCCGCCAGAACCAACCTGCCCCGGAACCAATCTCAGCGGGCGACCAGGAGCGGTTCCTTTCCATCTTGAACTTCTGGCACAAGCTTGAATTCTTCATTCCTTTCGATCTCGATCAGCGTCTCACCGAAATTGACGAAAAGAAAACCCTCTATGTTCACCGGCAGGATCTCCAGCAGGGCTGCTGCAATCTTTGGCGACCCGAAGTTGAAGATGACCAGGAAGTCACAGGATTCCGACTTTACGTCTGCATCTTTGATAAGTCCGAGATTACGAGGGTCTGCGACCAAGTATTGGGTTCGTCACGAACCACCAATGATGACGAAGATTTCGAACGCACCGAACTGGAAGGCCGCAGCTGCTTTGCACAACTGACTTTTGACTCCATAGGCGAACTCATTTTTGAATCGGCTACCCGATCCAGCCCTGTTTCCTACGTTTCCACTCTTCCTTGGGCTCTTGGACAGATCCAGAGCAGTGGATTAGCAGCTCTTACTTCCGAGGGTTTTAACCACGCGAAACAGACCCTGGCCGAACGGTTGCTCAATTTCAAAGCGACTCGAGAACTGCCCAATGAGCACGGGTCTGACAAACAAGCCAAGCCTCTGACGCAATCCGACATCCTCGAGCTTCACGCGATCATTAAGGGCTGGGCAGGTTTCTCCCTTCCAGAAGCGGAGCTGATTGGCATCCTCGAGACAAGGACTGAGAAGAAGGTTAGAAAGGGCGCAGCTCAAGAGAAAACCGATGAGCCCATTGAGTCCGATACTGTAAGACCGGAGCTAAAACCTGACATCGCAATCCTGAACAGCTTCTTTCTACAGGATATCGAGAGTGCGATCGAGTCGGTAAAATCAGGTCGCATCGGCCAACCTTTAAGAGACTATCTTTCGCCGTTGACCTCTGCTGACCGTATAGATCTTGAATCCACCTCTGGGTTGCGCACCTTGCTTGAGACCTTGCATCCTGCTCGGGTAAACCACGGTCGTTGGTTCTCGAATGCCCACCAGCCAATGACGTTGATGCAGCAATTCGCCATCAATTCGGTGCTGCAGGATTCGTCCAATGCACTTGCCCTCTTTTCAGTGAACGGACCCCCAGGGACTGGAAAAACGACGCTGCTCCAAGACATCTTCGCCGATCTCGTTGTGCGTCGCGCTCGCGTTCTCGCAAAGTTGCGGAAGGCACGTGATGCGTTCCTTCCCACTCCTCGACGGGTCTCATTCAATGGGAAGAATAGTTGGCTCGTGTCCATCCTCAGGCCTGAACTCACAGGTTTCGAGATGGTGGTCGCATCCTCAAACAACGCTGCTGTGGAGAACATCTCTGGTGATTTACCGAAAGGGGACAAGCTCCGTTCGAATTGGCCGGAAGCTGCGTACCTGAAACCTGTCGCTTACAAGATTGTCGCGCAGCAGGAGGACGGTACCTGTAAGAGGCTGGCGAAGTCTGAAGAACCGTGGGGCCTTATTTCCTGCGCCCTCGGGAACTCAAGGAATCGCACGCGTTTCAAGGAACGCTTCTTCAATAGCCAGATGCCAGAGAAGGAGAAAGCATTCTGGCAGATGGAAGACTGGCCTAGAACCATAACAGAGTGGATCGAGAGCTACCGGGGTCCAAGTTTCGCGGTCGCCGCTGCAGGGTTTCAAAAGAAAGATCAGGCCGTGCAGATAACTCGCGGTCGCCTGAGTTCGTTGGCGAACAATGTCCACGATGCATTAGCTGCTAATTCCGAAGACAAGATCTCGTCTATCCGCCTCAGAATCGCTGAGTGCCGATCTGAATGGTCAGCATGCCGGAAGGAGAAGCAGAAGCGGGCAGACACGATAGATCAACTGCAAGCATACCTCAAGGAACTAGTGGAAGAGGACAGACTACTCGTGTTGAGCCACCCGGAATGGTGGGCTCGACTTCGGCGGACATCCGACGCCAAGCTCCATAAGGTTCGCGTCATCGAGAACGCTAGGACGCAACTTCGAGTGAGAAGAGAGCTCAGCGCTTTGCGAACGCCTCAAGCTGACGAGGAGTCCCATCTTGCTGAACTCAGTGAAAAGCTGGGCAGACTGGAAGGAGAGTGCGAGCAGGCTCAGGCTGAGAAGACAGCGCGAGATCAACGTTTAGAAACACACGGTTCTGCCTTTCCCCATGCATGTTTGCCGAACAGGCTCGATGACTTGCAAGCAGATGAGTTTCAGAAGTCAGGCCTCTGGCACGATCCTTCTTTTGCCCAGCAACGGTCTGAACTCTTCGCAGCCGCGCTCACACTTCACGAAGCTTGGCTCGCCTCGGTTGGGAAGTCCAAGCACGGATTTCTTCCAAATATCTATGCGGTACGGGATTTGCTTTCGAGAGGTCGCCTGGATCATACCTCCGACGCACTTGCGATCTGGCAGAGTCTGTTTCTGATGGTTCCGATTGTCTCTACAACGTTTGCGTCTTTCCATGCACAGTTTGCTGACCTCGGCGCTGCTTCGCTCGGGTGGCTTTTTATAGATGAAGCTGGCCAAGCGGTTCCGCAGGCTGCCGTCGGCGCAATCTGGCGCGCAAAACGCGCGGTTGTCATAGGAGATCCACTCCAGATCGAGCCGGTGTTCACGCTCCCAAGCCGCTTCACCTCAGCGGTTGCCGCACTTTCCTCAGTCACTGAAAACGGCGACTACTCACCAAATAAAACGTCTGTTCAAAGGCTTGCCGACGAAGCTAATCGATTCGGTGTCAACCTCAGACAGAGCAATGGCAAAACCATTTGGGTCGGGAGTCCCCTTCGGGTGCATCGCCGTTGTATCGACCCGATGTTCAACTGGTCAAACGAGATTGCTTATCAAGGCAAGATGGTCTTCGGATTGGAAAAGCGTACCCAGCCAAATGGAGCGCCTATCCCATGCGAGAGCGTTTGGATCGACATTAAAGGAAGGGTAAGCAAACGACAAAATGTGCCGGAACAAACCCGCTTCGTCCTCGATCTCCTGCTTACTCTTTATCGAATGGATCAAACGCTACCGGCCTTGTACATAATCTCTCCTTTCAAAGCAATCAAGACCGAGATTACTGAGAAGGTTCTGAAGCTGGACTGGATTGAAGAAGCGCGGAACATCCAGAAGCCCAAGAGGAAGGACTTGGAGAAGTGGTGTCGGGAGCGGGTAGGAACCGTACATACCTTTCAAGGCAAGGAGGAACACTCTGTCCTGATGGTTCTTGGCGGCGATGCACAACATGTAGGTTCGGTTGACTGGGCCTGTTCCAAACCCAACATATTGAACGTTGCGCTTACCAGAGCCCGCATGCGGTTCTATGTCGTTGGCGATCGGGAACTATGGGGCGCTAAAGAACCGTTTAACTGGTCATTAAAGCATGATTTCCCAACCATGAGTGCCAGCCAATTCTTGGCAGTTGCGCAAGATAACGCCGCAATGGGCAAGTCGGCGGGGTCATAGGCCTGAGCGAACAGAAAAATTATGTAAAGCTGCTGACTGGCCGCACCTCTTATATGCTTGCCGACTCTTATTTAGTTGCACTCGCCTCCTGTCAGTCTGCGTAATAGCTGGTGAGACGTGAGGGACGATGGCGATGAGATTCTGAGGCAGGCAAAAGAGGGCGATAGTGCCGCGTTCGGCTCTTTAGTAAGCATGCATCAAGCTATGGTGTTCAGCGCGACGCTTCATTTCTTCCGTAACCGGGCCGTTGCTGAGGAGATCGCTCAGGACGTTTTTCTGGAGTTGTTCCGCAACTTGTCGGGCATTGAAAGCGCGACGCATTTACTCGCATGGTTGCGAAGAAGTGCAATGAACCGCTGTATCGATCGGAGCCGCCGAAGGTGGTATCGAACAGAGGTCGCGATGCCTCGTGACCTGGAACCGGCTAGTTGGAACGCCCCGCCTGACGTGTTGGCATACGCACAGGTTCAAAGGGAATTAGGGCGGTTGCCGGCGGAACAGAGGGCAATTGTCATCCTTCGGTATGGGGAGGAGATGCTGCCTAGCGAAATTGCCGAAGTGCTGCAACTACCTGTGAACACCGTAAAGAGTCGATTGCACCGTGCTTTGGCCGAGCTACGGAGCAAGCTCGATTCGAAGAGGGTCCAATTGACATGAACGACGGATGGGATGACCTGTTAACAAAAGCGCTGGGGAGGACCGAAGCTCCCCCGGACTTTACGGCTGAGGTGATGGCGCGTGTAAACCAGCGCAGAAGCCTTGGATGGATGGCTTGGCCCACTGTTGCCGCAACCGTTGCTTTGCTGATTGCGGGCTGGTTTGAATTCGCCCAGTACAGGGCGAGGCAGCACGAGAGACAACTGGTGTTCGCCCTTCAACTTGCGTCCGAAAAGATAGCCGCTATAGATCATCGATTGAAGCGAAGCGCTGCCGAGATTTATGTGCGGAAAGAAGATTTTGAGAAGAGGTAAGGGATGAAAACCCGTTTAGGAATCGCTCTATGGGCAGTTACATGGTGCTTGTCAGCTCAACAAATTGACCTGTCGAGCCTGGATAAGCTTGCGTCGAAAGCGAAGGCAGTGAACAAAGTTTCGTTGAACCACGACCAACTTGCTGGTGCGCTCTCCATGCTTGCGGGCAGTGACAGCGGAGACAAGAAGGATCTTGATGAATTGAAAAAGTTGACGGAAAACTTGACTGGCGTCGAGGTCCGAAGCTTCGAATTCGAGAAGAAGGGGCAGTATCGCGATTCTGACCTGGCTGGTGTGCGCGCTCAGCTTGCTAGGTCTAAGGAGTGGTCCAAGATTATCGAATCCAGTGAGGATGGCGAACACTCGGAGATCTTTATGAGCAGCGTCGAAGGTCGCAAAGGGCTTGTCATCATAGCGGCGGAAGAGACAGAAGTGAGCGTGGTGATCCTAAAAGGCGTGGAGGGTCTGAAGGATATCGGTAGACTTGGCGGCATCCTGGGTCTGCCGACTCTGTCTCTAGGACCGGCGAAAAAGGATCAATAAGCCGAGAGTATATTGCGGGACGCTTGCGCGACATGGCCGCGCTTCTTGTGCGTCCCGCCGGTCATAGATCCAGCGCAACTCCTGGGGGCAATCGTCATCGGCTTGACGCGCCCGCGAATCGCGCATTGCGTTAGAGAGTGCACGTAGCAACGCTGCCATCACTTCCGGTAACGACTCCTGAATCGCACGCCGTAGTCCAGCGTGATCGTCGCTGACGACGAACTCCACCCCGTGCAGCGAACGCTGCCGTAAGCTTGCCAGCAGTTCCCGTTCGACTTGACACGCTCTCCCGGTTGGCGAGTTTGACGGCCAGTATGTTCCGCCGCCTTCCCAGTTGATCCCAATCGCGATCAGCACCGCTTGCCTGCGTACTGCACCATCCTCGCGTACCTTCTCATAGCGGGCATCCTGAATCAGATATGGGTACGGTTCCTCCCATCGTCTTTTCGCGAATCGCTCCAGCTCTTCATCCAGCCTGTGCACGATCCGGCCGATGATATGGCAGCATGGAACGGCGTGCCTCAGCAATACTCCGCAGCTGGATATATACGAGATCTGCGCAACATTCGCGCCACCGGCTCCGCCACGCCGAGACTTCTTTTTATCCGCCGATCAATCGTCTCTTCAACAATGCGGGGTAATCGCTCAAACCCGTTGTCCTCTTTTCCACCCAGCTCCGGAACCAGGGTGCCGGAATACCTGACGCACCCGAAACGAGAAGAAGACTTATGGTGAAGGGCTTTCGACGATGGCAGATTCGGCGGTATCCCTATAGACCTTTTGATGTTCGCTGGATGTACTGGGAACCCTTAACGTAGCTCCTTGATGAAAAGCGCGAAGAGTACATTCGGAGCGTTACCTCATTAGATTCAACCCTCATCGCACAACATAAGCCGCGGAGGAACTGGAGTATGCCGCAGGTTGTGACATCGCTTGGATGTCTTGATCTGATGGACCGCGGGGCCACCGGCTGTTGCCCATCCGAAGAAGTCTTCGGGTCCATTATCGAGTGCTTTTGACCAGGAGTATGTGACGAGTAAGCTAAGTCCGGCATTGAAATTCTGATTGTATTTTGCATTCAGCGCGTTATAAGAAGATCTGGCGCCGGGCAGAGAGCGCGTCCATTGCAGATTGGTGTACTGCGGATAAGGCCTCAGTAACTCGTTGTAGGCAACAGTCGGTTGCAGGTTCAGATAGGTATTGGCAGGAGCAACGTTATAGAACGGATTAGCCACTTGCTGATCGAGTTGCGGTCCTAGGCTTAGATACTGACCTGGTAATTGATCAGCATCCAGATTAGGATTGCCGTACAGCAGCTTGCGGCCTTTCGTCCCCGAGTAACCGACCTGAAAGACGGAGTGAGCACTAACCCGGTACTGTAAATCGAAGCTCCAATCTTCGCTGTAGGGAGTCGGATGCGGAGCAAGTGGCCAGATTTGCTGGACACCAGTCCCGACCGCCGTCAAACCGCCCTGCGAACTGCCTTGCGGCTGAACAATACCAGAAGGAAAGGGATTGTTGATCAGGTTCAGCGGTGTGTAGCCGTTGTTAGTCGTCGCAACATAAGTGGTGGACGAGCTATAGCCATAGAACTGGCCGGGACTGTCGTAGCTGAGCATCGCAGAGGCGGGCAGATAGAAAATGCCGGCACCCATGCGCATTACTAGACGGTCACTGATCTTATACGCAATGCCGGCGCGAGGTGCGAAGTTCAGGTTTTGCGGTGGCCAGGCAAAGCGGCCGTTTCCGTTTTGTCCGGCGAATTCGAACTCGCCCAGGACCGGTCGCCCTAACGACGGGGCCACAGCAGCGCTAATCGGGTTGACAGCCGTTGTGTTGAAGTACACCAGGCGGTTGTAGCGTTCCGTTGCTGGGCGCTGGTTCTCATAGCGAAGGCCGACATTCACTGTCAGCCGCTGATTAACTTTCCATTGATCCTGCACATAAGCCCCATAGGTGTGGATGCTCATTGCCGGATCGATATTGATTGATTGCCCGCCGCCGCTGGCCGTGCCGAGCAGCATGGAAGCGATCGGGTTGCCGCTCAACGAAGACGATGTATTAAGCGAAGTACAGGGTCCGCCGTTCGGGTCCGGGTCGCATGAGGTCAGGGCGCTGCTGAAGTTGAAGTTTCCCGCAGCTTCGCTGATGCTGTTGATCCGCTGGTCGTCGAAGTTGGCCCCAAACTTGATCGTTTGCCTGGAAAGCTGCTTTGTGATATTCACCAAAGCCGTATTCGAGTAGCGGGTGTACTTCTGATAACTGCCGTTTCCGAGTGAACCATATCCACCATCGGTCCCGATTGTTGGTAAGAGCGGTGCCTGATACTGAGATGGCATCAACCCGATGGTTGACGCGGTAGCTACGCCATAACCTTGCGCGATGTGCTGCTCCTGCCAGCGGCTATAGCTCCCGTACGTGTTAATCACCCAGGTAGGACTTGGCGTGATGGTGTCGTTGAGTACAACTTGAAAACCAGCGTTGTACTGATTGTTCCCGGTATCGGCCCCATTGCAGAAAAAGCAAGGTACCGTCTGATCTTGACGAAAGCGATCGGACCAGCGAAGAAACATCCGGTGCACCGCGCTTTGCTCCCAATCGACACGGCTGTCGAGCTTGTCGCTGAAAGTATTTCCGGCACCCTGGGCATAGTAGTTGTAGAGATTGTTCGGTCCCTCGCCTGCACGATTCGGCAGTGGATACAGATTTACAATCTTCTGTCCAACCGGGTTGATTAGGTTCGCGGGAATCATGTTGTTTGCAAATTGTGTCCGCGTGAAATTATTTCCGGTCGTGTCGAGAGCGGTGGTGGTGAACGGATTGTAGATCAAGTTGGGCGTTCCGTCCGCATTGAGCGTCTGCGAAAAGTCGCCTTGCCTCTGCGCCTGGGTCGGTACGGTAATCAGGCCACTGTCCTGGGTGTTCGGCTGCCGGAACCCTTCGTAGCCACCAAAAAAGAAGAGGTTGTAGCGCTTCAGGATTGGGCCACCCACATTGCCGCCAAACTGATTCTGTTTTAGCTGGCCTTTCGGCGCGCCGTTCCGGTTATTGGTCCAGCTGTTGGCATTCAGTGCCGAGTTCTGCAGGTAATCGTAAGCCTCGCCGTGAAAGGTATTGGTGCCGCCTCTTGTAATGAGCGTGACAATGCCGTTGCCGCCGCGTTCGTACTGCGAATCGTATGTATTCTCGACGATTTGCTGCTCCTGCACCGAATCCTGCAAGGGAGAAACGACTAAGCCGCCCCAGTCGAGGGCCTGCGACGGAGCGCCATCAATCAGAATCGAGACTCCCCCTGTGCGCCCGCCATTCAGTCCAAAGTTGCTCGACATCTGATCTAACGATCCGCTCTTCTGCGTCTGGCCGCCGGGCGCCTCGGTAGTACCCGCGACTGCAAAACAAAGTTCAGCGGATTGCGCGTGCTGTTGGGAAGCGCTTCAATCAAATGGCTGTCCATAGTCACCGAGTTGTTCGCGGTCTCGGTATCTACCAGAACCGTTGACCCCTGAACTTCTACTTTCTGCTGCGTATTGCCAAGTTGGAGGGCCACATTGACTGCTGTCGCTATCTGCGCCTGCAAGATCAAATTGCTCTGAACGTAGGTCTTGAAGCCAGGCGAAGTGACACTAATCTGGTAAGTGCCCGGAGGAAGGTTGTTGAATTGATAGGAGCCTTGGCTCTCGGTTGTGACGGAGTGAACGTCGTCTGTACCTGTGTTCTTCAGTTCGATCTGTGCACCGGTCACGGCTGCGCCACTGGGATCAGTCACGTTACCGGCGATGGAGGACGTAAAACTCTGGGTTAAAGCAAATGGACCATAGCCGATGAATAAAAAAAGCGCGAACAATGCTCTTAAAGGCGAGATTTGCCGGCGCAGTGCATTGATTTGACGAGAAAGTAAACGCACGCGTGCTTCCATGAAACAACCTTCCTGAAGTTGATACTGCTGGACAACATATCAGACTGCAATGAAGAGTTCAAGAACTATTCATCATGAGTGTCGTTAGTATGTGAGTTGACCGCTCTAGTTCACACGTGAGTGGTCCGCTTTT
>CAXTYH010000008.1:0-154817 GCA_964248405.1 uncultured Bryobacteraceae bacterium
CAACCCATCCCCGAGTTGCTTCGGAGTCAAATTACAGAAACGATGTTACACGAACACTGGTTTTTTAGGACCATTCCCATCACTCGATTCTGGAGACGGAGGTTTCACCTGGGCTTTTACGACGATTGATAGTGCCTTTCAAGCCGCTGGGCTCTACAACCAGACTTATGATCTCAGCGATATACCGGCGTTTGGAAGAGTGAATCCTAACCTGCATACGTTTATTGCAAATAGCGCTCAACTTGGAATCAAGGCTGACTTCTTCAAGATTATGTCCAATATCGATTTTGCCCTTGCCACCGGAGCCACAGGTATTGTCGGGTATTGGACAGGCTCAGATCTGCAAAATGGTATTCAGAACGTCATATCCGTGACCACTCAGTATAAGTCACGCAATTACGCTGAACTGCATCGTCGCAATGTGAATCCACGAGTAGTTCCTGCGGTTTATCACGGAGAACCGTTTCATCTCACCAAAGCCTTCTTCGACCCGACGGGGACAACTGCGGTCATATCCGCAAGCAGCATTGCCATGGTTGGTACTGGCCTAAAGATGATAGAAATGGGCGGAGGTGTCGCCGCGTTAAGCGCATTCTTTTCAGGTGCTGAGGTCGCCTCAGCCGCTGCTGGGATATTTCTAAGCGGAGGGACTATTCTAGTGATCCTCGGGTTCGCTGTTGCGGCTTACGCAGCTTACCGAATAATGACACAGATCAAGAGGGAGAGCGGGCCTTGGATACATCCAGACTCCAATCCAGGAGACCCGCCTTATTTACAGAGAATCTATGCAAAGCCGAGCATATTTCCGCCGCAAATGAGCCTGCAACCTTATGTAACGAGCACGATCCACTATTTATGCCCCGATTCTTCACTGTGCTTTCTCTTGGCGGAGCCGTATTTCTTGCTGTAGTAACCGGGATCTTTTTTTGGGGTTTGGGGGTGCGCAGCCTCACGTCCTGGACTTGCCTTCTGGCGAGTCTTACCTTTGCCTCGTCGGGTGTGGAACGCTTCAGGAAATACTCAAAGCGATTCACGCAACTGTTCACAGTTTTGCTGGTAAGTCAGCTTTCTTTCTTTACGGTGAAGGTGTGGCAAGCCAAGGGAACTGGCGAAAGTGGTGAACTAGGTGATCTTCTTCCGCTTATGCTAATCGCTTTATTGGCGATGCTGCTCGGCATGCTGATGATCCAGATAGGATTGAAGCTTCGTCGCCGAAATTAGACATGAGGCCGGGCAAGTTCCGGCCTTTTCTTACACAACTCCATACCGATGCTGTTGGATATCGCGATCACTTCCTGTGAAGCCGCTTGCTCCGCTACTCGAACCGATGAATCGTTGAGAACGCTGTCTCCTAAAGGGTTCTTTGCAACGGAGACGCAAAGTTGTCCAAATCCGGCTCCGGGGAACTTTGCCGTAGCATTGCACTGAAGATGCCTGGCGCACCGTGGAAAAGTTCAATCCCCTCCGTGGAATTGTCAGACAGAACTCAAGCAATTCTTTGTTATCGAAAACGAGCAATCGAACGCATGGACGTGGGCGAGAGCAAACCTGCTTCTGACATGACACGTCAAGTCAGCGTTTGTTAGCTCGTCCATCTCTCAAGAGGTAAGTTTCGACTTATGCAGAAAAGTTAATCGCTGCGTATTAAGCTCAGAGAACCGGAATGCCCGCCCAAATGAGTCGATCCCAAACGATCAGAGCCATTCTGACTGACGTACAGTTTTGGATCCCAGCAATCGTTCTTATAGTCGGAATCGTCCTGCTTGTAATCTTGCATTAGAACCGGCCTTGAAGGGCGGAGAAGGAACCCTCACGTGGGAACAAGCAGTTCAGTCGGAATACCAAAAAACAAGGCTAAGAGCGTTCCTTCGCTTCACCTGGTTGGTGTGATTTGCGGCCTGGCGGCAGGCGTTTGGTTGGGAGCAGCGGAGGCACCGACCAAATTGGTGAATGCTGGTTTTTCTCCGTTCGCCATCTCCCTTTGCATGGTCGCCGGGGTCTTCACGGCCCGCTGGACCTTTCCTACGTTGCTCAAAGGCACGACTTATGTCTTCTCTGATCTCATGGCCAAGAAGCACCTCATTGTTTGGGCGATTCTTGCCGGGAGCCTATGGGCCGTTGCGAACACGCTGACGGTCTTCGCGATCCGCGATGTGGGCTTGGCCACAGCCTTTCCACTCTGGAACACAAACTCACTGATCGGTCTGATCTGGGGCAGAGTGTTATTCCGCGAACTGGAAGGAGCGAATCGCAAGAACATCCTCAAGGTTGTTTCCGGTGCCGTGCTGATTGTCATCGCGGCGATTATGTTGGGCTTCAGCACGATTCATGGCTCAGGGGAAACATCGCCGCGTGCCGTGCACGGACTCATTGCTGCCTTAGGTGCAAGCGTTATGTGGGGCACCATGTACGTGCCTTACAGGAAGGCGTACATCAGCGGCATGAACCCGCTCTCTTTCGTCACTGTTTTCACCATCGGCGAGTTGGGTACCATGCTCGCTCTGACGCTCTCGTTGGACGGAGGCCGCGAATCCTCTGCGTTTCAGCTGATGCACAGTCCTCAATTGCTGTTTTGGCTGTTCCTGGGCGGGCTGGTTTGGGTGATAGGAGATCTATTCCAGCAGTTCGCTGCGAAATACCTGGGAATCGGTCGGGGCATTCCCCTGTCGAACACAAATCAGCTCTGGGGTCTGGCGTGGGGCGCTTTGGTGTTCGGCGAACTGGCCTCGGCCGATCGAGGGCACAAACTGCTGGTCTTATTCGGATCTCTGCTTATGATTCTGGGTGCGCTCGCAATCAGCACAGCGGTGGCGTCCTCCGCCGAGTACCGGTCGAGCAACGCCATGTGTGAGCGAGAATGTGCCCGCTACGGCCTTAATTATGACGAGGTACTGGCGGCGCAAAGTGGCGAGGAATTCGGGCACCGGAACGAACGGCGGCGCTGGTGGGATGCTTTGATCGTTGCTACCGCTACCGCAGTCTTCCTGTGGCTTGCGTTCCATGCAGTCGTGCCGCCGATCTACATGAATACTCGGTGGCTTGGCGCCCTGGTTGCCGTCTTGCTTTTGTCTTTGGGCGGGGCGGGCTACACCCTCTGGCGAAACACTCGGTTCAGCTAGGAACTGGGTTTGCGGAGCAGTGATTTGACGATGTGCGTAGCCTGAGCAATTGCTCCGATACGTTTTTATCTGTCGCCTGTTCTGTGCGGTTATTGGAAATCGGGCGTTTGCAGCCGCGAGTTTTGTTGGTCCGCGCGGCTACTCCTCAGCATGACGCGCCCCCGTGTTCCGGATTGGATGCCGACGAGCGAAATTCGCCACAGCTTTGCCCAGCGTGTTCGGATCTTGTAGCGGCAGCATGTGATTTGCACCGTCAATCAATGCGACCTCGGCCTGGGGAAGCAGCGCAGCACCCAACTCTGTTACCTGTTGGCTTAGCGACCCAAGCCTTCGGCCGTCTCCGCCTTCCACGATCAGAACCGGTTTTTGCCCGATGCAAGCCGCCTCAGTGGGCCCGAACTGCCATTCCATGGCGGCCCGCACTTCGTCCCGGAAAAAGAAGCTCGATTCGCGGACTGCCTGCTCGTACCCAGCCTGCCCCAGGCTCTGCTCAATTACCTGGCGATGCTGATCCCCGCATACGCCCCGCATGAAGCTCTCGAACGCTCCGCACAGATCACCCGCTGCGAACGCGCCCATAGCGGGTCCGATGAACCGCTCTCCTATCTCGGCAATGGCAGGCGCCTGAAAGGGGCCACATGCTGCAGGTTCGATCAGGGTCAGGCTTTGTACCAATCGAGGACGATCCGCCGCCAGTTGCAAGACAATCAGAGCGCCAGAGGAGTGACCCACCGCATGAACCCTCTCCAGTTCCAAGAGATCAGCCAGAGCCGCCAGGTGGCCGGCATGGTCCCGGATAGTAAGGTGAGAAGCGGGCGCGTTCGATCCGTAGCCCGCCCGCCGCACCCTGATGATGCGGAAATCAGCAAGGGCCGGGCTCGCGGCCAAGGGCGCGAACCAATCCGCAAAGACGCCGGCGTGCACCAGCAGCAGCGGGTCACCGGCACCACGCTCGGAATACGCGAACTCGGTGTCCCCAACCATCACCGCTTGAATTGTCTCGGGAACCTTTTCCATATTGGTCCTTCAGCAGCCAGATCGATTTAGTCAATGGCGGCGCATCCTTCGTCTGGCTACTAAGTTTATCCCCGCCTAAAGGGCTCACCGCCTAGACGATGTGATTCTTCCAACGTCAAGCGTTTAGTTGTCGCGCCGGCGTTCACAGACCAGACTATACAAGCAGCGCGGGTGAAGAGGCTGCGTCCCAACAACTATGGGACCATCCAGACTTAAACCAATAGGATCGCGCGTGCGCCTTCCTCTTCTGTCTCACAAAGGTTCCTGCTGACCCTTCTTTATGCTTGAAGTACAGCATAACGACAGCACTGACGCTAGGAGAAAACAAAATGGCGCGCACACCGATCCACCCCGGCGAGCATTTACGGGAAGAACTGGAAACTCTCGGCATGAGCGCCGCCGAACTGTCCCTTCAACTTGCTGTCCCGACCAATCGCATTACCGGCATCCTGAACGGCCAGCGGGCCATCACGGGAGACACGGCCTTGCGACTGGCGCATTTCTTCGGCACCGGCCCGGAATTCTGGCTCAATTTGCAAAGCCTCTATGAATTGCGCCTCGCGCAGCAGAAATCCGGCAAGATCATTGGCCGCTTGCCGACCCTGAAACGGCGATCCCCCGTCTCGGCTTAACAAAGAGACGAACCACCTAAACACGCCCTCCACGTCCAACGACTTTGCGCTACTTTCAGCGACGTTGGCCGGTCCCATTCTTGCTGTTCATTCACAAATCTTTCGAGCGCACGCGCGCCGGACTGGACCGCAGGGAGCTATTTCTAAAAACATTGATGGCAACCCCGCGCCCAGCAGCTTGCCCCGAGCCGCACATTAATATGGGCGGAGTGAACGCTCTGCAGCCCTTTTGCGAAGGCAATAGCCGAACACAGCGCGGATTCATCAGCCACCTTGCGCCACGAGAACAGCTGATCTCGTAGGTGATGCGGGCTACACCCTCTGGCGGAACACTCGATTCAGCTAGCAGCACCGATCGGAAGCTAGCCGGCGCATTCGACTGACAGTCGCGCAGGATAGCTCGCTTAGCTGGCCAGCCGGTGCTCGCGCGATGGCATTTCGGTCACCCCGTGCAGTTTGCGATATGTCGCGCTGGTTTTCCAAAGCTGTTCATGGGTGCCCACCGCTTCCACGGTATTGTTCTCGAACACCACCACTAGGTCAGCATTGCGAACGGTGGAGAGGCGGTGGGCAATGATGAAGCAGGTCCGGCCTTCGGTGATCTCGTCCATAGCGAGTTGGATCAGCCGTTCGCTTTCATTGTCCAGGTGACTGGTGGCTTCGTCCAGAATGAGAATGCGCGGGTCGCGCAGGATGGCGCGGGCAATGCCCAATCGTTGCCGTTCGCCTCCGGAGAGGCGCATGCCGCGCTCGCCAACTGCTGTTTGGTAACCGCCATCGCAGCGGCGGATAAAATCGTGAGCTTGCGCCATCATGGCGGCACGTTCCACTTGCGCCTGTTGTAAGTGGTCCTGCCCGTACCCGATATTTTCGGAGATGGTCCGGGAGAACAACTCCACCTCCTGGGGCACCACCGCAATCTGTTCGCGCAGACTTGCCTGGGTGACGTGGCGGATATCTTCGCCGTCAATGAGGATGCTTCCTTGCTGAGGATCGTACAGCCGTTGCAGCAGGTTCACCAGCGTACTCTTTCCCGAGCCGCTGGGCCCGATCAGCGCTACTGTTGCGCCGGCCGGCACTTCGAAGGAGACGTCGCGAAGGGTCCAACTATCCGCCCCTGAATACTTGAACGAGAGGTTGCAGAACTGGACTGATTTTGCCGGGCCAGCCAGACGTTTTGCTCTTGGTGCATCCGCGACGTTCCGGCCCTGCTCGAGAATATTGAACATGCGTTCAGCACGCGCCAAGTTACGGCGCAGCTTCGGAAGAATGATGGACAGCTGCGAGATAGGCGCGTAGACCATGTCCTGCAAGGCGATGAAGAGGACGTAATCGCCCACCGTGCAGCGGTGATTGAGCACCAGATACCCGCCGAACCCGATCACGCCCACGCGCCCGGCTGTCGAGAAGAGCGACTGTACGTTCTCAATCAAAGCCCATAGTTTCTCGCCTTGAAAGTGACGCGTGCGAGCTTGCACCATTAGCTCACGCTGGGTTTCGGATTCCTGCTTCTCGCGGGCGAACTTCTTGACAACCCTGACATTACTGGCGATATCGAACGATTCCTTCGTCACGCGTTCGAAGGCATGGCTGATTAAGTACTCGAGCCGGTGCATTCGGCCGGAGAGTCGTCCAATCGCAATTGCGTAAGCGGGAAGCGGCAGGAAAACCAGGACTGTGATCAGGAGACTCTTGGTGAGCAGGGCCACTAGAACGCCTAGCAGAACGAGCACCGGCGGCAGCAGGTTTTGGCCAAAAACTTCATAGAGTACGACGAAAACGGCTGTGCCGCCGCGATCGAGAGCGCCGATCACTTCACCGGTGTTTGTCCGGCTTTGAAACTCGGTGTCCAGCAAGAGGAAGTTCTCGAAGGCAGCGTTCTTGACCTGGTCTTCGGCTTGGGAAACGAGGCGAAAAAGATTGTAGTTATAGACCGACCGCAAGATACGCGTTAGTGCCGTAGCGACGAAGATGGCCAGCGAGGCGACAAAGAGGAAGCGGAGCGAGGCCCAACGCCCGGTCTGCAAGGAATGGACAACGCCGTCAATAACAGAACGGGTTACAAAGGGAACGGCAACATCCAGGGCCGCAGTTGCGCAGACAAGCACGGCCAGGGCGGCGACAACGCGGTAACGCCCGGATAGCAATGCAAGAACCTTCCAGCCGAGCCAGGGGCCGGTGCGGATTTCCTGTGTTGTGGCACTTTTGGTCACGATACAGGGGTGGTGGGCGTCTTACCAGACTTTTCTCAGGGAGAAAAAATGAAATTTACTTTAGATACCCTGAGAGACGATATGGCAAGCAAGGTTTTCCGCCGGGCTTTCGGCAGCACCATGGGGGCGGCAGCTCTCAGTACAGATGCAGGCACAGGCCGCACTTGCCGAATCGTCTAGGGCTCCCGATGGACACGTAAACGATACCGACCGGATTATGTACCTGAGGAACTACATCTCCGAACTGCATCGTGCGACCGCCGAAGGCTTTCCGGTGCGCGGCTACCTCCTCTGGAGCTTGCTGGAGCGTAACGCCGTTGTCTGAATCGATTGCCGGCACTGCGATCCAGCGAATCTCGGTGGTGATTCCGACCTGGAACCGGGCCGATCTCCTCCGGGCCGTTCTGCGGAATCTACAGGAACAGACCAGAGTACCGGAGGAAATCATTGTGGTGGACAACGGCAGCACTGACGCCACTGAGGCGGTCGCGGCCGAGTTCTCGGTGCGCCGAATCGCCTTTCCAGAGAACCGGGGCTTTGCCGTTGCGGTGAATGCGGGAATCGCCGGCGCAGTGGGCGAATGGATCTTCATCCTTAATAATGATGTGGTGCTGCGATCGGACTGGTTGGCCCAGGCGCTGCGGTCAACGCAAGAAACAAGCGCTGCCTTCGTTGTGGGCAAACTGCTTCGGCCGGACGGCTCGGGCCAGATTGACGGCAGTTGGGATCTGATCTCACGCGGAGGGTACGCCTGGCGATGCGGGTACGGCAAAGGAGACAGCGAGACATGGTCTACGCGGCGCACCGTGCACTTCGCGCCCATGACCGCAGCACTGTTTCATCGCCGGGTGTTCGAACAGATTGGCATGCTGGAAACGCGCTTCGAGTCTTACTATGAGGATGTGGATCTCGGGGTCCGGTGCGCCCTGGCCGGTATCAATGGTGTCTATGAGCCGTTAGCGGTGGCCACACACATGAGCAAAACGACACTGGGCAAACGCAGCAATCGAGTCTACTTTTTAACGGCCCGCAATCAGGTTTTTATCTTGGCAAAGTACTTCACTGGCCGGACTCTTCGGCGCTTTGCCTGGCCAATCGTATGGGGACAGCTTCTGTCATTAGGAGCGGCGGCCAAGCAACGAAATTTCCTCCCAGCTGTGCGGGGTAAGTGGGCGGGCCTGCGGGGCGCCCGCGCCTTTCGGCACGAAGTGAAATGTTGGGACGCAGCAACTGTTGAGGCTGCGTTCGGCGACAGTGAGCGCGAGATTCTACAACTGCAGCGGCAAACCGGGATTGAGATCTACTGGAAGTTGTACTTCAGTCTGGTGCATCCCGGGTGAGCGTGCCTTTGGTGACGGTGGCAATTGTCACTTTCAATAGCGCGCGCTATCTCCGGCAGTGCTTGCGCTATCTGGGCGAACAGAACTATCCAGCGCTCGAGATTATTGTGATCGATAACGCATCGACCGACGGAACAACTGCCATCCTGCGCGAGTTAGAAGGGAAGCTCAGGATTGTCTATAACATCGTAAACAATGGGTTTGCAGGCGGCCAGAACCAAGCAATTGCGCTTGCTCAAGGGGCGTGGGTTCTGACCTTGAATCCTGATGTGCGGCTGATGCCCCAATTCATTTCGGAGTTAGTGGCAGCCGGCCAACGGGATTCGGCTGTGGGCACTGTGTGCGGCAAGCTGCTTTCAATGGCGCCGGATTTCGAGTTGCCGGTCAGGCCGACTATTGACTCCACCGGGATTTACTTTACGCCGAATCTGCGGCACTTCGATCGAGGCAGTGGTCAACCCGATACGGGCGAATTCGACAGGCCGGAGTACGTGTTCGGAGCGACGGGTGCCGCGGCACTGTATCGCAGAAACATGATCGACGACATTTCGCTTCCGCAGGGATTTTTCGATCCTGCTTTCTTTGCTTATCGGGAAGATGCCGATTTAGCCTGGCGGGCGCAGCTGCTCGGGTGGAAGTGTCTGTACACTCCTGGGGCGGTCGGCTACCATGTGCGCAGCGTTTTGCCGTCCAACCGCGGAGCGCTGCCGGCTTTGATCAACATGCACTCGGTGAAGAATCGATTCCTGATGCGGATCAACAACATGACCGGCCGGCTTTACCGTCTTCTGTTCTGGCCTGTCCTCAAGCGGGATTTACTGGTGATTGCCGGCTGCTTGCTGCGGGAAAGAACATCCCTGCGAGCGTTCACTCTGACCGTTCAGCAGTGGCGGGAAGCATGGCAGAAGCGCCGACTTGTCATGTCGCGCAAACGGGTCACGGAGGCTTACATGGAGGGGTGGTTCGTACAGCCGCCGGTTCAGCAACGTCTTGCCGGTCGGGCGCAGAACCGTATCGCGGCCAGGTAGGCCCGCTCTCCTCGTATGCACATTGCTCTGCTGGGCACCCGCGGGATCCCGGCCAACTACGGCGGCTTTGAGACCTTCGCGGAAGAGCTGTCGACGCGGCTGGTGGAGCGAGGGCACACCGTTACCGTCTACTGCCGCCAGAAGCCGGAGTGCCCCGTCTACCGAGGCGTTCACCTGCGCTACCTGCCTACTCTGAGGCACAAATATTTCGATACCATCGCGCATACCGGGCTCTCCACAGCAGACACTCTGTTCCGGCGCTATGACGTTCTGCTGTACTGCAATGCGGCCAATGCAATCTTCACGCTTCTGCCCCGCATGCTGACCGGACCCACTGCGCTGAACGTGGACGGGCTGGAGCGCCATCGCAAAAAGTGGAATGCATTGGCCAAAAGCTGGTATCTGCTTTCCGAATGGCTGGCTACGTGGTGTTGTTCGGCTGTGATCACCGATGCTGCCAAGATCCGGGAATACTATCTGGAGCGGTACGGAAAGGACTCCACATTCATTCCGTATGGCGCCGACATCGGAAAAGTGACCGGCACCGAGACACTTCAGCAACTAGGCCTGCAAGCGGGGAAGTACGTCCTTTATGTCAGCCGGATGGAGCCGGAGAACAATGCGCTGCTGGTTCGGGAAGCTTTTGAAAAAGTGGCTACCGATCAGAAGCTGGTGCTGGTGGGCGATGCCCCGTATGCGGCCGAATACATTCGCCAGGTGCGAGATACGCGGGATTCGCGCGTTCTGATTCCGGGTGCCATCTATGGCGAGGGATACCATCAGTTGCAATCGAATTGCTCAGTCTACGTGCAGGCGACCGAGGTGGGCGGCACTCATCCGGCGCTAATCGAAGCCATGGGCCGGGGCGCAATGGTTCTCTATTTGAAAACCCCGGAAACGGCGGAGGTAGCGGGGGAGGCAGCGGTTCCGTTTACAGACGACTTGACTGCCAAGCTCCAATGGGCGCTGGATTTATCCGCACCTCAGAGAGGGGAGTGGGGAGAGAAAGCAGTCCGCCGGATACACAGCCTTTACAGTTGGGATGTGGTGACCGATAGCTACGAAGGGTTGTTGCAGAAGCTGGTCGACGGGTGGTGATGGCAGCGACGCGAAGGCCGTACCGGAGTTGGGTGGAAATCTCGCTCGGGCAAATTGCGACGAATTTTCAGGCAGTCAGGCAAGCCGTTGGGCCCGATGTGGAAGTGATGCCGGTGGTGAAAGCCGATGCGTACCGGCATGGAGCGGTGGAGGTTTCGCGAACGCTGGAGGCCGAAGGCGCGCGCTGGCTGGCGGTCAGCAATACAGAAGAAGGCATTACCTTGCGCGAGGCCGGTGTGCGTGCGCGCATCCTGGTGATGGCAGACTTCCTCCCGTTTACTCGTGAGGCGATGCTGGCCTATCAACTAACGCCGGTGATCCATTCTTTAGAGGATCTGCGTGCCCTTGACGATCTCGCAGCGGGCAGAGCACAGCGCCTTCCGTATCATTTAAAAGTCGATACCGGCATGGGCAGGCTGGGTGTCCGTGCCCAAGCTCCGGAGATCGGGGACGCGATCCTCGAAGCAAAGAATGTCGACATCGAAGGCCTGATGACCCACTTTGCTTCGGCAGGTAACTATGTCTCCACTCAGACAGATGATCAGGTAAGGCTATTTGGAGAGATCGCGGCCGGCCTGGCGCAATTGGGTGTGCATCCACGGTACCAGCATCTTTCCAGCACCATTCCGGTCGCGTACGCACGCAAGGGGGTTTGGGGAGGTCTGGTGCGCCCCGGGCACGCAATCTACGGATACGTTTCCCCAATTTCGGGCAAGGTCTCAGAACAGCTGGTGGATGTGAAGCCGGCACTAACCTGGCGAGCGTCTGTGCTGGCAGTAAAAGACCTACCGGCCGGGGCGCTGGTGGGGTACGGCGGGATGTTCCGCGCGCCTAAACCGATGCGCATCGCGATTCTTGCTGCCGGGTATGCGGACGGAATTCCCCATCGGCTGTCGAATCGGGGCAGCGTGATTGCCTCAGGGCAGATGGTGCCAATCCTAGGCGCGGTATCCATGGATCTGACTACGATTGATGCTACCGATTTGCCTGCCTTAGCCGTTGGCGATGCGGTAACGCTGCTGGGAGCCGAGGGAGATTCGCAGATTGACGCTCAGCAGATGGCCAGGGTAGCGGGAACGATCTCTTATAGTATTCTGACTGGAATCAGCGCACGGGTGAAGCGAGTTTACGTTTGAGTTGCGGGAGCGTGACCCGCACAATCAGCTGCCAGCACAATCATGGCTTGCTCGCGAAGTAGCCCGCACGCTCTCGATCCTGACAATCGGCTTCCCTTTCCAAGGTCTCGGGTGACGCAAATCAGTTCTTCGCGCCGCAAGCGACCTGGATCGGCGACGAACGGCGGGTCATCTCGTTCGGCGTGCCATTCGTCACCGTGATGAATAATGGGTACGTCCCGCAGTGTTTTGGTCGGTAGATCGCGCTCACCTGATGAGTGCCGTTTGCCTGGATGTAGGAGGGCGATTCTAAACCGAACGCAACGGCATCTTCACCTTTCGGATCTTCGTCCCAAAAAAAAGCTGCTGCATTTGAGATACCCTGGTCTGCTGCCGACAGGAGCGCAGATACCGCAATGGGCTGACCGACAGCTACTCGAGTCGCAGAAAGCTGGATCTTGCTGATGTTCATTTTCGCGTTAGTTGCAGAAGGAGTAGAACTGCCGGCTTGAGCGGGCGGCGCAACATAAAAGGCTTGCTTCCAGAAACCCACATTGTTCGAATAGTCCTCTGTTTGCACCTGCTGGAAAGAGGTCAGCGTGCCGGGGATGGACTTCAAGCCGTGGCTTGGAGCTTCGGACGCTAACGTGCCGTCCGCGTTCTGAATCCAGCAAACCACCCAGAACGTGAAGAACTGATTATCGTAGCCGGTCGTGTCGAAGTTCGTATTTGCCAGCACCCAGTTCAACTTATCCGGCGAGTCGGAGAATGGCGGGATCGGGCTGAGCACATCCTCTCCCACGAGAAAACTGGGCTTGCCGCTTAAAGCAACATTGAGATTCTGATCCCATGGCTGGGCGTAGAAGCGCACGCGTACGGTACTTCCCCCGGGCATGCTCGCGAAGCTGTAGTTGTAGACGCGCGCCTGCAGGCGAAGCTTAGCGCCGGCTGTCGCCGAGGTCAACAGGGGTCCCTGCCCCGGAAATGCGGCTGAGCTTATGAAGAAGCCGCGCATATGAGAGAAGGGACTTAACCAAGGATTGGTCGCATCGTCGAGTCCTTTCTCGGCACAGTCCATCTGCGAGGTACCGGTGCCGGTGAAGACGCACTCCGGGGGAATGGTGTTGGCGAGCGGACGAGGCAAGACGCTCCAGCGGGAAGGGTGATTGAGAGCCACGTCGGGAACGTCCCTATAATGCTGCTGCCACCAGGAACCCGCGCCCGCATCCAGCGGGTTAGCGACAAAAGCGGCTTGTAAGAAATCAAAGGTTTGGACCGTGGTGCTCAGTGGGAGGTCATCCACATAGCCCCCGGGTTGCGTGCGACCGACCAGATACGACGTGATGCCGTATTGATACAAAGCCGGAGTAGCAACGCCGCCATTCTTCGTGACGCCGATGCCGGTCGACTCGTTTAGAGTGGTCGTGGATTGATTCAGGCTGCTGAAGCCGAAGCTGCCGCTGAGATCGAGTCCATAATTGCCGCTCACTCCAATTCCCGGCGTTGCCATATAACTGCCAGAGACCGAAAACTCGTTTTCAAACGAAAATGTTTTATCGAGGGTTGAGCTTGTACCACCAGAGGATCCGACGTTCCACGAGGCTATCTCGACGGTTTTCACAGAGTCAGTGAACCACTGGTCAGAGCGTTTCGAGAGAAGGCTGAGGTTCGGATAGATCTTCTGCAGTTGCGCGAGGTTGGCCGGATAGGAAAAGATGTTGCCCGGCTCCCAGGGTGGTTGATAGGTGGCAATAGCATTTCCGTCGATGCTGCTTTCTTGCGTGTTTCCGGGCGCGGAGAACTGCATTGTCATGGGCAGCTTCTGGCTGTTATCGCAAGCGGGCTTCGAAGCCGGACAGATGGTTTTGCCGATGACCGGATAGACCCAGATATAAAAGTTTTTCTGAGTGAAGATGCCGAAATCGCCATATTGGGTTGTACTGGTCCGCGAGTAGCTATTTCCCTTGAAGCTGCCATATTGAGTTTCGGTCGCGCCTTTGAAATCTTGCGCGGCCTTCAATGTATCTTTGACTTCAAGCCCTTCTACGTCGGGTAATCCGACGGTCACGGAACCTCCGACAGTCTCCATCGCGCCGGCAGACCAGCTGATTGTGTCTGTATTGTTTGTTTCGACTTTCGATTCGCTTGACGTTTGATAGCTGGTACTGAAGGCGTCGGGATCGGCGCTGAAGTTGAGCACCACGGGAGTTGTCGAGCCTGCCGGCACAACGTAATCGATATGCATCGGCGGCATGCCGGCGATGACGCTGGGCTGAATAGCTCCCTGGATGGTTACCTTTGTGGGAGCTCCTAAAACGTAGGACCGGCCTTGCAGATCCCCTGCGGCGAGGGCTAAGCTTACGGCGCCACCATTGGCGGTAGTGGTGAAGTGGAAAAAACTATTCGAACTCGGATTGAAGGTTTTCGGATCCACGCTCGAGAGAACCAGCGTCTCAGCGCCGTCTTTGCAATTGTCCCCGATGAGCGCGATCTGCGGGCTGGGGTCGTATTGGGACTGCCCGTTCACGATCTGCTTTTTGTCGAAGTTCCCGATGACCATCCGGGAGAGGCAAATATTCGGATCCCCGAAATCCCAAGTGGCTTTTAGCTGAAAAGAGAGATCTTTCGGATCGAGGGTAAAAATTCTAACGTACTGGGCGCCCGCAGGGTGAAGGACCTTATTCCAAGCGGCTTGAAAGGCGACCTGATCGTACGGGCCTTGCAGATCAAATCGGGCAGCTTGGACTTGATTGATACCGGCCCCAGATTGCTGACTTTGGGTGTCGAAAATCCGCTGTTCGATCGGCTTTAACGACCCGCTTGCAAAGTCGAATGCGACCAGCTTGGTCGATCCCACACCCCCCTCGGCGTAGCTCAAGATAAGCTGCTGGTGATTGGCGTCCGTGAACTTCCCGGCGGTCATGGAGTATGCGATGATCGGGCCAGCCTCGCCAGCGTAAGTGGGCGTTGTTTCGGCGACCTTTGTCACCACCAGAGTTGTTGGATCGACGGTGTAAATTTCAATAGAAGGAAGTCCGTTGTTCTGGTAGGCAAGACCGGCAAGCTCCAGCTTGCCATCTCCGTTGAAATCTCCCGCCGTCATGGCGAACAGGGTTTCCGCTGATTGAGGTTTACCGGAGTTCCCGAAGTGCAGATTCGGTGAGCCATCCGGATTCGCCGCGGAAACCAACAATATATTCCCTTGCCAAGCCACGGCGAGATCCGGATACCCGGTACCCGAGAAATCAGCAAGTACGGCATTAGGCGGCTGGCTCCCCACAGTGAAATACTTGGGACCAAGGGTCACTTTAGTGCCATCGACAAGTTCTACGCTGTGTTCATCGAAATTATAGTTATTGCATAACACGAAGTATTGGTCATGGTCCGATGCGTATAGGCGTCCAGCGAATGTCCCAGTACTTCCTTTATAGGGTTGACAAGAGTCCGACGCGTCTGGCCCGTGACTGATTTGCCCATTGGCGGTAAACAAATTGAGCGTACTGGAGATGTATCCCTCATACCTCGCTCGAGTAATGATCAGATCCTGGTCTTTCAGCAGCTGCCTCTTGCCATTCAAAATGTCGCCTACCTGGCTGAAGTCAGTTTGCGCTTGAGCGGCAGATCCTGACAGCAGCAGAAAGCAGAACAGAGAAGCTGGGGCCATCAATCCTCTTCGCCGAAAGGTTTTTAGGCGTAATGCAAGCAGGCCAAAGCCCAACAGCAACAGCGTGGATGGCTCGGGTGTAACTGCAGTGCTGCGTTCGGTCGCGGTGACAACATCAACGAAGTCCACTGTCCAAGCTCCCGTACGGCAACCCGCGCTGGTACCCGATATATCCCGGAAGACATTCCCTGGACAGGAAGTGCCGGACGTGAAGGTCGGGTCAGCTGTGAAGTTCGAATGTCCCTCCTCGCTGAATCCAGCGGAGAGATCCGTGGAGTTTGCGAAGTTGTCGTATTGTGTCAGGGCCAGAATGTAGTTTCCAGACGCCAGCGTGGCCGTGATCCGGGCGTCGGCGGCGAGCCCGGTTAGTGGATCGACCGCCACGCCGGGGCCATCGTCATTTTGAGCAATCAGGTTTCCTGTCTGGCTGAAAAGGGTCAGGATCGTGTCGAAACCGCCGGGAGGAATGCTCCCGCCGTTGTTTGTCGTGCCTCCTGCGTATCCATAGCTGCGCAGATCGACAGAGAGAGCACCGATGACGTCCGGGGCCACCACGGTGAAGTCATACAGCTGCACGGTGTCATCCTGGGTGAATGAGCCGTTCAGGGTGACGCTGCTCGCTTGCGTCGTGGCAGGGGCTACGAAGAGAGCAACGAGAAACGCGCTCCAAATACCAAGCCGCCGGGAGAGTTCCGATTTCCTTAGAGGTCGATCCATAATTCAATCCTGTCCGGCAGCAATCGCCGCCCGCTTTCTATTCTCAAAGCCGAGCTTGCCAAAAGATAGAGTTCACTGCCTGCTCTTTTGCTGCTTTTCGCATGTGAGCCTGCAAGTCTAGGAATCAAGAAGCTTTAACTCGGGCTATGCGCACGGGGATTTCGACGCGGAGCTCCAGCGTTATAATGCCGTTGCCGTTGTGCCAGCAAGATACTGCTTTGGAGTGTTCGAATTTAACGGAAAAACGGGTGAGCTTTGGAAAGATGGCCGGCTAATCAAGTTACAACCGCAGCCTGCCCGCCTGCTAGCACTCCTGGTTAATCATGCCGGAGAAGTGGTCGAACGAGATGAAATCCAGAGAACCATTTGGGGCACGGAAATCCTCGTCGACTACGAGCTAGGCGTAAATCGCTGCATTCGTCAAATCCGTGGCGCGCTGCTGGATAACGCCGACGCTCCGATTTATATCCAAACCGTAGCGCGAAAGGGCTATCGATTTGTCGCTCCCGTCCAAAAACACGAGATCGAACCGGCTAACGGTCACCATCCCGGGGTCGTCCCGGAGACGATGGCAAATTTGGCTCCTGCAATCGTTAAGGCTGCCGTCCATCGACCTCGAATCTTTCGCCCGTACTTGCTGGCTGTTTCCATCGTGTCAGCTACTGCGGCACTTATTGCCGGCTACGAGTACAAGAACCGATCTCATCTTCCCTCGAACTTCGAGATCGTTCCGCTGGCCAGTTACTTGGGGTATGAGTACTCGCCTAGCTTTTCTCCCGACGAGCGGCAGGTTGCGTTCACATGGAATGGCGAACGACAGAGTAACTTCGATATCTATGTCAAGCAGGCTGGGTCACCGCGATTGCTCCGGTTGACCACCGACCCAGCGATCGACTATAGTCCGGCTTGGTCGCCAGATGGCCGATGGATCGCGTTCTGCCGCGGCACCGAGAAGCCGGGAGGCGCGCTTTGGCTCATCCCGGCTCTGGGTGGTCCCGAACGTAAAATTCTGGATCTCGACGAGATTGCTGATCCGACTAACCGTCCGATTAGCTGGTCACCCAATAGTAAGTCGCTGGTTCTCGCAAGCCCGATTGCACCTCGGGGCAAGTCGGGGCTGCGGCTGGTAGACGTTTTCACAGGCAAGATCAGGCAGCTTACCTTTCCAGCTCCTGGGGAGGACGACTCTTATCCGTCATTCTCTCCCCAGGGGAACCAGATTGCCTTCACGCGAGACTCCGGCAAGGGATATAGTTCCGTTTACCTGCTCCCATTCGTAGGCAACCCCTCAAGCGCTCCCAAGCCCGAGCGCCTCGACTGGCCCGAATTTCAGGACTCAGCGTATGGCCACACGGCTTGGACGCCTCGCGACGGCGGCTTGGTTTTTGAATCAACGCGAGGCGGTCCTCATCGGCTCTGGATCGCATTCGCCAGGCAGAACTCCCAACCAAAGGTGCTCTCTTCGCTCGGCGAAAACTTGTCCGGAGCTGTGGTCTCTTCAACCGGACGGCTCGCCTATGTCCATTCGAATTTCAACTCGAACGTCTGGCGCATCAAAGTGCAGGGTCTCGGCGAGGACGGTCGCGCCCCGATGCCGATTCGGACCCTTGCTTCCACTCGCGATGACGAAAGCCCGGCCGTATCGCCGGACGGTCAGAAGCTGGCCTTCGCGTCCGATCGCTCTGGATTCACTGAGATATGGGTCAGCAACATCGATGGCTCAGATCCGATGCAAGTCACCTTTCTGCAGCATCTGGCAGGTTCGCCTGCGTGGTCTTCAGATGGGCAACACATCCTGTTCGATTCTCGCCATCAGGGGGACGCCCACCTCTATTCGGTACCGGTTGGCGGCGGAGAGCCCAAGGCAATATGTCCCGGCTCTGGCGTGCTTCCTCTTGCGTCTCCGGATGGCAAATGGATCTACTTCTCTTCGCGAGCGTCGGGATCCCTGCAAATATGGCGTATTCCTCAGTCGGGCGGCCCGGCTGAGCAGATTACAACCCTGGGGGGATTTGGAGTGAAGCTTTCACCCGATTGTCGGTTTGCCTATTACACAAGGAGCAATACAGGAATCTCTTCGCTGTGGCAATTAGATCTTGCCGGTCGCCGCGAAAGATTGATTGCTCCCTCCGTCTATCTTCGCGCCTTTGTTCCAGACGTGGCTGCCGTCTACTATTTCTCAGGGGATCCGTTCGGTTCCCGTTCGCTGAATCGCTTCGATCTGCAAACTGGAACGACCCAGTATCGGTTCACAGCCGGACAGGTAGATGGAAGGGGCATAGCTCTGTCCCCGGATGGTAGATGGCTGTTCTACGGCGAGCTCGATCGCAGCAACAGCGATCTGAGACTGGTTGAGAACTTCTGGAACTGAGCATTCGTTCGCGGAGCGCACTGTTCGAACAGAGCGCGCACACCCGTCAATGCTGAGCTTCGGTAGAGAACCACTGCGGAATCGGAACGTTTCTCGCTCCCATACGTCCAGCCTAGAAGCAACCGTCGCTAAGCACCAGGTACTTTTGCCTGATAATATGAGTGGCTGTCCTACAAAGCGGCAGAGTGAGATTCGCGGAGAAGGGAACATTCTGTCTGAAGTTTCCGTTCTCCATCACAGTTCAGGGAGCCTGAAGATTGAAGACTAAGTGGAAAGCAATCATCCTGATCGGGTTATTGATTGTTATTGCCGGCGCGGTGTTTGCCAGTATCCGGATCAGTAAGCAAGGCATTGTTACAGTGCAAACCGGGCGGGTGGCGCGAGCCGATCTGACTTCGATTGTCACGGCTTCGGGCGAGATTAAGCCTCGCAACTACATCAATATTGGCGCCAATACGCAAGGCGCCGCGCCGATTACGGCGATCCTGGTGAAAGAAGGTGACCGGGTTCGTAAGGGACAGGTGTTGGCGCGACTGGCCAACATACAGCAGTCGGCGGATCTGAACGCACAGCGGGCGTCATTGAATGCAGTTCTGGCTGACTCGGCGGCCTCGGAAGCGGCTCAGACGTCAGCTGCCGACAACATTGCAGTTGCCGAGTCGCAGGTGGAACATGACAAGGCTGACCTGGAGCAGAAGCGTATTGACCTGAAGCGAAGTCAGGATCTGGTCAGCGCCAAGCTGATTTCATCACAAGACTTCGAGGCCAAGAAGTCTCAATTCGATCTGGCGCAAGCTGTCGTAAACGCGTCAGAAAAGAAAGTTTCGCAGGCTAAGTCGCAGCAGGCGCAGGCAGCGGCGCAACTGCAGTCGGCTCAGAAGAAGGTGGCGCAATCGCGCGCAATGGTTTCGCGTTCAGCCGACGTCCTTTCACAGTACGAAGCGATCGCACCTCTGGACGGAGTGATCACGAATCTCCCGGTTCGAGTAGGTGAGACGGTGGTTCCTGGCATTCAAAATTCGGCGGCATCTACCATCATGACGATTGCTGACATGTCTATCATCACGGCGGAGGTGCACGTGGATGAGACGGACATTGTCAGCGTGAAAGTGAACCAGCCGGCAGAGGTGACCATCGACGCCATTCCTAACCGAACGTTTAAAGGCAAAGTCATCGAGATCGGGGACACCGCTCTGGTGCGGTCCACAGGCGTTGCGGCGTCGCAGAGTTCAACGTCCAGTCAGGAGGCTAAAGACTTCAAAGTTGTGATTGCTCTCGACATTGCCGAGGAGCTGACCAAGCCGGGCTTATCCTGCACCGCAAACATCTTCACGGCCACGCGCCAGCATGCGGTGGCGGTGCCGATTCAGGCGCTCACACTGCGGCAGCGCGGTCAGTTGGCTGAGCAGGTTCCGGGTGCCAAGCCCCCAGCAACCGAGCGCGACCCCGCCAAGGAGAAAGCGATGAAAGAAGAGTTGCAGGGCGTCTTCGTCGTGGCAGACGGTAAGGCTGTTTTTCGTGAAGTGAAAACTGGCATCACCGGTTCCACCGATGTTGAGGTATTGGACGGCGTGAAGGACGGCGACCAGATTATCACGGGAAGCTACCAGGTGATTCGCTCTATTCGAAACGGCGCCAAGGTGAAGGTCGACAACAAGCCGCTAACGCCTGCCCCCACCGCGACCGCAGGCTGATTGGAAGGAGAATAGATGGCCACAGCAGAAGCAGCAGCAATCCATAACTGGAGCCCTAAGGAACGGGAAGAGCAGGGCGAGAGCCTGCAGCGCGATGGTATTGTCATTCGCACCTACGATCTCTGGAAGACGTACATCATGGGCGACCAGGAGATTAACGCTGTCTCGGGGGTAGACGTCCAAATTAAACGCGGCGAATACGTGGCAATCATGGGACCGTCGGGCTCTGGTAAGTCCACGCTAATGAACCTAATCGGTTGCCTCGATACTCCAACCAAAGGCCTCTATTATCTGAACGGCAAGCTTGCCAGCGAAATGGAAGACGATGAGTTGGCACGAATTCGCAACAAGGAGATTGGGTTTGTTTTCCAGACATTCAATCTTCTGGCTCGCGCGTCGGCCCTGCATAATGTCGAATTACCTTTGATTTACGCTGGGATTTCCGCCCATGAGCGAGTCGAAAAAGCGAGAGCGGCATTGCGGGCAGTCGATTTGGAAAAGCGCATGGACCATAAGCCTAACGAATTGTCAGGTGGTCAGCGACAGCGGGTGGCAATTGCTCGAGCGCTAGTGAACAATCCCTCAATCCTGCTGGCGGACGAACCTACAGGCGCCTTGGACACCAAGACCGGCGATGAGATCATGGCCCTGTTTGAACGGCTTTACAACGAGGGGAACACCATTGTGCTGGTGACCCACGAGCCGGATATCGCTATGCACGCGCACCGGGTTATTCATATTCGGGATGGAAGGGTCGATCGGGACGAAGTCACTCGAAGATGAAGTTAAGCGAGAAGTGAGGGCATGGCATGGTGTTGTAGTAGCCGGCAGTACGCTAGATTACAAAATGTTATCTTGGGCGTAGCTCCTAAGGAGATGTTGAACAATATCAGCGCCCAGTTACGCCATCGCTGCTATGTCTCCTGATAGTCCTCCTGCGGATGTTTCATATCCGCGGATATTGATGGCAGAAGACAATCAGATCAATCAGCGCGTAGGCAAGTTGATTTTGCAACGCGCGGGTTTCCCGATTGATCTCGTTGCTGACGGCAGCGAAGCATTAGAAGCGCAACGAGCCCAGCCGTACGACCTCATCTTAATGGACTGCCAAATGCCGACGATGGACGGACTGGAAGCTTGTCGGCAGATCCGTAAGCTTGGAGGCAAGCAGCCGGTCATTGTAGCCGTGACAGCGAATGCAATGGTAGGTGAACGGGAGCGCTGCCTGCAAGCCGGTATGAATGATTACCTTTCCAAGCCATTCCAGGCAGAGCAGTTGATCGCAGTGGTTAAGAAGTGGACCTCCTCGGCGGCCGACTCTTCAGTTTGAGGCGAACCGCCGATGGACAGCAAGGCTTCCGGGACGGTTATTGCGTCCCAGATCAACTGAATTAAGCCGGAGTCTTTTCCTCGCCCATCAGCCCTTCCTTCTGGGCTAGATCTTTGAGGGAGTGACCAGCCTCTTCGGCGACATGCTGCACTTTCTTCGCAGCTTCCTGAGCAGCGGATTTTGCCTGATCCATGAGACGATCGCGCGTACCACCCATGTATTCGGCTTCCACCTGCGTTGCCGGCAATGTTAGGCCAACCAAGGCGCCGGCCGCCAATGCGGCAATACCAAGAGCCATTGGATTGGTTTGCAATGTCGACTTAAAACGCTCGTTGGCTACACGAACGCCCTGGCGTGCCTGGTCGTTCACATCGTGTAGCTGGCGGCGTGTTGAATCAGCTGCAGTTCCAGCCGCTCCCTTCACTGTGGATGCTGCAGAACTGACGACGCCGGTCGCTTGCTCGGCAGCTAACCGAGCTCTTTCGGCTACCGTGCCGGCGGCTCCGCGAGTGGTTTCCGCCACTCCACTGAATGCGTCCTTTGCCCTGTCTGCTACCGTGCCGGCGGCTCCCCGGGTGCTTTCCGCCACTCCGCTGAAAGCATCCCGAGCCTTGTCGGTGAAGGATGGCTGTCCTGTCTGCAGATCAATCACGTCGGATCGGTCGTACCGGCTCGGCTGAATACCTGCCCGGTAAGAGTAGGAGCTTTTCTTTCGGCCACTAAGCGTCAACATGCCTACGCCAATACTTACTAAAGCGAGGGGAATTGGATTGTCCTTGACGTACTGGAGGACGGAGGAACTGGTTTCTTTAACGGCGGTTCCTGCGGGCCCTGAAACAACGTCGCTTACTGAATCACTTACACTTGCCACGATTTTTCCTGCCTTTCCTATGGTTGCTTCTTTGACTGAGTTCTTGGCGCTGTCGAATGCCTCAGTTGCCTTCTCCCGGATTTGCTCCTTAACGTGTTCCGCGATATGCGATGGATCAAGCTTGTCCTGGAGTGCATTGATGGTTTGACTTAGATCGGCACGAGTGTGTTCAATGCCGGATCGGATCTGCGCCGCCTCATCAGCACCTTCACTTCCGGCGTCCACATGACCCCGAGGCGTCGCGGTGCCGGAGCTAAGTTCGGCGCCAGCCTCTGAACGGGTGCCAGGTGTGGTGGTCACCGAACTACCCTGGCTGCCCGAACTCAAAGCGCTGCCCGCGGTAGCCAAACTGCCTTCGGTGCCTGCATCCAAATGGCTGCGCGGGGTGATGGTGATAGATTCACCTGGTTCCAGAGAGCTGGTGATGTCTTTCAGCGGTCCTACTTTACCTGTTGTTTCGCCCATTGTGCGTCCTCCTTCAATGTCTCTACTGTCTGCTGTGGTGTGACACTGGTTTTCTTCAGGGCAGCCAATGCCCGCAATACGAGCACAGCAGCGATGATGCCGACCACCACAGCCACGATCAAGGCTGCTATCCAAGAAGCCATGTAACTTGCCAGAAAAATAATGATTGCTGCCAGCAGGGCCAGCAGTGCCGCATAAGCGACTGCTCCGCCTACTACCAGGAAGCCGACATTAACCCCAATGCTGGTGACCTTCTGCGTTAACTCGACTTTGGCAAGAGCAATTTCCTGCCGTATCAGAAGGCCAGTGTTGTTGGCCAACTCAGCCAAAAGCTGGCCGATAGAACTGTCCTGTTTATCAGGCATCTCTCAACTCTCCTCTGCCTCTTACAGGCCGCTCGTCGAAGGCTTGCCGCCCACTGTGGTGCTCCCAGCCTTCACGGTCTGGGCAGATGAAGTACTTCCCCCTGTTAGCGGTTTAGGCGTGGTGGGTGTTGATGTCCCAGATGTTGAGCTCGCGGGTGTCGAAGAAGTGGAGCTGACATCATATTTCGGGACCGGCGGTGCGGTCGGGGTGGGAGCGGGCGCTGGGGGTAGAGCCAATTGCGGGGGCTGCGCCGCCGGATTCGGATAGGACTCACCACTGCCTGAGCTGCTCTGAGAACCGGAACTCTTGAAGAAGCGAGTGGCCGCAATGCCGAGTACGAAGGCTGTTCCTAAAAATGCACCGGGTGAGCGCCTCGCAAACTGTTCCGCATCTCCGATGAGCTGCTTGATGTCGCGCCCATTTAGATAAGTCCCTATCTTCTCGACTTGGCCTCCAATTGCACTGCCAAATTCGGCCGTATATTCCGCGATCGGACCCTGGTCCTTGCTCTTCAGTTCCTCGCTCATGCTTTGGAAGGCTTGCGCTACAGCCCCGATTCCCGAAGCGAGCGTTTGGCGTTGTTGGTCAGCGCGTGATGCAGCCTGGTCCCTTACTTGACTGAACGCCCGGGCCGCCGCTTCTTTGGCCTGGCTCCCTGCTTGTTTGGCCGAGTCGGCAATGCCCTCGGTAACCGACGGACCTGAACCCGTTTGGGCACTACCCGAGTCGTTAGTCTGTTTATCCTGTTGTGCCATTGTTGGATCCTCTGCTTTCGTCCTTTTTGCCATTGTCTTGTCTTCCCTTTGGCTACACAGCAATTAGAAAGGCTAATCTAACTCCCACCTAATTCTCAATGCAGCCTCTCTCGCAACCATCACGAGATGTATCGTCCTTAGGACGCCGGTACAGGTTGGAAGTTTCTGACTGTAAAGAAATATAAACCTTCTTCAGATAAAATATCTTGCCACGTACAAGCACGTGAGAAGAAATTGCCGCTAGATAGGTACAACTTACTCACCGGTAGTAATGGAACTTTCCTGAATAAAAACAGCTATTTAGCGTTGATGCATGCGTAACAGTTCGCGCTCGGAATGCTCTACTAATCGTGCGTGTTGATTAGGCACTGTAGCCTTGTTCTCCAGACCGTTTATAAGACGGCAGGAATGAAGTTCAGGGCAGCGCACTTACTTCTAAGTTGTACCCGTTTGGTAGCCGGCGTTGATTGGGCAAACAGGTATATCCGGTGTAAGTTCGTCCTGTTTAGCACCGCAGTTTGAGTGAAAGGTATAGGAGCACAATGCAAGCAACAACAAATTTGACTACCGTTCTTTGTTTATTTCATACAAGCCGACAGGCACAAGAGGCTCTGGCTGAACTGCAGAGTTCCCAGATTCCCCCTGATTCCATTTCAGTGTTGGATGGCGGAAGTTCAGCGGGCGCCGGCAGTTACACCTCCCGGTTGCAAGCCATGAGCTTGCCGGAGAGAGACCAACGTCTCTTGTCTGACGGGCTCAGCGCCGGTGGAAGCGTTATCGTTGTTTCGGGCCAGGAGTCAATGACCGACAAAGCAGAAGCTATCTTCTCGAAGCACCAGGCTCGAAAGATTGACCAGGAAGTGATTGGCCAAACTGCTCCGGCACCGGCAACTCCGGTCGCGGCCGTTCCGGTAGCCGCGGTTCCTCCTGCAAAACCAGCCCGTTCCGCGACCACGGCTAATGCTGAAACGGTTATTCCGATTGTTGAAGAAGAGATCGCGGTCGGCAAGCGGCAGGTCCAGCGCGGTGGAGTCCGTGTGTATAGCCGCATTGTTGAAACACCGGTCCAGGAATCGGTTACTCTTCGCGAAGAGCATGCAACCATCGAGCGCCATCCGGTAAATCGTGCTGTCACCGAGGCTGACATGGAAGCTCTGAAGGTGCAGTCCATCGAAGTCACCGAAACCGCCGAAGTGCCGGTTGTGGGTAAGTCTGCTCGAGTCGTGGAAGAAGTTCGGGTCGATAAGGACGTTACTGAACGAACCGAGAAGGTTACCGATACGGTTCGTCATACGGAAATCGAAGTGGAACAACTCGCCGGCGATGTGACAGGAACGCAAACTAGCGGCACCGGCACTGGCGTGACTGGCAATCGCACTAAGGGAGCAAAAGGAATCTAATATGGCAACTGAGAAAGTCAAAGTTTACGAAGAACAGCCTGCTAAAAAAGGCCTCCCGATCTGGGCATGGCTGTTGCCCCTCCTCATTCTTTTGGCTCTACTTGCATGGTGGTTTAGCCGTTCTCACAACACCGACACCGCGGCTACGACTGCGCCGGCTGCAGTAGCGGATACCACTAAACCTGACGCCTCAACTGGAACCCAGACCTTAACGGCTGCCGCCATCGGCGACTCTATTCGTAAAGACGGACGAATCAGTCTTGACGACACGCAAGTCCACTTTGCAACGGCGAGCGCTGCATTAGCTGGGGACTCCCAAGCTGTTCTAGATCAAGTCGCGCAAGCCTTGAAAGACAATGGCGACTGGAAGATGAAAGTGATCGGTTTCACTGACTCAACCGGCACCCCCGCCACGAATGATCAGCTAGCCCAACAACGTGCGCAAAGTGTGATGGCCTATTTGACCGCTCATGGGGTTAATGCAAACCGCCTTCGGGTTGAAGCTGAAGGTCAGCAAAAGCCGGTTGCGAGCAATGCCAGCGATAGAGGCCGGGCTCTTAATCGACGAGTCGAATTGATCAAAGACTAACTCCGTTCAAACCTGACGGACTAAAAGGCCCGGTACTAACCACTTCAAATCGGTTGGTGCCGGGCCCGATCTTTTTACCGCTTCCAAGTCACCAGAAGCGCAAACATCACTATCCATAGAAATCCAAGGTAGTGCCAGCAAAGTGAAACTCCCTTTGCTGCTACGCGAGTCTGCATCTGAAACTTTGGGCCGCTGGCCGCTTCGCGCGTTCGTAGATACAGATAGGTAACACCGATCATGCCCGCAATCACGTGAACGGCATGTATGCCGCTGAACAGGAAGATAAACCAGGAGTGGGGGTTTTTAGCAAGCACAACGCCGGTGTGTATAAACTGAAACCAGCCTAAAACCTGGCCCACTACAAAGGCGGCAGCAAGGGTCAGCGTCCAGCTAATCAGAAAGTGGAAACCCTCCTGATTACCCAGCGATAATTGTTGGCGAGCGCGTTCGAATGTAATGCTGCTCAGAATAAGAAGGCCAGTAGTGAGCCATAGGATTGTGGGTACTTGCAGATGTCCCCAGAACTTGGGGGCTGCTGAGCGGTAGAAAAAGACGCCTATGATGGCCCCAAAAGTCATAGTGACAATCGCAAGTATCACCAGGACTGTCACGTTTGACATTGACGTCAGCTCTTTCTCACGAGCGATCGGGTCGATTGCAGTTTCCACGCTATCAACTATGATGCAGCCTCGTGATCTTCAGAAGTAAATGCGTGACCTTTCGTGTGCTTTAATCAGTTCCATACATGCGCCATTCCTTTGCCCTCTGGAGCTGTTCTTGTATCGCCCTTACCCTAGCCGGGCACTTAGGGTTGGCAGCACACCTGGCGCCGCCGGCAGATGCTCATTTGGCCGGCAGCTATCGAAACCCTGAGAAGGCCGGCTGGATTTTTGTTCATCTTCAAGGCACTCCGGCAGCTATTGGTTATCAACACGGCTATTTGTTAGCTCCGGAGATTGAAGATTCCAAGCGCGCGATTGAACTGAGTACCACTCATGGAGTGGGCCACTCGTGGGCGGAGTTGCGGGCTGTTTCGAAAGAGTTGTTCATTCCAAAGCTAACGGGCGAGTACCAGGAGGAACTGGCCGGAATCGTGTCCGGCGTTCGGGCCCGAGGGTCGCAATTGGACTTGACCGACTTAGTCACCATGAACGCGTACATGGAGTTTTCCTATTACTACGATGCTTCCAAGCGGCTGGAGACAAAAGGTGTTGTAAGTCATGCGCCCGAGCATTGCAGCGCCTTTATAGCAACGGGCGCCTATACCAAAGATGGCCGCATTGTGATCGGTCATAACAACTGGACCGATTACCTGACCGGCACGCGCTGGAATATTATCTTCGACATTCAACCAGTGTCTGGCCGGCATTTTGTAATGGATGGGATGCCGGGTTTGATCCACAGCGGCGACGATTTTGGGATCAATGACGCAGGAATTATGATTACCGAAACGACGATCGGCAATTTCTTTGGCTTCGATTCGCACGGCGTACCGGAGTTTATCCGCGCCCGTCGTGCTATGCAGTACTCGGAGTCAATTGACGATTTCGAACGCATCATGAAGGACGGCAACAACGGCGGCTATGCAAATACCTGGCTGGTCGGCGATCGTAAGACAAATGAGATTGCGCAGCTGGAGTTGGGCCTGAAGCACGTGACGCTGTCGCGAACCAAAGATGGATACTTTGTCGGGTCCAACTTTCCGATTGATCCGAAGCTGACGGCGGAGGAGACTGACTTTCCGGCAACTGATCCGAATACTCCTAACCAGGTCCGGCACCGGCGCTGGGATCAGTTGATGGCCGAAAACAAAGGCAGGATTGACGTTGAGCTCGGCAAGAAGTTTGAGACCGACCACTATGACGCGATCACGAAAGAGATCGATCCGAACGAGCGGACTCTGTGCGGTCATGTGGATAAATCGAGTCGCGGCATGAAGAATTGGCAGGGTCCATACGGGCCGGCGGGAGCGGCCGAAACGAAGGTTGCCGACAGTGCGATGGCCGAGAAGATGTCTTTTGAAGCAGCTATGGGACACCCATGCGGAGTTGCCTTCAACGCAAGCCAGTTCCTCAAGGAACACAAGGAGTATGGCTGGCAGAAGCCACTATTGGAGGACGTGAAAGTGAATGGCTGGATTACTATTTCAGCCGGTCACGAAAGCAACGGCTCCGGCTCACGCTGAACCTTGGGCATCGCCACCCGGTAGAGAAGGAACCCAGTCGCGCCCAACGCCCCTACGGCAAGGGCGGAAAGAGTAGGATGCAAGACTTGGGCGTAGGGAACCAGAAGGAATATGTGTACGTAGCCGAAGAAGGCAACCTGCACGGCAACAACGGCGATAGCTAGCGCCCGGGAGATCGCCCACAACGCCAGCATGGCTGCGCTAAGGCCAAGTATGACTGTGACGTACGTTCCCTGGTGAACGAAAGTGGTACCAGGTCCGAACATAACCAGGCACCAAATAATATTTCCCAGCAAAACGAAAACGAGGAACAGGACGGCGGTTTTCCACTCCGCTGAGCGGAATCTCTTGAACAGGCCGAACGGAAGGGCCAATAAAGCGAGTTGGTACAGACCCATTGTGCAGGCGAAGTAGAAGAAACCAAGGCCATTCAAGTCTTTGACGAGCGCAAGCCGGACGGCCGATCGCGCCGGTTCGTTGTGTGGCAGCTGAAAAGCAAGCTTCCCCAGATCGGACCAGTAAGTGTGCGGGCCAAAAGCAACCGTGAAGTTTTCCTTTTTAAGGAAGTAGAAGCGGGCAGGAGTAAGACTGCGGTAAGCGTCCACGATTACCTGGCCTGCCGTTCGGGAGTCGAGCGTGTAAACAGAAGCCAGATGCATCTTCAGTAAGCGATCGCCAGGCGGGTCATAGAACTTCTGATACAGGATCCACGGGAAGTAGAGAAGAACGGCAGTTACCGCAACCAGTCCCAGCGCCCGCGGATGGATGGAGCGGCGAAACAAAAAGGCCGTGGGCACAAGAGGCAGCAGCGCAAACAGACTGGCCCCGTGCGCGAGGAATGCCCAAGCCAACAGGATGCCGGCGATAATGGAAGACACCACGCGCCACTCGGACCCGGAGGCTAACCGTCGGCTGAGAAGCAGAGCGCAGAAGCCTAGCATGTAAGCGACTGCCAACATCTTTGGCCAGACAAAGATGCATTGTACAAACACAAAGTTAGTGAACAAGCATCCGGTAAGCACGCAAGCAATTGCCTGACGACGAACGTTCAGAGAGTAGAGCAGGAGGAAGAGACCGAAGATCCAGAGGCTCTGCAGCTCGACTGAGAGGACTTGATAGCCCAACTGCCAGGGAATCGTAATGGCCGGGTACTGCGAGAGCACGATGGCCGATTGCAGAGGAGGACGGTCGCTGGATAAATAATCCATCACGATCGGGTGCGGAATGGTGTGCCCGTTGCTCATCATGGAGTGCACGAACAGGTACGGAATAAAGTTATCGCCCGGAAGCGGATGGGAGAATCGGCTCTGCACAGTTATCAGCGGATTGCCTAAGCCATGGTAGGCGTACGTCCAGCTCATAATCAGCACCGAAGAGGTAAACACCAGGAGCGCCGGTGCAAAGAGTGGCCGCAATGCCTCTTGAGCTGCTGGGAGTGCGTGCCGGCCATAGCGGATCAGGTAGTACAACGCGCCCGCTTCACCTACACACGCCAGCGGTCGGATTACGTGATAGGAGATAAACCAGAGGAGAAACAAAACATATCCGCTGACGGCCGTCGCTGCCAACCCGAGCGTGCCCAGTAGAACCGTGTCAGCGACCCGGCGTCTGGCTGCAGCCAGACAGACTGCGCAGCTAGGAATCAGGAGAAGAATGAAGTGGAGGGTGGCTCTCAGCAGAAGAGAGGCACTGTCGAAAGCAGGAATTGGTAATCTTCCTTAGCTGCCGCTAGTGCGCGCTGCTGCCGAGACGTTCGGCCGCGTCCAGACGAGCTTGTGCCTTTTGCATTCTACGCAGCGCAGCGTCCGATTCGCCACTATCGTGAGCCTCGCGGAGGGCCGCGTTGGCCTCATCCAGTTCGCGCCGGGCAGCGTCAACCGAGATGTCAGATGCGCGTTCGGCATGGTCAGCCAGAACGCGCACATGATCTTCAAACACCTCGACGAATCCACCATCAACCACCAGAACCTGCCGGTTTCCAGCGCTGCTGTAAGTGAGAACGCCAGCGCCTAAGGCACTCAAAAGTGGAGCATGACCGGGCAGGATGCCCATATACCCGTTCTTACCCGGAAGTTCCGCCTCACCTACCTGTTCGTCGGCATAGATACGTTCCGGAGTGGCAATCTGCAATTGAAAAGTGTCAGCCATGGTAACGGATTACTTGGCGTTCTTCATCTTGTCGGCTGCTTCTAGAACTTCCTCGATTGTGCCCTGCATGTAGAAAGCCTGCTCAGGGAGATCATCATGCTTGCCGTCTACAATCTCCTTGAAGCTTCGAACCGTGTCTTCGAGCTTTACGTACTTCCCAGGACGACCCGTAAACTGCTCGGCCACATGGAAGGGTTGAGAGAGAAACTTCTGAATGCGACGTGCACGAGCGACAGCCTGACGGTCGTCATCACTCAGTTCGTCAATGCCGAGAATCGCGATAATGTCCTGCAAATCCTTATAGCGCTGAAGAGTCTGCTTCACGCGCTGAGCAACATCGTAGTGCTCGGCGCCAACCACGTTCGGGTCAAGAATGCGTGAGGTGGAAGCAAGCGGATCCACGGCCGGGTAGATGCCCAGTTCAGATATAGCTCGTGACAAGTTTGTCGTGGCGTCTAAATGAGCGAACGTGGTAGCCGGGGCAGGATCGGTATAGTCGTCGGCAGGTACGTAGATAGCCTGAACGGAGGTAATGGAACCGCGCTTGGTGGAGGTAATACGCTCTTGCAGATCACCCATCTCAGTGGCGAGATTCGGTTGGTAGCCGACCGCCGAGGGCATGCGACCCAGCAGCGCCGATACCTCGGAACCGGCTTGCGTGAAGCGGAAAATATTGTCGATGAAGAGCAGTACGTCCTGACCCTCTTCGTCGCGGAAGTACTCTGCAACGGTAAGGCCGGTCAGACCGACGCGCAGACGAGCACCTGGCGGCTCAGTCATCTGGCCGTAAACAAGCGCCACTTTCGACTTGTGATAGTCATCCGGAACAACGATTCCAGCTTCCTGCATTTCGAGCCAGAGGTCATTTCCTTCACGCGTGCGTTCACCGACGCCGGCAAATACCGAAACGCCGCCATGCTTCATCGCGATGTTGTTGATCAGCTCCTGAATGATGACCGTTTTACCAACACCCGCGCCGCCGAACAAGCCAATCTTGCCGCCGCGGAGATACGGCTCGAGCAGATCAACAACCTTGATCCCCGTCTCGAACATCTCGAGCTGCGTGGACTGATCCTCAAACAGCGGCGCCGCACGGTGAATAGGTAGATGATGCTCTGAGTTAATGGGACCCATGTTGTCCACCGGTTCGCCGAGAACATTCAGAACGCGGCCCAGTGTTTGTTTGCCAACCGGGATGGTAATGGGTATACCCAGATCAACGGCTTTCATGCCTCGAACCAAGCCGTCGGTAGGCTCCATGGCGATGGTGCGCACTCGACCTTCGCCGATATGCTGGGCCACTTCAGCCGTTATGTCGATCTTGGTCGGAACATCAAAACCTTCGCTTGTCACCTTGATCGCATTGAAGATTTTGGGCACATGCCCTTCAGGGAACTGGATCTCGATAGTGGGGCCTGCCACCTGAACGACATGACCTTCTGCTACGCCTACGATTGCTGCTGCCATATATTTTGAATTTCCGAAGACTACTAAACGGCACTAAGAGGGCGGGTGTTGCCCTCTTTGTGATTGCGACTGGAGCGCGATAATTTGCCCAGTTATCTCGTTGACACGACGCTCTAACTCTCCCAAACGCAGAGTTGCACTGGTGTCGAGATTGGAGTGGTCGGCCTCCAGCTTCCTGAAACGTATTCCTGCGTTACGGTCGTAATCAGCAAAGGCGCGAAGGAGCCGCGTCTCGTTATCATGCGTCCGCTCATCGATGTACTCTTTGAGCCGCTGTTCCATCTCAACAGCTTCTAACCTAGAGAAAGCTTCGGACCGCAAGCCTTGTATGTCGGAATTCAAACTCTGTACGTCAGACTTCAAGCTCTGCATGTCAGACTTCGAGCTCTGTACGTCAGTATGCGTAGCCCGGGCAATCTCCAGCACCTCAAGGAAGTCAGTCCTGCTTACCCCTTCGTTACCCACAAATCCTCCAAGCAGTCGTCAAGATAGGCAACTCAGCCAGCACCCATTATAAAGCCGCCGCGCCGCTTACGATTTCGATAATCTCTCGGGTAATTGCTGCCTGGCGAACGCGGTTCAAATTAAGCGTCAACGTCTGAATGACGTCCCCTGCGTTCTTACTGGCCGTATCCATGGCGGCCATTCGAGCAGCATGTTCGGCTGAATTTGACTCGAGCATGGCCCGGTAAATCGACATCTCGATATAACGGGGAAGCAACTCGCTGAGTAACTCATGCGGAGGCTGCTCATAAATGTAGTCAATGTGCTCGCCGCCTTCGGGAACTTCGACCGGGAGTATCTTTCGCAAAACAATGTTCGGCGCCATTACGCTCTTGAACTCATTCGTCGCCAGGTAAACCGCGTCGACCTCAGCCTTGCTGTAAAGGTCGATCATCTTATTCGCAATCTCGCGAGCCTGTTCAATCGTGGGGCGGTCGATGATGCCGATGTATTCACCTGAAATCGGGTAGTTACGGCGTCGGAAATAATCGCGACTCTTCCGTCCAATCAGATCGTAGCCCATCTGAGTGCCGGCGTGATCGTCAATGAAGCGTTGTGTACGGCGAAGCAGATTTGCGTTGAAGGCGCCGGCCAGACCGCGATCACCGGTAACCACAATCAAGTGGATGCGGTTTTCGTTGCGTACTTGAAGCAAAGGAAGTTGCGAAGCTTCCTCATTGCCTGCGGCCGCTGACGCTACGTTCGACAGAACGCGGTTCATCATCTCGGCGTAAGGGCGCGAGGCTAGTGCCCGCTCCTGCGCACGGCGAAGCTTGGCGGCAGAGACCATTTTCATGGCCTTGGTAATCTGCTGCGTGTTCTTGACGCTGCGAATACGGCGGCGGATGTCGATTAAACTCGGCATTCCTAGGCTTTGTTCAGCGCCTTCCCAGCTTCCTTGTCAACCTGTTCCGCGCCAAGCCGGTTCTTCTCGCCTTCTGGGCGGCGACCTGCCGCTTGCCCGTTGCGGCTTGCCTCCGGTTGCCCCTGCTTTTTCTCGATTGTGCTTGAGAAGTTACTCTTAAACTCCGTCAGGGCACTATTCAGGTTTGCTTTGTTCTGGTCGTTAAGGTCGCGTGTATCGCGAATGCCCTGCAAGACTTCCGGCCGGCTGTTATCCAAATATTGATTCAGCTCGGTTTCAAACCGGCGAATGTCCTCTATCGGCACGTCATCCAGGAATCCGTTACTGCCCGCAAAGATGATGGCAACCTGTTTCTCGACTGGGACCGGCGCGTACTGGCCCTGCTTGAGCACCTCCACCCATCGCTTGCCACGATTAAGCTGGTTCTGAGAGGCCTTGTCGAGATCAGAACCGAACTGCGCAAAAGCGGCCAGTTCGCGGTATTGCGCCAGGTCGAGGCGAAGCGAACCGGCAACCGAACGCATTGCTTTGATTTGAGCGCTTCCACCAACGCGACTTACCGATAAACCGACGTTAATGGCGGGTCGAATATTTGAGTTGAACAGATCGCCTTCCAAGTAGATCTGCCCGTCGGTGATGGAAATAACGTTGGTCGGAATGTACGCCGAAACGTCACCGGCCTGCGTTTCGATAAAAGGCAGAGCCGTTAAAGAGCCGCCCCCTTTTGCATTCGAGAGCTTCGCGGCGCGTTCCAGAAGACGACTGTGCAGATAGAATACGTCCCCGGGAAAAGCTTCGCGACCCGGGGGACGTCGAAGCAGCAAAGAGATTTCGCGGTAGGCTGCAGCGTGCTTTGACAGATCATCGTAAATACAGAGCGCGTGGCGGCCGCTGTCACGAAAAAACTCACCAATGCAGCAGCCTGCGTAAGGGGCAATGTACTGCATCGGAGCGGGATCGGACGCAGTGGCCGCGACAACGATGGTGTACTCCATCGCGCCGCGATCCTCCAGTGCTTTCACAACCTGAGCCACCGTGGAACGCTTCTGGCCGATTGCAACATAGATGCAAATAACATCCTGCCCACGCTGGTTCAGGATGGTGTCCAGCGCAACCGTTGTCTTGCCGGTTTGGCGGTCGCCAATGATCAGTTCGCGCTGGCCCCGGCCGATGGGAACCATCGCATCGATGGCTTTGATACCGGTTTGCAGCGGCTGCTTGACAGGCTGACGGTCAACAACTCCAGGAGCAAGACGCTCCAGCGGGATGCGATCGGTGGTAGCAATAGGGCCTTTAGCGTCGATAGGCTCACCAAGAGCATTAACAACCCGGCCCACCATGGCATCGCCGACCGGGATCGACATGATCCTGCCGGTACGCTTAACTTGATCGCCTTCCTTGACGTTGCTGTAGTCGCCCAGTAGCACAACGCCGACCTGATCTTCTTCCAGATTGAGCGCCAGCCCTACGGTTTCTGGGCCGAACTCGACCAGTTCACCAGCCATCACGTTCTGCAAACCGTACAGGCGCGCAATGCCATCGCCTACGCTGATCACCGAGCCGGTTTCGGAGACGTTGGATACAGCGTCGAAGTTCTCAATCTCCTTGAGAAGTACCCTGGAAATTTCATCTGCTCTGATCTGAGCCATAGGTTCTAATTCCTTTATCTAGCGCCCGGCGCCGAGTGTTTCCCGCATGCTCTCCAGCTTGCCCCGCAGCGTTGCATCGTACTCTTTAGACGCGACGTGAGCGCGAATGCCAGCCAGCAGACTGGGGTCAACCTGGTAATGGGGGCGAATCTTCTTGCCGAGCTTGGAGCTAAGAGACCCTTCGATTTCTTTGCGCTCTTGCGCATTTAGTTCAGCAGCGGAGGTGATCTCAGCCGGTACCCAGCCCAGGCGCTCATCAACGACGGCCGCAAATTCCAACCCGATGTCGTGGAGATCCTTGGTCCGGCGATGAGAAACAATGACGAGCAAGAAATTCTGGATAAGGCGATGTAAACCCATCTCCGCACCTAAATAGGAAAGAACAGCCGATTTCCGTTGCTTGTTGATAGCTGGAGAAAGCAACGCGGTCTTTAACTGTGGTGACCCGGAAATCAATTCATCCACCGAGCGCATCTGCTCCCCCGCGGTTTCCGGCGTCAGGCCCGAATCTTTCGCAAACACAGCCTCGGCCAAAGCGTGCGCATAGTGAGCCGCAAGAGCACCTGTCATTTCGTTTGGCCCCGCTCAACCAGACGGATGAAGTCGCCCACAACGTCTTTCCCGGTGCCCCCAGGCCCGCGTTCCCGCAGCCGTCGCTCGGCTGATTCGATGGCCAAAGCCGCTGTTTGGCGACGAATCTGGCGTGCCGCGTCCTCTTCAGCTGCGCTGATCTCGGCCTTCAATGAATCCTGTATATGCTGCAACTCCCGTGCCGTTTCATCACGGCGGCGCTGATGCTCCCGATCCATGGCCAACCGAGAGACCTCACGCATGCGCCTGATTTCATCGGGCAGGGTTGCCATTTTCCGATCGATCTCGGAGTGCCGAAAATCTGCCTGCAGCTTCAAGCCGGTGGCATCTTTAATGGCTCGCTGAATGTCCTCCGAGCGCGCGTTGAAAAACGCCGGTGCATACTTCCAAATCCCATAACCAAGTACAGCAGCGAAGATGATGCTGTTGACCAGATGCCATGAAAACTCGCTCTCTTCTTGAGCTGCTTCCTTCCCACTAGCGCTCTGAGCGCTCACCTGCGGCGCAGACGAGCACCACAGAGCCAAGGCCGCAAAGGCGTAAAGGAGGAAGCGCGGTTTACGCATGCTAGGCAGCTCTCCGGCGCGACAGCGATTGCACAATCTGCTCGGTCAAAGGCTCAATATTTGCTTCAACCTGCGTTGAAGCGTGAGCAAGATCAACGGCGATCTGCTTGCGGGCCGCTTCCAATTGCCCTTCCGCTTCAGCTCGAGCCCGAGCAACAGCTTCCGTCTGATCCTGGGCCCAGCCCTGCCGGGTCGCTTCGTTTTCCTGTCCAATCTGGTTGCGCGCGGCCTGCAGCATGCGCTCAAACTCCGACTCTTTCCGGTCAGCTGAGGCGAACGCAGCCTGCGAGAGCTCCCGCAACCCTTCAGTGGACCTGCGCCTCTCCTCCAGAATTCCGGCGAGCGGCTTGAAGTAAGTGGCGTTCAAATAAGCAGTCAGGAAGACGAAGAAAATGACCGTCGGGATCGCTCTGATCAGCAGGTCAACAAGGGCGTTTATCGTCGCGTCCATCGAATGAATATTCCAGCGGAGAAGGAGGGTTCCAACCCGGGAATTGGCAAGCGCGAACAGACGCTAGGCAACGTGGCGGACCTTCCGTACTCTGTTTACGCTAACACATGCAGCATTCTTCTTAGGCTTCCTGCGTAGTCTAGGCAATAGAAGATTCATTCACGTGAATGACAACCTTCACGTCTGTGAAATTGGGTATGTCGTCGGCAATCTGCTGCCCGTGCTGAGCGAAGCACAGGTGTGCGTCGGAAGAACTGGCAAATCGCAGTAGCGCGGTCATTTGGTTGTTATCCGGCAATCCATCCAGCCTGCCCGCTCCGCGCAGCAGTTCCACTTCCTTCAGTCCGGATGGTGTAAGAAGCGCCTTCACCATCGGAAGATGCTTGTGAAGGTAGTAATCGAGATCGAAAAATGTGCCTGAGTTCCTGGGGTAGGTGACGCTGACGACAGTCATCGACTTCATGGTCGCCCCGGGGTCGAGCAAATGTCTATGCTGAGAACCCGTCGCAAAGGGTAGATTTCTATTGCAATCGTAGAAATCCGTGTAAACTGTAAGGAGGAATAGAATTTGATATCATCCTCCAACTCTCCTCTCGCGCAGACCTGCGCACTCCAATAGTCGGCATGTATCCACCAAGAAGTTTTCCCCCGCGCCGGCCCAGAATCCGTGAGAACGTCAACGAAGCAATCCGGGTAAAAGAGGTCCGTGCTGTGTTTCCAGACGGGACCGCTGAGGTGATGGCTACGCCCGCGGCGGTACGTCGGGCGCAGGATATGGGCCTCGACTTGATTTTGATTGCTCCGACCGCCGAACCGCCCGTTGCAAAAGCAATGGACTTCGGGCAGTGGCAGTACGAACAGAAGAAAAAGCAGCACGAAGCCAAGCGCAAGCAACACATCATTCAGGTTAAGGAGTTGAAGTTCCGGCCGAATACTGATGACCATGATTACGACTTCAAGAAAAATCATGCCATCCGGTTTCTTAAGGAAGGAAACCGTGTTAAAGCTATCGTGCAGTTTCGAGGCCGCGAGATTGCGCACACCGAGCTTGGTAAAAAGCTGCTGCTGCGCTTTGCCGGCGATCTGAACGGCGTCGGCACTATCGAAGGCCAGCCCCGGCTGGAGGGTAGAAATGCGCATGTCATCATCAGCCCGGTAAAGGTGATTCCTCCTGCTAAGGAGAAGCGAGAAAAGCCCAAAGAGGATGCTGCTCCGGTGCAGGTCTCTCCCCAGGCACCCACAGCATAACGGCCGCCGTTTCTTTCTTTTTCGGAGCGACATTCATGAGCGCGCCACGATTTTTGATGTGCCCGCCTTCGTTTTTCGGCGTGCAATACGTTATCAATCCATGGATGGAAGGCCAGCTTCACCACACCGACGGTACTCTTGCCCTAACCCAGTGGGATCGGCTGCAGCAACTGATTGCGCGCGATGGCGAGGTGCTGCTGATGTCTCCGGTCGATCAGTTGCCGGACCTGGTTTTTACCGCGAACGCGGCGCTGATCTACGGGAAAAAAGCGGTGCTCAGCAGCTTCCGCTGTAAGGAACGACGCCCGGAAGAGCAGCATTTTAAGAGCTGGCTTGAGAGTCGGGGCTTTCAGATTTTGACAATGCCTCCGGGCGTCTTCTTTGAAGGAGCCGGCGATGCGCTTCTTGACCGGCAACATCCACTGCTCTGGTTTGGATTCGGTTTTCGATCGGACCTGGCAGCGGCCGAGTTGGTTGGTCAGGCACTTAGCATTGAGGTGCAGCCGCTCCGCTTGTGCGACCCCCGCTTTTATCATCTGGACACCTGCTTTTGTCCTCTGATGGGTGGCTATCTGCTTTACTACCCAGGCGCTTTCGACGATGCCGGTCGAACCGCCATAGAGACCCGAGTGCCCGCGGACAAGAGGCTGGCTATTCCGGAGAGCGATGCCATCCAGTTTGCTTGCAACGCAGTGAATGTGAATAATCACGTGATCCTGAATGGAGCGGGGCAGGGGACGGTCGCATGGCTGCGGGAACGCAATTTTTCGGTGGACCTGACGAGCCTGGGCGAGTTCATGAAAGCTGGCGGCGCGGCCAAGTGCCTTTCGCTTCGGCTGGACGAATAGGAGCTTCTGGCGAAATACCCGAGCCTTCCCATAACCATTTGCGAGCGGTGCCGTCGGCGTGTGACTTCGGTGCATCGGCTACGGTCGTACAATCAGCGGCATGCTGTCGAATCGATCAGTTCCCCAAAGCGTGGTGCTTCCAGAATTTGCTTATCCTGACATTGGAGAAGCCATCAACCACCTGGTTGAGGCGTTCGGGTTCACCTTGCGCCTTCGCATTGCAGATCATCGAGCTCAGTTAAACGTTGGCGAGGGCGCAGTAATCCTCATAGAAACCACGCGCAGTGTCTCGCTTAAATCTTCGGTGGTAGTTCGGGTGGATGACGTGGACGCCCACTATGAGTGCGCCCGCCGCAACGGTGTACATATCCTTCGCGAACCAACCGACTACCCCTATGGCGAGCGCCAATACACCGCCGAAGACTTCGCGGGTCATCAGTGGACTTTCTCGCAATCCATAGCCGATGTTGACCCGAGAGATTGGGGCGGAACGCCGGGCCAGCTATAACTGCTCCCACCGGTCGCCGTACGGCAGCGCCGATCGCCTGGGCCAATCGATTGTCTGCACTTAAGCCGCTCGGCTACTTTTTGGGAACTGTGATTATCGCTCGAAGCGCTGTAAAAGAGCTCCCGGCCAGCAAGAGCAGGGAGCGATGACCACTTAGCTGTCACGGCAGCCGCAAGGCCTCGCGAGCGCCAGCCCGGGAACGTATAGACGCCAACCTCTACACCTCCGACAGCAAGGCGGGCAGCGAACGCCAAGGCCGCTGTTGTTTGCCCATCCATGACGGCACACCAGGGAGCCCAAAAATCACGGACGCTCGCGAAACCAGCTTCGACCATGTGCTTAGGTAAGCCAGTTTGTTCCAAGGTGTTTAGGAGCCGTTCTCCTTCTTCGGTGCTGCTGCATACGAAGGTTCGATCATTCGTCATGACGGATTGGATTGGCAGGTGGTAGATCAGAGATCGCTCTACACTCATAAAGGGCGTGACGCTCTCTAGCAGCCATAGACCGTCGGAATAGCCGCCGGTAGAGTGTCGGAGTCCAGCCACGGGGGTTCACCGGCCAGCAGAGTGAGTATGTCCTCCGTTATGTCACTGTTCACACGTTGGTGAATATGAAACTGGTTGCCACCTGCACAACCGGCAAAGAAGAGCATCGGCCCGCGCGACTGGTCACGATCATTCTCGCGCAGAATTCGCCCGGTTTCTGAGAGCTACAAACACAATTGAGGCATCAAGCGTTAGCAGACCTGCGATCGACAATTTCCGGTTGTACTCGTGCCGTTGTCCAAGATCCCGTGAGAACCTTAGCGGAGTAGCCCAAACACTGCCACACTGTTTGTCGTACCCACGAACACACGGCCATTCGCAACCGTGGGAACAATGAACTTATTGCCTGGCCCAAACTGGTCGCGAGCGTTGGGCGCCTGGTTGCTGTTATAGAGTTCCACGGCCAAGTTTCGAGCATCATAGGCGTGCAAGACTGCCGGTGATGTGTTGTCAAGCGCCCAAACAATAGCGTCACTGTTGCCATTCGACGAGACCGAAGCGGTCGTCCCGGGATAGGTGAAGGGTGTGGCCGTCACGGAACTAGGCACGGCCGAGAGTAGCCCTTTGGTGACGCTGTAAGAACGAAGAACATCGCCCACTGATCCTACGTACACGGCGCCATTGAAGTAAGCCGGCGTCCCAAACTCTTCGCCGCCAAGAGCCTTGGGCAGTTCCTGATAGATCGTCGAGTTGCTGCTGCTGTTGAACTTGCCCATATCATCGCGGTCAACAACGTAGAGGTTGCTGTCTTTACCTGCGCCGACGGCAAGGTGACGAAATTTACCGGCCGCATCTGTCACGTCCGGCATAAGCATAATTCCGCCAGAGCCCAAATCAAGATCCTGGTCCGATTCAAGGACAGTGTTGTACATGGTCCAATAGTCGGTTACGGGCAGAGCGGGGAAGCGTGGCGTCAGCTTCACATAGGCATTGCCGAAATCTCCCTGGTTAGGGAATCCGTTTGCAGTTAGCTGGGTGTCAAAGGTGCCGTTAGCTACTGAGATAAAGACGTTCCCCTGCGCGTCCGCTGCTGGACCCGCGCCACTTCCCCAGATGGAAGCTTCCGAGCCGTGAGGCGAAAGATTGGTTACTGCGGTTTGCGCGAACGTGCGCGAGTCATAAGCAATGACCCAACCGCTATAGGGCCGGATGTCGCAATGAGAAGACCAAGTGGTATAGATAGTTCCATTCGAAAGCAGCAGACCCGCTCGGTCTTCGTGCTGCCGTGGGTTAAAGGTGATTACTCCGTTGCTGCTTTCATCACCCGTGCCCGGGTATGTCGCCTGGATCTCGATAGGGCTGTTGGAACGTTCGGCTCCGGTTGGCAGACTCAAAGCGTGGAGGCGCTGGTGGTAACGCCCGGCCGGGTCCTTGCTCATCGCAACAACGTACATTGTTCCGAGAGCATCCAGTTTGCGGTCGATAACCGGGGTTGCTGTGACGCCAATCTCGGGCACAACCTGGCCGCAACCGACCGGGTCCGACGGCGTCTCGCCAGGAGCAAGCAAGGATCGGTGCCAAAGGATCGCGCCGGTCTGGGCGTCGAAAGCATAGACGCTGTCATGCTCCGTCGCGGCGAAAACAGCGTCGATCTTACCGCGGCCCGGAATCGGCAAAGCCTTGGCAAACAACGGTTGAGCATCCACTTTGCCGTCCATCGGCACAGTGAGCAGCTTGCCGAAGTTTGTGGCATTCACGTTCCTTGGCGTCAACAGGCGTTCAGCAGAGTTTTGTCCAGTACGAGCGTTGTCGTTGTGGAAAGTAGCCACATCCCCTGGTAACTGGGCCAAACACGATGGCACGAGCATCCCGGCAAGCAGAAAAGGAACTGCGAAGAGTCCAAAACGACGGGGGCAATTTCGAGTAGTATTCATAGCAGCGAGTTCGTTTGTAACAGTGGAAGAGACACGGAAGGAGGCTTGGAACTACTTCACAGCTGTAATTTCCGTTCAAAATAGATGAAGCCCCGTAACGAGTGTACTCGCTACGGGGCTTTACGGGGAGGAATGGATTGTGCGCTTAAGCGGGTTGCGGCTCACCGCCCACAAATCCAGGAAGCCCAGTTCCGGGAAGAGGAGCGATGATTGTTCCACCATCGGCAGGCGGACTCTGGCGAGGAGTGCTCACAAGTTTCGAAAGGATTTTGCCATTAATTAGATCGATGACCTCAGCTCCATCCAGAACCTCTCGTTCCAGCAAGGCCTCTGCAATTCGAACCATTGCTTCGGAACGCTCTTCGATGATCTGCTTAGCCTTGCGATAGCCGTCTTCGACCAGTTTGCGAACCTGCTCGTCAATCCGAATGGCAGTGGCTTCGCTGTAGTCGCGGTGTTGGGCAATCTCCCGGCCAAGAAAAATCTGCTCGTCTTTCTTTCCGAAACTGAGCGGGCCAAGCTCACTCATGCCCCACTCGCAAACCATCTTGTGGGCCATTTCAGTTGCCCGCTCGATGTCGTTGCCGGCACCGGTCGTCATTTGCTCAAGGAAGATCTCCTCTGCGATACGTCCGGCCATCAGGATAGCCAGCCGGGTTTGCAAATACTTCTTGTCGTGAGAAAGTTTGTCGTCCAGCGGCAGCTGCATGGTTAAACCGAGAGCCATGCCGCGCGGGATGATGGTGACTTTGTGTAACGGGTCGGCATGTTCCAGCAGGGCCGCCACGATTGCATGACCCGCTTCGTGGTAAGCGGTCATCTTCTTTTCCTTGTCGCTGATAATCATGCTGCGCCGTTCGACGCCCATCATCACCTTGTCTTTGGCTAGTTCAAAATCGTACTGAGTAACAACCTTGCGGTTCTGGCGAGCAGCAATCAAAGCAGCTTCGTTCACCAGATTTGCAAGATCTGCACCGGCAAACCCGGGCGTTCCTCTGGCGATCAGCGAAAGGTCAATGTCGTCGGAGAGCGGAGTCTTCTTGCAGTGAACCTTTAAAATACTTTCGCGTCCACGGACATCCGGCCGATCTACAACCACTCGGCGATCGAAGCGACCCGGCCGAAGCAAGGCAGGATCCAGAACGTCAGGGCGGTTTGTTGCGGCTACCAGAATGACGCCTTCATTCGATTCGAAGCCATCCATCTCGACCAGCAGCTGGTTCAACGTTTGTTCACGTTCATCGTGACCACCGCCGAGACCTGCTCCGCGATGCCGACCGACCGCGTCGATTTCGTCGATGAAGATGATACAAGGGGCGTTCTTCTTGCCCTGTTCAAACAAATCGCGGACGCGGCTGGCGCCAACGCCCACAAACATCTCGACAAAATCCGATCCGGAGATGGAGAAGAAGGGAACATTGGCCTCACCAGCAATCGCGCGCGCCAACAAGGTCTTACCTGTGCCGGGAGGTCCAACCAGCAGCACACCCTTTGGAATGCGGCCACCCAGCTTCTGGAACTTCTGCGGTTCGCGCAGGAATTCGATAATCTCTTGCAGCTCTTCTTTGGCTTCTTCTACTCCGGCGACATCTTTGAAGGTAACCTTTTTCTGCTGAGAGGAATGAAGCCGTGCTCGACTCTTGCCAAAGCTTAACGCCTTATTGCCACCGCTCTGCATCTGGCGCATCATGAAGATCCACAGCCCGAGCAAAATCAATACTGGAACGGCATTGAACAGAATGCCAACCCACCCGCTGCCGGTCGAATCCTTCCACGAGTACTTGACGCCCTTTTCCTGCATCACTTTGTAGATCTCGGGATAGTTCGGAGGAATGACAGTGTGGAAGGTGCGGCCATCGGTCATGGTTCCCTGAACTTCGGAACCAGTGATGTTGGCTTCCTTGATCTTGCCGTCCTGCACCGATGTAACAAAATCCGACACGGAAAGACCCTGCGGGGACGGACCGCGATTGGTTCTTACCGCCATGTACACCAAAACGACCGCACAGATGATTACCACCCAAAATACTGCGGTCTTTACATTTGAACTCATTGATTCACCTTTTGCCGGCTACCGAATAACCGGCCCGAACGAAAAGCTCGGCCTCTAACCTCACCTATAATGACGTCGAACTTACCGGTTTCGATTCACTTACGCTACCCGCAACCGAAGTTGCACGAGCCATTGGGGGTTCAAAACGGATCTGCAGTGCCGAGCGACTTCCGGCGGCTGCGGCAAACTGTGAAGCAACCCCAAAATGCCGCACCCAGACGATTTCGCGGCCTGCCACCATTACCGGCCAGTGCCGCCGCTCCCAGAGCAATATTCTGAACTCCTGAAAGAGCGCTTTTAGCTTAACCGAATGCTCGGAACCACTTGGCTGAAAGCGGTCACCGGGTTGCCAGTTGCGGACCGTTAGCGGCCCTCCAGCTAAGGCCTCCTGTATCTTTTTACTATCAAGGAACGCGTTTGCAACCGATTCTTCATTGAAGATAACACTTTTTTGATCTTCGAATTTGTACGAGTCTACAGCGAGAGAGCCGGAATCGAAGGGCAGACTCTGCCGTTGGCCAAGAGTCACCTCTACCTGGTAGTCCCGATCCTGCCGCAATCTCTCAGGTTGGGCCAATAGCAGTGTGGAGAAAGACCGGAATGCGTCTAAGCCAGGAAGAATGACTCGGTCGTGGCCGTGCCGGCTCGAGCAAATCTCTCGGACAGCCTCTATATGTAAGAGGTCAATGGACCGGAGGTGGCCGCGAACCTCCCCGATCGCCCGCCGCAGAAGCCGACGTTGAGAAGCCGGGTGGAGCCCGGTCAGCCCTGGTACCGGGAGGGTCAGCCCATAAGAGGTTGGGAGGGCAAGCCGCCGGAACAGCTTCTCAATGCGTGGACGCCAATACGATTCTTCCGAGCCTGCCAGGGCTGCGCTGCCGGCTAGAACGCCTTCCAGGTTGGGATTGAAGTTGCGGGTGAGTTCCGGGAGGGTGGTTAATCGAAGCCGATTCCGCCGCAGACGCTGATCGAGGTTCGTCGCGTCCTCACGCCAAACAAAGCCATTCGCGGTTGCATAGGCCCGAACTTGCTCTCTTGAAACTGTCAGGAGCGGCCTGATCAAACCGGACGCAGTCACCGGAGCCATACCGGCCAGACCGGCAACCCCGGCGCCGCGCAGAAAGCGAAACAACACTGTTTCGGCCTGGTCGGACCTGGTGTGCCCAAGGGCGATACGCCGCAAGCGGTGCTCGACCTGGCATTCCCGAAAGAAGCGCTGGCGAACCAGACGCGCTCCTTCTTCTTTGTTTCTCCCTTCTTTGTTTCCAGGTCCGAGCGGTTGGCCAACGTGGCAGAGAATTGGCAGTTCAAGAACCTGCGCCAGCTGCTCTACAAATTGCTGATCTAGGTCCGACTCAGTTCCGCGCCACCCGTGATTGACATGCAGCACAGTCAGCTCTATTTCCAGGGGAGACATGAGCGAGTGCAGCAGGTGTAACAACACCACCGAGTCTGCTCCACCTGAAACCGCTACGCCGACCCGATCACCGTGGACCAACATGTTATAACCATGTAGGCTCCGCTCCAGAAGCCGAACTATTTCGTCTGCCAACCTGCCATTCTAGGCCTCACGCCCCAACTTATGTTGATCAACTCTCCCCATACCGAACAGGAAATCCACCGGCTTGCCGCCAGTATAAAGGTCTTGCTGATGGACGTCGATGGGGTGCTTACCGACGGTAAACTCTATTTTCTTCCGGGGCCGGACGGCAAGATGATTGAAAGTAAGACATTCGGTGCGCAGGACGGCATCGCCCTGCGCTGGCTCTCCTGGTACGGCATTAAAACGGGTGTTATCAGTGGGCGGGATTCTCCGGCTACCGTTGAACGAGCTCAGCAAGTCAGCATGACCTGGGTCTTCCAGGGCCATATTGAGAAGATTCCTCTGTTCGAGCAGGTGATAGCCGAGTCTGGAGTTTCGCCCCAAGAGGTTGCCTATATGGGTGACGACCTGACCGACGTTGTGATTATGCGGCGCGTCGGGCTGTCGGTTGCGACAGCGAACGCTCGGGCGGAAGTGAAACGCTCGGCCAAGGTGGTTACTGAAACCAACGGTGGTTCTGGGGCCGTGCGGGAGGTCATTGAATTGATCTTGAAGGCTCAGGGAGTCTGGGACGAGCTGCTCAAGAAGTATGAGGTGACTCTCTCTGAATGAGAGGACGGACGGGAAAGTCTGCCTGGTTGTCACCAGCGTCAGTGGTCCCGGTATTCTCCATTTTCTAACCGGGGTAATTGCTCGTCATGCCGGCGACATTCACTCGGTTTCTATCATTGAGGCTTCGGAAGAACGAACTCGGATTTACTTTGAACTCGATCTGCCGGGTTCTCCGGGAGCTTTGATACGCGATTTGGACGAGTTGCCGGTTGTGCGATTGGTGGAGCCGGTGCAGTCGCTGCAGCAGATTTACGGCAAGCGCATCATCATTATGGGCGGAGGCGCTCAGGTGGGGCAGGTTGCGGTTGGGGCCATCTCAGAAGCGGATCGCCACAATATACGTGGCGAGCATATTTCTATCGATACAATTCCGCTAGTTGGGGAGCATACCTTGGCAGCAGCAGTGCGGGCCGTTCGTCAGTTGACGCGTGTGCAAGCTTTGGTCTTGGCCGGTTCTCTGATGGGGGGAGAAATCGAGGCCGCTGTCCGGGAAGTCCGAAGAGACGGCCTCTTAGTAATCAGCTTAAATATGGCTGGAAGTGTCCCCGACGCCTCGGATCTGGTGGTAACTGATCCGGTACAGGCCGGAGTAATGGCCGTCATGGCGGTTGCCGAGACGGCCACTTTTAATATTGCGCGCCTGAAACGGCGCGTCTTCTAATCTAGTGAACCTGAAACGAAAACTCGCGAAGCAGATCGGTAGGGTTACTCTTATCGGCAGCGTAAAGACGAATCAGGTAATTTCCCTTTTCTGAAATCTTGGGTACGTGCGCATCGACATTTTGATGATCGATTGCACCAGTGCCCTTCCAGATTGCCTTGCCTTCTTCACTGACTACTTCGACGGAGACTGCCTCTTTGGGCAGATCTTTCGCGTTCAGATGTAAGAAGAGTGGGTGATTGGCGGGAAGCGCAGTCGTCTCCGATCCCCGTAGGGCGGAGAGTTCCATTTCGACGGGCTGAAAGTTAGGTAGGACGGAAAGGGTCAAAGCGACAGCGGCAGCAGTTCCAGCGAGCGAGAAGCCGGAAATCCTTAGCCACGACCAGCCGGAACTCTTCTGTTTGGCGAAGCTTTCGGCAACCTTTTCCTGGTGGACTTGTGCAAGCGCCATTTTAGTGGCGGCAATATTGAGTTCAAGGTATTCCAATCGGGCGACACAGGAGTCGCACGCAAGGATGTGTGATTCGAGGTTTTCCAGTTCTTCTTCCTGCATTTGGTGCAGAACGAAGCGTTCCAGATTGTCGTCCGATGGGTGGTTTAGGTGTTCCTGCATATCGGTTATAGAGCTTTCCGCTCTCCTCATATCAATAGGTCAGACTAGCTTACTTCTGCTCTCAGTAAAACTGAGAAAATTCCGTTACTCGCCAGTTTTTTCCTGCCTATCTCGCCGAACTTTGCCTTGGCGCGTGACTTGAGGAGTCGAAACTGGGTTTCGGATAAGGCCATTTCACTGCAAATCTGTTCTTGCGGCTGCTCGAGCAGATAGAATCGCACTAGAATATCGCGGTCACGATCACAAAGCGCCTCAAGCGAGCTTTTCATCAGCGCCGCTTTTTCGCGGACCATAGCTTTCTGTTCCGGATTGTGGGTCCGATCAACTACCGATACGCCATTCTCCAAATCGGTCTGGTCGCGCCGCGTGTGGACTGCGGTTTCAATGTAGGCAGCCACCTGTCGGCGGACCACGGTTCGGACAAACCCCATGAGGCGTTCAGGTTCGCGCAGGTCGCCGCGCTTAATAGCGTTAACCACAATCAGGAAGGTATCGTGAACCTTGTCTTCGAGCTCCTGAGGCCCTAGTTGCCGGCAGAGGTAGTACCGGATACCTTTGCTGAAGAGCTTGTAGAGCTGCTCCATGCCCGCGTCTTCGCCTTCTTTGATCTGCTCAACGAGCAAGCCCCATTCGGTGGGAGACATGCTTGTGCGATCGTTCGGTTCGCGAACCGGGGCGGATGGAGTGGAAACTGGCCCGGGCGCTGCCTGCTCGCCGATAGTGTCATTCGCCGTCATTGCTTTACTCCTTGGAAATAATCGAGTACGCGGCCCAGAACTTAGGCTCACTCCGGTAACCGCCGCCACGTTGCATGTCGAGCTGCGTCTTCTGCAACGCCGCGGCTGCTCTGGAGCCAACTGAACCGTTAATCTGTCGGAAGTGTCCGTAGAAGCTGGAAAAGAACTGACCCGAATCGTCCGGCGTCGGCCAGGCGCTAACCAGGACGGCAGCGGCGCCGGCCAGCAGCCAGCCCCGGCTCAAGCCGACCAGTCCAGCACCGGGCAACACCTCGCCCTGCTGGGAAGCGCAGCCGCTTAGGACAACAAGACTGCCGGGAATCCGGAACGTGGCGACAGATTCTGCGGTCAGTAGTTCAGGTAGATTTTCTTTCGTCAGGCTCAGTGCCAACGCGGCTTCCTGGGGGAAGTCTTTAGGGCTCAAGACGTGAACAGCAAAATGAAGAATGGCGGGTGGCGGCTGAATTTGCCTACGCAGTTCGGCTCCGGAAGCTGCGTTGCCCGTCAGGATCTTCGTTTGGGGTAGGCCGCACTTTTCGGCTGACACCCGAATCTCCCGTTCGGTGCCAACGAGTCGGGCCAGGGTAGTGGAAGACACCCTTTTATACAGGAGTGGTTTGTTTTCTGTGCGAACACGGCGCGAGTCTGCCAGGTTGTAGACCGGGTCGCCAATGCCGACAAAGCGCCCACCCAATTCGGTTCGACTTGTACTTCGCAGGAGTAAAGCGCTGGGCAAAATGCGCAGGCTGTGGCTGGCAATCAGAGGTTTTTCACTTCCTTCGAAGGTTGCGGGTATACAAGAGAAGGGAACTTTGTCCAGCAGGGCTCCATCCGGCGTGAGCAGCCAGTTGGACTTGCGTTTTAGGGAAGGGGCGATATTGGCGAAGAGTGAGTGGCTGAGAGCGCGACCGGCTTCGGCGCGGGCATCACTGTTTTCTGAGACAGCGCGCGAAAAGACGCTGGCTTGTCCGGCGATGATTTCCTGGCGTGGCAAGTCGTAGAGCCTTAGATCTTCCTTCGTTACAGCCCAAAGAAACGACTTGCGCTCGCCCAGACTGAAGCTGAGCAGGGCCTCATTTTCGCTTAGTCTGGCCTGGATACTTTTCAGTGAGGTTCGGGAGCCTTTAATCTCGGAAAGCTGAGCAACATTCTGCTGATTCAACCCGATGTGGTTCTCCAAATCGCTCAGGCGAGCACGGATGGTAGTGAGTTTTGTGCGGCTGGCATTGATCTGCGCAGGATCCTGGCTGAGCGTTGCGGCTGCCTGAGCAGTTTCCAGCTCATGAAGCAGTTGGAAATACTCCGGAGACTTTAGCAGCTTACCGCTGAGGGACCGCGCCAACTGTTCGCGAAGGCTAGCGGCGCGGTTGCGAGCCAGAACTTCAAACGACTCACGGGCAAGCGCATGGTCATCACGCTCGAGAGAAAGTTCGGCAGCCAATTGGGCGAAGTCTCGGTAGACACTTTCCAGTTGAACAACGGTTTGTGTGTTGGTGGTGTCGCCGGGCAGGGCGCTTTGACGCCAGGTGTCGGCAGCATTCACTGCCCGACGGAACTCAGCCAGGGCCTGATCTTTCTCGCCCAAGCTCAACAGTATTTGCCCCCGAATGTGAATGGGGTAGTACTGCAGAGCAGTTCTAAAAATGGAACTCTTAGCGGCAAATGCCAAGTCGATGTAGTTCAGGGCTGAGCGTAGATACGAGCCTCCTTTGCGCCACTCCAACTCGGCAAGGTGTTCGTAGGAGCCGGCAAGACCTTCATTGTCCTGATGCACTTTATATAGGTTGACCGCATTGATGAGGGCTGATTGTGCTTCCGGCAATGCTCCGTAAAGCGTCAGCGACGAGCCAAGATGATCGGAGGCGAGCGCCTCCAACTGAGGTGCAGCGCTGCTCTTTGCTGTCTCAATTGCCTGAGATAGAAGGCTTTTCCCCTCTGTGTAGTGACCTAATCCAAACTGGATATCGCCAAAGTTAATGAGGGAGCGGATGAAGTAATCTCGGCGTGGAGATCTTCTGAGATACTCAACGGCTTCTGCGGCAACTCTGGCGGCAGAAGCTGTGTCGCCTAACTGGACATAAATGTTGGAGACATTGGTAGCCAGAGCTCCCAAAGTCGTATTGTCAGAAGCGCGAGCAGCCAACTCTCGCGCGACGGCTGCAGTGTTCAGGGCAGCCCCATATTGGAATCGACGAATCTGACAACCGGTGACAAGCAGTAGCGCTCCTGCTTGCTGGCCGGCATTACCCACTCGTTTCGCTTCATCGGCAGCCAGTTGAAAGAGGTGTTCCGCTTTCGCCAAGTCGCCTGCCTGGCGTACCTTTCGACCGTTCTCTAACAGTTGCTGGAAGTGAGATGCGTTTACGGGCGCTGGTGCCTGGAAGCCTGCAAGCGTTTCCGGATACTCTAAACAGAGCAACCGAAGGAGAACAAATAAGGTCCAACGCCCGAATCTTGGACACTTACCTCTAGCGAGTGGCAGAGCAGTCTCGAGGAAGCTCAACCGATTCTACTGCACCCACCCGCCACAGCAAAGCTGAAAGTGGTACTTGCTCAGCTTGAAACTCTGAAATTAGACAAGTCTGAGTTCCCAAACAGATGCTCAGTTGCAGAGCATCTTCGAGCCTTTACAACCGGCGGCAGCTAATTAAGCGCCGAAAACTACTTTGAGAATCAGCTGGATTGTGTCGCAAATGATCGGAATGTGCATGTCGTAAGTCCCTCTCCGCCCACGACTTTGCCAACGCACACACACCCGCGACTTAGGAACTGCAAGGTAAATTGTTCAAAACAGGCGAGATAAAACCTTTCTCTTTTTCGTGATCCGAGATTTTGTGGGCTTCTAAACTCGATTGGCAGCAGACCGGTTGGCCGTTATACTCGGCTTATAGGCTGAACAAGCCGCAAAACCAGCCATGTTCGATAACCTGTCCGACAAACTTCAGCGAGTCTTCAAAAACCTCCGCGGGGAGGGAAAACTAACGGCAGCCAACATGGATGAGGCGCTGCGCGAAATTCGCGTCGCACTTCTCGAGGCTGACGTTCACTTCAAAGTTGTTAAAGAGTTCATCGCTCAAGTCAGAGAGAAAGCGATGGGCGACGAAGTACTGACTGCGCTTTCGCCCGGCCAACAGGTGGTTAAAATCGTTCGGGATGAGCTGACCAGAATGCTGGGTGGCCACCAATCCCGGCTTCGTTTTGCAAACGATCCGCCGACGGTAGTGATGATCGTGGGCCTGCAAGGCTCGGGCAAGACAACCAGCGCCGCCAAGCTGGCGAAGTTCCTGACCAAGGAGGGCAGCAAGCCGGAACTGGTTTCGGTTGACGTCTATCGCCCGGCGGCCCGGCAGCAGTTAAGCATTTTGGCCAAGACGGTCAGCACTCCAATCTACGAGGGCGGCAGGGACGAAACGAAGCCGCTGGACCTTGCCACGTCAGCTCGTCGCGATGCAATTCAGACCGGGCGTGATGTTCTGCTGGTGGACACCGCCGGACGCCAGCACATTGACCAGCAGCTGATGGGAGAGTTGCGCGAGCTGAAAAGCACGCTGAATCCCACCGAGATCCTGTTCGTAGCTGATGCAATGACAGGTCAGGACGCGGTAAAGTCTGCCGACGAGTTCCACAAGCAGCTCGGCATTACGGGCATTATCCTGACCAAGATGGATGGCGATGCGCGAGGCGGCGCAGCGCTTTCGATACGGACCATCACTGGCCAGCCACTCAAATTTGTCGGCGTAGGCGAAAAGACGGATGCGCTGGAGCCGTTCCACCCTGACCGGGTTGCTTCGCGGATTCTCGGCATGGGCGACGTTCTCTCGCTCATCGACAAGGTCCAGGAGACCTTCGATCAGAAGACAGCCGAGAAAATGCAGGAGAAGCTGCTCGGCGATGATTTCTCGCTCGAAGACTTTCGTGACCAGATCAAGCAAATCCGCAAGCTCGGCTCATTAGGTGGCCTGCTGGAAATGATGCCGCAGATCGGGCCCTTGAAAGAGCTGAAGAACGCCAAGATCGATGAGGGCGAAGTGGGCCGGGTAGTCGCAATTATTGACTCCATGACGCCCCACGAGCGCCGGAATCATATGATCATCAACGGCTCCCGTCGGCGACGGATTGCAAAAGGCAGTGGAACCAGTGTGCAAGATGTAAACAATCTGCTCAAACAGTATGGGCAAGCGCGTAAAATGATGAAGAGCTTTGCCGGGCAGGCCGGTTTGCTGGGTAAGCGCATGGGTAAAATGAAGATCCCCGGCTTTCCAGGGCTGCCTGGGTTCTAGCGTCTGGCCCACATAGGTGCGTTGGCGCTATAAATCTGCCAGAATATCAAGAAGAAAAGGTTACGATGTTAGCAATCCGTTTGGCGCGTTTCGGCGCCAAGAAAAAGCCCACCTACCGCGTGGTTGTAATTGATAAAGAACGCGCACGCAATAGCCGGTCGGTGGAGGTGGTGGGTCACTATAACCCGATTTCCAAGCCTGCCGAGATTCATTTAGAGCGGGAACGTATCGAGCACTGGATTAAGAACGGGGCGCAGCCTTCTCATACCGTCACTCGTTTGATGAAGATAGCGTCGGCTGAAACACCAGCAGTTGCCTAGCAGGAAAAGATCGGCTTCCTTCCTCTGTGTAGGGGACGCAAAGCTCCGAGCTTCCTGCCTGTCCCCAGAGTCTGCCCAGTAAAGTCAAACCATGAATGACAGTGATGGAAACGAAAGTGCCAGTGTGAAGACGCTGGTGGAAAGTATCGCCAGGGCTCTGGTGGATACGCCCGACGGTGTTGCCGTGAATGAAATCTCTGGTGAACATGCCACCGTTTTCGAACTTCGAGTGGCTACCGGCGATGTTGGGAAAGTAATCGGGAAACAGGGCCGGACAGCGCGCTCCATCCGGACTCTGCTGGGTGCAGTGGGAACTAAGTTGAACCGCCGTTTCTCGCTTGAGATCCTTGAGTAGCAGCGAGGCCCCTGGTTGTGGATGAGGATCGGGTAGTGGTTGCCGAGATTCTACGGAGCCGTGGCAATAAAGGCGAGGTGCTGGCTCGGTCTCAAACGGATGTTCCGGGTCGTTTGGAAAACTTGAAGACAGCCCAGGTTCGGCTGGCGGACGGTTCTGATGTGCCGGTCGAATTGGAAGCGGCCTGGCCGTACCGAGAAGATTGGGTGTTAAAGTTTGTCGGCATAGACAAGATCTCTGATGCCGAGCGCTTTGGCGGCGCAGATTTGTGGATTCGAAGAGAGGAGCGCGGCTCACTTCCGGAAGGCGAGTACTTTCAGTCCGATTTAATCGGCGTTCGCGTTGTCCATCGTCAGACGGGAGACTTGGTTGGTGTGGTGACCGGGTTGGAGCACTACGGTGCCTCACCGCTCCTGGAAGTAGATGTCAGGGATCGGACAGTGTTGGTGCCCTTTGTTGACGCCATCTGTCCGGAAGTGGATTTAGTAAACCGGGTGATTCAAGTGGAATTGCCGGAAGGCTTGCTGGATCTGTGAGTTTGTGACTGGGAAAGGAAGGCGTGGTGAATTTTCATATCGTCACTATTTTCCCCGAGTTCTTTGAAAGTCCGTTTCGCTATGGAGTGGTAGCCCGGGCGCGGGAGGAAGGCCGGATCAGTATCACGGTTCACGATTTGAGAACCTGGACCTTCGACCGGCATCGGACTGTGGACGACCGCCCGTTTGGAGGCGGCGAAGGTATGCTGCTGAAGCCGCAGCCGCTGTTTGAGGCTGTTGAGAGCATTTTGCCGGAGCGAACGGTGCGTCAGCGAGTGGTGCTGCTGTCCGCTCAGGGTCAGCGATTTACGCAGACGGTGGCACGTGAACTGGCCCAGTTGGATGACCTGGTGCTGATTTGTGGCCGGTATGAAGGAGTGGATGAGCGAGTGGCTCAGCACTTGGCCGATACCGAGCTGTCGGTGGGAGATTTCGTATTGAGCGGCGGTGAGCTTGGCGCTGCGATGATCGTTGACGCGGTCGGGCGATTGCTGCCCGGCGTGCTGGGAAACCAGGATTCGAGTTGGAACGAAAGTTTCAGCCAAGAGTTAGAAGGGCTTTTGGATTGCCCGCAGTACACCAGACCCGCGGAATTCCGCAGCTGGAAAGTGCCCGACGTACTGCTGGGTGGTAATCACGAGGAGATCAGGCGTTGGCGCCGGGCGGCGTCGCTTGAGAAAACAGGAAGGCTGCGTCCCGATCTGGTGGTCGGACGCACAATAAGGCAGAATTAAGTAGCATGCAGAATGGTCTTGTCAGCAGATTTATTAGTAAGCACATGCGCGCCCAGGCGCACCCGGAGTTTCGGCCGGGCGATACAATTCGTGTGCACGTCCGGATTCGCGAAGGTGACAAGGAGCGGTTGCAGGCATTTGAGGGAACGCTGATTGCTCGCCATAATGTCGGCATGGGCGAAACAATCACCGTCCGCAAAGTGAGCTTTGGCCAGGGTGTTGAGCGTATTTTCCCAGTTCATGCACCGGTAGTCGATCATATCGATCTGGTTCGTACAGGCCGGGTACGCCGCGCCAAGCTTTACTACCTGCGCGGCCTCAAGGGCAAAGCCGCCCGTCTGCGCGAACGCGAATAACGCTGCGTCCTTGGCTTTCTCGTGGCCAAAGAACCATCCCAGTCCGGTCCGCCTGCGCCTTCCATCCGGTGCGTGAGTACCTACGAACGCCTGGCTCGCGAGCAGGGCTTTCAGTGTATTGCGGGAGTTGATGAGGTTGGGCGCGGATGCCTGTTTGGCCCCGTGGTAGCTGCAGCGGTAGTGCTTCATCCCGACCGGCCGATTCGTGGGTTGTGCGACAGCAAAATCATCGATGCTCCTGAGCGGGAGCGCCTCGCCACGCAGATCAAGGCTCGTAGCCAAGCATGGGCCGTCGGGGCTGCCGATGTGTTCGAGATTGATCAAATCAATATTTATCAGGCCTCCCGCTTAGCCATGCAGCGCGCTGTTCTGGCTTTGCCTGTCCAGCCCGATTATCTTTTAATTGACGCTCTGCGCCTGGATTTGCCTGCCAAGCAGAGGCCACTCATAGGCGGCGATGCTCGCTGTCGTGCCATTGCTGCCGCTTCCATCGTTGCTAAGGTTCATCGCGACGCCTCCCTAGCTCATTGGCACCAAGTCTTCCCCGAGTACAATCTTCAATCGAACAAAGGCTACTCAACGCCCGATCATCGCCGCGCTCTTCGCAAGTATGGCCCGACGCTCCTCCATCGCTGGAGTTTCGCGCCCGTACGAGACAGCAGTCCTGACGTGCATTGGGCTGGTTACTTGAACCATGTTCCGGTGCAGGAAGAGTTACCGCTGGCAGGAACGCCTGCGTGAGCACTTCACCCCGCACATCTTCGGTCCCCCAGGACCAGACTCATGGCTTCGTCAAATGGCACCGGCGGATTCTGGGCTTTTGTCTGGTGATCTTTGCTTCTGAATTGGGCGTCTTCCTATTGGTTTTTCCATGGCAGTCCAACTGGGGGCAAAGCTGGATTCCGCTGCACGTGTCCCGACTGGTGGATTTGTGGATGAGCCGCTACTTTCGTGGAGCACTAAGTGGCTTGGGCTTGTTGAACCTGTATATATCATTCAGTGAACTAATGAGGCAAATCCGGCAAAGTTTCCGACCGCCTGGATAGCAGTTAGAGGCGGTAAATTACGCGTGATCGCTAGCTGAGAATACGGGAACTATTTATCAGAGTCTCGGTCCCAGACCTAATCGGCGGCCGAGTCTTATCCACTTAGAGCTTCTAATCAGCTCACGCTCTTTGCCGGCGGTACTTGCCAAGTCAGTCGCTTCGTTCAGTTCTCGCTCTAACTTAAGCGTTTTTCTTTCGAGGATGTCTGCCCAGGCAGTAAGTCGGTCGAGTTCGTGATACAGATGCCTTACCTTTTCCTGACTTACCTCGTTTTCATCTGTATCTCTCGAATGTCCCTTGTCGTTCGGTAGCTCACCAGACTTAGTTGCTATACAAGGAAGAGACCAACAATCGGTAAAGACGATTCCGTGCTCGAGATAAGACGAACTAACAAACTCAGTATCTAAGTGAGCGGCTCTGAAATTCTTTTCCAGACTTGGTCTGGAGAACAACCGCATCTCGAGAGTATCTCCTGCTCCTCCATGAAAGCTAAACGTGCCGAATGCTTCTAAAGCTCCAGTCTTGGTGCGGTTTAGCAGAACCTTTGCATCGTGCCAGTCAATAATGCTCCACTCGTACAGATTGGCAAAATGTTCTACGGTATAACCGCGCGGCCTCCAAGGAGTCGAGAAAAGAACTACCCCGCTCGGTTTGAGCAGCCGATTGAGATTGTCAAAGGCAGGCTGCACTGGATACGGAATATGCTCGAAGACCTCTGAAGCGATTATGAAATCGAGAGAGTTAGGGGAATGAGCTGTTAAGTCCCTAATATCTAGCTTTGGTTCGCAGTGATAGAAGGTATTTACATAACCAAGTCGCTTGGCGAGTTCTATTGAATAGAGCGGTTCATCACTAAGACCGATTCCTTTGATGCTCGGTGAGTAAGGGAAGTCCTCCAGCAATAATGATTTGCCGAAGAGACAGGTCGAGAGACTATGAATAATCCACCGAAAGCGAACGGATGACTGACACTTAGAACAAGATCTTGCGTCACGCTGCAGTGTATTGACTTCGACAATGTTACTTTGGCCGCAGATATTGCATGTGAAGGTAAGGTTCGGGTTCGTCATTTTGACTCGCGTCTAATCTGCTGATTATCCCGTCCTGGCCTCGGATGATTCCGCCCGAGACTTGTTTTGTAAACTGCTCGATGCGCTCCGCAGACGCCGCGCTGCTTATATACTGCAACAATTGGAATAGATCGGGCTTCGAAAGGATCCGTCGATGAAACAAGTTCTACAATCCTTATGCGTGTTCACCACGGCAGCTGCTATCTGGCTCGGCTCAATGGAGAATGTTCTTAAACATCCCGGCTACGCGGAGCGGTCGGTTATCGCGGCCGGTATTGCGCTTCAGAGTTTAGCCACCCTGCTGTATTTTCGGTTGCGAGAACGGTCAGGTATGCGCAACTTTGTTGTGCTGGGCGGTGTCGCTGCCGCTGTTCTTGGAGGCTCAGCCTTGACGACAGTCTTACAATCTGAACACTTCGAAGGATTTGCCCTGATCATCGCTGCTGCCCTGCTACTACAAGGCGGCCTTACTCTGGCGATATTACTTCCCGGGCATACCGAAAGTGCTGCTTAAGCCGTGGCCCGTCGCTAACCATACAACGGGCACCAGTAATGAAACCGCCTTACTCGGATGTAAACGAAGGGGCTATTTATAAAACGGTCGTCGACCAGTTCTCGAGAATTGACTTAACCTTCTGGCAGAACTGGTCAGCCAGTGCGCCGTCAATCAGACGATGGTCAAAGGTCAAAGCCAAATGAGCTTGCGACCGAATGGCAATGGCATCGCCTTCTACGACGGCCGCAACCTTTTCCACTGCACCGACACCAAGTATGGCCACTTGTGGCTGGTTGATTACCGGCGTCGCAAAGATGCTGCCGAAGCTCCCAAAGTTGGTGATAGAGAATGTACCGCCCGCTACTTCTTCAGGCTTCAATTGACGCGAGCGAGCACGCGTGGCCAGGTCCACAATCGAACGCTGTAAACCGGACACATTCTTTTCGTCGGCATTGCGAATAACAGGGACAATCAATCCGCCTTCCAGTGCCACGGCGATACCCAGATTGATCTCGCGATGGTAAACGATGTTCTTGCCGTCGATTGATGCATTGAAGATGCGGAAGGCATGCAGAGCTTCGACCGTCGCCTGCGCTACGAAAGGCAGAAAAGTCAGCGAGAAACCGTTGCGTGCCTGGAACTCGGCTTTCGACCGGTCGCGCAGCTTGGCTATCCTAGTCATGTCAACCCGATGCACGGTAGTGACATGAGCCGACGTCCGCTGGCTCATAATCATGTGCTCAGCAATCTTCTGCCGCATGGTCGTCATGGGCTCGACCGAAGTACGGGCAGCTTCCGCCAGCGGCATGGGCGCAGGTGGTTGTGAAGGCGTCGGCGCGGATGTTTTCGGGGCAGGCGCGGCCGGCTGCTTAGAAGGCTGAGGCTGCGGAGTGTCCGGAGTCGGCTCGATGGGATACGGTCCGGCTGACGCGGCCACCGGCTCTTGAACAGGAGGAGCGGCGTAGGTTTGGCCGGCCTGAGCCGACATGAACGCCTCGACATCCTGTTTAGTGATTCGACCACCTGCGCCGGTGCCCTTTACTTTCGCGAGATCAATGTTGTACTCACGCGCCATCTTGCGGACTAGTGGAGACAACGGGCCTTGCTCTTCAGCGCCATCCGGTTGGGCGACTGCGGCGGGAGGAGGCGGTGCCGACGGCGGAGGAGGGACAGAAGCAACTGCAGGAGCTGGCGCCGGCGGCTTTGGGGCCGGGGCAGGCGTGGCTTGTACGCCATCAGCACGCGCGGATGGTCCTACATCTGCCCTCGGCGCTGAAGAAGAAGGCGCCGGAGCAGCAGGTGCAGGAGCCGAGGCCGGGGCAGCAGCGGCCGTCTTGTTATCGCCGATACGCGCCACCACGGCATTGATCGCAACAGTGGTGCCTTCCTGCACCAGCACTTCACTGAGAAAACCCGCTTCCGGCGAGGGAATCTCTGTGTCTACCTTGTCGGTTGAAATCTCGAATAAAGGCTCGTCGCGCTCCACTTTCTCGCCAGGCTTCTTCAGCCAGCGCGTCAGTGTTCCCTCAACAATGCTTTCGCCCATCTGGGGCATTACAACGTCAATCATCGAATCTCCTGAGAATGTTGCTGGTGCGCCAGCTGTGCCGGCCAGGGCCTGGCTTCGGCGAACAAATGGTAGTCAAAAGTGGCGGCAAAGGAATCAGTCACGGCCGACATGCATTGTGCGCGCGTTACCTGTGAACCGACGCTACGAAGCGAGCAGACTGGCCTATGCAAACCGCACGGAACAATGTATTGGAAGTAAGTCAGGTCGGTGTCCACGTTGAGCGCAAATCCATGCGAAGTGATCCACCTGCTGATGTGAATACCCAAGGCTGCAATCTTCGAGTCGCCCACCCAGACGCCTTCTAAGCCGCGCTCGGGAATGCGCCGGGCCGAAACGCCCAGAACGCCCAGGGCATCGATCAACGCCTGCTCGACACCTTGGAAGTAGGCGTGCACATCACGCTTCCATTCTCGCAAATCCAGCACCGGATACCCTACCAACTGACCCGGACCATGATACGTCACATCACCGCCGCGGTCAGTTTCATGAAACTCGATACCGGTACGCGCCATGACATCGGCGGAAGCCAGCAGGTTCTGTTCCTTGCCGTTGCGACCGATGGTAATTACGTGCGGATGCTCCACAAATAGGAGAGTGTCAACGCCTTCGCCCAGCTTGCGCTGTTCAACCAACTGCATCTGGATCTGGTGCGCTCCGCTGTAACGCATGCGCCCAAGATCAACAATCTGCAGCGGCCTCTTCATTGCCGTCAGATGTTGATGGCCATTCCATCGACGTTGTTAAAGGCTTCACCAATTGCCTCATAAATGGTCGGATGCGCATGGATGGTGGACATCATCGTCTCGACGGTAGCCTCGGCTTCCATTGCGGTCACTGCTTCCGAGATCAATTCGTAAGCTTCTGGGCCGATGATGTGCACCCCCAGGATCTCACCGAAGCGCTCATCCGCAATCACCTTCACGAAACCTTCGTGCTTGTTCAGAATAGTGGCTTTGCTGTTGCCTGCAAAGGGGAATTTGCCGACCTTTACCTGAAAGCCTTGCGCCCTCGCTTGAGCCTCTGAAAGCCCGACGCTGCCAATACCAGGATCGGTATAGGTGGCCCCAGGAATCCGGCTGCGATTGATAGGACGGACCGGCTTGCCTGCTATGTGCGCCACGGCAGCCATGCCTTCCGCCGTTGCCACGTGCGCCAACTGTGGCGTTCCAGCGACGACATCGCCGATTGCATAAAGGCCCGCTTCAGCGGTGCGTTGGTAGCCGTCTACCTTGATGAATCCGCGATCCACCTCGGCCTTCGTGTTCTCCAGCCCTACGCTGTCGGTGTTCGGCTTACGGCCCACGGCTACCAGCAGCTTCTCGAACTCCATCTCCTCTTTATTCCCGTTGGCGAGCGTCGCCGTCAAGCTTACGCTGTTCTCATTCTTGCGGATGTTCTCTGCCTTGGCGCCCGCTTCTATACGAATGCCGGTCTTCTTGAAGTGCTTCTCCAACTCTTTAGAGATCTCTTCATCCTCCACTGGCACAAGCCGCGGAAGCATCTCCAGAATGGTCACTTTGCTGCCAAACCGATTGAAGATGGATGCGAACTCTACGCCGACCGCGCCCGCACCGATAATGCCGAGCGACTTCGGGACTGCCGGCATATCGAGGATCTCTATGTTGGTCAGAATCTGCTTGGCGTCGGGTTGCAGGCCCGGGATCATGCGCGCCTCAGATCCAGTGGCCAAGATGATATTCTTCGCTTCGACTGTTTCGGTACCTTTATCGCTCTTCAGTTGAATGCGCCCATTGCCTTGCAGACGTGCGTGGCCCTTCAGCACATCCACCTTGTTCTTGCGCATCAGGAAGTCGATGCCTTTGGAGTGCTTAGTCACAATTTTGTTTTTGCGATCGAGCACCTTGGCGTAATCCAGCTGCGGATCTCTGCACTGAATGCCTTCCGCTTCGGGATTTTTGAAGTAGTCCCAGACGTCTGCCGTGTGCAGCAGAGACTTTGTCGGGATACAACCAACCAGAAGACACGTGCCGCCTAACCGTTGCTGCTTCTCGATCAGGGCCGTTTTCAACCCATACTGACCGGCACGCACTGCGGCCGAGTAGCCGCCCGGTCCGCTGCCGATAACCACAACATCGTAGGTCATTTTCACCTTCAGTTTACCAGTGGAAACGGCTGTTACCGCCCGAACGTCCAATGGACTTAAATCTGCTATGGGACGAATTGGTTGGCTTGGGGTCATAGTTTTCGGCGCATTGCTAGCACGGGCACAAGCGCCCGAAGCTTCGTCGAAGCCGACTAAGCAACCTCCGCCCGGCACGCTGCATACGCTTACTATTCAAGGCGCTCATCTCTACCAACCTGCCGATGTTGTTCGGTTCACCGGCCTGCACATTGGCCAGAAGATCAACGGGCCGGCATTGGAAGCGGCGCGGCAGCAACTAATTGCTCTCGAGCTGTTTACCAATGTTTCTCAGCAGTTCCATTTCAGCGCTGGTGCGGTGCCTGCCTATGACGTGACGTTGGCTCTGACGGAAAACCAGCAGACCTTTCCCTTGCGCTTCGACCGCCTTGGGTTAGATGAAGCATCAATTCGCGCCTATCTGAAGACGCACGTTCCACTCTATGCAGATCGTATCCCCGCCACTGACGCGGTCTTGAAGCGTTACACCTCTGCGGTAGAAGACGCGCTGGTGCAGGCTCACGCGCCCACAAAGGTGAAAGCGCAAGTGAGCAATGACGATCCAAAGCAGTTGGCGGTTCTGTTTACCTCCACTGCCCCGGCTCAGAACATTTCCCGCGTTATTGTAAGCGGCAACCAGGCCATTGATTCCGGCACAATCCTTCGAGCAGTCAATCAGGTTGCGGTAGGCGTTCCACTCTCTGATTCGCGCCTGAAGCTGATGCTGGATGGGGCAATTAAACCACTCTATGCCGCTAAGGGCTTTGCTGCTGTTACCTTTCCTAAAATCGAAACTGAACCTTCAACGGCCAATCTTGGCGTGGTCGTAAAGGTACAGATTCAAGAAGGCCCACAATTCAAATTTGGTCCGATTCGATTCCGCGGTAACGGGATCGACGAAGAAGAGATTCGCTCCAACATCCCCTTCAAGCCTGGCCAGCTTTTCAACGGCGACCTGATCGATAACTTCCGGTCTGAACTCACTCGGCGCTTGCACGTGCGTGGCTTGCTGGACGCCATCATCACCGACGAGACAGAGCCCGATGATGCGCACCGGGTCGTGGCGGTTACCTACACCGTGACACCAGGCTCGGTGTACAACTTTGAGCGCCTTGATATTCATGGGCTTGACTCTACTACTGAGCCGACGGTTGCAAAGCTATGGGGCGAGAAGCGCGGCAAGCCCTTTAATCCTGAGTATCCTGAGTTCTTCCTAAAGCGACTGGATGAGCAGAATCTGTTCGAAAACCTGAAAGACACGCGATCCGATTATCATTCGGATCCGTCGACCCATACTGTGACGGTGAGCCTCTACTTCAAGGGCGGCGAACCAACGAATGAAAGAGAGCGGAAGAAGAAAGAAGAGGAGGAACGTCGCAAGACAGAAGGGGGCGGTTCGGCGCCGCCTGTCACTTAGAGCGTTGCTCCAGCTTTGAGAGGGAACATGCTTCGTCATTCAAGTACGAAATTTGTTGAAGAATGTGTCATCCACCTTGAACGATGTCACCCGCTGTAAGCCAAGTTCTAACTTTTCGAGCATATTGACCAGTTTCTCGCCATCAATCAGCTCGATCCGGGGAACACCATCTCGAGAACTTTCTCGTCGTGCTTCGGCCGTGAACGTACCCGTGGTGATTATGATCCCTTTATCGGCTCGCCCAGCCATGGCACCGCGAAAATCGCGAACATGGGAAGGGGATACCGACTCTCGATAACGCTTACATTGGAACAGAACTCGAAATGAGACAAGCGGATTAACCTGCAAAGTTCCGTATCCATCAATGCCTTGGTCCCGCGAACGACCTGTCACTGTAACTTCAACGAAGCCAGCTTCGCGCAAGATTGCCTGACAGAGTTGTTCAAAGCCAGAAGCTGGAAGCTCCTGCATAAGGTCGAGCACTTGCTGCCTATAACCGCCGAGTTGCCCGACCGCTTCTTCTACCGTTTGATCTGACAGAGGTTCTGGATCACTCTCTTGCGCTTTGCGCCGTCGATCTTGAAAAACCCGTACCCATCTGAACCTTATTTCGCGTGCTTGATCTAACGAGAGTTTTACACCCCGGCCTCTTTCTGTCAAACTCCAAATTCCACGCTTTGAGGAATCGATTAGGCCTTCCTGTGCGAGATAGAACCTGGCCCATGCAACCTGATTTCTATAACGCAGTTCTCCGGAGGGCAGCAATTGGTTCTGAATTTCATCCGAAAGGTTCAGGGTCAGATGCGATTCGTTCAGCCACCTCGTCGGGCGTGCCCGAACCTCCCAGTTCGCGAAGCGCGTCCAGTAAGGGCCCGAAAAACGCAAGAATTGAGCGCCTTCTTCGGGCCGTGTTTTAGCCATAGGCAGTATTTTAGTCGCTACGAGTGACTTAGCATGAGAGTCTTGTTCTAAGTGGCTAATCGTTTCACGACACTCTCTGCATCGTAGACACAACCACCCCAGATCCCACCGCTTGCCTGTTGCAGCGCCGCCCACAGCCTCGTATCCTCGGGAAGATTCGGATCGGCTCGAAGATCTTCACGCGCCGGTCGCAGCAGTAGCCGGCGATGACCCTCTTCCGGGTTAAAAGTCTCTCCCGATTCGCCTATGAAGTTGACGTGCCCCTCCAGCTTATTGCGGTCGATTATGATCTCGATCAAATCTCCTTCCCGCAACCTTCCAACGGGTCCGCCGGCTAGTGCCTCAGGGGAAACATGCCCCACGCAAGCGCCGGTCGAGACGCCGCTGAATCGTGCATCGGTAATTACAGCGACGTACTTGCCCATGGGCAGATGCTTCAAGGCTGACGTGATCTGATAGATCTCTTCCATGCCTGTGCCCAGCGGTCCGCGACAGATCAGGACGACGACATCGCCTTTCTGTACGGTTCCGTCTTTGATGGCCGCAATCGCATCGTGCTCGGTCGTGTAGACCCGTGCAGGTCCGCGCAGCCGGTACACTCCATCGGCCTCCACCATGGATGGATCAATCGAAGTACTTTTCACGACCGCACCTTCCGGCGCCAGATTGCCTGACGGGAAACACACGGTGGATGTCAACCCACGTGCGTGCGCCTGGTCGGGCGAGAAGATCACATCGTCAGGGTTCACGCCATCAAGGTCCTGCAGCTTGCGCCGGAAGTAGGCGCGCCGTTCGGATTGTTCCCACCAATCAAGAGTTGCGTCCAAAGTCTCGCCGCTCACGGTCAGGGCTTTCGTATTCAGCAATCCGGCACGGCGCACATGCAGCATCACCTCCGGTACGCCGCCAGCCAGAAACACTTGCACGGTTGGATGATTGCGTGGCCCGTTTGGCAGCGCATCAACCAGCCTGGGAACGCTTCGATTGACACGGCTCCAGTCAGCGGCCGTAGGTCGAGCCAGTCCGGCAGCGTGGGCGATGGCCGGAACATGCAACAACAGATTTGTGGATCCACCAAAGGCGGCATGCAACACCAGGGCATTATCAATGGCAGAAGGCGTCACAATGTCCTTCGTGGTAAGGCGTAATGAAGCGAGCCGGAGCAGCGCGCGGGCGCTGCGTGTGGCCATGTCCAGCCACACCGGTTCGCCCGACGGCGCCAAGGCAGCGTGGGGCAGCGTGAGTCCAAGCGCTTCGGCCACCACCTGGGCGGTTGCTGCCGTGCCTAGAAATTGACATCCTCCACCGGGCGAGGCGCAGGCGCGGCAACCGGCATCGGCTGCCTCTTCCAGCGTGATGATTCCATGCGCAAACCGTGCCCCGATAGTCTGCACCTTACCAGCATCTTCACCCACCTCGGGCATGAGTGTGACCCCGCCGGGCGCCAGCACGCACGGCAAGTTCGGCGTTCCTGCCAGGGCCATCATCATCGCCGGCAGGCCTTTATCACAAGTAGCCACACCAAGCACACCAACCCGTGTCGGTAATGATCGAATTAGCCGGCGAAAGATCACGGCCGCGTCATTCCGATACGGTAGCGAGTCAAACATGCCTGCCGTGCCCTGAGTACGCCCATCACAGGGATCGGTACAGGCGCCGGCAAACGGTATCGCTCCAAGCCTTTTCAGTTCACGCGCCGCTTCCCCCACCAGCAGCCCCACTTCCCAATGGCCCGTGTGATAGCCCAGTGCAATAGGCGAGCCGTCACCAGCCCGCATTCCACCCTGCGTGCTTAACAGCAGAACCTGTTGCCCGCCGAGTGCTTCAGGAGCCCAGCCCATCCCGGCATTCTGGCTCCAGCCGAACAAATTGCCCGAAGGTTCGGTAGCCAGCATGTCCGAGGTTAGAGGCAGCGAGCCGGATGGCCCTGGCGAATGGGTTCGAATCGCAAAAATACCGGTATCGCCGGAATCCCAGATCTCTTGGACGTTCACAACCTCACCTTACTGAAAACACTTTCCCGTTTGTACCTAAAGGTGCCTTGTCTTACAAGTTCGACTTAAGATTGAAGCCGATCCGTAACATTTCTCGGCTAGTCTGACGTTCAGGGTTTTCATTTTCTTCTATGAGCAGCAACTATAAACTACTCGTGTGTCTGTGCGTCGCTACCGTGACTGCCTGGGCGCAAACGTCAGCCGGTAACGGCGCTATCTCGGGATCAGTCACCGATCCTGCGGGCGCTGCTGTGCCTGGCGCACACGTCATTGTCGACAATCGCAAGTTAGGCATCCACCGCGAGCTGAAGACAACGAGTGGCGGCGTTTTCAGTGCACCTACTTTGCCTCCGAACAGCGGATATCAGGTAACAGTCACCGCATCGGGTTTTGCTGAATTCAAGCAGGAGAACATCGTCCTGTTAGTGGGCCAGAATGTTGCTCTGAAAATCGATCTATCGATACAGAGCGCCAGCACACAAGTCACTGTCGAGAGCGTCGCTCCTGTTGTCGAAGACAAGATTGACGTGTCACAGAATGTAACTCAATACCAGATCGATAACTTACCTATCAATGGCCGTCGCGTCGATTCCTTTGTTCTACTAACTCCGGGCGTGGTGCCCGACGGCACGTTTGGCCTGCTGAGTTTTCGGGGAATTCCGGGCGGCAACAACTTCCTGACCGACGGCAACGACACCACCGACTCTTTCTATAACGAGAACGCCGGAAGGACACGCATTCCGACGCAGATTTCACAAGATGCTGTGCAGGAATTTCAAGTGCTCACCGACGGCTACACGGCGGAGTATGGCCGGGCGCTCGGCGGCGTAGTAAATACCATCACGCGCAGCGGCACCAATGATTTCCATGGGGCCGCCTTTTGGTTCTTTCGGAACCGGACACTGGATGCGCGTGATCCATTCTCAACCGTCAATCCTTCCGAGTATCGCCATCAGTTCGGCGGCAGCCTGGCCGGTCCCATCGTCAAAGACAAGCTGTTCTACTTCATCAATACCGAGGAGCAGCGCCGGCAGTTTCCACTTATCTCGAGCATCATCAATCCGTCCGCTGTGAACAGTAACACTCAAACCTTTAATGGTTGCGGCATTCCAAGTAACGGCAACCCTGCTGCGAGCGCTGCCCAATGTGCAGCGATAAACGGTACACTGAAGCGCTTCTATGGGACCATCCCTCGCAGTGCGGACCAGGACACGGCACTGGGAAAAATTGACTACCGCTTTAACGATCTGAACTCACTCTCCTTCGACTTCAACTATCAGCACTTCTATTCGCCGAACGGTATCCAAACTGGGGCTGTGGTCACAAGCGGTGGAGCTTTAAACAGCAATGGTTACGATGACGTCAATGTGCGTTACGGTCGCGCCGCGTGGACCTACACGCCAACACCTGCTATCGTCAACGAAGCTCGGTTCGGCTGGTTCAAAGATCGCCAATTCGATGCTGTGAACACGAACCTTCTCGATCCCGTGTTCGGCCCACTTACAGTTTCAGTGAACGGTGTCGGTATTGGTGGGGCGAACTACCTGCCGCGAATACAACCAAGCGAGAGCCGGTACGAAGCTGCTGACAATCTCTCCTATACGGTAGGCAAACATAGCCTGAAGTTCGGAGTCGATTACTTTAACACCGAAGATTATACGAACCAGCTTGTCAACGGCAATGGCAGTTACAGCTATAGCAACGCCAACTCGTTCGCACTTGATTATTCAGGCAACACTGCCGGCGGTCGGCGCTATACAAGCTACTCTCAGGCTTTTGGGAATCGTGCTGTCGATGCGCAGTACAACGAGCTAAGCCTGTATGCCCAAGACCAATTTAAGGTGCGCCCGAACCTGACTTTGTACTACGGCCTGCGGTACGAAACCACGTTTTTTCCGAAGCCGCCGCTTACTAACCCTGACTACCCACAGACTGGCCGCATTCCCGATGACAAGCTGAACTTCGCTCCGAGAATCGGCTATGCCTGGAGCCTGAACAACGACAAAACGGTTATTCGGTCCAGTTACGGCATCTTCTACGGCCGCTATCCAGGCGCAATGACAAACTCTCTGTTTACTACGAACAACCTGTATCAGCAATCGTTTGTTCTTAGCACTCCCAATCAGATTGCAGCAGCCGGACCCGTCTTTCCGGCGCTGCTGCCTGCCCCTCCAGCATCTGGCGCCGGCGCTGCAACGATTGGTTTTGCCGCTAATAACCTGCGCACGCCGTATAGCCAGCAGGCTGACTTCGCCGTCCAGCAAGCTCTCAATAAAAACACCAGCATCACGGTCAGTTATCTCTGGAGCAACGCCATCCAGCTGCTCTCTGTGCGGGACTTGAATCTGCCCGCCATTCCGAGCCACACAATTACTTACAACATTGACAATGCTGCCGGCGCACGGGTAGGAACCTTTGTCTCGCCGGTTTACCTGGTGAGCGATTTGCGTGATCCTCGCTACGCACGGATTTTGCAGGTGGAGAATGGTGGGCAGAGTTCCTATAACGCTCTGGCAGTTCAGATACAACGCCGGCTCTCGCATGGCTTTGAAGGCGCTCTTTCCTATACCTGGTCCCACGCAATTGATTACAACCTCGGCGGTGCGGGAAATAATTTGTTCTTCGGTAACAATGCGCCCAGCAATCTCTATAACGGCGACTATCGCGCCGATCGTGGTGACGGTGCCCTGGACCAGAGGCAGCGGCTGGTGATCAATTGGATTTACTCGCCTATCTTCACGAGCCGAAGTGACGTTATCTCTCGCTTTTTAATCAACAACTGGCAGTTGTCTGACATCACGACCATTGTTACCGGACAGCCCACAACTCCGACAGTGTCAGTCACCGGTGCGCTAAGCGCCGCGCAGTTGGCCCAAGCGGGTCTGCGAGGTCAGCAACTTGCCTATCCAGGCAGTGCATCCAACGGGTTTGGTGGCTCTAATCGTGTGCCGTTCCTTGCACCAAACTCACTCCGGCTTCCCAACTCGTATCGCACCGACGTTCGTTTGACTAAGATCCTGCCGTTCTCTGAACGTTACCGCGTCACGCTGAACTTTGAAGTATTCAACTTGACTAATACAATCACTTACACCAGCTTGATTAGTCGTCAATACAATCTGAATGGATTGAACTTCCAGCCCGCAAACGGCTTCGGTCTGTATAGCGCGTCTTCCGGCTTTCCTGATGGAACCAATGCGCGCCGTGCTCAAGTGAGTATTCGGATCGACTTCTAAAAACCTGTTCTCTTAAAGGGGCCGGCTCTCACCGGCTTTTTCTTCGACCATGCTCAAAACTATAGTCACTGCCCTGCTTCTCTTCTCGCTGCCCACACAAAGCCTTGCCTGGGGCCGCGAAGGTCACCACATTATTGCTCTCATTGCGGAAAGCCGGTTAAGTGAGAATGCCAAGACTCAAATTGCTGCGCTGCTTGGCACACAAACCCTTGCCGAAGCCTCCACCTGGCCCGATGAGATCCGCAAAGACCATCCGGAAACTGCAGGTTGGCACTACGTCGACATCCCGCTGGCTGCATCGTTCTTCGATGAGCACGACTGCTTCCAACCCGACGCCGCGCATCCGGCAGCCGCCGCTAACACCGATCACCACAACTGTGCGGTTGATCGCATCGACATGTTTGCACGCATTGTTCGTGACCCTTCGCAGCCGAAGGCGGAGCGTGCTGATGCGTTGAAGTACCTGATCCACTTCGTAAGCGATCTTCATCAACCCATGCATGCGCTAGCTGAGGGTCGCGGGGGCAATGACAATCACATTGTTCAGTTCGGCAACTCCAACTGCGGAACCGACCATCCCTGCAACCTTCATGGCCTGTGGGACAGCGGTCTGATCGAACACGCTGAACCGAACGAGCAGGCCTACGCTCATCGCATCGAGTTACTAATTGCCCGTGACCGCCTGGACTTAGTTCCTGAAGGAACACCGCGCGATTGGGCAAACGAATCACACCTGGCTGCTGCGGGCGCTTACCTACCGAACGGAGGCGTTGCCGATCAAGTCTACTTCGACCACGAGATCAGCGTTGTTGATCGCCGTCTTGCACTCGCTGGTTTGCGCCTGGCCAACATGCTGAACTCGATATTCGCGCAACATTGAGCAGCTTACGGCCGGACAGACTCAATGGATGGAATCGATAAGAGACCTATGCAGTTTCTCCACCTTCGCTGGATCCACTTTGACAACTTTCCGGTCGTAAGTCATCAGGCCGTTTACTTCGCCCTCTACGTCAGTAGTTTGCGTGTACACGGCTGCCGATAGCCCCGACTTAACGAGAGGAGCGAGCTTCGCAATAACGTCCTGGTATGCCTGCTGCAGCTCGGTCTGCGATTGATAGGTGCGGTAGCCCCAATTGCGTTTATTCCACCAGAGATGCCCTTCGATGGGATAACCCAGGCCGCCGAACTCTCCCAATACCGACACCCGGTCAGGCATTACCGGGAACATGTCAGGGCCTGGGTAGTTATGCATATCCTTCATGTCACCGAAGCCGCGGTCTTCCCAACCGCTCGGCCCATCCACCAATCGCGATGGGTCAAGCGCTTTGACCATCTTTAGAATGTTGTTCGTATTGTGCTGTCCCCAACCTTCGTTAAACGGTACCCAGACAACAATGCTGGGAACATTTTTCAAATTCTCAACCTCAGCCTTGAGTTCACGCTCGAAGTCCGCGGCATCGCCAGGGGGAAAGATGGCATCATCCGCTGCGCCTCGTTTGACGCGCGTGGTGGGTGAGTCGGTCATGGCGCTTGGGACGTCCTGCCAGACCATGAGTCCGAGCTTGTCGCACCAATAGTAATAACGGGCCGACTCCACTTTGACGTGCTTGCGCAGCATGTTGAAGCCGAATTTCTTCAGAGTCTCAATATCGAACTGTATGGCAGCATCTGTGGCAGGCGTATAAAGCCCGTCCGGCCACCAGCCCTGGTCGAGCGGACCGATCTGAAACACCGGCTTGCCATTGAGCACCAGACGGTTGTATCCAGCCTTGTCTTTCCCGACTTCGATTTTGCGCATGCCGAAATAGCTCTGCACAACATCGCCCCCGTGAAGTTTGATCTTCAAATCGTAGAGCGTTGGCGAATCTGGTGACCACGGTTCAATGCGATCAAGCGGAATGGTGGTGGCCTGTCCACTTTGCCCAGCGGCAGTGCCGACGCGCTTACCCTTCAGGGTAGCTGTAGCCTTGAATGATGCCGCACCCGAAACCGTGGCAGTGAGCCGCAGCTGCTTCCCATCTAAGTCGGGAACAAGTGAGATGTTGCTGATGTACACTTCGGGCACCGGCTCAAGCCAGACTGTCTGCCAAATGCCGGACACCGCCGTATACCAAATGCTCTGCGGCTCGAGTATCTGTTTTCCACGGGGGTGTAGAGCGGTATTGGTGGGGTCCGACACAACCACCATCAGCTCCTGCACGCGGCTGTCTTTCTTTAATCTAGGCGTGATGTCGAAGGTAAACGGATCATATCCGCCTTCGTGTTCGCCTACCTTGTCGCCGTTGACAAAAACTTCTGTCTTCCAATCGACCGCGCCGAAGTGAAGCAGCAGATGCTTTCTCCCGAGCTTTGGAGAGGCGAAAGTCCGCCGATACCAGAGCTGCTGTTCGGGCGTCAGCGCTCCTTTCACGCCAGAGAGGCTTGACTCCAGCGGAAACGGAACTAGAATCTTACCTTTGAATTGTTCAGGGCGCTTGTGTCCCTTGGGCAGGACAGCGTAGTCCCAAAGTCCGTTTAGATTGATCCATTGTTTGCGAACCAACTGAGGCCGGGGGTATTCCGGCAGAACTTCATCAGGACGAACCTGCGATGTCCAGGGTGTGGTGAGGGTTATGGGAACCGGTTGCCACTCCTGCGACAGAAGCGGCACAGTCGACAGCAGTAGCAAACCAAAACAGATAGTAGGTCGAGTCATGAACGAACCGAGTTACAGTGTATCGTTTGAAACTGACGGCGGCCTAACAGCAGTTCAAGCGCGAGGGATGGAACCCGACTTTACAAGAGTGCTGAACACACCCAGCTTGTGGCCTCTCGCGCTAGCTCAGCCGAGCACCTGTTACTATTCCCAGTAGCGATGCTTTCTGGCCCAAGCCGTACCCGCCCCATGGCTGGACCTCGTGCTTCCCAGGATCAACGATCTTCCGCATAAGGAATTTATGGACAAATCTAAGACTCTCATCATTGCGCTGGCGATGGCAGCTACAACAGCCGTGGCCGCAAACGCTTCTGACGCCATTGAAGGAACCGTCAAAAGCATAGACAAAGGAACGAAAACGGCTGTCGTGGCGACGGCTGACGGGGCTGAGCACACCTTCCACTACACCGACCACACAGTCGTCCGAGGAGCAACTGATACGAAGCACGCTGGGGGAGAAGCGATAGGTGGATTGAAGGACGGCGCTGATGTGGCTGTCCATTACACGAAAAAAGGCACCAAAGAAACTGCCACAGAATTTGACTCGCTCGGAAAGGACGGGCTCAAGAAGAGTGAGGGTACCGTTTCCTACTTGGATAGGAAAACGAAGACGATCACGATCAAGACTGCCGGCGGTGCTGAGGAGACGTACCATATATCCGAGCACGCTGTTGAGGATACCGGGAAGGATATTGGTAAGGGCGCGGACAAATCAGGGAAAGTAACCGTCTATTACGCTGATGAAGCTGGTAAGAAAACAGCCCATTTCTTCCGAAAGATCACTTAACGGCAAGAGCGACAGATTCGAGCGCTAACTTCAGACGAAGCTGGCAGGTTGGTGAGCCCGGAGTGAGGTGAATGCCCAAAAGCTTTCGACCGGCTTCTGTGCCAGCTGGACTGGTCGAAACGCCGGGTCATTGGTGTCGCTTGCGCACTGGTAGGCCTGACAGTTAGTTTCGAAACAGACACCTGTCTAAGATTGAGCTAGAGGCGGTCAGCTATTGCTGGGCGCTGACGCACAAGAGTCGTCTTAGGGAGGGTCGCATGCGCTTGGTACTTACCGGTCTTCTTTTGCTCTCTTGGGAAATAACACTTCCAAGCTGGGCCCGGGCACAGCAGAGCGGAAATGTAGCTGTCTGGCTGACGACGGCAGACCGCAGCAAACTATTGGCGCTTGAGTCGCAGGGACCGAAGCTCCACGAAGCCGATACTCAGCCAAAGACCATCGTTGTAGATGACAGCAAGACCTTCCAGACAGTGGACGGCTTCGGCTTTAGTATGACCGGCGGAAGCGCTCAGTTGCTTCACCATATGGACTCAGCTCAACGGCACGCGCTGCTGAAGGAACTCTTTGGACGCGGACCGGGCGAGGACGGCGTGAGCTACCTGAGGGTGAGCATCGGTTCCTCGGACATGGACGACCATGTCTTCACCTATGACGACATGCCTGCCGGGCAGACGGATCCGGAATTAAAAAAGTTTACCTTAGCGGCAGATGAGACAGATCTGATCCCTGTGCTGAAAGAGGTTCTGACTATTGCACCCGGGTTGCAGATCCTGGCTTCACCCTGGAGCGCACCGTCATGGATGAAGACAAACGACGGGCCGAAGGGCGGCAGCCTCAAACCGGATCTCTATGGAGTCTATGCGGCGTATCTGGTGCGCTACCTGCAAGGCATGCAGGCACATAGAGTGCCGATTGCCGCGCTCACCATGCAGAACGAACCTCTCAACCCGAAGAACACGCCCAGCTTAGTGATGGAGGCGCCAGAACAGGATGCATTTCTGCGCGATGCGCTTGGCCCGGCCCTGCAAAGAGCGGGGCTTCACACGCGTGTGGTCCTGTTCGACCATAACTGCAATCACCCCGATTACCCGATCGCTATCCTAAACGATCCCAAGGCCCGGCCCTTTGTAGACGGCTCCGGATTTCACCTTTACGAGGGCGACATTTCCGCCCTCTCCGAGGTCCATGACGCCTTCCCCGAAAAGAACCTTTACTTCACCGAGCAGATGGTAGTTGAGGAGAAGAGTGACGGTGTGCTGCGGCCCGTCGCGGATCCCGTATCGCGAGTCGTCATCGCTGCGATGCGTAACTGGAGCCGAACGGTGTTGCTTTGGAACCTTGCTGCAGATCCGAGCTTTGGCCCACATACGTCTAATGGCGGTTGCACTATGTGCCAAGGGGCTATCACCCTCAACGGCAATCAGGTCGCGCGCAACATTGCCCTCTACACCATCGTCCATGCGTCAAAGTTTGTCCCGCCTGGATCGGTTCGCATCGCCTCGACCCAGTCCAGCCCGGAGCTTGCAAACGTAGCCTGGCGCACCCCCCAAGGTGGCCACGTGTTGCTTGTCACCAATACGGGCAACGCTGCACAGAGCGTTACGGTCGGCGTGGGCGCCCAGGAGTTCTCTGCGAGCTTGCAGCCGGGCAGCGTAGGCACGTTCGTCTGGTAGGGACGTCCTAGCGATAGGCTAGAGTCTCTGCACCGGCTTCGGACCCATATGCCTCTTGCTCGAAACGCTTTTGCGACTGCTGCGATCTTCCTCATTGGCTCCTATCCTGCATGGGCAGCTGCGCCGGCGCGCTCCGGCATTCCGAACGGCGGGGCAGCATCCACATGGCCGGTCAGTGAGCAGATTACGGAGTTGCCCAATTTTAGGTTTGGCGACGGGAGGTCGATGCCTTCGCTTCGGCTCCACTACACCACGCTGGGCAAGCTTCACCGCGATCCTTCCGGGCATGTCGATAATGCGATTCTCCTGTTGCATGGCACTGGCGGAAATTCGCATTCCCTGTTGAATCCGGTGTTCGCCGATGTTCTGTTCGGCCCAGGCGCGTTGCTCGACATCAACCGATATTTCCTGATTCTTCCCGATGACATTGGCCATGGGACGAGCTCAAAGCCCTCTGACGGTCTGCACATGCATTTTCCGGCGTACGACTACGACGACATGGTCCGTAGCCAAAAGCAGATGCTCGACACAATGAAGGTTGACCACTTGCGCCTGATACTTGGCACCTCGATGGGCTGCATGCAGACGTTCGTCTGGGGAGAGATGTATCCGGGCTTCTCTGACGCACTCGCTCCTTTTGCTTGCCTCCCGGTACCTATCGCAGGCCGCAATCGCATGATGCGCTACATGGCCATTCAGGCGATCAAAAACGATCCGGCGTGGATGGGCGGCGATTACAAAGCAGAGCCGACGCAGAGTCTCAGAACCGTACAGGCCCTTCTCCTCGTTATGGGTTCCAGTCCCCTGCAGATGCAGAAACAGGCGCCTACTCGCGAGGCGGCGGAACATTTCGTCGACCAATATCTAGCGCGCGCGAACACGCTGGATGCAAACGATGCCATCTACTTTCTCGATGCCAGTCGCAACTACGACCCGAGTCTTCATTTACAGAAGATTACGGTCCCGCTGCTCTGGGTCAACTCAGCTGATGATTACATCAATCCGCCCGAGCTGCAAATCGCCGAAAAGATGGTAGGTCGAATGCCCAAAGCTCGCTTTGTCCTGGTTCCTGTCAGCGACGCTACTCGCGGCCACGGAACCCATACGCAGGCCAACATTTGGAAGGACGATCTTGCTCAGTTGATGCGGGACTCCGAGCCTCCGAAGTAGCATCGCACCGGCACCGGGCTGCTTTGAGGATCCCCGGACGACCTACTGATGAGTCTGGGAAGAGATGCCTCTGGACAGGCCCCCGACCACCTGGAACGTAGCATGGCTAGTTGCTGTCGAGTCGAATCCAACCCAGACATCAAAGACCCCCGGCTCAAGCACACGGCGGTGCGAGGCCGCACTCCAAAACGACAGTTCTTCAGCGGGTACTGACAGCGTTACCTGCCTGGACTCGCCAGGAGCCAGCGCCACCTTCTGAAAAGCTTTCAGCTCCCTCACTGGCCGTGCTGTACTGCCGGCCCGCTGGTGCGTATAGAGCTGAACCACCTCTGCTCCTTGAACGGCCGAGCTATTCCGGACCGTTACCGTGACGCCCAGAGGCGCGCCAGGTTTTACCCCTTCTTTCGAAACTGAAAGCCCACTCAGATCGAAGCTGGAGTAGCTTAGACCATAGCCGAACGGATACAGCGGCGAACTTGGGAAATCCCAGTAGCGATGCTCCGTATTCTCTGGATTATGCGGGAGTTTGTCGTTGTAAAACAGCGGTTCCTGGCCGGCTTCGCGGGGCCACGAGACGGTAAGATGTCCGCTCGGATTGGCGGAACCAAACAACAGATTGGCAGCGGCGTGTCCGCCCTCGGTGCCCGGATACCAGAGGTTCAGAATGGCGGGCACGTGTGTTGAAGCCCACGAGATATCAAGCGGGCGGCCGGTCATAAGCACCAGAACGACCGGCTTACCCAACGCCTGAACCGCCTCCAGCAGGTGCTCCTGTTCACCGGGCAGAGTGAGCCGGGCACGTGAAGCGCTCTCGCCATTCATGGTCTGCGCCTCGCCTAAGACCAGCACCGTGACCTCAGCCTGCCTCGCGAGATCGATGGCATGGTCGAATTCGGCCTTTCTCGCTGCTTCTGTCGTCAGGCGCGACTTCTCAGGAGGCACTTGCTCATCGAAGATGGTTGCAGACCCACGCTCGATCTCAACACCTTCGGTTACGCTGATTTGCGCCGTGGGCAGCATCTCGCGTAAGCCCTGGGCCACCGTCACTGTGTCGTTCCGATTGCCGTGAATTGCCCAAGAGCCCATCGTGTCGAGCCGGCTGTCCGCGAGCGGGCCGATAACGGCCATCGAACGGAGACTTCGACTCAGCGGCAGGACATGCCCCTCGTTTCTGAGAAGAACCGCCGTCTGCTCCGCAGCGTTGCGCACTGCAGCGCGTTGCTCCTGGGAACCCGTCTCCTTATGGAACTGGTCGAGATTAACGTAGGGTTGTTTGAAAAGCCCTAGCTGATACTTCAACTTCAGGATCGGCCGCACCAGGGAGTCGATGGTCGCTTCGCTGATCTGACCTTGTTTAACCGCTGCGGGCAAGTATTTCCGGTATACGGCGCTGGTCATCTCAACATTGACACCGGCGGATGCCGCACGTACCGCTGCATCCTGAGGGCTGGCTGCGAAGCCGTGCGTTTGGAGATTGCTCACTGCTTCCCAGTCGCTGACGACAATACCTTTGAAGTTCCAATCGTTTCGCAGAACCTGTTGCAGGAGCCAATCGTTTCCAGTCGCCGGCACACCGTTTATGTCCATGTACGCCGACATGACCGTCGCGGTACCTGCCTCTACCGCGGCGTGAAACGGAGGCAGGTAAACGTTGTGCAGCAGTTCGTCGGAGATGTCGACATTGTCATAATCCCGGCCTCCCTCGGCAGCGCCATAGCCCACAAAGTGCTTCACCGATGTCAGTACATGGCCCGGCGCTCCGATGGCATCACCTTGAAAGCCCTGCACCTGCGCTCGCGCGATCTGTTTTCCGAGAAAGGTATCCTCGCCTGCGCCTTCCATGATGCGGCCCCATCTCGCGTCCCGCGCGATGTCCACCATGGGCGCGAACACCCAGTCCACGCCTGCTGCACGCGTCTCTCTTGCAGCCATTTCCTGGGTGTGCTTTACCAACTGCGGATCCCAGGATGAAGCCATAGCCAAAGGAATCGGCGCTATGGTGCGAAAGCCATGAACCACGTCGTACCCGAATAGCAGGGGAATGTGCAGTCGAGATCGCGTGACCGCGATCCGTTGTAATTCATTGATGCGAATTGGGTCGGTAAAGAAAAGGAAGCTGCCGGTGCCTCCGCTGGCGGCCAGCTCTTCGGCTTGAGCAGGGGGAGTGTACATGGGCTGCCCGGCCGTTTGCTCCATTTGTCCAATCTTTTCCGCCAAAGTCATGCGGCTCAGAAGAGCATCTGCCAACCGCTCAGCTTCTCCCTCAGAAACAGTGGTCGAGGGCGCTCCCGTCTGCGCCATACAGGCGGCGGTCACAAGAATTAACGGAAGCACGGAACAGGAACCGCGGAGGGCGCGGGAGAGCTTGGTTGCAAGTGGCATTGTCATATGAGATGAGTCGGCAGAGACATCCCCACGATACACGTTTCCGAGACAGCGAGCAGCCAAACGCCTGACCGACGCTGAAACAGTCAATCTGTTTAGCGCCGGATTAGCCCTTCTGAACCTGAATGAAGAATGGCGGAGAGAGTGGGATTCGAACCCACGGTAGAGTTTCCCCTACACACGCTTTCCAAGCGTGCTCCTTAAACCGCTCGGACATCTCTCCCTAGAAGTGCGCCCCCACACTGGGCACGACCTGGATGCTACACCGGGTTCCCTGGGTAGGGTGTTGGCGGTCAAACTTACCCAGTCTAGCATCCAAGGGAGCGGTCCTACACCAGATCGAACTTCTCGGTATGAAGCGTCGGATCGCCTGTTACCAGCACCGGGCGGCCCAGCGTTTCTTCCATCTCCTCCAGGAAATGATTGCTGCTGGCCTTCAGAACTTTGGCGACATCGGGATGAACACGCAACATTGCATCCTTGCTGTCCATGGCTTTGGCGATCTTTTGCGCTTCGATCAAAATCTCTCCGATGGTGGTCTGCACGCTCTTCACGTAACCGGCGCCTTCGCAGTACGGGCACGGCGAACAGAGCGTCCGCTCCAGGCTTTGCTTCACTCGCTTACGCGTGATTGCTACCAGCCCGAAGTCATTGAACTGCAGAATCTTATAAGGGGCCTTGTCTGATTGCATAGCCTCTTCCAGCGCCGCCATTACTTTCTGCCGGTTCTTCCGCTCATCCATGTCGATAAAATCGACGACGATGATTCCGCCCAGATCACGCAGCCGGATCTGGCGGACAATCTCCTTCACCGCTTCGGTATTGGTCTTGACGATGGTATCTTCAAGCCGGTTCGACTTACCCACGTACTTACCCGTATTGATGTCGATAGCCACTAGCGCCTCAGTCTGATTGATGACGATGTAGCCGCCCGACTTCAGCCAAACCTTGGGCCGCAACGCCTTCTCCAACTCCTGCGTGATATTAAACGCATCGAAAATAGGCGCTGAGCGTGTATACATCTTCACCCGGCTCACCAACGTCGGCTGGAACCTCTGCATGAAGGTCAACACACCCTCATACATCGCTTCGTTGTCCACCCAAATAGACTTGAAGTCCTCGGTTACGTGGTCGCGCAAGATCCGCTGTACGATATCCAGATCATAGTGCAGCAACGCTGGCGCAGGCTTTTTCTCCGCCTTCTGGCGAATATCCAGCCAAAGATTGTAGAGGTACGCCATGTCAGCTGCAATTTCGTCTTCCGGAATGCCTTCGCCTGCCGTGCGAACAATAAATCCACCAGTGGTGCCGGAACGATGCCGCTGCAGAATCTGCTTGAGCCGCTGCCGTTCCTCATCGCTGGCAATCTTGCGTGAAACACCAAGGTGCGTAACGCTGGGCATGAAGACTACAAAGCGGCCGGGAAGCGCAATGTGTGAAGTAATGCGGGCGCCCTTCTGGCCCAGCGGCTCTTTCGCAATTTGAACAATGATCTCCTGACCTGCCTTCAACAGATCAGAAATGGAGGGCATCACGCGTTCTGCACGCTCGACCGTACGTGGCTCGAAAGTCTCGCGCCGTGGCTCGGCAGCTTGCAACGCGGGTGCAGCACCAAATCCAGTTACCAATGCGGGCGCGGTCTCCGAATCGCCGCTCGACCCGGACCGATTTCCACCACGACGCCGACGGTTCCGTCGCGCCACACGGTGCATCGATCGGCCACTCTGGTCACGCAACGTAGCAGTCTGTCCGGGCTCGCCGGCCTGAGCTTCTCCAGATGTGACCTCCTCGCCCTCGTCTTCCGCCTCCGCTTCATCGCTCAGCCCTAGCGGCGCGCTTCCACCAAAGGTTGTCAACGGCTCGGTCTGCACAATCAATGGAGACGTGATCTCGACGATACCCGTGGATTCAAAGGGTAAAGCAAACTCCTGATGATGAACGGGCAGGTCAGATCCCCCGTTTCGGAGATCCTTGTGCTGATCGATTGGTGTGATTGGCAGGGGCGCTACCGCCGATGCCGAATCGAGGCGCTCGGTGTCCGCATCGATTCGCTCGGTCTCGATGTCCGCCAACTCTTCTTCGGAAATCTCGTGATGGGAAAACACCCGATCACTGATTTCTATTTCGTCCGCTTCTTCATCGATCTCGCTCTGCTCTTCAGAAGACTCTGCAGTCGCAGGCTCCTCGTCTTTATCCGCAGAGAGGTGCATAGCAGGGAATTGCTCGGGCTGCACCGGGATCTCGAAGGCAGCAGATGGTGCGCGTTGAGACTGATGCGTTTCTGGCGACGGCAAAGCTTGCTCATCCGTAACGGGGGGAAGTGCATCGGAGATGAAGGACGGCTCTTCTGAACCGCCGCGCTTCTCGGCCGTCTCCCCGACCTCTGCTCCGGGCCGACGATACTTGGCCAGCGACTCACCCGGGAGAATGATCACCTCGGAAGGCGAACTCTCATCCCCAACTTCTTCGCGCCGATTCGACCGGTCGCTCTCGCCTCGATCACGACCATAGCGCTCATTACCTGAAATGCGCGGAAGAGTGCTGCGATCGGCGTAGGCGCGCTCAAAAGACGGGCGTTCGGCCGCCGCTGTTTCGACTCCGCTTCGCTCAACGCCCAAGCTTTCGCTTGGCAACCGTTCTGCTGAACCAGTGGCTGGGGCCGCCGATACGCTCGAGGGCTGCGCATATTTGGTATCGGGGAAACCGCCCGAGCGTGGGCGTCGTCGGCGTCCACGACGGCTGCCGCGATCACCACGCACGCCGTTACCCTCAGACCGGCTTGTGTCCGCAACGACAGCGCTTGGAATCTCGCTTACGGGCGAAACCACTTCCAGGCTCAATGCCTCAAAGACAACCGGATTAACACTGATCGTTCGGACATTGGTCGAATTCAGCAAGGTCTCATCTGCGGAACGCTCGACCGCCGGCCGCTCACCACGACTCCGAAAGTCACGGCCTTCTGGATTATCGCGAGCCTGACGCCGGTCACTGCCATCTCGTGCCTGCCGGTCGGAACCGTCACGCATTTCCCGTGGTTCCCGGCGCACCGGTATTTCGTCACCGACTGTGTCGATATCCTCATTCTCTTCAAAGAAATCTGACACATATAAGAAGGTGTCGCGTTCCAAACCTAGGTCCACAAAAGCGGATTGCATACCCGGCAGCACGCGTGTAACGCGGCCCTTGTGAATGCTTCCGGCAAGCGAGTACTCGTTGCCTCGTTGAAAGTAGACCTCGACGAGTTGGTCCTCCTCGAGGATGGCAACCTTCGTCTCATGACGATTGGATCCAATCACCAATTCCTTACTCATTTTTCACCGCCTCTGATTGCCCGTCAGCAGCAGCAATTGTCTGCCGCGCTCACGGAAACCGACTTATTGGGCGGATCGTTGCGAGAGTACCCACACTCCGGACTGGCAAAGCTCGTCACGGCGAAAATGAGGTGTGACGTGCATTGATATTTTGGCCGCAATCGCAGGCGGAGACTTGCTCAACCAACACCTGCGCTTTGGAAAAACTTTTCACTAACCTCACCTTTACTAACGAGGGAGCAATCCGAACTATCTCGTACCATCAGCAACCGATCCGGCTGTTTCAATACGAGCCTGCCAAGCTGCAACAGGCCATAACTTTAATTGACAAACCGCCTCAGCCTGACACTGTTTACCAATCCCAGCATCAAGAAGACGGACCACGTGTTGGAACCTCCCGAACTCATCAGCGGAAGCGGAATCCCGGTGATCGGCATTCGGCCGACCACCATTCCAACGTTCACCAGAACGTGAAACAACAACAAGGCAGCAACGCCCATGCAGATATACAATCCTGCACGATCCGTCGCCGTTTGCGCATTCTGCACCACCTGCATAATCAGCAGAAAATACAAAACTAGCGCCACTACAATGCCTACGAACCCGTGCTCTTCGGCAAAGGAGGAAAAGATAAAATCGGTATGCGGAACCGGCAGAAATCCCAGATGAGTCTGTGAACTCTCTTTTGCTCCGCGACCCCACATCCCTCCATTACCTACCGCGATTCGGGACTGAATTACCTGAAAACCAGTTCCCTTCGGATCACGGTCCGGATAAATAAAACTTACTAACCGATCTTTCTGATACGGCTTAAGAGCATAATATCCAATTGGCAACGTAACTACCAGAACCGCGGCTATCGCAAGCAAGTATCTCCACTGGAGTCCGGCCATCGAGATGCCGACGACCAATATCGGCAAATAGGTAAGAGAGGTGCCCAAATCGGGTTCCTTCATCACTAGAAACATGGGCACCCCTACAAATGCAGACAGTTTCCCAAGTTCCTTCCAATTGAGCGTTTCTCCCTTGAGTCCGGTCAGGTAGCGCGCTACCAGCAGGATCAAAACAATCTTGACGAACTCGGATGTTTGCAGCGTAAAACCGGCCACACGAATCCAACGTGTCGAGCCAAAAACCTTGTTGCCGACCAACGCGGTAGCGATCAGCAGGGCGAGGGTTCCGAAGTAGAGATAGAACACTCGCCCCATCAGCGTGTGGTAATCAATGCTGGCGATGATCAGCATCATCACCAGCCCTGTTCCCACCCAGAGAATCTGCTTCCACCATGCGTCAGCCCACTTGGTGCTCAAGGTGGCACTGTAAATCTGGAGAATACCCAGCGCACATAAGGCCAGGCTCACCACCATCAGTGGCCAGTCTAGGTCGCGGAACGTCCGGTAAAAATGCACTGCGCTAGAAAAGACTCCGGGCTAGCGGGTTCCACACTGCAGCGGCTAACGTCCGGGGATAAAGGAGCGATGGCGCAGCATACCGCCCTCCTGCGCTTAGATTCTTATCCCGGTTCTTCTTGTCGAAATAAGCCTTAATAACGTCGCGCACAATTGGCACAGCGTTGTAGCTTTCTTCACCGTTTTCAAATAGAGCAACTACCGCAATCTCTGGCTTGTCCATGGGTGCGTAGCCTACGAACCAAGCATTGTTAGCCAGTGAACTGCGCATTTTGGCGCCCTTGGTGCGTTCGGTGGCTGCAACTTGCGCCGTACCCGTCTTTCCGCAAACTTTGACGTTGGGCAGGTACGCAGCCCTTCCCGTGCCGCCTTCATTCACCACGCCGTACATACCCGATACGACGCTGTCGAGGTTCTCGGGCTTGAAGTTGCCTTGGCTAACCAAAGTTGTGGGCTGGTCCGCTATCATATGCGGCTTATACCAGAGGCCACCTTCGCCCAGACCACTCAGTGCTGCCGCAATTTGCAGTGGCGAAACAGTAACCGCGCCCTGACCAATTGCGACCGAGATCGTCTCTCCTGCATACCATTTTTGCCGCGCCAACCGCATCTTCCATTTGGTTGAGGGCATAGTTCCTTGCGTTTCACCCGGCAGGTCAATACCAGTCTTGTGCCCGATACCAGCCATTTCGGCATAGTGAGCGATCCGGTCGATACCAAGCCGATTGCCTACGTTGTAGAAGTACACATCGCATGACTGCGAGATGGCTCGATGGAGCGTGATGTCACCGTGTCCATGCTTCAAGTGACAAGCGAAGTAGTGGCCGTAAAAGGAAGCGCCACCCGGGCAGTGGAAATCGGTCTCGTCATCTACAACCCCCGACTCGAGGCCGGCAATTGCCATCAGGGGTTTAAAGGTCGAACCTGGTGCAAGCTGAGCCTGAATCGCGCGGTTTAGCAGGGGCTTAGCCGGGTTGTTTGAGATTTCATTCCAATCAGCGCGGCTAATCCGACCTGTGAACTTATTCAAGTCGTAAGTCGGGCGGCTCACCATGGCAAGAATCTCGCCGGACCGGGGATCGAGCGCCACCACCGCTCCACGATTGTTCTGTAAAGAGAGTTCGGCCACCGCCTGGATATCCAGATCCAGCGTCGTCTTCAAATCCTTGCCCGGAGTGGCTGACTGGGCATCCTCCATCTGACGCTCATGGCCCATATTGTCCACAAGCACCCGCTGCTGGCCGTTCACTCCACGCAGCACCTGGTCATACTGTTTTTCCAGGCCATCCTTGCCGATAATGTCGCCCTGCTTGTAATCGATGAACTGAGGCGAATTCAGCTCAGACTCTGCGATTTCACCCACATAGCCGGTTACGTGCGCTGCAAACCCGTCCTGGGGGTACTGCCTGCGCCACGACCGGATCAGTTGCATCTCAGGATAGGTGTTGGCGTCCTGGTGGGACTCGATCCAGGCAATCTCATCGCGCGATAGCTGATCTTTGATAATGATCTGCGGCGAAGACCGCATGCGATGGATTTTCTTGGTCAGTTCAGCCGGGTCCAGTTGCAATGCATCACAGATGGCAGGGATATGGTCGTAGCTGATACCGTCCCGGTTCAGAAGTAACGCGTAAGAAGCTTTGTTGTCGACAATGATCCGGCCATCCCGGTCCAGTATCTTGCCGCGAGCAGCAAGAATAGGCGTACTTTTGATGCGGTTGCGCTCGGCCGCTTCGCTATAGACGTCCGGGTTCTGTACCTGCAGCTTCCAAAATCCAGAGATCAGGAATATGAAAACAGCGACCGTTACGTACTGGAAAACAGCGATCTTAGCCGGTGAGCCCTTAGGGTCATCGTGGAGCAAACGCTCGGGAGTAAGTTCTTCCTCCTGTCTGCGTTCGGTCTCGACGATGGCCACGGGTATCAGCCTTCATTCTAGCGGAATGGCTGCTTTTAGGCCAAAGCTTGCAAGTCCAGATTAATCTGAAGGCGTTTGAGATATCGGTACAGCGCAAAGTCGCAGCTATGAACTCCAGACATCTCACCATAGCTGAAAGTAAAGATAGGACTTGCCATTTTGCGATTGATAGAAGGCGATCCAGCCGAGGCGGCCGGTCGCGACCGCAATCTTGTTTAAGGCTTCGCGGAATGAGGTCTTACCAAATGAAACTGAGTAGCGATTCGGCGTAACCGAACCTGTAATCCATGTAGTTGCAATTGTGTCTTGCTTAGAAAAGTATTTTGAGAGCACTAGCTCTTCTAAGAGCTGTTGAACCATCTCGATTGGGTGTGAATTGCTTGCCTCAAAAGGGCCTACCTGCCTATCAAACACGTCAGCCTCCCGCCTCTTTGGAAAAACATCAATCACGCCTTCGTTTTCTTTCCACTCGTACGGAGTGTCGGAACCGACTGTTTCGTTTAGTAGATTGCGTAAGGAAACATTAGCTTTGGTTCCCATGTACTGTTTCGCAGTGTCATTCCGATCACGCGATACTTCAAAGCCAACGGGAACATTGCTACCTTCTGCAAAGAGAAGAAGGAGCGAAGATAACGAATAGTCGCCCTGCTCAACAGGCGGTACGAGTCTACTAGCAACGGACTCTTGTGGGTGCACAGCGGGCGCAGCTAAGAATTCAATGGCAATTAAGAGTACAAGTGACCGTAACATCATTCGCCTCCATGTCGATTGTAGTCATGCGAATCCTTCGATAATTAAAGCTGCCGACAATGACGTCAAGTTGCTGTACTCCCTTTATAAATGAGCCAGTAGGAGGGCCTGGCGCTGCAACCGTGCAGTTTAATTGCACGTCGTTTAGAAAAGTCCATTCAACGTTCCCACCGTCACGGTCGGAGTAAGCTTCAACGAACTTGAACTTGAGGTAGTGCTGTTAGTCTCTTTCGATTGTGTTCCGGGAGTAGTGAACTTTTGCGTATCGCTGCCATAGATCTGATACGTGTAAGAACGCGAATAGCCGTAACAAGGGATTTGACTTACAACCTGGCCATCAGGACCTTTCACCAAGTCGCCATTGTGTGTTATGCGAGGTCCAACCACCACTGTCTCGTAGGATGGTACAACGCCTACGCTGCCCTGCACTGTGTTCTGTGATCTGACACGAGGACAGCCAGTCCTCGACTCTGCGCCGTCACCATTAGGAAGTTGCGGGGCAACTCCATCAATCGAAGTTGAACCGGCTGCTATGCCAGTCACGGACCGGAGTTGCGCGGTCATGATCGAAGCGTTCCCTGTCGACCAATTGATGAAGTACTGATTCACGTTGTCAGAGTTCCCGGTACAGGCGTTCTCTGCGTAGGCGTCGAGAGAGCGGGTCCCGGAAACAGCCACGCCTGTTGGATCCTCAAGAAAATAGCTCGCGCCTCCCCCATATCCACAACAGATCATACAGCCGTAGGTAGCATGACCATATGTTTTGTCCGTGACAACCTTCCCTTCGTATAGCGCATTCTGCTCTGTGTCACCAACCTCCCTTAGCTGGTAAGCTCCAGCACTTATATCGCTTGGCAATACGCTCCCATTTACGTCAGGCGTCTGATTAAGCACTAAATCTCCAATATTGATCCACCATTGGTCGTCTCCCGGGATAACCTGCTCCAAGCGGTATTGTTTACGCCCCTGATCGTAAAAGATGGTGAACGCCGCCTGAACAGGAAGGGAGCTGCCGCTTCCCGCAGCGATGATTGAGGTGTGAGTGCTATCGAACCGCCATTCCCCGCCTTCCAAATGGGCACTCATCTGGTCAGAAAAAGGAGTTTGGGCTCCAAAGCGCAGAGTTGAATCGTAGCTCGCCGCCACCGCCACAACCTCATCAGGATTTGCATTTGTAGCAACTGTGACCTGTGCCCAGAAGGCTTCCTTTGGGATTACTCCCCTGCGCTGAAGATCTCCGACATCGATTCTTCGGACTTCAAAGGGAGCAAGACTCATCGACGGCATAGAAGCTCGACCGTCTAAAGAGGAACTCCTCCAGTGAAAGCTAAGGTTGGCAATGACCGTTTTGGAGACCGTATTTCGAATGAAAGAACGGGCTGTAAGCTGATGTTTGCGGGAAGAGCTAGAGCGGGATCAGGCCTGCTTAAAGCAAGCATGGGCGCCCTTGTTGTCCAAGCGCCCTTCCCAGCGTAGTCGCGCGACTCGACCGTGCTACTCGGATTGTGATCGAACATTTTCAGGGTCGCTGAGAATCCCGCGGTTTCGTCGAAAAGCAAGTGCACCGAATCGAGCGATCCAGCCCCGTGCGCAACCTGTATTTGAATTCCGCCATATTGACCGCTAAAACCGGCTGAGGCTACCAGATCCCGAACGGAGAACCTCTGTGCTTGCCTCGCACCCAGTATCACCGGTCGATTCCAGGGTTTTCCCGAGGCATCATAAAGCCAAAGAACTGCCTGAATTTCTTCGTCCGACTGATTAGTCAGGACTAGAAAATCCCGCGTTGATGAGCTTGGAAGCCACCAGATGCCTTCTCTGTTGCCGGCAGCGTATCCGGGCGCTCGCGTCATTCCGTCCAGGTGATACGCAATCGGAAATCCAGTTTCATGCACCATGACTGATGCGTACAGATTCCGGGCAGCTTTGCTGTGGTAACGCAAGACAATTGAGCCATAAGCATCTTGCTTGTTTGCCAAGCTGGAGCCCGTTGCCCTAAGGGAATCGATGATGTCAACTGCTTTTACTTCGCCTGGCGAGACTGAAACTGAACTTAGTTGAATTTCGCTGCCGTCGGATGTGCGCAAGCTAGGAGTAACCGATAAGTCTTCCGCAGCTAAATTGTTTCGCAACTGCAACTCGGTGTGCCATCCTGCCTCAGCTGTCCAATAAGGGATAAACTGCTCGAAGTCACCTTTGGGGAACACTTTTGCGGCAGCAATCTTGGCATGCTCGCCATAGTACTTGGACCTGTCTACGCTGGGTGCAGGATCATCGCTTAAACGTTGTAAATCGGCCTGCTGTGCGCACAAGCCGCTTGTAAGAAGAACAGCAAGCAAAAGAAGAGAACGAGTTGACATAGCTTACCTGCGAGTAGAAAGATAATACAACGACATCGAGCAAACTGAAACCAAGCCGCACAATTCAATCTATGTGCCGCGTTCCTCTGGTTTCCTCGACCCAAGGTCTGGCAGACCTCCTGGCTCAGGACCTGGATGATTTTGTTCCTCCCCGGTCGCTGGCGATCTTCCGGCTCGATGCTGGTCCTCGCGAGCGGCGTGAATCAGTCCTTGTTCCGGTGATGCGTCTCTTCTTAGCCTCCTTCAGGCGTCACGCTCGTCCTGCCTCGTCTCGAGTTGGTCCGTTTCCAACTCCCAGCATGCCTTCGCAAGGGGTTTCATCCTATTCTCTTACCGGTTCTCTTTCACCGGTAAGCCTGATTTCTCGATGTCTTTCGTTGGCGGATCTCTGCGAGTTCGGCAGCAGGATCTCGATGCCTGCAGGATCAACCGGCGCTAGTGTTCGTTGGGCGCGTACAATCGAGTCCATGCGCCGCGTCCTGCCATGGCTCCTGTTCCTTGCTCCCCCACTGCTTTCCGCTCAATCCATCGAGTTCCAAGCCGACCGTAAAATCTGGCTTTTGAAAACCCAAGCCAGCTCCTACGCTCTTGGTGTCACCCCCGATGGCTGCAGAACCTTGGTGTTCAAATGTTTGCCGAATGTGATGCACGCGTGATGAGAAACCCGGCTTCAAGAGAAGCACTCGAAATAGTTAAGAGCAACGGCTGAGATCGAAGGATGGACAGAACCGAAACCCGCTAAGCTTTGACCCTTATCCACGGTGTCAGGACCGTATACACCGGGATCGCGGTAGGCTTTGCCTTGCGGCATCGAATCAATTGGCGGCTCACCAGATGGGCTAGGGCAACTTGCGCCGAACGCTTGGAGATGCCGATGCAGTCCGCAATAGCTGCGTAGCTGACCGGTAGCGACTCACGACCCTCTCCGTGGGTTTGGCGGTACAGGTACAGATAGACCAAAAAAGCTGTAGGCGAATGGCTATGTCCGACCAAATCTCGCATCAGGGTGTCGACGACGTAAGGATCAACCCGCATCTATAGCAATTGATGCTATAGCAGCAGCTAAGTCGATTCCGATCGGAAGCATTGATTTTCCTTGCACCCATTGGCATTCTGAGAGCACAGTGATCAAGCGAATTAAGTTTCTAGGCATACCGGTTCGTGATCAGGACCGGGCACTCAAGTTCTATACCGAAAAACTTGGGTTTCGCATTCTGACAGATCAGCCTTTCTCTGAAAGTCAGCGTTGGATAGAGCTCTCGATTCCGGGTGCCGAAACAGGAGTCGTTTTATTCACTCCCGAGGGGCATGAGGAGCGAATTGGAACCTTTGTCAACTCCTCCTGGGAGGTGGATGACATCGATCGAACTTATCTCGAGCTGCGGGAGAAAGGCGTCGAGTTTGCAGCGCCTCCTGAGAAGCAGCTTTGGGGAAATTTTCTGAAACTCACGGATTCGGAAGGGAACCAAATCGTGTTGTCGTCTCGCTGACTGGGTGCCTCCCGCAGGTTTACGGCAATTTCACTCACAAACAATCATCCGCTTTAATCTCTCGCCCCACATACCTCGTACAATCGGGTCCATGCGCCGCGTCCTGCCATGGCTTTTTCTTTTTGCTCCTGCAATGCTTCCCGCTCAATCCATCGAGTTCCAAGCCGACCGTAAAATCTGGCTTTTGAAAACCCAAGCCAGCTCATACGCTCTTGGCGTTACCCCCGATGGCTTGCTGCAGAACCTGTACTGGGGTGCTCCACTCTGGCGCATTGCCGACCTGCCGCCGGCCACCAAATCGCGCGGAGGCTCTTCCTTTGACCCGCCCGAGATGTTCGACAGCGAAGAGTATCCGGGCTGGGGTGGCGCACGATTCTACGAGCCGGCCGTGAAGCTCACCCGGGCTGACGGCAATCGTGATCTGGTGCTCCACTACCAGTCGCACAAGATAGCCGGCGATAATCTCGATATCACACTCAGGGACATCCACGACGACATCGCAGTCACGCTTCACTATCACGTTTTTGCTGAAGGAATCCTGCGTCGCTCCTCCACTATCCGCAACGGGACGCAACAGACGCTTACGCTTGAAAGCGCGCAATCCGCCACCTGGAACATGCCAAGGGGAACCGGCTATCGGCTCACCTATCTGAGCGGACGCTGGGCGGCCGAAACGCAGATCAATCAGGAGCCGATCCACGAAGGCATCAAGGTTATCGAAAGCCGTCTCGGTCACACCGGCCATAACTTCAATCCCTGGTTCGCGGTTGATCCCGGCAGTTCGGGCGAGGAAGAAGGTCCGGTCTGGTTCGGTGCGCTCGGCTGGAGTGGTAATTGGCGTTTCTCCATTGAACAAACGCCCTATGAGCAGGTACGTGTCACGGGCGGCCTGAATCCGTTCGACTTCTCCTACCCGCTCAAGCCCGGCGAGTCACTCGAGACCCCTGAGTTCTACGGCGGCTACTCGAGCCATGGCTTCGGGGCAGCGTCGCGCCTCCTGCACAACGTTGAACGAGCCCACATCGAACCGCATGGCTGGGGCGCTCGTCTCCGCCCGGTACTTTACAACTCCTGGGAAGCAACTGAGTTCGCGGTCGATGAACCCGGGCAGCGTGCACTGGCCGAAAAAGCCTCGAAGCTCGGCGTCGAACTCTTCGTCATGGATGACGGTTGGTTTGGAGCCCGCAACGATGACCATGCCGGTCTCGGCGACTGGACGGTAAACAGGCAGAAGTTTCCGAACGGTCTCACTCCCCTCATCTCTTACGTCAACAGTCTTGGCATGGATTTTGGTCTGTGGGTGGAGCCCGAAATGATCAATCCGAACAGCGACCTCTACCGCGCGCATCCTGACTGGGTCATTAACTTTCCTGGGCGTCCTCGAACAGAGCTTCGCAATCAGTTGGTGCTGAACATGGCTCGGGAGGATGTCCGCGAGTATATCTTCAACGTTCTGGATAAGCTCGCCACTGACTATAAGATTCGTTACTTCAAGTGGGACATGAACCGCATCTTTGCCGAACCGGGCTGGCCCGAACAGCCTCCGGCCGACCAGCGAAAGCTTTGGGTGAAGTACGTCCAAAACCTCTACAACATCTTCGACCGTCTGCGTGCCAAGCACCCCAACCTGGAATTTGAATCCTGCTCCGGCGGCGGGGGCCGCGTTGATCTGGAAATCCTCAAGCGGGTGGAAGAAGTCTGGACATCAGACAACACCGAAGCCTTTGACCGCCTGCGCATTCAGGAAGGTTTTTCAGAAGCGTACGCCGCACAGTTCATGTCTGCCTGGGTCACTGATGTTCCCAATACGAACGGCCGTACCACGCCTTTGAAGTTTCGATTCCTGGTGGCTATGCAAGGCGCGCTCGGCATTGGGGCAAACCTGAATAAGTGGACTGCCGACGATTCGAAGCTCGCCACCGACATGGTTGCTCTGGACAAGCGCATCCGCGGAACCGTGCAGCGGGGCAATCTCTATCGCCTCCTCTCCCCGCGTACCAATGACACCACTGCTAACCAGTACGTCTCGGCTGATGGCAAGGAATCGGTTCTCTTTGCCTTTCGTCATTCGCAGGAGTACGCTACGCAGCCGCCCTTCATTCGATTAGAAGGTCTCGATCCGAAGGCAACGTATCGACTCGAATCCATCGATGATCATCTAACCGATAAACAAGCTGAATTAAGCGGGGCTTATCTGGCCAGCCACGGCCTCACTCTGAAGCTGACCGGAGACTTCGACAGCACCGCCGTTCTGCTGCACCGCGTCCAGTGAGATAAACCAGAATTCGTCCAATGTCCGTCGCAGCCTATACGTGGAACTACCATGCCCTGTTCTTGCAACTGCCTTAGGCTAACGAAGTCTAATGAGTGGCGGAAGCTTCTCTGTAAGAGAGGCGTCGCTGCAACAACAAAGGTAGGAATACAGACTATGGCGTCTAAAATGAATTCGATCAATGATCTGATGATCAACGGATTGACTTACGTGTTGGATTTCGAGAACAAGGTTTCGGCTCAGGCGAGCAAGATGGCCGAAGCATCGACGAACCCGGAAGTGAAACAGGTATTCCAGCAGAGCGCAAGCAAGGGGAAAGAATACGCTCAGCGCGTCCAACAAGTCTTTGAAAAGCTAGGGCAACCTGTGCAGACCAACGACAATAAAATTGCCCAGGCAATGATTGGCGAAGTCGAGGAGATGATCGGGAAGACGGATGCCTCGCCGGTGCGCGATGCAGCACTGATCGTAGCTGCCAATCAAATGCAGCTCTATCGCGTTGCCGCGTACGGCTCGCTCGAGCATTTTGCTCAATTACTTGGCAAGTCTGATGCAGCACAACCTCTGACCCGGAACCTGGAAGACAGCAAAGGCGGAGACGCTAAGCTGACCAAAATCGGCGAAGAAAACGTCAACAAACAGGCTGCTGCCACGGCCTAGGTTGAGCAATTAAGTCCGTTTAGCTCTTAAAAAACGCCTATGGGCTTGGCAAAAGAGAGCCACCCATAGGCGTTATGCACGTGCCTAGACGTATTACGGCAGCGTCACGTGCGGCATCCACTGAGATCCGTCAGCTTACTCCCAGCCAGCGGGCCGAACTCAAAATCATTAGCAGCGTCAAACCCGCTATGACGAACTCCCCTACCGCGCCAACAAAGAGCGGCTTCAACCCTTGCTTCCGCAACTGCCCAAAGTTGGTTTGCAGACCCACTCCGGCAAAGGTCAGCAAGAATGCCCATCGCGAAAGGTTGGCCACGCTCGTCATCTGCCCCTTCGAAAATACTCCAAATGTTGCCAGCAACGAGATCAGCAGAAAGCCAAGCACAAACTTCGGGAACTTACTCCACAGGAAAGTTGCTTTGCTCCCTTTGAAAACCTTCTGGCTTTTTCGGGCCCAGTAGATCGCGTAACCCAGCACCACAAAACCGATGGTTGCGTTACGCGTCGTCTTAGCCAGAATCGCGAACTTTGCTGCCGTGTCCGAGTACAAGGCACCGGCTGCCGTTGCTTCAGCTGTGTTATCAACTGCCAGGCCGGCCCACAGCCCGAACGCATGGTCAGACATGCCCAGTGCGTGTCCAATTGCCGGAAACGCCAGCAGGCTGAATGCCCCCAACGCAAGAATCGCGGCGATCGCGTACGACGAGTCTTCGTCATCCGCATCGATAGCGCCTTTGGCAGCCGCAATGGCCGACACGCCGCAAATAGAAGAGCCGATTGCCAGCAGCGAAGTCAGCTTCGGGCTAAGTCCCAACCACCTGCCCAGCAAGCTCATCAACAAAATGGAAATTCCAAGTTCGATGGCGACAAACAAAAGACTGGCGCCGCCCAGCTTGAACACATCCCCCAGCAAGAATCGGACACCCAGGAAGACAATGCCCAGCTTGAGAAAGAACTCGTAAGTGGCAATGCCCGGTTGGAAAAGCGCAGGCACCTTGAACAGGTTCGAAATCAAAGCGCCGTACAGGATCGCCCAAAGGACGTACTCGATATTCGGCAGGTGCAGATGATGAGCTTTGCCGTAGCTCGTGATTGCCTGCTCGGTCAACTTGCCGGCAAGTCCAATCACAGCCAGCAGCAACACGCCAGGCAAGAGCCGGAGCACCGGGAAGACGGCAGACGACTGCTTTAGGACAGGTTGGTGAACGAGTGTGCTCATGCTGCTGCTGCCTCCTACCAGGGAATGTGCGAAAGGACGCCCAACTTCACCAGGGCAGCAACAGCAACTGCTGTCAGGACGGAAAGCCAGTCTATCGAAAGCTTCGGTTTTTCAGGCATGGGGTAAACGTCTGCTGCAATGATACCCAATTCTATCTACAACTGGGTGAATGCGCGTGGTCGCAGTATGTTGGGACGCTTTTAGAACAATTCGGGAAGGGAAAGGAGGCGTGGAGCCGAAGACGAGAATCGAACTCGTGACCCTCTCATTACGAATGAGATGCTCTACCAGCTGAGCTACTTCGGCCTTCCCTTAATCTACCGCATGCCCGGGCTAAAAACGTTCGGAGTTACAGTAGGCTCAGCCATTGCCTGAACTCCCCGAAGTTGAAACTGTTGTCCGCTCCGTTTCGCCCTACATCACAGGTCAGCGGATTCTGGCAGCCACGCTCTTGTCGCATCGAGTCACGCGCGGCGACCATGCCCTCACGGCGGCTGCTCTGGCAGGCAAAACGGTGGAAGCGGTTGGCCGGCAAGGAAAGCAGATCCGGGTTCAATTGAACGCTGGGCTGCTGTATGTCCATCTTGGAATGACCGGCAAGCTGCTGTGGAACGCGCAGCCCGGCAAGTACACCCGGGCCTTCCTGACATTTGAGAACGGCCTTCTCCTATACGACGACACGCGCATGTTTGGCCGGGTCGAATACTTCACTAGCGCTCCGGAACTGATCTCCCGCGTCGGCCCTGACGCGTTAACAGTCAGCTTCTCCAACTTCTACGAGCGGCTGCAGCGCTTCCGCGGCCCCATTAAGCCGGTTCTGCTGAACCAGACCTTCATCTCGGGCGTCGGCAACATCTACGCCGACGAAGCTTTGTTCGCTTCAGCCATTCATCCGAAAACTCCCGCTCGCCGCCTGTCCCGTCAGCGAGCCGAGCGCCTCCATCAGCACCTGCTCGCAATCCTGCACGTGGCCATCGAATTCCGTGGCTCATCCATCTCCGATTACGTAGACAGCGATGGTGCTCGCGGCTCCTTCCAGACTCTCCACAACGTGTATGGACGCGAATCGGAAGCTTGCCCAAAGTGTGCCGGACCCATCCGCCGCATCGTGCTAGGCCAGCGGGGAACTCACTACTGTCCTCGTTGCCAGCGCGTCTGAGTGGGCTCCGCTTCCGGCTCTTCTCCAGCAGCTTGGCGCACCATGTCAACAACGTCGACCACCATCTTCATAGCCTTTACGTCGTGCACGCGCACAATATGGGCGCCGTTCATGATGCAAGCCGCTACGGCGCCGGCGGTCGCGAATTCCAGGTCGACCGGCTCCTCTTTCTTTAGGAACGATTTCCTGGAAGGACCAATGGCAATCGGTAGGTCGAACTCCCGCAGCTTGCCAAGTTCGGCAATGATCTGCGCATTCTGTTCGCGACGCTTACCGAAGCCAAGCCCGGGATCGATGGCGATTTGATGTTTCTGGACCCTGGACTGCCGTGCACGATGCACCGCTGCTTCCAGGTCGATTCGTATTGACCGCATCAGATCCTTAATCGGCGGCAAGCCTGCCCAGGTCTCCGGCGTACCCCGCATGTGATTAATAATCAGCCCGGCATCGTACTTGGTCACTACTTTCGGCAGCTGCAGATCCAGCATCACCCCACTCGGATCGTTGATGATTTCGGCTCCATGCTCCAGCGCCTTCTCAGCTACGCCTGATTTGTAGGTATCCACTGAGATAGGAACTGCCAGTCGGCCCTTCAAGCGCTTCAGGACCGGCACCAGCCTACGCAACTCTTCCGCTTCAGAGATCCTCTGTGAACCGGGCCGTGTAGATTCGGCGCCGATGTCGATAATGTCGGCGCCAAAGTCCTCGAGCTCTAATGCCCGCGCGAAGGCCCGGTCCGGGTCAGCGTACTTGCCGCCATCGGTAAATGAATCCGGCGTTACATTCAAAACGCCCATTAGTAGCGTTCGCTCGCCTAGAACAAGCTCCCGTTTTTGCAACTTCCAGCCATAGCGCTTTTCCATTCTGCATTTAAAGTTTCCCAGATGCGCGCATAGCTTGACCTGCTGGCGTATTCTTCGCCGGAATCGCAACATCCTCCAGGGCGAGTCTTACGGCGGCCATTGCTTTCCTGGCCGACGCTAACTGCTCGTTCAGGTAATTGCCGATTGACGGATTCCGCGTTTGCAATGTTTCCAGGTGCAAGTTGCTTAACTCGGGCGAACACTCGTTTAGCGGTCCGCCCCACGCTGCACGCGCACCCCGCAAAAGATCTTGCAACATCTTCAGAGTCATCTGCTCCAGTAGCGCGGAAAGAACATTGCCCGACAACCCACTTGCCCGCAATGCCTGTTGCGCTGTTATTAAGAGAGGCAGGGGCAGCGCTGTCGTCAGCAGTTCAGAGGCAAATAAATAATCTTTGCTACCGGGCTTCACCTCATCCGAGCGTGCGCCGTTTCGCTCTAGGAATCGTCGTGTCTGCCGCACTGCCTTCGACGATCCCTCTACTGCAAACCAGTCCCGCTGCACCGTGGGCAGTTTAATCACCGTAGCGGTAGAAGCTCCAGCCATTGCCAGTGGACGCAACGCGTCGGTAGTGAGCCAGCTTTCGCAGAGCACAAACGACAAATCCTTCAGCACTAATTCGGAAGCGCATAAGCCTTCCACCATTTGCGGTACTGCACTGTCAGGCAAGTACATGAGAACCAGGTTCGCAGCCTGCAGATCCTCAAAATCGTCGACCGCATAGCCGGCCCGAAGCATGTTAGAAAGTCTTCTTGCTACACGCATACTGGCCGATTTCACCGGCCCAAGTTCTTCTGCCAGCTTCGGCAGACGGAGAACAGATGACGAAGTCGAGCTACCCTCGACTACCAGTCCGAGTTGCGATTGCTTCCTCATACACGCCGCTCGCTTTCAGAGATTTAATTCGATCACGAAACTGAGCTGCTTTCTCAAATTCGAAAACCTTTGCTGCTTCGCGCATCTTCAACTCGAGCTCACTGATCATCGCGTCGCGCTCGGCCGGCGTTAACTCCACCGTGGGCTCCGGCTCAAGTTCGAGCGGCACAGTGACGTAGTCACCCTCGACAATTGCGACCAGACTCATATCCAGGGCTTTGATGATGGTCTGTGGAGTGATATGGTTCTCTTCGTTGTAGGCCCTCTGCATGGCACGCCGGCGGTCAGTCTCCCGCATGGCCCGGCCCATGCTTTCGGTAATAACGTCCGCATATAGAACGGCTCGCCCCTTCACATTTCGCGCAGCCCGTCCAATGGTCTGAATCAGCGATCCGCTCGATCGAAGAAAGCCTTCTTTATCCGCATCGAGAATTGCCACCAGCGTCACCTCAGGTAAGTCGAGGCCCTCCCGCAGCAGGTTTACACCAATCAGTGCATCGTAGACGCCGCGCCGCAGATCGCGCAGAATTTTAATGCGATCAAGCGTGCTCACTTCCGAGTGCAAGTAAGCGCACTTCACGCCTACCTCCGAGTAGTATTCAGACAAGTCCTCAGCCATTCGCTTGGTCAGCGTCGTCACAAGCGTGCGCTCGTTGTTCTCCACCCGGATGCGAATTTCGTTCAGCAGATCATCCACCTGCCCTTTGATGGGACGGATCTCTACTTCCGGATCAATCAGGCCAGTCGGACGAATAATCTGCTCTACTACTACTCCGGCCGCTTTGGTCAGTTCGTACGGCCCTGGCGTTGCCGAAACATAGACCAGCTGATTGGCCCGGCTCTCAAACTCTTCGAACATCAGCGGCCGGTTGTCACGCGCACTAGGCAGCCGAAAGCCGTAGTCAATCAAGATGTCTTTGCGTGACTTGTCGCCGTGATACATGGCTTGCAGTTGCGGCATCGTCTGATGGCTTTCGTCGATAAACAACATCGCATCGTTCGGCAGATAATCCAGCAGCGTCGGTGGCGCATCACCCGGCAGTCTACCTGAAAAGTGGCGCGAGTAGTTTTCAATGCCGTGACAGAAGCCAATCTCTTTGATCATTTCCAGATCGAACATTGTGCGCTGGTAAATCCGCTGCGCCTCAATCAGCTTGCCTCGCGACTCCAGGTCTTTGTGCCACCATTGCAGCTCATTCTCAATGCTTTGCATGGCCTGCTGCTTGGTAGGCGCATCCATCACATAGTGCGTCTTGGGATAGATCGGCAGCCGTAAGTAAGTCTGCTTTACCTGGCCTAGTACCGGATCGATTTGGCTTAGCCCTTCAATCTCGTCGCCCCAGAGCTCGATGCGAAACGCATTGTCGTCATACGTGGGATAGAGCTCCACTACATCGCCGCGTACGCGAAACGTTCCGCGCCGGAAATCGTGATCATTTCGCTCATAGAGAATTTCCACCAGCCGCCCCAGCAGCTCCTTACGCGTGATTCGCTGGCCCTTCTCGAGCATAAGAAGCATGCCGTAGTAAGCTTCCGGCGAACCCAGGCCGTAGATGCAACTAACACTTGCCACAATTACGCAGTCGCGGCGCTCGAATAACGATCGCGTCGCTGAGAGTCGCAGCTTATCGAGCTCATCATTAATCGTCGACTCCTTTTCGATGTAGATATCTCCGGATGGGATGTAAGCTTCCGGCTGATAATAGTCGTAGTAGCTGACGAAATACTCGACTGCGTTAGTCGGAAAGAATGTCTTGAACTCGTGATACAGCTGCGCTGCCAGCGTTTTATTGTGGGCCAGCACCAGGCTCGGACGGTTGCAGGCCTCCATCACCTTCGCCATCGTGAAGGTCTTGCCTGACCCGGTCACACCCAGCAACACCTGGTGTTTCTCGCCGTCGTCTGCGCCGCGAATCAATTCAGCAATTGCGGCAGGCTGGTCGCCTCTCGGCTGGTAATCGATGCCAAGCTTGAAAGGCACGCTCCAAGTATAAAGAAAGTGCGCGAGGTTCTGTTATCCTGACCGTTAACCGCGCCCCTTCAATGCACGTATTCGAACTGACGCGACAGCTGATCGACATCGAATCCATCACTCCGAATGAGCACGAAGTGTCCGCCTTCGTTTTTCATTTGCTCTCGAGTTTGGCCGTGCGCTTCGACGGCCAAGTCGAGCGCATGAATGTGGAGAAGGATCGCGACAACGTGTTTGTTCGCTTCGGCGATCCCCTGGTTGTACTATCCACGCATCTGGACACCGTCCCTCCCTTTTTTCCTTCACGTGAAGACAGCGAGTTCATCTGGGGCCGCGGCGCGTGCGATGTCAAAGGCATCATCGCAGCCATGGTCACCGCAGCTGAGAACCTGCTGGCGTCTGGAACGCGAAACTTTGGACTTCTCTTTGTTGTAGGCGAAGAGCGGAACAGCGCCGGCGCGCACCATGCAGCGAAGAACGGGCGTGGCAGCCGCTTCATCATCAACGGCGAACCGACGGAGAACAAGCTGGCGCTCGGCTCGAAAGGCGCGCTTCGATTCGAGATTGTTGCCGAAGGCCGTATGGCTCATTCAGCTTATCCCGAACTAGGCGAGTCGGCCATTGAAAAGCTGCTGGACGCATTAGCCCGCATCCGGCAGGTGGCCATGCCGAGCGACCATCTGCTGGGCAGAAGCACGTTGAACCTCGGCACCATCAAAGGGGGTCGTGCGCCGAACGTAATTGCTGATGCTGCTATGGCGGAGATCTTTATTCGCGTGGTGGGCGATGTCACCGACCTCCGTCAGCAGATACGTGCCGCGGCCCAGCCCGATGCCGTTGCCGACGAAGTGCTTTTCATACCCGCCTTGCACCTTGGGTCACTCGACGGCTTCGCAACAACTGTGGTCGCTTTTACAACCGATATCCCGGCGTTCAACGGCGCTTGGGGTCAGCCGTTCTTAATTGGTCCGGGCAGCATTCACGTTGCCCATACCTTGCAAGAGCGCATCCCGAAACATCAGCTTCTGGAATCAGTGACGCTGTACGAAAAGCTTGTGCAGAGGCTGTTGGTATGACACCGATCGAAGTCGGAGTGCTGGGCGGCACCGGTATGGTAGGCCAGCACTTCATTCGATTCCTGCAGGGTCATCCGTGGTTTAAGCTGGTCTGGCTCGGGGCGAGCGATCGTTCTGCCGGCAAGAAGCTCAGTGCAGCAACCGCGTGGCGTTTGGACGGCGAGATGCCTGAGTCCGCGGCCAACATCATGGTATCCGAGTCACAGCCGAATGGTGCACCGAAGCTGGTGTTTTCGGCTATGGATGCCTCCGTCGCGACAGAGATCGAGCAGGCCTTTGCTGCCGCCGGGCACATCGTCGTTTCTAATTCCCGCAACCATCGTATGGAGCCCGATGTGCCATTGCTGGTGCCGGAGATCAACCCGGATCATCTGGCGGTACTGTCGGCACAGCAAAGAAACCGCGGCTGGAAAGGGTTGCTGGTCACCAACCCGAATTGTTCTACGGTCGTGCTGACCTTGGCTCTGGCGCCCTTACTGCCTTTCGGAATCAAGCGCGTGCTTGCCTCCACCATGCAAGCGGTCTCCGGAGCAGGTTATCCTGGCGTCCCTTCGTCTGACATCCTCGGCAATGTCGTTCCATTCATCGGCGGCGAAGAAGAAAAGATGCAGGCCGAAACCCAGAAGATCCTGGGCAAAGTAGATGGTGAAGAATTTTTGCCATTAGCTGCCCGGGTCAGTGCGCACTGCAATCGCGTCGCCGTGCTCGATGGTCACATGGTCGCCACCTCCGTTGAGCTTGCGCAACCGCCGAGTCTGGCCGACGTTCGCTCTGCCATTGAATCGTTCCGCGGTCTTCCCCAAACCCGCCGCCTTCCCAGCGCGCCCGACCGGCCCTTGGTCTACCTGCCCCAAGAAGATCGTCCGCAGCCCCGCCGCGATGCTCACCGCGCGAACGGCATGCCGGTCTTCGTCGGACGTCTTCGTGACTGCCCGGTGCTCGGCCTGAAGTTCATGGCCTGCGGCCACAACACCATCCGTGGTGCCGCCGGTGCTGCTGTTTTGAACGCCGAACTGATGGTCTCCGAAGGCATGGCCGAGTAACGCTCTTCCAGCCATGATCGTGATGAAATTCGGCGGTACCTCCGTCGAATCCCAAGAAGCAATCGAACAGCTGATCACCATCGTCAGGCGTCATGAGCCACGGCGTCCTGTCGTGGTTGTCTCTGCCATGGGTAAGACCACGAATAGGCTGCTGCAAGCGGCTACCGAAGCCGCAGCGGGCCGTCGCGAACAGGCTCTCACAATCCTGGATGAACTGCGCAGTTACCACCTGACGCACGGGCTGGCGCTAGCGGGTAGCTTTGCTGCCGAACTTGATCGATTCATCCGCACCCACTTTGACTGGCTTGAAGAGTTAATCAAAGGGCTGTCCGTAGTAGGCGAGCTGTCTTCTCGCTCAACCGATGCCATCGCCAGCGTGGGCGAACGTCTGTCGAGCATGATCGTTTCTTTCGCACTGCGAGCAGCCGGAGTTGTTTCCTCTCACACCGACGCGCGCCGTGTTATCTATACGGACAGTCGCTTCACACATGCACAGGTTCTCTTTGAAGAGACGTATGCAACTCTGCAGGCCGTGGTGCGACCCGTCGCGGAACGGCAAGTAGTCGTATTAGGCGGCTTCATTGGCGGAACGCCTGACGGCCAGACCACAACACTCGGCCGGGGCGGGTCAGATTACTCGGCGGCTATCGTCGGCGCAGGCATAGGTGCGGATGAAATCCAAATCTGGACCGATGTAGACGGTATGCTGACAGCCGATCCGCGCATCATTCCAGGCGGCCATCGGATTAAGTGCATGACCTTCGCTGAAGCTGCCGAACTGGCCTACTTCGGAGCGAAAGTGCTCCATCCAGCAACCGTGCTGCCTGCTGTAGAAAAGAATATTCCCGTGCTCATCTTGAACTCACGGCGGCCCGATGTGGAAGGAACCCGCATCAAAGCGGAGCCAGTCTACAGTCGCAACCCCGTCAAATCTATCAGCTGTAAGCGCGGCATCAGTATCGTGAGTATCCACTCTACCCGCATGCTGATGGCGCACGGCTTTCTCCGCCGCATCTTCGAGATCTTCGACCGTCATGGCACAAGCGTTGACATGGTCTCAACTTCCGAGGTAAGCGTTTCGCTGACCGTCGACGATCCGCAGCGTCTCGATACGATCAAAGAAGAGCTGCAGGAGTTCGCGGAGGTCACAGTGGAGCAGCAGCACGCCATCGTGTGTCTGGTAGGTGAAAACATCCGGCACACGCCAGGCATTGCAGGACGGGCATTTGGGGTGCTGGCTCGCCAGAACATTCGCATGATCTCGCAAGGAGCCTCGTTGTTGAACCTCGGCTTTGTGATAGCTGAGGCCGAGCTTGTTCCCGCCGTGAGTGCGCTCCATCACGAGTTCTTCTCCGATCTGGACCCGGCGGTGTTCGCGTGAGGAAGCTTGCTCTGGTAGGTCACGGGAAAATGGGCAAGCTTGTCGATCAACTAGCCTCCGAGTATGGCTTCGAAGTGGCCTTGCGGCTCAGCACGGGCAACAACCGCGACGGATCTGCCCTGACGGGTAACGCCTGCCAGGGGATCGATGCTGCCATTGAGTTTTCAACTCCACGTGCCGCTCCGACCCACCTTCGTTTGTTAGCCGAGCTCGCTATCCCCACGGTCACTGGGACCACAGGCTGGTTCGAGCACTTACCGGCAGTTACCGAGGCTGTTGCTATTGCCGGCACGGGCCTGGTCTGGAGTCCTAACTTCTCGGTCGGCGTTGCCGTGTTCCGAAAGGCCGTTGCCCTTGCTTCACAGTTCCTGGCGAAAGAAGAAGATTATGGCGTCTGGGCCTGGGAAATTCATCATGATGCTAAACAGGATGCGCCTTCCGGCACCATGCTGCAGCTAGTGCAAACGATGCGTGAAGCGGGCTACGGCCGGTCTATCGACATCAGCTCCAATCGCGCCGGCAAGCATCCGGGAACACACGAAATCGGGTTCGACTCGGCGGCTGATACGATTACCTTGCGACACGCCGCGCGCAGCCGTGAAGGGTTTGCTCGGGGCGCCCTGAAAGCGGCACAATGGATCATGGACCGTAAGGGCGTTTACACGTTTGACGATGTCCTCTTCGGCCCACGGTAAGGAGCTTATGTTTACTGGATGCGGCACCGCTTTAGCCACTCCCTTCCGCCAGGATCTGAGCCTCGATGAGGTAGCATTTCGAGCTTTGGTCAATCGACAGATCGAAGGGGGCATTGACTTCCTCTGCCCCTGCGGCACCACCGGCGAAAGCCCGACTCTGCGTCCCCATGAACACCTTCGCCTGGTTCAATGGACGGTCGAGGAAGCTCGGGGCCGCGTCCCGGTTCTGGCCGGTGCCGGCGGTAACGATACGGCTGAAGTGATCGAGCGCGCCGAACAGATTTCCCACGTCGGCGCATCGGGCATTCTCTCGGTAACGCCTTACTACAACAAGCCTACACAGGAGGGCGTCTACCAGCACTACCGGGCGATTGCTGAATCGACGCATCTCCCCATCATTGTCTACAGCGTGCAGCCGCGTACGGCAGTAAACGTTGAGCCCGCCACGCTGCTCCGCCTTTGTGAACTCCCGAACATCATCGGCGTCAAAGAAGCTTCCGGCAGCATGGGTCAGATGGCCTCCATTCTTGCTCGGGTCCGTGAAGACTTTCTTGTTTTATCGGGTGATGACGCACTGGCGTTACCGCTCATTGCACTGGGCGGACGTGGCGTTATCTCCGTCGTTTCAAACCAGATTCCGGCCGAGTTCTCAGAACTGGTTCACGCTGCCCTGGCCGGCGACTTCGCCCGTGCCCGCCTGCTGCAGCGCCGCTATCAGGAGCTGATGGAGACCAACTTCATCGAAACCAGCCCGGGGCCGTTAAAGTTCGCCATGGCGCGCATGGGTCTGCTCCAACCGGTGTATCGACTGCCCATGGTTGCACCACAACTTGCTGCGCAGAAGCGAATCGAAGAAGTCATCGAGCGTGCCGGCCTGCTGACCGGAGTGGGCGTTTGACCGCGATCGAGGCGCTATTTGATCACCCGCCCCCTGCTTACTCGACGGCGGACCGCGAAATATTCAATCAATTCATTTCCGGACTGAACGATGGATCGATTCGAGCCGCCGAGCCCGATGAATCAACGCCATCCGGATGGCGTGTCAACACTTGGGTTAAGAAGGGTATCCTGCTGGGCTTTCGCATGGGCGTGACCGTCCAGGTGCCGGCGGGTGCGCCCTTTCAGTTCTTCGATAAAGACACATATCCGACCAAAACACTTACCGTCGAGGATGGCGTGCGATTAGTCCCAGGCGGCTCGGCGATTCGCAATGGCGCCTATCTCGGCCGTCACGTGACGTGCGCGCCCCCCATGTTCATCAATGTAGGCGCTTATGTTGGGGACGGCACAATGGTCGATTCGCACGCCCTGGTCGGCAGTTGCGCACAGATCGGACGCAACTGCCACATCTCGGCAGCCTCCCAGATCGGCGGAGTGCTGGAGCCGGTCGGCGCCATGCCGGTCATTATCGAAGATGACGTATTGGTCGGCGGCAATTGCGGCGTCTATGAAGGAACAATCGTGAAGACTCGCGCTGTGCTCGGCAGCGGAACAATACTGAACCGCTCGACTCCGGTCTATGATTTGGTCCGGGGTGAAGTCTATCGCGCCAGTGAAGACAAGCCGCTCGTCATTCCTTCCGAAGCAGTCGTGGTTGCCGGGTCGCGCAAGGTGACTTCCGGCGTCGGTGCAGACTGGGGAATTTCGCTTTACACGCCTGTCATCGTCAAGTATCGCGACCATAACACCGATGCAAAAGTTCAATTAGAAGACCTGCTGCGTCCGGTGCCGGTGGCCCCATAATGAAGGGACTCCCATCGAATGCGTGCCACCAAAATTGTTGCGACCCTTGGACCTTCTACCGATCCGGATGGGGTTTTGCGGAAGCTGTTCGAAGCCGGCGTGGACGTATTCCGCCTCAATGCCTCTCATGGCTCACAGGATGACATTGCGCGGCGCATCAAGTCTGTTCGCGAACTCGCCGCTGAGCTGAATATTCACGCCGGCGTCCTGCTGGATCTGCAGGGGCCTAAGATTCGCGTTGGCACGTTTCCCAACGGACCGCATGTTCTCGAAGATGGCGCATCATTCACCATCACCACCGAGCAGGTGGCCGGCGATGCAACCGTTGCCTCTACTTCCTATCCGGATCTGGCGCGTGACGTCAAGGCCGGTGACCCAATCCTGATTGCCGACGGCACGGTTCAGTTGCGAGTTATCTCGACTGACGGGGTAGCTGCGCATTGCATCGTTGAGCATGGCGGCAAGATCAGCGATCGCAAAGGCATCAACTTGCCAGGGGTGAACATCAGCACTCCGTCGCTTTCGAGAAAGGACATTTCGGACGCGCACTTCGGTGTGGAACAAGGGGTAGACTTTTTTGCGCTTTCGTTTGTCCGAACAGCGCGAGACGTCCTGCGGCTTCGTCACCTTTTGGAGGAGCGCGATGCCAAACAGCCGATCATTGCCAAAATTGAGAAGCCTGAGGGCTGGCACAATCTCGACTCCATCCTGGAAGAGTGTGACGGAGTGATGGTAGCGCGGGGCGATCTGGGCGTTGAGATGGCCCCAGAAAAAGTACCCTTCATTCAAAAAACCATCATCGAAAAATCAAGGAAGTGCGGCAAATTCGTCATTACCGCGACGCAGATGCTGGAGTCCATGATCGAGAACCCGTTGCCGACACGTGCCGAGGTGAGCGATATCGCTAACGCCATCTTAGATGGCACCAGTGCTGTCATGCTTTCAGCCGAGACCTCAGCCGGCAAATTCCCGGTTGATTCAGTGAAGGTGATGGCCCGCATCGCCGTGGAGACCGAAGGGTCGCGGCACAAAACTTTTCCCGAGCTGTGGGCCAAGGATGAGCTGGAGATCCCCGAGATCATTGCCGAAGCGGCGTACCAATCGGCGCGCGCTGCAGGAGTGGTGGCCCTGGCTGTGGGCACCAGCACCGGAGGCTCTGCGCGGCTTCTCGCACGCTATCGGCCGCATGTCCCTATTTATGCATTCACTCCAAACAAGTCCGTGGCACGGCAGCTCTCGGTCATCTATGGCGTCCATGCCATTTCGTCTCCGTCCTTTGAATCCACCGACAGCATGCTGCTGGCCATGGAGCGGATGCTGATCGATGGCGGCTATGCCAAGGTTGGGGACAAAATTGTTTTCGTGGCCGGCCAGCCGGTAGGACTGCGTGGAACCACCAACATGCTGAAGCTCCACAACATCACCGGAACGCCCTCTTAGAGATCTATGTACGATTCATTGCTTGTTGTCTCGTTCGGTGGTCCGGAGAAGCCGGAAGACGTGATGCCGTTTCTTCAAAACGTTACGCGCGGACGTAATATCCCGCAGAAGCGCCTGCTGGAGGTAGCTGAGCATTACCACCACTTCGGCGGCAAGAGTCCCATCAACGATCAGAATCGAGCGCTGATTGCCGCCCTTCGCAGCGAGCTTGACGCGCACGGCATCCAGCTGCCCATCTACTGGGGCAATCGCAACTGGCGCCCGTATCTCAGCGACGCTCTCAACCAGATGAAAGTGGACGGGCGTCGCGAAGCACTGGCGTTTATGACGTCGGCTTACAGCTCTTACTCGGGTTGTCGTCAATATCGCGAGAATGTCGCAGCGGCGCAGGCTGAAGTAGGTGAGGGCGCACCGAAAGTGGATAAGCTCCGGGTTTTCTACAATCATCCAGGCTTCATTGAGGCCTGTACTGACCGGGTTCGCGAGGCACTCGTGAAGCTTGCTGCCGACCCAACCGCCGAGAGTACGCGCCTGGTTGTCACTGCCCATAGCATTCCCTGCAGCATGGCCGAAACCAGCGATTATGAAAGGCAGCTACGCGAGACAGCACGGCTGGTTGCAGAAGCAACTGGCATGCCGCGCTGGGAGTTGGTGTATCAAAGCCGCAGCGGTCCGCCGACTCAGTCCTGGCTCGAACCGGACATTCTCGATCATCTGCGTTCCCTCAAGAGCGAAGGCGTGCGCGCCGTGCTGGTGGCGCCGCTCGGCTTCATCTCCGACCATCTGGAGGTGCTCTTTGATCTGGATACGGAAGCCGTTGAACTGGCTCATGAACTTGGGCTGAACTTCGTGCGCGCAGGCACAGCCGGTACCCATCCAGCCTTCATTCGAGCGATACGACAGCTCATTGAAGAGCGGCTCTCGGCAAATGGACCGCGCTTAGCGATCGGCGAATATCCTCCGAATCACGATGTGTGTCCGGCGCACTGCTGTCCGGCACCGCAACGTCCAGTTAGAGCGAATGTTCAGCTCCAGGAAGTGCTGACCCGCTGATTAAGGCTGACCTGGGAAGCCGTAGATGTTGCGTCTGGCACTGGAGCTATTGGAGTATTGGTGCTCGCCTGTTGCGCTAATCCTGTCCTCTCGTATGCGGGCGAAAGCTCGGGCAACGCTGGCGTTCTACAGTAATGATCCGCGCTACTGCTGAAGCGACAGACTCTCGAAGATGACTCGTACATGCCTGTCAACGACCCCGGCGTAAATGCTCGCGCCCCCACGTGCAAAGCGCGTCCATCACTGGCAGAAGTGTTCGTCCGTAGGCGGATAGTTCGTAATGTACGCAGGGCGGCACGGTTTGCGCATCGCGACGATGGAGAATGCCGTGCTCTACCAGTTCATGCAAATGCCTGATCAACATACGCTCGGTGATCTCGGGAATGCTTCTTCGAAGTTCACCCGTCCGTTTTGGACCGTCGAGCAATCGCCATAGAATAGTGCCCTTCCAGCGGCCATCAATCACGGTTAACGCCGAGTCAATGGGACAGGGCGAGTGCTCTTTCTTGCAGGCAGCCATCTTATTCCCCGTCACTGACAAAGATGTCAGTACATTGCTTCTTGTCAACTTTGCTCTGAAAATTGCTTATAGCAAAGTATGAGGCTAATCGACGTGCTAACCATTGTCGCTGTAGGTGGCCTGTTCGGAAACGAATTGGCGATTGCCGCCTTTGTTCATCCTTCCCTCTACACCTTGACGGAGGCAGCACATGCTGCAACGGCGAAAGCACTCGCGAGCGTACTCGGCCGATTTATGCCCTTTTGGTATGCGGCCGTTTTGCTGCTGATCGCACTGGACGCGTGGGTGCACCGGGATAAGCTCCTTACGGCCGCCGCATTGGTGACCGCTGCTTCCGTCGTTTATACGATTGCTGTCCTGGTTCCGATCAATACTCGCATCGCAGCTCTCCATCCGGCCCAGCCCTATGACGGTTGGTTAGCCGATCGACGATCCTGGGACCGGCATCACTGGATTCGTGTCGGGCTGCTTGTGGCAGCCTTCGTACTCGTGATCAGTGCGGTTATGCACTAATTCGGACAGATCCTCCAGCCAACCGGACAACCATTTGCCATCCTTACATCAGCTTGTCCAAAGTGATTGGAAGATCGCGCACGCGCTTACCCGTGGCGTGATAAACAGCATTAGCAATAGCGGCGGCTGCTCCGGTAATTCCAATTTCCCCAATGCCATGTGCGCCGAGCGGCGTATGCGGATCTGGGATATCAAGGAAGTAAGTTTCGATATGTGGAATATCAGCATTCACCGGGACGTGATATTCGGCGAGACTCGGATTCGCGATACGCCCGGCACGCTCGTCAAACATTGTTTCTTCGGTAAGCGCCATTCCCATTCCCATGATGATTCCCCCTAGGAATTGAGAACGAGCGGTTTTCGGATTCAGGATGCGCCCGGTGTCAAATGAGCCCACCCAGCGGGCGATGCGGGCTTCTCCGCTTTCCTCGTTGACACGAACCTCACAGAACTGTGCGCCGTAAGAACCCATGGAATACTTCATCGATTCAAAGGGCTTACCCGATACCGCTTCCGCCTCGACGAAATCCTTTTTGAGACGGCCGAGGATCGCCACATAGCTTTCTCCTGTCTCGCGCTTATCTCTGCGAAACAGCCCGCTGTCACAGGCCCGTATATCGTCAAAGTGCGAGTCAGCAAGCGGTGAATTTGGATCTTTTTTAGCTAGTGTCAGCAGCTCATGTTGCAGCTTTTCGCATGCTTGCTGGACTGCAAGCGCAACGCTTACCGTTTGATTCGAGCCGCCCGCAACGGGAGCTTGTGGCAAGTTCGAATCGCCGTATTCAAAGCGCACCTTTGCCATAGGTAAGCCCAGTCGCTCGGCCGCATGTTGCGTCTGGACAGTGGCGGTACCCATCCCCATCTCCTGGGCGCCACATTGCACAACGGCTGTTCCGTCCGCATTGAGCCTCACTTTGGCTGCGGCCGGATAGCGATAGGCGGGATAGAAAGCGGTTGCCACGCCATGGCCAATCAGCCACTTTCCGTCTTGCAAAGAGCGCGGTCGCGCAGGACGATTTGCCCAACCAAACTTGTCAGCACCCAGACGGTAAGCTTCTTTAAGATGGCGGCTCGAAAATTCTGTTCCTTTGGCCGGATCCCGTTCCGGCTCATTTCGCAGGCGCAACTCGATCGGGTCTATCCCAAGCTCATACGCAAGTTCGTCCATAGCTGACTCTAAAGCGAAGGTGCCGATCGATTCCCCGGGAGCACGCATGAAGGTGTTGGCTGTCGTGTTAAGCCGCATCATCGTTTGGCCGATAAACAGATTCTCCGTCGCGTATAGATGCCGCGCGGGAAAGGAAAACTGCTCCGGGAAGTTGTTGGTTTTGGAACTTGCGGTCACGCCTGTGTGAATCAAAGAAAGCAGCTTGCCCGCGTCATCTGCAGCGAGGGCTACCCTTTGTTCTGACGGCGTGCGACCTCCGACACAGCGATATACGCCTTCCCGAGTTAAGACCAGCTTCACCGGCCGTCCAACAACTTTTGCCGCCAGAACACAGAGCTGGACATGGCTCCACATTGAGCCCTTGCCGCCGAACCCGCCTCCAACGTAAGGAGCAAGAACCCGCACATCTTCCTTGTTCAGGGAGAACATTTTTGCAAGCGAATCGGCTACGCCGCGCACGAACTGACTGGCATCGTAGACCGTCAGCTTATCCCCGTTCCAAACGGCTGTGGTCGAGTGGAGTTCGATGGCGTTGTGGTTGTACCGCGGCGTGGTGTAAACATGGTCGACCTTAAACTTCGCCCCTGCTAAAGCTTTTTCGGCATCACCTCGGACTACTTCCGTGTCTTCGCCCATCACGTTCTTGGGAACTTCGGCATGAGTTTTCCCTTCCGCAAATGAGGTGTCGGCCCGCTGTTCCTTGTATTCGACCTTTATTCGCGAAGCAGCGTACTCGGCGCGGTCAAGCGTGTCGGCAACAATCACCGCAACAGGTTGTCCGTTCCAGAGAATCTCGTCGATGTTCAAGACATTTGCTTTGCTGCCGGCCGCGTCACTTCCCCCACTCGGGCTGAAGATCGGCGGATCTTTCATCTTGGGCGCATTTTCATGCGTGATGACTGAGATCACGCCTGGCGCTGCTTGCGCTTCGCTTACGTCGATGCTCTTGAGCTTTCCTTTAGCCACCGTGCTGTATGCCAGGGCGGCGTAAACAAGGTTTTCCAGCGGGAACTCGGCCGAAAATTGCGCAGTGCCGGTGACCTTCTGTTTTCCATCAAGGCGGTCAATCGGCTTCCCGATAAGCCGGTCAGCTTCGCTGAGCTCGTCGCGATCACGATCAGGCAAAAACTGAACGACCGCCTCAGTCACTTTCGAAATGACGCTCACTTAAGCTGCTCCTCGCATTGATAATTCCATCAGTACGCTAACAATCGTTCGTTTAGCCAACTCTATCTTGAACCCGTTGTGCAGGAATGGCTTCGCCCCTTCCAATTCGAGCGCGGCTGCTTCTCGAAAGGTAGCTTCGTCTGCCGCTTTGCCCACCAGGTATTTTTCGGCACGCGAAGCTCGCCACGGTTTATGCGCCACTCCGCCCAGCGCTACTCTTGCTTCTTTGACAAAGCCATTGTCGACCTCTAGTGCGGCAGCTACCGAAACAATCGCGAAAGCGTAGCTGGCCCGGTCCCGTACTTTTCGGTACAGCGATTGTCGGCCATACCGAAGGGCTGGAAGATCAACGGAGGTAATCAATTCATCGGGTTTGAGGTTCGTATCAAGATGCGGGGTGTCGCCCGGCAGGCGGTGGAATTCAACGGCTGGGATGGTCCGTTCTCCGCCTGGCCCCGTGACTCGGACAACAGCATCGAGGGCAGCCATTGCGACACACATGTCAGATGGGTTCGTTGCAATGCACTCCGGCGATGTCCCAAGAATTGCGTGAATGCGATTGAAGCCGCCGATCGCGTCGCAGCCGCTGCCTGGCGCCCGTTTATTGCAGTGGGCAGCGCTGTCGTAAAAGTAATAACAACGCGTTCGCTGCATCAGATTACCGCCGGTAGTAGCCATGTTCCGCAGCTGGGCGGAAGCACCCATTAAGATCGCTTGGGAGAGTACCGGATAACGTTCCCGCACGAGCTTATCCGCAGCTAGGTGACTGTTCCGAACCAGCGCTCCGACGCGCAACCCTCCGTCGGGCAGTTCTTCAATACCGCTAAGCGGCAGGCGCGTGATATCAATCACAGTATCCGGCTGCTCAATGTTCTCCCGCATCAGGTCAACCAGATTTGTTCCCCCGCCGAGGAATTTGGCGTTACTGTTCGCCGAGATCCAATCGAGCGCTGTGGCTTGATTATCGGCCCGAGCGTAGGAAAAGTTTTTCACTTGCTGAGCCCCTCGTATGCCTGGTGAATGGCAGCGGTGATCCCGACATACGCTCCACAGCGGCAGAGATTTCCGCTCATCCTCTCCTTTACCTCAGCGTCCGAGAAATCAAGATCTCCGGTAGCCAAATCCGTGACCGCGCTTGCTGATCCACTCTGAAACTCGCTGATCATTCCAATGGCCGAGCAAATCTGGCCCGGTGTGCAGTAGCCGCATTGAAAAGCGTCGTGTGTAATAAAAGCACTTTGCACAGGATGCAATCCGTCAGAGTTCGCCAGCCCTTCGACAGTTATGATCTTGCGACCCTCGTACTGAATCGCCAAAGCAAAACAGGAATTGATGCGTTCGCCATCCACCAGAACCGTGCACGCTCCACAAGCGCCTTGATTACAGCCCTTCTTGGTGCCGGTTAAGCCAATGTTTTCACGTAAAGCATCGAGCAGTGAAACCCGCGCTTCAATCTGCAGGTTGTAATCAGTTCCATTCACACGCAATACTACCGAATGGGCTGCGACAGGTGAATCCATGCAATATACGCTCCTATCGATACTAACTTTACTAGCTCCGGGCGATCAGATCCGAGTGTTCTGCTCCACCCGAATGACTGCCACAGTTGAACCGAAACTCGAAAGCGCATTAAACCAGCTGAGTGGGACGCCGCACTGAGTAGATAACAATATGCCTCTACCCAATCACCATTCGATACAGTTCACGCTTGGGCAGACCCTGCCGTTTGGCAACCAGCTTGATCGCCTCCATTCGCTCCATGCCAAGTTCCTCTTCCAGTCGCATGACTTCCGCAACCGGATCACCGGTGGGTTCCGCCACCTCTCCACGTCCGATAACGAGCGTGATCTCCCCTTTCACTGTGCCGCGCCGCTCCAGCTCTTCACGAATCGTTGCCGCCGTACCGCGCAAAAACTCCTCATGAAGCTTTGTCAGCTCGCGAGCTAAAACAATCGGTCGCTCTCCCAGAATCTGAGACATATCTTCCAGCGTCTCCAGAATGCGATGTGGGCTTTCATAAATGATCGTGGTTGCCGGCTCATCCACCAGCGCCTCCAGTGCCCGCCGCCGCGCGCCAGCCTTAGCAGGGAGAAAGCCCGCAAAGCGAAACTGATCGGTAGGCAGACCGGCTCCAGCTAACGCCACCAAGGCAGCCGAGGCGCCTGGAAGAGGCACCACCGGAAAGCCTTTCGCAATAGCGGCCTGTACTAAGCGATACCCGGGGTCAGAAATCAGCGGAGTGCCCGCATCGCTCACCAGCGCCACCGAGCCGTCCCGTTCCATGGCCGCCACCAAATCAGCCGTGCGTGCCGATTCGTTGTGTTCGTGATAACTGATCAGCGGCTTCTGAATTTGAAAATGGTTCAGCAACTTCTGAGTCGTTCGAGTATCTTCGCACGCAATCAGAGCTACCTCCTCACGCAAGATCCGCAGGGCACGAAGCGTAATGTCCTCAAGGTTTCCGATCGGCGTGGCAATCAGATAAAGAGTTGGCGGCAAACTGTTTGCAGTGTATCGTTGAACAAAAGATGGCAAATGGTTCCACGCCTCTGAAGACTGAAACGCCGCTGTACATACGTTGGGGTGCCGACCGGAGTCCATACGCAATTGAGTTGAAGCTGGAACTGGTGGGACGGCTGCGCCTGGTTCTGGAGAGCGCGCTCCAATCCGGCATGGAAGTTGGGGGTGTGCTGATGGGAATACTGCCCTCAACGCAAGCGCCGACACTGCGCATTGAAGAAGTAGAGATGCTGTCGCGCCGGGCCGAAGATGGCGCGACGTTCATGCTCGAAGGCGGCGGAGGCGAGCGGTTTGCCGAGGCACGCCGGCGAGCCAAGCTAAATGGGCGGGCAGTGGTCGGAATGTTTCGAAGCCACCTGCGTCCCGGCTTGCTCAAGCCGTCTTTAGCCGACAGAACTCTGCTGGCCAGTGAATTCAAAGAGCCCGTTTATGCCTTACTGCTGTTGCAGGGCGCGGCTCCTTTCACGGCTGCCTTTTTTGTGGCCGGCAACGGACCGCTTCCCGCAGAGACGTCCGTGAACGAGTTCAGGCTCGATGAAGGGGACTTCAAGGCACTGCCTGAACTCGAGCCCGCGGGTATGGCCAAGACACCAGGCCCGGTGCCGCAGAGGAATTTGGGATGGAAAACTGCGGGAGCTCTGCTGGCCATTGGCGGCGTGGTGATGGCCACCATATGGTACTTTAATCAATCGCTGTTCCCGACGTTCACACCCTTTCCCTCCTCCCCCAATACCTTGCAACTCTCTGTGAAGGAAGAACGCGGAGATCTGCGAATTTCCTGGAACCATAGTGCGCGAGATTTGGACCAGGCCACGGGCGCCAGCTTGACCATTGTCGCTGGCCCGGATCACCGTGAAGTTGCTCTTGGACTCGATGACCTGCGACTTGGTGCCGTACAGTATGAGAACACCTCGCGAAAGGCCGAGGTGACTTTGGCTCTGAACACGCCTGGAGCCATTGCCACCAGTCAATCAGTTGTTTGGGGCGAGTGACGGTTGCGGCTGAGCGGGCAATGCCAGCGCAACGTAAGTGCCTCCCGACGTACTTCCTTTCCCGCCCCCGCAGGCAATTACGATAAACTCGCGACCGTCCGCCTCGTATACCGCCGGCGTGGCATTGCCGGCAAAGGGTAACGTTGTTTCCCAAAGCAGCTTACCGTTCCTCTTATCAAATACGCGGAACTTGCGGTCGTAACTCGTGGCTGCAATAAAAAGCAGCCCGTTCGATGTCACAATCGGCCCCCCATAATTTTCCGAGCCGGTGTCATGCAGACCCTGGGCCAAAAGCGCCGGATACTCGCCCAGCGGTACCTTCCACTCAATGCTGCCGGTATCCAGGTTGATGGCATTCAGGGTGCCCCAGGGCGGCTTGACCGCCGGATAACCGTCAATGTCCAGGAACTTGTTGTAGCCATCGGTGGTGTACTTCTGTTCCATGGGCGAGGGAGCTGCATCAGAACTCTTCACGGCGCTGTCCTCATTAGTCATCAGGTAATGCACCAGTGCCTCAACGCTGGAGGAGGGAAGTTGGGCAAACGCAGGCATCCGGGCCCCACCGTGCTGAATCATCGATTCCACTTCGGAGTCGTTCAGGCGTTCGCCAATGTTGACCAGCGACGGAAACTCGGGCGGCGAACCGCCCCGGTCAGGGCGATGGCAAGCGGCACATTGGCTGGCATAAAGAGCCTTGGCGCTGAGAACATCGGTACTTTTCTGATGAGGGATGATGCGCAGTATCCACGCCATCTCATTGGCATTGACGTAAAGCAGATGTGTCTGCGGATCGAAGGCCGGACCACCCCATTCACCACCGCCGTCAGTGCCTGGAAAGATCACCGTACCGGCGAAGCTGGGGGGCGTAAACTGGCCGTTACTGCGCACCTGGCGAAAGCGCTTCAGCGCGTCTTCGTGAGCGGCAGGCGTGCGCGTGGTGATCAAGTCCTCTGTCAGGGTTTGCCGCGCAAAAGGCGGTGGCAGGGTTGGCAACGGCTGAGTGGGAGCAGTCACCTCGCCATCTACATCGGTCGCCGCATACGGGCGTTCGGCGATGGGAAACAGCGGCGCGCCATGCTCGCGATCAAACAGGAAAACGAATCCGGACTTGGTGATTTGTGCCAGTGCATCTACCGCATGGCCACCGCGCTGGACAGTGACAAGTGCCGGCGGGGCTGGGAGGTCGCGATCCCAAACGTCATGGTGAACGGTTTGAAAGTGCCAGAGCTGCTTACCGGTATTCGCATCCAATGCAATCAGGCAATTGGCGTAGAGATCGCTGCCCAGGCGGTTAGAGCCGTAAAAGTCATATGAGGCCGAGCCGGTTGGAGCGAAGATAATGCCACGCCCGGCATCCAGGCTCAGGCCGGTCCAGTTGTTAGCGCCTCCCATGTACTGCCAGGCATCGCGTGGCCAGGTTTCGTAGCCGGGTTCGCCCGGGTGCGGGATCGTGTGGAAGGACCAGCGCAACTGCCCCGTGCGCGCATCGAAAGCACGTATGTCGCCCGGTGCAGAGGGCAGGGTTTCAGGAACAGTGCTGCCGGTGATGAGCAGATCCTTATAAACAACAGGGGGACTGGTGAGGGTCACCGATAGTTGTGCCGGCTCCCGGTCAAGATGAGTGCGCAGATCCAGCCGTCCGTTATCAGCAAACGACGGAATAGGCCGCCCGGTACTGGCATCCAAGGCGTATAGGTATTGGCGCGAAGCGAAGAAGATTCGAGCATCCGCGCGGTTCGGGCCGGACCAGTAGGTAACACCACGATTGCGCATTTTGCTGCGAACCGTACCGCCATTATTAGGGTCGAAAACCCACTTCTGTTTCCCTGTAGCCGCATCCAGCGCGATCACCCGCAGCTTCGGAGTGGTTGCGAAAAGTATGCCATCCACAACAATCGGGTTGCATTCCAATTCACTGTCGCGAAAAGCGTCGCCTGTGTCGAACGTCCAGGCAACTTGCAGTTGCGAAACATTGGAAACGTTAATTTGCTTCAAGTCAGTGTAATGAATGTTGTCAGGTCCGCCGCCATAGGCCGGCCAGCCGGTTCGTCCCGCCTGTTCCGCTGAGCCCACCGCAGCAGCCAGACACAAACCCAGTGTCGGCAAATAGAGAAATCGCACGCGCATGCACTTCGGATTATATGGGAGACAAGCCGGCCCAGATCCACGCAGGGAGGAGCAAGCGACTAAGCGTGTATTAGCTCACGCAGATTTCGATACGAGACTCGAAGCGCCGTTTGCTGACTTGGCAGTTCCTTGTGTTCGATAACGTAAGCTGCCTGCTTCAGGTAATCTGCCGCTTCGATTACGTTATGGCCGAGAAAAGCAAAGAACGCCACGAGCAACAGGCGCTTAGCGGATCCGTATGCCCCAATATTCCTTGTCATGGGCATTAATCTAAAGATTTCCCAATCAGATTGTCCGAGCACGGACATCGCGGCTTTGGGGTCTTCAAAGATCGAGAGCCAGGGAAATCCAACCTGCTTGAGGCTATCCAGTGCAGCTTCCACCGAGGTGTTTTCTTCATTAGGCGCTGCGAGCCAGGTAAGAATTTGGCGATCAAATATTGTGAGCGGCGTGCTTCTCGCGTTCTCTCGCTTCACAGACAACAAAGGCCAGAACAGACCCACTTGCATGTCAAAGGCTCCGATCGGTGCTGGCGCAATCTTTTGATCTGCCCAATTTAGTGAAGAGACTTCGACTACCTGAACTACTTGGCCCACGGTGCGATAGGCCACTCGAGTTGTGAATTTGCTGAAGCCGTGCTGTTTCAGAAACGGCCAAATTTGTTGTTTAACCACTTCTTTCACGTTGCCTTCGGTGATGAACCGCGGTGAGCCGACACTAGGTCTTGCTTGCTGAAAAAGGCGTCAATTCGCGCCACTTCTGCGCGTTTCTCTGCTGCCGAAAAAAGGGTAGGCCGTATATTCAAGTAAGCACCGAACAGCTTCTCCGCTTCATCTCGCACAGCTTGCTTGTGCTCAGTAGTCGGGTTCGCGCGATATTGCAAGAACTTGAGCGTCGCCAAAGTTTCAAGCGAACCGCGAGAGCCCGGCCCAATCCTCAGACAATCGGGCAACAGCAGATCGACATCAACATTCTCGAGGTAATTGATAGCCCGTGAAAGATCGTCGAACAGGCCGAACCATAATGGTGCAGCTTTCTGTAAGAGAGTGCGCGACTCTTGGAGGCAAGCAGCCACCGTCCTTCCACTGGCATCTACGTAGAAGATGTTCGCCCGCTGAAAGCCATCTACCGGCGTCCTTTTTTCTAAGTGGGCTCGGAACGGGCACTCATACTCATATGGCAGAAGCCGCCCTCGTTTATCCTGCCTGACGAGGCGATCTTCTATGCTGCTATCCAGATAAACGCCCAAGTTCAACGCGAAAGAAAATGTGGTGCAGCCCAAACCTTCGGCTAAGTGCGAACTAAAAGATTGGAAGTTGACTACGTCGATAATCGGCCCTCGATATCGATAGGCAGACTTCCCGTTGAATTTCGAAAAGCCCTGGGCGCGAAGAACCGGCCACATCTCACTCGTGATCAGCCTGTTTACTGTTCGGCTGTCCACGCGTAAACCCGAACTAACTGTAAGCGATGCCGAGTTCTGTCGCTACAGTCTCCAGACGTAAGTCCACTGTCCACAAGCGAACTCGCTCCACAAGCGCCGAAGCCACAAGGTGAGCATCAATCCAACCAATGCCGCGACCATGAACGCCTCGATGGCGGACGAACTCTACCACCTCAAGGTGCGGAATGATGCGCGCCTGACTCATACTCCGGTAATTGTTCAGGAACTCCCGCCGTCCCCCACAATCGCCTATCAGAAGTTCTCCGTAGACCAACTCGTGTCCTAGCACCCCATCCACAGCGAGTAAGTGATCCAACCGCTCTGAGTAGGGTGCCCGATTCGCAAGAAAACGAACCCATACCGAACTGTCGACTAGAACCAATCAGGCAACCTCGTCTTGCGCGGGCGTTTCCTCGCGACGCCTCGGAACATCTTGCGCATCGGGCTCTGTACCCCGGAGGGCCCGGAGTCGATCATAAGCCGCGCCCCGCACCAAAGCCTGAAGACCTAACCGAACGGTCTCGGTATCGGTAGTAGCACGGCAGGCTGTCTTTGCCTCCTCGAAAAGCTCATCATCAATATTCAACGTCTTCTTCATACATCTAATTCTGCCATACCCATACATCAATTCAAACCAGCAATCAGCGCCAATCCTGCCAAATAGTTTAACCCTAGTACCACCTGGACCGGGGCTACACCGGATGAATATAAACCGCGCGAGTCAGCTCCGCAAAAAGATCCATCCCATCCCAATGCCGACGAAACGAAAGCGCATCGCCGATGGGCACGATCCGATCGATTCCCCGGCCGTTCAATTCCTGCACCAAACCGTCAAGTTCCGGCAGAGTGAAACCAAACTGGCTCAAGGTCTGGTCACGGCGCTCAATGAACGGAACCAAATCATTTAAGCGGCGCAGAAAAACATGATAGAGCAGCCCTCCGCCACTATGTTCGCGGCTGAGCCCGGACAGGCCTTCCACTTCAACAACAGTCAGTTCATTGTGGAAGTTACGATATCGGATCACCGGCCGATCCAAAATTGCGCGACACGCAAAAGTAAACTTGGCAATGCGTGTAGCCGGCTCCGATTGCACGCCCCGCGATTGAGCATAAGCTCCTACCCGTGCGTAGAAATCACGGCTTGCCGTGATCGAGGCTCCCGCGTCCTCTCCAAACCAGGCGATCAGATGCGGCGACGAACAGGCCATCTGATCGAACCAATACACATCATTGAAGAAGCGCGCAGCCAAATCCCGACGCGCGGCATCGCTTGCCTCCAAGTACCGCGACGTCTCAATTGCGCTCATTGAATAACGATCAGGAAACGAAATATCACGCCCGTGCGGCGAAAGCGGAAACGCCCGAATCGTGTTTACCGTAGCGTCCCCGCCCCAGATTACCCGCACGTCACAGACCCGTGAAATAGCTGCTGTAATCGCGTCATCTCTTCGGTAGCTAATCACTGACGTTCCCGACTGCAAAGCAGGCCCGGCCCCCTGCGCTTCTACATTCAACAAACGGACCAGAATGTGCGATTGCACGGCAGCTCGCGGAGACAACCGCACAATATTCCGGTTTCCAGTCAGCAGAGCAAGCAGCAAAGAATAGATCGAAATGGTGTCCACGTTGGTCGGAGGAACATGGAACACCAGACCGCGCGGCGTTAATCGGAGCGGCGCACGGTCTGCACTTTGAAACTCCGCCCGCATGCGCAGAACTTCAGACTTCCGCATCCAGAACGCCAGTGACTGCAACTCCGGATAAGTTTTTGCTTCCGGATCAGCGAAGATTCGGCGTGACAGAGCATGGCAGAATTCAACGACTTCGTCCGAGAATGGCTGTAACGTCTGCGTCGGTCGAGAGAGCCGGTTGAGCAACGTCTCCAGTTCAATCGATTCGGCTACAGGCGTAAGTTGTTGAACAATCACCTTGCTACTTCGTGGGTGTCACTGCAGCCGCGCAATTCGGCTTTCGGAACCCGTCCGGTCACGGTGAATGCTTTGCCCTGTCGCCCGCTCCGATCCGGATCGTTCTCCTGCTGAACGCCGATATCTTCGGTGAGAATGGAATGGCCCGGATAGCTCAGCGGCAACACGCTGACTACCTGAATCAGACCGGGCTTGCCAGGCGTCACCTCCTGCCAGGTGTTCACGTCTCGAATGATGACATCGCTGAAGTTCGGCGGGTACAGATAGCCATCCTCGCCTTCCAGGTAGATGCTTCCCACCTGCTCCACCATGCCATAGAAGTTGTAGATGCGCCGCAGCCCCGAAGCCTCAAACAGGCGCTGCTTAAACTCTTCATTGCTTACCGCTTGATCCTGCAGCTTCTTCCATCCGCCGCTATGAATCAGCACGCCGTTTGAAAGGTCGAAGTGCCTGTTCTTTATTCGTTGATACAGGTACTGCCACACCATAAAGGTGAAACCGAACATCAGGAAAGGGTGGCTGCCATGCTTCTCAAGGAATTGCTGGAGCCCGGCCTCATCTAACTGCATGTTGTCGTCCAGCGCATAAAAGTGACTGCGCCCGAAGTTTGCCATACCAAGAACACCAGCCGCCCGTGCGCTGAAACGGGTACGATCTTTAACCAGTGCACCGCTCTCGATCATGATCATGGGCAGTCGTTCGGGACCGAGCACGTGCGTCATGATGCGGCTCAAGGCTGTCGTCTGACGCCGCGCTGTTTCCTGATCGAGAACTATCTGGCTCACCTGCTGCCCGGTGGTTCCACTCGAGGTCAGGGTCTTGAAGCGCTTCTCTTTCGGAACACTGCTTAGCAGGTGACTCTTGAACAACCCAACGGGAACAAACGGTAGCTCAGCCATTGTGTTCGCGCGCTCATAACCTGGACGCAGCACATCGGTCAGGCGGTGGTACTCGGGGCAGCGCTCCCGGTGATAGCTAGTCAGATCGTTGAGCAACGTAAGCAGCACCCGCTCCTTTTCCGGCTGCGGCAGACTGTACTGCGGCACCGCCAGCAGTTCATCAAAGTTCATAGCAGGCCTTGCAAGTGAGCGTAGTCCACTTTGCCATTCGCATTCAGAGGCAACTGCTCAACCGTGCGAAACAGAAACGCTGTAGGATGCACTCGCAACGTTGTCGCCAAGTGTGTGCGAAGCGCTTCGGGATCGCCCGTGCCTTCACAAAATATCGCCAGCTTCTCGCCCGCGCCTATCACCGCAGCGGTCGCGTGGCCCTTCAGCAGTGCCTCCACTTCGTCCAGATTGACCCGCATACCGAACAGCTTGGCATCACGTTTCAACCGTCCTTTAATGTGAACGAAACCTTCGTCGTCCAGGGAAGCAACGTCACCCGTGCGCAGTTCACCGCCCATCTCATCACCCTTCGCCAGATCGGCGCGACAGGTAGCGTACCCCAGCATCACATTCGGGCCGCGATAAACCAATTCGCCGCTGCTGTCCTGTAGAGCGCCGCGTCCATCATCGGTGTCAATCCTGATTGAGCCGCCCGGAATCACTCGCCCTGCCGAGCCCAGCTTGTCCGGCAAGCGGTTCCAAGGGAGAATAGCGATCCGCGCGGTAGCCTCCGTCTGTCCGTACATCGCATAAAAACGCCCATCGCGCCGCGCCATCTCCCTATGAAACTCGCTGACCAACTTGTCGGCCAGTTTGCCCCCGGCTTGCGTAAGCGTACGCAGCGTCGGCAGATGGAGATCGCTCAGCTTAATTCGACGGCTCAACATCTCATAGGTATATGGAACGCCGGAAAATGAGGTGCACCGCGCTTGGCGGAAGGCATTCCAAAAGCCCGGCGCAACGATCGATTCGCGAGTCAATGCCAGCCTTGCGCCTCGCAGCAAGTGGGTGTTGATCACCGACAGCCCGTACGAGTAGTAGAACGGCAGGCTGGTAATGGCGCACTCGCTTTCGTTGATCTCTAAAGCTTGAGAGATCGACTCCGCATTGCTCTCAATATTGCTCTGCGTCAGCCGAACAAACTTCGGGCTCCCTGTGCTTCCGGATGTTGACAGCAACACCGCCAGATCAGGATGAATCTCATGGCCGTCGGTCACGGGAGCGTGCCGGGTAAGAGCAAACGCATTGGGAATGGCAACGGGCGCGCTTACGTACTCGCCGGTGTCGCCCAGTTTGATGTCGGGATTCGAATAAACAATCCAGTCCGGCCGATACCGGTCGATTAATTGAACCTTCAACGCCGGCGCCAGTGCATCATCCAGAAGAGCGATTGCTTGCCCAGCCTCAACGGCGGCCAGATACCAGACCAGCGATTGCAGATCGTTCCGGCCAAAGTGGAACACCAGTTGCTTGCTCGACGCGCGAAATTGCCGGCGTAGCTTGTCAACCAACTGTGCCAGCCTGCCGTATGTCACTGTCTCTGAGCGCTCGGAGTCGTGCAACGCTTCCGCAGCCGGGTCAGCCTGATCGAGCAGAAACATACGTACGCCTAAATGAGCATGCCGCCATCAACCCCAAGCACTTGGCCGGTGATGTACGCCGACAAATCAGATGCCAGGAAAAGAACCGCATTGGCCACATCCTGCGCTTCACCTACCCGACCCATCTTGATCGATCGTACCCGCTCCTCGTACTTAGCCGGCGGCAACTGCTTCACCATATCGGTCCCGATAAAGCCGGGAGCCACAACATTCACGCGAATGTTCTTGGGCGCGAGTTCTTTTGCCGCCGAGAGAGTCAAACCGATCAACGCAGCTTTCGATGCGCCATACACTGCCTGCCCCTCATTGCCTACACGCCCGATAATCGAACTGATGTTTATGATCGAGCCGCTCTTATTTCGCGACATCAGCCGCGCTGCTTCCTGCAAATGGTAGATCGGCCCAATCGTATTGATTTGAATTGTCCGATTAATGGTCGCATCCGGAATCATGCCCAGCAGTGCATCATCCAGGATGCCGGCGTTGTTCACCAGCACATCCAGGCGCTTATACTTTTTGAAGATTTCCGTGTAGCAGCGCTTCACCGAAGTCGGATCGCAAACATCGGCCAGAAAACCGCTGCACTCTACACCGAATTCGCTACGAATCTGTCCTGCGCAATCGCTTAACCGCGCCTGGTCAGAAACCCCGTTCAGAAATAAATTGGCCCCTTCTCGGGCAAATGTTCTTGCAACAGCCCAGCCGATCCCCCGTGTCGAACCGGTAACAAAGGCTACCTTACCTTTGAGCATCGAATGCTCTTATCCCTGAGTACTTATGCACCCAGAGCAATGCCATGCGAGGCGACAATCTGTTTGGCCTTGCTGAAGTCGCTCATATTGATCACCTCATCGGTGTTCAGCATGATATCGAAGGCGTTCTCGATACCTGAGATCAGCGCCATGTGCGCCACCGAGTCCCAACCAGGGGTGCTCCCGTATGCCAACTTCTGCCAGTCGGTATCGGCACGAACGCCCACATTCTCAATGAAGGCTCCCTTAAGTTTGTCGATATTGTCAATCATTACCAATAAAAAAGCGCCAGCTCCATCGCTGTTCGAACTCTTAGTATAGGGCACCGAACGACCCCCAAAGGCCAGCGCAGATCAGCGTTTAGAGGGTTTGGCCGGCCGGTTCCTCAGCCAGTTCAGAATATCTTTGCGTGCCCAGAGCAGAATGGTTTCGGTCGGCCGATACTCGCCTGATTGATAGAGTTCCGCGCGCTCCTTGCTGCCTTGTATGAACCCCGCCCCGGGGTCAGCCGGCCCGATATCTGTCAGCAGTGCGCCGTTCTCCAAAAAGATCCGGGTGGTCCAGCTTAGGTGCGGCGTAACGCGATGAGTCTCGGGGGAGTAGAACCACGAGCCGGTGATGATTCCCTTGATCTGTGGCTGCAGCCGCATAGATTCAGCCATCAACAGCAAGCTCGCCTCCCACTCCCGCTCCCGCATAAACTGGACCTTTCCACGCAAAAACGCATTGTGCGGAAACCAAAGTTGTTGCCGTCCGCCCATGCGGAACAGCAGGAAGCGAATGGTTCTTAGCAGATCCTTGCGGGGCAATCGCGCGAACCACGACCGCGGAAAACCGGCGTCCTCCCAATCGAGCAGGCCGGCCCGAAACCGCCGGCACAGGCTGATGCCGACCAAAGCCCGATACGAATACTCTCCCGGGTCGAACAAGTGCAGCCACTCAGGGTCTGCGGAGGCAAAGGCGCTGTACTCGTCACAGATCAACTGCTTCACTCCCTCGTCGAGCGGCAGTTCCTGTAAACGTTCCAGGCTACCCAGGCCGTTGTTCAGAAGAAGAAAGCGATAGGGTAAGTGCTTGCCAGGCGACGACTGGTCAGCGGCCTGGAGTTGGCCGGCCGCTGCAGCAGGGAATTTCCGCGTATCCCAAAACGTAGTGGACCAGGCCAGCAACTCATTACGGCTTCCCGGCAGCAACGCCTGGAGCGGACGCATCTCATCGCTCTGCAGAGCCGAAGAGAGCGCCCCTCTGGTTTGTTCAATCTTGTCTGCCAGTGTCGGCATCAGCGAGAACGTACCATCCGTTGGTCGGCCCTGTCGTAATTGAGCAGGTTGTAATCATTTGTAGCGCCCTTTCATTCTCTGACGAACAAGTGCAAGATAGGGGTTACGATGGGCGTTCTTCGGGACAGTTTGGCAGGTGCGGTTGGCGGCCTTGCCGGAGCGTGGGCCATGCAGCGGTTCCGTCTGCAATGGGATGCGCGGGCACACGCGAGCGCCGACAGCGGCATCTTTGGACTTGACGAGGAAGCCGACATAGGCTCGGTAGACCAAGTCTGCGCCGCCTTTAACCTCGCGGTACTCTCCAGGGAAGAAGCCCTGGAGGCAGCGCTCTGGCTCCACTATGCCTACGGGCTTCTGTCAGGTGCGGCCTACGGAGCGGCAGTGGCTAAGCGGCCGGCGACACGTGCCGGCTTCGGTATTGCTTTTGGCGTTGGCCTCTGGCTTGTCGGCGACGAACTGGCCATGGCTGCTGCTGGTCTGTCCAACCCTTTCGAACGAAAAGCCTCCTCGCATGGAAGCGCGCTGGTCGCCCACATCCTCTTCGGTCTGGTCACTGAGGGTGGACGAAGGGCCCTCTCCAGCGTGCTGCCGCCTGCCATGCAGGGACGCTAATCGCCCGATACAATAGCGCCAGTTTCCGATGAAGATACGCGGTCTGGTCTCGCTCCTCCTGCTTGCAGGCGCATCTGCTTTCGCTCAGAACCCTGACGCGAACGACGTAGTCTGGCAGAAGTCTGTCAGCCAGTTCGACAGCAGGCGCAAAGCCCTCCTGCAACAGGTTGATAAAGAGGCAAAGCAGGGACCCTTTCGTCCGGATTGGCCTTCGCTGGAGCGCTACACCATCCCCGACTGGTATCAGGACGCCAAGTTCGGCATCTTCCTGCACTGGGGCGTCTATGCCGTTCCGGCTTTCGGCAACGAATGGTATCCACGCAACATGTACGGGCAAGGTAGGCCGGAATATCAGCACCAAATCGAAAATCACGGCCCGGAAACCGCCTTCGGCTACAAAGATTACATTCCGTTATTTCAGGCGCAACACTTCGACCCGAACGCCTGGGCAAGGCTGTTTGAGCAATCAGGGGCCAAGTACGTCATTCCTGTGGCCGAACATCATGACGGCTTTGCTATGTACGATTCTGATCTCTCCGTCTGGACCGCTGCGCGCATGGGGCCTAAGCGCGACACGGTCGGCGAACTCGCTGCGGCGGTGCGTGCCCAAGGGCTGCATTTTGGTGTCTCCACCCATCGCATTGAGCACTACTTTTTCATGAACGGCGGCCGCGAACACCCGTCAGATGTGCAGGACGCCCGCTACGCCGCTTTCTACGGCCCGGCGCACGCCGGTGTCACCGATCGAAATGGGCAGAAGTGGGCCGCCCATCCCGACGGTGCCTTCCTCGACGACTGGCTCGCGCGCACGGCCGAGATCGTCAATAAATATAGGCCCGACGTAGTTTACTTCGACTGGTGGATCAACACAAAAGAGGTCGCGCCCTACTTGCAGCGCTTTGCTTCCTTCTACTACAACGAGGCGGCAGCCCGCCACGCCACTGCCGTTATTGACTACAAAAACACTGCCTTTCCGGAAGGAGCCGCTGTCCTCGATATCGAACGTGGCCAATTAGAGGCCCCGCGCAAGTTGTTCTGGCAGACCGATACGTCCATAAGCGTCAAATCCTGGGGCTACGTAGAGAACGATACCTTTCGTTCGCCCGAATCGCTCATTGGCGAGTTAGTTGACGTGGTCAGCAAAAATGGTGCTCTGCTGCTCAACATTGGGCCCAAACCAGACGGAACCATTCCTGACCAGGCAGCGCAAATTCTCGCGAAAATAGGAACGTGGCTGGCGGTGAATGGCGAAGCGATCTATGGGACGCGTCCCTGGAGCACCTTCGGAGAAGGACCGACCCGAGTCGAGGGCGGTGCTTTCCACGACGCTGCCACTGCGCCCTATTCGAGCCAGGATATTCGCTTCACCACCAAAGGCAAAACTCTTTACGCCATCGCTCTCGGGTGGCCCGCCGACGGCAAGCTCACCGTCAAATCCCTGGCGAAGGACGCTCCGGGGCTCGCTACCGAGATCCGACACGTTGATTTGCTTGGTTCACAGCGCCCCATTGAATGGACGCGCGACGCAACCGGTCTGAAGCTACAGTTGCCCAGCAAAAGAGTCGGCGAGTACGCCTACGTCTTTAAAATCTCCTGACGGGCCCGACATCCTCTCCCAGGATTCTGCGCCAGAGAGGCTTGATTTCGCATCGATCACCACACTGCGGCGGGGCTCTTAGTGCTCCTGCCCCCCAGATTTTCTCCATTCGCTGATTATCCGATGACCAGCTGCTTTGCCTCTTGGCAGTCTCTGAGTAGAGATATAGGACCGCGACGGTCGTATATTGAGGAGAAAGGTTTGCTACGTACATGGAGCGGTCTGTTACTGGCCGCACTCGTTTCTCTCGTCATACCCAAACTGGCTTTGGCTGACGAGCCGCTGTTCGGGTTTAGCTACACCACCGACTTGCTGCCAAAAGGCAAATGGGAAGTGGAACAGTGGTCTACCACCCGATTTGCCAAGGCGTCGGGCAAGTTCTGGGAACAGAGCAACCGAACGGAGGTGGAGTACGGCGTTACGGATCGGTTCCAGTTTTCGTTGTACGCGAACTACGACTCCACAACGGCTTTTCGCAACGGCCCGTTCGGGGTCACCACGCCGCCCGAACAGTTTTCCTATGACACGCCGGGTCCCAATGACCGATATCATCGCTCCCGCTACATCGGCACCTCGGGCGAGGCGATTTTCCGCATCCTCAGCCCTTATCGGCACTCCATCGGACTGGCCCTGTACGAAGAACCAACAATCGGCGCAGGCTTCATAGAATCTGAAACGCGCCTTATCGCGCAGAAAAATTACCAGGACGATCGTCTGGTAATTGCAGCCAATTTCACCTATGCTCCCGAGTGGCGGCGCGACCCCGATTCGAAAACCTTCGGATATGAAACTGACGTCAACGTATCGACTGGCGTAACGTATCGCTTTCGTCCCAGCTGGTCGCTCGGCGCCGAGTTGATAAACGAGCGCGAGTTCAACAGCTACGTCTTCCAGAACCTGACCAATAGCGGCTACTATCTCGGGCCCACGGTTCACTACGGAGGCAAACACTTCTTCGCTACCGCGACGTTCGTGGAACAGATGCCTTGGGCAAACACGCACTCAGCTACCGTTCCCGGGACTATCGTTGGCGGTCGCGACTACGACAACGACTTCGAAAAATTTCGCGCGCGGCTGCGGTTTGGTTGGTACTTCTAGGCGCCGTTATGAAAGCAAAACTCACCCTGCTACCAATTGCCGCGCTCGCCACACTAGGCGGTCCCGCTTTTGCGAAAGTGTTCCTCACCGTTGAACAGGCGCAGGCCTCTCTGTTTCCCGGCGCTACGTTCAAGCCCGAGTTCCGCCAGCTTACCGACGAGCAGGTGAAAGCCATCGAAAAAGCTTCCGGAACAAACGTTCACAATCGACAACTCAAAGCGTGGAGCGCCTCGACCGGTGGCTGGTTCATCGCTGACGAAGTGATCGGCAAGCACGATTTCATCCCGCTCGCTGTGGCGCTCGACGCCAAGGGTGGTGTGAAAGGGGTCGAGATTCTTGAGTACCGCGAAGCCTACGGCGACGCCATTCGAAATGCCGCCTGGCGCGCCCAATTCAGCGGTAAGCAACCCGGCCCCAAGCTCCGGCTCGACAAAGATATCCAGAACATTTCGGGCGCAACCCTGTCCTGCCGTCACATTACCGACGGCGTCAACCGCCTTCTCGCCACCTATGCAGTCCTCCTCGCACCCAGTCACTGAGCGGGCACGCTCACATTCAGTCACGGAGCGGGCACGGCCTCTACTGGGCACGCTGGTCTCGGTTCGGGTTGCCGACCTCTCCCCAAGCGAGGCCACATACGCTATTGAGAACGCGTTCTCAGCCATTCAGGACGTTCACCACCGAATGAGTTTCCACCGCTTCGGTAGCGAACTGTCCTGCCTGAATCGAACTGCTCATCTGCGCCCAGTTCCCGTTTCCAGCGGTCTTTGGACTGTTCTTGCCTGCGCACAACACCTCTCCGCTGAAACAGACGGTCTCTTCGATGTAACCGTCACACCATCGCTGGTTAAGAGTGGTTTACTCCCGACGCCGCCCGACTTCGGTATCCCGTGCGGAACATGGCGCGACATACAGCTCTGTCCTGACCGAACTGTCTCGTTCACCAAACCACTCTCCATCGACTTAGGTGGGATTGCCAAGGGCTACGCTGTGGATTGTGCTGCGAAGGCACTGCTCGCAGCCGGCGTTTCTTCTGCCGTTATCAACGCAGGCGGCGATCTGCGGGTGCTAGGTCCAACGCCGGAACGCATAGCTTTGCGCATCAAGCTGGAGCCGGCCGCGAAGTTTGTTCCGGTACTCGAACTGTCCGAAGGCAGCGTCGCCGGCAGCTGTACTACCGATACGGTCGGCGTTCACATTCATGGCCGCAATCGCAAGCCTCTTCCGCCCGGCACTTTCGTCTCAGTAGTAGCCGAAAGCTGCATGGTTGCCGACGGGCTGACTAAATTCGTCCTCGCCGGCCCTGCCCAAAGCGCCCGCACGCTTCGTCGTTTCTCAGCAGAAGCCTTTGTGCACCAAGCCACTGGCGAGTGGAGTCACTGGGCGTGACTACCAATCGACCCCTATACTCAGGCCGGATCGCCGGTGGACGGCGGTGGCAGCTATACGTCACAGCCATCGGTCTGTGGCTCTCCGGTGGATTGTGGCTGCTCTTTCATTACTTCTTCCAGCGAACCGGCGAGTTCGGGCCGACACCCCATCCCTCCGAAATCTGGTGGCTGAAACTCCACGGAGCTTTCGCCTTCGCCTCTATCTGGATATTTGGACTTCTCTGGGGCATCCACGTCTCCAAGGCGCTGCCTTTTCCCAAACGCAAGAAATCCGGCATCTCACTCATCACGGGCTTCATCGTTTTGATCCTGACGGGCTACTTGCTTTACTACGTCGGAAACGACGCGCCGCGTTCGGCTATTTCCATCGCCCACTGGACGATCGGCCTCGCCAGTCCCGCCCTTTTCTTTCTCCACCGCTGGAAGCCACGACGAAGAAGACTTCGCTCCGAAGCCGCCCTCCAGCAATCGCGAAGCGTCTGACCTACTGAAAGTCAGCGACTACAGCCGAAGCAATCCTCCGCATCAACTGGGATCGCGCCTCCGATGGTTGTTTGGTGTCCGCTATAAACACTGCAACTGGTAAATTTGTCCCATCTGGAGCCTTGAAGATGGCGACATCATTAGTGGCCGCCGTTACGCCTCTCCAACTGCCGCTTGTGCCGGTTTTGTGCATGCAAAGCCATCCATTCGGAACCCCTGCTTTGAGGCGGTCCGGAAAAGTAACTGTCTGAGCCAATGTATTTAAGACAAAGCGTGTTGATGAAGTCCCCAACAGTTCACCGGCAGCTAGCCTCTGAAGAAGCGAAGCCATGCCGAAAGGTGTCGCTGTATCCTTGAGATCGACCTGATAGCGCCGATATGCATTGCTCCTCCGTATTGCAGGAACCTTGGCAATCGCGCGATGGAGGTTGTCTGGATGAACGTACTCAGGTCGCCAGGTGAGCCCTATGATCTCAGTCTGCAAGTGTCTTTCATCACGATCAATCCTAACGCCCTTCACTCGCTTTCGTTGAAGAAAAGCTTGGATCTGCTGTGGGCCTCCAAGCCGCCTGATTAGTAGGTCGCCTGCAGCGCTATCGCTGTCTATTATTGCGCGACGAATTAGATCCCCGACGGTGGTGCGAAATCCTCGCGGCTCGACGAGTTCTGCCAACGGCTCCACATACAGGCTTAGATCTTGGCGATGCACAACCACCTCGTCATTCAAGTCCAGTTTGCCGCGATCAGCCGCGTCCAGCACTGCAAGGCTAACTACTAACTTCATTACACTCTGAAGCGAAAACGCTTGGCTGCCATTCACACACGAAGCACCTGTATTATCAAGCGCGCAAACCCCAACTCGCGCAGGAAAACTGTCGCAAAGCTGCTCCAAGTCACGGTCTAGCTTCTGATGTTGTAGAGCTGCAGCCATCGCTGGACAAGCCATACAGAAAATCAACAAACAGGGAGGAACGATAGTAGTTGCTCCTTGAGCTCTCATCTTAGAGCCGAAACTCCTGCCCAATCTTACGAAGACATATCCGGTCATCCGACGACCCTGCCGCCGTTAGCAATCGCTCGATCGGTTCCAGCAATCCCTCGTTGCTTAACTTAAAAGTCTGGTGATGGACGGGCAAAATATATTCGGCGCCGGCGTCATTGGCCATCGCCAGCGCTTGCTCAGGGTTGCAGTGAACCCGAATCCACGGGTCGTAAGCGCCAATCGGCATAATCGCTAGATCGATCTTCCTCGACGAACGAAGCTTCTTGAATGAATCCGTGATCGCCGTATCGCCCCCAAATAAAACTCGGTAATTGCCCAGTTCGACCACATAACCGTTATAGCCGCGATACACGTCGCTGCGCATGCGCGCTCCCCAATGCGCCACTTCGAAAGCCTGTATTCGCAAGGGCCCCAGCGAAGTGTTCTCATTCCAACGCAGCTCGTGGACGCTGGCATAGCGGCGCGAACGGAGCAGATCACTGGTCCGTGTAGCCGTGATCACCTGAGTCGCACTGTTCTCCAGCTGACGCAAACTGGGCAGATCAAAGTGATCCATATGCGCGTGCGACAGCAGAATCAAATCGATTGGCGGCAGTTGCACCAGCGGAGTCGCAATCTCCACCAGCCGCTTGACCCCCAGAGTTAACGGCCCGAGATTCAGTCCAATACGGGAGCTGAAAACCGGGTCAGTCAGGATGGTAACCCCATGAATTTTCAGCAGCACCGTGCTGTGGCCCAGCCAGGCTACATGCAGACCGTCATTGGACCACCGGCTTGGGTCCGGATGCAGCGGGGCAGGGTGGCTGACCCGGCGGTAATCCTTTGAAATCTCATGAAAAAGCGCGGGCGCAGCACGCCGGAGAAAGCGAGCGGTTTCGGGCGCACGCGAAATGCGCGACGACATGCTGACCCAGTGAGGGTGCCGGTCCGAAGATGCGCGCAGGCGCCGGATTCTTTCGGGACGAAGCGGTGCCATCCTCTACAATCGTGCTCGCGTCGCGGAACTCATCCTGAATCTATGGTCGCAAAGAGATACTGTGACCTGCCGAGCAACCCGCGAGAAAACCCGATAACCCACTCGGGGACATCCCCGGCCGGATGTCTAAGGACTCGGTATGAACCGGGGAGATAGGTAACAGAAAGAGCCAGGCACATGCGTAGGCGTGTCCCCAACCCAAAAAGTTCACCGAGAACGCACGACGAAAACAAGCACGAGGGAGAACAACTTGACGCGGTGGTCGCTTGCCATCCCAAAGCGCCCCAAATCAGTTGTGTCAGCGCAACTGCGATAGAAACTCACTTAGCACTTGAACAAATGCTTCCTCGGCTACGCTGAAAGTACCTAAAAGATCAAGCGATGTCCACTGCTGTTCTAGTTTCGACGACTGAATATCTGAAAACCACTTATCGTCCGGACCAGGAACTGCTCGATGGGCAACTGGTCGAACGAAACGTGGGTGAATACGAACACAGTAATTTACAAGGCGCGCTAGTCGCTGCCATGCGTCAGCACGCACGCGAATGGGACATCCGTGTCCTTCCCGAGCAACGCATCCAAGTCTCTCCAACCCGGTATCGTGTTCCCGACGTCTCCGTCATCTCTCGCGGCCAGCAGATTCAACAGATCTTTACCCATCCCCCGCTGCTCTGCATCGAAAGTTTATCCAAAGACGACACTCTCCGCAGCATGCAAGAGCGCATAAACGATTACCGAGCCTTCGGAGTCCCGAACATCTGGGTGCTGGATCCAGTCGGGCGCCGCGCATACGTCTGCAGTTACGGAGATTTCCGCGAACCCGAAAACAAGATTCTGACGATCGACCTCTCTCCCATCCGCATTCCATTGCAGGACCTTTTCGCCGACCTCGACTAAAGCCACATACCGACCTCCGCCGGTCGCGTTACCGTGAGTGAGACACCGAAGGCCTTCGGCTCTGAAATATGGGTTTCAGCTGCCCTTACCTCCAATCCCTTCACCGCGACGACACTGGCGTACTCGTGCATTCGGAGATCACAAAACGAACTTATCTCCGACTTCGCTGACCGTTATCCCGATAATTCCGGAAAAAGCCCCGGCATCCAAGCCGATGCTAAGACGGCCGGAAAAGCAAGACGAAGCGGCGCCCGAGGACTCTCTGAAACCAGCACCCCGCGTTCCACAAGCGTCGACACCACTCTGCGGGCCTGGCGCTCGCCTGTCCCAATCATTGTGTCCACTTCGCTCCTGGACAATTCCCCTCTGTAAAGCACCGCTTCTAAAAGGCTGCCTGCCTTGCTGGGCAGAGCACCCAATTGGATCTGTTCCTTCGCCCAGTGCAAAATGCGGCTGTGCAGCCTGTCGGGTTGCACGGAGCTCTCCATATAATCAACTTGATCAATACAGACGTGCAGAAAGAACCGTGTAAATTTCGCTAGCGCTTCCTCACTCAGCACCCCGCGTCCATCCAGATCGTTTCGGCGAGTACCGTCGCAATTAGCGAGCAGATCTTTATACTGCTGGACATTTCTAGCCAACCCCCGTGCTGCTGACCAGACCGAACCGGTTTGCAGCACATCGAGGAACACCGCATGTGACAGCAGGCGTGTCACGCGCCCGTTCCCATCGAGAAAAGGGTGCATCCATAGCAGACCATGGTGCGCGGCTGCATTGGCGAGAGTCGACTCTGTCTTGCCGAAACGACCGTAAACCCGCTCGAATCGCTGCAAGAATTGGGGCAGAGCGCCGGGACTGATCGCAATGTGATTTCCCACTCGCCCATCTCGCAGCCGCAATTCTCCGCGAGTCACTCGCACGCGTTCTTTCGTCGCGGGGTTTTCCACCCAAAGGAGATCTTCCGGCAGCGCTTGGCAGAAGCGACGATGAACTTCGCAAATGCCCTTCGCAGTGAATGCCTCACTCCTTGGAAGACCGCCCCCATCGATCCACCGCTGTACCTCAATGTGCGCCTTAGCCTCTATCTGCAGTTCTCGCTTCCTAGGCTCCGTGCGTAGTCATTTCTGAGAGCCCGCTCGATATCGACCGGGTGCGTGTCGTGGCCCTCAATAAAGATTCGAGTAGTAACAGTTCATCGAGCGGACAAGGTCCGCAAGCGGGGAGAGAACAAGGTCAAGCAATCCTTCGCGATTCCTGAAAGTCTCGCTCAAGAGAAGAGGTTCCATAAGAAAAACTTGTTCCTCTCTGTCCGCCAAAATGTCCGCTTCCATGGCCGCCTTCTTGCTACCAGCATATCGAGTCGATTCAACAATTTACCCCGCCCCGCACAGAGCTGCACGACCGCCGGAATGTCCGCTATTTTCGCCGCAAACACCAGCCCTTCGTTTAACGGTGAACTTAAACTGCTTTTTCGACAGCCCAGGCTCTTATCAGCCCATTCCCACCCATCCCAAAATCTTCATCTCCTACAGAATCCTGCACTTAGGCGCGTTTGGCAGCAATACCCCGCGGCAAGCCGGGTCACCCTGCAGCCATGACGAGTCACACTCTCTCTGCCGCCCAACTCGCTGCCAACCGCAGCAACGCGCAGGCCTCCACTGGTCCGAAAACCGCCGAAGGCAAAGCCGCTTCCAGCCAGAACAGCCTTCGCCACGGTCTCACCGGCAGCAACTTCGTCGTCCTTGCCTGGGAAACGCAAGGGGACTACGATCAACTTCTGGCTGACCTCCGCAGCGAGCACAAGCCCTCCACTCCCACCGAACACCTGCTCGTCGATGCCATGGCCAAGCATCGCTGGCTCGCCGAACGCGCCGCCTCTCTCCAGGAACTTTGTTTCGATGACGCCCGCCCCGGCCACTGCGCCGCAACTCTCCTCTCCACCTATCTCCGGTATCAGGCCCACCACGAACGCGCCTTTCACAAATCGCTAAATGAACTGCTTAAACTCCGCCGTGAACGCCAACGCGAGCACGATGGCTTCGTTTCGCAGACGATGCGCATCGCCAACGGCCATCGCAACGATGATCGCCACTTTCTTCAGCTTGAGATCCTCAAAACCAGGCTGGAGAAAGCGAAAGCAACTGCCCATCCCCATCAAAGCGCGCAACCAGACGCAAATCCGACGCTTCCCATGGCCCAATCCGCCCCGCATGACCCGACGTTTCCGCTCCCGTCCATCTAACAGCTACCCACACCAGCAACACTTTGGCCGCACCTCGGACTTCAGTGCGCCTGCCGTGGTATATTTATGCATTGTAGTGAATAAATACTCGGAAAAGGCCATTGGCATCGTCGGCTTTCGTGGCTACAGCGGTGCCGAACTCCTTCGCCTTCTCGGACGCCATCCTTATACTCGTCCCGTCCTGCTTGAACACCGTGCCGATGCTCCTGCCGGTATCTCACCGTTAAAAAGTGATCCGCACCCAACGCTGCCCGCCACCGCCGACGCGATTAGCGCCGCCAAGCTCGACTTGGTCTTTCTTGCCACCCCACCCGCCGTTTCCCTCGATCTCGCCCCTGCCATCCTCCAGGCGGGCGTCAAAGTCGTCGATCTCAGCGGAGCCTTTCGCCTGGGCGACCCCGAAATCTACACCCGCTGGTACGGCGAAGAGCACACCGCGCCCGCTCTGTTCCGCGAGGCCGTCTATGGTCTTCCCGAGTTCTATCGCGACCGCATCCGTACCGCCCAACTGATCGCCAATCCGGGCTGTTATCCAACCGCCGCCAACCTTGTCCTGCGTCCACTCATCCAAGCCAACGTACTCGACCGTGCGCACGGCGTCATCTGCGACGCCAAATCCGGAGTCAGCGGCGCCGGCCGTAAACCCAGCTTGAAAACCAGCTTTGGCGAAGTCGCCGACAACTTCTCCGCCTACGGATTTTCCGATCATCGGCACGTCCCCGAAGTCCTTCAGCACTCCGGGCTCAGCGAACACCAATTCACCTTCACCGCTCAACTGCTTCCGCTCTACCGCGGCATTCTCGAAACCATCTACCTCCAAACCATTTCCGTTGCGTCAGCCGCCGACCTGCTGGCCATCTATGAAGATTGCTATGGCAACGAGCCTTTCCTCCGCCTCTACCAGCCCGGCCAATTGCCCGACCTGCATGCCGTCCAAAACACCAACTTCTGCGACATCGGCTTTCACTTCAACCCCTCCACTCGCCGCGCCGTCATCGTTGCCGTCGAAGATAATCTGGTCAAAGGCGCTGCCGGCCAAGCTATTCAGAACATGAACCTCATGCTCGGCTTTGCGGAAAGGGAGGGACTGCTTTGAAAGTCCTGCTCAAACTTGGCGGCACCTTGCTCGATACTCCAGACAGTCTGGCCGCCTTGGCCCACCAGATTGCCCGAGCCGCCGGCGGGCTTCAGCTCGCCGTAGTGCATGGCGGCGGCAAGCAGGTCACCCGGTATCTGGCCGAACGAGGTGTCAAAAGCTGTTTTGTCGACGGTCTCCGTGTCTCCGACTCCACCGTCATCGACGCCGTCACAAACGTCATCGCGGGTGGAATCAACAAACGTCTTGTCTCGGCCATCATTGCTGCCGGACGCTCTGCCGTTGGCATATCCGGCATCGATGGATCGCTGACCCGTGCCCGCCAGTTGAGCCCTGAACTCGAGTTTGTCGGTCAACCCGAGAGCACCGATGGACGCTTGCTCGACCTCCTAACCAGCGCCGGCTACACCCCTGTAGTGGCCTGCGTCGCCGGCAATGAGTCTGGCCAGATCTTCAATGTGAATGCCGACAGCATGGCCGTCTCTTGCGCAATCGGCTGGCAGGCTTCCCGCCTCCTCTTCCTCACCGACGTAGGCGGGGTCCGGGGCGCCGAAGGGCAATGGCTCTCTCATCTCTTGCCGGGCGAGGCCCATCGCCTGATTGCAACCGGGGTCGCCCATGGTGGTATGCAGGCCAAACTGGAGGCCGCTGGGCGCGCCGTCGATGCCCATATCGACGTCACAATCGCACTCGGCACCCAACCCGATGTTGTTTCCCGTTTGCTGGCCGGCGAGCGCCTCGGAACGCACTGGCCGTCCGCCGCAAACACAGACGCGCCTCGCCTCGCCCTCGGGCAATGCCCATGATCGATTCCGCTCTTCAAGTCCGTAAAGCCGGCATGCGCGACATCGCCGCGGTACTCTCCTTGATCAATGACTACGCCGCTGCCGGGATCATGCTGCCCCGAACCGAGTTCGAATTATCGGAAAACATCCGTGACTTCACAGTCGCGTACGCCGACGATCTCCTGGCCGGTTGCGCTGCTCTCCACTTCTATACACCCACCAGCGCAGAAGTTCGTTCCCTTGCCGTGCGTCCTGAACGCAAGCGCTCCGGGGTCGGCCGTAGGCTCATTCACTCGCTCGAGACAGAAGCTCGTGAGAACGGTCTTGACGCCATTTTTGCTTTTACCTATGTCCCAGCCTTTTTCGGAAGTCTTGGCTTCGAAGAAGTCGAGCGCGGGGAACTCCCACTGAAAGTCTGGAAAGACTGCCTCCGCTGTCCCAAGTTCAACAGTTGTGACGAAATTGCAGTCATCAAGCATCTGAATGGTCACCCGACTTCGTATATAAAAGATTCCAGCAATTCCATTTCCGATCTCATTCAGCTTAATTTGCGGTAGTTTGCCTAGAACTTCCACTATCAGTAAAGATTACGTTGACTTTTCCTCAAAATAGTCGAAATAAGTCAGAGATTCGACTTCTATTCTCCAGAAAACCCTTTTAGTTGATCATTCGTACTAGTATACTTAGCCCCAGGTACTAGTTAGCTGACTAGTACCGAAATGGTTTCTGGAGGAAACAAGCAATGCGAGCTCTCACAGTTGACGTCCAAAATTCGGCCGGCCGAATTCTTTGCTGCACCATCTTTCGTCAAGGTGGACGGAAGCTTCTGGCTAAGGGTCATATCTTGAGTGACGAGGATATCCGACTCCTGAAGACGGAAGGAATGCAGGAAGTCTGGGTCACTGAACTCGAAGAGGGCGAAGTAGGGGAAGATGCCGCCGTCATGGCGGTGTCTGAAGCAATGTGCTGCGGATCGGTCGAGATCCGGCTAGCTGCTGGCGGTAGAGCCAACTTGGTCGCCACTGAAGATTGCTGCACCCTGGTGGACGACGAGTTGCTCAAGCAGATCAACTGCACCAGCAGCGTTGTTATCGCCACCGTCGCTAATTATCGCTTTGCCCGTGCGGGCGAGCGCATCGCAACAGTCAAAAGCGCTCCTTTTGCAATTGCCAGGGCGCAACTGGAAACTGTGCTCTCCATCCTGGAAGAGCGTGGCGCCATTCTGCAAGCCCGGCCCATTCGCGACGCCGGTGTTGCCGTACTCTATACCGACCCTGTCGACGGCGAGCGCGCCCGTACTTTGTTCCAACCGGTGGTTCATACCCGGCTGGAAAAGTTTGGCGCTCACCTCCGCTACTCCATGACTGCGCTCGAAGAAGACGAGCCGGTCACCCGTTCGCTCCAACACTTGGTCCGTATGAAACCGGCCGTCATTATGGTCGCTTCCACCACTGCTCCAGCTGGTCCGGAAGACGTTGTCGGTCGCTCTATGGCCCGCCTCGGCGCACATCTGGAACGCTTTCTTGCGCCCGTTGAACCGGGCAACCTGACCATGCTCAGCTACAAGGACGATGTTCCCATCGTTTCAGCCCCTTGCTGCTTCCGCTCCCCCAAGCCGAACATTCTCGACATGATCCTCCCTCCCATGCTCGCCAAATACCGCATCTCCGGTTGGGAAATTGCATGCCTGGGCCACGGCGGATTACTCAACTAATCCTCCCCCCTGCTGCGCTGCCGGCCGATCCCACCTCCGCCGTCGTCCGGCAGCGCAGAACCCCAACCATCCTTCCCTTTGTGACCGCAGCGATATCATGATGTCGGACGCATGCCTGAGGCCCCAGAATCCGAAACCTTCGAAGATAAAATCATCAGAGTCATCGCCCAGACGCAGCGAATACCCGCCAGTTCCATCTCCATCGACAGCACCTTCGAGCAGCTGAAAATCGATTCTCTCGACGGTATCAACATCATCTTCGCCCTCGAGAATGAGTTTGGCGTTGAGATTCCCGATGAAGGCGTCAACAATATGCGCTCACTTCGCGAAATCGCCGATGGTATCAGCCGCCTGCTTGCCGAAAAGGCCCAGACTGCTTCCTCAGGTGGCGCTTGAACCGGGTCGCAATCACCGGCCTTGGCTTAGTCTGCGCGCTCGGAAACAATCAGGACGAATGTTGGAGCAAGCTGGCTTCCGGCCAGTCCGGCATCTTACCGCTGCGCGAGGCAGGCTCGCCGCCGTACAAGTTTACTCACGGCGCCGAGGCCTCTACTTTCAATCCGCAGCAGCACTTCTCGGACAAAGACCTCCTCATGGTGGACCGCTTTGCCCAGTTCGCCGCCGTCGCTGCCCGACAAGCCATCGCCCAAAGCGGTATCGAGTTCTCCAGCGGCTTGCGAGAACGCACGGCTGTCATTACCGGCACAAGCGTCGGCGGCCAGTTCGCGGTGGAGGAGGGCTACCTTCGGCTCTATCGTGAAGGCAGTCCGCGCGTAGCTCCCCTTACCATTCCGCGCACCATGTCCAACGCCGGAGCCAGCCGCATCTGTCTCGAGTTCGGCATCTGCGGTCCTGCTTACACCGTCTCCACCGCCTGCTCGTCTTCCAATCACGCCATCGGCCAGGCGTTCTCAATGGTCCGCAGCGGCGCGGTTACAGCTGCACTTGCCGGTGGTAGCGAAGCCGTCTTCGCCGAAGGCTTACTGCGTGCCTGGGAGGCTATGCGGGTGGTCTCTCCCGAAGGTTGCCGCCCCTTTTCCGCCGACCGCCGCGGCCTCTCCCTGGGTGAAGGCGGCGCCATGCTGATGCTCGAAAACTGGGACCATGCCGAGGCACGCGGCGCAACCATCCTGGCCGAAATCGCCGGATTTGGCATGAGCTCGGATGCTCACCACATCACCCAGCCCTGTGTCGAAGGTCCGGCTCGCGCCATGCGCTGGGCCTTGGGGGATGCCGGACTTACTCCCGAACAGGTCGGCTACATCAACGCTCATGGCACCGGCACCCAAGCCAACGACGCCACTGAAACTGCCGCCATCCGCTCCGTCTTTGGAAGTCACGCGGACCGGCTGCTGGTGAGTTCAACCAAGTCCATGCACGGCCATACGCTAGGCGCAGCTGGCGCTATTGAAGCTGCCATCACTGTCCTGACACTGCGCAGCGGCGTTATTCCACCCACCGTCAACTACCGTCTCGCTGACCCTGCCTGTGACCTGAACTATGTACCCAACCTCGCCCAAGTCGCCTCCGTCGAATTCGCTCTCTCCAATAGCTTCGCCTTCGGCGGCCTGAATGCCGTCCTAGTGCTGAAACGCCACTCGTCACACTGAAATCTGCCACAATCGGTTGCACTCCCGCATCTTCAAACAAGAAAGTGAGCGTCACCCAATGACTTCCGTCGACACTAAGTTGAGTTACTCTTTTACCCTTCCACCTGATCTGGAACCGGCAGTCAAGAAAGCACATGACAGCTGGGATGCCGAAGGCAAGACGGACCGGCTTTGGAAGCAGGATGCCTCCCTCTGGACCAACACCGACGAGTCCAAGTGGCTCGGTTGGCTGAACGTTGTCGATCAGCAGCTTGCCAACATCGCGCAGTTCAAGGCATTGGCCGCCGAGGTTCGGGAGGACGGATACACTCACCTGCTTCTTCTCGGCATGGGCGGCTCCAGTCTCTGCCCGGAAGTCTTCGCGCTCACCTATGGCAAGCAGGAAGGCTTCCCGGAACTGCTGGTTCTCGACTCCACTGATCCGGCCTATATTGAGAGCCTTCGCAACGTGATCGACCCTGCGCGCACTCTCTTCTGCGTCTCGAGCAAGTCCGGTACCACCCTTGAGCCCAACATTTACATGCAGTACTTCTATGAACAGACCAAGAAGGTCGTTGGCGACCAGGCTGGCCACCACTTCATCGCCATTACCGATCCAGGCTCCAAGCTGGAGGGCGTTGCTGCCAAGCTCGGCTTCCGTCACGTCTACCATGGCGTTCCCAGCATCGGCGGCCGCTACTCCGCGCTGTCTGACTTCGGGATGGTGCCCCATGCCGCCGCTGGTCTTGACACCGAGAAGTTCCTGAAACGCACTGCCGAGACAGTCTCTGATTGCAAGAACCCCAATTCCTACAGCAACCCCGGCGTCTCTCTCGGTCTCATCCTGGGCACCGCTGCCGCCCGCTTCAAGCGCGATAAAGTAACGCTCATCTGTTCCGATTCCATTCACGATCTGGGTGCTTGGCTGGAGCAGTTGCTTGCTGAATCGACAGGCAAAGAGGGCCACGGCCTCATCCCGGTCGATCGCGAACCTCTGTTCAAACCAGAGGGCGAGAATAAAGACATCTACGGCAAGGATCGAGTCTTCGCCTACATCAAGTTCGCCGGCGACGATGACACCGAGCAAGGCACCGTGGTATCGGCGCTGGAGAAGAGTGGCGAGCCGGTTGTTCGCATTGTGATCGACGACCTCCAACAGCTAGGCCAGGTCTTCTTCCAATGGGAGATCGCCACTGCTGTTGCCGGTTCCATCATCGGCATTGACGCCTTCAACCAACCTGATGTCGAGGCCAGCAAAGTCGTCACGCGTGACCTGACATCCGCCTTCGAAAAGTCCGGGTCGCTTCCGGAAGAGAAGCCGATCCTGGAAGCGGACGGCTTAAAGCTGTTCACCGATGAAGCAAACGCGAAAGAACTGCTCAAAGGCGGCAACTCGATCGGTAGCGTGATTCGTCAGCACATGGACCGCATCAAGCCAGGCGACTACTTCGGTCTGCTTGCTTATATCCCAATGTTCCCTAAGTACGAAGAGCAGCTGCAAGGCTTGCGCAAAGAAGTTCTGGAATCCGAGCATGTTGCCACTGTACTGGGCTTCGGTCCCCGCTTCCTCCACAGCACCGGCCAGGCTTACAAGGGCGGACCAAACTCGGGCGTCTTCTTGCAGATCACTTGCGACGACGCCAAAGACCTGTCCGTACCCGACCAGCGATACACCTTCAGCACGGTGAAAGCCGCCCAGGCGCGAGGCGATTTTCAGGTGCTTGCCGACCGCCATCGCCGGGCTTTGCGAGTCCACCTCGGCAAAGATGTCACAGCCGGCCTAGCCCAGTTGCGGGACCTCGTTTGCGCCGCCATCGAGCATTAAAAATCAGCAGCCGCAGGAAGCATTTCAGAAGGCAACTGTTGAATGGAGCAGAACGAAGCTGGCGTTCTGTTCCATTCGCTCGCAACCACGAGGGGGATGCCGAGGCACTTTCGATAACGAGACTCGAAGGGAACTGGTGGCGGGGCGGCCCGACTATGGAGTCTGAGGATTGGACTAAATCGAAGTAGCCGGATAGGTACCTCAAAAGCACACACGTAGGCGGAGGCGTGCGTGCGCACGTCGTGGCGTCGAGTTTTCATTGCGAGTTGTTAAGACGTATCGATGAATCTACATTGCCCCTTGAGTTGAAGGGTCGAGAACTTTTAGGGACCTGCATGGGAGCGCCACAATGAGGACATTTCCATAGAACGTGGTTGAAAGGTCTTTCGACGATGCACAAACGCCTGGGAAGAAAGCATACTTGGGATGAATCCAGCGCCGGTGATCCGGTGCTAGCGCGCCAGCGGGAATCACGCAGTGAACGTGTGGATGAACTGAGCAAGTTCTGACCCCAGGTATGCAGAATGCTGAGGAACCCGATCTCGGCTCCTAGTGCTTCGGGTCCGCAGCGACTTCGAGCATCGCGGCGGCGCTCGAACGAAACAGCAGGTTGAAAAGCAACGCCTGGTTCCGCTGGCAAAGCGGGTTCAGTTCATGCGGCAGGGTGAACACAACGTGAGCATAAGGAACGCCGAGCACTTCCGCTCACGGGCGGTGAGCCATCATTGGCGCGCTTGCGTCTGACACTTCGGGCAGTGCCGGTTACGGCATGAGTCATAAAGAGATGGCCTGATGACCGCATCGGGAACAGGAATCGAGATGGCCGCCCAATGCCGCCCCGCGGCAGCGCGCAATCGCTCTCAGCATGGTCAGTTGCTGGAAGCTTAGCCAAGATCTGCGAATGTCCGCGCCCGCTTCCAGCAGATGCGTCGCATAGCTGTGGCGTAGCGTATGCGGTGTGAAGTGTTTCTGTGGCGCACGAGTTCCTCGCGCATCCGCTGTAAGACTATGGTCACAGGGAACTCCTTCCCTGCAACCAACGCCACTTGTTCAATCGTCAGAAATGCTCTTCCGGCCGCCGCGCCAGCGGCTCCGTTCTAGCCGCAAGGGAGGGCTAAATAGCCGGGCCCATTGCACTGGCGATCTGACTATTCAGCCTACGTTTGGCGGTCGACCGGACTTTGCCGGATAACTCAGTCAGGAAATGGCAGTCACTTCTGCCGATTCACAACGCCGTCTACGGATGGCTGGAACGATTGCCTACATGCAGTAAGATCAACAGCAGTGCACATCGGTTAGCGGCTGCTTTTAAGTTCCGGCGCCGCTATCTGCTTGTAGCCTGCGGGCACCTGTAAGGCTGCCGGGTCGACTTCCCGCGAGAACTTTCCTATTTCGGTCGTGGATTCCAGTAGCACGCCAGCAGCCTGGGTTTGCGCAGCAGAGGACGCTGTGGCGGTCGAATCAGACGAGCCTGATGTAGCGCCTGGCGTCGACGTGGTAGGAGAATCCTGTCCGGAATCTTTCTTTTTCTTTTTCCCGAATCCACCAAACCCGCCAAACCCTCCAATCGCTGAACCTAGATTGCTTCCCAACGCGCCACGCACTCTCGAGGCTGTTTCCTGGGCGGCGGTCTGCTGCGCGGCATTCGCTCCGCTCTTGGCCACCTCAGAACCAACAGTGTTGCCCGTTTCGCTGTGGCCTCCAGTAGATGAGTTCGCCGGAAGTGGAACTTCGCTCGCGGCGGGAATGGGTTGACCATTGGCGGTCATTCCCATGCGCATCACCTGCAGAACAGGTACGCCTTTGACTTGTGACATCTCTTTTCCGAGCGCCTTCATGGCGTCGCTGGCGACAACTTGCTGCGTCAATTTCGAGAAATCTGGCCCACCGCTCATAACAGAGCCAATCTTTTTCGCAAACTTGCTGTCAAAATCTCGAACCTCTTCATAGCCGGGCAGATCAGAAGCCATCCACATATCGTTCGTGACGCCGAATGCAGCCTCTTGCCCACTTCCTTTATCCTTTCCGTTCATGGCAAGTGTCAATATCACTTCGCTCGTGTCTATGCCAGAGATCTGTTTGATCGCACCCGTCTGGCGCGCGTGAGCGGCGAAGCTGAGCTCAACATTCTCATTCGGCTTCTTACTACTCGTCTGATCGGTGCCCGCCTGGTTGGCTTTGGTCTCGCTCTTGGCTTTCTCTAGCGCCTGCTCCATCGCTTCTCTCATTTGCGCGAACGTGACGACAGAATATTCGCGCTTTAGTTTGTCGATGTGGGTGATTGTTTCGGCATCCAAATCTGTGATCTCAGCATGATCTTGGGAGATGCGAGCCATTCGATTGCCCTGCACCGATATCCTTGTCGTTATCGGCTGGTCAAGCTTCCGAGCATCTTTGCTAAAGACGCTGGCAAATTTCATCATGCTAACCGCCGAACCGCCGGTAATTCGCGTCGTCTCGTCATAGCTGACATCTCCAGCGAACACTAAGTGTCTCCCCAGAAACAGGCTCAGTACGATGCAGTTCCTCAATCGCATGTAGATTCTCCCTAGAAAGCGAACATCCGTCGCATGCCAACAGACTTTGCTTTGCAGATCGATGGCTAAAATGCGTTATTGCTCATTAGAAGCTTTCGACTGCATTTTGTAAAGGTTTAGAGTACCAGGAGATTTAGGACACGCGTCAGAACCATGAGCGCGAGCAGCATCCTTTTATTTCGAGTCCATGCTGGTTATTTTCGTGCGTCCAGGGCGCTCCTTTTAAGTGTGGGCGGCTACGGGCCGACCACTTTGGTCTGTGATTCGAAGCGACCGCCCGTCCATCAACTTTGCACGATTTCCGCTTATTCGAAGTCAGCCAAAATCGGCGAAACGCTGCGAACCGGTCCGAAGTACATCTCTAAGAAATATCGCCCCTGTGTAGTCGTTAGCGTTCATCGGGAGTGCCTGGGCGAGGACAGTCGGGGGTACGTGGCAAAGTGGAGGCCGAGGCGCTTCCGATAACGAGACTTGAAGGAAGCCGGTGGCGGGGCGGCGCTTGGGGTACGGCAGATCCTCCTTCATATCCCGGTGCTTAACAACCCTGATGTAGAAGCATCGAAGCGCGGAAATCTGGATCACAACCGTGCCGTCGCCAGTTTCCTGTCTTCAAGCAGATAAACCTGATCACGGCGAAGATCGTCAGGTCCCAGGTGATCGAACCGCTTCTGCACATGCTGGCGGAACGCCTCTACTGCATGCAGATAAGAACGGATCGCTGTTTTCCGAGTAAGTGCGGGGCACGAGTTCCTCGCGCATCCGCTGTAAAAGTATGGTCACAGAGAACTCCTTTCCCTGCAACCAAGGCTACTTGTTCAATCGTCCGAAATGCTCTTCCGGCCGCCGCGCCAGCGGCTCCGTTCTAATCGCAAAGGGTAGATCTTTGTTGACTAATGCCAGGCACGTCAAGTGCAAGGTGGTCGCTTCGGATTGAACTTGTCAGGCCTCGGCAATTGCGGCAATGGAGACCTTCAATCCTGGAACTTTAACAGGGAGCTTGGCACCTTGGCGAGCGGGTGGGTTCAAGGGGAACCACCTTAACCACTCCTCGTTCATGCCTGGAAAGTCGTCCTCTTCTGCCAGCACAACGGTCGCACTTACCACCTTGTCAAGTGAGCTGCCGGCTTCCTCAAGGATGGCCGCCACATTTGCCAGGCACTGTCGAGTTTGTTCTTGAATCGTGGTGCCTTTGATTGTGCCGGTTTCAGGATCATGCGGAGCAGTGCCCGAAACAAATACCAAGCCTGCAGCCTTGACTGCTTGACTGTATGTGGCCGGCGGCTTTGCGGCTTTTGAAGTGAACACAATCTGTCTTGCCATTGATCTCCTTATGCATTCTCCCAGCGAGTGTCGCTCAAACGCGAGTTTGCTCAAGCGGCGCAAACCGGCGCGCCATTCATTCCGCATCAATGCTGAAATAGAAATCGTCATGGACATTACTGCGTTGCTGCAAAAGGCGCACGAGGGCGACGGCGAAGCGCTGAATGCAGTGATCCCGGTCGTCTACCAGGAGTTGAAAAAACTAGCCAGCAGTCAACTCCGTCGCGAGCATTCCGACCCGGGCCAAAGCGGGCAGGCGTTGCAGACCACCGTCCTCGTTCACGAGGCGTTTCTGCGCATCGCTAACGCTCGCTTGCCGGCCTGTGAGAATCGATCCCACTTTTACGGCATTGCTGCCCGCGTGATGCGTCAAGTTTTGGTGGACATGGCTCGCGCGCGCCATGCAGAAAAACGCGGCCCTGGCTTGGAGTTCGCCATCGCCGAGCTTCCTGACCTCGGCACGCCCCATGATTCCACCTTTCTTGCTCTGGACGAAGCCCTCACCAGGCTGGCTCTGGAATCCGAGCTAAAAGGTCGGCTGATTGAGTTGCGCTTCTTCGGCGGACTCACTGCTGAAGAGATTGCCGAAACCACCAATCTGCCGGTCCACGTCGTTCGCAAAGAGATCCGCCTGGCGCGCGCCTGGCTCGCACACCAACTCGAATAGCACCAGCAAACTCCTCTCGAATGGAGTAGACTCACGGCATCTAAGACCGAGTCACTCCCATGCCTTTCCGCGCGGAAGTCGAGAGCCTTTTCCACGAACTGGTTGAGTTCGATCCGCTCGAACGGCATCGCTATCTCGCGGCAACTTCCGTTCCCCTGGCCGTGCGATGGGAAGTAGAAGCTCTGCTGGCGTGCGATGCCTCTGCCGACGATGGATTGTCTTTGGTGATCAACCAGCAAGTTCAGTGCGCTCTGGACGCGGCTCCCGAAAGCGCATGGGCCGAATCGTATGAACCGTACCGGCTGCTGCGCCTGCTCGGATCCGGCGGCATGGGTGAGGTCTGGTTGGCCCATCGACCCGACGCGCTGCTTCGTCGCGACATAGCGCTGAAGCTCCCCAACCTGGGCGCCCACTCGCGCCACTTCGCCGAACGGCTCGGCCGCGAACGCGAGATCTTAGCCAAGCTCGAGCACTCCGGGATCGCCCGGCTCTACGACGCCGGCTTCTTGCACAACGGTCGCCCGTTCCTAGCGCTGGAGTTTGTCGACGGCAGCTACCTCTCTCAATACTGCAACCAGAATCGGCTGCCGGTCGGGGCTCGACTGCAGCTCTTCTTACAAGTGCTCTCAGCTGTGGAACACGCCCATTCCCGACTGGTGATCCATCGCGATCTCAAACCGGCAAACATCCTCGTCACCACCGGGGGAGAGGTGAAGCTTCTCGATTTCGGTATTGCCAAACTGCTGTCCGGCGAAGGCGCGCGGGAGACTGAACTCACGCAGCTGGGTGGCCGCGCACTCACGCTCCCTTTCGCCTCCCCCGAACAGATCACCGGCGGCGTCATGACGACCGCCTCCGATATTTACTCGCTAGGACTGGTTCTCGCCGATCTCCTTTCCGGTCAGCCGCTGTTTACGCCGGAGCGCGACACGGTCGCCGGCTGGGAAAAAGCCATTTTGCAGGCTGACCCGCGACGTCCGAGCCAAACCATCACCCAACTCCAACAGGCTGTTGACCGCAACACCACGCTCGCGAAACTCCGAAAGCAACTGGCCGGCGATCTCGATTGCATTGTCCTCAAAGCGATCGCGCGCGAACCCGCCAGGCGCTATCCGACTGCTGAAGCCTTCCGTGCCGATTTGGAGCGCTACCTGCAAAGCCAGCCCGTTCTGGCTCAACCGGAACGAGTCTCTTATCGCGTCGGCAAGTGGCTACGCCGTCATCGCGGCGCCGCGCTGGCGGGCCTTGCGGTCCTGGTCGCGTTGACGGCCGGTCTGGGCTTGACGCTCTGGCAGGCCGGCGTGGCCCGGCAGGAAGCACGGACGGCTATGGCCGTGCAGCAGTTTACCGAAAGCATCTTCCACGCCAATAGTCGTAAGCATCCGGACCCTGTCAAAGCACAACACACCACCGCCCGCGAACTTCTGGATCTGGGTGCCCAAACCATCACCAGCAGCCTTGCCGATGCGCCGGAAGCCAAGCTCAAAATGCTCGAAATACTCGGTTCGCTGTACCAGGACCTGGGACTCGAGGACCAGGGGGTCGCCCTTCAGCGCCAGCGGCTGCACTTGGCGGAGCGGCAGTACGGCCTGCGCAGTCCGGCAATCGTACCGGCATTGATTGATTTAGCCAGCTGCCTGCATGCTTCCAGATCCGAGGCCGACCGCGAAGCACTCCTGCTGCGGGGCCGTGCGCTCCTCGATTCGGCTCACGATTTTACATCCGAAACTCGCGGTCGGCTGCTCACCCAACTTGCCGAACACTACACCAGTACCGACGTGGAGAAAGCAACGGCCCTCGCTCGGGAGTCGATCCGCGTGTTGCGGCTTGCTCCTCCCTCTGCCGACTTGAGTACCGCCCTCTACACCGCGGGGCTGCCTTTGTTGAGAGCGCAGCTCTTTACTGAATCGGCCCGCTCGCTCGAGGAAGCCATTCAACTTTCGAAGCGCTTCGGCGGTGATCCCAACCCCGATCTGCCTCGCTACTACGCAACCGCTGCCGAGCCGCAAATGGCCTTGATGAACTATCGTGCTGCCGAAACTGATTATCGCCAGGCACATCAATATGCTCGTCAACTGGGGGGCGACGACGAGGTGGATACGCTTCAAACCGAATCTCGGCTAGGCACGTTTTTAGCGTTGACTTCACGCCCCGCCCTGGCAATCACCTACCTAGCGAAAGCCACGGCCGATTGCGTCCGCGTCCGTGGAGTTGACGACCCCTTCTACACTCCGCAAATGCAGTTGCAGTATGGCATGGCGCTCGCCTCCTACGGTCGTCCGCAAGATGGACTGGTCCAGGTCTCGGCGGCCGTCGCCAATCGGCGATTGCATCGGCCCAATACGGTTTACCTTGCCCAGATGTTGGAAGATCGCGCCGCCATCTATCTCGATCTAGATCGCCTCGCCGAAGCGCGAGCGGACCTTGCCGACGCCGAAGCCATCCGGGTCAAAGTCAGGATGAAACTGGACGACAACTTTCTGACGCCCCGGATTCGGCTCGCCATCCGACGACAAGAGCTGAAGGAAGCGGAAAGCTTGCTGAGTCGCTATTACGGCCCTGCCCAGATATCTCCAGCTATGCCGCTGAACGCCTTACGAGCCCTTAGCTTACGTTCCGAACTCTGTCTTGCCAAGGGCGATCCAAACGGAGCGGTCGCGTTGGCCCAGCAGCTGCGAGTCCGCATCCAGGCTCATCACCTGGAGACCTATTTGCGCATTTGGCTGCTGCGTGCCGACGTAGTGGAAGGTTCAGCTCTGCTACGAGTAGGAAAGCCAAACGAGGCACGCGCATTGCTGCAGGAAGCCGTTGCGGGATATACTTCGTTGCTCGATTCGGGCAGCCCGGCCCTTGCATTCGCGAAAGCACAGCTAGCCAGCAGTTTGCGCGCCACCCGCTAGTCCCCGCTTCATACCTTCCATAACGTATCGGCCTCACTGGAACCGAAAGCAGGATCTCCTTGCTTTTCTCAATGCGCTGTAAAGTATTTTGTTCGAACTTCCCGAGAATTGCGCAGGACTAGATAGGAGATCAATTATGGCCAATCCAACGGCATTCAGCTTTACTCTCGATTCTTTTCAGATCACCGAGACGCGCTCGCTTCACAACGACACGGACTTTGTCACCTTCACGCTTCTGGTGAAGGCGGCGAACGGAACCGGCACGCCACAATCGCTACAGAAATCCATGGGCGATGTCAACAACGGCTCGCACTCTATGAACCTCAGTTTCTCTAACGTACCTGTCCATCCCGGGGACACAGTGACGCTGAATTACCTGATCGTCAACGCCGGCCACGCGGCGCCGGGCAAGGCCCAGACCACCCTGGAGACGGTAGGCAACCAACTGGCGAACTCCGCGGGCGAGGCCATCTTCCCGGGCCTGGGCGCTGCAGCGAAGTGGCTCGCCGGAAAACTGGCTGGCATACTCACGGCCGATTGCGACGGACCCGTTGCAGCCGAACAGATGGTATTCACGTACAACGAGCTGGTGGCCAAAGCAGGAACCAGCACATACAGTCACACAACCGACCATCACGGCACAGACTCGGCTACCGGCTGCGGCAGCAACTCACGCTATAAAGTGACCTGGCACATGGCCGCAGCTAAGACCATCGTCCTTCAGCCCGTCCAGGAAGAACCACAGAAGATGGTCACCGCCGAAGCCGCATCAACCCGCGCATAGGCCAACGAGAAAGCTGCAAGCGGCACAATCGAAACTCCTGCCGCTTGCAGTCATGAGCAAATTACTGGCGGGCTAACACCGGTGGACTATCGTTTGGCGGCGCGATCTCTTCCATGCTTACCGCGGCTGCTTTGATATTGCTAGTAACGGGATGCAGGTGAACTAATCCGGACTTAACGCACCGCAGTTGTAACCTGTGTCAGCTGCTTCGAAGCTTGGTCCAGCAGATCGGCTTCTTTCATTAAAGCTTCGGAGACTCGTATCATCTGCACGTCCACCTCACTCCAGCGCTTCTGTTCGATGGCTTCACGCACACCGGGAATGGTTTTTACTCCGTAGCCGGTGTAAAAACCGGGCGCATAGATCAAGTTCTGGAACCAAGGGCGATTCGGAAGACCGGCTGGGTTCAGAAACAAGCGTTCACTCTGAATCAGCTTGGCATTCACCGCCGCAGGTGCGTTGTTACCGGCTGCCGTCAGAGCCTTCTCATAGCCGGCGGCGGCACGTGTCAGTTCGTCACTCGCGTTTTCAAGCGGAGCAAAATTCAGATAAGGCGGCAGGGGCTCCTTTGTGGGTGGAACCAGCTTCTTGCGAGGATCAGCCAAAGCCTGGTAAGCGCCATCTTCAATCTCCTGATTTTTCTCTTTGGCTGCCGTGCGCTCGTCGGCTGCCAGCTTCTTCAGTTCGCCCACATAGCCGTGCACCGTCTCGGCCAGATTGGTGTATTGGAAGGGCAACAGCTGCGCGTCAGCCAGCCGCAGGATCATCGTGCCTGCTGTCTGGGCAAGGGCGCGGCCATAAACGAAATCGGTATCTTCGAAGTGGGTGTACCAATAGAAGTCGTCGTAGATGGAGTGGTACTGGCCGCTTCCCGGATCTTCGCCTCCGAAGCCGAGGTTGACGCTCGCAATACCAAGGTGATCGATAAACACCGTGTAGTCTGAACCGGATCCGAGGGCATCGATGCGAAGATCAGCCCGAGCCTTTAATTCCGCTCGCTTTTCAGGAGTAATGCGAGTGGAATCGACCAGGCGCGCACGCTGGGATATCGTCATCTTAGTTTCAGGATCGATAATGTCTTTGGCAACGCTATTCACGAAGTTCTCCAGCGAATGTGAGCCTTCAGCCCTGAAGTACCCACGCCCGTTGCCATCGGAGTTGATATAGGCGACCGCGTGAGCAGTTAGTTCGTCAGCGTGCGTTTCGGCCCACTCGGTGGAGCCAAGCAGTCCAGGCTCTTCACCATCCCAGAAGCAATAGATGACCGTGCGATCTGGCTTCCAACCTTTCTTGAGCAGTTCGCCCAAAGCGCGTGCTTCTTCCATCTCGGGACTGGCGCCCGAAATCGGATCACCTGCGCCATTTACCCAGGCATCGTGATGGTTACCGCGAATTACCCACTCATCCGGATGCTGGGCGCCGGGAATTTTGGCTACCACGTCGTACAGTGTCTTGCGATCCCAATTGAAGTGAAGCCGCAGATGAACGTTAGCCGGTCCGGGCCCAACATGATAAGTCAACGGCAGCGAACCCCGCCAGTTCTCCGGGACCAGATCGCCACTCAGGTTCTTCAATAGCGGTTCCGCATCATCGTAGGAAATCGGCATCACCGGAATCTTAGTGAATGTTTTCACTTCAGCAAGCGGGATCTTTTTAGCTCCAGGAACAGATCCGACGCCGGGCGTTTGCGGGTCGCCTGGGTAGACGGGCATGTCCATGACACTGCCCCGTTGGGCTCCGAAGGAGGGGCGCATGGGACCGGCCGGAAACACGATACCGTGCAAGTAGCCGTCCTCATGTGGGTCCGAATAAATCAGGCAACCGACTGCCCCGTGCTCGGCTGCAACTTTCGGCTTGATGCCGCGCCAGGTTTGCCCATAGCGAGCCAGAACGATTGCCCCCCGTACAGAGACGCCCATCCGTTCCAGTTGCTCATAGTCAGCAGGCGCGCCGTAGTTCACATAGACAACAGGACCGGTTACGTCGCCATCGGTGGAGTAAGCATTGTAGGTCGGCAATTGCTCACTCTTCTGATTGGACGTAGGGTCAACCGCAAGGCTCGGCTCTTCCAATTTGGCGGTGAATTTGACAGGCGAGGTCATCTCCATCATCCGTTCTTTGGGTGTAGGAAAGAGTGCGTCGAAGGTTTCGATATGGGCGTCCAGGCCATAGGATTTCAACTGTGACTCAATCCACTCGGCATTGTCTTTGTCATACGCCGAGCCGACCGCGTGAGGTCGGGCAGTCAAACGACGCATGTTCTCGCGCAGGCGGTCGGTCTGGGGAATGGTGCGGAAGGTTTGCTCCCACTGAACTTCGGCGGCCGAACCCTCAGGGGAGAATCCGCGAATAAGATGAACGGTATCAGCTGCTCCAACGTTGAGCGCGAATGCACTTAGAAAGGCAAGAGCTTTGCGCATGGTTTCGCTTATTGTAGCCGAGTACGTCAATTATTAGATGGCGCTACCGGTACGTGTCCAGCCGCACTACACTGCTAGGTGTGAACAGCCAAATCAATCGCCGCCATTTGCTTCTCGGTTCGCTAGCTCTGGCGAGCACAGCGCGTGGAGCCAAACCGGATTTCGCCTTTCCCACCGACATCTCGCACCGGCTATCGGTATCCACATACCCGTTTCGCTCGGTGATCGGGAAGACCGGAAGCGCGGAACCCAGTGGAACCAAACCGCGCATGGACTTGGCTGAATTTGCCGGGACTGTGGTGCGCGACTTCGGCGTGTATGGCATCGAGCCATGGAGCCACCACTTCGATTCGATCGAGCCGGAATACATAGCAGGTTTGAGAAAGGCGTTCCAAAGCGCAGGCTTGCAGGTGGTCAATATTCCTTGCGATGTCAACGTGCAGCCGTGCGGGACGGACCAGCAGCGGGCGCAGGCGCAAGTGACCTGGCGTAAGTGGGTCGATGCGGCCAAAGCGCTGGGTTCGCCCAGTATTCGCGTGCATGTTCCTGCTGGTTCCGCAAATGAAGACATCGGTTGTGCCGTTGAAGCTCTGAAAGCAATAGCCGCCTATGGCGAGAGCAATGGTACCGTCATCAATCTGGAGAATGATGATCCGGCCAGCGAAGATCCGTATCGGGTGGTGAAGGTTATTAAAGCGGTGAACAGCCCTTACTTACGATCACTGCCAGATTTCTGCAACTCCATGCAGATCCGCAATGACAAGGCGGAGAACTTGCGCGCGTTAAAGATGCTGTTCCCGTTGGCGTGGAATATCAGTCACGTCAAAGACGTGGAGGTGGTGGATGGCAAGGAATTTCGGGTTGACGTCGGCCCTATTTTCGCGGCTGCGAAACAGGCCGGCTATCGAGGGTACTTCTCAATGGAGACCGAAGGCAGTCTCGATCCCTATGTAGGCACACGGCAGTTGATTGCCGCGTCTCGTAAGGGTCTAGCAGCATTTTCTGATTGAAGAATGAGACCCCCATATTTTGGTCTTAGCTTTCTGGATCTGTTCTAGACTCAACCGTTCTCCGCTGGGCACGCTGACGTTCAATCCTCAGCATGCGGAGTTCACTCCCCTTTCAGGGTCATTCTGCGTCCGAAACTAATCCCACTTCAGGTGCATTGATAAGGCTCGCGCTTGACATGTGGGGCACATGTCTTGTACGCTCTGAACATGTCGAAGATGGTTCAGATTAGGGATGTGCCGGATACCGTGCACAGCACATTGAAGACTCGGGCGGCACGTGAAGGGATGAGCTTATCTGATTTTGTTAAGCGGGAATTGCAGCGTACGACGGAGCGCCCCAGTATGCAGGAGTGGTTGGAACGCGTTGCGGAAGCTAAACCGATCCGGTCCAAGGTCAGCCCGGTTGAATTGATACGAGAATTACGAGACTCCCATTGATTGTTCTGGATGCATCGATAGTTGTTGAGCTACTCACCGGCGGAGCGCTCGCCCATACTCTCGCCCGTGAGCTGGCCAAAAACCCTGGTTTAACTATTGTTCCGCATCTGCTCGACGTGGAAGTTTCGAGCGCTCTCCGCAAAATGGCTGCAACACAACGCATTGACTCTTACCGGGTGGAACAGATGCTAAGGGCGCTTGCGGAACTTCCAGCCGAACGTTGTGCCCACATACCCATGCTCTCTCGGATCTGGGAGTTGCGGCACAATTTCACCTCATATGATGCAGCCTACATCGCCTTAGCAGAAGGGACAGGTTCGACGCTTTACACAAGTGACGCAAAGCTGAGCGAAGGTCACCGCGCTCGAGTCAGATTGTTCACTCAATAGCCTGCCGAATGCAGTCCGGCAACGACGGCAGCCGCGACCAGGCAGTAGATACCGAACAGATACCAGCGACCGCCTTCGAGCCATCCGCTGAGCCAGCGTAGGGCAACCAGGCCGGCCAGGAATGCAAAGACGAGGCCGAGCAAGCTGGGGCCTGCTGCCGAAGCGAGACTCGCTCCACTGCTAAGGTGTTCGGCATTGCGCAAGCGTGAGATTTCGCGAAGGACCACCGGCGGAGTCAGCACCACTGCCAAAGCAAAGCTGAACGACTCAGCGCGTACTTTCGCTACGCCGGCGAGCATGCCTGTTGAGATTGTCGCGCCAGATCGGGAAAAGCCACGGAAGGGCAGACACAAGCCTTGGACGGTGCCAATTAAGCCCGCTTGCCGAAGATTCAACCCGGTGCCAGGGCCGAGATTCAACCGCTCCCGGCGACGCTCTGCCAAGCCCGCAATCAGTATGAGAACACCGACGGCGGCCAACGCCGGAGCAATCAATTCCAGGTGGCTGAACAGTTGCTCAATTTCTGCTTTACCCTGACCTTTGAAGGCTGTCTTCTCGATGAGTTTTACCAGAGCCTCACCGATAATGCCCGTGATGGCGGTGGCGACAATCACCTGGATCGCGACAGTCCGAAAGACCGTGGCGTTGTCGAAATAGGTTTTGCGCCACTGGTTCCAGAAGTAGAGAATCACGGCAAACATGGTTCCGGTGTGGAGCATGACCAGGACGAGCGTCATCTGCGGCGAGGACGGATCGAGGCCCATCAATTTTTCGGCCACAACGACGTGGGCTGAACTGGAAACGGGGAGCAACTCGGCCAAGCCTTGCACGATGGCAAGGACGATTACCTGAACAAAGAACATCTTTGTGATTATCTCCAGGCCGGGCGCTAAAGCCAGGGAGGGGCGGTTGAAAAGCACCAGCTGCGGTGGTTCCTCAGCATACTAGAATCCTCGTAAGCCATTGAGATAAAAAGAGTTGAGGATTGGCGCAACTCGTGCAATAAGAGAAGCGTCGATATAGCAGGGAGTTTGAAATGTTCTTCCGAAATTCAAGAATGAAGGCCACTGGAGCAGTAGCAGTTGGCATTTTGGCAGCAGGATGCGCGGTAGCGCAGGAACAGCCGGCCCCTCCGGCGCAGGATTCGCAGTCGCAGGGGTATCCGGCGCAGTCGCCGCCATATCCATCGCAGACCGAAAACAACGGCGGATGGGCGCCAGTCGGTCAAAACCCGAATACGCAGGGGCAGCCACAAGGCCCTTATGCGCAAGGAGGAGCCTACGGTGCACCGGCGCCACCTCAGAATGGCCCCTATGCGCCCGCAGGCCAGCAAGGCGCGCCCTACAATGGCGGAGGGCAGTATGGGCCAGGTAGTTCGCAACAGGCTCCGCCGCCGATACCATCGCAGCTATCCATTCCAGGCGGAACGTTTTTGACGGTTCGCGTGAACCAGTTTCTGTCGTCTGACCGCAACCAGGCCGGTGATGGGTTTTCAGCATCATTGATGGCGCCCTTGGTAGTGAACGGAATCGTGATTGCCGAGCCAGGCGAGACCTTGGCGGGCCGAGTTACTGAAGCCCAGAAGGCAGGCCGTGTTCAAGGAACGTCGCGCTTGCGTGTGCAAATGACTGAGCTGACCTTGGTGGATGGCCAGCAGATTCCGCTGCAGACTCAGTTCGTCAGCCGTAACGGCAGTACCTCAGTCGGTCGTGATGCAGGTGCTATCGCGGGCACGACGGGTTTGGGCGCAGCCATTGGCGCTGCGGCAGGGTCAGGCCCAGGCGCGGCGATCGGGGCAGGAGCGGGAGCGGTGGTAGGAACAGTAGGCGTGCTATTGACTCGCGGACAAGCCACGGTTATCTATCCGGAGCAGACGCTCACTTTCCGCATTGAAGCTCCGGTCACGATTGATACAACACGTTCCGCGCAAGCTTTCCGCTACGTTCAACCGAACGAATACGAACGTCCGGTCTATAACAACCGGCCCGCTCCGTATGCAGGGTATGGCGCGCCAGTGGCAGTGGCTGCTGCGCCTTATTACTACCCATATCCGTACTCTTATCCATATGGATATGGCTACGCACCTGGCTTTTCCTTTTTCTTCGGGTCGGGATACTATCGTCCCTACTATTACGGCCGGGGTTTCTCCGGCGGGTATGGTCGGTATCGGCGGTAGGAGTCAAACAAGATCTAACGAAGTTCGAAGGAGTGCGGCCAGCATTGGCCGCGCTCTTTTTGTTTTAGTCTCAACTTCTTGCAGTGTTCTCCTGCAACAACCGCACGACAATCTGGTGCCACTTGCCGTCAGGCAATGAAGGCCTTGGGGGCCTTGGGGACGGGGCCTTGGGACGGGGCCTTGGGGACAGACGGAGTGAATATCTGAGCCACATAGCCCCAGGCTATATTCCTGTTGCAACGGTATGGGGGAACCCGCTTGCTGATCGAGAAGGCGGGTGCAATATGTCACTGCCCGGCGGCAATCGAAAACAGACACTCTGGGTAGAGAGTGCTGCGATACGGCGAACTGGATTCGGTTCGCGCTACGCTGCATAGTTTTCATGGTCAACCGCGTAAACAAGCTGACCAACGCGCCACCCGAGTGCCTCAGCCTCATGGAAGAACGCCTAGTTGGAAACCGGCACAATGGCCGAAGTGCTCGTGACTGGCGTTAGACGGAAGAGGAATTGATGATCCGGCGAGGGAGTAATTGGGCAATGGTCGAATGCCAGCGCCGAAAATTCGTGTTTGGTCGATAGGCCACATAAGCCTAGCAGGGTGCTGAAAAAGTAACTCATTTCGGGGGTTTGTATCTCGTCAAGAG
>CAXTYH010000009.1:0-153646 GCA_964248405.1 uncultured Bryobacteraceae bacterium
CGACTACACTGAATCCTAATCCAGCCTCGCCGGCGCGAGCTGCTTCTACGGCCGCATTCAACGCCAGCAGATTCGTCTGGAAGGCAATCTTCTCGATCACTGCTATCGCGCCGCTGATCTCCTGGCTGGAGGTCATAATCTCGCCCATGCTGCCCAAAAGCTCCCCAGCGCTGGCATTCAGATGCTGGACGTCCGCTTCGATCCCACCGATCAGTTTTGCTGCTTCGTCAGTGCGACTAAGCGCTTGACGGCTGAGCGCGTTCATCTCGGCCACGGATGTTGAAGTTAATTCCAGCGTAGCTGCCTGTTCAGAGGTAGCCTGCGCCAGTTGTTCGGATTTTGCCGCGCTCAGGGTTCCTGCGGCCACGAAATGCCCGGAGGTCTCCACCAATACAGTTTGGTATTTCGACAGGTCACGCCGGAGGGACCGTAAAGAGAAAAAGGCGCAGATACTCGAACTGAGCAGCGCCATGGCCATACCAAGAACGCCTCCCAAGAGCGATTGGTAGCGGCCCTGAATGCGGCCCTGCAGCAATACGTCGAGCTCAGTCAGCGAACTCTCTTCGAGCTTATAGCTCGCGCCGATGGCTTCCTCTACGGCGCGGTTAATGGTTTCCAAGTCGTGGGTGCCTTTGCTGTCAGAGAACGACTTCATCGCATTCAGCAACCCGACGTTGGCCGCCTGATAGCGCTGGGAGATAGGCGTCAAATTTTGCTTCAAGGTCGGACTGACTCCATAGAAGTTCGGGTCTTCTTTAAAGCAAGTGTCCAGATCGCCTACAATCCGGTCGACGTCAGACTCTTTCAACTGAGCGGCCAAGACCGCCTCGGTCGCCCCTGCTTCCTTATCGGCCGCTTTCTTCTCATCGAGATTGCGGTAGAAGGTACGAATCTGCCGCAAACGTGCTTGTGTCTGGGGCAGCGCAACCAACGTTGCATCCATAAGGTAGTAGCTGTCCAGATCTGGATCAAGAATGAGGCCCGAAGTGTCGCCGATATGGGTGATCAGTCCGCGTACATCGGATTCCAGCTTGTCGTAGGCAGCCGTGAGTTGGGCGGCATCCTGTCCTCCGCTCGTGATCGCGTTCCACTCGGAAGCAATTCGATCGGGTGCGAACGCCGAGCGATTACGGCTTTGCAGTCCTTCGGGAGTGACGGCCAGACCTGCTCCGATTTCGGACTGTGTTTGTGATAAAAGGCGGAGACCGGACTCGATCTCCATTCGGCTGTTCTGCTGGTCACCTTCGTTCCGGGACTGCGATGAAGTCGCGCGCTGGTGGTCTGCGATCCCTTTCAGCACGGTTTCAAGAGGGCGTTGGTATTGATCCCCGGCCTTCTCCAGCTTGGCGGCATCGATGTCTTTCTTGATGCCTGTCGCCACAAAATAAGCAGCTACCAGGGTCATTGGCACGATGGAAACAATTACGCAAAATATGATGTGCCAGCTAATGGTAAACGTGGGTTTGGTCATTGTTTAGCTCAGTTCGCAATCCAGCGACTCGTGTTTAGTGTTCGCCCTTCAAGGTCATGAGAACCGCAAAGATGACGGTGCTTTGCCGATTGGTGCGCGCGTCAGTTCCACGCTCAAAGAACGGCTGGTTTGAGAAGTCTTCCCGATACTCCAGGCGGGTGCTTACCGACGGACGTATGCGGTACTCGGCTGTTCCTGTCCATTCGTTCAGGTGCTGCGGCTGGCCTGACATCAAACCCGATTGGTCCACCAGGTACTCGAAACGAGGACTGAAGCTGAGTCGTTTCATTGCATTCCAGCGAGCAGCGATGGCTGTGCCATACCAGGCGTCTGCTCCCGTATCAACGCCCGCGCGCTTGTCCCGGCCGTAAAGCAGTTCCACATAGGTCTGAACGCTTGGATGTGGGTTGAGAGTGAGTACCTCATTAGCAAGCTGACGCTTGCCGCTTGTGGTGCCCGCCTTTTCCGGCCCTACAAGAAAAGCTTGAGACCAACTCCACTTGGTCCTGGTTAGGGCTGTTGTGAAGCCTAGCGTTTTCCCACTGTTGTTATCGATGACGCTGTTCCATCCCTGCAACATCTGGATACCGGCAGTGAAGGTCTTACTGACAGGGATGCTGGCTCGCAGACCGAAGTGATAGGCCGGCTCGCCGACTGTAAACAATAACGAGCGCGAGTAGTTGAAGTTTGACTGCGGATCTATGACTTCCGCGCCGACGCTGGTGTAGAACTTGCCAACGTCGAACTGCAGGCCCGTGTCCTTGATTGGCCGGTAGCTGACATAGTACTGAGATAGATAATGATTGCCGCCTCCGAGAAGATCCGAAACGGCCAATCCTGCGTAACGGTCTCCATAGCCGGCTGTGACATGCGCTCCAAACTGCCGGGCCTGATAATCCACATCGAGATTCGCTCCGCCCAATCGAAAACCGATGTGGGTGTCAAATGCGCGCAAGCCATTGATCCCCGAAGCCGGGTTATTGGAGTTCAGCGACGCATATCCATCCAGGCCTGCGTTCCATTGCAATGGCTTGGGTGTCGGATCGGGAGTCGTGGCCGGGGCTGCTGCGTCTTCGGCTAGGCTTGGAAACACGCTCAAAAAGATCAGGAGTACGGCTACCAATCCGCTTTGGCTCCCGGTGGCTTTCGACCGGCGGTTATGGTCAGGGCCACCAATGTGGTGAGTAATAAGGCTTTCTGGGCGATTTGATGTCTGCATGGACGCTATGCTCTAAGTGCAATAGCGTACGGGGCATCTTATTCGGAAAGCACTGAGGATTAGAACGGAACTTGCTGGCGGTCTAAAGAGGAATCCGGCAAACTTTCGTTATGGTGCATCGGACTATTCTTCAAGTTATTTTCCTAGCAATCGCCGTGGGCTTCAGTTGCGAGGCTAAAAGCGATACGACCCGACCTGTTTGCGATGGAGGCCAAGCCGGCAAAATCTGGTCCAGTTCAGTAAAGCCCGAAGGAAAGAACGGCAAGGGCAACCGGTCCGGAGATCTGCAGGTTTGCGCGCATGGCGTTTACCGTTACCACTGGCAGGCTCTGACTGTGTCTTATCAAGAGCTCCTTCGCGCCGCACAGTCGAAAGGGCACTCCGGCGATCCTCGCTAGAGCAGACTCGCTTGGTGGTCCGTCAACCGGCGGCTGTTACCGGCGCATAAATCTAAGCTAGTAAGGCTTAGCTCAAAGCGCTTGCTCAAATGCCTTGGTTCGAGTCGGCGAGAATGTGAGATACGTATTACGGAAAACAAGTCCAATTGTCATCGACGCCCCGGATGCGCCAGAATTGATATAGGAATGCCGCGAACGGGCGTGTCCGAGACGCCCCTTACCCGAGAACAAGCGATCGAACGGCTAGTTGCCTCTGAGCCGGATATCCGTGCTTTAGGCGTGCAGCGTCTCGCCCTATTTGGTTCCGTTGCGCGGGGCCAAGCCCGTTTGGATAGTGAGGTCGACCTCTTGGTCCAGTTTTCCCCCGGTGCAAAGACATACAGTCGCTTCTTTGCGTATCGGAGTTGCTCGAAGCTCGTCTCGGTCGCAGGGTTGAGCTCGTGACAATTGAGGCGTTGTCTCCGTTCTTGGGGCCGCGCATTCTAGCGGAAGCTGAAAATGTGCTTTGAGCGCCGTGATTCGTAGGCGCCCAGATTTGTCCATGATAACGAGCAAGGGGAGCCCGTCTCGCCCAACTCTTCAGGGGATTTCTCGGTTGCGAAGGCGGCATTCCCGGTAAGGGAGACTTTCATGCATGACTAATGTGCCTCTACGATTGTTGTGTTCTGGTCCTGCATTATCAGCCAACGGTCGCCCCGCTTCACCACAATAAACGTCCGAATGTGCCGCTCCAAGCCGTGCTTGACTCCATCAGGCGATGTGAAGGCGCTCATCGCGCTCACAACAGTTCCAACCGCAACGTCCAACGTCGCTGATCGAATGTCTATCCTCTCGATAGTGTCGGTCGTGCCTTTGAGAAACGATCGGTGCACCTCGCGTACCGCTTTCAAGGTTGCTTCGCGGCCGCGTTCGCGCCCCCCATCAGGATTGATGTGGTTCCAGTCTTCAGCAGCATAGTTGGCGGGTCCGGTAAAACCTTCGTCGAACGCCTTGTAGAACGCCTGAATCGCCGTCCGAACCTTGGCTTCCCGTTCTTCGCTCAGCGCAGGCACCGGCGTCGTCAAACAGACAGCCATGAAGGTAAGCAGGATCCATCCAGGTCGTAGCGACAAACGTCTGAGCTCGTGCTTACTAAATCGGACCTGATTCGAGTCTGGAGTGGTGTTCGAAGACGATGCATCCATTCGCCTATAGTCCTTTCCGGAGTCCAGTTATTGATATGTTCGAGAGCCACAAGGAATAACTCCTTCAGGCTTGGGCGCTCGATCTTACCAGAAACGAATTGTAGATCTTCGTCCGCTCCGCCTAAGAAGCGATAGAGAGTTACCGAGTTGGTAACGGGACGTTTATCGGAACATTCATTACTTTTCCGCCAGGATCGTCGGCAACTCGCAGGCGGATCTTTCAGCAAGGGCAAAGTGGGTTGAAAACGGGTGGAACACTTCACCAGTTACATGTTTATGAACGCCTCCCGCAAGAACGGCATCACCGCGCACAACTCCGCTGCGGTCCGGATAGAACTACATGTGAGAAGCGGGTGCCGCTTGGCCCGACTTTGATGAAGTTTGGTTCCGTTGCGCGAGGCCAAGTCCGTTTGGATAGTGATGTCGACCTCTTGGTCCAGTTTTTCCCCGGGTGCAAAGACATACGGTCGCTTCTTTGCTTTATCGGAGTTGCTCGAAGCTCGTCTCGGTCGCAGGGTTGAGCTCGTGACAGTTGAAGCGCTGTCTCCGTTGGGGCCGCGCATTCTAGCGGAAGCTGAAGATGTGCTTCGAGCCGCGTTATTACCTTCGCTACATTTTGGCCGAGGAGATTACCTGCTGAACCAGTGGGCCGGCCTGACTGCGGGGAGGTTTATGGCCGATGAAACACTTCGACGTGCATTCATCCTCCCTTCAGTAACGTCTCAATCTCCTTGACTAGCTCGGGCTCGAGAGGCTCTGAGCGGTCATAACCAACGTGGACGAGTCGTACGCACCCAAGTTTATCCATGATAACGAGCAAGGGGAGCCCGTCTCCGCCGAACTCTTCAGGCAATTTCTCGGTTGCGAAGGCGACCGGTAGGATGGAGGCGGCGTTCTGCAGGTACGCTCTTGACTTCTCGGCGGTTTCTCCGTTGCCCAATACGTCGACGGCCCATAAACTGACGCTCGAATTACCTTGGTAATGGCGGTAGAGCTTATCTAATTCCGGCAATTCCCGACGGCAAGCAGGACACCCCGTTGCCCAGAAGCTGAGGATCACGACGCGTCCACGGAGTCCGGCGGAGTTGATCTGCCCGCCATTGTTTGCGCTCATAGCAAAGGCGTGCGGGAGTGCGGGAACAGGAATCAGGCTGGTTGCGGCTTGCGTAGCGACCGTCGGAATCGTTGTGAAGGCAAAAACGGCGAGCGCTGCCAAGAAAGCGAGTAGTACGAGAGATGCTTTCGCAGCCAGGCGGTTGGACCAGAGCCGGCGGACAAGCACCCCACACACGCTGAACAGACACATGACTATCAGGAGAATGGCAAGCAAAGCATGATGAATCTGGTTCCACAGCAGTACCATCAGCGCAAGGGTGCCTGCAGACGCCACGAGTAAGCCTTTCAGCCAAGCGTTCACTGGCCGACCACTGCCGCGCAGAAACCCGGCCGAGAGACACAACACCGAGAGGACCAGAACGGCTTCCCGGAAGTCGGCTGCTGCGTGAATGAAAACGTCGCTAACGACGAATAACACGAGAACTGCCAGGCCGGCCATGACATCAACAGCGCCGGATACTATTTTGCTTTTCACGTGCGGACTCCTTTGTATCAACTCCTCGGACGAGCAAAGTCGTGCCGTAGTTCAATAAACCGCGATACGATCATGCGGGCTTTCCATCATCAGCTAGGTCAAACGCCTCCTGCAAGAACGGCATGACCGTGCACAACTCCTCTGCCGTCCGGACAAGAACTACATGTGAGAAGCGGTTGCCGCTTGGCCCGACCTTGATGAAGTACGGTGCGCTCACCTTGCGATTCAGGTGAACTACACCCGAAGCGCATCCCGCGTCACGGTCAGGTCCGCAAAGATGCGTGTTGTTCGGAACAGCGCGTATCGGTCACGTGTGACTACCTCTACCGCGCCGAAACCGCTTACAGTTGTCTCGAGTTCCCGATAAAGATCAGCGAGTGCCGGTGCCCTGCCTTTGAGTAAGCTGGCCGTAGTGCCGACGCCGCACGCGTGCCGTTGGTTCACCTGACGAAAGTTCCTATGACACTGCGGACATGCCCAGGGCATAACACTTATTCACGATCATCTCGCCCCTACAAGACGATCTTAGGGTGATAGACGTTCGGGAAACGAAGTTCGCCAATAGCGACAAGTTCACCGAAGCGCGACAGGGCGCGGATGGTTGAGGCACCAAGGGGTACCGTAAACGGCGAAGTGCGAAAGTCGCGCCCTTGCCTGATTGCTCGTTCTACGTCTTCGTCCACATAGGCCGCCGGCAATTCCGGCAACATGGCTCCCATCGGGGTCATAGCTCCTGCCAATTGGCCCGCCGCCGCTAAAGCAGCAAGCTCCTCAAGACTGTGTGCCGAGTCTACCGACAAACCTGCTACCCGGGTACGACGCAGTTTGCTCAGCAGCGCTCCACAACCTAACGCCCGCCCAAGATCGTGTGCAATGCCGCGAATGTACGTTCCCGCTGTGCAAGTCACTTCAAGGCCGATTCGGTGGTAGTCGAGCATCTGCCACGTCAAATCTTTGACCTCCACCGGCACCGGCTTTAATGCAAAGTCGACATTGTTTCGGGCCAGCTTGTAAGCCGCAACACCACCGACCTTCTTCGCCGAAACGGGCGGCGGCATTTGCAGAAATGCTCCTTCGAAGCGGCTGAGTGCTTGGCCGATCGCTTCCACCTGAGGAGGAGGGCAACCGGTGTTGGTGATAACGCCCTCGGCATCGTATGTGTCCGAGGTCAGGCCGAGCGTTACCTCAGCTTGATAGGTCTTCTCGTCCTTACCGAAGAAGGGCGCCAGGCGAGTCGCCAGACCTGAGACCAGCACCAGCAGTCCGGTCGCCATCGGGTCCAACGTCCCCAAGTGGCCCACGCGCTTGGTCCCGGCCAGTCTACGCCAGCGGTTCACCACATCGTGGCTGGTCAACCCCCCCGGTTTGTCAATCAGGATCAGTCCGTTCATCTCTTCCCTTCCCCTCCGCTGTGCACAAGCCGAAAAGCTACGTTAGTCTGGTAATCAGAGTCGGACGCCGTCATCGCACGGCAGAGATTTGGAAGGCGGACATCTCGTTTGGAAGAAGAGGTACTAGGTAAAGCTTACGACTCGCGGCTGATGCGCCGTCTTATCACCTACATGCGGCCGTATAAGGCCATCATAGGCGTTTCGCTGTTTCTGCTGCTTGTCGATTCTTTCCTCCAGGTTATCGGACCCTTGCTGACCAAGATGGCAATCGATCGCTATCTGGTCCCATCTGCCCATACGCAGCTTTTTCCATTCGTTGACCGATACCTGTCGCATGACCCGACGACTGGGCTTACCCAGCTGTCGACCGTTTACATTGCCGTAATTGTTCTTGGCTTCGTTTTTGACTTCGGCCAAACCTACTTGATGCAGTGGACTGGCCAGCGCGCCATGTTCGATCTACGCCGCCAGCTGATGAGTCACCTGCAGACACTCGATGTCGCCTACTTCGACCGCAATCCTGTAGGCAGGCTCGTCACCCGCGTGACTACGGATGTGGATGTGCTGAACGATCTGTTCACATCAGGCCTGGTGACCATCATCGGCGACGTGCTTATGCTTTCGTTTGTAGTGATTGCCATGTTCCGGCTCAGCCCTGGCATGACAGCGCTTATGCTTGCCGTAACTCCGTTGGTGGTGCTCGTCACCTTCCAATTCCGCAAGACAGCTTCGCAAAGTTACCGCAAGATTCGCATTGCTGTGGCGCGGATCAACGCCTATCTTCAGGAGCACGTCGCCGGCATGGCGGTACTCCAGCTTTTTAATCGCGAAGCCCGCAGCGCCGAGGAATTTGAACAGATCAACCGCGATCACATGCTGGCGTACAAGGATTCCATCGTTGCTTATGGATGGTTCTATCCGGTAGTCGAGTTCTTGGGGATGTTGGCCTTGGCGTTGCTGCTGGCGTACGGCGGATTCCGCATCCGGCAGGGCGCATTGACACTGGGCATACTGGTTGCCTTCTTTCAATATGGACTGCGCTTCTTTCGCCCCATCCAAGATCTAAGCGAGAAGTACAACATCCTGCAAGGCGCCATGGCTGCTTCCGAGCGGATCTTTAAACTCTTAGATACTCAGCCGCACATCGTCAGTCCCGCTCATCCGCTGCTTGTCAATGAAGGCGCACTCGACATTGAGTTCGACGGCGTCTGGTTTGCCTATAACGACGAAGACTGGGTGCTTCGCGACGTCAGCTTCCGTGTTGCGCCGCGCGAGACGGTCGCCATTGTTGGTCATACGGGGGCCGGAAAAACAACCCTCACCAACCTGCTTCTGCGCTTCTATGACGTGAATCGCGGGGCAATACGAATTGGCGGCAAGGACGTCCGTGACTATGCGCTGGTTGACTTGCGTCGCCTGTTCGGCGTTGTGCTGCAAGATCCGTACCTGTTTACCGGTACTGTGGCCTCCAACATCCGGCTCGGCACTGAATCGATTGACGCTGCTTCCATACGAGACGCTGCTACCCAGGTCAACTTGATCGATTTCGTTGACGAGTTGCCCGAACGCTTCGAGACTCCAGTGCGGGAGCGTGGCAATGGCTTCTCTACCGGCCAGAAGCAGCTGATCAGCTTTGCACGCGCGCTGGCCCACAATCCTCGGATTCTGATCCTGGACGAAGCTACGTCAAGCGTCGACACAGAAACTGAGCTGCGGGTCCGCGAGGCCCTTACCCGTCTCATCTCTAACCGAACATCCATTGTCATCGCGCACCGCCTGTCTACCATCCAGCGGGCTGACCGGATTGTCGTGATGCATAAGGCCACCCTGCGTGAAATGGGTACTCACCAGGAACTACTCGCCCAGCGCGGCATTTATTGGAAGCTGTATCAACTGCAGTACAAGGAACAAGAAAGTGAGCGCCGAGAAGAGTTCGCATCTCTCTAACCGCCGCACCGCGCGCCCTCCGAACGTGCTGGTACGCGCGTTCGGGCGTCTCAAGGTGCGGCAGAAACTCGCGGTCCTGCACAACGTGTTTTTCTGTGTCCTGGCTGCGTCCGTCTACCTGTCCCTTATCCCAGTGCTCTCTGAAGACTTGAGCGCGACACAAACCCGCGATTTCCGGATGTACTCGCAGATGTTCTCCTCCGGTTTGCTCGGCGAATCCAACACTAAGCCTGAAAACGGCATTTACGAGTTGGCGAAAGGCTCACGGGAGCAGCTCCACCTATCGAAGGCTGGAAGCGCCTTCCTGGCCGGCTCGCCCGATCTTACCTGGTCTGAAAACAAGGGGACGCTGTTTCGCCATAGCCTGACCCCCGGCCTCTTTCTCCGATTGACTTTGTCCTCCAAGTTCTACGATTCAACGCTGCGGCGCACGCGCCTAGGGCTGTTTGCCGTCCTCGGAACCATATACCTGCTCTCGGTGGTCGTTCTTGAATTCATCATCATGCCGCAGTACGTGTACCAGCCCTTAACGCTGATGCTAGGTGCGGACGAAGCAACACAGAACGATGATCGCGAGCACGAGATGATCGAAGACCGCTTCATCATGAACGATGAAATTGGCCAGATTATGCGCTCGCGCAACGTCACAGTAAGGCAGCTGCGGCGGCAGGAAGACTCGCTTGCACAAGCTCTGCGAAAGCTGGAAGAGCAGGACCGGCTGGTGAGTCTCGGCCTGCTGAGCACCAGCGTTGCTCATGAACTGAATACCCCGTTGGCCGTGCTTCAGGGCTCGGTAGAAAAGCTGCTGGAAACCATCAGGGACAAGCCCACACTCGATCGGCTCGGTCGAATGCTGCGCGTCACACAACGGCTTCGCACCATCAGTGAGGGTCTGGTGGACTTTGCGCGCGTAAGGCGGCAGGAAACCGAAAGCCTTGCCCTGCGTTCGCTGATTGAAGAGAGTTGGAATCTGGTAGCTATCGATGAAAAAGCGGCCGTGGTGAATTTTCGCAACGCGGTTGATGAGGGACATCTCGTGCTCGGCAACTGTGACCGCTTGGTGCAGGTGTTCGTCAACTTGCTTCGCAACGCGCTTCTTGCGGTGGGGCAAGAGGGTGAGATTTGCGTTGAGTCGCGTCAGCTCTCTAAGAGCGGCGAGCGCTGGGTTTGTTGCCGCGTTCTCGACAATGGACCCGGCATTCCTGCCCATGTCATGGAAAACGTGTTCGAAGCTTTTGTCACCACTCGGCTTGATGCCAGTGGCACTGGGCTTGGCCTTACCGTCGCCGAGGGCATTGTTACGCAGCACGGCGGAACCATTGTTGCCACCAATCGCCCGAGCGGAGGCGCTGCTCTGGAAGTCACGTTGCCGGAAGCGCAATGAGCACCACAGAAATTGAACTCGAAGCCGGCCTGGTCGACGTAGCCGTTCTCGACGATGACGCCGACTTCCGCAACTACATCGAGGATCTACTGCGCGACGAGGGGCGTTACCAAGTACGCACCTTTGCCGATTCGCAGAGTCTCTTTGCTTCGGCTCGCAAGAAGCTGCCGGACATCGTGCTGGCTGACATGAAGATGGGCGCTGAGCGAGGTGAGGACGCTGTCGAGCATCTGCTTCAGCATTGGCCTGACCTCTGCATCATCGTGATCACCGGCTACCCTTCGCTGGAGAGCATGCGCGCCACGTTTAAATTGCGCGTGTTTGACTATTTGGCTAAACCATTCTCAATCAACCAGCTTCGGCAAACCCTGCAAAATGCCATCGATGAATTTGGCTTAGGTTCCACCCCGCAGGAGCGCCTCCGTAAGCGTCTCGGCCACATCATTAAGCTCCTGCGTGTAGAGCGTGACTGGTCACTGCGCGATCTGGCATCAGCAACCAAACTGAGCGTTTCTCAAATCAGCTCTATCGAACGCGGGACTAATTTGCCCAGCATCGAAAGCTTACTGGCTATTTGCCGAGCCTTTGACCGGCGCCCCTCTCAGATCCTAGCCTCCATTGACTTCTAATCCCAATGCCTCTGTCTTGCCGTCTGTCAAACTGACAGAGATTTGATGTTTACATCTCGTCTTCTGCAGTACTCGTGCCTGCTGCTTGTGCCGCTGCTTTTCAGCCAACCCGATGCCCCTCAGCAGCCTGGCCCTAAAAGCGGAAAGTTCCCCTACCCGGAGAAGCTGATTTATCGCATCGAGTGGAGGCTGATCACGGCCGGTTCAGCTAGCGTCGTTCTTACACGACCAGGACCGGGGAACTGGCAGACCGCTTTGGATATCCAGAGTGCGGGCGTAATGACTCGGATGTACAAGGTGCAGGACGCCTATAAGGTCTCTACAGACGCCCGATTTTGCGGATCGAACTCATCGCTCGACGCCCAGGAAGGCAAGCGCCACGTCATTACACGCCTGACTTTTGACGCGAGCCGTCGCAAGGTAAAACATGACGAGCACGACCTGGTTAGAAACTCTAATCAGCACTCCGAGATCGACGTTCCACCATGCGCGTTTGAGATAACGGGCGCTCTGGCCAGTCTGCGCTTAGCAACGTTGGATCCCGGCAAATCAACCTACTTGCCCATTACCGATGGCAAGAAGCTGGTGAATGCACGGATTGAAGCGCAAGGCAAGGAGAGCCTCACCATCGACGGCAAAACCTATGGGACAGTTCGTTACGAAGCCTTTTTGTTCGATAACGTCCTTTACCGGCGCAAGGGCCGCTTATTTCTCTGGATGACCGATGATGCTGAGCATCTCCCCGTGCAGTTCCGACTCCAACTCGGCTTTCCTATCGGTAACGTAACAATCCTCTTAGAGAAACACGAGCGCCTGTAAACGCGGGGCGGGTTGGGGCAACTTTTCGCGTGGTCGCTGCGTCATGATAAAGAAATGAAGCTGCGCCTCGGATTGTCCCTCCTATGTTTGGCTGCTTTTCTGCAAGCCCAGACGGAGATGAATCTTGAGCAGTTGGCGGATTTCATTCGCTCCGAACTGGCCCTGAAGCAGCATACCGACAAGCAGCTTGCCGTCTCTGTCAAGAAACTGAAACTAACAGAGAAGCTGACGGACAAAACGATAGTCGATCTGGAAGCTCAGGGTGCTGGACCCAAGACCGTGCAGGCGCTGCACGATTTACAAGCCCAGAATGCCAGCCTAAAGCCGCCGGCACAAGAGGCGACTTCCTCACCTGCTAGCGCGCCGGACGCGCCGATTCAGACAGAGCCCACCATCAAGTTGGGTGCGAAAACCAAGCCTATTCCGCCCCCGGATGCAGTGCGGCAGCAGCAGATGCTGGACGAGATCAAGCAATACGCGCTCTCCTACACCCAAAACCTTCCGAACTTTGTATGCGTGGAAGTGGTGCGCAGGTTTGTTGACCCAAAAACGATGGACCACTACCGCAGCTTGGGAAATATCCTGGCCAAAGTCAGTTACAACCAGGGTCAAGAGAATTACCAAGTCTACTCGGTAAACGGCCGTTACACGAACGCCTCGTTCGATCAGGTGGCAACTTCGGGCGGCGCCGTGTCCAGCGGTGAATTCGGCAGCTTGATGAGCCAGATCTTTGAGCCGAAATCCGAAGCCGAGTTTGGCTGGGACCATTGGGCGACCCTGCGCGGCCGCCGCATGGCCGTCTTTAACTACTTCATCAACAGCGGGCATTCTAACTATTCAATCGCTTATAGCTCCGGTCCTGGGGATGAACAGCGGATCATTACCGCTTACAAAGGCCTGATCTATGCAGACGAGAATACGGGCGAAGTGGCTCGTATCAAATTTGTAGCCGTTGATATACCGCAGAGTTTCCCCGTGCGGGAAGCCACTGAGATTCTCGATTACGACCTGGTGGACATCAACGGCCAGCAATATATCTGTCCGCTGGCGGCCAAGCTTTACATGACTGCTCATCACGACCGGACTAAGAACGAGCTGGAATTTCGAGACTATCGTAAGTTCGGAACTAACTCTGTGATCACTTACGATACGAATCCATTAGCGCCCGCGCCTGAACCGCTGCCGGCAAGCAAAACCGAAGAGCAGCCGGCATCAGATGCGCCGTCCGCCCCGCAGAAGACCAGACAAGCCGCAGGCGGACAGACTGCTAAGCCAACCTCGTCGACACCTTGGGGCCTGCCCTCAGCACCGCCTCCGCCCCCACCGCAGTAGCCTCTAAGTTAAGGTATTGCTTAGCAGAGGAGCCGGCTTGAAGATGCCGTTCTTTATCGCTATAGCCTCCTCGCAAGATAATGGCAACGAAAACGACGAAAACAGTAGCGCCAAGCCGCAGTCAGCGGAGCAAGGCCCAAGTGCAGCAGGAGTTCGGCGCCATCCGGCAGGAAGCGGAAGCCGCACGCGAAGCAGCTAGTCCCAAGAGCCTTGAAATCGAGCAGCGTCATGCGGCGGGCGTCCGGATAGCGGTCGAATCAGTATCGGTCGATTCAGTGGCGCAACGTATTTCCGGATTGAATGGAGAAGTGTCGCGCACCCTACTCGAACTCTCAGAGAAGCTAACGGCCGAAGTAGATCTTCTCACCCAAGTGCGGGAAGCTGTTCAACTCGAGCGGCAGGAACTGGAACGTCTTCACAAGATCGACATCGCGGCGACTTCGCTTGACCAAACGATTCAAGACCACGCGCGCGAACGGGAGCGCTTAGAAGCCGAAATCGGGGCGAGGCGCGCTGAGTGGGAGCAGGAGGCGCGGACGACCGAGCGAGAGCGTAAGGAGGCCGAAGAGGCCCTTCGCAAACAGCGCCAGCGGGAGAACGAAGACTACGAATACCGTAAACAGCTCGACCGCAAGAAAGCGCAAGATCGGTATGACGAGGAGATGCATATCCAAGCCAAGAAGAATGAGGAACGGCAGGGGGAGTTGGAGCGCTCCTGGGCTCAGCGGGAAGCCTCGTTAGCGGAGGGGGAAGAAGAGCTGTCCAGGCTGCGGCAACAAGTAGCTGAGTTCCCGCAGAGATTGGCAGGAGAAAAAGAAGCAGCATTGGGAGAAGCTACGCGGCAAGTAACGGCGCGATATGAACAGCAGATCCTCGTTTTGCAAAAAGATGCTGAATCGGAGCGCAAAGTCGCCGCCCTGCAAGTTGCCGGGCTCCAGGAAACGCTAAAGCGGCAGACCGAGCAAATGGCCTCTTTAGAAAGAGCGGTGGAAGAAGCCAAACGCCAGGTGCAGGATATCGCTTTAAAAGCCATTGAAGGAGCTTCTGGCTCCCGGGCTTTAACACACGTCAATCAAATTGCAATGGAGCAAGCAAAAGGCCGCCCACAGGGATGACTCAGAAAGAGCCCGAGCTACCGTTTTGGCAACTCGGGCTTCCGTGCTACTTGGATACGGACTAGCTAGCCATCGCAATCGGGCGGACGTTCAAGCCCGGGATTACCAGACTCAGTACGTCCTCCACTCGCTCCACAAAGTGGAACTGCATTTCTTGCCGAACGTGATCGGGCAGATCGCGCAGGTCCTTCTTATTGCCAAAGGGAGCTATCACGCGATGAATACCGGCCCGGCGTGCTGCCAGCACTTTCTCCTTCAATCCGCCAATGGGCAGCACCAGTCCTGCTAGTGTTACCTCGCCGGTCATGGCGATATCGCTTCGAGCCGGCAGCCCGGTGTAGAGTGAAGCCATGGCAGAGGTCATCGTCACGCCTGCCGATGGTCCATCCTTTGGAATGGCGCCCGCCGGAACATGCACGTGGACTCCGTTAGCCTTGATCTTCTCCGGATCAATACCCAGGTCAGCCGCGTGTGCCCAGATGTAACTCTGCGCAATCTTAGCTGACTCCTGCATCACCTCGCCAAGCTGACCCGTCATAGTCAGGCCTTTACCTTCCGGCAGTAGCGCGCTCTCGATGTAAAGCACATCACCACCGGTTTCGGTCCAGGCCAACCCAGTCACTACACCCGGAGGTACACTCTTGCGCATCTGCTCCGGCAGGAAGATCTCCGGCCCTAACAGATCGCCCAGCAACTCCGGCCTTACAACTACCCGCTCGGCTTTGCCTTCGGCTAATTGCAAGGTAACCCGGCGGGTCACTCGCGCAATAGCACGCTCCAGCCGGCGCAGGCCAGCCTCTCTGGTATAGCCGCCGATGATTGCTTTCAGGCCGTCATCGGTGATCTCGATCTGTTCGTCGGTCAGACCGGTAGCCTTCAGGAGCTTGGGAATCAGATACCGCCGTGCAATCTGGGTCTTTTCCTCTTCGCTGTAACCGGAGAGCCGCAGAATCTCCATACGATCCAGCAGTGGCTGCGGAATCGAATCCAGCGAATTGGCCGTGGTGATAAACATCACCTTCGACAGATCGAAAGCCATGTCGAGGTAATTATCCCGGAAAGTCTTGTTCTGTTCCGGATCGAGAACCTCAAGAAGCGCCGCCGCCGGGTCGCCGCGGAAATCACGCCCCAGCTTGTCCACTTCGTCCAGCAGCAGCACAGGATTCAAAGCGCCCGCCCGTCGCATAGCCTGCAGCAGGCGCCCCGCCATCGCGCCGATATAAGTCCGGCGATGTCCACGCAACTCGGCCTCGTCGTGCAAACCACCTAAGCTGAACCGCTCAAATTTGCGGCCTAATGCCCGGGCAACAGACTGGCCCAGTGACGTCTTGCCAACCCCGGGCGCACCGACCAGGCACAGGATGGGAGCCTTGGCGTCCGGATTACGTTGCAGAACGCTTAAGTGCTCAAGAATGCGTTCCTTAATCTCCTTCAGGCCGAAATGGTCTTCGTCCAGTACCGCTCGCGCTGTTGCGATATCCAGGTGGTCTTCAGTTGTCGTATTCCAAGGTAGATCAAGAACGAACTCCAGATAAGTGCGTGTTACCTGGTAGTCAGGTGCGCCTGCCGGCAGACGCTCCAGCCGCGCCAGTTCGCGTTCGAACTCCTTCTGGGCTTCTTCCGGCAGGATCACTTTGGCGTAGCGTTCGCGGATCATCTCCACTTCTGCTTTGTCCGCGTCCTTGTCGCCCAACTCCTGCTGAATCGCGCGCAGCTGCTGTCGCAACAGGTACTCGCGCTGCTCTTTCGACATTTCGTCGTGAGCAGTGGAAGCAATCTTCTGGCGCAGTTCCAAAACCTGCAGTTCGTGGGATAGGAAAGAATGAATCAGCCGCAGCGCATCAACGCGGGTATCGGCTTCAAGCAGGCGCTGTTCGCGTGCCACATCCAAGCTGAAAATGCTGGCCAGCAGGTAAGCGATTTGTAGCGGATCAGTGTTACCGGCCAGCATGCGAGTCAGCTCGGCAGCCGATTGTGGCTGCGCCAGAGCAATGGCCTTCGCGGCAAGCTCAAGCAGGGCGCCGGAAAGGGCTTCCAATTCTGAACCACCATCTTGCGGCAGCGGGAAAGCCCGGTACTTGGCGGCAAGGTACGTCTCCTGATTCTCCAGTTTGACGAGCACCACGCGCTCTACCCCAAGCACCAGGATCTCCACCGTGCTATCAACCGGACGCGAGGACTTGCGAATAACCGCTTTGGTCCCAACTGTATAGAGATCATCTTGCTGCGGGGATTCAAGCTGCGGATCTCTTTGCGCAACCAGCAGAATCTCCTTCTCCTCGGTTTTCAGCGCCGCCTCAACTGCTTTGAGCGAGCTCTCCCGCCCAACTGATAACGGCAACATCAACCCCGGAAACAGGATCGTGTTCTTCAGCGGTAGAACCGGAAGAACCTGAAAGTCTTGTTTTGCCATGAATGCTTTCTCTACAAGTCAGATGCACATGAAGTGTCCTGAGCTGCGATTTCTTGCGTGCTTCGTACTCAACCTGTGCAGATTGTCGGTCATCTCGCGGTCCGCTATTCTGAACTCGTATGTCCAGGCTGGGCTGGCCCGCACTCATTGTCTGCTTATTTTGGGCCCAATTAGGCCAATCGAGAACGTTCACCTCCTGCATTGAGGGCGCAAAGACCTTCCTTCCTTGCGATCTGAAGTTCTCCTTTGAGTCTGCCGAACTGGCTCCAAGCGGGCCGGGACCCAACGACGACGTACTTTCAATAGAGTTTCGGTCCCCGAGCGCGACCACTTATCTCATACGTGCGTTCTCCAGCGCTCCGCATCAGCTGAGGGTGCGCTTCACGCCGACCGAGCCCGGCACGTGGACGACGCGCATCTCAAGTGCGATCAAGCGCTTAGACGGGCAGGAAGCATCTCTGTCGGTAACGTCGGGATCGGGTCCTGGCCTGGTAAGTGTCGCCAACCTCCGGCATTGGAAGACAACCGATAAGCAGGCGCATCTCTGGCTCGGCGCCGAAGTTCCGCTCCTGACCCTGGACAATCCGTCGCTCGTATCATGGCTGGACGCCCGGAAGCGCGAGGGGTTCACCCACATCCGAGTCACTCTTCTTACCGGTGCAGCCGGAGGGAAACAGCTCCCCGACCCAGCCTATTTCGATCGCCTCGACGACCAGATTGCAGAGATTGCTTATCGGGGGTTCACCCTTGATCTGATCCTGGCCGACGAGGCCTTTCTAAAAACCGGCTTTCTGCAGCAGGATGGGGGCGCGCTGGTCCGCTACCTGATTGCCCGCTACGGCGCTCTGAATGCAACATGGCAGGGTATCACGCGTTTCGAGACTCAGCCGCAGTCACGCGAACTGCTTCGCAGCATTGGGGAAAGCCTCCGCAAGTACGATTCCTACCAGCACCCCCGCAGTACCGATGCCGTGGTCTCTTCCTCGCCCCTGCTTGGAGATGGCTGGATGAATTTTATCGTTGAGGCATCACCGCACCCTGAAGTGGGCGCAGTGGAGCACCAGTTTACTCAGGTGCCGCAGATTCATGTTGTTACCGCAACCGATCCGGCGGCCTTTCGGGAAGAACTGTGGGCCTGTACGGCGAATGGCGAATACCCGACCGTCTCCTACCCCAGCCTGCAGAACGCAGCCAATGTTCGTGCGGTTCAAGTCTGGCAGAAGATCCTGGCCGGAACCCGGCATTGGGAGCTCGAGCCATACTTCGATGTCTCCGGCGCACGGGCAGCTGGCTTGCCGGAGGTTGAGTACCTTGCCTATGCGGCAAAGCCCGGCATCGTCGAAATCAGTTTGCCCCGGCATAAGTACAACCCGATCTGGATCAATCCGGCCACTGGGGAAGAAGTGGAATTGAAGGACTATAAAGGCGAGGTGTTAAGCCGTCAAACCCCTGACAATTCTCGTGATTGGGTTCTGCAGGTACCCAGAAACAGCCAGAAGGAGTCGATGAAGTCGTATCGGTTCGAGTCGGTTGAACCGCCGGTGCAGGAAGCGGAAATCGATCCGGCGCGGCTTCCGTTCAGTTTGGTTGATCCACAAGAGTATGGGCTCAATCCGCGCATTCCGGTTCCCTACTCCCTAAAGCTAACCAAATCGAATCGCGCAACCCGCAACATGCAATACGTTCTATGGGGCGAAGCGGTAGGCGGCACGGAGGGCCTGCGACTGCTAGGCGTTGGCCCATCGGGCACACTCCAGTTCGCTCCGTCTGTGTTAGCGGAAAGCTCAGGAGTTTTGAACGTGCGAGTGCAAGCCATCAATGCCAATGGCAAAGCCTACGAATTGGATCGGGTTTACAAAGTCCAGTGACGATTCTCTCTATCGACACGGCAACTGACCACGGCAGTTTGGCGCTTCAGCGGGACGGACAAGTACTGGCGACCCGCGAAATGAACTCAGTCGAGGGCTATTCGGAGCTTCTTTTCAGCAACTTGCAAGAGGTCTTGGAAGAACAGCGGCTTCGTTTCGCAGCCATCCATGTCTTTGCATCGGCCTCTGGGCCTGGATCATTCACTGGAGTACGCGTCGGGCTTGCAACAGTCAAAGCGCTTGCCGAGGCAACCGGATCAGGCGCACTTGGCGTTTCCAATCTGCAAGCAATGGCTTCGTTTGGAACCGCACCGCTCCGAGCCGTGATGATCGACGCCCGGCGGGGAGAGTGTTACGCCGCACTCTACGACGCAGAGCTCAATGCGTTGTCGGCTGAAACGGTTGGCCACCCTCGGGATTTCCTCGAGTCAATCGGCGAGTCGAGTTGCCAATTCATAGCGCAGGATGAGGACTGGCTTACGGACCTGCTACGGGGAAGCCGCCATGAGAATGCCTCGTGCGCACTGGCCCCCCGGCATCTGGCGCCAGCGGTAGGCCGCTGTGCCGAACTCGCCCTCGGTCGCGGCAAAAGCACCGATCCGGTGGCCCTGGACGCCAATTATGTCCGGCGATCCGACGTGCAGCAGTACTGGCACGACCGCTAGTTCCTTAAACAATCACCTTGAGGTTAGCCGTACGTCGGACATTCGGCTGCTGCGTTGCGGGAAGCGCTCTCAAAGGGCCGCGGGCGGTTCTCTCTTAGCCCTTCGCGACTAGAGCATGATCTGTCAACTTAAGTTGACACAAGCCCGCTTTGGGATTTAATTATTGTGAAGTACACAGTAGGGCGCGCCGGCGCGTTCATAGCCGAAAGGGCAAAGCCCACCTACAGCAATCCACTGGAGGTGTGTATGCCGAACTTCGACAATCTCAGGAAACAGGCCAAGCTACTGATCCGTTGGCACCGTGACGGCAATTATTCCGTCGGCGGACGGATCAGAACCCTGCCTCGCTACCGAAACTTAACCGATGTGAAGCGCTAGCGTTAGAGTTCCCGCTCAGCGAGGCCGGAGATCATTGCGCTGGAGTGCGGGTATGAGAGCTGGACGGCACTCAAATCTGGGATTTTCCACCGTGGCGGCGCACCCTCATGCTGTGCCTGCGGGCCCGGTGCTTAAGGGAGCCTTGCCTGTGGTGTTCGTCTCGAATGTGCAAACCTCGGCTGCTTTCTTTCGCGACAAACTCGGCTTTGCAATCGATTTCATACACGGCCAGCCGCCGTTCTACGCCTCGGCTAGGCGCGGTGCTGCTCGCCTACACCTCCGCTTCGTCCACGAACCAGTCATCACTGTTCAAGTACGTGAACGAGAGAAGGGGCTGCTATCAGCCTTTCTCGACGTCGACAACATCAAAGCTCTTTTCGTAGAGTACAAAACCGCGGGAGTGGATTTTGTCCAGCCCCTGAGGAAGGAACCTTGGGGAGCGTCTGCCTTCACAGTGCTCGATCCCGATGGCAACTGGATCTGCTTTGCAGGCTGACGGAGGCGGTGGAGAGCACTTCCTCCCCCGAACCAGACGGGAACGGCCGTTGCCCATCAATCCTGGTTCCGCTAATCCGTAATCAGCGGGCCGATTTCAGCAGAATCTTCCGAACCGTAAAGGTCACCAGACCATAGACCCAGTGCGAAGCAAGCGCGTTCACATGTCCAGATAGAGGAGTTTCCGACGCGGGTCCGGAGAGACCCAGCATCGGTACCGCTACTTCGTCCGCTCCCAGCCACACGGCAGTTCCGTAAAGCGTACCCGCACACCAGCAAGCGGTTGAGATACTTTGCGCCAACGCGCCGTAGATGATGCCGGCAATTGCACCCGTGCTGTAGTGAACTGCCGGGCCAGCCCATTGCTTCTCGCTATCCTGCAATTCATGCTGGAAAGCCGCTTTCGAAATAGCCTTAGCGGCCTTGACTGTCGCGTCGTCACCGCTTGCCTCCCTGCTCTCGCCTTCAGAACTCGATACCGCTTTCACCACTGCCTGAAACTGATTCATTGCATAAGCGCCTGCCAAACCGCCCAGCAATCCCGCGCCTACACTCTTCCAAACTGTCGTTGCCACTTCTTCATCTTACCTGCCGAACACTGAAAGAAGCGAAGTAGCGGACTTCGGTACTTGATCGAGGGACATGCGCTCAAATAAGAGAGCAACATGGCCAAAGGCTACTATCATGGACCGCTCTCAGATCACTTCGATGGCCAACGCTTTCATTATCCGGGTCTGCCTCCAGTAGACAAGAGTCTGGGAAATGTGATCGGCTGGAAGCTTGCAGGGAAAGCCAGTCGGTGGCCCAAAGTAGTTCCCGCACGGTCCGGGTTGAAGCCGGACCGGAGTGTTCCGGGTCTGCGCATAACATCCATTGGCCATGCTTCCCTGCTGATTCAAGCAGACGGAACGAATTTACTGATTGATCCTGTCTGGTCTGAACGCGCGAGCCCTTTTTTCTGGGCCGGTCCCCGCCGGCGCAACCCTCCCGCTGTCGCCTTCGCTGATCTGCCGCCCATTCACGCCGTTCTGGTGACGCATAATCACTACGATCACATGGATCTCGCAACCATCCAGGCACTGGCAAAAGTGCATCGGCCGCTGGTACTCTCGCCCTTGGGCAACGACACCGTTATCCGTGCCGCGGCCCCTCAGCTCGAGGTAACGATCGGCGATTGGTGGCAGAACTTCTCTCTGCCAAACGGGGTCAGGGCCACCATCGTACCCGCCTATCACTGGTCTTCCCGCAACCTCCGTGACCGTCGTATGGCTTTATGGGGAGGCTTTGTTTTAGAGACCTCAGCCGGCACTGTTTATTGTGCCGGCGATACCGCATATCGTGATGGCGTGATCTTCCGTGAGATCGGCAGGCGCTTCGGGCCTCCTCTTGCCGCCGTGCTTCCCATCGGGGCCTACGCTCCACGCTGGTTTATGCAAACCCAGCACGCGGATCCAGACGAAGCCATACAGATCGCTCGCGATTGCGGGGCGAGGAACGTCCTGGGCGCTCACTGGGGTACGTTTCCGCTCACCGACGAGCCTTATGGAGAGCCCGCTGAGCGCTTTCAGGCGGCGCTGAAAGCACATACCTCCACGCTTTTAGCAGGACAGCCGCTTCGTCCCGGCGACGTCTGGGAGCCAACGCGGGAGACACGACCGGAATAGCGGCAGGTATCCAAACACTCTCCTGCCGGCTTTTTACCGATGATGCCCTTCGTGCCCGCCGCTTGACGAACCTTGCGAGTGGCTTTGTTGGTGTCCCCCGCCCCCATCGCCTGCCCTTTGACCGCCTCCGCTGTAATTTCCACCACCGCCGCCATGCTGTTGGGCAGGCGCTTGATAGCGTTGCTGCTGAGGCGCACTCTGAGAACGTGGCTGCTGAACGGGCGACTGGTAGCGCGGCTGAGCTGGAGTCTGATAGCGCTGTTGCGCAGACGGTTGGTACTGCTGGGCTGGAGCCTGGTAGCGCGGTTGAGGAGCCGGCTGGTATCGATTTTGTTGCCCTCCTGCTGGAGCGCTAAACGTTCGTTGCTGCGCAGGGGCCTGATAACGCTGGCCCGCCGCCCCATATCGACTCTGGGAGCCTGGCGCAGGGTACCGATCCGGCCGTCCAAATTGATGCCAGCCACTCTCGCCATTGCCGCTCGTTCCAGCTGAATAGCTCTGCCGATAAGAACTGGTCGCTCTTGGATCGCCAAAGTGCTGCCAGCCGGTCTGGGCAGGAGTCTGCCGATACTGAGCCGCAGGTGCAGCAGATCGTCCATTCGGCTGCGCACGATAGCTACCTCCAAAGTTGGAGGAAGCCTGCCCTCTCTGGAAGAAGCGTTGTCCGGCCGCTGCCGACAACCTTGGATTCGCAACTGCCTGCCGATCGCTGAACCGGTAAGCCGAGGAGCTTGGAGTTACCGGCAGCCGTCCGTTAATCAAAGTGGCGCGGCTAAGCACATCGCGGGAGCCAAGGCTGAACCGAGTCCGGGGACCGCCAAAGGAGTTCACGCTGGCGGTAACAAAACCGCCTCGGAACCCAGCGTTTCGATAGGAGCTCAGCACCGAACCACCGCCGGCGAAGCCGCCGTATCCGCCACCGCGCCAGCCGCCGCCACCCCACCAAGCGTGGAAACCCTCGTGTGGAGCCAGTGCGACCCAGCCTAAACCGCCCCCACCGAATCCGAAGAAGCCGACGAACGCCGGTCCCCACACATGCCGTGCCCCGAAGCCGCCGCCCGGCCACCAGCACCAGCCGCGTCCGCCATTCAGAAACCATCGCCCATAGTGGTACGGAGCCCATCCCCAAGGCGCAGCGTCCACCCAAGTCCAACCGTAGTACGGCTCATACACCCACTGTCCCTCGCTATAGGGCGCCCAGCCCGCCGGAGTAGCCGTTGGTTCCCACACTTGCCCGTACTCGGCAGAAGGCACCCAGCTTCCGTTGGCATCCAGATCCTGTCCGCCTGCCACATCCGCACCGGTGTACTGATAGCTCGGGGACGCCAGCAGCTGCTGATCCCGCTGCGCGCTCCAACTATCCAAGACATCCAGCGGCGGCAACGGGGCATCTTGAAACTCAGGGTTACTACTGTCGCCCCGCACCAGCACCGACCGTTCGCCCTCCAACCGCTGCGAGCCTTGCGGGCCAAACATCTCGGCGGTTCCTGACCGGATCGTCACCCGCGTCGTTCCATCCCCCAGCACCTCAATGCGCAAGTCGGCTGGTCCGACCGGGCTCACCCCTACACTGGGCGTGTCGATCTCAACCTGCATGGAGGACGGACGCAGCATCCGGTACAGCACCGTTCCCGTCCCCAGCTGAATCTGTGCCCGTCCGTATTGCAAATCGGCGAAACCGACATCTGTGTTTTGAGCCAACCGCAGCACATTGGAGCCGTCCAGCTGGACTTCGGCCGAAGACACCTGGCCGGTTTGCAAACGATCATGCGTCAACAGAGGCGCATTGGCAATGGCGGCCACCAGTTGCGAACCTTCGCCTCGCTGCACGTTGACATCACCATGCATCAAGCTCACACGAGCCGCCCCGTGCTGCTGATCCGCTGACTCCTCACCAGCCGTTGGTCCACCTTGATTTCCATATGGAGCCCCGTACGGAGCTCCATTGTCTGCCGGAGGGTAGGGCGCCGACTGCACCGGCGGGTATTGGGGATAGTTTTGCCCGTGCAGCCCCACCGTCGCCCCCAGCAAAAGGGTTGCGGCACAGATGGAAAGTAACCGTGTCATCGCGGAATGACTATATACACGTGATGGGCCAAACGAAATAGGTCATAACTGGCTGACTTTCTTGACCTTTGGGACAGCCGGCTTGAGGACACTGGTTTAAAAGCACCACCAAAGGTCCGTTTGCACCGTTACGGGGCCTTGTAAATCAACTGCCCGCTTCGGATGGCGTACCGCAACACAGCAGTGAATGCCGCAACGGGGTTTACTGACGGGTCGGCGAGTAGTCAATATGCGCCCTTGGTGATTGGCAACCTTGATCCCGCTGCAGCTTGCACTCTGGAATCGAGCACTAACCCGCCATCGGATTCACCTCTCGACGTTGCGTTGAACGACCCGCTTATAAGTAGCTGTGCAAAATGAAACCTTCACTGATACAAAAGAAGCAACGCCGTAAATACTTTGGGGAAGACAACCATGAAAGCTGGATCAACCCGTTGCGCACTCGCCATACTCTTGCTAATAGCCACATCCCGTGCGAACACGATCGCAGTGCCGCTGTCGCGAAGCACGCCTGAGGCCCAGGGCATTTCGTCGGAGGCCATTCTCGCCTTTGTCGAAGCGGCGGATAAGAACATCGACACGCTGCACAGTTTCATGATTGTGCGGCATGGCCGAGTGATTGCGGAGGCGTGGTGGAGGCCGGAGACCGCTGAAAAACCACATGTCCTGCACTCGGTCAGCAAGAGCTTCAATGCGGCGGCTGTGGGACTGGCGATCCATGATGGAAAGCTGAACCTGGACGATCGTGTGCTGCAATTTTTTCCTGCAGACGCTCCGCAGAACCCCTCTGAAAACCTCAAGGCCATGACGGTGCGCGACCTGCTTACCATGTCAGGCGGCCACGACACCGAACCGAAGGCAGTTGGCGGCGCGTTCTCGGTAAAACAGTTCCTCGCTCATCCTGTTCCCTATAAGCCCGGAACGCATTTTCAGTACAACACCATGGGCAGCTACGTTCTGTCGGCCATTGTCAGCAAGGTCACCGGGCAGACCACGCTGGAATACCTGAAACCGCGATTGTTCGAACCGCTTGCCATCGAGAGCCCGCGGTGGGATAGCAGCCCTGAAGGCAATTCACTCGGTGGCACCGGCCTGTGGCTTCGCACGGAAGATATGGCCAAGTTCGGCCAGCTTTGCCTGCAGAAAGGGAAGTGGGAGGGCAAACAATTAATCCCGCAGAAATGGATGGAGCAATCAACCACCAGGCAGATAGCAAACGATACTGAAAGTCACACCAAGATCGGCCCCGACTGGCAACAAGGTTATGGCTTTCAATTCTGGCGCTGCCGGCACAATGCTTTCCGCGCTGACGGCTCGGCCGGACAGTTCATCGTCGTCATGCCCGATCAGGATGTGGTGGTCGCGATTACAGCCGATACCGGCAACATGCAAGGGGAGCTGGATGCCATATGGAATTACCTGCTACCCGCGTTTGGTACCCAGGTGCTTCCCGAAGATTTCGCCGGTCAGGAAAGGCTCAAGCAGGCAATCGGGAACCTGGTAGCTCATCCAAAGAAGAACGAGAATTGATTGCATTCCGGCAGGAACGGACGAATCGTTCGTCCCACAAATGTTCTCGGCTTCTTCCGCTTGGATTCCAGACCATACGCCGATTTCAAAAGGCTAACGCGCTGAAGTGGTGGGGTCAGCTGCTTGCTGAAATGGTGCAATGGCGCCGTTCCGTAATTAGCCTTGTGCTGCGTTCGAGACGGTCTCCCATGCTTCCCAGGTAGCTAGGCGGGCAGCATAGGCGTCACGCACCATGGGCAACCCAGTACTGCCGAGGATAAATCGCAGCGGCGGGGCTTCCGCGTCCACGATCTTAAAAATGGCTTCCGGTGTCGCCTTCGGATCGCCCCGTTTTGCGTTCAAAAGCCGCCCGAAAACCTGTTCCCTAAGGCCGGCGTAGGTATCAAGTCCCACAGACATCTTCAGCGATGCGGGGCTCCCAAACTCCGTCGCATACGCGCCGGGCTCGACCAGCGTCACCTTGATGCCAAACGGTTTGACCTCTTGCGCAAGACTTTCATGAAGTGCCTCGAATGCCCATTTGGTGGAGCAGTAAAAGCCAATCAGCGGCATCGCAACATGGCCAAGAGTACTCGAGACGCCGAGTATGTGCCCGCTACGCTGTTGCCGCAGCAAAGGCAGTGCGGCTTGAATCACGTGAAGGGTGCCGAAGTAGTTCGTATCGAACTCAGCGCGGATATCAGCCTCGCTCGCTTCCTCAACCGTGCCCACCAAACTGTATCCGGCATTGTTGACGACAACGTCCAGCTTGCCGAAATGCGCATGAGCCTGCCGAACGGCGTTCCGCGCCTGAGCGGCATCCGTCACATCGAGCTCTAAAGGAAGCATGCGGTCCCCAAAACGTTCCTTCAAATCCGCAACGTCTGCCAATTTGCGAGCGGTTGCCGCAACCTTGTCGCCGCGCCTGAGTGCTGCTTCGGCCCAGATGCGCCCAAACCCGCGAGAGGCGCCCGTTATAAACCATGCTTTGCTATTCATTCAATTCTCCTTCGAGCTTCGATCCTTGATGGACTCACTCTCGCAAGCTTGAGTACCACAAAGAGGAGCATCTTCCGTGAAGGTCATCAGCCAACTCTGCTTCCCGGCAACATCGCCTTGATGCTAGTTTTGAGTGACCTTGAGATAAGCGTACACGGCATCTGAACACTTTCTAGATACAAAATGGGAATGTGCCTCGGAAACGATAGACATACCATCATGGCGACTTGCGCACCGCTCTGATTCAAGCTGCCGGTGAGATCATCGCCAAAGGCGGCATTGAAGCGTTCTCCCTTCTCGCAGCAGCTCAGCGGGCAGGCGTATCGTCCGGCGCTCCGGCGCATCATTTCCGAAGCGCCGAAGGCCTCCTCACCGTAGTTGCTCTCTTACCCTTTGAACAGTTTGACCGATACATTGAAGACATCGGGCACTCGGATGACGTCGTTGCGGATGCTCACTTTCGCTCTTAACCATCCCGGTCACTTCCGGATGACTTTTCGGAACGATCTCGTGAACCGGAAGACCCCCGCTACCCTGCGATCAGCATGAAGCCCGGCATGCGGCTCGGTCTTGCAGTTGCCGCCTACCGCGGTGAAATGCAAGGAAACCGCCAGGCAATTTCCCGCCAGCGTGGTCGCGCTGCCGCCTCTGATCCGCAAAATTGCGGTCCCGGGCTACTGCGGGGCGTGATCACTCATAAATAGCGCTCGACTCAACTGCTCAGCCCAGGCTAGCGTTTACCGCCAGGATCATACTGGAAGCACTGATCGAGCGGCACTCCAAGCGCGAGCGCTACTTTAAATGCCGTTTCCAGAGAAGGCGAATACTTGTCTTGTTCAATAGCTATGACCGTCTGCCGTGTGACGCCGACGCGGTCTGCCAGTTCCTGCTGCGTCATCTCGCGAAGGGCCCGGAGTTCTCGAATCTGATTGCGTATGGCAGGCATTAAAGCGCCTTCCGATAAGCCACAATCTGCGTCGCGGTCTTGGTGATATCCGCCACCACTAACATGCCGAAAAAGACGCTCAGAAAATGCAGCCCCATCATGCGGCTATTCAACGGAAGATTGCCAACGGTGGCGTGAAACCACAACATGCCTAGCCCGATCACCATGAGTGAGGCGAGCGCGAGATAACCGGCGCGATAGCCCCGCAGCTCAATCAACTGATCGCGTTCATCGGTTACGCGGTTCCGAGTCAGCGCCGCAATAATCGACTGCAGGATTATTTGAAGCACGATAATCGCCACGATCATGCCTGCCACTTTGTTGACGGAATTTTGCTGGTGCAGAAAGAAATAAGGGCCGTACACAACGAGCTCCGCAGCCAGCGAGGCGTAAAGAGTCTTCTCTCGGTAGGAAAGGCTTGTCATAATTGCGAATCGCTCCAGTGTCAAAAATGTTTAACATAGAAACCATAGCGCTTCCAGCCACGCGTGTCAAATATTCTTTACAGTTCCCGTACGACCGCCGGGCATTTGACGAACTCGATCCGGCTGCTCGCTGCCGGGAAGACGATCTCTCATGGCTTGAGGAAGCGGACTCTTGTAAGGCGATCGAGCCATCCAAGCAACAAAGCAAGTTCAGCTTCAGAGAAGACTTTCGGTTCAGACGGATGTTGTGCATGGTGACAATGGGACAACAGGCATATTCCCGTCCTGCAGCGAAAGGTAAACAAGCATGATCGTCGTAACAGGTGCGACCGGACAATTGGGCCGGCAAATCGTGGAAGGTCTTTCGAAGAAGCTTCCGAGTAGTCAGATCGGAGTAAGCGTTCGTATTCCAGAGCGGGCTGAAGATCTTAAGCAGCGTGGCATTCGTGTGTGCAAGGGTGACTTCGCAGACCCAGGAAGCTTGACAGAGGCGTTCGACGGGGCTGAGCAGGTACTTATTATCTCTGTAAACAAATTCGGAGAAGAGGCCGTTCGGCAGCATAGGGACGCAATTCAAGCGGCTAAAAACGCCGGTGCCAAACGCATCCTCTACACCAGCCATCAGGGAGCGAATCAGTCCTCTGCCTTTGTACCCGCCAGGAACCACGCAGCGACGGAAGCATTGCTTCAATTATCTGGCGTTCCGTATGTCTCGCTTCGCAATGGCTTTTATGCGGAGTCGGCGCTGTACCAGTTGGGCGCCGTAAAACAAATTGGTAAGATTGTCCTTCCCGAAGATGGACCGGTCTCCTGGACTGCACGTGCCGATCTTGCGGAAGCAGCTGTGGCCGCACTCATCCAGACCAACCTTTTCGATGGCACCTCGCCACCACTGACCAGCTCGCAAGTGTTGGATTTCGCCGACATCGCAAAGATGATCTCGGATATTCTTGGCCGCAGCATTGTAAGGGAAACGGTCAGCGATGAAGAGTATCGGACGGCCCTGATGTCGCACGGCCTTCCCGAGGTGATGGCCGATGGACTCGGGAGCCTATACAAAGCAAGCCGAGCGTGCGAATTCGCAGTCGTCGATCCAACCCTGGAGCGCCTGCTAAGCCGCAATCCCAGGGCCATGAAGGATGTTCTGAACGACTTTCTATCCAAACCCGAAACCAAATCCTGGTAAGGAGATTGAAGGTTTATGGAGGGACGGCAAAATGATTGCGAACGATTGGAGAATGATCATTGTGGGCGGTCTGGTCCTACTAGGTTCCAGATTCCTTGAGGGCCAAGCGATAAACCCTGACCAAAAAGTAACTCTGACGCGAAACTATTTAGAGGGCGAAAAGATTTCGTACCAAATGAAGGCTATCAACGAAGGGCATGTGAGCACTGTCCGATATGAGGCTCAAGCGAATGCGCGGGTCAAGCAAGAGCCCTCTGGTGCGCTGATAGAAGATTTCGCTTGGACCGGTTTGCTCGTCAGTGGGCAGACAGTTCCGCTCACGCCGGCCAGCCAGCAGTTCCGGGAAGATCTTTCGCTTTCTCCCGAGTACACGCTGTCTGTGCCCGACCTCAGCAAGATCCAACCGATTTTGATTGGGCCGATCACCGACCTACTCACCTTCTACGCCGACGTGCAGCTTGCTATGAGGCAAAAGAAACTCCTTCGAACTGGAGACCACATCTATGTGAAGCACGGAATACCCAACTCATGGGCTGACGGAATCTATACAGTTTTCGGTCAGGACTCGGTCGACTTCGATATCACGCTCAAGGAGGTGGATCAAGCCGCCCATGAAGCAACACTGCTTTTTCGCCACGTTCCTCCCGTACAATCCCAAATTCAGTTTCCCGCGACATGGATGATCGCTCCGTTAGGTGATCATCCCAACAATTGGGTCGAGGTCGAAAAGAGAGCGCAGGGCAAATACTCGGCGGAGGTTGGCACGGAAACCTTTGAGGTCGCGATGACACTATCCTTGCCATCCGGCCGTATCGTATCGGCGAAGATGGATAATCCGATTGACGTGCTTGGAAGAGAGTGCGATGATGCTGCGCTATCGAAGTGCGGTGCTCCGCAGCGATACCACATCCGAAGACAAGTGTCTCTGTCGGCAGAAGAATCCAAGTAGCCGTGCTTCCATGCGGACTCAATTGAGAAAAGTCTCGCTAGTCATCCCTGCTCGGGCTTCCTCGTGCTCATCGCACTTCTCTAAACTATCCGCAATCGGTTGCGAGCAATTTCCACATCGTCTTAGCGGACGAACGCGCATGCTTGTCGATCACGCCTGAGTCGACTTTAAGGAGTCCGTGTAGGGCTTCTTCATAAATTCCAGCGCGCAGCAAGGCTTCATAAAGGGCGGCACCCTGCGCTGAATTCCTTTTTGCCCAGCCGTTTGTTCGGGTGGTGCTTGTAAGGTAGGCAATCAAGATGCGTGTCCTGCCTTGAGAAACATTCTTCTGATAGTGCATGCCCAACTCTGGGAAGCGGTCGGCATCACGTGTCACAACACGGTAAAGGGCCAGTTGGTCGTCTGAAAGCAGGTGGCGAAGATAGTCTCTGCCGGCTTCCATCAGCCCGCGCTGCGTCCCATCCCTGAACCAGGAAAGTCGCTCGGAAAGCACCTCGTCTGAGGGAACCTCTCCCGAAAGAAGATGGTCGCTGCAAGCGGCGACCATCACCTTGCTGAAGAGTTCGCCCTTGTTTTGGAAATGGCTGTAGATCGTCTTAACCGAAACTCCTGCGGACTGGCTCTCTTAACATTCTTACAAAAATAGACAACGTTGGACGAGTCTACAACGGCCGTTTCCGCCTTTAGGAAAACGTGCGTTGTAGATTCGCACACCTTGCATCACCATCATAGCCAGATTAGGAGAAGAAAAACGAAAATCGGAATCATAGGAGCGGGAAACGTTGGAGCGGCTCTCGCTATTCACTTCCAGAAACTTCAGCACATCGTACAGATCGCAAACTCGCGCGGTCCGGAGACGCTTTCCAAGGTCGCCGAAGAAACCGGTGCTGCTCCCGTTGCCATCTCAGAAGTAGCGAGGGCGGTAGACCTGCTCGTTGTTGCGATTCCTGTGAGAAGCGTGCCTTCGCTTCCGACCGATCTGCTTCGTGAATTGTCTGCGGGATCGCCGATCGTTGATACCGGTAATTACATTCCTCTTCGGGATGGTGTGATCGATGAGATCGAAGGAGGGCTAACGGAAAGCGAGTGGACCTCCAGCGTGCTGCAGCGTCCAGTCCTCAAAGCATTTAACAACATCATCACGTACAGCCTCATTCATGGCGGACTTCCGAAAGGATCGGGGAATCGTATCGTTCTTCCTGTATCGGGGGACGACGGCGAGGCGAAGCGATTCGTGACTGCGTTAGTGGAGGACATGGGCTTCGATGAGCTCGATGCCGGCCCGCTCTCCGAGTCCTGGCGCCAGCAGCCCGGGACTCCCGCCTACTGCACGGATTACGGCGCAGACATGCTGAGAAGATCGCTCGCGAGCGCAGACAGGACGATTGCTCCTCAGATGCGCGACGCCACTATTCAGAAGCTGCTCAGCCTTCCGCCAAATACGCCGCCACAGGAAATGGTTCGTTTAGCCCGAGCCTTATGGACGGAGCGTCGGACAAACTAGCGAACAGGGGCTGATGGGATTCATCAATCACCTCGAGGGTGCTAACGCGCGAACTTCAGCAATGTAGCCAACGAGCGGCATTGCATTAGGTCAGTAACCTGACTGGCCGGGCAAGTCTGACTGATCGACAACGCCGCGGAAAGATCGATGGCATGTGCAGCTACATGGGGACGGTAAACTTAAACTCGGAGCCGTGCTCGCCGTCGCTCTCTACCCAAATCTTGCCGCCATGCGCACCCACAATTTTTCGGCAAATCGACAAGCCGAGGCCCACGCCCGGGTACTGTTTGCTATGCAGCCGCTTCAACGGCTCGAACACCTGCTCCTGATACTGCGGCTCAATTCCCTGCCCGTTATCTGCCACCGATACGACCCACTCAGCGCTGTCCTCTTCGGCGCTGACATGCACCTCCGGCACTTGGCCTTCCTTGCGGTATCGCATTGCGTTGGTCAGCAACTGCTCGAACACCGCCGTAAACTGGCCTTCGTCGATATTAGCGGTAGGCAAATCATGTACCGTTAACGAAGCTCCGCTTTCTTTGAACAGCGATTGAACCTTGTATGTAGCCAGGTCGAGTGGTAGCTTCAGGCTGAGCTCGCTGCGCCTAAGAGACGATCCGGCGCGAAAGTAGCGGACCAGGCTATCGACCAGCAGATTGATCTCGTTTGCCCCATCCACAATGTACGAAGCAAACTCCTTTACCTGCCCTACGTCCGAGTGCCGCCGTTCCAGCAGCTGCGCGTTGGTTAGAATGCTTCGCAAAGGCTGCTTAAGATCGTGACCGATGGCATACGAGAACGCCTCGCAATCTTTTTGCGCCGACTGCGCCTTTTCCAGATTCAGTTCGGACGTCCGCTTCACCCGCTGCTCTGCCGCCTGGCTATTGTCCAGACCGCTTTGCAGTTCGGAAATACGGGCCTGTGCTTCAACTAGTCGCTGCTCCAGGCTTGCGGACTCCGAGTCCATCTTCTCCTGTGGACCCATGGTTTAGATTCTATGCCGTCGTCAGTTGGAGACGTTCCAGCAAAGCGCTCGCGTCCGGATTGCGCCCCATGAAACTGCGGTACAAGTTCATCGGATCATCGCTATCGCCACGCTCCAGAATGTTCTTCCGATAAGCGCTTCCGGTGTGAGCGTTAAAGATCCCTTCTTTGCGGAAGCGGGTAAAGGCGTCTGCGTCCAGCACCTCGGCCCACTTATACGAGTAGTAACCAGCGCCGTACGCAACCGGGCTTGCAAACAGATGCGTGAAGCTGGCCGCCATCCCATAATCATCAGGCAACGGCGCCGGCGAGTAAGCACGCAGAATGTCACGCGCAAACGCCATGGCCTCTTCGCCAGTGTTGCCGGCGAACTGCCGGTGCAGCGCCAGGTCCATCATGCTGAACCCCAGCTGCCGCATTTGCCCATTGGCGCTCCGGAAGGTCCGCGCACGCTTCATCTTGGAAAAGAGTTCTTCCGGAATGGCTTCGCCCGTTTGATAGTGCCTGGCAAACATGTTGAGCGACTCTCGCTCATTGCACCAGTTCTCCATAATCTGCGATGGCAGCTCCACAAAGTCCCACGGCACGTTGGTACCGGAAAGGCTGCGCACAGGCACCCGGCTCAGCACGTGGTGGAGCAAGTGGCCGAACTCATGGAAAACAGTCTCCACTTCGCGGAACGTCAACAAAGACGGCTTGTCTCCAACCGGCGGCGTCAGATTTCCGCAGATTAAACCAATGTGCGGCAACCCGGACTCGGGGTCTGCGGTGACGAGCGAATCCATCCATGCGCCGCCACGCTTGTTCTCCCGTGGAAACCAATCAGAGTAAAAACCGCCCAGCAACTCGCCGGAGGCGCCATCCTGCACCCGATAATACTTCACTGCCGGATCCCACCCGGGGACGCCAGGCTCCTCGATAACCTGAATCCCCAATACCCGGCTGAAGATGTCGAACATCCCGGCTACCACGCGGTCCAGCTCGAAGTACGGCCGCAGTTCCTCCTCATCGAACTGATACAGCGCCTGCCGCTGTTTCTCAGCCAGAAAAGCCACATCCCATGGCTGCACGTCGTTATAGCCGAGTTCCCTGCCCCACTCCCTCAGGCTCTGGTTTTCCCGTTCGAAAAATGGCTGCGTCTTTTGCCGCAGGTCTTCTACGAAAGCCTGTGCCTGCACACCGGAGTGAGCCATGCGCTCTTCTAACACCAGGTCAGCGAAGTCCGCGTACCCTAGCAGCTGAGCCTTTTCCTTGCGCAATCGCAAGATAGTTGCAATCAGCTCCCGATTATCGAACTCGCCGGCAGTGGCACGATGGCTCGATGCTTCCCACATCTCACGCCGAATCATCCGGTTCTCCAGGTACGTCATCAACGGCGCAAGACTTGGCGCCTGCAAGGTAAAGCGCCAACCTTCTATACCTTTCGATTCGGCACTCTGTCGCGCCGCCGCCCGCGCTGATTCCGGAAGTCCCGCCAGTAGCGATTCGTCGCCGATCACCTTCTCAAATGCGTTAGTTGCGTCCAGAACATTTTCAGAGAATTTCGTAGTGACCTTTGTCAACTCCACGTCCAGCTCTTCCAGACGCCGCTTGCCTTCTTCGTTGAGATCCGCACCAGCGCGCCGGAACCCGGAGACGGTCTTCTTCAGGAACCGCTTCTCTACCGGGCTCAACTGCTCTGCTCCAGCCGCATTCCCTGCCGCCGCTTTCACCGCCCGCCACAGTTCAGCGTCTAGAGGAATGGCCGTGTAGAAAATGCTCACCGGCTCCTGTATCGCGTTATGCGCAGCGCGCAATTCCGGTGTGGTCGCAACACTTTCCAGGTGTCGAACGATCGAAACCGCGAAATCAAGAGGCTCAGTCACCGTGTCCAACAGCGACAGCACGTTCGCGTACGTGCGCGGCTCAGGCGCACGGCTAATTTGATTGACCCGCTCCTTAGTCTGTGCGAGCAGTTGTGCCATCGCAGGCTCAATGCTTTCAGCCTTAACGGCCGCAAAGTCAATCGGTAACTGCTGAACCAGTAACGGGCTGCCTATCAGAGTCTGTTCTTCCACCATGATTTACTTACGATTCCTTCTTGCCAACGAGTGCCCTGTACTCCCCTGCTACCAGACCCGGCATCCCTTGGCGACATACATGTTTTCTCCGACCTTGCACCCAAAAGCCTTATCGAACTCAGGCGAGTTCGACACGGCGCCGATGGTCCGAAACTTGCCGGGCGCATGAGGGTCCGTTTGGGCCGATAACCGCGCTCGCTCCGGGCGAACGTTCTCGCACCAGACCTGCGCATACCCAAGGAAGAACTGCTGTGCCGGTGTGTAGCCGTCTGCCTTCTCGTCTGTCCTGATGCTCTTACGCGCCAAGTCGTCCATCAACGCCAGATACGCCAGCCGAATGCCTCCATTGTCCGCCGTGTTCTCGCCTAAGGTCAGCTGACCATTTACCTGCACCCCGGCCGCCGGGCTGTACTTGCCATACTGATTTACCAGGCAATCGGACAACTTCTGATACTTCGCGGCATCGCTCTTCTGCCACCAGTCTTTCAGATTTCCATCTGCATCGAACTTCCGGCCTTGGTCGTCAAAGCCGTGTGTTAGTTCATGCCCCACCACCACTCCAACTGCGCCATAGTTGACGGCATCACTGGCCGTATTTGAGTAGAATGGCGGCTGCAAAATACCGGCGGGAAAGTTAATATTGTTCTGCTGCGGATTATAGTAGGCATTCACGGTCGGCGGCGTCATGCCCCACTCCTTCCGGTCTACCGGCTTGCCAATCTTGTCCAGCTGGCGCTTCGACTCAAACTCATTGGCGCGAATTACATTGCCGAAGTAGTCATCCGGGGCAATTGTCACAGTTGAGTAGTCGCGCCACTTCTCCGGGTACCCAATCTTGTTGGCCACCGCATGCAGCTTCACCAGCGCTTCTTGCTTGGTCCCCGCACTCATCCAGGTCAACGAGTTGATATCGTTCGCCATTTGCGTCTCAATCTCGCCCACCAGTTCCAACGTTCGCTGCTTGCCCTGCTCTCCAAAAGTCTTTTCGACAAACTTGCGACCTAACGCTTCGCCCAGTTCGCTGTCTGTGTAGTCCACACAGCGCTTCCATCGCGGACGCAGCGTCTCTGTCCCTTGCAGCACCTTCCCATAAAAAGCGAAGTTCTCATCCACGAAAGCTTTCGGCAGCGCCGGAGCCATCGCGCTCACATACTGCCAACGCAGATAATTCTTCATGTCTCCCAGGTCTCCGTTTTGAACTGTTTCGTCGAAGGTCTTCACGAAGCCGGGCACGTCTACGTTGAGCGTGGCAAACTGCGGCGCATCCACCTTATTGAAGAATTGGTTGAAGTTAAACCCGCCGCCTAAGCCCGCCAGCTGTTCCTTGGAAAACTTGTGCACCAGCAGATTGGGGTCACGGCGAGACGTAATATCCAGCGACCCCTTAGCCAGAGTTGTCTCTAGTGCCATGATCTTCGGCGCAGCTGCTGTCGCATCCGCTTCCGGCATACCGCTCAGAGCCAGCATCTTGCCAATGTGCGAGACATACTTTTGCCGCAACTCCTGCGATTTCGGATCGGTGCGGAAGTAGTAATCTTTCTCAGGCAGACCAAGCCCGCCCTGATCCAAATCTGCAATTTCCATTCGTGCATCCTTTGGATCGGGTGAGCTGCCGAAAGAAAAGAAGGCGGGAACCTGCCGGCGTTGCAGACGGGCTACCTCGTCGGTTAAATCAGCTTTCGACCCGATGTGCGCGATGCGCTCCAACTCAGAGCGGAGCGGTTCAGTACCGCGCTTATCGATCTCTGCCTCACTCACGCAGGAATGGTAGAAGCCGCCGATTTTAGCGTCGATGGCGGACCTGTCCTGGTGAGCTGCCGAGTCGTCCAAAATCTGCCGCAGCGCCGCTTGATTCCGTTCAAACAGCAGGCTGAAGCTTGACCACCGGCTCTCGTCTTCCGGTATTGGATGGTGGGCTATCCAACTGCCGCAGGCATATTGATAGAAGTCCTGACACGGATTGGCGCTCCGGTCAATTGCCGTTAGATCCAGCCCACTTTTCCCGGGTTCTGGAATTGCCGATTGCGCCGGCAAGAAGGAAGCCAGAAGCGCTGCCCCAAGCGCAACTCGAGCGAATAAGTCAATGGTCATCTACCCTGAGTGTAAACAGTTCGCAACAGAGTCTCGGCGGACAGCTACCAGACTCGGCAGCCCTTGGCCGGCGTCATGGGGCTATCGGCGGAGCAGCCGAATGCCTGCCCGAACTCGGAAATGTTCTGCACGGTCCCAATCACGCGAAACTGCCCGGGCGAATGTGGATTGGTGCGTACATCCTGCCGCGCAAATTCAGGCCGCGCGCTCTCACACCAGACCTGTGCAAAGCCCAGAAAGAAGCGCTGCTGCGGAGTGTAGCCGTCCAGCTTTTCGCTACTGACTGTCTTATTCTCCAAACCTCCAAGCAGCGCCATGTACGCCAGCCGAATGCCCGCATTGTCCGCGCCGTTTTCGCCCAGCGTCAGCTGCCCATTCACCTTTACGCCCTCAACGGGAGAAAACTGAGAATACTCCTTCACAATGCAATCAGCCCGCTGCTTAAACTCAGCTGCATCCTGTTGGGTCCACCAGTCGCGCAGATTGCCATCAGCATCATAGCGACGCCCCTGATCATCAAAGCCGTGCGTTAGTTCATGCCCGACCACAACCCCAATTGCTCCCAAGTTGACGGCCATATCGGCTGATTTGTTATAGAACGGCGGCTGCAGAATACCGGCTGGAAAATTGATGTTGTTCTCAAATGGGCTGTAGTACGCGTTCACAGTCGGCGGAGTCATACCGAACTCCTTTCGGTCAACGGGCTGCCCGATTTTGTTCAAGTTGCGCCGAATCTCAAATGCTCTGGCGCGTTCTTCGTCGCCCACCAGATCGCCGTTGCGAATGGTTACGCTCGAGTAATCCCGCCAGCGCTCCGGATAACCGATCTTATTCGTCACACCCTTCAGTTTGGCGAGAGCTTCACGCTTGGTGGCGTCGCTCATCCATTGCAGAGAATCGATATCGGCCCCCATCTCTTTCTCAATGATGGCCACCAATTGCTGCGTCTTCTCCTTCGAAGCGCTGCCGAATTCTTTCTCCACGTACTTGCGGCCCAGCGCCTCACCCAGACTTCGATCCGTCACGTCCACACAACGTTTCCAGCGCGGCCGCAGCTGCTTTGCTCCGGTCAGGAAGCGACCGTAGAAGTCAAAGTTCTCATCCACAAATGGCTTGCTCAACAGAGGCGCACTGGCCGACACCAAATGCCAGGTCAAGTAGCTTTGCAGGTCGTCGAGGCTGGTAGAACCGAGAGTTGTGCCCAGTGCCTTAAAGAAGTCCGGCTGCGAGACGTTCATCGAGGTAAACGCGGGCACGTTGCGAGCCGCCAGGTAGGCCTTCAAATCAAAGTCTGCAGCCGGGGTCAGCGCTTCCCATTGCTCCACCGTCATCTTATGGTGCGTGTTGTCCGGGTTTCGCATCATCACCCGTTCCATGGAGGCGGTCGCTAGAGCCGTCTCAATCGTCAGCACCGCGTTGGCCTTCTTCTCCGCATCCGGTTGCGGGACGCCGATCAGCTGGAACATGCGCGCAATATGCTCGACGTACTTCTCGCGCGTCTTTACGTCCTTGTCACCCAAGTAGTAGCTCCTATCCGGCAGCCCCAATCCACCCTGTCCCGCATTGGCAATGTTGACGGTTGATTTATCAGGATCAGCACGAGCTGCGAAGGTAAAAAGCACGGGCACGCCCTCGTCATGTAGCGCGGCCACTTCAGGCGCCAGCGCCGCTTTGTCTTTCAGCCCTGCAATGCGAAGGAGAGCGGGCTTGATTGGTTGATAACCGGCCTTTTCCACTGCTTCTTCATCCATGCAGCTGGCGTACATGCCACCAATTTTCTGGTCGGTAGCAGAGCGATCTTCGTGTTTGGCGGAGTCCTCCAGGATGTCGCGCAAGACAGCCTGATTGCGGTCCTGCAGTTCGTTGAACCGTCCCCAGCGTGGATACTCGGGCGGAATGGGATTCGACTTCACCCAATTGCCGCACGCGTATTGAAAGAAGTTCTGGCAAGGGTCGGCGGTCTTGTCAATTGCTTTCAGATCGACGCCGCCGGCCGAGGAACCAGCTTGAGCAAAGGCAATGGCGGAGAAGCCGAGAGCTGCTACGGTCAGTCGAAGCGAGTTGTTCATGGGAGAAGTAAAGATTGTAACCGGGCTACCTTCGCCGATTCTGCCGGCGTCTGCGGAAGAACCAGACAGCCGACCCAACAGTTGCCATCGCCGCCACCAGCCACCACGTATAACGGTGAATGTAGGACATGGCGTCGCGCCAATGGTCGCCGACAAAGAAACCCAGGGTGAGGAAGGTAGCCACCCAGACCGCGGCGCCCGTGTAAGCGAACAGGCTGAAGCGCGGGTACGGCAATCGGACAATGCCGGCTGTCAACGCCGTAAAATGACGCACACCCGGAATGAAGTAGCCGAGCGGCAGCAACCAATCGCCAACACGCTCGAACCAGCGTTCCATCTCGTGGAGGCGGTGGTGCGTCAAATGCAGGTAGCAACCGTAGCGGTCTACAACCGTTCGGCCAAGAATCCGGCCCAGCAGGTAGCTCAGGCTGATGCCGCTTATTGCCCCCGCCAACCCGGCGAGAAAGGTAGGCGCTGGGTCCAGCTTGCCTTGTGAAATCAGGAAGCCGGCAAACACCAGCAGTGTTTCGTCGGGAATAGGCAGCCCAACGATCCCCAGCATCAGCAATGCCGTTAACCCCGGATAGCCATAGAGCGAAATCCAGTGAATTAGGGCATCCATCCGTCAGGAACTCGCAGCATAGCAGGCATCCCTCTTGTTACGATTCCGATATGTCGAAACCGTCCGGGCTCGTCTTTGAGGTGAAGTGTCCATGCTGCGATGCCGTCCTGCAGATTGACAGTGAGACCCAACTAGTCATAAACCACAAAGAAGTGGAGAAGAAGCCGATGATCGAAGATCTGCGAGCGGCTGTCCAAGGCCTGAAGGGAGAGGAACAGCGCCGCAACGACATCTTCGATAAGAGCTTCGCTTCCCACAAGAGCGGCGAGCAAACCCGCGAACGGAAATTCGAAGAGCTGTTAAAACAAGCTAAGCAGGACGACCCGGAAAACCGCCCCAAGCGCCCGTTTGACTTGGATTGAAGCGAGAATCCCAGTTGATGATCTTCGGAGTCACGACGAGTATAGTGGTGCTCTGCCTTCTAGCTCTATGCACTTGCAAGCGAAATTAACCTCCTGTGATCATGCTTTGCTTTTTTATGCAGCTCTGAGACCTACTAGCTCAGCAATTTCCGAGTTTGCACATTTCCTCGGAATCGTGGAAAACAGATTACGAAATCGTGAAGCTATGGCCACAGCTCTGGAAATTCCAACTATAGTCGCGGGCTATGCGTTTGACCGCTCACCGGACTTGACGAATCCAAAAGTTCGTGAGGAGTTAAGTGGAAGTGCGATGGAGGGGTTTTTAAAGATCGCCGAAAAGTGGGAACTCACTGAGTCTCAAGCGCGTGGACTGCTTGGAGATATTGCATCCTCTACGTTCCATGCATGGAAAGGCGATCCAAACCACCGGAAGCTGACACAAAACACCTTGCTACGGATCTCGCTCGTGATTGGGATATATAAAGCGCTCCATATCTACTTCGGTGAAGAGTGGGCTGACCGCTGGGTCACGCTAGGCAATCGCGGATCAATGTTCGCTGGGAATACCCCAATCGAGTATATGATTCGTCAAGGACAACCAGGGATGGCGCAAGTGCGTCGGATGTTAGATGCCTGGCGCGGGGGCCGTTGAAAGAGACTCAGAGTCGCTACTTTCATTTTGAAAACTTCCACCGCTTGATCCCGTCGCGTTATAGCGAAAGCGGAACAGTCCTGTCAGCCGTCGCCGCAGGCTCTAAAGAGCCAGCAGACCTGGCATTGCTTCTAAATGAAGGGTCAAATGGGCTGGTTTACCCCAGCGTTAGATACCAGGGTTCCAAATGCATCGCATGTTTCCGCCCTGCTCTTGTCAATAATCCTCATAAATCGGAACGGCTTGAGATAACTTTAACCGCGAATAAGACAGGTTACGACCACCATATGCGCCCGGTGTCGTGAATTTAGAGTCGGCAGCCTAAATAACAGACTGTGCGCCGGCGTTTAAGCCGTGCTTAGGTAATCAGCCAATTACTAAAGATCATCTAGCAGGTTCCCTGCCCAGGAAGGCAGCCAATTTAGCTTGGTAATGACAACACCAGACTTGAGTTCAAGAAGCAGTTTGGGCTCCTCGTAGGAATTGTCGTAAACCAGCGCGTGATCCACCATCCTGAGGACTTTCCGGAGATTTGACAGACTCCGAATATAACGGCGGCGTATGTCGTCTTCGGGAATGTCATGACCACCTCCCGCCACGCGCTCTTGGACGCGCTGGATACTACGCTCTGGGTTGTCCACACAGATATAAAGCAATCTAACAAAGAACTTCTCATTCAGTGCTACTTGGATTGCAGAGAATATCCAGTTTCCCGATAATGTCGTTTCGATTCCGAATTCTTTACCGCTACGAAGATACCCGTTTACTCGACGAAGAACTTCCCGACCTGCCTCCATTGCAGCTTGACGCGGGTTTTCCGAGTTAAGCCGTTTTGCAATTTCATCAGCATCTAGCAAATTGGATTTGCCGTAAAACGTAGTTGCTCGGATAATACTGCTCTTCCCTGAACCGTTCGGTCCCGCGAACATGGTCAGGACGGGCAGGTACTAAGCCGCTCTCTCGTTTAGTTCGCGTACGATCCTATAGTTGTTTTCGCGCGAGCCACCGGGGATGAAACAGATTTCAAACTTGCGACCATCGGGCTGTTCCATGACGTCTAAATCTTGCTCGCGGTCGCGATAGAAGACCGGAATACCTGCTGCAAGAGTCTCCAATCTTGCGCGTGCGCCAGCAAGCTGGACCGCCGCCGTAAAATCATCCCCAAAGAAGTAGTCGCTGGCCATAGCTAAATAATAATCCCTCCCAGCCCCTACCGCTCGTGTCCGCGGTCACGGCCGTCGCGGTCGTGAGACTCTCGGCCTCGGTTAGGAACGTCATGGCGTTCGACGCGTCCTCCGTCGTATCGTGGACGGGCATAGGCAGCCGGGGGAACGTAGGCAGCACGGTTAGACCACGTCCGTTCCCAGGGGCGGCGATCAATCAAAATATTGTGTTCTCTCCAACCAAAGCCTGCCCCGCCCCAGCCGAACGGATTGAAAGCGGCACCGATCACAATGGCCGGACCAAAACGAATTGCGCTGCCGATAAACAGGCCCGGACGGGGTCGCCGGTAAACAACCAGCGGGTCGTAATACGGAACGTAGTAAGCGCCTGGGTTCACCGGTTGAATCACGGTATAGCCGGGGCTGTAAATGACGGTCTCGTACGGATTGCTTCGTAGATAACCGTACTGGTAGGCCTGCTCCCGCAGACGCTGCACAGCATCCATCACATCGTTGCGCTGCACCAGCACAGCGTTACCTAATTGCTGTGTCCAGTTCGGATCACGTGCCATCTGGTCCAGGATGGACGGGAACGGCAGCAGGGCAAGAACACTAGGATCGAAGGGCAGACGGTCTTCCGAGACAGCACGCGCCAGCTGATCGCTCTGCCATCCCTGATGCTGAAGAGCCCAGGTTGCCGCATCCGGTATCTCGTTGCCGTATGTAGAAGCCGTCAGGACCTGCGCCAGTAACCCGTCCGGGTAGAGTGCGATGCGCGAGACAAGCGAATCCAACTGCTGCGGCGGCACCGGAACTGGTTGCGGGTAGTTGCTTGGCGGATACTGGCCCGTAGCCGGATAGGGCTGCTGGGGGTAAGAGCCTGGCGGTGGGTACTGCCCCTGCGGCGGGTACTGACCTTGCTGTGGCGGATACTGGCCTTGCTGCGGCGGATACTGCTGCGGCGGGGGCGGATAGCTTCCCTGATTCGCCGGATATTGGGCCGAACCAGTCGCAGGATGTAAAGCAGCACATCCTACAAACAAGGCAATAGCTGAAACCAAACGTGATTGCATGGCAACTCCCTATCTGCCTATGAGACGTCTGGAAGCTACCGTGCGATACGGCGCGCACCATTAAAGCTGATTCACCTTACCAGTCGCAGCGAAAGCCAAGCTGGATGATGCGGCCTTCCAGCGTCGTTGACTGCGGAGCGAAGCTCGGCGCTCGGGTAATCGCGCCGCCCGCGTTCACCTGGGCGGTGGTGTTGACCGTCGTAATGTTGGGATGGTTGCCCACGTTGTTCGCCTCGGCAAAGAACTTGGGCTGAATGCGATCGAACAGCGTGATCAGCGTACGCGTATAGCGCAAGTCTACTTGGTAAACGCTGGGAGCTCGGGCAGTATAGCGACCGACAAACAGCGGACGGGTGACGCTGCCGGTAATGGGATCGCCATTCAGGATCTGGTTGGCGAGAATGTTCTGGGCATCCCCTGACGCGAGGTTTGCCAGAACCGTTAATTGATTGCCGTTGGCCGCCGTGCGAAGAATGCGGTTACCAACCTGGAACGTAGGCGCAAGAACAGCCGAGGAGGTGAAGGCATGCGGACGATTGGTGACGCTGTTGCCGCGATCCCGGCTGCGACTGGTAGAGTCCTCAATGGGTAGGTTCTGCTCATAGCTGTTCACGTCCGGAGCATCGCTGATCGAGTGAGACCAGGTATAAGAAGCATTGACCTGCAGACCTTGCCGAACCCGGTGAACGTAATTGGCGATCAGAGCGTTGTAGGAAGCAATCGCCCCAATATCTTGAAAGTTGATGTTGCCGAACTGCGGGTAGACGCGGGCCGCTCCGTACACCGGGCGTCCATCAGCGAGAAAGCGCACCGGATCCTTCAGGTTCAGGTTGCGTAGAAAAACCTGGTTGCGTGCGCCTGTGTTGACGAAGCCAACCGTCAGCGCATCACTGCCGGTCAACTGCTGCGTAATCTGGAAGCTGGAATTGATGGTGTACGCATTCTTGTAATTGGGTGTCAGCGCCGTGATGTCAGGCGTACGGCTGAACCCACTCCCTAGCGCGTTGAACACCTGCGGGAACGCCGGGGCGAATGGGGAAGTTGGACCGATGTTGGCCACAAAGGCAGCGTTCGATCCGTTGTTGTAGAGCGTGTTGTACCAGAGATTGGTGGCCGGAGCTTCATAGAAGATTCCGGAACTGGCGCGGATCACTGTCTTCGGCGTCAGGTTCCAGGCAACGCCAAGGCGCGGCGCAAAGTTCGCCCCGGGAACCCGGAAGTGAGTCGAATAAACGAAGGGCTGAGTAGCCGGTGCATTAGGCGATTGAAACTTGTCGTAGCGAACGCCATAGGTAATCAGCAGGTTCGGCCGGGCCTGCCAGGTGTCCTGCCCGAACGCATCCCAGAAGAACGAGTGGTACCCAGCGCCCACAGCTCCGATGCTCGTCTGAAAGTTCGAGTAGCTACGCGGGTTCGCGCCTGACTTGGCAAGCAGGTAATTGTTGATGGTTGAGAACTGGTAGAGGCTGTAGGTGTCCTGCAGCTGGACGTCGAGTATCCGCTCAAAGGCGCCGCCGAATTTCAGCGTGTGGCTGCCCTTAATGTAAGTGACATTGTCATTCAAGCTCGGCACTTTCTCGGCAAAGACATCGCCGACAGCGTTGGAGCCGTTGAAGTAGGCAACCCCAGGAATATAGATCACCGGGCCCGGACCGTCCAGGGCGTTGGCGACATGACGCTCGTTCCGGTAAGGGTCGGAGAAGCGCAGTTCGTTGAGTAGGTTGGGCGAAAAGGTGGACAGCAACTGTGCGCCGCCGATGTAGGCGCGATCCCGGAAATCAGAAGCTGTGTCCAGGGCATACAACCCCCCTACATTCGTATTGAAAGGGTAGTTGTTCTGGAAATAGTTCAGGCGAACGAAGAACTGATGCTTTTGCGTGATCAGCCAATCGGCTCGAAAGTCGACGAACTGGGCGTGCTGGACGCTGGGCGCGGTGGCAAGATTGCCGGCCGGAATATCGAGTTCCACGGCGGCTGCCGGAGTAATTACGTTGGGCTGCGGCAGTCCGCGTGTCAGATGTTCGTACGCTCCAAAGACGAACAGACGGTCCTTGATGATGGCGCCGCCTGCGTTCACAGCGAAGTCATTCAACGTGAGGTCGGGTTTCGGTTTTGTGCCCAGCAGGATGGGCCGGGCGCTCGCGTCAGTGGGTCGGCCCACGTAGAAGAATTGCCCGTGTAAGGTATTTGTGCCTGAAGCAGTAATGACGTTGTAGATATCGCCGGAAGTCATGCCGAACTCAGGCGCAAAGCTGCTTGAGATCGTCTGAACTTCACCCACGTAAATGTCTGCAATAGGGAACAGGCGCACACCGTAGCGGTCGCTCTCGGTATCCACCATGCCGTCCATCTGGTAGTTAATTCGATCAAGCAGGCCATTGGTGTTCACGGTACGTGGGATGCCGAGCTCAGCGTTGGGGTGTCCGCTGACGCCGGGCTGAAAGAGGATGAAGTTATAAGGATTGCGACTGGTTAGCGGCAGGTTATCCACTTCGGCATGAGTGATTGTGCGTCCGACATTGATGCGCGACGGATCGACCACCGGAGCGCCGCCCGTAACTTCAACGGCAGTCGTGGTGGCGCCGACACGAAGTTGCGCGTTGATAACGGCCACAGTTCCAGCATTGAGCACAATCTGACGGTGGCGTTCGGTCTCAAAACCCTCTTTGGAAACAGAGACCACGTACTCGCCCAACGGCAGATTCGGCACCACGTAGTAACCATTGTCAGCTGTAACATCCGATCGCGTGAAGCCGGTAGCGATGTTCTCGACATTCACAGCGGCACCGGGCAAAGGCGTAGAACTCTGATCCTGCACCTGTCCCCGAATGCTCCCGTTGATGGCCTGGCTCTGCGCGTGCATGACGCCGCACATCGTGCCTATTGCGAGCAGCGGAAAAAACGCGCCGATCCTACTACGAATGCTCATCCTCGTCCCCCAAAGAGACCCGCTTAGTTAAGCCGATCAAGATAGTAGAGATTATAGGTTGCCAGAGCTGAGTCTGCGAAAGTAGGGTGAATACCTACATGGTGAGTCGAGTGAATCAGAGAAGCGCCGCAGTCGCATTGGCCGTGCTGGTAAGTGTTATGGCAGGAGCTGCCCTGCAAGCTTCAGGTCTGTTCGGCGAGCTGGATTCATACAGTCAGAGCATCAATTTGGACCGGGGAGCAGCGGGCCTGTCGCGATGGCTGGCCGCTCTCAAAACGCGCGCCAGCATTATCGCGATAGTGGCTCATCCAGATGACGAGGATGGAGGCATGCTGGTCGAGCAGACGCGGGGGTTGGGTGCGCGTGGTGCTTTGCTCACGCTGACGCGCGGCGAAGGCGGCCAGAATGCCATGTCGAGCGACATGTACGACGAACTCGGCCTCCTGCGGACACAAGAGCTCCTGACGGCCGATCGCTACTACGGTGTCGATCAATTTTGGGGTCGTGAAATCGATTACGGCTTCTCCAAAACCCGGGAAGAGGCGCTGGACAAGTGGGGCTACGAACGCACACTCTCCGACACAGTTCGGGTAATTCGCATGACCCGTCCGCTGGTAATTACATCCACGTTTGCCGGCGCATCCACCGATGGCCACGGGAACCACCAGGTCTCGGGGCAGATGGCGCAGGAGGCATACCTGGCGGCGGCGGATCCGAAACGGTTCCCAGAGCAGATCGCAGAAGGGCTGCGGCCTTGGGCTCCGCTGAAAGTATATGGGCGAGTTCCCTTCTTTACGCCCACTAAACAAGGCACGATGTACGACTACGCGACGGACCAGTACGTCCCTTTGCGCTTCTTCGACTATGTCAATAAGACTTGGCTGACCCAAAAGCCTTCCACCGATCTGACTGTGGATGAGAGTGCGTTCGACCCGGCAGTTGGGCTAACCTTTGCCCAAATCAGCAGAGAGGGTTGGGGATTTCAGAAAAGCCAGAACGGAGGCGGCACGCTGCCTCAGCCGGCGCCTGCTTCGGTTGACTATCACCGTTACGGTACGCGGGTGAATGTTAGCGGGACGGAAAAATCGTTCTATGACGGCATCGATGTGTCCCTGCTGGGGATCGCCAGTTTGGCCCAGGGCGACACCGGCCTCCTGCAAGCAGGATTGGCCCGCTTCGCGCAGACAATGGCCCAGGCCGGCGAGCACTATCGGGCCACTGCTCCCAACTCGATTGCGCCGGACTTAGCCGACGGTCTGAAGCAGATACGGGCGCTGCAGCAACAGGTGCAAGGAAGCGCGCTGCCCGAACCAGGCAAAAGCGATGTGCTGTTTGAGCTCAAGGTGAAGGAAGATCAGTGCCGGCAAGCATTGATTCTGGCGCTAGGCATCTCCTTTGATGCCGCAGTGGCGCCGGATAAGGAAGCCACCGGGCCGTTTGCGGCCTTCGCAGGTCCGCAGCCTACGTTCGGCATGGCTATCCCAGGGCAAAGCTTTCGTGTGCAGACGTCGTTGATGAACCTGGGGGATGAGCCTTGGAGCATCTCCGCTTTGAACTTAAGCGGAGCGGGCGGCCCGTCTTGGACAATTAAGACAGAGGCGATCGCGAATCCGGCTTTAGCCCCTCAGGAAGACCTCAAGGTCAAATCGGAAGTCACAGTGCCGCAAGAGGCTCGGCTAACGCGACCGTACTATACGCGACCGAATCAGGAGCAGGCCTACTACGACTTGATTGACGCCGGCTCGCGCAGCCGATCCACATCGCCTTATCCTCTTACGGCGAGTGCCACGGTGGTGTACCGAGGCGAGCCAATTGGGCTGCAGAAGGTTGTGCAGGCGTACAGCCGTGTCGAAGGAATCGGGCTGGTAGAAAATCCGCTGCTGGTAGGCCCGGCCATTGGCGTCACCGTAGCGCCTGGTGCGGGGGCAGTGCCGCTAACCAGTAAAGAGTTTGAGTTCTCCTGCAATTTGCACAGCAATGTGAAAGGTCCAGCCAAGGGCAGTCTTCGTTTGCAACTACCGCCCGATTGGCAGGCCACCCCGCAAGAGTATCCGTTTTCGCTGGGGGCGGACGGCGAAAATCAGACCGTCTCTTTCCAGGTAACCCCGCACGGCATTAAGCCGGAGACCTACACGATTCGCGCCGTGGCTGACTACGCCGGCAAGACGTATACCGAGGGCTATCGAACGGTGGGTTATGCAGGGGTGCGCTCCTATCCGTACTACCGCAATGCCGTATACAAAGCGACAGGTGTGGATGTCACAACGGCCCCGGGGTTGAATGTGGCGTTCATCCCTGGAACCGGCGATGACGTGCCCCAGGCGCTGCACGATTTGCAAGTACCGGTGCAGGTGCTCTCGGCTTCAGATATCGAGCGGGGCAATCTGTCCGGGTTCGATGCAATCGTACTGGGCGTTCGGGCCTATGCTGTTCGTCCCGAGTTGCGCTCGAACAATGCGCGATTGCTCTCCTACGTCCAGAACGGCGGGACGCTGGTGGTGCAGTACAACGTACAGAACTTTGACCGCAATTACGGGCCGTATCCATTCTCGCTAGGGCAGAATCCGGAAAAGGTTGTGGAGGAGGATTCAAAAATGACGTTCCTGGACCCGTCTAATCCGGCGTTGCTTTGGCCGAATCGAATTACTGCCCTGGACTTCAAGGGGTGGGAAGAGGAGCGGGGCCATGGCTTTCTGCAAACATGGGATGACCACTACAAAGCGCTCGTCGAAACGCACGATGCGGGCCAGAAACCGCAGGCCGGCGGGCTGCTGGTGGCTCGTTGTGGAAAGGGCTTCTATGTCTACGACGCTTATGCGTTGTACCGTCAGTTGCCGGCGGGTGTCCCGGGCGCCTACCGCCTATTGGCAAACTTAGTTAGTTTGGGCAAGAACCCGGACTGGAAGTAGCCATGCCACAACCTTTTCGCGTCCCTTTCCGAACAACAGGTGTCTAAAGAAGTGGGGTTTCGAATGTTTAAAAAATTAGCTGCCGCCGCGTTACCGGTCGCGGTTGTTGCTGCATCTTTGCTGTTTGCTGGTCCCAAACAGCCGTTCCCAGACGCGGCTGTGGATGAGGGGAAAGCTGCGCCGAGCAAAGAGACGGCTGTGCTGGCTGGGGGCTGTTTCTGGGGCGTTGAGGCGGTCTTTGATCACGTCAAAGGCGTTAAAAGTGCCGTGGCCGGATACGCGGGCGGTCAGAAGGATACCGCGCAGTATGAGACGGTAAGTACCGGAAGGACGGGCCACGCCGAGTCAGTGAAAGTGACTTTCGACCCGTCGCAGATTACCTACGGGCAGCTGCTGAAGGTCTACTTCTCGGTGGCTCATGACCCCACTGAGATGAACCGGCAAGGTCCAGATTCAGGTACGCAGTACCGGTCTTCGATCTTCTACACCAGTGACGAGCAGAAGAAGATTGCTGAGGCTTACATTCAGCAGTTGAATGACAGCAAAGTGTTCTCCCGCCCGATTGCGACAAAGGTGGTTCCGCTAAACAACGGCTTCTACGAAGCTGAAGGGTACCACCAGAAGTACCTGGAGAACCACCCAGATCAGCCGTACATCGTGTATAACGATCTGCCAAAGCTGATGGCGCTGAAGCAGCAATACCCTCAGATGTGTAAGCGTTAACGGCTCTCGGCGCCTACTGTTGCGGCACGGAGATCATGATGTTGCGATACTTCATGCCGCCGGTGTGATCGCCTTGAATGTAGATCGGTCCCGGCTCCGCTTCGTGGCTATTCAACGCGCCGCCCGTGATACCAGGAATCACTTCACGATCAATGATAGTGGTGCCGTCACGGACCACTGTGACAATGCGGCCAACCAGGGTGACGTCGAAGCTTTCCCATTGGCCCGGCTTGGGCGGCAGAGCCACAGAAGGAGCCAGGAAGCCGTAGATGGATCCGAGACTGTTCATTGGCTTCTCCCCTTCGTATTCCACCTGCAGCTCATAACGGCCGCGCAGATAAATGCCGCTGTTGCCTTTATTTGGGCAGTTGTACTCGATGTGCAGCTTGAAGTCTTGGAATTGGCGCGAGGTCTTTATGTTGGCGCCGGGCGCCTGGTTCACCAGTTCGCCGTTCTGGGCGACGTAGTGATTGACCGCTGACTTGCCTGGCTCCTGCACGAACGGTTCCCATCCGGTCAGGTCTTTGCCGTTGAAGAGCGGTTCCGGTTTAGACCAGCTGGCTGGCATGGGCCGATCGAGCGCAGGTGATGGATCTCCGGCAATCTGTCCTGTGCTTCCATCCTTACGCTTTTGAGTTCCCACTAAGTGCCCGTCTTTGTTGTGCACTTCCCAGATAACGGGTTCAACCCCATGCAGGTACTCTTGACTCATAAAAGTCAAGGTGCCGTTCTCCAGAGACGCCTGGTCGGCCGAGTGGACCGTGGCTACACGCCCGACAATGCGGACGTGGGGCTGACCGCCATTCTCAGAGATGTCGAGCCACGATGGATAGCTATCCCCGGGCGTGGTGATAGTAAGATCCCACAAGCCAGTCAGAGAGGGTGGATTGGCGGACTGACCGGCCGGGGACGCAGGAACAAGGATGGCTGCAGCAAGCAGCGCCAGAGAGTACGAAGATTTCATGCCGTGGCTTAGTGTATCGAACTCCGCTGGCCCGAGACTATTTCGTGATGACGCCGCAAGCAATGCGCTTGCCCGCGTTGCCGGCCGGATCGGTTTTCATATCGTCGGCTTTCTCATGAACCATCAGCGCGGTTCCCCCATTCGTGAAGATTGAATTAGCGCCGCTCCCGATGGAAACATTCGGGTCGGTGACAGTCGTCTTCGCAGTGCCGTTGGGTAGCACCGTGAAGTTCATAATGTCGCCGGCATGGGGGCCCTCCGGGTTCTGCAGGCCGTGTTTCTTCCCTGCCGGGTTAAAGTGGCCTCCGGCGGAGGTGAAGTCAGGCCCTTGGCACTGCGCATTTTGGTGGATGTGTATAGCGTGTTCCCCAGGCGGCATATTCTTGAAGTTCAACTTGATGTTGATGCCCTGAGTGGCGCCTTTTCCGGCAGGAGCAATGGTGGCCGTTCCGGCATCCCCACCAGTGCCGGTTCTCATTATCACTTTGATAGGCGCCGCACTTAAACAAGCGGCAAAAATCAGCGGGCTTACGATCCAGAAGCTTTTCATCACTGTTCAAAATAGCTGATCGGGTTTGGACTCGCCATTCCTATGCGCCAATTGCCTGTCATTGTCACCCGCCTATGTATGCTGACCCCGCCAAACTATCCATTGACCCGTAGCGTTACTTGTGTGTAAACTACTGGTACTAGGAGAGAAACCTTGTTAGCAAAAACTATTCTGACTTTGCCAAAGAACACGGCGGCTATTCAGATCTTCCTAGACTCGGGTGGGCGAATTCGGCTTGGCACGTTGATTCAGCTTCCCGGCGATGCAAGCGTGGAAGTGACTGGTGACGGTTTCGACGAACATACGAAGCGAATCGCCTGGGAGGGCAGTTCGTACTATGTCTTCCTGGAACAAGAGAGTGTTGCGCCGTCAGGGCGCAGGGCACAATCGGCAGGCTAGTGCGTTGTGGGCGTCCAGAAAGGCTCCTTGGCCGGGATGAATTGCACTGGCGTGTTGGGAAGAAAGATACGTAGCCAAGTAGCGCACTCTTCCATGCCGGCTTGTTCGGATGGAATGTGGCCGAAGATGATCAGCCCTTTCTTTTTGCCCTGACTCGCAGCGTCGGCTACGTACTCGACTGTTTCCCACTCGGGAGTCTCACCAATCAGTAGAGCTTCGACGTCGGGTCTTTCTAAGAGCGCGATCTGTCTTGCCGAGCCGGCAGCGCCGGGGATGAATCCAACCTTGGTAACCGACATCGTGCGATCACCGACCACGCGCATGACGCGAATGTTGAGCTTCGATTGGATTGTCGAGGCTAAGTCGCCAAGTGTGGTTTGCGGGATGGTGAGCAAGCGATTGTCCGTCGAACTCTGATAAGGAAGCCAGCCGAGAGCGCGCTCCATGCCAGTCAGGATGCCGTCCGGTTGATGCCGATGCCAGCCATCGTGAAAGCGCCAGACTACCAGGTGGTGATCGCGAATGAAGGCCTGTTTGTCAGCAAGGACTCTGTCGTTCTGAGCAATCAGAGTGGCCGTGGTGTCCAGGTGATTGTAGAACGTCGGCTCGTGCGTGATGATCAGGTTGTCGCCGGCTTTGGCCGCTTGTTCAAGCACATCGTAGGTGGCCATCATGGTGACGGCGATGCCTGTGACAGGCTGGTCAGGGTCACCGGCCTTGAAAGTATCGACGGTATCAGCCGCCGCAGGACTACCCACATGAGCGTCGATGAGGGCGATGATCTCGCGGGCGGTTGCTCCGTAGACCGGGGCAGTAAACGCGCAAGCCAGAAACAATAAAAAGCTGAACTTCATTTAATCAATAAGCCTCGTGATTCATCGATGGTGAGCGAACGATTGGCGGCGACATTTTTAAACTGCTGTCGTGTTCCGCTGGGCCATTCTATATCGAGAGTCGAAACCGCCGCATTGTTTCCCAGCCCGAAGGTCAAGGCTAAGTCGCTTTGCGAACAGTAACTGGAGCCGCTATGAACAGTTTGCCACTGCTTGCCGCCCGGGCTGTCCAGCCGTACGACAGCACCTAAGGCACTACGATTCGACTTGGATCCAATCAAGCGAACGGAGAGCCAGTTATTCTTGTTACCGCCCTCATTGACGTAGAGGGCCGCCGGGCCGTCGTTGCTGCTGACCAGAACATCCAGGTCGCCGTCATGGTCAAAATCAGCGTATGCTCCGCCACGGCCCAGGACGGGTTTGCGGAAGTCTGGGCCCACCGAGTCGCTGGCATTCTTGAACTTGCCATTACCGATATTGCGGAACAGCAGCGGTGGCTGGCGGAACTGCATCTTGGGTTGGACTTTGGCAATGTCGGGCTCTATATGGCCGTTGACCGCGAAGATGTCGGGGTAACCATCCAGGTCGAAATCGAAAAAGAAGGCGCCAAAGGTGAGTGCCAGCCGGGTGTCGCGGCCGACGACCGTCGAGGGAGCCTGGTCGACGAAGATGCCCTTGCCTTCGTTATGATAAAGGCCCATCATCTGATTGGCGAAGTTGCCGATGAGCACGTGCGGGCGGCCGGAGCGGTCGTAGTCGGACGCATCGACGCCCATGGCACCGCGAGCAACGCCGTCTTCAGCATAGGCGACGCCGGATTGCATACCTTCTTCGGTAAAGGTGCCGTTGCCGTTATTGCGATAGAGCTTGTTCGGTTGCGTATCGTTGGTCACCAGCAGGTCGGTCCAGCCGTCGCCGTTGTAGTCAAAGGTCAGCACGCCCAGTGACTTGCTGGTCTTGTCGCCCAGGCCCGCTCTTTCGGTGACGTCCTGAAACTTGCCGTTGCCAAGATTGCGAAAGAGTTTGGAGGAGGTGCCGGAGTATGACTCGGGCGTGCAATAGCTCTTGCTGTTGCCATCGAGCGAGCACCAGGCATCGCTTTTTTGACTCCAGGCCGCGTAGTTGGCCACGAAGAGATCAGCCTTGCCGTCGCGATCGTAATCAAGCCAAGCTGCGCTGGTGCCGAAGTTGGCGTTGCGGATGCCGCTGGAAGAAGTAACGTCGCGGAAGTGGCCATGACCTTCGTTATGAAAGAGGCGGTCGCCTTCGAGCGCGGTGATGTAAATGTCGGGCAGGCCGTCGTTGTCGTAATCAGCCACGGCCACGCCCATGCCGTAGAGTTCGACATCGAGACCGCTGCCCTTAGTGATATCGGTAAACGTACCGTCTTTGTTGTTGCGATAAAGCGCAGGAAGCGAGCGGATGGTGTGAGGGCCGAAGTCGTGCCCGTTAATGAGCAGGATATCCTGCCAGCCGTCGCCGTCCAGGTCAATAAAGGCGCAGCCGGCGCCCATGGTTTCGGGTAAGTAGCGCTTGCCGGCTGCCCCGTTGTTGTAATGAAAACGAAGGCCGGATTTGGCGGCGGCTTCTGTGAAATGAACCTTGGTGGGAACCGTGGCGGCGGTGGCTGCAACCAGGGCAAACGCAGCAGATAGTTGCGGCAGATAAGTTTTCGAAAACATAACTTACTTAGTTGGTGCTCGCCAAGGGGCGGATGAGATGAAGCGCCGGCCGCGTAAGGTAATCGTGCAAGTATTGCTGGTGCGTCGGGTCAGCGGGAAATTGCTCTTCAGGCTTGTAAGGGTAAGCACTCATGCCGTGAAAAGGCAGAGGCAGAACGCTGGTGCTGAAGGCAGTATTGGCGTCGGCATCTTTGGCCCAGCCGTCGACCAGAAGTAGAAAATCGCGCGACCAGCCGGTGGGCAGCAGGGGAAGTTCTGCGGCGGGGTATTCGAGCTGGACTTCGTCGCCGGAGCCCATGACGAGCAGCTGATCATCGACGTCGCGCACCAGCGGTTGGACGTTGCCGTAACGGGTGTAGAAGCCTTCAGTTGGATTCCAACTGGACAGCGGCTGGACGTCGTCATAGAAAAACTTTTCCGGCTGCTGCCGCTGCGGATCGACCTGGAGACGCGAGAACCCGCGGTAGTGGAGGTCGGCCGCGGAGGCAGTCAGCGGCGTAAGACGAACCTCCGGCGGCTTGGCCTTTTCGAGCAGGAAGATCTCATCCCAGTAGACGCACAGGTTCGTAGTAATGCGGACCTCGCGCGAGGCGGAGAGGAACTTGCCAGTGAGATCGACCGAGATGGTTTTGGGTTTGCCGGATGGGATGCCCATATCGGCGACTACGGTTTGCCACTGGCCGGCCTCATTCCTGACTTGGAGCGAGGGGAAGACGAGTCCGCCGTTGCCGTTTTGAGAGGCGCCTAAAAACGTGCTGCCGTCGGCCCAATCGACCCAGCCATTTAGGATCAGCACGGCCTGGTTATCACGTGCGGCTTTGCCGAAATCGAGATCAAGCGTGTGCAAAGCAGCAACTCCGTCGGCATTGTGCGAAAACGCTGTCGGGTATGTGCCGTCAGTGGCGCGGAGGCTCACGACCGCATCGTGGTTGCCGTTATCCAGCGCGCGGATCGGGTGGATCTTCTTATCGCCACCAAACAGGCGGAACTCAGGGTAAGGCGGCGACTTAAATTTATCGTTGGTGTAAATGGCGGTTTCAGACGGATGATCAACGGCGATTAACTGAATTTTATCGAGGTACGACACCTCGTGCAGCTCTTCGGTGATGTGGATCTGATAGCGACCATTTCGCGGTTGGAGCGCTGTGCCGGGGATCTGGATGTACTCGTCGTGGTCAACAGGAAAGTAGTGGCCATCGCCGGAACTGGCTCCCAGCGGCGCAACGCCAAGCACGTCGGTGATGAACTGAAAGCGCGCCCCATTCCAGGTGAAAATCATGGGGCAGGAACCGGAGAGCCGCTGTGCTTCGGGTATGGTCAGTGCTTCCCCGCTCTTCTTGCCGGTTTCGTTCTGAATCAGTCCATTCGGCCAGGTGATGCGAATGGCGTCTACATCGGTACGCCCGTCGGTAGCAAAGGCAAGCGGCGCATTGTCGTACAAGCGCTTGTCGTAGTAGGGCCCGGATTTGACTTCGACCGTGGCGTCGGCTGCGCCTTTCAAGTTCTTGACGCCTTCCAGCTTGACAGTGAGCCAATGCTGGCCGGGCGAGTTATTGGTGTAGAGATGGAGCGAACCATCCGGCAGCAGGCGTGCAAAGTCTTCCCGCTTGTCGCCGTTGAAATCGGCACGGATATTGGAGCGTACCGGATGCAAGCCTGGCGCCAAAGTCAGCACGCCATTGTTGTTGCGGACGGCGTAGATTTCAGGCCGGTAAGCAACTACGTCGATGAGCCCATCGTGGTCGACATCCTGGGCGTCAAGCGAGCTGGAACCGGACTCGAGGGCGGGCAAGTCAGTGGCTTCAAACTGGCCATTGAGCTTGTCACGATACAACGTTCCTGGGCGGTCTGAGTAAGAGACCGCAATATCGCGCCCAGCCGTCTCGCCACGCAGCGGAAAGATGACAGCGTCAAGAGCTTTGCCTGGGACGAAGGGGAAGGTGGCGGTAGCGTCTTCCCATTTCCCGTTACCGTCGTTGCGCATGAGAACGGGTTTGGGACCAAAGAAGAGGAGATCGAGGTCGTAGTCATGGTCGTAATCAACCGCTAGCACCTTGGTCGCGCCGGCCGTGTTGGGCAGATCGAGCAGCTTGCTGAATGTGCCGCCTTTGTTTTGGTAGATAGACGCACCTGAACCAGTAAGAACGCAGAGGTCGGGCAAGCCGTCGTTGTTCAAGTCTGCAACGGCGATGTCACGCACGTCCTTGAGCCCTTCCAGGCCGGTGTTGGTTGCTGCGGTGGTGCCGTTGCGATAGAGAACCACGCGATCGGGAGACCACACCAGCAGAGCGGGACTTCCCTTCCCTTCCAAATCGATGACGTGCATGTTTGCGTCAGTCCCCCAGCCTTTGGCGATCAGTTGGTCGGAGTACTGGGTGGGCTCTTTGTCAGCGGCCGGGCGAGGCTCGGGCGGGTCGTAAAGCTCGGAGTAGCTGGAGGCCTCCATATCTTCGGGTACGGCAGCTCCAGCGGTGCGCTTTTTGACCTCTTCGAACAGTGCGCGTTCGCGGGCGGCATCCTCTTTCTGGCCGGTTCGCCCGTAGATGGTAAAGAGTTGGAAGTGAGTGCCGGAGAGGTTGGGATTCAGACGTTCGGCTTCGAGGAACTCCGGGACAGCAGCGGCGTTGTCACCTTTAGAGCGATAGACGGAGGCAAGGTTGTAACGGAAAATTGGGTCAGTCGGCACCAGTTTGATGGCGCCTTTGAACTCTTCGATTGCTTTGTCGTAGTCGCCGGCGTGCTTGTAAGCGACGCCGAGGCTGAACCACGTATGAGGCAGCGTGGGGTCCTGCTTCTGCGCTTGCAGAAGTTCCTGGATGCCGGGCTCGGTCTGCCCGGCGCGAAGGAGCGCTAAACCGTAGTTGACGCGTTCGCGGGGAGAGTCCGGCGCCAAGGCTAGAGCTTTCTTGAGGACATCAACAGCTTGCGCGTGGGTGTCCGGATTTTCGTAGAAGGCTTTGCCAAGGTTGCGGTCTTCCCAGAGCTCAGCACGAGGGCTGGAATCGGGCGCGGCGGTCGAAAAAACGGCAGAGGCTAAGATAACGAGCGCGAAAAAACGGGTACTTCTCATTGCGTACGGAGCAATTTCATAGTATCGGGTTTGTGTTTTGGAACCGGATACCGGCTAAACCCGCTTGTCTTGCTAAGTAGGTGCTATGAGGAGTCTGGCAATTCAGGATTGTGTTTCAGTCGCTGCGGCATGGATGGGCCCAACCATATTGGGTTACCTCCGGGCTAGGTGTGGAGCGTATGCCTCTCAGATATTCACTCCGTCTGTCCCTACCTTTCCCCCGTTGATTGTCTCCATGTCGAAGATGGTGGCGACATAGTCTCCTTCGACGATGTGCCGCTTAAGCTGAATGCTCTTGACCATGGGGAGGATGTGGGTGAGGAAGCCCAATACCATTGGTTTTCCGGTTAGCGTTGGCATGCGCGGACCCTCAAAGGTCACGTCTTCGGCGAAGGGTGCGTTGGACGGGTCTTTGGTTGTAAAGCAGTCGAGATAGGCTTCGACTGCGGTGATGTTTTGTTCTCTTGACATTGAGTCTCTCCGTTTAGATATGATCTTAGACTCAACAGCTTAAAGCCGATCATCCGGGCTTTCGGACAACCGACCGTATGAACCGGTGCTCCGAAACTTACCCTTTCTGAAACAAGGTCAGTGCTTCACGATCACTACTGATACGCCAGGTGCATCCTCAAGGTCATTCTTAAACTCCGCTTTCATCGCGGATTGTTGCAAGATCATAAACAATATAAAGCTGACGCTCATAACGCGTGGCGTAGGCTCGTATGTCAGCGTTGATCTCGTCTACTATTGGGCTTGTCCCCTGACGTGAGACACGAGTTTAGACAGGGTTAGCTGAAGAGCGGAAAAAGCGCTGGACAGCGGGGTTTCGGTTTAGCAGACTCGTCATAGCTAGGGAAACAGACGCAAGCTCTGCTGAAGAGCAACTTGCCGAGGGATACCTGGCCGAAGACTCGTCAAGACGAGATCTCTCGGTTCGCACCTTCCGGCGGACCGCATAGGCTGAGCGAATGGCCGACCGGCGGGGAGGCGGTCAGGACCTCAGCTTTCACCCTCTCGGATTGATAGATCTTCTCATGCCTGGAAAACTTATGCCGGGATGTTCTGGGTAGCGCATGCTGTCGAACTCGGCGGGTGGCCGATAGCCCAGTGCGGAATGGAGGCGTTTGCGATTGTACGTGGGTTCCAGAAAGGTTCGGATTCCGGTTCGTGCTTGGGCCAAGTCGCAGTATTCGACGCGATGCACCTGCTCGTACTTAAGCGTCTTCATGAAGCTCTCGGCTTTAGCATTGTCGTAAGGGTTGCCTTTGCGGCTCATACTGACCTGGATACCGTGCGCGGTGAGCAGTTGTGTGTACTCGCTGCAAGCGTACTGCACGCCGCGGTCGGAGTGATGAATCAGCCCGGCGGGAACACCGCGCCGCTTGATGGCCATGCGCAGAGCGCCGATGGAGAGTTTCGCTTCCAGAGTTCGTTCGAGCGCCCAGCCGATCACCAGACGCGAATAGGCATCCAGGACCACGGCCAGATACACGAACTCCTCCCGCAAACGGAGGTAGGTGAAATCGGCAACCCAGAGCTGATTCGGCGCCATCGGCACGAAGTTCCGGGTCAGGTTCGGATAGATCCGGAAGCGATGGGGCGAGTCGGTGGTGACGTGAAACTTCCGTTTCCGCAGGCAGAGCAAGTTGTCCTCGCGCAGGATGCGGCCGACGCGCTTGTGGTTCACTTCCCAGCCTTACCGCTTTAACTCGGCCGTGATGCGCGGACGACCATAGGCCGGGAACTGCAACGCGATCCGCTGAATTCTGTCGCGCAGTTCGACATCCCGCACCGCCGTCGCGCCTTCCGGATCGAATCGGTAGTAAGTGGCCCGGCTCACGCCGGCAAGCTCCGTCATCTGGAGGGTGGTCAACGGGCTGCCCCTTTGCCGTTCCCGGTGGATTTTCCGGCAGAGAGCGGACTGGCTGTCTCGGCCTGCGACCTCCGCTGATCCTCGATCTGTCGCAAGCAGCCTTTTAAAAAATCAATCTCCATGGCCTGCTGGCCAATCTTGCGTTCGAGTTCAGCAACCGGCGTTTCTTCGATCGGTCGCCTGCCCTCACCTGAAAACGCTGAGTTCGGCCTTTCGTCTAACTGCCGCTTCCACAGATGTAGTTGGTTGGGGTTCACCTCCAGTTCCCGCGCTAGACGCGCCACCGAAGATCCGGACCGCAGCCGCTTAACGGCTCCCACTTTGAACTCGCGCGTGAACTTCCGCCTCGTCCTCGACATGACTCAGATTCTCCTTGAAAGAATTTTGTGAGTCTAAACTCATGTCTCAGTTTTGGGGACAACTCCAATTGCATACCTTTCTAACGACCCGCGGTCAAGCGATTTTGATTCTCATATAACGTTTTACTGAAGGTCCAATAGTTTCCGTTCTCACCAGCACAACAGGCGGCCTCTGCCGCTTCTTCAGCGTGATCATGGATTGAGGTTAATGGGAAATCCAAGAGGAAGTACTCTACCTTTCAGAGTCGATCTGACCTGCCCCCGTTGCAAAACGAGTCAGATTGTTCGCGTGACCGGAGACGGCTCGACAAAAGTCGAGCGACGAGAAGCTTATGCCTCTCAGATATTCAGTCTGGCCCTAACCTTTCTAACCCTTCTTCCTGAACATGGGGGTGCTGGCGGTGCTCCTGGCAATTTCTGCCCGTAGCGGGAAGAACCTTTCCACATATAGAAAGGCCTGGGGATACAGACTCCTCAGTAGAAAGGCAGGTACGGAGGTGAGAAGAAGCCAACTGCTGCGGCAGGCTGGCGATTTTTACGGGAAACTGGAGACTTCTGACGTGAAAGGCTATGCTTCGGCTAAGCTGCCGGGTTGGCAAATTTCAGTTGATGTCGAGACAGTAGCAGCACAGCCGCAATTTCTTCCATTCGGAAAGCGTAGTTCGGCACCTCGACAGATGAGCAGCTTCAGCAACTTTCGGACGAAGCACGTTGGTTCGCGAAGCAATAAGCCCCTTCCAGGCGTTCAGATGCCTGTACTCGGTTCCTTTGCTGACCTGGGCCGAAGACTTCTGAGTGCTCAACAAGTTGGGCGGGAGAGGGTGACTTATGAAGGACTTGAGTATCCGTGCGCGATCATTGACGCCTCCTACGACCAATCACCGGATTTCAAGCCGCACTCCCAGATAGTACATAAGCGGTTCTCTCTCGATCCGAAGACTCTATGGGTGTTTAAAGAGGTTGTTCCGGATGAGGCTGTCGGCGACTGGAACTTTGTTGTGACCTCTATGGCTTTTAATCAGCCGCTACGGAGCGAGTTAGTGAAAGGACTGGAAAGTTTCAACGACCAGCCCAAGACATTGCCCGAGTGGGCCGGTCGTGACCTACCCAAGCTGATATTAACTGATCTTACCGGTAATCAGGTGGATGTCGAGAGTCTACGCGGGCAGCCTCTGCTGCTTGATTTCTGGGCTAGCTACTGTGGACCGTGCCGGGCTGCCACAGCACTGTCGACGGATCTGGCAGAGACCTATGGGCAGAGTGGATTGCGCGTTGTGACGGCTACTCGGGACAATGCTACTGATGCTCGGTTGTGGATGAATTTCCATCATTTTTCCTTGCCAGTGTTGCTCGATGCGGACAGTGCTCTCAGCAAGACCTTTGGGATATCGGGCGTTCCAGTAGCGATCTTATTTGACCGGCGGGGCAAGGTAGCCAAATATTGGATTGGGTTTGACGACAGCAATGATGTTCGGTCTACGGTTGCCGAAGTAATAACACGCCATGCGAAAGAACAGTGACAAACCCCCGTTCGGATGCGTAATCTCCGACAGACTCTCAGGCCGTTCCTTTCCGCCTTCGCCTATGCAGCACGGTGCCTGTAGACTACGGCTGTGTTTCCAACAAGAAGATTCGTGCTGCGCAGCACGATGGCTATGGCTCCTGTCGCACTTGCCAAGGTAAGTTCGAGTGACCTGATCGTTTCATCTTCCAAATTAACGCTCGAAATAAACGGAGATCCGCAACGCCCTACGCTCGCGCTGCGTTTGCCGCACGTGGAGCATCCATCGATACTGATCGAGATGCCCGAACACGCCTGGTGGAAGAAGAAAACAGATGAGGAACCGGTCTGGTTCTACAAGATGTATAGCGCTGATCCGGCTCTGCACGGAAAAGCGGCATGGGTAAAAACGGCGGACGCCTTGTCCTACCGTATGGAGACGCCATCCGGGTTTACGCTTCAATCCACAGCTCGTCTGGAATCAGATGGCTTAGCCATTACCCATACGATTACCAGCCCCTCCATAAAGAGCATTGCTGAGATCCAGGCACCGACCTGCATCAAACTATATCGCCCATTCAACATGTTTTCCTGGAGCGAACCTACGTTCACCATGCAGATGGGATCGAACTTATTGCTTCTGAGACTCCAGAGCGACTGACGAAAAACGCCGAAGAGTGGCTTCCCTGCCGCTATATTGTTCGCTGCGGAAGCGGTACGGCTCAACCTTCTCAACTGGTTGAGCGAGTAGATGGAGTCACCCGCTATCACAAGTCCAAAGCAGCGGATGTAGCTTTCATCGCTACCGAATCAAATCCGCCGGGTTGGGTGGTGGCCACCCATGGTTTGGACTGCCCGTCTCTTTTCACTAACCCTGCCCGCACCTGTCAACATGCCGATCCTCAGGCCTTGTCCATTACAGATGGAAGAGCGATCTTGCGGCTGAAGGTCTATGTTTCTAGAGACACGGTACAGCAGTTGTTCAACCATATTGCGCTGGAAGCTGGTGCGGGCCGGGCGTAGTGAATAAGAAATAGTCCCGGGAGTTCCTAAGACTACACAGGCTGGGTGAGCCGTACCAGAAACATCCTACCAACATTGCTATTGCGTTCCCTCGAGTCTTCGAGCACAATACTCATAGGCGAACAAATGGCGAATACCAACGCGCTTTCCTCCATTCCCTTTGGTCTTCGATCGCAGGACTCTCCCTTTGTTTCTCTCCCTCTTCCTGGACTTAAATCTTTGTTTTCAGAGGGCTTACGGCTGGGTGGCATTACCCGGCTGGAAGGGGGGCGTTCGTCTGGTTGTACGGCTGTCGGGTTGCACATGCTGGCTCAAGCGACCGGCCGGGGTGAAATCTGCGCTGTGGTGGATGTACAGAACCAGTTTCATGTTGAGTCAGCTGCTAAAGCCGGCATAAGGCTTGATCATCTGGTCTGGATTCGCTGCAATGGCAACGCCCATAAAGCCATGCACGCTGTCGATCTTCTGCTTCATGCAGGCGGGTTTGGAGTTATCTGGCTCGATCTCTGCGAAGTAAGCCCGCGCGTTTTAAATCGTATTCCGCTTTCGCATGGGCATCGCTTCCGCCGCGTGCTGGAAAATTCACCGACCAGCCTGCTGCTTTCCGGTACAGCTATGGGCTACAAACCTCCTGCTTCGAACGTTTTACAAATAAAACCTAAAGGAACGGATTGGACTGAAAGTCCGGCCATCATTCAGAGGATGAATACTGTAGCGACGCTTCAGCGCCCTTCTGGTTCTCGTTCTGAATCGCTGCGTTTGCACGCTGTGGTGTAACCCATGTACGCCTGTCTGCACTTGAATCAGCAGGTTGCATCCAGCCAGTTGATAAGCCTGGCTCTGCAGTTCTCTCCCGCTGTGGAGCAAACCTGCTCTGACACGGTTGTCTTTTCGATTGCTGGGCTCCGTAAGTTGATCGGCGCTCCCCACCAGATTGCTTCGGAAATCTGCCGCTATGGGTTCGAATGGAAATTGCAGGCCAACCTTGCCATTGCCGCCAATCCCGATTCAGCCATTCTTCTTGCCTGCAACTTACCCGGCGTCACTCTGACAACGCCTGGCGAGGAACGGTTTAAAATAGCGCCTTTACCGGTTAGCGTCTTATTCGTTCATGCTTCGGTCGCCGAGCCTGGATTGTTGCAGGTTCTGCATCGCTGGGGTATCAAGACTTGTGGCGAACTGGCGCAACTGCCCGAAATCGGCGTTGCCGAGCGACTGGGACCGGCGGGTGTTTATCTCCGCAAGCTTGCCCTGGGCCTGGTCGACCGGCCGCTTCAAGTCTCAGGTCTGCCCACCAGCTACCAGGAACATCTGGTACTGGAGCATCCGCTCGACCTGCTCGAGCCGCTGCTCTTCCTGCTGGGTCGGGTATTGGGCGATTTATGTGGGCGCCTGCGTGCCCAGTCCACCGCCGCGCGCTCGCTCCAGGCTCATCTTGAGCTCGACAACCAGAAAGAGTACTGCTGTAAACTCGAGTTTCCTGTTCCTCTTACCGAAACCAAAACACTCCTGAAGTTGTTGCAGCTTCACCTGGAGCGGCACTCACCAGAGGCAGCCGTCACTGCTTTTACCTTGGAACTGGAACCAGTACGAGCCAGGCAACTGCAAGAGGGCTTTTTTCTTCCGCCTGCTCCTGCGCCGGACAAATTACAAGTGACTCTCGCGCGCATTGCCAGTTTGGTTGGCCTGGAAAACGTGGGCTCCCCCCAATTGCTGAATACCTATCGGCCGGACGCGTTTGAACTCGCGCCGCTGGATCCATTAGTGGGTAGAAACGCGCATGAGGGAGCCAAGCCCGAAGCAATTTTACGTTTAAGCATGCGGCTGTTTCGGCCTGCTTTATCAGCGCAGGTTCGAGTAGAAGGCGCTACGCCGAAACTTATTTCAGCTACTGGAGTAAAAGGAGCTGTTCTGCGTTCAGCCGGTCCTTGGAAAACCTCTGGAGAGTGGTGGGCCGCTACTGCCTGGATGCATGAAGAGTGGGATGTTGCTCTAGATGACGGCGCGCTGTACCGCATTTTTCAAGATACCCAGGAAAAGCAATGGTTTGTACAAGGTGTGTACGACTAAAACCCCACACCGAAAAAAGGCAGTCCGCAGCTGGTTCAGTTTCGCCGCATGCTTTCGGCTCGAAAAAGGGAACTCTTCTTCTAAGACTACGTACAGATCAATACTCGACCTTGTACGTGCGGGTATTTGAAGCAGTAGGGGACCAATGCCACTCTCACCTGTCCTGATAGTTCATGTCTGCGCCGGAACGCTCGGGTTAGCATCTGGAACCACAGCGATGGTTGTCCGCAAAGGCAGCCGCAGTCACGGCTGGGCAGGACTAGTATTTGCCATAGCTATGCTGAGTCTCGCTGCAAGCGGGACGTATTTGGCTTACATGAAAGCCCAAATGGGCAACATTCTGGGCGGAGTTCTAACGTTCTACATGGTTGCAACGGCGTGGAAAACGGTAAGGCGCAGAAACAAGCAAACGAGCATGTTCGATTGGATGGCACTTCTGGTTGCGTTAGCGTTCGGAACCACTTGCATTGCATACGGGTTCGAGGTTGCAAAAGGCCAAGCGGATTCAAAGGGAGTTCCCGCCGGTATGGATTTTTTCTTCGGCTTTGTCATTCTGCTTGCGGCTGCCGGAGATATCCGCATGCTCGTCCGCGGCGGTATCTCGGGCAGGCAACGTACTGCGCGCCACCTGTGGCGGATGTGCTTCGCGCTCTTTATCGCCTCGGGTTCATTCTTTATGGGAAGGCAACAAATATTCCCTGCCGGCCTACAAACATCCGGCCTGCTTATCTTTTTGACAATCCTGCCCTTACTACTACTTGTGTTCTGGCTCATTCGCATTCGCTTCACAAACGCATACGATAGAAAGCTAATACCGCACAGTAGGACGATTCACTCGGTCCTAACGTAATCTCGAGAGTTCCAGACCAGATGCTGCAATTCCCCCAAGTAAGAATCCCACCGCTCTCGAATGACCTGGTGCGCGGGCTGGCCTTCTAATGTCCATGGCGTGTACTTGGGGTTCAGTCCAACGAAATGTACGCCGCACTTCCCGAGATGCTGCTGGTGCATCGGAAAGGGAGAACAAATCGACACGTCCTCCGTACTCACAAGTAAGAGTTTGCACCGAAGCAAAGTAGCTGCCTGCAATCCCTGCTCATCCAATTCCGATTCTAGGATAATGCCGGTGTCCGACAGCAGATTTTGCAAGCGAGTCTCGAAGTCAAAATGCGGTGGCAGGCCCCGGATGCCTGAATTGAGCGCCTGATTGTTGCACAAGCCAGAGAACTGTCCAAGTGCCGGAAGCGCGTCGGCGGCCATCAAGCACGCCTCCCGATCTTCAGACTTCAACCAATCTTTTAACGCCGGCGGAATCGTCCAGAGGATCACATCATTGTCGAGCGAAAGCTCATACAGACTGGGAAAAATGCGAACAGGCACCAGCTTCCAGGCAACCCCTTCGGCCATCCCCTGCCCTACATACGAAGCAAACCACTTCGGAACTTGGTCACTAATGTCCAGCCAAGTCACTCCGCGCGGCACCTCCCCGGTTCGAGCCATCGCAGTCTCTACCGATATATTGTTGACGCAAACCGCATACTGAGCTCCATCGCCAAACAGCCGTCGAGCCGACCAGATGGACAACCGGAGCGATTCGAACCCGGCCTCACTCGCATCGCCGATCGTCCATCGCACACCGAGAGATGAATATTCAGCTAAATCTTGGGCGCGCAAGGCCTAATCGGTCTGCTTGGTTCCGTGCTGAAACCGCTTTGTTTTCGATTCGGCATCATTGGGTTCATGCGGCGTAGAGTCCTCGTGCTCCAGGCTCGCCCGGCCGGCCGGTGTCGCCGCCTTCGCCAGCCGGCATTCTGGTTCATGCGTTCCCAGCTCTCCGGGCGAATTAAAATACCGGCCGCATCCGCTGCACCGAAACTGATTCGTATTAGGCGGGGCATTTCGTCCGGTTACCGGATGGGCAGCATCGTGACCAAATGCTCCTGAGACGGGCTGGCCGCCGCTACTGGACCCAAACTCGGGACGCGAAGCCGCCAGTTTCTCTACAGAGGAATGCTTCCCGGTCTTGTTGGATGTTTGCAGGCCTTCAATGTCAAGGCTGACATCTTCCATTTCCTCGTCGGCTGCATCAGGGTGCTTGCCCCGTGCACTTTCGTCCGAATCCGGAACATTGGTTTTAGGATTATTCGGGGTATTGGTCTTCATCTGAATGTCTCACTTTGGGAGACCCGTCCGCCCCCGCTCCTGTTACCCTCGACTTTCACATATGAAAGCTGCGTAACAGGTGGGGAGCCAAGCGGGTCTCCTTATTACATGGAAACCACCAAGAGCGAGTTGGTCAGCTTCGAAAAGCTGAAAGATTTAAAGACGCTTCTAGCCACCCCTGGACCCTGCCTAACCGTGTATATGCCGCTCAGCACTGCCAGCACGGAAGGCTACAATCCGAACGCCAAGCAGAACGAACTGCATTGGAAAGAGATTCTGCATACCTTAGACGAGCGGGCAACTCAGGTTGGTCCTGCTGGTCGCGAACTGCTGGATTCCGTCGCTGACTGGAAGACTGTGGCCCCGGACGTTGCGGGTAATCCCAGAGGTCAAGGAAGGTCGGTCGTGGTATTTCGCTCGGCCGATTTGCTGCATGTTGCATTTCTCGATAAGGAGGTGACCGACACCGCTGTACTCGGACCACATTTCCACATCCGGCCCCTGTTGTCGGAGCTAGTACAAGATCATAGCTTCTACTTGCTTGCTCTCAGCCAGAAGTACACGCGTTTGCTTCACTGCACTCTGCATAACTCCGAAGAGGTTCCTTTTCCCAAGGAAGTCAAAACGGATTTTGACGAGTGGATGAACCAGGTGAAGCCTGATCACACGGCGGTTAACAATGGCATGACCGGCGGATTTCAAGGCAGTTCCGGTCCTAATGCGCTCGCTCCGAAGGGTGCCGATCAGGATGCACAGAACAACTACCTTTCCCACTACTACAAGCAAGTAGATAAAGGGGTCAGCAACATCTTGAAAGGTAAGGGGGAGCCGTTGGTGCTTTGTGGCGTTCAATATGAAATTCCTATGTACCGCGACCTGAATACGTATCCGCACCTGGTCTCCGAAGCAGTGCACGGCGCACCGAACGGGCTGAAATCCGGCGAGATGCACGCGCGCGCCTTGGAAGCCTTAGAAAAGGCTTATGTCGCCAAGGTCGATGGAGCGTTAGCCGAGTGGAACCACAAGGTTGGGGGCGGCGCATCGAGCCGCTTGAAAGACGTCGTGACTGCGGCGCATGACGGACGGATACTGACGCTGCTGGTCTCCGACTCGCAACACAAAACAGGCGTTTTCGATTCAGCGACGAATAGCGTAAAGGGAAAAGAGACCGGCAGTTCCGAAGATGAAGACCTGATGAACGACGCAGCAGTGCAAACTATTCTGCATGCCGGTAACGTGCTGATTGCACCTCACAGCAAGATGCCGAATGGCAGCGCGCTGGCAGCCATCTTTCGTTACTAAGGCCCGCACGGGACAGAGTCTGCTACCAGGCTCTGTCCTTCATGCCCTTCCTACGGCTCGGATCATTTCTGATTCGAGCCGTGCTAGTTGTAAGGCAGGGCGCGCAATCTTAGTTCCCCAATCCTCTCCGCTTGCCGGACCAGGCCGGCAATTGAGAGCGTGAACCTGACTATGGTTTGGCGAAATATCCCGAGATGTCGAGGATGAGTTGTGTTGCGCTGGCGGCAAAAGCACTGACGGCTCCTGCCGTATCAGGCACCAGGGCCAGATTGGACGAGACAGTAGCATCGAAAGCATTCAGCGTCGAGACGACGGGCTGAGTTTGTCCTGCCGGCCATAGCGTAAGGTAAGCGAGCGGAGCAGGCGGTACAACGGTGGCATTCAGTACCAGCGATTGTGCGCCCGCCGGCGTGTAACAGCTCGAGGCTGCAGCGTTGAAAGTATTGGTTCCCGAAATGGGTGCTGCCCCTGCTGGATTGCGCGTGTCCACAATGCGGCAAGGCGGGACTTTGTAGAACGACAAGCCTGCATTGGGATCCGGTGCGGCGAAGTATCCGTTCACGTCGATGATCAAGTCGGTTGAACCCGTCGTGTAAACGCTAATGTCACCTGCCGTTCCTGCTGGAACAATCGCTGCATTCGCAGTCACTGCGCCTGTATTGGCGTTCAGAGTTGACACTAACGGTTGCGCTTGCCCGGCCGGCCAGACGGTCAAGTACGAAAGCGGTTGCGTAGGGACAACCGTAATGTTGAGCGAGTAACTCATGGCATTGCCCGAGAGACCGCAGGTTCCCGTCTGGAGCGGGAAAGTACGGGTTGTTCCGGCCGGGAGCGAAGGCGCGCCAAGCGGCCCCGCGTTTTCTCGAGTATCCACCAGGCGACACGGCGTCACTGGATAGAAGGACAGTGAATTGGCGCCGGAACTGGCGGGAACGAAATATCCGTTGATGTCGATGATTGCCTGCGTTTCATCGCTGGCATAGACGCTGATTGCGCCATTAGCTCCGGCTGGAACGATCGCTGCATTAGCTTTCACTCTGCCGTCGAAAGAGTTGAGGATGGATACGTCCGGCTGGGCGGTACCGCTGGGCCAAGCCGAGAGATAGGTCAGCTGTTTTGTTGGAACAACCGTGAAGTTAAGCGAATAAGCTTGTGCAGTAGCCGGAATGCCGCAAGCGCTCTGTGGGACGACGAAGTCGCGGGTACTCGCGGCGGCAAGGACAGGCGCGCCAAAGGGACCAGCTGGATCCCGTGTATCCGAAACGCGACACGGCGTCACAGGTACGAAACGAAGCGGCTCGGTAGGTGTGAAGTTGGCAATCAGATAAGCATCGGCAGAAACTGTCAGGCAGCTGGAGGCGTTCAGCGACGCGCCAGTCCAGCGGGTAAAGACCGAACCAACTGCAGTCGCCGGCGAAACACAAACCTGGGTACCGACAACATAGTTCCCGTCAGAGGATCCAGGATTGCTATTGATCCCGCTAGCCCCACCTCCCGTAGTACTCAGCGTCAGGGAATAAATCGGACCGAAGGGAAATCCGCCGGGACCACCCACCGGAACGGTGCTGGCAGCAGGAGTGGGCGTGCCGAACTGCCCTGTGCTGTTCGATCCCCATGCCCAGATTGATCCATCGCGAAGCAGGGCAAGGCTGTGCGACGTACCGGCTGCAACGGCCAGCGCACTGCTGAGTCCGGGCACCTGGACGGGCACGGGACTGTTGTTAGAACTGCCGTCACCCAGCTGGCCTGAATCATTGGAGCCCCAGGCCCAGACCGTGCCGTCGCGCTTAACGGCGAGACTATGAAGCTGGCCGCCCCCAAGTGCCACCACCTGGGTTAAGCCACTCGCGCGAACGACGTTGGGCCGGTTCGACGAGCTGCCATCACCAAGTTCACCTTGGCCGTTGTACCCCCAAGCCCAAACTGTCCCGTCGTTCTTTAGAGCGAGAGCGTGTTGTATTCCCGCCGCAATCGCCACAACATTTTTGAGGCTGGCAACCTGAACAGCGGCAGTGTTCGATGTGTAAGTTGAGTCCCCTAACTGGCCGGAACCGTTGTTTCCCCAAGCCCAAACCGTACCGTCGTTCTTCAATGCATAACTGCTGATTCGTCCAGCCGCTATGGCAACCGCACCAGTCAGGTTAATCACACGCACCGGAACGGCCCGCTGCACAGTCGAGCCGTCGCCCAGTTGCCCATCGCCGTTATAGCCCCACGCCCAAACCGTGCCGTCATTCTTCAAGGCGAGGCTGTGATACTGCCCCGCTGCCACTGCAATTGCGCTCCCAAAGTTGGGAATGATAATAGGCGTGGTGCGGCTTATGGTTGTGCCGTCACCGAGTTGGCCGTTGGCATTTGCTCCCCAACTCGAGACAGTGCCGTCAGTCTTGGCGGCCAGGCCATGACTGTACCCCAGCGCGACATCAACCGCGCCTGCCAGACCTACAACAGCGGTTGCCGAAGTGCGTGATACGGTGGTGCCGTCGCCCAGCTGTCCTGCTTGATTCTGTCCCCAGGCAAGACCGGTGTTGGTCTTTGCTATTGCTACTGATGAATTCTGGTCTGCGGCCAGCCGATAGGTAAGCGAGCTTCGGGGTGGTCCGGGTGCGACCGGATCCGCCACGCAGGCCAGCGCCGCCACCGGTTGCTGCGCTCCCATCGTGGTGCCGGTTCCGAGTTGGCCGTAAGTGTTGTCCCCCCACGTGTAAAACGAGCCATCAGTTTTCAATGCAAAGCTCGATGCCGTTCCGGCCGCAATCAGCGCTGCGCCGGAAAAAGTGGAAAGCTGTACAGGCACACTTTGGCTGACGGTCGTACCATTTCCGAGTTGCCCGCTGTTATTCAAGCCCCATGCCCAGACCGAGCCGTTGGAATCCACGGCCAGACTATGGCGGTCGCCCCCTGCAATCGCGACCATGCCCGTCAGGTTTGTTGCGCGCACGACGCTAGGTCGAGTCACTGTGCTGCCGTCTCCCAGCTCTCCGTCCCCGTTGTAGCCCCAGCCCCATACCTCACCACTGGTCTTCAATGCCAGGACGTGGCTCGCGCCGGACGCAATTCGAGCCACCCCGCTTAAGTTTTGCACAGCCATGGCATTGGGACGCGATTGGAATGTGCCGTCGCCGAGCTGTCCAGCGCCATTGTTTCCCCAGGCGAGGACCGTGCCATCGCTCGCAATGGCGTAGCTGCTTACCCGCCCGGCGGCAATGGCCTGAATGCCGGAAACGTTGATCACTTGAACCGGCGTCAGCCGCTCGGTCGATGTGCCGTCGCCGAGCTGTCCGTCGCCGTTATATCCCCAAGCCCAGACTGTTCCATCGTTCTTCAAGGCCAGGCTGTGATATTGACCTGCCGCGACAGCCTTAAAGCCCGAAAGACCTGGAACAGGGTTAGGCGTAGGTTTTTCAATACTGCTGTTATCTCCGAGTTCACCCTCGGCGTTGTAGCCCCAGCTCCAGACCGTGCCATCCCCTTTGACGGCTAACCCGTGCCTGTACCCTGCCGCCACAGAGACGGACCCGGCAACCATGGAAGCTGCCACCCGAACAGACCGGTCGACCGCGGTAGCGTCGCCCAATTGCCCTTGATCATTCTGCCCAACGGAACAGACGCCTCCGTCAGCGGAAAGAACCAGGCTGTGACTTTGCGAAGCCACAACCGCCGCCGCACCTACCACTCGGCTACCGCCCGCCAGCAGCACCGTTAGACCAAGCACTACCCTCAGGGGCGCAGAACCCCTTACTTCAGACTTTTTGCACATGAATGACTCCAGGAATTAAGAAATTGATTGTTAAAGAAAAGGTCGGCTGTTTTTGAATGCTGTGTGACTTACGTCAGCGAACCATCAGGCGCGCTGTGTAGCCCTTTTGATAGTTTTCAGAGAGGGGCTCGCCGCCGTAGTTACCGGTAGCAATTTGGTCGCGTACAGTCGTTACTACCAGTTCGCCGGCCTTCGTGGTTTCCACGTCGAGCACCTGCCGGGTTGCCGGATCGATCACTTCGCTCACGATCCGCAGTACTTCGAAGCGATCGCCCTGCGCAACGCCTTCGTTGCTGCCGAATCCCAAAATCGGATTGTTGCTGCTGACTTTGGCCACCCGGCCTTCAATCACACGCGGCCGGAGCGGCATGCGAGGAACACGCTCATCCAGTAGCGCAATTACTTTGTCTACCGCCGCCGAAGTAGCCTCGCCAATAATCGTCGCCTGGAAATTGGAGCTTTCCATAGCGCCTGAATTGCTCTGGTACGCACCGCCATCTGAGGTGAAGGAGGCCCAACTCTTGCTGCTCCTGGAAGACTCCCCCTTTGCTTCAGCAGTCTCCAGAACCTCCGCGGTTTCGGTATCGACAATGCGTAAGGCAAAGGCCACCACCGCTTTTTCTTCTTTGCTGAAAGTCCCGATCTGATCTAAGGCAGGATGCCCGGGAAGTCTGCGACCGAGAATGACTCCGACTCGATTGAGACTGTTCTCGTGCGATCGCTCTGACTTGTCGTCGCGGCCAAAGATGGTGATATCGCCCATCAGGATGCAATCTGCACCGCTGACCTTTCCCATCTTGACCTTAGTTACCTGGTTGACCGTGTTGCCTTTGTTGTTTAAATTCAACTCGCTCTGGATGGCATCCAGGCGGGCCCGTTCCAGCAGCACAACATTCTTGGCCTGCCCCATTCGCGCCGTCAGCATGGCCCGAATCCCCTGGCCGATGTTGACATCATTGTGGAACCAATAGTGAACCCAGGTGGTCACTGCCGAGTAATCGAACGGCAGGACTGCGACATGACGCTTGCGGTTCGCCTGGGGCACATTCGACAGATCCGGCGGATACGGCGTGCTGTGGAGAAGGCGAGTCTCCGATGGTGGCACGGTCTGAGTTCCGGCATTATCGGCGGAGGCCCCCCCAGGATTTTCCATGGCGTCCACCACGCGTTCAGAAATACCGGCCTGCTGCAGCTTCAACAGCGTGCTCGGTGTTAGTTGGTAAGGCTTGCGGGCCGAGCGAATGGTCTTGATCACTCTTTCTTCGGGCATACCGCCTTTAATGAGAGCGATGACCGCATCTACATCAGCTGCGCCGGATTGGTTAGCAGATTTCCGAGCCGGCTGTCGCGGTGGCGCAGACGGGGCTGTGGTTCCTTGCGCCAGTAGCGTCGTGGAAAGCAGAACAGCTACAAATACTTTCGTCATAAGGTAGTGAAGATCCTTCCGCTCAAAGTCGGTAGAGATCGGTCCAGGACCTATGCCGGGTGATCTCTGCTTTAACTTGCGCGAAAGAATCGCAAACCTGTCACTGACGACAACTTTTTTGGATAGAACTTTACTTGGGGGCTACCCGGGCTTCTTATCTCGCGAATTGCGCACGTTCGGCGCGGTACCGGACGGCTTTCTCGTGATCGCCTACCGCCTCGTAGCAGATGCCCAGGTCTTTCCGCGCTGCTTGCAGAAAGCCGAGTGACGGATTTGCCTGCTTGATCAGGATGTTATATCCGTTCTGTGAATGTTCGGTGGCCTGAGCGCACCGCTTCTCCAGGGTTAACGTCCGGCCGAGTTTCACTTCCGCCACGCCGATACTGATGTTGTCAGGTGACAGCGTTCTCCGGTACCGTACGAGTACTTCGCGGAAGATCTGCTCGGCTTTTCCGTAATCCTTCTTGTTCAGGTACACGCTGGCCAGGTTGGCAAGCCCTACGGCTACAAAGCTATGCTCTTCGCCATAGGAGGCTTTGAAAATAGCGACCACTTTTTCGTAGCAGGCTTGTGCCTCGTCGAGTTGATCGCGCTGTAAGGCGACGTCGCACAGGGCGTTCATCACATTTGCCACATGCGGGTGGTTTGGCCCGTAAACCCTTTCCTGGGTAAGCAAAGCCCGGCGCAGCATCACTTCAGCCTCGCCGTACCGGCCCTGGTTCTTGACTGCAGTGGCAAGCATGAAGAGATTCGAAGCAGCGTTTGGGCTCTCTTTGCCATACCACTGCTCATTGATGGCCAGGGCTTTCCGGTAAGATGCTTCTGCCTCCTGCTCGTGCCCGAGTTCATTATTCAGGGCGCCTAGGTCAATCAAATCCTCGGCCACTAACGGGTGGCTTTCGCCTAGCAGTTGGCGGTGCAGCGCCAGCGCGCGGTTGACCAGGACTTCGCTCTGCCTATACCGTCCGGCGTAGTAATGCACATCGCCGAGTTCTTTTATGTTGTCGGCGGCTTCAACGGCCGGCAGCGTTGTTTCGGCTTGAAGCTGGACAGCCTGCTCCAGTAAGGCGGTTGCGGCCGGGTAGTCTCCACGCCCTTCCAGCACTTTACCCAGCGCAACCGCAGCGCGTACGCCGGCTTCTTTGTTCGGAGGGCGAAGCTCTTCGATGCCGCTCCTTCCTTGCCTCACCAGCTTCTCGGCTTCGGCAAAGCGGCCCTGTTCCAAACGCAAGAGCCCAAGAGCAATCAGCGTCTGCGACCATGGCAGGCGATCAGCGCCTTCATGTGGCCGCTGCAGGGCGAGTGCAGATGTCAGAAGCGGCTCGGCACGCTCGAACTTGCCAAGCTTCTGATAAATTCCGCCTAGGGTCAGGAATAATTGTGCCTGTATGTCGGGATCTCGCGAGAGGGCATGCGCCTCCTGTACGCCGCGGTCGACCAGCGTCAGCACCCGCATCGATTCGGCCGGCGCAGCAGAGGAATCGTCGCCCTTAAACAGACTGACGGTGAATCGTTGAACCCGGTCGGTACGCGCTGCGGCTGCAACGGCGCTGTTGCGCGCATAGGTCAGCCGCACTGTGTAGAACGCTATCAGAGCCATAATGGCGGCGAACGCCAGAGCCGATGCTGCAAGCGGCCGCCAGTTCCTGCTGGTGAACTTGCCGATCCGGTAAGAGAGAGAGTCGGGACGGGCGGCCAGCGGTTCATTGTGCAAGTAGTGATCAATGTCGCGGATAAGCGCCTCTACTGAGCGATAGCGTCTGCTGCTGTCCTTTTGGATCGCTGTCAGGCAGAGAACATCGAGATCTTCCCACGCCCTTCGGCTGGCGACAATCGGGTTCGGCGGGGGACGGCGCGCTCCGGCGCTTGAAGGCCTTTCTGGGTCAGTCTCTGTGATGATCCTCTCCATCTCACCCGGCGTACGATCTGCAAGGTCGAACGGAGCTTTGCCCGTCAGCAGTTCATACAGAATCACCCCCAGCGCATAAACGTCGGTAAAGACTCCGACGCTCTCCCCGAGAAGTTGCTCAGGAGCTGCATAGGCTGGTGTTAAAAAGCGCACTTCTGTTCTGGTCAGATCGACGTGCTGGCCCTCGGGCGCCGGGAGCGCTGCCAGATGTTTCGCAACACCAAAATCCAGCAGCCGTACGCAGCCTTCCTGCGTCACCAGGATGTTCGAGGGTTTCAGATCGCGGTGGACAACAGCATGCTCGTGCGCGTATTGCACTGCCTCGCACATGGAACGGAAAATCTTCAGGCAACTCTCAAGGTTGGAACTTTGTTGTTGGCAGTAGGCCGTGACGGGAACGCCGTCGACGTACTCCATCACGAACCACGGCGTGCCATCCGTCGAGATACCCGCGTCATAGAGTCTCGCGATCAGTGGATGCGAAAGTTGCGCGAGCGTTTGCTGCTCTCGCGTGAACCGCTCCCGAAGCGATGCCGAGTACCAGGCGTCGCGCAGAAACTTAATGGCGACCTCTGTCCCCAAATCGGTGCGTTCGGCCAGATAAACAACGCCCATACCGCCCTCGCCGAGTTTCCGGATCAACCGGTAATTGCCGCACTGCGGCAGAGGTTCGCCTCCCCGGTCGAGTAACGAGTGGCTCAGCAGGTTGTCGGCAACCTGAGCTACATCGCTATCTAATAATGAGTCGCTGCTGCGGTCCTCCTCCAGCATACGGAGCACTTCAGCCGCCAAAGCAGCGTCTCCGCTGCATGCCGACTCAACATAGGCGGCCTGTTCAGATGGGGGAACGGCCGCAGCTCGGTCGAAAACCTCCTGAAGCTTGCGAAAGCGCTCTCTGTCCATCATGTTGATTGACGAAGCCGCCCTTTCAGCCACGCCTTGGCCATCCGCCAGTCACGATTTACCGTAGCCTCCGATACCGCCAGGAGCGATGCGGTGGCAGCCGTATCCAATCCGGCAAAAAAGCGGCTCTCTACCAGTGCGGCTTGCCGCGGTTCCAACTGTTCAAGCTCCGTCAATGCTTGATCCAGGCGCAGAAAGTCGTCCTCGCAAGTACCAACGGCTGGTAGGTCTTCAGAGGCCACACAGACGAACGCCGCGCCGCCACGCTTCTGGCTTTGCCGCCGCCGGGCAGCTTCCACCAGCACCTGGCGCATAGCGCGTGCGGCAATTCGTTTGAAGTGCAGGTCCGAGTCAGGGTGTAAGTTGGGTGAGCGCGACAGCTTCAACCACGCTTCGTTGACCAGAGCAGTCGGGTTGATGGTGGCAGCCGGATCGTTGCGGCGGAGCACGAATGCCAACCGCCTCAGCTCGTTATAAGCAACCGCGAACATGACGTCTAGCGAAAGCGCTGACGTATCTTGCTCGGGCTTCCCCTCCGGAACTGTCATTACGGATCTCGCCTCCTATATTGGGACAACACACACAAGGGTTTCGTTCTTGCCGATCACCTAAGTCACGACGGCCTCCCCTCACCCACCACAGGCATTCGTCGTCGAAATCTTAACAAACAGGCCGAGGGCAGGCCGAAATAGAAAGGAAGTAGGTCCCCTTGCTGTGCTGCTGCGTCGATCTCAGGGGAGCGGCGGCGGGCTGCAATTGGGTACCGTAACGTGCTGATTGCACCTGACAGCAAGATGCCGAATGGCAGCGCGCTGGCAGCCATCTTTCGTTACTAGAGCCACGAGGCTTGACGGCAGTCGCTGCCTTGTAACCGGTCATGTAATGAGGTACGCCTCGCTGCGAGATCAGACTTTGCGGACTGCCACAACAACTCCGCTGGACCATACCAGCGGGAGCATCACAAAATCCGGGTGTCGAGCAAGCTGTTCCATTAACCAAGGGATTTTCGCCGCATGTCCTTCCGGCCAGTTCGGTTGCGGCAACATATCGTCGATTACATAGAAGCCTCCCAACCTTACAACAGCAAGCGCAGCTTCCAGGCCCTCATACTTTCCTCCCATTGCATCCGCAAAGACCAGATCGAAAGATCGTCGTTCTTGTGCCTTGAGGTATTCAAGTCCATCTGACAGCAGCAGCGTCAGCCGGCCATCATTACCTAGGGCCTGCCGAGCAACGGCTTGCACCGCAGCATCAGTGTCTACGCTGGTAAGTGCCGAGGCGGAGTCCATGCCTGAGAGGAGCCACGCGGTCGCCAACCCCGTTCCGGTTCCCAACTCCAAACAGTGACCTGCCGGCTTGGAGGCCGCAAGCGCTCTTAGGAGTGTTCCCACCAGCAGTTCTGAGGGCATTCCGAACTGAAGCCTGTGTGTGGCTTCTTTTATCAGGGATGACTGAAGCGGTTCAACGATATAGGCCAGATCTTCCACGTTTCGAGTGTACTTTGAGCTCGGTCGCGAAAGAGGAGCGAGCAGTCACACGAGTCATCCGTACTCACCCCTGAGCCAAACGGCTTGGCTTTTGAAAGCAACGGGCCCTTTCCCGCATCTCACCCGAGAGAAACACATGACAAACGAGAAGGCCTTGAAAGCTCTACATGATTTGGTGGCGACGTGCAACGATGCGGCTGAAGGCTACGCCAAAGCTGCCAAAGGTGTCCACGATCAAGAACTCGGGGATCGGCTTGCAAACATTTCTGACGAGCGGACTCGGTTCGGGGAGGACCTGACAGCGGCTCTTTCAAGACTGGGCGAGCAGCCTCGAACCGATGTCCACGGGGGCGGGATTCTGCATGCCGGATGGGTGGACCTGGAGCAGAGCTTACGCCCGAAGAACGATCCTGAAATTGTCAGAGAGTGTGTTGCCGGCGATACCGGGACGCTGAAACACTACGATCATGCTCTTGATCAGGAACTGCCGGAAGAGGTTCGGTCCACGGTTCAGGCGCAAAGAACGGCGGTGTCTCGCGACATTGCTTATTTTGGGGACAAGCAAGCACGCGGTTCGGGAGCGTAGACGGTGCCTAGTTAACCCGGCCGCTCAGATGCCGTAGCAGGGTCAGACCAGCTTCTACCTGATAGGGCGTTCCATTCGCTGCCGTGCGCAAATGCTGTGCAACGCTCTCGAGAACCTCATTCTGTTCGTTCTCGAGCAGCGTGGCGGTGGAAACCGTCCGACACGAGTTAAGTGCGTGATCCAACTCGACGTCAAACAGGCCGGTATTGCGTCGGTCGGGCGACGTGATGTCCCAGGCTCCCAGGATTCGTTGTGCGTGGAGGGCGGCTACCATGATTATTCCTACTGTCCTTATCGTTTTTTTAGGACCTGGTTCTAGAGAATATTTTGTAAGTGTTTCTCAGCCAAGATAGTCGAACAGGCTCTTTGTCGAAAGGCTCGCATGAGCTGATATAGAGGCTTGTAGGGCAGTCTGATCACGCGTCATCTCGGTGATAGCAGTCGGCATGTCGGTATCTTGCAAGGTGCTCATGGAAGCTTGTAAGTTGGCGATCTGAGAAGCAGCACTCGCATTTGCAGTATCGATCCAATTTTGGACATTCCCGTAGAAAGCATTGCTGGCCTGCAGATGGTCCGTTCCAGTTTTCAAGGCGGAGATGGCGGTCTGGATGTTAGCGGTGTTATTGCTGAGCAGTGCTGTGCTCAAGCTGCTCACTGCAGCAAAGATGTTGTCCGGCGTCGGATTGCCGTTCGCGTCTTTGTCGTCGAAGATTTGACCCGCGGTCAAGCTGGCGGAACGGGTCGCGCCATTGCCATCGGTGAGAACACGTGTTGAGGCGGCGCCGGAGTTGCTAACGACACCATTAACGGCCGTGAGGTCAACCGTGTAAGGCTGAGTTCCTGGGGCATCGCCGCCAAAGATAAAGCTGCCACGAACCGATGTGTTAGCTATCGAGACCAATTGCTCTTGCAGTTGCTGAACTTGTTGGCCGATAACCGTCCGGCTTGTCGAATCGCTCGACAGGCTCAGAGCTTCCGAGCCTAAAGAAGAAATCTTGTCCAAGATAGTCGACGCGGTTTGGAGCGCGCCGTCTGCTGCGGTCGCGTCGGAAGTCGCGAGTGTCAGGTTCTTTTGAGTCTGCGTCAGGCCGTCTATCTGCGCATGAGACAGCAGGATGGAGGAAACTGCCGACGGGTCATCGGCGGCTTGGCTGACCCGAAGCCCCGATGTAATCTGCTGGTTATTCTTGCTGATTCGACTCTCGATCGCGTTTAGGTTCGAGAGAAAAGTTCCGTCCTGGCCGTGTATTCCGCTGAGCATGGTGAGTAGGTTTTACTGGATTAAGTTCATCAGGTCACTGGTCATCTCGTTGACGACCGAGATTATCTTTGAAGACGCTTCGTACGCCTTCTGAAATTGGAGCAGTTGAGCTGCCTGGGCATTCAGATCAACACCGGAAATCTGCGATCGCAGGTTTTCAGCTTGATTGAGCAGATCTGTCTGGCTGCTTTGGGCCTGGGTAGCCGCCGAAGACTGATTACCCAGATCGGTCGCAATGCCGCTGTAAAAGCCGGAGAAGGTTTGGCCATTGATCTGGTCGGCAGGGTCGCTGGAGGTTTGCAAGCCCGCCAGCTGGTTAGCGGTTCCATTCGCAACGGTAGTTGTTCCTACCTGGATGGCGCCCAAGTCTGATGGGGCCACGCTGGCATCTACCGTCAGTGTTCCGGCAACTGCGCCAAGCATGCTCGTGTCATAGGTAAAGATTGTTTTGCCCGGTACCGAGGGCGGCCCGGCACTGACAACGCCGCTGGCCATAATGTTATTGACCCGGTCTGCAAATGACTTGGCTAATTGGTTCAGGCTTCCAGGTTGAGTCTGGTCGCCGATCACCGCCGGCAAGGTGCTGTTTCGCACTTCCAGCAGACCACCCAAAGCTCCACCAGTGGCTTGCGCAGTTACGTTTGTGCCCGTGTCTGTTTGGATCTGGGCAGCCGCATTGCCACCCGGGAGAGTTGCTGCCGGATCACTGGGGTACGCCACCTTCAGTTTAGTTTGCGTGTCCCCGGTCAGCAACTGGACCTGGCCGTTCATCAACACGGTAACCGATCCATTCTGGGCCGTCTGCACGCTGATCGGAGTCAAATTAGACAGCGTTTGAAGTTGGTTGTAAAGTTGCGCCTGCAAGCCGGCGTCCTTACCGGACAGGCCCTGGCTCATTTGCACGTTAAGGGTTTGAATTTGCGAAACGGCCTGATTGATCTGAGTTACGGTGTTCGAAATCTGGCTGTTTGTTTGCGCTAACGTCTGTGCTAAATTGCGAGAAGTTTCGTTGAATGCCTGCGCCACATTCTGGGCAGCAGAAAGCACCTGGGTGCGGGCGACCGGGTCGGTGGGAGTGTTGCTCCAGCCCGAGAACGCTGCCGATAGTTTGCTGAAAGCCGCAGGAATGCCTGTGTTCCCCGTAACATCGAATTGAGACTGAATGGCAGAAAGGCTGGTGGCTTTCTGGTTGGCCGAGCCAAGCAGTTGACTCTGCGTCCAGACTGCCTGTTCGGCAAACTGACTACGCGAATCCAGAGTATTTCCTGCCGAAACGCCACCCCACAGGTTGTTGCCCGGCTGAAATGGGCGCGACTGGAGGTCAAGCGATTGCGTGACATAGCCCGGCGTGGTGGCATTCGTAACATTATTCTGGACGACTCCAATCGCCTTCTCGAAGACGTTCATGGAGTTGGCGCTGGTTTGAAGCGCGGCGAAGAGTGATGACATGGAGCCCTCCTTTTAAGCGTTTAAGCAAATCTGATCGGACGGGTAGACTGTTTGCCAGGTTCCATCTGGCGCATAACTGTCGGTGACAACGGGACCTGCCAGCGCAGCACCGCAATGAAAGTTGGCTGCATTGTCAAGCAGCAGTTGAGTGCGGGTGGCCAAAGCATGGATGGCAGACAGGATTCCACGAGCGGCGCCGTCACGCATCGCATCAGGCGCTGACTCCACGCTCCTCAGTAGATGAGCGACGCGCTCCAGAGTGGACACGATCTGGACCTCATCGGAGTCGCACCGGACTAGTTGCAGGCGAACCTGATTCAAGTAGTCAGCCGCCAGCTCCAACGTCCTCAGTTGTTCGCTCGGCGACTGCTTCATGGCCCCTCGTGTTCCCAATCCTTCACCATCCTGCGCGGACTATCTAGGCCCTGGCAGTGGCATGCTGCTCAAGAAGACTTCGGCTCGTAGCAGCTGCGTCAACCTGGTAAGTACCGGACCGTACCTGGTTCGTCAGTGCATCAATCTTGCTTTGCTTGAAAGATGGCAAACTCTTAGCTAGATCCAGTAAGTTACTGGCGCCCGAAAGGCTGACCTGATCGTTAGCGGAATGGGAAAGGTTTGCGTTTCCAGCGGTGGCTTCGGATCCGGCAGCCCGGGTCGCCGAAGAACGGACGTTCTCTTCAACGTTTTTAGCCGACTGATTTTCAATACGCATACTTATCTTCTTTCTTCGTTCGGATTCTCTCTACAAAGTTCTTATCGGCCCATTAAGCCTCAACTAGAGAATATTTTTGATTTTCTTCTCATACCCGATTTGTCTGAGAGGCTCTCATTGCACTACGGGAGAAAACAAATCCTGCAGCTTCAAAGTCAGATTGACCTCGCCTTGCGAGACGCCCAGAGTCTCGGCAATGTGAGCGGGTGTTTCGCCGCTGCGAGCCAGACGCAGCACTTGCCCGCGGCGACTGGTGCCGACAAATGCCGGCGAGGAAGGCTCGGGCACCACGACAGGCTTGCGGCTTTCAATTTCAGTCAGGCGCGCTTCGATAAGTTTCGGATTGAACTCTTCCAGGACGGCTACCGTTTTAAGAATGGAGTCACTGACCGACCGAGAGTCTTCCACCTCGCGGGCCAGATCCCGGACCTGCTTCTTCAATCCGGTGATCAGAATGACGCAGACCGCGAACGAGAACAGCAGCAGTACAGGGATAGCAGTAATGATGTAGGGCAGGAGTTGATTGAGATTCATCGGGTGCCTTTTCGAAGGAATTAGAAAATGCCGCGAGCGCTTGGCCACTTGTGCTCAATGTAGCCGCGCAGACGCAGGATCCCCTGCGACCGCAACTGTGAAATTCGTGTGATATGAAGCCCCATTACCGATGCAATCTCGCGCAGGTTGAGCTCTTCTTTGTAGTAAAGACTTAGGACAGTGCGTTCGTTCTCCGGCATCTTCTCGATACCGGCAGTGATGACGCGCTCCAACTGCGACTGCTGCAGAAGATGTTCGGGCGATTGCTCGGAATCGTCTGCGATGAACTTGAGCAGGCCGACCTCTTCGCTATTTTCAAGGACGTCCAGACTGCCCAGAGAGACGCCGCGAAGGTCCACCATCCAGCGCTGATACTCCTCCAAGGAGATCTTCAACTCCGCCGCAATTTCGTCTTCGGTGGGCGTGCGTTGCAGGCGCTGCTCGGCCGTCGAGATGGCTTCCTGAACGTATTTCACGTATTTGCGCCGGTGAGAAGGGATGCCGTCAAGGCCCCGGATGCTGTCTAGGATTGCACCACGAATTTTATATTCGGCGTACGTTCGCAGCGAAGCGTTATGACTCGGGTCGAAGTTATCGACAGCTGCCAGCAGCCCCACGATCCCGGCCGACACCAGGTCATCAAGCTGCACGTTGGGCGGCAGCTTCTCGTGGATGCGAGCAGCGATCCAGTTGACCTGTGGAAGGTGCTCAACAATCAGAGCTTCACGCTCTTGGGCGGACTGGATATCGATGGCTTCTGCGTACATATTTAAAAGAACGGGGAAGAGTTAGGCGGCCCCGAAGGCCGCTGCGCCGTGCAGAATGCCTTGGGTAAAGCGATCTTTGGCGGCCTCCTGCAGATCTTGCGGAATGGCCTGGCCGTCAGTCAGAAACGAAATCGGAAGTTCGGACTGAATGGCGCGCTCCAGAATGGGCCCGAGCGAATCCACCTCGTCCAGATGAGTGAAAAGCAGCTTGGACGGACCAAAGAGAGAGAAGCGTTCGACGGCTGCCTGCAAAGAGGACGCACTCATGAATGCGGGCAATACCAGTTGTACGTCAATGTCGGGCTGGCGGCGAAGGAACGCGGCGGTAGCGGCTGCGTCGTCCATATCCGCAGGGCCATAGCCGGGACAATCAATGAGGACGATTTCATCTGTCCTCCGATCGCCCAAGGCCTCGGCGAGAGAAGCGGTTGTATGAAGCGCGTCAAAGCCTACATTCAGGATGCGGGCGAAAGTTGCCAGCTGTTCTGAGCCGCCAACGCGGACCGTATCCAGGGACAGCAGGTGCACGGGCAGGCGTCGCTGCAAACCATACTTGATGGCGAGCTTCACCAGTGTGGTTGTCTTGCCGGCGCCGGGCGGCCCAACCAGCATCGTTACCTTGCTGGCCGCGCCGGAGATCCCAATTTCAGCTTCGATCTCAAGCTTGCCATGCAACTCCGCAACCACGGCCTTCTGAAGTTGCTCGAGGGAAACCGGAGAGCGTCCAAAGCCAGTTGCGCGGTCGCCGATTGCCTGGAGCATCTGTCCGCAGAAGCCGGCTGAGAAGCCAAAGCCGAGCAATTGCTGTTGTAACGCCCCTAACTCGCGCGATTGCGGAGTGCGTGCTGACTGGAATTGAGAGATGGAGAGCGAATGTTTAACGCGCTCAATTTGTTCCTGCAAATTGGCCAGATCCGCTGTCAATTCGGCTTGCGACTTCCGCGGCGTTTCTTCCGTCGGTAGTGATGCCGTCTGCAACCGCTGGGAGATCTGCGCTGCCGCTGTCGATCGGATGGGAACCACCGGGGTGAACGGGACGGCTTTCGGTTGCGGTCGCGCGGGCGTCTCGCGTTTGAAAACTTCGGCCAGTTCAGTTTCCGGCAGTGGTGCAGAGGTTACCGCAGGCTCGGCGGTGGCTTTCGGGGTCTGTAACAAAGAGCCGAGTGTGACCGGCGCGCTCTGGCGCGAGACCAGTTCTTCCAGTGTTCGCTTCCAAGCCGGAATGGTGTTGACAACCGGAGCAGATTGGGCAGCCGCTGGCGCTGAAGACGAAACAACCGACGCCGATGTAGAAACAAACGAGGCTGGGGCGGCTTTCTGGGGAACCGTTACGGCGGGCGGGGTGAACAGTTGAGTGATGCCCTCCGACCGACGCGGTATGAGCGGCTCGCCCGTGATGCCGAAGACCACTTCAAAAGCCCCCAAATGCCGCTGTTCCGGGGCAATCTCTCGCGAATTGAGCAGCATCGCCTCCGGCCCTAACTCGACGCGGGCCTTCTCAATCGCTTCGGCAACGGAAGCCGCGAAATATGATTTCAATCTCATTTGTTAGATGACCCCCAAAGAAACGATCTTGACGCCGGCCGGCACTTCGTTATGCGAAACAAAGAATAGGTTGCCAAGCGAGGACTCCACCATCTGACGGAAGAAGTAGCGGGCTCCGACGCTGGTGACCACTACCACGGGCACCTCACGACGTTCGATTCTGCGTTCAAGCCGCACCACAATGTCACGAACAATCTGCGGCGAAAGCACGCAAATCGAATTGGACTCACTGTGCTGTACGGCCGATTCGACCGTCTGCTCTGTCGTATTGTCCATGATGTAGGCGGGAAGTTCACCCTTTTGATTCAAGTAAGGTTTCACGACCGTTCGTCGCAAACACTGCCTGACAAATTCTGTGAGTAACACCGGATTTTTCGTTGTGACGGCGGCTTCGCCTAAAGCCTCGAGAATGCTGACTCCATCACGGATAGAGACTCGCTCGCGTAGTAAATTTTGAAGCACTCGCTGCACGGAAGCTAGAGAGAGCAGTTTAGGCACCAAATCCTCGACCACCTTTGAGTTGTCCTGTGCAATGCGATCACAGAAGAGCTTGGCGTCCTGGCGCGAGAACATCTCGGTGGCGTGTTGGCGAATCAGCTCAGAGAGATGAGTGCCAATCACGTTGACAGGGTCGACAACCGTGTGGCCGGCCACGCGTGCTGCTTCCACTTTGTCGGCCGGTATCCAGAGTGCAGGGAGGCCGAAGGCAGGCTCGCGCGTCTGCTGACCGGGAAAGGATTTATCGGCTTTGGCGGTGGGCAGAGCGAGTTCGCTCCCAGGTAGAAGCTCGTAACGGCCGATCTCGCTACCCTTCAGCATCACCAGATACTCGCGGGCTCGCAGCGACGTATTATCGGTGACACGAACAGGCGGCAGCAGATAGCCCAGGTTGGTCGCGAACTGACGCCGAATGCCTGCAATCTTCTTCAGCAAAGGTGAAGTGGCGCCTCCGGCTACCAGATTCACCAGGCCCAAACCGACCTCGATTGCGATCGGCTCGACCTTGAGTAGAGTCTCCAGATTTTCGCTGGTCGCCGCGGGTGGTGCGACAGCTGTCTCATTCTTGACAGCGGTGTTAGTTTTTTGACGCTTATTCCACGCCACGGCGCCCAGTCCGCCACCCAGTAGGAGAAACGGAATGGTCGGCATTCCCGGGAAGACCGATAGAAGAACCATCACTCCACTGGAGAGGAATAGTGGCTCGGTCTTGGTGAACAGCTGTCGGGAAAATTCGTCGCCAATGCGATTTTCCGAGCTGGCGCGAGTAACGATGATTCCGCCGGCTACTGAGATCATCAGCGCGGGAACCACGGTCACCAGTCCATCGCCAATGGTGAGGATCGTGTAGGTCTGGATGGCGCGCTTCAGGTCCATGCCGTGTTGAATGACGCCAATCAGAAAGCCGGCCACGATGTTGATGATCGTGATCATGATGCTGGCGATGGCGTCGCGCTGTGTGAAGCGTGAAGCGCCATCCATGGAGCCGTAGAACTCAGCTTCTGCCGCTACGCCTTTGCGACGGCGCCGCGCTTCTGTTTCATCGATAAGGCCGGCATTCATTTCGGCGTCGATGGCCATTTGCTTACCAGGCAAAGCGTCCAGAGTGAAACGAGCGGAGACTTCGGAGATGCGTACCGCGCCGTGGTTGATGACGATGTATTGAATGGCGATCAGTACCAGGAAGATGACGACGCCGACGATGTAGTTGCCGCCCACAACAAAGCTTCCGAAGGCTTCGATGACACCGCCGGCTGCGGATGTTCCGCCGTTGCCGCCGAGCAAAATCAGACGTGCCGAGCTGACATTGAGGGCCAGTCGGAATAGCGTGAGCAGCAGAAGGGTGGTTGGGAAGACGCTGAAGTCAACAGGCTTGAGAATGTGCAGCGCCACCATTAGCACAACCACGGACATCATGATGTCGACCACGATGAGGAGGTCGAGCATGAACGGCGGCATGGGCGTGATCAGAGCGACCACGATGGCCAGCACCGCAATGGGAACCGCGTACTGACCAAGCTTCTGCCAGGAGAAGCCGCCGCCGGAGATGCCTGCGCCGAAGGGGAAAGTCTGCGGTTGTGTGGACATTCGTTTTCAACCTTGGGCAATTTATAGCCCACAGCTTCCGCCGGATAGTTGCTGATAGGAAGTGGGAGGAGAGGCGGAGATCTCTCAGACATTTCGGGTAGAGAAGAGTCCGCTGTCTATGGCGAAAACGTCTAGGTGCCTGAAGTGATCCGAAGCGGCACTGTGCGCGAGCACGGCTTCAAGCAATCATTAGAATAGAGGCGATACCATTGCGCAGGAAATTATAACTACAATCCGCTTGAGCACGTGCGGGCATTGAATTCATTAGCCGCATCCAGGTCGTCCGAACACGAGCGCATTTGGAAATCCGTGGAAGGTTTGAGGGACTCGCATCTAAGAACACTCGAGGGCGTAGACCAGCTCACTATTGCTATTCGGAATCTTACTGATCGAATCCCGCCCGAGAATCTGAAGTAGTTCACAATCTCAAGCCGACGCTTGGTGGCCCATCATCTTATAGATGTAAGCCAAAATCTCGGCCATGGCGCGATAGAACTCGGGTGGAATTGGCTGGCCCACTTTAATGGCGCCGTGCAGCGCACGAGCCAACGGCGGATTTTCAACAATAGGCACTTCGTTCTGCACGGCTATTGTTCTGATGCGTAGCGCCAGCCAGTTCTTACCTTTCGCCACTACCACTGGACTTGACATGCTGTCGATGTCGTATTTGATGGCAACGGCGTAGTGGGTCGGGTTCACGACGACGGCGGTAGCGGTGGCCACACTCTTCAGCATTTTGCCGCGCATCATGTCGCGGCGGAGGCGTCTGATTCTTCCTTTGGTTTGCGGGTCCCCTTCGTTGCTCCGGTGCTCCTGTTTAATTTCCTGCTTGGTCATGCGCATGGAACCCATGTGCTTGCGGTACTGTCGAAACAGATCAACGCCGCCGAACAGAAAGAACAGGAAAGCAGCCTTCCAAAGAACTCCGGTCAGCATGCTGCCGATCATTGTCGTAGCCACCGGCAGGCTTTGAAACGGAAGCCGCAGAAGAGCATCCGTGTTGTCCTGGTAGAAGCTATTCAATGACGCCGCCAGCAGCCCGAGCAAGCAAACAGCCTCAACGACTGACTTCAAGTTCTGAGACGGCAAATCTTTCAAGCGCGAGATGGGATTGAGCCGCTTTAAGTCCGGCATCAGCTTGTGAAGGCTGAAGCCAAACTGAGTAACGCCGAAGTTGGCGCTTCCGGTAACAGCCAGCAGAATGCCTCCGAAGTACACCAGCGGCAGCAGTCCTTGAATCAAGACATCACGGATCAGTTTGGTCCATTGCGCGTCAGCCATTTCGACCGTCATACCTGTTTGCAGCAGGTTGATGGTTAAGCCACGCATCTTAGAAAACCACGTTGTGAAGAAGCTGCTGAGCAACACGAGCGCGACTCCGAATTCGACCGCGCTGATCAGACTGCGAGCAGAGAGAAACTGGCCTTGTTCGCGTGCCTTTCGAACGCGCTGCTGAGTGGGCTTCTCTGACTTGTCGCCTGCCATGTTGGTCGCGCCTGAGTTCTAGCGCAGAATCGTTCTTCGAATAGTGGCGAACACGTCTGAGGCAAAAGCTCCGTACAGTGACGGTGCAACGGCTAGCACCGTCGCGAGCATAGCTAAGGTGACCATCATTTTGACCGGGTATGAGTTATGGCCCATCTGCAGTTGTGAGCTGATGCGGCCCAGAACGGCCAGGGTCGTATCGGTCATCAGGAGCAGGCCGACAATCGGCAGCGACAGGCGAATGCCAACCGAGAAGATACTGGCCCCGACATTGATGACCACCTTGGCCAGTTCTCGGCTGACGGTGAAAGTTCCCGGCGGAAATGAATCGAGGCTATCGGCAAAAGCAGTGATCACATACCGGTGAAGCCCGGTGGTGAAGAAGAGCAGGCCGGCGGTCAATTGCGCCAGAACCGGAAGAACGTTCGAATCGGCTTGGGTGGTAGGGTCTACTACGGACGCGTACCCATAACCGGCTTGCAGGCTGAGCACTTGCGCACCGAAAGTCAGAGACTCGGAGATGAAGCTCACCAGCAGACCGATGCACGTTCCAAGCGCCAGTTCCGAGAACATCCACAGGGCCATAGTGGCAAGGCCGATATGATCGGCATTGAGCGTGGGCCAGCGGGGAAACAGAGCGAAGGTTGAGGCAAGCGCGATGGCAATTCGAGCGACCGACGGGCCGGCTTCCTGAGTCGGGAGCGGTACGAACACGAAGGCTGAAGAGATGCGGGAGAGCACTAACGCAAAGGCCAGAAGAGTGGAAAGGGAAAGCGAGAGGTTAGCGTGCATACTGGCTTAGGTCGCTGAAGATGGAGGTGGCGTACGCCGCGGCGCGATGCAGCATCCACGGCATCAAAACCAGCACGCCTCCCAAAGCGACAGTCAGGCGAGGAATGGTACTGAACACAGCATCCTGCATGGACGTCGCAATCTGGATCAGATTCACGACCACGCTCACAATGAAACACAACGCCAAAAGCGGCAAGCAGATCCAGAAAGCAGCTAGTAAAGCCTGGGCAACGATGTGGATAACAAACTGAGGATTCACGTTGGTCTGCCCCGAATACTAGAGGGTGGTACTAAAACCTGCGCCCTCTCAGATTATTCGGAGATGCAGACTCCAGTACAGGCGAAATGGCAACCCGAAAGTTTCCGGGGAAACTGGCGCTGCGCCCACTTGGTCTGACTTGTGAAATGTCAGGAACGAACGGCACGAGCAGAACGAAGAGCCCTGAGCAGAAAATTAAAAAAGTCGCTCTCGAAGCGTTTGGCTTCAAATCGCTTAGGCCAGGTCAAAGCGAAGCGATCCGTTCCGTAGTGGACGGGCACGACACCCTGGTTGTGGCACCTACCGGCTCGGGTAAGTCAGCCATTTATCAGATTGCCGGACTGCTGGAGGATGGAACAGTGCTTGTCATCTCTCCGCTGATTGCCTTGCAGAAGGATCAGGTTGATTCTATTCAGGAAAACGGCATAGCAGCCGAAGCGCTCCTGATTAATTCGACTAAGAGCAAGACTGCATTAGAGGCCGATCTGGAAAAGGTTGAGGCTGCAAGGACCAAGTTCGTTTTTCTAGCTCCTGAGCAACTGGATAAGCCAGAGACCTTGGCTTGTTTGAAGGAAGCGAATATCAAGTTGTTTGTGGTGGACGAGGCACATTGCGTATCGCAGTGGGGACACGATTTTCGTCCCAGCTATCTCCGTTTAGGACACGTCGTTGAGCAGCTGGGGCATCCGGCAGTGTTGGCCATGACCGCAACAGCTGCGCCGCGCATTCGAGAGGAAATTGTCAGCCGCCTGGGAATGAAGCGTCCGGAGATTCTAGTGGAAGGCTTTGACCGGCCAAATATCTATCTTCGGGTGGATCACCATAAAGATGCTCACAAGAAGCTGGAGGCTCTGCTGCATCGTGTTCGCTGGGCCGAGAAGCCGGGGATCGTGTATGTTGGCACGCGCAAAGAAGCTGAATCGATCAGGGCCGGGCTGTCCGAAGATGGGATTCACTCGCTTTTCTATCACGGCGGCTTGAAGGCTTCGGAACGGGAACGGATTCAAAATGAATTTATGTCCGGCGAAGCGGAAGTGATCGTTGCGACAAACGCTTTCGGAATGGGTATCGATAAAGCGGATATTCGGTTTGTGTATCACTTCCAAGCGCCTGATTCGCTTGACGCCTACTACCAGGAAATTGGACGAGCAGGGCGCGATGGTGAACGCGCCGAAGCGGTACTGTTCTATCGCAAGCAGGACATTGGAGCGCAAGCCTTTCATACGGCTACCGGCAAGGTGGCTGCATCTGAGTTCGAATCGGTGTGCCAGGCGCTGTCGGCTGCTTCGGACGGTTTGGACAAGGCGAGCTTGGCTCGGGAGACGGGGCTCGCCCCACGTAAGCTGACGCGAATCCTGCAGCAAATGGAAGATGCCGGCGCAATTGAGGTTGACACGAGCGGTTGCGTCCAACTCATTGAAGGCATCGACTTAGTGGCGGCGGTCCAGGAAGCGTCCGCGCAACAGAATGCCTTGAAGGAGTACAACAAGGAGCGGGTAGAGCAGATGCGTCAGTACGCCGAGACCTGCGAGTGCCGGCGCAACATGCTGCTGCAATACTTTGGAGACGAGATCTCAGGCCGGTGTAACAACTGCGATTCCTGTGAAGCGCACGCGGATGTGCCTATTGTTAACCCGTGCGTAGGTACTCGATGTGAGGTGGCGTAAAGGGACAGATGGAGAATTCTTCGAGCTGGAAAGTTTCGGGCCTGGCGCTAGCGAGCGCCGGATTGGTGACGGGAGCGGTCCTGCTGAGAAAGCTGGGAACCCGGACACCGCTGACCATTGCCGGACGGACGGTGGTTATCACAGGAGGGTCGCGCGGGCTGGGCTTAGCACTGGCTGAGGAATTCGGACGCGCAGGAGCAAACGTTGTGTTGGCGGCCCGAAGCGAGAGTGAGCTGCAGACTGCTAAACAAATGCTGCTCACGCGTGGAGCGGTCCCCAGTGAGACTCGCATTGAGTTGGTGACCTGCGACCTCCGCGACAATGCAGATTGCCTGCGCTTGATCCGCGCCGCGACTGAGCGGTTCGGGCGGGTGGACATCCTCATCAACAGCGCGGGCATCATTCACGTTGGTCCGATCGAGAAGCAGCCGTTGGAAGCATACCGGGATGCAATGGAAAGCGATTTTTTCGCGTCGCTGCAGATGACGTATGCCGTCTTGCCGCAGATGCTGGAGCGAGGCGAGGGCTCCATCGTCAACATCACTTCTATTGGCGGGAAAATTCCGGTCCCCCATCTTGCGCCATACAATGCCGCTAAGTTTGCCGCCACCGGGTTTTCAGAGACGCTCCATGCGGAACTACGAAGCAAAGGGATTCGCGTGACAACCGTCTGCCCGGGCCTGCTTCGTACCGGATCCTTTCCAAATGCCATCGTGGTAGGCGATCTGGAAAAGGAGTACCGTTGGTTCAGCCTGTCGTCTTCCCTGCCCGGCGTCGCACACGAATCGAAGGCAGCCGCAGCTAAGATTCTGGCTGCCACGCGTGAAGGCCGAACGGAAATCACGATTGGCCGGGACGCGTACCTGGCAGCGCGAGTGCATGGACTTATGCCGGAGACAGTGCAGGCTGTTGGCAGTCTCGCCGACAGGTTCGTTCTCCCCCGAACGACGGGCACAACCACGCCGACACCGGCCCGCCGCATCCGCTCGCTCCGGTCCGGCTTGTGGCAATCTCTGAGCAGGCAGTTAACCCAGAGCCAGAACCAGCCTTCGGCTTAGGCGCACTTGCCCGTGAGCACGCCAATGAGCCTTACCGATGATGAGCGATTCATGCGCCTTGCCATTCAGCAAGCTTGGGAGGGCGATCGCACTCCCGGCGCGGGCGAAGTAGGTTGCGTCATCGTGATGGATGGAGAAGTGGTGGCGTCCGGGCATAACGAAGCCGAGATGCGGCACGATCCAACAGCGCACGCCGAGATTGTCACGCTTCGCAAGCTGGGGGAGAGGTGGAAGAAGACTGAATTCCGGGGCGCCACTCTCTACTGCACGCTGCAACCCTGCAGCATGTGCACAGTGGCCTGTATCTGGGCTAAAATTGGCCGGATTGTTTTCGGTGCAACTCGAAATGACGTGCACAGTATGTATTTCGATACCAAGCACATCAATGCCTCTGACATCATCCGCGATGCTTTCCGGGACGATATGGAAATTGTGGGAGGCGTGCTCGCTCGCGAATGTTCTGAGCTTTATTACCGTCCCCAAGATCGGCCGTCGCTCGAAGAGCAGGTGAATGTTTAGGGGCTGGTTAGTTCACGAGCTCAACGCGGATTTGCTTCTCTACCATCAGGCGAGTGGCCTCAATCCGTTCCTCAACCCACGGAACTGAAACGGCAAACGCCGCTGCCAGCTGAGCTGGTGTGACGCCTCGTTTGTGTTCGGCATAGAGACGAAAGGGCAAGTAATCAGTCGATAGCAGGCTCAAAATGGTCTCGGGCATACCTGGAAGTGAGTAACCAGGAAAAAATTTCTCACCTGACTTGGGTATGTTGTAAAACTTACGATTGGGCAGGTCGGGAAAGAGATGCGTCTGGGGGTCTCAGCTTGATATAATTCGGATTCGTGCTTGGTTGAGGCATGGCGATGAACGCGGTGCCAGATCCGATGTTACGTTTAGGTCGCAGTTCAGTTCTTTCGCTCAACGGGAAGGTTTCTCGTGTTTATTAACCTCCAACAGCTTGAACAAAAGCCTGTTCAGTTTAAGCTGGAGATCCCAACAGGCGACATCGATTTCGGGAGCTCGATCGAGCAATCATCCGTGCTTCATGCAGAAGGTTCAGCTCAGCTTATCAGTCACTCACTCGGGGAAATCCGAACGGTTGGGAAGCTGGATGTGACAATGGCCACGGTCTGTGATCGCTGTTTGGAATCGACATCCTTTCCCCTCAAGATGCCTTTTGATCTGGTGTACGTTCCTGCTACCACGTCAGCAGCCGGCGAGATTGAAGTGGACCAGGCTGCCATTGAGGTGGGGTTCTACGAAGGACCCGGAATTGAACTGAACGAAGTGTTGCGCGAAGTAGTTCTGCTGGCTTTGCCAATGCAGTTCACTTGCAGTGAAACTTGCAAAGGCATTTGTGCCGTTTGCGGCCAGAATCGCAACCAGGTCGAGTGCAAATGTGAGCAGAAGCCAAGTGACGATCGGTGGAATGCCCTGCGAGATCTTCGTTCCATTGGCGTAAGCCACTAGATATCTATTTCACGAATTGAGAGACTAAGAAGAGTATGCCGAATCCGAAACGCCGCCACTCCAAGCGACGAACATCTACCCGACGGGCGCATGACCATTTGGTTGTCCCGCAACTGTCGGAATGCCCGAACTGCCACGAGAAGATCCGATCTCATCGGGCTTGCCCGCACTGTGGAAAGTATAAAGGCCGAGAAGTCATCGAGGTAGTTGAAGCCTAATTCAGTGACCATCGCCCTCGACGCCATGGGCGGCGACTTCTTTCCTAAACCGGAAGTGGAAGGCGCTATTCAGGCGGCTAAAGATTTTGACGTCAAGATAATCCTAGTCGGTCGGGAAGATCTAGTTCGTCAGGAACTGGATCACTATCCGGACTGGCAAGATCTGCCTATCGAGATCAAGCATGCAAGCGAGCAGATCACGATGGAAGACAGCGCAGGGCGTTCTGTGCGGGCCAAGAAGGACAGTTCTATCCGGGCTGCCTCGAGACTGGTTCGTGACGGGCTGGCCCAAGGCGTCGTCTCTGCTGGAAACACCGGCGCTACCATGGCGACCACCAAGATGGTGCAGGGAATGCTGCCCGGTGTGGACCGGCCTGCCCTCGCATCGGCCTTTCCCACTCGCAAGCGTACCTCAGCCATCATGCTCGATGTTGGGGCCAACGTGGACTGTACAGCGAAGATGCTGGGTCAATTTGCAGTGATGGGCAATGCTTACTCGCGCACGATCTTCCACAACGAGACCCCGCGCGTCGGTCTGCTGTCCATTGGCGAAGAAGAACATAAGGGCAACACGCTGACCCATGAGGCCTGGCCGATTCTCAAGTCGCTGAACGACATCAACTTTATCGGTAATGTTGAAGGACGCGATGTCTTCAACGGGTCGGTAGACGTGATTGTCTGCGACGGGTTCGTGGGCAACGTTGTCCTAAAGGTCAGCGAAGGTTTGGTGGAAGCAACCGGCAAGATGCTGAAAGAGTCCCTAACCGCATCGGTGACCCGGAAGATTGGGGCTTTCCTGGCTCGCGATGCTTTTGACGAGTTCAAGAAGCGTGTCGATTATTCGGAGTACGGCGGTGCTCCGCTGCTGGGTCTGCGTGGCATTTGTATTATCTGCCATGGTCGTTCAACGGCAAAGGCAATCCGAAATGCAATACGGGTGGCGAAAGAGTTTGCCGAGGGCCCAGAGTTGACCGGACTCTGCTCCTGAATGTTACGCTGGTAAGGCCAAACGCGCGGATGTGGCGGAATTGGCAGACGCACTGGATTTAGGTTCCAGCGCTCGAAAGGGCGTGAGAGTTCAAGTCTCTCCATCCGCACCAATGATTAACTCTTAAGCTCATTTACAGAGTTACCTCATCTACTCGGCTACCGTTTTGCCACTTAGCTACAACGGGCACACAATAGATTCAAAGCAAGCCGGGTAAGGGGAACTGAAATTGCCACTCAAGTTTCGCGAAGTATTTAGACTCCTGGAGGCAGACGGCTGGAAGTTGATTGCGCAAGAAGGAAGCCACCGGCAGTACAAACATCCTTTGGAGTCGGGTCGCGTTACAGTTCCTGGGAAGCCCGGGGATGATGTGCATCCTAAGCTCGAGAAGAGTATCCTGAAACAGGCAAAGATAACGAGGATTTGATTGACTGAATACCCAGTAATCATTGAGAAAAGCGAAAACAACTTCGGTGCTTGGGTCCCGGACTTGGACGGTTGCGTGTCAACTGGTAAGACCGAACAAGAGGTCGTTGCCAACGTCAAGGAAGCAATCCAGCTGCATCTCAAAGGAATGCGTGAGGATGGGTTGGATATACCCGAGCCGTCTCGGTCTGTTCTGGTCGAAGTTTCTTAGTATCTTCGACTGGCTGCGCAGCGTTAGAGTTCTACTGCCGCTTGACGTTGCTGCAAGGTCAGAGTCCGTCTGGCTTACCTGAGAGAGACGCTATTGGCATAGCAACGAAGTCACAGTCTCGGGTCAACCGGCTCGCTTTCTAGAGCAAGCACGCCAAACACACATTCATGCACGCGCCGTAGCGGTTCAGCATGTACGAAACGCTCGAGACCTTCTAATCCAAGAGCAAATTCGCGCAGAGCTAATGAACGTTTTGCGCCTAAGCTACGTTCGCGTAAGCGCTGTAAGTTTTCTTCGAGCGTGTACTCCGGACCATAAATGATGCGCAGGTATTCGCGGCCACGGCATTTGACTGCAGGCTGGACCAAGTCCCGTCGGCCTCGCTGCACGAAAGCCAGCGGCTTAATCACCATTCCCTCTCCTCCAGCTTCCGTCATTTCTTCCCACCAACGCGCCGCCTCCCCCTCGCTATCTTGCTTACCTAAATGAACAACCTTGTAGGGAGTCGTAATGATGAACTCAGGATCAGCAACAGCCAGCTTGGCCAGTGTTTGCATATGCCACACGTGGTCGGCATCGGAATATACTTTGCCCGCTGATGCAAGCACATGAAATGGTGCGAGCCGATAATCGGAAATCGACTGGACAGGCCAGCAATATCTCCGGTAAGCATCCACGTAGCGGCTCGACAAGTCCGACCGTTGTTGATACCTACGTAGGAGTCCGTCCACTTCAGGCAGCTTGCTATGGGCGGACTCGAGTGCAGCCATTGCATAGGGCATGGACGCCCGAGATGCCGCGCCAGTGGAGGCGTACTGATCCCGCAATAGGTCTTGAGCTTTGGCCGACCACGGCATCAGCTCGCAGTCTAAGCACAGCCAGTTAGTTTTCAGCTCATCCCAGAGCCCAGACGCGTTGACTGCTGTTTGAAGCCTGGCTAGAAACGCCTGCTCCAAGGGGCGATCGGCAAAGAAACGACGCCCTGTTCGCGTGAAGCAGATGCCAGTTCCCTCCCCCACGACTCCGAATTGTTTTCTCGCCGCTTCTTCGTCTCGACAGATGATGCAAACAGCTCGCGAACCCATGTGCTTCTGTTCGCAAACTACAACGTCCACGCCTTCGTGACGGTAGTAGGCGAACGCTTGCTCCGGATATTCCAGATACTCGGGGCGCTTGCTGGTGTCCGACGGCGACATTGTGGGCGGAAGATAAATCAACCACTTTGGGTTTGCCGCAAACCGGCTCATCACCTCCAGAGCGGCAGTTGCATTCTCTTCCCGTATCGTGACTGTCCGGTGAAGCCGTGTCGTGATGATTCGCTTGCCAAGAACATCCTGAATATCCAGCAGTTCGTCTTGCCGCTGCTGCGTTGTAAGTTGCTCGGGAGCGGATGGTTCAGCGAGAAAAGGCCGTGCTGGAGGGTAGTAAGTAGATTTCGAAAAGACCGAGACAATCTCCTTCTCGGGGTAACGAAGTGCCGTAAGTTGCCCGCCAAAGACGCACCCTGTGTCGATGTTGATCGTGCGGTTCAGCCACTCGGGAGCGGGCACGGGAGTATGCCCATAAACGACGGCAGCGGGCCCGCGATACTCGGCTGCCCAGTCAACACGAACCGGCAGTCCGAACTCATCTGTTTCCCCGGTTGTCTCTCCGTACAATGCGAAGTCGCGAACCTTACCAGAGCCTCGACCCTGCATCTCTTCTTTCATGCCGGCATGAGCAACAACGAGCTTGCCGTCGTCCAAGATGTAGTGGCTTACTAAGCCGTCCAGAAATGTCAGAACTTCTGTCCGAAAGTCCGCGCTTTCCCGGTCTAACTCCGCCAGAGTCTCAGCAAGGCCATGCGTAATCTGCACGTCCTTGCCGCGAAGCTTTTTCACCAGCTTCATATCGTGATTGCCCGGTACACACAAGGCGGCGCCGCTTTTAACCATGGCCATCACCAGGCGCAGCACCGCAACAACTCCGGGGCCGCGATCAACCAGGTCGCCCAGGAACAGCGCTTTCCGGCCATCTGGCGCCGTGATGTCATGTTGATCGCCGTCAGTGGTGACGACATAGCCAAGGCGACGGAGAAGCTCCGTCAGTTCATCAAAGCAACCGTGAACATCGCCGATGATGTCGAACGGACCACGATCAAATCTGCGATTATTCCAAAGCGGCTGACGCTCAATGGCTGCAGCATCTATTGCTTCTGGCTTATCGAGAATGTGAACGTGCCGGAAGCCCTCGCGCTCTAAGCCGCGCAGTGATCGGCGCAACTCCTGAGACTGATTGCGAATGACATGCGAACCGAAATTCCGGTCTGCCCGATCACGATTCCGGTCCGCACAAAGGCGCTCCGGCAGGTTCAGCACGATTGCCACCGGCAGCACATGATACTGGCGCGCTAACGCAACCAGCGACTTCCGCCCTTCCGCCTGCACGTTAGTTGCATCTACAACGGTTAATTTAGCCGCAGCAAGCCGCTTCCCTGCAATGAAATGCAACAGTTCGAAAGCATCTTTGGTAGCAGCTTGATTGTTCTCGTCATCGGAGACAAGATAGCGGCAGTAGTCGGAGGAGATAGTTTCGCTCGGAAGAAAATGTTTGCGAGCAAACGTGGACTTGCCTGAGCCAGAAGGTCCGATGAGAACCACTAAGGCCAGTTCCGGGATAGTTAGAGTCACTTTTCGAAGACTCCCATCTGTGTCGGCGGCCCGGCGATCGGATCGGTGTCTCCAACCGGTAAGAAATGAACCTTGTAGCCGAAGCGATCTGCAATTTGCTCCGCCCATCGCTGAAACTCACTTCTGGTCCACTCGAAGCGATGATCCTTATGCCGGAAACGGCCTTGAGGCAAAGTGGGGAAGAGCGAATTGTACTCAGCGTTCGGCGTCGTTACTATCGCAGTGCGAGGCTGAGCATGCTCGAAAAGCACACGCTCAAACGCAGCCAGCCGAGGTGCATCCAGATGTTCGATCACCTCTGAGACGACCGCCGCGTCGAAGCCGCTCAGCCGCGAATCTTTGTACATGAGCGAACCATGCATCAGCTGAATTCGCGATTTTTGGGCTGGAGGAAGATCTTCTAAGCGGAGACGCTTCGCCGCAGTTTCCAGAATGCTCGCCGAGACATCCATACCAACGATTCGCTCGAAAGAGCGGTCGTTGATCAGATTCCTGAGCAGCTTGCCCTCGCCGCAGCCGAGGTCAATCACCGTCTTGGCTCCTGCCGAACGCAAAGCGGACAAAATACTTCCGATCCGTAGCTCCCACAATTTCAAAGGCGCCTCGATCGCTTGCTCCTCATTGGCTCGACGCTCCACTTCGTTGTTTTCGTCGCTTCCTTCGTCATCAACCAGACGATCTAAAGCGGAGCGAGTGAGCTTCCGGTCATGCCGAAGATAGCGTGCAACGATCAGATCGCGCTGCGGGTGAGAAGCGAGCCAGCCTTCTCCTTTTCGAAGCAGCTTTCCAACCTCATCCTCTCCCACCCAATAGTGCTTGGTTGAGTCAAGCACTGGCACCAGCACATACACATGCGTGAGTAGCTCTTGCAGGCGCACCTTGCTTGTAAGGCGGATGGTTTGGTAGGGGCCAACTCCCCAGTCTGGAAAATGCTCATCTAAGGGGTAAGACTTTGCTTCAACCCGGTACCCAAGAGGTTCAAAGAGTTGTTGAGGTAGTTGATCACTGCCGCGGCAAGGCAGCGCCGTGACCAGACAGCTAAACAGAATCGGCTGATCAGCCAACCCTTGTCGCTCTTTGCTCCGACCGCTCATAGCTGTGCCGAAGATATGAGACATAGCAACGCTCAGGAACGAGGAGGAGGCGTAGGGCCGGTCGTTCACATACTGAAACAAGGATCCTTCGGCACCCTGTGCATTCCTGCGGACGAGGCCGACAGGATCGACATCCAGTAACAGTGCCGCTTCAGAATGATCGGCTCCGCTCTCAGGATAGAAGACATGAGCTTTGCCGAACGGCAACTCGAAAGAGTGCACTCGGGCTGGATTCTTATGAAGAAGGTAGCCCAAATCTGCGCTTGAGATATCGGCGCTGATGGTTAGTAACACTCTCCGAGTATAGAAGGGGGAAAGTTTTGCCGGGAACTACCGGATAATCGCCATCACATCCTGCAGCATCTGGTCAGCGGTAGTGATAACGCGGGAACTGGCCTGGTAACCGCGCTGATAAGTAATCAGGTTCGTGAACTGAGTTGCGATGTCGACGTTCGAGCCTTCCAGGGATTGAGCTAAAATCTGCCCTCGACCGCCAGTCTGGGGTAAGCCGACCGAGGGGGGCGCGGTCGTACCGCTTGCAGCAAACGTGTTGTTGCCTAAATCCTCCAACGAGTCTGTGTTGCGAAACGAAGCCATCGCGACCTGGCCGACAATCTTCTGCGTACCGTTGCTGTAGGCTGCCACAATCTGCCCGCCGTTCTGAATTCCAAAAGACGACAGCTGGCCGGCTGGATTGCCGTTGACAGTTACGTCGTAGGTGGAGGATTGGGAGAACTGCGTTATTGTGCTTGAGCCGTCGGTTGCTACGGTGTTCCAGGAGACGCTGACGTTCTTGGCGCCATCCGCAAACCCGTTGATGTTCAAAGTGATTGGCGCTTGCGAGGCCGTGGTTAAGGTTCCGTCACTCTGAAAGCTCAAAGTGCCTGGCGCAGAGAGTACTGAAGTTGTGCTGCCGGCGACGCCGCCCGCCAGATCCTGGCTGGGCAGCGTAGCATCGTAGGTCCAGGTATTGGCCGCGCTTGGGCTTTTGGTGAAGGTGATCGTGAGGGTGTGGTTGTTGCCGAGCGAGTCGGTGACTTGTACGGGTACCGACATCGTGTTGGTTGTCGGGGCGACTCCAGCCGCGTTCAGGTTTGCGTTCACCGTCAGTGTGGAAGTAGGAATGGGTGGAACAACGCTGCCGGTGCTCAGGGTCATGTCGCCCGGTGCTCCCGTGGTATTCAGAACCCCATTCGACTCCATCCAGCCCTGCACTTTGCCGCCGGTCAGGGTCTGCAATGTGCCGTTCGCGCCGAGAGTAAAATCTCCATCGCGGGTGTACATCTGCTGGCTATCTCCGCCGGAGAGCATGAAAAATCCATTGCCTTGAATGGCGGCGGCCCAGGGCGAACTGCTGCCGCTGATGGGACCCTGCGAGAAGATCTGGTGATCGAGCGGACGCTGCACGCCCAGCCCGAACTGGGTGTTGCCGCCACCGCTGCCGAGAGTGGCTGCCACCAGATCGCGAAAATCTACGTTGCTTCCCTTGAAGCCGTTCGTGTTGATGTTCGCAAGGTTGTGGCCAGTTGTGTTGATGGCGTCCGACTCGGCTTTTAATGATGAGAGGGCAATGGAAAATGCGCTGGACATATTGATCTCTTTCGAATGATTACTGATTTAAGAACCGATCGGTTGCGTGCCATCCGTGGCCGTTGTTGCTGGTGTGGTCGGCGTTGTTGCTGCTGGAACCTTGGAGTTAATGCTGTCCAAATCGGTTCGCATGGCAAGGTTCTGTTCCAGAGTTGTGAACTGTGCTAACTGAGTGACAAACTGCATTCCGTCTGCCGGCTGGGACGGATCTTGATTCTGCAGCTGTGCAACCAGCAGCGTCAGAAACGTAGATTCACTCGCGAGTGAGCTGGTACTTCCGGTAGAGCTTGTCGAAGAACCTGACGACGAGGATCCTGTTGTGGTGTTCTTATTCAAATTAAGCGGATCAAGAACGTTTCCGTTCGTATTCGATCCGATCGCTGTTACTGCAGCCATGATGATTGATTCCTTCCTACTTTGCCCGACTTGCGTTGGAGTTCTTCCACCCAAGCGGGACGGTCTTGCTGTTTACTGTCTTCCTGATTTTGAGAATCGCCGTTCTGGCGACGAGGCATCCACACTTGTGTATCGTATTTCTGCCCTTCTAACTGCGACGTCAACTCCGGCATCTTGTCCTGAAGCTGCTGATTTAGTTCTTTGTCGGCGGAATGGACGCTGACCCGTAATTCGCCTGAACGGTCGAGCAAAGCGATGTTTACGCGACGGTTGCCTTCGCCGATCACTTGCATGTTCAAGTTTCGAACTGGTTCCGTGCTTGCCTCGTCAAACTTGTCGTCCATCTCTGGCGCTGCTGCGCCGGCCACTGTCTCGTTGGTCGGAGGTGCAATGTCACTTTGGGAAGCTTGCGCCGTTGAAGGTTGCACAACAGAGTCAGGGAGAGATCGTTCGTGCTGCGGCGGGGCGCCGCTTCCCTGCTCTTCCGGCTTGTCGGACGAAGCAGAAGAAACAGTAGCGACGGGTGCAATGGAAGGCATGCTTCCAACCGAACTGAGTGGAGCCAAGCTTGTCGTTTCGACCGAAGAGCTGGTGTGACTTTGAGTGTTCAAGGTGCCCGCGCTCAAGCGAAGAGCAAAGGCAAGATGGCCCGGGAGGGCTGTGGCAGCTACAGACGTTGACCCATCGGAAGATGCAGTTGCGTCCTGTAATAGTTGATCGTTGATTAGCTGCCCGGGCTGTTCCGCTCCTGCACTTGTCTGGGCAGATGAAGGACTGCTCGAAGCATTCTGGACTGCGGCCAGATTCGATAGCGAGGGAGCAAGCACGGGTGAATTCGCAAGATCGACACTCGTTAGTAGCGCCTCGTTCTTGCTGCCGTGACTGAGATTCAAGTCACCCAGATGAGATTGCGTCAGCATCGCCATCAGGATCGGGTTGCCCCCGTTCCCAGTGAGAGGTCCGGCAACAGGCAGGCTAGGCAAGCTTGAGGCCTGTGCGTTGCTCGCGTCAATGGAATCAGCTTGGAGAGAGCCATTCTCGCCCGCTTCGCCCTTAGCAAGATCCTGGGCGCTATCAGCTTCAGGAGTAGCTGTCTTCGTGTCAACAGGTTTCGGGTCAGGAAGCATGTTCGCAAAGCCAAACTTACCGGTCAGGGGCTTCGTTGCCGCTACTGTATCTTTGTCGCTCGACGCCGGTGTGAGCCCATCCTTGCCGGTTGGTTGCTGGGCGGCTTTCTTCGGTTTCGGAACGTCCTTACTCTCGTCTTTGTTCTTGTTCAGACCTTCTCTCAAGGCGTGAGCAAATGAGTGAGAGCCCTCGGGTTGCGCCTTGGCATGAGCGCGCGGAGACGGCGCTTGCGAAATGCTGCTCTCGGCAGGCGAGGAGGAGATGGCAGGCGCTACGGTCACGACGCTGCTGTTGCACGTCACTCGCCAACTCGAAAGTGCGCGATTGTAGAGCCAATTTTCTGAATCGTTTGATGGAACGCGTCAAGAAGTTGAGCAAAGGCAGAATGCTCCGACAAAATCTTGACACCTGCAAACTGGAACGCCCCAGAAAAGTGACACTTTCCCTCTAACAAGCGACTGTTTTGCCTGTCAAAGCGTGGCAGCATACATGCTTACTAATTCGGCAGATGGATACGCTCACAACCGCCGCCGCCAGTGGATTGCAAGCACGCCTCGACTCTATGGACATGCTGGCGAATAATCTCGCCAATACCTCGAGCAGCGGATTCAAAGCCGATCGCGAGTTCTACAGCTCTTATCTTGCTCCGGAACTTGCGGACGAAGCAGACCCGATCGTGGGACAGTCGCCGCTGGTGCAGAAGCGCTGGACCGACTTCTCGCAAGGCACTCTGGTACACACCGGCAATCAAACAGACCTGGCTCTTTCCGGCGCCGGCTTCTTTGCTGTGAATGGACCGAACGGAACGCTCTATACGCGCAACGGCAACTTCCAGCTGAGCGCCAAAGGGGAGCTGGTGACTTCAGAAGGCTATTCGGTTCGGTTGACTGACAATCAGACACTGCAGACGCAGACCAACGATCCGATTCAGATCACGCCCGATGGGCAGGTGACGCAGGGCGGCGCTGTCCTAGGCCAGGTGGAGCTTGCAAACTTTCAAGATCCGAATCGCCTCCTTAAGTTCGGCGCGACTTACTTCTCGCTGGACGATCCGAAGAATGGGCCTGATGCGGCCAGCGAAGCACAGGTTCTGCAAGGACAGTCTGAAGCTTCGAATGCTACTCCCGTAGAAGCCAGCGCCCGCATGATCACACTGCTCAGGCACTTCGAAATGCTTCAGCACGCAATCAAGATCGGTGCGGACATGAACAAACAGTCGATAGAAGAAGTCGCGCGAGTGACAGCCTAGCGCTGTTGCAGCACTAAAAGAGGAACACATGATACGAGCACTCAACAGCGCAGCCAGCGGCATGAATGCGCAGCAGCTAAACGTAGACAGCATCGCCAACAATTTGGCTAACTCCGGGACTGCCGGCTTCAAGGCACGCCGCGCTCAGTTTCAGGATCTGGTCTACCAGAGCATGATTCAGCCTGGCGCCTCTTCGAGCACACAAACAACGATGCCGGCAGGATTGCAGATCGGCCTCGGTACGCGGACCGTCTCGAACGAGATTATTTTCACGCAGGGCAATATGGCCCAAACCGATAATTCGCTGGACATGGCCATTCAGGGGAAAGGCTTCTTCCAAGTTCGGCGGACCACAGGCGAACTGGCCTACACGCGCGCCGGCACATTTCAATTGGATCGGAACGGGACCATGGTCACAGCCGAGGGCGACCCGATTGAGCCACAGATTACGATACCCGCCAATGCTCAAAATCTAACCATTGGGCAGGACGGCACGGTGAGCTATAACCTTCCCGGCCAGAACGCTTCGCAAAAGGCCGGGCAGATCCAGTTGGCAAACTTTCAGAATCCCGCGGGATTGAACAGCATTGGCAACTCGCTCTTCATGCCGACCGATGCTTCAGGGGACCCGCAAGTGGGAACGCCGGGCGGGGCCGAAGGGCTCGGGACCGTTATGCAAGGCTACACCGAACAGTCGAACGTAAACGTGGTGGAAGAGTTCGTGAACCTGATTCAGAGCCAGCGCGCGTACGAAGCCAACTCACGTGTGGTGAAAGCGGCTGACGAGATGTACCAACAGGTCAACCAGATCAGCCAATGATCCCCGGTATTCTTTTGACACTGGTGCTGGGCGCATCCGCGTGCCAAACCATCACGACCGATCATATATATGGCCGCGACCTGGCGCTTGTGCTGCCCGTCTTCCGGACGTTGCCGGAAAATCAAGTCGTCGGCCTGTCGCCCTTCCCCGGTCAGCAGCGTGTCTTCCGGCCCAACGAACTGGCACGCATTGCGGCTGCCAACGACATCGACGAGCATTTTGAATCGAGCGTCTGTTTTAGTTGGCCGATGAGCGTGCCCACGGTAGACAAGATGCGTGCTGCTATGCAGAAAACATTGGCTGGTCGCAACGCGCAGATCGAGTTTGTCGAGCAGAGCCTGGCGCCAGCGCCGCCCGGCGAGATGACATTCGCCCAGAGTGGGCTGAGCGGCAACTCAGATGGACCGGTGTTATGGCGCGGAACCGTGGCGTATGCGGAAAACCGAATCTTCACAATTTGGGCGCGCGTGCGAGTCACAGTGAAAGAGCCGCGCGTGGTTGCCGTTGAAAGCTTACATGCAGGCGAAGAGATTCGGCCCGAGCAAATACGACTAACTATGTACGAGGGTCCGCTCTCGCGTGAAAGCATTTACGGAGCCTTGCAGGACGTAGTGGGACTGACTCCAAAGAACGCAATTGGCAATGGGCAGACGCTCACGCAAAGCATGCTGCGGCAACGGAGCGAAGTTGAGCGTGGCGATCTGGTGAAGGTTCTTGTTCAGATGCAGAGTGCGCATGTCGAAGCGCAAGGGATAGCGGAAGAGAGTGGGCGCCGCGGGTCTGTAATTACGGTGCGGAATGTTCGCAGCGGCCGCAAGTTTCGTGCACGCATAGAAGACAAGGGTCAAGTGCTTGTGATGCCCAACGGGCCGACTGGATTAGTGGTGGAGGAGGCGGGACGTGAAGCGAGCGAGTAGTTTGATTGGGCTAATGGTGTTATTGGTCACATCGGCGATCGCCGGCAAAGATAAGCACAAGGCAGAGAAAGCGCCAGCGCCGTCGGCCTTGGACATCTACGTTGAGGAGGCGCACCGGACAGCGGCCATGACCTCTTCAGGGAGCCCGGGATCTATCTGGCTGGGCCCGGCATCGCTGGCGGAACTCTCGAGCGATCTGCGAGCTCGCAACGTAGACGACATCCTCACCATTGTCGTGAATGAGCAGGCTTCGGCCGTTTCCACCGGCAACACGAAAACACAACGAACATCAGCCGCCAACACCGGCTTAAGTTCGTCGGCGTTGCCGGCGTCAGCCGCAGGACGAGTCGCCAACCTGCTGACGCTGAACTCGAATCAGAATCTGAACGGGCAAGGGACCACGTCGCGCACAACTACTCTTACCACCACCATCACGGCACGCGTGGTGGACGTTTTGCCGAATGGGTATCTGGTAGTAGAAGGCGCGAAGACGATTTTGGTGAACTCAGAAACCCAGGTGATTACTCTACGCGGCGTGGTTAGGCCGAACGACTTGACGACGTTCAACACCGTGCAATCAGGAAGCGTAGGCCAGATGGAGCTGAAGATCAACGGCAAGGGCGTGGTAAACGACGTGATTCATCGGCCTAATGTTCTTTATCGGATGTTACTGGGAGTTCTACCCTTCTAATGCGGACCCTGCTTTCCGTTTTGCTGATTGGCGCTCTGAGCTTTGCTCGTCCCGGTTTTTCGGAGACGCCGGATGATCACGGGGTTCGCTTGAAAGACTTAGTGTCGATTGAGGGCGTGCGTTCGAATCAGCTGGTCGGTTACGGATTGGTGGTTGGCCTGAATGGAACAGGCGATCGCCAGCAGACGGTGTTCTCCGTACAGAGCTTGACGAATCTGCTGCAGCGTATGGGCGTGAGCGTTACGCCGGGAACCATCACGGTGAAGAACACAGCATCTGTGCTGGTGACGGCAACGCTGCCTGCTTTCGCGCAGCCCGGCTCAACTATCGATGCCACGGTAGCGGCCATCGGCGATGCGACTAATCTGCAAGGCGGCCTTCTTGTGCTGACTACGTTGCGCGGCATCAATGGGCAGGTCTACGCCACTTCACAAGGACCGGTCGTCACCGGAGGCTTTGTCGCAGGCCGGGGTGGAGCTAATTCAGCGACTGTAAATCATCCTACGGTAGGACGCATTCCAAACGGCGTGTCAGTGGAGCGCCTGGCGCCCTCTGTACCCATCGGTAACACGGTGAGGCTTCAGCTGAAAGATGCCGACTTCACCACGGCAGCACGGGTAGCGGACGCAGTTAACCGACATTTTCCATTTAAGGACGCGATGGCACACGCAGAAAATTCGGCACTCGTGTCGGTCTCTGTGCCGCCGACGTTCAGCAACAGGCCCATTGAATTTATCTCGGAGCTGGAGCGGTTGCAAGTGCAGCCGGATCGAATTGCGCGCGTGGTGGTCAACGAACGGACGGGCACGGTCGTGTTAGGTAAAGATGTTCGTATCGCACCGGTAGCCATCATGCATGGAAACTTGACGGTTGAGATCCAGACGACGTTCACCGCGACTCAGCCGGTTCCATTTTCCTCGACGCCGACCACGGTAGTTCCGCAAACCACAGTGGGCGCGAAAGATGAAAAGTCACGCAATCTGGTGTTAAAGGATGGAGCTACTGTCGAGGAGTTGGTAAAGGCTTTGGCTTCGATTGGATCGACTACGCGGGACGTGATTGCAATCCTGCAAAATTTGCGGGCAGCGGGAGCGCTGGACGCAGAACTGGACGTTATCTAATGAGTGATCTCAAAGTTAGTTCCGGCCTGGCAAACCTGATGGTGAATTCATCAGGGGCGGCCAACACAAAGGGAAGCAAACTGCACGAAGCAGCGCAATCGTTCGAAGCGATGATGATTGGCCAGATGATGAAGTCTGTGCGCGAGTCATCCGATTCGGGCTGGCTGGGCAGCAGCGGCGACGACCCGAGTACTGGATCCGCTGTTGAAATGGCCGAGCAGCACTTTGCCAAAGCGCTCGCGCAAGGTGGCGGGCTCGGGCTGGCGAAGATGGTGGAGCAGAGCGTCGGTCAACAGGACGCAACACGTTCAGTTAAGTAGCACGGCGATCCTGCTATGATGGCAGTGAAGAAGCGGACAGATGGAGCATGGCAGAGGGCGAATCATTTTCCTGAATGGAACATCGAGCGCCGGCAAAACCACGCTGGCCAAAGCAGTAAGAGTTCAACTCGAACCTCAGTTTCACTATTACGCTTCAGACCAGCTTGCCGACGCCGGATTCAGACCGCTGGATAACGATGTTGGCTATCGCTATAGACAGACATTCTTCGACGGCTTTCATCGCTCCATTCCTGCATTCGCAAGCGTAGGTATTGACTTATTGATTGAGCACATTGTGGAGGAGCAGAGTTGGGCTGACGATCTCCGAACGTTGCTGGCGGGTCTCGACGTTTTCTGGGTGGGCGTGCACGCGCCGACGGCGGAGCTTGAACGAAGGGAGCGCTTGCGAGGAGATCGCCAACGGGGCGAAGCGTTGTATCACCTGAAGACACATTCATTCTGTCGGTACGACATAGAGATCGATTCCACGCAGCCGCTGGATCTGAATGTTGCAGCTATTGTTGCTGGATGGGAACGTCGTTCCAAGCTTGAGCATCGGGCTTTGTGAGATTCGTGGAAGTCGGATCGCACCGGACTACGAAGATTGCCGCTCGAATCATTTGCTCAACAGAGCGGCGCCACCAGCATTGAACAACTCCAAGCCCCGCACTCTTTCGTCCAACTTATCCAGCCTTGCATCCAGCATGTCCATCCTGCCCTCAATCCGATCAAGCCTTGATTCAATCCGGTCCATTGGTGCATTCAGGTTGTCGATCTTGGTCTCCAGAACCTTGAGCCTGTTATTGTTGGCCAGCCAGGCAATGAGTATGGCCGTCATGGTCGGTAGATTGCTTGCCAAGCTATGGACGATCTGGTTGTAGTCCATAAAGCTATCCCTCCAGAGCCTCTATGTAACCTACGTACAGCCTAAACCAAACTGGCGGCAGTGCTTCGGCTGGTCTTGAGTCTTGTCATGACAGAGCCGGTGAAATCTGTCTGGCGAGGTTGTGGAAGCTTGCCAGGAGCTGTAGGGCATTACCCATCGACCCCTCATTGTGGCCCAACAGAGCCGCCAAGTGCAAACGCTTCTCGGGCGAGGTTAATTGCCCTATTGGCAAGCTGGGGACTACGGTTGATAACGCTGCTCCCGCAAATCGCCGGACTAGCCCAAAGCCGAGCCAAAGCGCAGTAGTACCCCGAGTCTTAGCAGGGGATACATAAAGCAAGTTTAATCTTGCGTTCAGACATATTTCACTTATTTATGAGAATCTACCCTTGAGAGCACACAGTGCTGTCATTACTTACGTAGGAGAATTCACAATGAAAAAGATCATGATTGCCAGCCTCGGCCTGTCGCTTCTCGCGGGCACTGCCGTTTTCGCCCAGAACAGCTCGTCCGGCAGCACTGGGACCGACACCTCTGCCACCAAAACCACCAAGAAGAGCAAAAAGAGCAAGAAGAGCAAAGGCACCGATGGTGGTGCAATGTCGGGTTCCACTACTTCGACTTCCACCTCCAAGTAGTTTTCCGGCTTCTTTTCGAAGCGTTCAAAATCGGCTTGTGGCAGAGTGTTGCCGCAAGCCGATTTTTGTTTTGGAAGGCGTACGTTGATGATTAGGCGTTCGGAACATTCATGCTGCGCTTGTTGCGCTGTGGCGGCTCAGGCGGGGTGTGGGCGCGTCTCAGCTGCAAAATCAAACCCATCACTTGCATCTCAATCTGGTCGCGGACAGCCAGATAAACGGATTCTTCTTTACCGATCGGATCCTCCACCTTCCAGTCTCGGATCTCAACGGGGCCACGCGACGGCAGCTTGCGGCCCGACATATTAACAATAATGTCGAAGCTCGCGGGATCCACCGACGCCAAATCTTTTGGATACTGGTGGTTGATTTTAATGTTCTTCTCTTCCATGACCTGCTTAGTCAGAGGCTGAACAATGGAGGCGGGAGACAGGCCGGCACTGACCGCCTGTAGAACATCGCTCCCATAGCGGGCAGCAAAGCCTTCTGCCATCTGGCTCCGGCAGGAGTTCCCGATACAAAGGAATAGAACACGCTTCAGCTCGCTCATGTCTTTGATGACTGCGCTGCCGTTTCAACCATTTTGACAAAGTACTTGTGCACAGAACTACCGCGGCTAAGCTCAGGATGAAAGGTTGATGCAAGAAGTCGGCCATTCTGCACCAGCACCGGGTTGTCGCCGGAAGTGGCCAGTACCGAGATGGAGGGACCAACGCGACGGATGATGGGAGCGCGAATGAAAACTGCTTCCGCGCTCTCTCCGTTGATATTGACGGGCGCAATGTGACTGTCCAGCTGGCGACCGTAGCCGTTTCGCTGAACCGTGATATCAAGCAGGCCAAGGGAGGCCTGTGCGGGATGGAGAACCTCGCTTGCCATAAGAATGGCGCCTGCGCAGGTTCCGAAGATCGGTTTGCGCTGGCCGAACTCTTGCAGCTTTTCGAACAGATGTTCCACCCCGAGCAGGCGCAGCATGGTGGTGCTTTCCCCGCCCGGAATGATCAGGCCGTCCACTGCATCGACTTGACCGGCGCTGCGAACTTCGAGCGCTTGCGCTCCTGACTGCTCCAGCGCGTTGCGATGTGCGCTGAAGTCGCCCTGAAGCGCAAGCACTCCTATAACAGGGCCCATGTCCTCCCTTACCAGCCGCGCACCTGCATCAGTTCCGATTCCTGCATCTTGGCAATGTCCAAGCCCGGCATGGCTTCGCCGAGCTCCTCGCTGGCTTCGAGCAGTTTCTCGGGATCCTGATAATAAGTTGCCGCTTTAACGATGGCCTTGGCACGCGCCTCTGGGTCGGAGGACTTGAAGATTCCGGAGCCGACGAAGACTGCTTCAGCACCAAGTTGCATGACCAGGGCCGCATCGGCTGGAGTGGCGATTCCGCCTGCCGAGAAGTTGGGCACCGGGAGTTTGCCAGCCTCGGCAACGTATTGAACCAACTCGAGCGGCGCCTGCAGATTCTTTGCTTCTCGGAACAGTTCCTCTTTGCTGAGAACCGTCAACTGCTTCATTTCTTTCACGATAGTGCGGATATGCCGGACGGCTTCGACGATGTTTCCCGAGCCGGCTTCGCCCTTCGTGCGAATCATGGCCGCACCCTCGGCAATACGTCGCAGAGCTTCGCCCAGATTGCGAGCGCCACAAACAAAGGGGATCTTGAAATCGTGCTTGTCGACATGGTGCTCTTCGTCGGCGGGGGTTAAAACTTCGCTCTCGTCGATGTAGTCGACTCCGAGCGCTTCCAGAATACGCGCTTCGGTGAAATGTCCGATTCGAACCTTGGCCATCACCGGAATGGAAACAGACGCCATGATGTCACGAATGATGCGGATCTGGGACATACGAGCGACGCCTCCTTCCTTGCGGATGTCCGAGGGGACGCGTTCGAGCGCCATCACGGCGCAGGCACCCGCGCGTTCGGCGATAACGGCCTGTTCGGCGTTGACAACGTCCATAATGACGCCGCCTTTCAACATTTCGGCAAGTCCGGTTTTCAGCCGGAACTGATCGCTTCCAAAGGTCATGCTGTAATCTCCTTCGTTAAAAACAGGTGGGTTTAGACCAGCGCCACAGCCGGTTCGGCAAATTGTCGAGCTTCGTGAGACGCCAAGTCGGCGGTAATGGCCTCGCCGATCAGGCGCAGACCGGTTTCAATGCGGTCGGGCGCAAGGCCGCCAAAACAGAGGCGAAAGGCGCGGTGGTGACCCGTTCCGGTTGAGAACGTGCGACCCGGTAAGAAATCGACGCCCAATCGCCGAGACCGTTCCAGGATCGCATCGGTGCGGAGGGGCGCGGGCAACTCAACCCAGAGACTCATCCCACCTTCTGGGCGGGTAAATCTCGCGCGCACAGGAAGAAACCGTTCACAGGCCTCAAAGACAACCTTCAGTCGTTCGGCGCCCAGTCGGCAGGTCTGCTGCAGGTGGCGGGCCAACTCGCCGGACTGGGCAAAGCGAAGGAGCACCGCCTGCGAGAGCTGATCGGAGTGCAAATCGGCCGTGTGCTTCTCTTCGGCCAAGCGGGAGATCACCTCCCGAGGCGCAATGACCCAGCCCACGCGCAGGCCCGGGAACGCAACCTTGGAATAACTGCGCAAGAGAATGACGTTGCCGCTTCCGTCCAACTGTTTCAGGCTGGGTAGAGCCTCCCCGGTGTAGCGAAGCTGGCTGTAGATATCATTTTCGACCACAACGACGCTGTAGCTTTCGGCTAACTTGAGCAGACGTTTGCGCGAAGAAAGCGGCAGCGTAGCACCCGTCGGGTTTTGGAAACTTGGTGTAACCACCAGCAGCCGCGGTCGATGCCGGACCAGCGTCTCTTCCAGCGCGGCCAAATCTAACCCTTGTGCCGTAACGGGAACTGGCCAGATCGGCAGGTTCTGGCGGGAAAAGACGCGCAGAAGCCCGTGATAAGAGGGATCTTCGAGCGCAACACCGCCTGAAATGCCTGAGAAAACTCGGGAGACCAGGTCGAGTGCCTGCTGGCAGCCATTAGTAATCATCACGTCGTCGGTCGGTCGAGCGATGCCCTCACATCCCGCTTCGTCCAGGAGATAGCGACGCAATGGCGCGTAACCATAGGAGGAGCCCAGCTGCAAGATTTCGGCTGCTTCCGGTCCGTCAAGCACCTGCCGGGCGTTTTCGCGAACAGCGGAAAGAGGAAACGATTGGCCGTTTGGACGCGAGCTGCCAAAGTTTATACGAATCGAACCCATTGCAGGTAAGACTTCGGCGGGCTGGGTTGGCGGGAGGACACTGCTCCACTCCAATGTGGAAGCCGGGGTGGCGGTCGTAGTCCTCCGAACGGCGAAGCTGCCACGGCCCACATGCCCTTCGATCAGCCCCGATTCTTCCAGCAAGGAATAGGCAGCTGAAATCGTCGCACGATTCAGCTTCAGCAGACCAGCCAATTCGCGAGTGGCCGGCAACCGCCCATCTAATCCAAGCTCACCGTTTTGGATACGAAGGGTAAGCCAATGTGCAATTTGGCGATAGATGGGCGTATTGGAACTGTCATTCAGTTGCAATTGAGATACGTCCATTTCTTCTCAACCATACCAAATTGGCTGAGTGGATTGGCCCCCCCGTTGGAAACGTTAATCGTCAATCTATCAGTAACTGCTCGAGACCCCCTCTTGGAATCATAATTTACCCTTGACATCGGTCGAAAATCCACTACCATATGGTTGTGGATATGTTGGATACAACATTTGCGGCTTTGTCTGACCCAACCCGTCGGGCGATGATCGAACGACTCTCACGTGGGCCAGCCTCTGTCCATGGATTGACGGAACCGTTTGCGCTCTCGCAGCAGATGATTTCAAAACATATTGCCTACCTAGTACGGGCGCGAATTGTGATTAAAACGAAGCGTGGACGAGAGAGTGTGTGCACGCTTAGGCCAGAGGCGATAAAGACAGTCAGCGACTGGGCGGTTAACTATCGCCGATTCTGGGAAGAGAGTTTCGACAAGCTGGATGTGGTTGTAAGTCAAATGAAAAAAGCGGAGGTCAGAGATGACAAAAAACACGGTTAACGAGACAGAGCGAATGGTTCTCACAAGAGTTTTTGATGCCCCACGCGAATTGGTGTGGAAGGCGTGGACAGACCCGAAATATGTGATGCAGTGGTGGGGGCCGAAGGGTTTTACTGCGCCTTTTTGCAAGATGGATTTTCGCGTGGGAGGAAAGTTCCTCTGCTGCATGAGAGCGCCGGATGGGCAGGAGTTCTGGAATGCTGGTGAATACCACGAGATTGTTCTGCACGAGAAGATCGTTTCCTCCATGTACTTTTCCGACCCGCAGGGAAACAAGGTTGAGGCTGCGCACTATGGAATAGAACATGAGGCCATAGAGGATGCGCACGATGTGACTACCTTTGAGGATTTGGGAAACGGCCAAACCAAACTCACCTTTGTTGGAAATGAACCTATGGAGAGCGCAAAAAATAGCGGGCAATTGGAGGGCTGGAACCAGATACTCGATAAAGTTGCCGCAGTTGTTGCGGGGCTAGCGCAGGCGAAGTAAAAAGTTGAAGAGTTGATGATCGTCATGCGCGAGATTTTGAACGTAAAGCAAACGCCGCTTCACTCGCAATCGCAAATCCGGCAATGCACCGCATTTCATCCGAGCCGCTTTCTAACAGGGGGAAACTCGGGGATGTTCACAAAACAGCCATGCCAACCAGCACCAGCCCGATTACGTAAGAGGCAAACATCAGACCGATCAGCGTGTAAGTCGATGGCGAGGCCGAACGGAATTCGCGCCAGATAAATACTCCCCAAATCGCGGCGACGAGAGTGGCGCCTTGGCCCAGTGCATAGGAGATAGCAGGCCCTGCCGTACCCGATGCGAGAACGTTTACGCATAGCGCCAGCATCCAGATTGCTCCGCCCAACACACCGATGCAGTGCAGCCAGGCCGTGCCCGACAGGTACTGCCGGTAGGAGAGACCGGCGAGTCGAATGATGACCGTATTGATCACGACATTGCTGAGCAGTAAGCCGATGGCAAAGAAGACCGCGGCGGTGTAGGGCGTCAGCTTGCCCGGAGTGATAGGAAGCCGATTGAACTCCGGTGAGATTGCGGTCATCAGTTGGGGATAGAACAGGCCCATCAGGCAGCCGGCCGCGACCGAGAGCACGATGCCGCGCAGGCCTCCGCGTCGGGTCTGCCCGGGAAGTCGGGCGGAGGCACCCGCTGAGCAGAGCATGGCCACGACCACGAACGTCACTCCAGCAAAGAGATAAGCGGGGTTGCCGCGCGGCGTCTGCCGGTAACTCGTCACGGTGCCGATGACCAGCGCCAGTCCGATTCCCAGGGGAAACGCAACAGTCAAACCGGCAGCATCGATGGCGGCAACCAGGAGCACGTTGGCTAGGTTAAACAGAGCGCCACTGAGCAGAGCAGCGACGGTTGCATTTGAGGACGCGGTGCTGAAGTTGCTGATTGCTGACTGGCCTCCATCGCCGAAACTGCCGGCGGTGAATGCGAACAGCAGAGAAAACAGAAACACGCCGAAGGTGTAATCCCAGTAGTAAAGCTGAAAAGGCCAGTGCGACTTACCCGCCAGCTTTTGCGTGTTGGCCCACGACCCCCAGCCCAACATGGTCACAACACACAGCAGGATGGCGGCGGTCGGGTTTTGAACAGTCAGCAAGGGGCAGTCACTTTCGCTGTTGCGTTCGAAGAAAAGCATCGGTTTCGCTTCGATTGGGAATGGAAGATTGTGCGCCAGAGCGGGTGACCGAGATGGCCGCGGCCGCGTTCGCAAAACTGATGGCGTCGGCGATGGCAAGTCCCTCACTCGAAGCAACAGCGAGAGCTCCGTTGAATGTATCGCCGGCGGCGGTGGTGTCGCGAACTTCAACGGCGAAACCGGGTACGTGTTCGCATTGATCTGCCGAGGCGAAGAGGCAACCGAGACTACCCAGTTTCACCAGCACGTTTGCAGGGCCAAGCTGCAGCAGTTGCTCGCCCGCGGCCTTCGCCTCTTCAACAGTCTCAATGGGTGCATGACTGCCCAGCAGCGTGCCGGCTTCAGTTTGGTTCGGGGTCAAGTAATCGACCAGGCTCAAGACGGTACGGTCAAGAGGCTGAGCCGGGGCAGGATCGAGGATCGTGGTTGCGCCAAACTCTCTTGCGGTTTGAAGAGCAGCAACCGTCGCCTCCAGAGGGATCTCTAATTGACACAGTACGAGCGCTCCATCTGAGGCGTCCTGGAGCAACGGCTGGAGGCGGACGCGAACCTGCTCGCCTGTGAGCCGTCCGTTCGCTCCAGGCGAAATCACAATCAGGTTCTCGCCACTGGGAAGCACGAGAATGCAGGCGGTTCCGGAGTTCCCTCCAATGCGTTCGACCAGCCGCGTATCGACATTCGCAGATTGAAGGCTGTCGAGCAGTACGGGGGCAAACTGATCGGAGCCGACGTTGCCGATCATGTAGGCTGCGCCGCCTAGCTGACCGGCGGCAAAGGCCTGATTGCCGCCCTTGCCCCCGGAGATTACTTGCAGATCACCGCCCAGCACCGTTTCGCCTGGGTGCGGGATGCGCTCCACCCGTTGCACCAGGTCAGCGTTCAAGCTGCCAACCACAACAATCTGCCTCACCCAACCTCCTTCACGCAACGGAATCCAAGCACGCCGGAGCGATCTTTGCTGGGCGCCATCAACAAATACTTGCCATGCTCATCCAGCCTATAGGCAGAAGGAAAGTACCACAGGGAGCCTGCCGGGCGATAGTAGCCGCCACCGCGGACGATGGCGGCCCGCGTGTGTTCGTCGGCGAACTCATCGGTCCACTGCCAGACGTTGCCGGTCAGATCCATAACCCCGAATGGGCTCGCTCCGGATGGATGAGCGTCAACAGCCGCGGGACCGGGAAGATCGTGTCCGTGTTCAGGGAGCGGGACGCGTGATTCGTCCCAAATGTTGCCCCACGGATAGAGCCGACCGTCGATGCCCTGGGCCGCATACTGCCACTCCCATTCATGCGGAAGCCGCTTGCCGGCCCATTGCGCATAAGCCTGGGCATCTTCGAGCGAGACCCACGTGACGGGTTTGTCGGCCCAGCCCGCGGGGTAGTTGCCGTTTGCCCAATCTTTCAGGAAATTATGGGCGTCCGCAGGCCGGTAGTGAGAAGCGTCGAGAAAGCGTTTAAACTCTCGATTCGTCACCGGATACTTGTCGATGAAGAATGGCTTGATACTGACCGGGTGCGAGTGATGGCGACGGGCCGAGTCCTCCCACGGATACTGGACATCGACGCCGATATCTTCCTGACCTTCGATCTCGATTCCGTTCACCTCAAAGTTGAACTGCGCTAATGGGATGGCAACCATGCCGGCAGGCGCTTGCTTGGCCGGCGCGCCCGGTGCAGTTTCCACTAAGTGCTGCGGCAGGGTGGACCATTGCTTAGGAAAGCTCGCTAGCGGCTGGGCCGAGAGGCGAGCCATGGTCTGCAATACGGCGGTGAGTTGCGGATCAGGGGCGTGAGCCTGCGCCAATATTGCGCCGTACCCGTTCGCTTCCATCTCAAAGGCCAGCGCAGCCATGCCGCCAGTTGCTTGGGGCTGGAGTTCTGTACCGTGCCAGAGGTCGAAGTAGCGGGTGCCGGGTGTTGTTGGAACTTGCAGTTGGACGCCCGCCACGTTCATCTGCCCGCGGTTGACCAGCATCCAGAGGGTGCAACCCGCGGAAGGAAAGCGGCTGGCGAAGACACCCAACTGAACAGTTGGAGTATGGGGCTGCCAATCGGCGCTGACTAGCAACGGCGCAGCAAAGCGTTCAACGGTTGCAATACGCCGGATGGACTCGGCATCTCGTTCGGTGATCCCGTTCCAGATGCCCCACACATTCTCCCAGGATTCGTAGCCGACTCCATTGAAGAAGGCGTACTGCAGGTTGTCGGTTTTGTCGCGACTCCAGCGGTCGCAAACGTTCACCATGTGGCGGGGCTCAAGCCACTTGTAACGGCTGATCATGGGGATGAACGGATACTTCCAGTAGCCCCAGCTCATCGTGTTCCAGTTGAGCCCTTCGTCAGCGGAGGGACCACCTTCGGGCTCAAAGACAACGGGGTGTCCGGTAGCATCCGACGCGGTGCGGTAGGTGCGAGGAAGCCCATCGAAAGTGTCGCCGTTCACTCCATCGGCTCCGACTTCGGCCATTAACTTAGCAAGTGTCTCAGGCATCTTCGCCGCGTCGATTTGCGTTCCGGTGTCCCAGGGCATGGTGGGAAAGAGCACCCGCACGTGTCGGCGGTGGAAGTCTTCGATCATCTTTCGAATACCAGGGACGCCGCCTGGCAGATCGCGCAGCAGATCGAATTGACTCCGGTTGTCGATGCCGAATGTTCGGGTACACCGGCCATAACAGGACGCTGTCGATTCCGCCATAGCGCTTGTCCAGATCGTCAAGGAACCGATCGACAGTATATCGGCCCTGCACGGGATCGTAGAAGTAGCGATCTTCCACCATGGCTTGCGGCTGAATGAAGCTGCTTTGTCCCCAGCGCAAGTCCGGGCGCGCATACGCTTCTCCGGTGAGACCGGCCCGCACCCGTCGTTCGGCTCGCCAAGTGGTGATGTCCTGGAGCCAGGCAGCGCGGTCAGCCGCTTTGGCCGGACCTGGAATCTGCTCGCTTTGTGGTGGATACTTCGTATCCTGTGCGAGCAGGAGCCCACTGAGAGCGGCTAACAGCAGCACACCGATTGGAAAAGAAGACTTCATGGACAGACGGAACCCAGACTGACAGCTTCATCAGTGTACTGACAAGAATGTCCAGCGCCCGTTCGAGAAATTGAAACACCGTCCAAACCGGGATTGTGACGAACAGAGGCCGCAGTACGAAGATGACGAACGAATGAATCAGTAGCTAAGCTTCCAGCCACTAACAACAAACAGCGATGTTGAAGAACTGAAACGCAGAGTGAGGTTGCAATGACCCGGCAAGTTAGGCTGGTTCTGTGCATCGTCAGAAGCGTCGCATCAAACTTGTCACTAGTTTGACCATTGCTATCTCGGTCTGGATGACAGCGTCACTCGGGGCGCAGCGACACCGCAAGCAGGATGAGGCTAAGAATCAAACACTCCCTTTGCCGCGTGAGTTGCCCATGGCTCTGGCGGCCGAAACGGCCGGCCTGGACTTTCATGTCTCTCCATTACTCAAGACCGGAGGCTTGTCGGCACAGATCCGCAGCAGTCTAGGCGCATTGGTTCGCGATACTCACGGGGAGACAATTGTCAAGCTGCGGGCGTTTGTTTCCGGAGCGGGGGATGCGCGCCGTGTCCAGTCCGAAGTTTCTATCATGTTCTCCGAACATAAGCTTCCCCTGCCCGTGCTGACCATTCTGCAGGTGGGAGGCTTTGGCGAGGATCGGGCGGCGGTGGAGATGGAGGCTGTAGTTTCCACCCGGCGGAACTTGAACCCGAATGGTCTAGCATTCTTTTCCGGCGAAAGCGGCGGCAGCCTGGCGCTGGCGCTGGAACATTTGAGCAGGAGTATTGACGCGGCTTCGGTACCGAAAAGCAGTGTTCTGCAGTGCAGCTGTTTTGCGGCTCGGTTGGAAGACGGCGCTGCTGCCCGGGCATCGGTGGGCGCGATATTTCCGGAGGCGGCCATCAATGTAGTGCAAGCCTTACGCGATCCGGCAGATAATTCGGCTACCTGCGAAGCCATCGGGCAATTGCGGCGGGCACCCGCGAATGGCCCCCTGCTAGTGATGGCCGATGCACGGGCGGCGTTGGTCAACACGCCTCGCTTGGTCTTCACGGGTATGCAGTTGACGTTCGGGAATTACCTGGATGATGCGCGGGAAGCATTCTCACGATTGCAGCGGGCGGCTTCCGGCATTGAGGGCGCGAACACACCGGTGCGAGTGGACGCCTTCGCGCTCGACAAGGTGGCTGCTGCGGCCCTGAGTAAGACCACCTCTGTCCCTTCGAGCACCTTCACGGTGAGCGCCGTAGAGGGCTTGCCGTCGGTGGACGCCTCTTCGGGAATTGAGGCTATCCTGGCGCCGGCAATGGCACAAGGCACTCCGCCTACACGTTGACGGCCGGGGGCTGCGGGAAGCTAACCCCGGTCGGCCCTGTATAATTCGTTAACAGGCACCCCTGAACAATGCAGTTTCGTACGCCGTCGCAAGCGGTCGCGCTGGCTCTTGCGGCTCTCCTGCTTCCTCCCTGCCCTGCGCAGGATCCCAAACCGGCATCACCCCCAACTCAACAGCCACCAAATACGTCCTCTGGTCAGACCACCGTGGCTCCGCCACCGGCAGCTCCGGCCGGAGAGACAGCCGCTAAGAACACAGCAGCGGACAACCCGCCGATACGCGTCACGGTCAACGAAGTGATTGTGCCGGTGACAGTAACGGATGAGAAAGGCCGCTTTGTTTCGGACCTCGATCAGAAAGACTTTCAGATTCTAGAAGAAGGCAAGCCGCAAGCGATCCGCTTCTTTACGCGCGAGCGCAGCCAGCCTGTTGTGATCGGGTTTTTGCTCGATTTGAGTACGTCGAGCCGCGTGCACTGGAAGAACTTTCAGAATGCTGCGACCGAGCTGATTCAAACTCTGCTGACCGGTGACAAAAAGTATGCCGGTTACCTGATCGACTACGCGCAGGATGCTGAGGTAGCGGTCAATACCACCAGCGACCCTGAGCCGATGGTGGATAAAATCCGGCAGTTGAAGCCAGGCGGCGGGTCGGCCATGTTCGACGCAGTTTATCTTTCGTGCACGAGCCGCAAATTAGTCCATGGTGAGCCGGTTGAGCCGCGGCGGATTGTGGTGATCATCGGCGACGGGCACGACAACGCAAGCAAGCACTCGCTACAGCAGGTGATCGAATTGGCGCAACGCAACCTGGTAACTGTATACTGCATCAGCACGCAGGCATTTGGGTTTGCCAATGCCAGTGACGATAACCTGGTGCGGCTCGCCCAGGAAACGGGCGGTCGTGTTGTATACCCGCTCGGCGACGTTTACAAGGATACCGACGGTTATCTGTCTCATCCTTCTGATGATGGAAATTATGCGCTGACGGTGGGGACGGGCGCCTACCGCTCTGTGGTTGATGGGCGCATGTACCACGCCGTCTCTGACATCGCCGGTGAAGTGACAACGCAATATATCATCCGTTATATTTCTGACAACCAGTCCGATAAGGCGTACCGGAGTTTGAAGGTGACGGTGGATCTGGGCAACGTGAAGGTGCGTGCGCGTAAGGGCTACTACGCAGCGCAGTAATCGTCGACTTAGGCGCTTGTACATTCAGATTGGGGACGTCTCGGTCACCAAGGATGACCGCCGACGGGAAGCTTAAAGGGAAAGCAGATTTGGGAACGCCGTAGCTACGCCACTAGCTGGTGTTTACGCGGACAGCGTCGCGCCTTTCCTCCATCCGGACTCGCTAAGCTCATCAAGATTGATGGGCACCAGGCGCTGGATAACACATCCTATCCAACTCCGGGGCACAGTAGCGACCACGCAGTTTATAGCAGTGCGGTCAGAGCTTGTGTAGAATCAGCCAGCGACGGAATCAGCTTCGATTGACCGGTGGGAGGCTCAGTTACGGAAGGGCGCCCTGGAAATGGCTGCTTTAAGAGCTTTGTGGCGACGTGGCCTATATGGGCTCGAGATCGTTCGCAAACTTATAAAGGGAGAGAACGAAGACGGCGGAGTCTTTCGCTTCAACCCTACGTTTCCTCGTTTGTCTGAACCTGAGCCGCTGCGCGTTGATCACAACCTCGATAGCGAATTGAGAACCAAAGGTGAGATTGCAGAGATCTCGGCTTTCAAAGCCTCCGCTTGCGCGGCTAGTAAACGATAACCCACAAGCGTGAATATGCTTATGAACAACCCCGCTAGAGTCCAGAGTAGAGCGTGGGAGAGGCACCCCGTGAGGTGCGCGACCATCGTCCAACGGCTGGTGCTGAAACTGGAAGGACAGCCGCCATACATCCAATCAACAGTTCCAAAGATACCCAGCAATGGCGCAGTCGAAGCGATCAGCGCCAAGTGATGTAATCGCCTATCCAGTTTCAGGCCAATAAGCCGAGCTTTGCGCTCCATTGCTCGTTCGACAAAACCAAGTCCGCCGGGAGTAAGAGTTGCGCTCGGGTAGTAGGCCGGTGCCCAAGCCGAACAGCATCGGCATCAGTCCGAAGTAAATACCGCAACTGGCTGCTGATAAGACCGTCCAGTTCTCCGGTGGATCAACAGTACGAAAGACAACCACCAGCACTGATAGGGCAGTGCCGAGAAAACCGAGCATGGCCGCCACACGGGAGATGATCGCTAGATCTAGTAGACCCGATTGGAGTTCAAAACCAACCTGGCGTGCCCTGCGTTGCATGGCGCCATTGACGAAATCAGCAGGAGTAGAGATGACCACCGAAGGCCTCCTGCGTATAGCTTATATCTGCTGGTGAGCGAGACCGGTCGAAAGCGAAGCGCTTGGTGGCTTCACTTGACGTTGCGCATCGAAAGTTGCACGGGGGTCTCGGGCTGAGGCTTTGCCCCCGTAGTAGATTCCGAAACGCAGGCTCAAGCTGGCGAGAGAACCGAGGATGCCGCTGGTGACCCGCTTGGCCCTGGACTTACCGGGCATCAGCGAGACCAGCGTTGCAGCAATTGTAAGCACCTTGGCCGTTTGCCAAAGCGTCCCGCTCAAGCCTTGCTGCAGCGGTCGACCCACACGCTCGATCCGTTTAGCATCGGCTTCGAGCACGATACTGGCACCCAGTTCCAAAACCTTGCCCATCAGGCCGAACCGCTCAACAGTAGCGGTCTCTTGTTCGTTTAACTCGAAGAATTCGAGAAAAGAAGCGGCGGCAGCAGTTCCGGAAGCCAGGAACAACACAGGCATGGTTCGGTAAGAGTGCTGCCAAAGGGGTACCGCAGTTTGCGAAATGAGAACGCCAGTGTAACCCGAGAGCCCCAAGCCAAAAACGCCGGAGATGAGGCCGAAGATACTGGCCAGGGGACGGAAGATCTTGGGTCCATACGGCAACACAGCAGCAGCGCCGGCAGCAGTTGAGAAGACTGTCAAGATCCACGAGCCCATGCTCATGGGCGACGACGGACGAAACACGCGAAGCATATTGAGGAAGCGTTCTGGCCTTCCAAGATCGTGAATCAGCAGCACCGCGCTAATGGCGCCGCCAATCGTACCGATCCAACGAGCTTTGGTCACCAGCCCACCCATGGTCTTCGGGGCGGTCAGTTGAACAACTGCGCCTAAAGCAGAACTAACTCCCGTGACGCCGCCCACATAGAAGTAGGTGGCAATGGACCAGATCCAAACCGGCTGCTTGAGAAGCGGCGTGTCGTAGTAGGACGGACTCGATTGATCCTGTTTACTCGGAATGTACGGGTATGATTTCGATTGCAGCGCAACGTTGTAGTTGGCTGACTGCGTCTTCTGTCCGGATGCTTCGCCGGTCAGTGTACCGAGATCGAGATTGATGTTTCTACCGTCGTCGTAGCTCTTAATTCGCTGCTCGGCATCGCCGGATCCATTGTGGTCAGCGCTCATACATGCTCTCCGGCGCTCTTGCCCAGAAGTGCCGACGCCAGCGCAAGGGCGGTGACTCCAAGTGCTGCCCAACCAGCCGAGGCCCAACTCTTGTTTCCCTTGTGGGTCGGCACCTCCGGATTTGGGGGCAGGTTATAGACCTCCGGCTTATCGACAAGGAGAAAGAATGCGTTCAGACCACCAGTTCCCGGCTGGCTCTCGGCGTCCTCCCCGTACAGATAAGCTTCTTTGGTTCCGTGTTCGTGCAAGGTCTCGACGCGCTTGCGAGCCCGGGTTCGCAACTCGTCGACATCACCGAATTGAATGGATGCAGTGGGACAAGCCTTCGCACACGCCGGTTGCATGTCGTCTTTCTGGCGGTCGTAGCAGAGCGTGCACTTCCACGCACGGCCATCATCGTGGTTGCGATCGATTACACCAAACGGGCAACCGGAGACGCAGTAACCACAACCGTTGCAAATATCGGGCTGTACGTAAACAGAGCCAAACTCGGTGCGAATGATGGACCCGGTTGGGCAGTTCTCCATGCATCCGGCGCGCACGCAATGCTTGCAGACATCGGAGGCCATCAACCAGGAGAGGCCTCCGTTATCCTGCGTGCCGAGCGGAACCGGCCGCTCAATGAAACTCACGTGCCGCCAGGTAGAAGCTCCCAAAGCAACCGTGTTGTCATACGACATGCCGGTGAAATGGTAGCCGTCATCGGGCAGCTGATTCCACTGCTTGCACGCCACCTCACACGCTTTACAGCCAATGCAGAGCGTCGTGTCGGTAAAGAAGCCGTTTGCCATGTGTGTGTACAGGTCCGTTCGAATTTTAAGTCTGCGGTCCCTGTTTGGAGAGAGGCGCGTGAATGTTGTGTCTGCCAATGGGGCGATGCTGAGCTTGCGGCAGGTCGCGTTCCAACTCGCCCGGGCTAATGCCAGGACGCATCCAGTGAGGCTTGGTCTTATCGCGGCGGCCGGCACGAAGGCCACCGGTCAGCGCCTTTGATTCCATGATGCTGGTATTGGGGTCCGCCTGGAAGGCCAGCAACTCGTTCGCTGAGTCACCGACGCTTAGACCTCGATTGCCCCAGTGATACGGAAGCCCGATTTGATGAACCCAACGCCGACCCATGCGAAGCGGCTTCATTCGGTTAGTCACCAGGACTCGCGCTTCAATTTCAGCGCGCGCCGAGGAGATCGTGGCCCAATCGCCGTTGGAGAGCCCATGTTCGGAGGCCAGTTCAGGCGAAATCTCGCAGAACATCTGCGGTTGTAACTCGTTTAGCCACGTCAGCCAGCGAGACATGGCCCCGGAGGTGTGGTGCTCGGTCAACCGGTACGTCGTAAGGACATAGGGGAAATCAGGATCATCGAAGGGCCGCGCAAACTTGTTGTCGCCACGCGGATACTCGATGCGAACCGGATTGCACTGCTGTCCATAGAGAGCGTTATGGACAGGCGACTCGAGCGGTTCATAGTGCGTCGGAAGCGGTCCTTCCTGCAGACCATTGGGCGCGAAGAGCCAGCCCTTGCCGTCCGGCTGCAACAGAAAGGGATCGTCGCCCGAGATGGTGTCAAGCCCCTGAGAGTCGGGTGCGGCACGATAGTCAGGCCGCTTCGGCTTGAGGAAGTCAGGCTCGTCGTAGCCAGTCCACTTTGCGGAGGCTTCGTCCCACCAGACCAATGCTTTTCGCTCAGACCAGGGCTTGCCACTCGGGTCGGCGGCCGCCCGGTTATAGAGAATCCGGCGATTCGAAGGCCATGCGAAGCCCCAATCCGGACCGTAATGATACTTGTCGGTGGCGGCGCCACGAGCTGCCGCACGATTCACGCTGCCGGCGTAAATGCCGGAATAGATCCAGCAGCCGCAAGCTGTCGAGCCATCGTCTTTCAGCTCTGTGAATCCGTTTACCGGCACCAGATCCGCCGTGGTGTACCCGTTGATTTCCTTCAGCACCATCTCCGCACTGGGCTCATCGAGCGACCCATGGGTAGGATAGTCCCAAGTCATGTCCTGCATCGGCCGGTCTTTGGGATCGATTGAATCGGCGTACAGCTCTTTCAGCCGCTTGCCCAGGTGATAGGCAAAGTGCAGTTCGCTGCGCGTATCACCCTGCGGCTCTACCGCCTGGTGGTGCCATTGCACCAACCGCTGAGTTTGAGTGAAGCTTCCGTCCTTCTCGGCGTGAGTGGCTGCGGGAAAGAAGAATACTTCGGTGGCGATATCTTCCGTCTTCACTTCGCCGCTGTCATGCTCCGGCGAAGCCTTCCAGAACTCGGCGGTTTCAATCAACGAGAAGTCGCGAACTACCAACCACTCGATGTTGCGCAAGCCTTTCCGCTGCAAGCCGGCGTTCGGTGAGCCGACGACTGCGTTCTCACCCATAACCAGATAGCCGATCAAGTTGCCATCTGCCATGTTGGCGACGGTGGTCATGTGGGAGTGGTCGCCCGTCATCTTCGGGATATGGTTGAAGCAGTAACCGTTCTCTTTGGTCGCAGCCTCGCCGTACCAAGCCTTCAGCAGGGAGGTGATGTACTTCGGCGTCTCGGTCCACCAACCGGAGCGCGGGGTGTAGTTGCTTATGTATTTTTCGTATGAATCGTCGGCGCCTGACTTCGGCATGGGGATGTAACCGGGCAGCAGGCTGAACAGAGTCGGGATATCGGTAGAACCTTGAATGGTGGCATGTCCACGAAGGGCAAGTATGCCGCCTCCCGGCCGCCCGATATTGCCCAGGAGCAGTTGGAGGATGGCGGAGGCTCGAATCATTTGAGCGCCCACCGAGTGATGGGTCCAGCCCACGGCATAACAAAGCGCGGTAGTTCGTTCACGGCCTGAGTTTTTGATCAGGGTCTCCGCGATGCGAACAAACTGGTCCTGCGGGACGCCAGTTACTTCTTGCACCATTTCGGGCGTGTAACGCGAGAAGTGACGCTTCAGGATTTGGAGCACGCAGAAAGGATTCTGCAGCGTCGGGTCTTTGAGCGCGGACTTGACATGTTTCTGCTGGAAGTTCGCCGCGCGTTCAGCATGTGATTCGGGAACGCGCTGTCCCTCCACGGACTGATCGTCGTCGCCCGCGCGATGATAGCTCCAAGTCTTGCTTTCATACTGGGCCTCTTCGGGCTTCCAGCCGCTGAACAGGCCGTCTAACTCCTCGGTGTCCTGGTACCCTTCATCGATCAACTCAGCCGCATTCGTGTAAGCGAGAACGTACTCCTTGAAGTACGCTTCTTTCTCGAGAATGTAGGAGATCAAGCCGCCGAGGAAAGCAATATCGGTACCCGCGCGAATTGGCGCGTGAATATCGGCAACGGCACTGGTACGGGTAAACCTCGGGTCCACATGAATAATGGTGGCGCCACGCTGCTTGGCCAGCATCACCCAGCGGAACCCCACCGGATGCGCCTCGGCCATGTTCGATCCTTCAATAAGGATGCAATCAGCGTTCGCCAGATCCTGCAGCGAGGTGGTTGCACCGCCTCTTCCAAACGAGGCCCCCAGACCGGGGACCGTGGAAGAGTGTCAAATCCTGGCCTGATTTTCGACTTGGACAATACCAAGCGAGCTGTACAGCTTTTTCAGCAGGTAATTCTCTTCGTTGTCGAGCGTGGCGCCGCCTAGATGCGCGATGCTGAGAGTTCGGTTGACCGGGTCGCCTTTATCATTGGTGCTCTCCCAATGTTCGTCGCGCGCTTTCTTGATACGCTGTGCGACCATTTCACTGGCCTCCGCTAACGAGATCGGCTCCCACTCGGTTCCGTAAGGTCTACGGTAGAGTACCTTTTGCTCGCGATGCCGGCTGGTCACCAACTGAAACGTGGCTGAACCTTTGGGGCAGAGACAACCTTCCGAAATTGGCGAGGCTGGATCGCCTTCGATGTCGATGATCTTTTCATCCTTGACGTGAATCAGCTGCCCACAGCCAACCGCGCAATACGGGCAGACCGACGAGACCACCTTGTCTGCGCTTTTCAGCCGTGAATGAAGAGCGCGCGTACGATCGGAAGCAGCCGTATCGCCTAGCGCATGCAGGTCGCTCCTGCCGATTTGCTTCAGAACTGGCCAATTGAGAAGAGATGAGATCGGGTTCATGGCTAGACGTTCCAGGCCGGCTTGCAGCCGGCAGCTATTCCTCATGGTGGCGTAAAGCGAGTCTGACGCCTATGAGTACTTGTATCACGTGGCAAAGCAGGGAGAAGAACTACAACACTAGCCCGTTCATTTGCCGGGGTCCGAGTACTAAGTGCCCTGTACGAACCAGCCGTTGCAGTCCAATATGGGAAGGCGCTTGCGTCGTACAGGTCGTGCGTTTAAGGAAGAGGGTCTGGTGAATCGTTGGATGATTGCAGCCGCCGGCGTGCTGTTACAAGTTGCGTTAGGAGCCGTGTATGCCTGGAGCGTGTTTGTGGCTCCGTTGATGAAGCAGTTTGGATGGTCGCGGCAGCAGGTCACTCTGACCTTCACCATTGCTATTCTGGCGCTGGGTTTTTCGGCTTTCTTCGCTGGTCTGTGGCTCAACAAATCGGGACCGCGCATTGTAGCGATGACGGGCGGCTTGCTCTATGGGCTCGGCGTCTTTCTCGCAAGCATTGCCGGGCATAGTCTCCCGGGACTCTATTTGACTTATGGCTTGATTGGCGGAATCGGCCTGGGCTTCAGCTATATCGTTCCAGTGGCGGTTCTGGTGAAGTGGTTTCCCGACCGGCGGGGTCTGATCACTGGCATCGCGGTAGGCGGCTTTGGCGCCGGTGCATTGATCACTGCGCCAATTGCAACGCGTCTGATTGCAAGTGTCGGCGTGCTGCCGACCTTTGCTTATCTGGGCATCGCATACATGGCCGTAAGCGTGTTTGCAGGATTCTTTATGCAAAACCCGCAGCCAGGGTGGAAACCGGAAGGCTACACCCCTAGCGCTACGCAAGCAGCCCAGCGCGCTAAACGAGATTATTCGCTGGGCGAAGCGCTACGGACCTGGCAGTGGTGGGTGCTCTGGGGGTTGCTGTTCCTCAACACTTCGGCTGGAATCTCAATCATTTCGCAGGAATCACCCATGTTTCAGCAGCTGGCCGGGGTCACCGCATTGGCAGCAGCCGGCATGGTTGGCATTGTCTCCATTGGCAATGCGGCTGGGCGTGTCTTCTGGGCCTGGATGTCTGATCTACTAACCAGGCGTACAACCTTCATTGTGATGTACGCGCTGCAGGCTGTGCTGTTCTGGATCTTTCCCAGCCTGCATTCGGTTGCGCTCGTGACGACGGTGAGCTTTGTCATCTTGATGTGCTACGGAGGCGGCTTCGGCACTATGCCGGCGTTTGCCGCAGATTACTTCGGGTCAAAAAACGTGGGTCCAATCTATGGCTTGATGCTTACCGCCTGGGGATTTGCCAGTGCTTTCGGCCCGATCCTGGTGGCGCACCTGCGACAGGTCTCGGGCCAGTACAGCAGCGCTTTACACTTGATTGCTTTTATCCTGCTTGGGTCGCTCGTACTTCCCTTTGTAGTACGCCCTCCTAAGGACGGGCCGGTACCTTCGACAGGTTCTGAAGCAAAAGCTGTAAAGGCTCGATAAATCCTTAGATTTACTTATAGAAACATGCTAATCTCTTCATTCCGTCAACTGGCGACTGACCCGCTAGAGACGCGAAAGTTCCCGTTTCGCAGGAGTAGAGAGCATGAGCAATTTACCCGGGGTGCGTCTAGCCCTGGCCCTTTCCCTTTTCACTCTGTTAAATCCGAGTTCCGGGACCGTCAGTGGAGGAAACTTCTGGTTTGATCCGTCAGACTTCAGTATCGCCCGCCTGAAGGCTGCTAATACCCCGGGAGGCGCTTTGACCAACTACCCATACGGAACCTTCCCCCGCAATGGGTTGCGCGGCCCGGGTAATATCAACCTCGACCTTTCCATATCCAAGCACTTCTTCGTTACCGAGAAGGCCAATATTGAGTTACGTGGTGATGCGTTAACGTGTTAAATCACGCGAACTTCAGCAATCCAGATACAACGCCGGGCTCACAGACGTTTGGTCAAATCTCGAATACCTATGATCCCCGGATCTTACAGATCGCGCTGCATCTCGCGTTCTAACTCCGGTTCAGACCCGATCTACAGATATAAACCCGAAGTATGCGTACTCAGCTTACGTCGGTGCCTGTCTAAGTGGTTTCGGTGTGATCGACGGTGACAAGTCCGACCCTAGTGCTATCCAGTAAGGTAAGTAGCGGATGAAAAACCTCACATGTCTCAGTTTTTATTTGCTGTATTCGAGTCTATTTTCCGCCGAGCACATCCGTTCCAAAAATTGGCAGTGGCTGTTTGCGAAAACGGGTAGCGCTGACCCGATCATACGCGAAGAAGGGACAGACTTGGTTTTTCAACTGTGGCTTCCTGACCTTTGTGAAGAAGACACACAATCTGCCATAACAGACGCCATTGGCATAGCACCATTCTTGCGATCTGACAATCCCCATACCAGACTCGATTCCAGTGCTCTGCTTACGGTGATCGCTACCCAGCGCAAGGACTCGGAATCTGTTTTAGAGCCGATTCTACCTCAAGTCGCCGGCACCGCAATTAATAATACGATCGACGACAGAGTGCGAAGGAACGCGCTGACCATACTGTCCTCCTTGCAGCCAGCCATTCCTGATGCTTCCCTAACAACTTTGCTGGGACTCGCTAACAAAAGTGGTGAGTCCTTACTCCCTGCTGCGAGTATTGCCTTCGGGCTAGCCCGACGTCCGGATCGTTCGGAAGCAATAGAAGCCGTTCATACCTCACTACAAGCTTCGTCCTCCAGCAGTTGGAAGCAAGCAGCTTTGTCGGCGCTCACTACGGCTCCGACTGCTCCGCCTCAACTGGTGGCCGACATCGGGCCGCTTGTACTTGACTCGGACAAGGCCGTACAGGATGCTGCCTTGGCACTCCTGGCTCGCAATCGGGCTTACGCTCTGCAGAACAAATTGTCTTTGATTAAACTGGTAGAAATGAAAACTCCGGGCGCATCAGACAAGGCGAGCGAAATTCTACAGCGAATGAGTCAATAGTCGTCTCGGGCATGCCTGTGGATTTAGACTTGTAAGCAGTCTGTTATCCCATCCACGACCATGCAAAGAAACTCCGTCGTTATCTCGTCTATCGCGGCCTTAAGCTTCACCGCTCTTCTCGCCTTCGGCCAGTTGACCCACCTAAACAAAGACCGTGGCAATGGCCCCGACAACCTCCCACAACTCACCTTTTTCGCTCATCGCCTGGGCACCGACCATGCGGAAGGTGTGACGTCCCTTGACTTCAACAACGATGGCAGGCCGGACATTGCCAGCGGGGCTTACTGGTATGAGAACCCTGGTCCGCAGGGCAGTGAATGGTTCCGCCATCAGTACCGCACGGTTGACACAGTGCGCGAATTTGTCTCCGATTGCGGTGAGTGGGCCATTGACGTTAATCATGATGGCGCACCCGATGTAGTCACCGTTGGTTGGCAAACCGAAGGGCTCTGGTGGTATGAGAACCCGAAGAAGGAGGGTGTGCTGTGGCAGCGCCACCACATTGCCGACACCATCGATACCGAGGGTGGCTGGATGGGCGATCTCAACGGCGACGGCAGACCGGAACTGGCCCTAGCTCATTACGGGCGCACGGGAATGATCTGGGTAGACTTTGCCGGGAGCGAACCGAAGGTGCATAGACTTGGGGGTCATGATGAGGACGGTCACGGGGTCGGCATGGCGGATATCGATGGCGACGGCAAGATGGACGTGCTTACCCCTCATGGCTGGTTCCAGAACGTAGACGCCAACAACGACAAGTGGATTTGGCACGGCGACTGGGACCTGGGCGAAACGGGCTTCCCCATTATTGGCTACGACGTGAACGCTGATGGCAAAACGGACATTATCTATGGTCGGGGCCACAGTTATGGGCTCTACTGGCTGGAGCAGACCGGCAGCGGCGATGGACGGAAATGGGCTAAGCACACGATAGATGAATCGTTCTCTCAGGTTCACGTGCTCAAACTGGTCGACATTGACGGGGATGGGCAGATGGAGTTGCTGGCGGGCAAACGATATCGCGGGCATGAGGGCCACGACCCAGGATCTTATGACCCGCTAGTCATCAACTACTACAAGATAGACACCAAGACAGGCAAGTTCACACGCGTCCCGATCAGCACAAATGGAACTGCGGGCGCCGGCACTCAGTTTGTCACGATGGATGTTGATGGCGACGGCGATACCGACATCGTAGTGGCTGGTAAGACTGGGGTACACCTCATTGAGAACCTGAAGGTGAATCAAGTGAGCGACGACATACGGGAAAGGCAATTGCTGCTGGATAAGAACTGGCCCTTCCCAGGTGAAGGCGCCGAGTTTACGCCGAAGAAGAAGTAAGGAGAGGAAAGATGGAAATTAATCTCAGTCCTGAATTCGAGTCAATTGTGCAGCAGTGTGTCCAGAACGGACGTTACGAATCGGCGAGCGCAGTTGTCCAACAAGCGCTTTCTATCCTGAGAGACCTTGACACTTTGGACAACGCCCAGGAAAACGAGGAATTGCGCTCGAAGATAGAGGAGGGCTTGGCTGATATTAAAGCGGATCGTTTGGTCGACGGCGAGTTGGTATTCGACAGACTCGAAGCTGAACTTGAACGGCTTGAACGCACCAACCACGTGTGAAGCGAGGCTATGTCCTTACTTGCTCTGCAGAACGTGACATAGAAGCGATCAAGCTCTACCTACTGGAAGAGGCAAGTGTGCAAGTTGCTAAACGTACGTTGAGCGAGCTAAGACGCGGACTTAACTTCGTTGCCGCCAACCCTGGTGCAGGTCACTTTCGGGAAGACCTTGCTGGCCGCGAATTGAAGTTCTGGAATGTTTTGGCCTACCAGATTGTTTATCGATTTGAAGTCAAGCCCGTGATCATTGTTCGGATTCTGCATGCAAAGCGTGATGTAAGAGCCATTCTCAGCAAGAGTAGGCTAACCAGCTAATCCACGAACGCAGAGCATTAGATTTTTTGATAGCCCAAAGTATTGTCAAACTGTTACGCTTTCTCAATACCTTTTCAGGCTTATGAAACGAACTCTTCTTTACGTTTCCTTTATTTGTCTTGGCTGTACTGCTGCTTTTGCCGCTGCGCCCCCCAGCGTAGACGCGCGCCTCGATGCTTTGGAAGCTGCCGCGAAGGCGGCTCAAAGCGCCGGTGATAACGCCTGGATGCTGACTTCCGCAGCGCTTGTCCTCATGATGACCGGGCCGGGTCTGGCCTTGTTCTACGGCGGACTTGTTCGTAGCAAGAACGTGCTGTCCACCATGATGCAAAGTTTTGCGCTGATGGCTGTGGTGACGGTGCTCTGGGCCATTTATGGGTACAGCCTGGCGTTCAGCGAAGGCAATGCCTTCATAGGCGGTACTCACTACTTCCTGCTGCATGATGTCACCAACGCGCCTAACGCGGATTACGGGGCTACCATTCCGCAGGCGACATACATGGTCTATCAACTGATGTTCGCAATCATCACGCCGGCGCTCATTTCAGGCGCCTTCGCTGAGCGGATGCGATTCAGCGCCATGCTGCTGTTTACCTGTCTCTGGTCAACCATTGTCTATTTCCCGATGGCGCACATGGTGTGGGGCAAAGGCGGGTTTCTGAATGCTTCTCTGGGTGGCGTTGTTCCCTGTCTCGATTTTGCTGGAGGTACGGTAGTTCACATCACGTCAGGAGTAAGTGCGTTGGTCTGTGCGCTCTATATGGGCAAGCGCATCGGGTTTCCACGCGAAGCGATTAAGCCGCACAGCCTGGTGCTTAGCGTTATCGGCGCGTCTCTGTTATGGGTTGGCTGGTTCGGCTTTAACGCAGGCAGCGCGGTGAACGCCTCGGGTCTGGCGACCAGCGCATTCGTCGCCACCCAATTTGGAGCTGCTGCGGCCACCCTGGGTTGGATGCTGGCCGAATGGCTCAAGCATGGCAAACCCAGCGTACTTGGAGCTATCTCAGGCGCGGTTGCCGGATTGGTCGCCATTACGCCTGCGTCAGGCTTCGTAAAGCCCTTCCCTGCCCTGCTGATTGGTTTCCTGGCCGGCCTGTTCTGCTTTTGGATGGTAACGGCTGTAAAGAATAGATTCCGCTACGACGACACACTGGATGCATTTGGAGTGCACGGCGCAGGGGGAACTCTGGGCGCGCTTCTAACCGGCGTGTTCGCAACCAATGCCATTAACGATGGCTTCAAAGACGCTTCCGGTAAGGTGTTGCCGCTCGGGCTTGTGGATGGCAATGCTCACCAATTGCTCAATCAAAGCGTTGGGGTCATCATCGCGATCGTTCTGGCTGTTGTGGGAACGTTTGTCATCTTGAAGATCGTCGATCTACTGTTGGGCGTGCGCGCAAATGAAGAGCAGGAAATCGAAGGGCTGGATTTGGCCATGCACGGAGAGGAAGGCTATAACCTGGATGCCTAGGGTGCAAGTACACTCGGCTGTAGCGGGACGCACAAGATGAAAAAAGTAGAAGCAATCATTCAACCTCATAAGCTTGACGATGTGAAAGAAGCTCTGAAAGCAATCGGCATCGATGGCCTGACCATTACCGAAGTGCGAGGGCATGGCAGGCAGAAGGGTCACAAGGAAGTTTATCGAGGCATGGAGTATGAGGTGGATCTGCTGCCTAAGATCAAACTTGAGACAGTGATTCCTGACGCGCGCCTGGACGAGGTGACACAAACACTGGCCACCGCAGCGCGAACTGGGAAAATCGGCGACGGCAAAATCTTCATCTTCGACGTGTTAAATATCGTTCGCATCCGCAACGGCGATACTGGCGAGGCCGCACTGTAGGAGTGTCTGCATACCAATCGCCTGCCGGCGGCCTGGTTGCTGAAGCGGCAGCTGCATTCAGGAGCAATCGTGATCCTTACCCATTACTGGCCAGGCGCACGGAGTTCGTTGACGAACTGGTACGGTCCGCGACTCTAGAGCTTTTAAAAGCCAAGCCGATGGCAGCGGCGGCGATCGGCGGTTACGGGCGTCGGGAACTATTTCCCTATTCTGATATTGATCTGCTGATTATCGCCGCAACCGAATCGGATCTGTCGACGCTAAAAGGTCCGCTGGCGCAATTGCTCAGTGTCCTATGGGACAGCGGCTTGCGAGTGAGTCACTCCACGCGGACTCTGGCAGATTGTTGCCGCTTCCATCCTGAGAACATTGAACTTCAAATCAGCATACTCGACCGTCGCTTTCTGGCTGGTGAAGAGGCACTTTGGGGGCAGCTCGCGGCGCGATTGCCAGACGTTTACCTCCGTAACGGACAAGCAATCGTTTCGCGGCTGGTTGACTTAGCTCGGCAGCGTCACGGGAAGTACAACGGAACACCCTACCATTTGGAGCCTAACGTAAAAGAGTCTCCTGGCGGTATACGCGATCTTCATCTGCTCCGCTGGTTGAAGCAGCTTCAGCCTGAGGAAGCCTTTCTGCAGCAGTCCTTATCGGACAGCGGAAGCGTGGATGCACAGCGATATTTGTTTGCCGTTCGCTGCTTCCTTCACTTAAGCGCCGGCCGTGATGCCAATCTGCTGACGTTTGAAATGCAGGACGGAGCCGCTGCGGCTCTGCCATTCGAGCCTGAGAGTCCAGAGGCGTGGATGCGTGGCTACTACAAACAAGCGCGTTTGGTGTTCCAACGCAGTCAGCGAGCACTGGAGTTTGTCACGTATCCGGGCGAGCCCTCCTTTCTCCAATCGATGAAGGACCGCAGAAGCCGCCTCTCGACCCCTGAGTTCAAGGTCGTTCATGGACGCTTGCATGTTGCTCAGGTCGAACCATTGCTGCATAACGGCGCAGAACTCCTGCGGCTTTTCACCTTTTCGGCCCGGCACGGGTTGCCGCTCTCCTGGGATTTACAGTGGCAAATGCAGGGGAGCATTAGCACAGTAGCCGATACATTCGCAAAGCGGCCACCTTCCTGGTCCAGTTGGCACGAACTGCTTGCTCAACCCCAGGCTGCCGTGGCCTTTGGGCAGATGCAAGAGACCGGCGTACTAGGCGCGGCCATTCCCTTATGGCATAGCATTGACAGCCTGGTTGTTCGTGATTTCTACCACCGCTACACAGTAGATGAACACACGTTGGTCGCGCTTGCAGAGCTGGATGCGCTTGCGCTTGCGAAGTCAGATAAGGCTGGTCGTTTCGAAATGTTAGCTCGCGAGGAAGGCATATCGCCCGAGTTGCGGCTCGCCACACTGCTGCACGATATCGGCAAAGGCACGACCCCGGGCGAGCACCTTCGCGGCTCGACCCGGGCGGCCCGGCAGGTTATGGATGCCATGCAGGCTCCGCAGTCGACACAGCAGACGGTGGTGTTCCTGATTGAGCACCATCTTGCACTTTCAAGCGTCATGAACGGGCGCGACTTAGAGGACCCGGCGACCGCGCGGGCGCTTACCTCTGAAGTAGACACGATGGAAAATCTGCGCCGTCTGGCGCTTCTGACCTTTGCCGATATCAGCGCCGTCAACCCCACGGCGATGAGCCCGTGGCGGTTGGAACAACTATGGCGCACGTATACGCTGGGTGTCGAGCAACTGGCGCGCGAGCTGACATCCAACCGTATTGATGATGCGCCCAGACAAGCTAATAACGGCTTACCGGATCGCCTGATCGAGTTCCTACAAGGCTTCCCGAAGCGCTACTTGCGCACCCACTCCCGCGAACAGATCAGTCATCACTTTCAATTAGCAATGCTCAGCCGAAGGGAAGGCGTCGCCCTTGAGATTACCCGGGAATCAGGCGCTTACCTGCTAACGGTTCTGGCTCAGGACCGCACGGGACTTTTTGCGTCACTTTGCGGCACCCTGGCTAGCTTTGGGATGAATATCGTAAAGGGTGAGGCATCGTCCAATTCATCCCGAGTTGTGCTCGACCTAATCCGCTTTACCGACCCAAACAATACCCTCGCTTTGAATCCAGAAGAGTTGGTACGGCTTCAAGACACGGTAAAAGCTGTCGTGAGAGGGAGTGCTAAGGCTAGTGAACTTCTCAAGCGGCGATCTCCTGGAAGGCGGCCGACAGAGGAAGCTTTTATTGTCCCAAGCGTCCGCTTCAATAACAGCGCTTCCGATGATGCGACGCTGATTGACTTCGTTGGAGAAGATCGCCCGGGTCTCTTGCACGACCTTGCTTCTGCCATCAGCGCCTGCGAATGCAACATTGAAGTGGTGATGATTGACACCGAAGCTCACAAAGCCATCGACGTCTTCTATGTGACTTACAGGGGCGGCAAGCTGGATGGACCATTGCAGGATCAACTGCAATCAGCACTCTTGGAAGCTGCGGCAATCTGACCTTTCCGAATCAGGGTCTGCGGATGCAGTGCTCCGGACGGAGATTGCGAGAGAAGAATGGTTTCTCAGGAACGGCTTTGCTGAGAACGGCAAGCATCTTGGTCGGAGTAACCAGTTGATTCAACAACGCGTCCTCGTCGAATGCTTGCACCCGATCAACGAACGATCGATCCCACTCCGCTTCACGATCGAAGTTGTATCCGAATCCGCGGTCGACAAAGACATCGATGATATTGCTAAAGGGGATGAATACCCGGAAGTAAAAACGCTCGTTAAGCAAGGGCAGGATGTCTTGGGCCCGAATGCCTTCGAAGCCATCCATTGAACAGTCCCAGTTTTCGTACAGCTCTTCATGGCGACGAAGCTGTCGGTTGTAGCGATAGGTGGGCGGCAGTTCCTGCCAGAAGCGGTGCACGTGCTCCAGAGCTTCCGGCCAACGCGCGTGCCCGTTGCGACCGATCATGTCATTCACGATCAGGTAACCGCCAGGGTCCAACGCTTTCTCTAACTGTTCGAACAGGTGCTCCAACTGGACAACATGGTGCAGCGAATGAATAGCAAGAACTCCGGTGTATGATTGTCCGTTTGCCTTCCACGAATTGAAGTCGCCAGATTCGTATTCGAAAAAAGCGCCGAGCCCTTCGGCTTCAGCTGCCGCTCTTCCCCGTTCCAACATCTCGGGATTCAGGTCAAGGCACCGAATCTGGAACTGCTCTAAACCCAAAGCACGAAGGCTTTGGGCGATGCGAATTTCGTTGTCGCAATTCCCCGAACCAACACTGAGGAACCGGGCTGTGCCGGTACTCCGGGCGCTCTCCAGCAGGTACTTGGCAAAGAAGTCATCCGGATTCGAGACCCCACACTGTTCGAGCAATGGGCGTATGTAAGCTTTGGCCCAATAGTGGAAGATAGGCGGAAGATCACTGATGGTGACGTTGTCCTTGTAGAGTTCACGTTCTCTTGCCAGCCTTTGTTCATAGTCTTCCGGCGGTCTGGTTGTCGCTGGTATCAGTTCGGTTTCCGGTACTTGTTGTGTAACCGTCGTGGGAGTGCGACCGCTTCTTAAAACCCCGCGCAATCGTTCCAGAAGTCGCACTTAGATCACCTTTCGTTTCCAGTCGCCGCGCAGGAACAGGACTGCTCCTGCAACGCTGATCACTGCCTGAGCAATCGGGATGGAGGCAAATACACCGCGTACGCCAAGGCTGGTGCGATGGGCCAGATACCAGGCCAGCGGCACTTCAAAGATCCAGAAACCGAAGAAGTTAATAACAGTCGGCGTGACCGTGTCCCCGGCGCCGTTGAAAGCTTGAATCATCACCATTCCGAAGGCGTACAGAAGATTGCCGTAGCCAAGAATGCGCAGACAATCCACAGACACCTGCGTCACTTGAAGGTCCGTTGTAAAGAGCCCTGTAATTTGGTGAGGTATGCCGATCATGAGAATTGAGACCGCTCCCAGGTAGATCATGTTGTAAAAGCCTGTCACATAGACCGCACGTTCGGCACGGTCAGGCTTACCGGCCCCGAGGTTCTGCCCGACCATGGTAGCCGCCGCACCGCTCAGCCCCCAGGCAGGCAGGACGACAAACATGAAGATGCGTATACCGATGGTGTACCCCGCGACCGCGAAGCTGCCAAATTCGCTGATGATGCGCACCAGCACGATCCAACTTGTCTGGGAGATGCCGAACTGAAGGATACCGGTAGCAGATACTCGCGCCAGGGTTCCAATCACGTTCGGTACAACACGCAGATTGTTGCTGTGAATTAAGACGCGGCTGGTGCCGTGGCCGAGTATCCACCACTGGTACATCACACCGCACGAACGACCGATCAGTGTTGAGACTGCAGCGCCGGTTACACCCAGCGCTGGAAATGGCCCGAGACCAAAAATCAGGCACGGATCCAGTGTCAGATTGATTAGGTTGGAGACAACCAGAACACGCATGGCAATAGCCGGACCGCCGGCACCGCGAAAAACTGCATTGTTCAAGAACAGAAGCATGATTGCTATGTTTCCGCCCAGCACGATGGCCGTGTAGCGGTGTCCAGTTGCGACCAGAGAGGGTGAAGCGCCCATGGCTCGGAGCAGGTCTGCACTATACAGGGCAGCAGGAATACCGACGGCGAGTGCTATTGCAACACCCAGCCAGATAGACTGCACTGCCGCGACCGAGGCGCCCTCGGCATCTTTCTCTCCAGTGCGACGCGCCACCATGGCCGTAGTCGACAGGCTGAGTCCTAACGCCACAGCAAAGATCAGCGACAGCATCGATTCTGTCAGGCCAACGGTCGCGATAGAGTCCTCGCCAAGCCGTGTAACCCAAAACACATCGACAATGCCGAAGAGCGACTCCATTGCCATCTCAAGCACCATCGGCGTGGCAAGAAGGAGCACGGCGCGACCAATGGAGCCAGTCGTGAAATCCTGATGCGTGCCGCGCATGGCGTCTAGGAACCACGCAAATGGCGACGCCCGACGAGATTGCGAAACCGGAGACGCCATGGACGTACCTAGGCTACCGTGAGTCGCTCTGGCCACTTAGAAGAGCATCACTGTTTGGCTGAAGGATGCTACAGAGCTAATTACTTTGATGTACGGGCGACCGGCGACGATTAATCCGGATCGTTAATGCGATAGCTACTGCAGTAATGGCCAAAGACGCTGGCGGAACAACAACGAAGGCAAAAGCGGGCTGAGCGCGCCGTGGGCCGAGGGCAACACGTTCGTAGATGGCCAAAGAGCAGAGGCTAATGATGAATGTCAGAGCGCAAAGGAAGGCTGGCGTAAAGATTGGCCTCGCAATGACGTTGAGCGTTACGAGAACCACAAATGGAGAGAGCACCCAAATTGTAAAAAGCGCAAGCAGAAGTTGCGATTGATTGTGGTGCCCGACCTTGAGCATAAACCAAAGGGAGCCTGCAGCGCTGGCGATTGCGGCAGATAAGCCCGCTGCGCGTAGCAGCGCCACGAAGTTCACGGTAGGTTTCATCAGAGTTCGATTTGTGAATCACTCTGAGTTTACACAAAGAACTTTACATTGCAAAGCACGTGCGATACAGTTCCCTCATGAGAGTGATGTCCGCGAGTACCGAGCCGAGGCCCACACCGGGTAAGCCTGCACCCATGGAGGTTCATGCCGCCGAGCAGTTGCGCTTCATTCGCGACACCATGGAGCGTGCTGCTGTTTTTACGGCTGTACCGGGCCGGGCCGGAGTAGTGATTGGATTAACAGCGATCGCTGCTGCTGGCCTAGCGCAGGACGGTACCCCTGAACGACAGTTCTCCATCTGGATTGCTGAAGCGTTTGTGGCGGTGCTGATTGGCGTCGCCGGAGTGTACTCAAAGGCAAAGGCGATGGAAGTGGCGTTAAGGTCGAGGCCGGGTAAGCGGGCGCTTCTTAGCTTTGTCACGCCCCTGTTCGCAAGCGCTGTATTGACACTCAAACTCTACAGCCTGCATGAATTTGGGTTGATGGCGGGAATGTGGCTGCTGCTGTACGGCGCAGGAGTAATGGCGGCAGGCGCACATTCGGTGCGAGTGGTTCCCGTAATGGGATGCTGCTTCGCCGGACTCGGTTCGCTTGCATTGCTCACAGGCGTTGGCGAAGCAAATGTCTGGATGGCGCTGGGCTTTGGAGGTCTGCATATTGTTTTCGGGTTGGTGATTGCGAGCCGGTATGGCGGGTAAAGCGGCAGCGGCGAAAAAGGAAGGCGCAAGTAAGAGAGAAAAAGTCGTTGCGGTCCAGCCTCAGCCGCAGAAACTGGTCGATCTTCACCTGCCGCAAGTGGATCAGTTGATCCATGAGCGGCTGCGGCTTGGAATTGTGAGCGCTCTTGCCGTGGTTGAATGCCTAAGCTTCAAAGAGCTGAAAGAGTCTCTGCAGACCACGGACGGCAACCTGAGCGTGCACGCGCGGAAATTGGAAGAGGCCGGTTACATTACATGCACAAAGTCGTTTGAAGGCCGCACTCCCAGAACAGAGTACCGACTTGCATCGACCGGAAGAAAGATGCTTGGAAAATACCTGGATCATATGGAAGCGCTGATTCAAGCGATGCGGGGACGATGATTTGAGGGAAAAACACTTACATGCAGCCATCATTATGGACGGCAATGGGCGCTGGGCAGAGCACCGTGGACTGCCTCGGGTAGCAGGCCATCTGGAGGGTGAGCGGACGCTTCGCAACATTGTCAAAACAGCGCCTGAATGCGGCATTGGCGTCATGACGGTCTATGCCTTTTCGTCAGATAATTGGAAGAGACCCCCGGCGGAAGTAAGTGGGCTTATGCGATTGCTGGAGATTCATTTGGCTAGTTCAGTCCATTCCTGCCGTGCGGATAACGTCAAATTGAGTGTCATTGGGCGGCGGGATCGAATCCCGGCAAGCTGTCTGGATGCCGTCGAGCAAGCCGAGGCGCAGACGAGTTTGGGGTCGCGTTTGCATTTGCGAATAGCCGTGGATTACTCAAGCCGTGACGCGCTTCTCTCAGCCTGGTCGAAGATGTCGACGATGGATCGCGCCGGCGTCACTAGCTGCCTCGATAGCCCGGATGTAGATCTGCTGATTCGCACCGGCGGCGAACAGCGGTTGAGTGACTTTCTGCTTTGGGAGTGCGCATATGCGGAGTTGTTTTTCACGCCTTGCTTGTGGCCGGATTTTGGGCCCGAAGAGCTTAGGCAAATACTGCGCCAGTATCGCGGGCGCGACCGCCGCTATGGAGGCTTAACGCAACCAGTCTCGGCAGCAGCCGCTACCTCCAAATGACGGAGTCACCGGGCAGGAGAGGAAGGCGCAGAGAATTTGGATCGGCTGCATCTAAACGCACTGGAATGAGTCTCCCGGCATATAGGCGCTGCAGTTGAACATGCTGCGGATGATCTCCGGTCAGAGTATCGAGAAAACTGCCCCAGTTCAGTACTTGGCTTTTTCCATTGACAGCAACCTTTATCTCCACAGATACCGAGCAGGCCTCCGGAAAGGCTGCACAGTGAGTAGAACCGCTGCTACACACGGATTCAGGATTGTCCAGCATAGCGGAAAGGCGGTCCATCTCCTCCTTCGAGTTAGCACTGAGAAGAACCGACCCATGTGCTCTGTTGGCGGAGTTGAACACAATTTCGAAGTACAGCCGGTAGCAGAGCGCGTGCTGAACAGCAGGCGGAATCAATTCTTCGACGGGCAAATCGGCCGGAGGGCGGTGGAGCATGGGCACGACAGAGACTAACTGCAAGCTGTCCGTCGTTACTTCGTAGTGCGCGGTCTCTGTTCCTAAGAACCCTGTTACGCCCCTTCGGGACGACCCTTTCTCGTAGTATGCATTCTCGATCCGAAGCCCCATGGAAGGACGGAGATCGACGAACCTGTCAGCCGGTTTAAAGCCGTTGTAGTCACCCAGCACATCTGGGAAACGAGGTGAGATGAGCCTGAGGTGTGCGCAGCAGGTAAGCCGGGCTGTGCGGGATGACCTGAAATGTCTGCGCACGGTGGAAAGCGCACGAAATGATGCTCCCTTGCAGAAGGACCACCGCGCAGCATCGTAGTGTCACTACCGCCTTATGGATGCGGATCAACCTTCAATTTAGAGCCAGTGCTCCACTCGGTGAATGGTTTCATGGCGGTGACGTTATTGTCACGCTCGCGCCAGCTGCCGCGCAGGTAGTCGCGGTTCATGCCGGCAATGACCTCCAGCGGGATCTGCTTCGGGCATACGCCCGTGCATTCGCCGATGTTGGTACAGCCGCCAAAGCCTTCCTCATTCATCTGCACCACCATGCGAAGCGCTCGCAAATCGCGTTCGGGCTTGCCTTGCGGCAAGATGCCGAGATGGGTGATCTTGGATCCAGTAAATAGAGCGGCTGAGGCGTTCGGGCAAGCGGCGACACAAGCACCACAACCAATGCAAGCCGCAGCATCCATGGCGCGGTCTGCAGACTCCTTCGCAATTGGGAGAGCGTTGCCGTCAGGAGCGCTGCCCGTCGAAACTGAGATATAACCGCCCGATGCAATGATGCGGTCGAGAGATCGACGATCAACAATCAAGTCTTTGATGACGGGAAACGGATACGCACGCCAAGGCTCAAGAATTAGTTCCTGTCCATCTTTGAAGTGACGCATCGTCAACTGGCAAACTGTAGTCGCAGGCAGGGGCCCGTGGGCAACGCCGTTAATCATGAACCCGCATGAACCACAAATACCTTCGCGGCAATCGTGCTCGAATGCTATTGGTTCTTCACCTCTCTCGATAAGCGTCTCATTCAGCACGTCAATGCATTCAAGCATCGACATGTCCGGATTGGCATTCTCAACTGGGTAAGTAACGAACTTGCCTTTGGCTTTTAACCCTTCTTGCCGCCAGACTTTCAGCTTGATGTTCATTACTTGTAACTCCTCTGGCTCGGATGCACGTAGTCGAAGGTAAGCGGCTCTTTCACCAGCTCCTCGCGATTACCAGGACCACGATAATCCCAAGCGGCAACGTATGAATAACGGTCGTCATCACGTTGAGCTTCTCCATCCGCTGTTTGGAACTCTTCTCGGAAGTGGCCGCCGCAAGATTCGTTTCGTTCCAGCGCATCCACACACATCAGCTCAGCCAGCTCGAAGAAGTCGGCCACACGACCAGCTTTCTCCAAACTCTGATTGAGGTCATCACCCGAGCCGGGTACTCGAACATTGGTCCAGAACTCAGCCTGCAGTTCCCGAATCTGCCCAATAGCTGATTGAAGCCCAGTAGCGGTGCGAGACATGCCGCAGTAGTCCCAAACGATCTTGCCCAGCTGCCGATGGAAGGAATCAACCGTGCGCTTCCCATTGATTGCCAGCAGCTTTGAAATCGTATTCTGCACACAAGCTACTGTGCCGCGAACTTCCGCGCCGGACGAATCGACCGCCTCCAGTTTATTAGATGCCAGGTAATTGCCTACGGTGTTAGGAACAATAAAGTAGCCGTCGGAAAGACCCTGCATCAAGGCGCTGGCGCCCAAGCGGTTCGCGCCATGGTCAGAGAAATTTGCTTCGCCGATAACGAACAACCCCGGAATGGTGCTCATCAGCTCGTAGTCCACCCACAAGCCGCCCATCGTGTAATGGATTGCGGGGTAGATGCGCATCGGGACCTTGTATGGATCTTCGTCGGTGATGCGCTGGTACATGTCGAAGAGATTGCCGTAGCGCTCTTCGATGGTTCGACGGCCGAGGCGATCGATGGAAGCTTGAAAATCAAGGTATACGCCGAGACCCGTTTCGCCAACGCCGCGGCCTTCGTCGCAGACGTTCTTGGAGTTTCGTGAAGCGACATCGCGCGGCACCAGATTGCCGAAGCTCGGATAGCGGCGTTCCAGGTAGTAATCACGATCGGACTCAGGAATCTGATCGGGCGAACGCTTGTCGCCCTTCTCCTTGGGAACCCAGATACGGCCATCGTTGCGCAGAGACTCGCTCATTAAAGTGAGCTTCGATTGATAGTCGCCGGATACCGGGATGCATGTTGGATGGATCTGCGTAAAGCAAGGATTAGCAAATAGTGCGCCACGTTTATGAGCGCGCCAGCTCGCTGTTACGTTGGAGCCCTTCGCGTTTGTCGAAAGGTAAAACACGTTGCCGTAGCCGCCTGTGCCTAGGATGACCGCATCCGCCAGATGCACGGAAAGCTCGCCAGTAACCAGATGCCGAGTGACAATGCCACGCGCTTTTCCATCGATGACGATCAGGTCAAGCATTTCGGTACGTGGAAACATGGCCACTGTGCCGGCCTGGATTTGACGCTCCAAGGCCTGATAGGCACCCAGCAGCAGCTGCTGCCCGGTCTGGCCACGCGCATAGAAAGTACGCGAGACCTGGGCGCCGCCAAAGGAACGGTTGGCGAGCGTGCCACCATATTCACGCGCGAAAGGAACGCCTTGCGCGACACACTGATCGATAATGCCGACGCTGATTTGCGCCAAGCGGTATACGTTGGCTTCGCGTGCGCGAAAGTCACCGCCCTTTACCGTGTCATAAAACAGGCGATAGATGCTGTCGCCGTCATTCTGATAGTTCTTGGCTGCATTGATGCCGCCCTGCGCCGCGATGGAGTGAGCGCGCCTGGGCGAATCCTGAAAACAGAAACAGCTGACTTTGTAACCGAGCTCGCCGAGTGTCGCGGCAGCAGAAGCACCGGCAAGTCCAGTGCCGACCACAATGATGGAGTGTCGACGCTTGTTAGCCGGGTTCACCAGCTTCATATCGAAGCGTGTGCGATCCCAGGCTGTCTCAATGGGACTGTCAGGGAGACGAGAGTTGAGTTGCATTACTTGATGAACCCCGCAAGAACACTCACCGGAATGGAGATGAAACCGGCCGTAACAACCACGGCAAATACGATGGCAAACTTCTGCATGATGGGGGTGTGACGGGGATGGTTCATGCCCAAAGACTGGAACATGCTCCAGACACCGTGACGTAGATGAAGGCCCAACAAGATCTGCGCGAAGATGTACCAGGCAGCAACGTACCAGACTTGGAAGCCGCTGACGGTGTTCTGAAAAACGTCGCCTTCCTGATAAGTGCTGCCCGGATGAATGGTGCCGGTGGTGAGGTGAAGAATGTGGTAAACGATAAACGCCAGCAGAATGGGGCCGCTCCAATACATGGTGCGAGATGCGTAAGTGGACACCGTATTCTTTCGCGTCGCGTAACCGATCGGGCGCGCCTTGAGCTTACGCCCTGCCAAGCCTATCGACGCCCAGATATGCAGGCCAACAGCAGCAAGCAAGCCAATTCGGACCATCCAAAGCAACTCCGGCACCCCATGCAGGAAATGGCCATAGGCGTTGAACTTATCTGCTCCCGCATAGATCTGCATGTTGCCTAGCATGTGCCCGACAACGAAGGCAAACAGGATGAATCCCGTAAGCCCCATGATGACTTTCTTGCCGTTTGTTGATTCCCAAAAGCGGGCAGGCTGAATTTCGCGCGCGCCTAACGCTGTTGTCGCCATTGACTAATTCCCCAAGAAATACGATGCGCTACCGGAGCCGAAGGTGTGCGAAGGAACTGAAGTGCGTCAACACAGTGTCAGACAAAGCTTCACTAAGGCAGCGTTTGAACTCACCTTCAGGGTATCAATTTTTAAGTTGCTTACATGGTGGGAAGATGCGGATGGTAGTCGTAATACGGCGGGCGCTTCAGCTTCACCGGCGGGTTTTTCTTCAACTCGTCTAAGGCAACGGCCACAGCCTTTTCTAACTGCGGATCGTGCCCCTGGCGAACTAGCTTGGGATCCTGGTCAATTTCTATATCAGGCGCAATGCCGTGGTTCTCCACCTCCCATGTGCCGCTTGTTCCATAGAAGGCCCAGCGCGGTGCTGTCACCATGCCCCCGTCCATCAGTTCCGGATAGCCGCCGATGCCGACCAATCCGCCCCACGTATTCATTCCCACAAGGGGCCCGAGTTTGGCTTTGCGAAAATACCAGGGCATCGCATCGCCGCCAGAACCGGCAAACTGATTGATGATCATCACCTTGGGCCCGAAGATAGCTTGCGCTGGGTCGGTGATGTCTTCGCCCTCCCGCGTGGCAATAGCCGCCAGTGGTCGGCGATTCAAATACTCGATGATGTAGTCGGCGATCTCCCCGCCATGATTAAAGCGCTCGTCGAGAATCGCGCCCTGCTTTCCGACTTGCGCAAAGAAGTAGCGGTTGAAACTGGTATAGCCTCCCAGTGCTGTGTCTGGAAGATGCACGTAGGCCAGCTTGCCGCCGCTGAGCTGATCCACTTTGCGACGGTTGCCTTCGATCCAGGCTAGATGGCGCAGGTTGAACTCGTTCTCGACCGGTACAACGGTGACATCGCGAGCGCCTGAGCCATCGGCGTTAGGACCGACACGGATCGTCGTCTGATGACCCGCAGTCTCATCGAAGAAGTTGTAGAGGTTATCGGAGGCGCGCAACTCGCGACCGCGGACAGCCAGCAAGTACTCGCCTGCTACCACGTTCACGCCCGGCTGGGTCAGCGGTGCCTGTAGGGTTGGATTCCAGTTTTCACCGTTATAGATTTCGGCAAATCGATAACGATTGTTCTCTACTTTGTAGTCTGCGCCCAGCAGCCCGACTTTGATCTTTGGCACATCCGGCTGCGTTCCACCGCGTATAAACATGTGGCCCACATTGATGTTTCCAAGCATCTCTTCAAACAGATAATTCAAGTCTGATCGGCTGCTGAGACCTTGCAGCCAGGGCCGGTAAAAGTCTTCGGCTTCTTTCAGGTTCAACCCGTGGAAGTGCGGGTCGTAGAAGAAGTCGCGCTCAATGCGCCAGACTTCCGTGTACATCTGCTTCCACTCTCCACGCGGATCCACTGAGATCTCGATATCAGCAGTCTTGAGCAGGCCCTCGCCAGGCTTCGGGGGCGCCTCAGCTCCATTGATGAACCACTGGGTACCCAGCTTGTAGAGCATCTTCTCGCCGTTAGCAGACAAGTTATAAGCGCTGATACCTCCGACAATCAAATCTGTTTTTCTGGTCTTGAAGTCAAACTTGCTGACAATCAGCTGCGGCGGCCCTGGGTTCAGTTCCACAATCGGCCGCTCCTGTACGAAGATCACGCCTTCTTTGCCCGGCGTAACAGCGAAGAAGTTCTTCTCAGGGATGGGTACGGCCAGAATGCGCTGGCTGAAATTGTCAAAGTCGATACGAACATCGGCCGGCTTGTCCTTCGCTTTGTCCTTGTCCTTGTCCTTGTCGTCAGGCTTCTTCTCTTCGTCTTTGGTGGCGTTCTCATCGTCGCTCTGGGGCGCCAGGGGAGAGCCCAGATCTTTCCGCAACACGGCGACATACACCGCGCTGGTGGAGGGCCGGCCAATACTGGTCATATCAATCCAGCCTCCACTAAGAGCAACGTTTGTGCTCGCCAGAAAAAACAGATACTTACCGGTGCGATCAAACGCCGGCGAAAGAGTATCGCTTAGGCCGTCGGTGATCTGCGTCGCTTTCGAATCGGATAGGCTGTAAACGTATATCGCGTGTTGATGGTTCTCAAGCTGTTTTGCATAAGTGATCCACTTGCTGTCGGGTGACCAGTTTTGGCGAAAATCGTAGCCCGGACTGTCGAAGCGGTCTGTGTCCACATGCACCAGCTTCTTGCTGTCGCGGTCAATGTACCAGAGGTTCAGCCGCTTGTCATAGAAAGCAATCTTTTTACTATCAGGGGACCAGACGGGCGAGTAGAAGAACGACGGCGGATCGCCAAGGGCAAGCTTTGTAACCGGGCCCAGGCCGTTCTGATCGCGAATGTGAAGAGCATATTCGCCCGATTCATCCGAGAAATATGCAATTGATTTCCCATCAGGCGACCACGCCGGCGCACGATCAGCAATGGCGGACGTATTCGTCAAATTGCGCATGTCGCCTTTATCGGCAGGTATCGTAACAATTTCGCCATGGGTCTCAAACACGGCTCGCTGGCCAGTGGGCGAAATGTCAGCATTGGCGATCATCTTGTCGGTGATCTTGAGAAAGCGCGGGCGCACTTCCGCTATATCGGCGGAAACGTCAATCTCAAGAGTCTTGTGTTTGCCCGATTTCAGGTCCAGTAAACCGAGCTGACCAAATTGCTCGTACACAATGGCATCGGACGTAGCACCAGCCGACTTCAAATCGAGTCCGTCGTTCTTGAAGACCTCGGCTATCTTACGCGAACGAGTGTCGTACGTAAACAAAGATGTAGCGCCACCGCGATCAGACAGGAAGTAGACTTTGTCGCCGACCCACATAGGATTAAAGTCGTTTGAATTTTCGCGCGGAACGGTAGTCACGCTGGAATCGGAAAGATCAGCCAGCCAGATCTTCAGCGTTTGTCCGCCGTGGTACTGCTTCCAGGCATCCTGCCAATGGAACACCGGCTGGTAAGCGATATGGCTGCCATCAACCGAATAGGAGCCGTCTTCGGCCATGCCCAACGGAAGCGCAACAGGCATGGCGCCGTTCACCGCCATCGTGTACAGCTTGCCGCTATCGTTAGCGCTGTCGCGATGCGAGCTAAACAGAACCTGCTTGCCATCTGGAGTCCAGCCAATCGCGATATCAGCGTCGGGATGATAAGTAAGGCGGCGGGGAACGCCTCCGTTCGCTCCAATCAAGTACAGGTCGATGTTGCCTTCGTACTCACCGCTGAACAGAATCTGACTGCCATCGGGCGAGAAGTGCGGAGCGAACTCACGACCGATGCCGGCAGTTAAGCGACGCGCTTCGCCGCCGGTGCGATCCACAATCCAAAGATCGTTAGCGTATTCGAATGCAATCTGCTTAGAGCTGATTGTCGGATTACGAAACAGCTGATGCCGGGCGGACTGAGCGAGTAAGGAAAACCCGGAGATCAGAAAAAAACAGATCGCGTTGCGCATGCAATTCCGCCATTATACGGGAGACCTAGGTGTGAGCGTCAGCAAGGATACCAGAGAAACTGTTGCGAAAGCGGGCGAAAACGACAAACCAAAGCAGAGTGCAAACGATCCCCGGTAACAGACCCGAGGGCGCCATAGTGCCGTGGAACAGAAGAATGTTGAAGAGCACCGGCGCAAGAAGAACGAGTGCAAGCGGAACGAATCGACCTGCCAGAAGCAGCAGGCCGCCGACTAGCTGCAACAGGAAGATCGGCACCATATACCCGCTCATACTCAAAGCCCGGAGAAAGTCAGCAGCAAGGCCGGGTGGCTGCGGAGCCATAGGAAGAAAGTGGAAGAAGCCGTTCAAGCCAAAAACAACGAATATCAGTCCGAGTAAGTAGGTGAGATGATTGCAGCAATTTTCATAAGCTACAAACAGGTTACTTTCAGATGGTCAGTATGCCTTTAGGAAGGCAACGACGCTGGGCTCCTGCGCCTGCTTTTGCGCAATGCAGACGTCGATCGACTCCAGCACTTGATCCAGAGCGCGCGGCGCACCGGTGTACTGGCCGACAAGAGGCTTGAAGAAGCTTTCGAGCTCGTTCTTAGACTGCGCATCGCAGTAGGATTGACCCACTCGCGGGAACACCGCAAACGCATCAAAGCCACCGCCGGTCGGGCGGTCTTTGATCAGTTGATCAATGTGCGACTTCATGAATTGGAGCCCCTGTTTTCGCGTCGATTCCTGGCCCTGCCCGGCAAAAAGCAAGCTCGCACCTTCAATGAAAGGAACCTGGCCATTCAGCACGGCATTCATGCCAGTCTCAATGGCAGCAGGGTCGCGAAAACGCCCCATAGCCCGTAATATGCGTCCACGAACCTGGCGATCCTTCTCTTCTTTCAACGCAGCCAGCAGCTTGTCCGCCAGACTCTTATCGCCATAGTATGCCGCCGTACCCAGTGTCGCTACGGTCATGTTCGGGTCGATAGCCGAATGATCACCCAACCATTTATCGGTTAGCTGTTTTGCCTGATTGGCTAATTGTTTGTCGCCTCCCGATGTTGCAACGCTCAGCAAGAGCCATGGACGAAGCAACTTTTGGGCATCGGTGTCTGTCGCTTTTGGAAACCAGCTCATCTGTTCGGCGCGACTCTCAAAATTCTTCTGGAGGAAGCGTTGATAGTTTGGCACCAGAGTCTCAGGAACCAGGTGTTCGCCTGGCGCAGTAGCTAGCTCGATGGCATCGCCTACAATCTGCGGTTCCGGATCGTTGTGGAATTTCTCTACCAGGGAAAGCGCGTCGCTCACCGGCAGCTTACCTGCTATTTGGAGAGAGCTCGCATTGCCCATCAAATCGGCTCTTTCCGGAGCACTGAGGCGTTTGTCGACATCGCCGCTCGTCAGCGCGGTGAGAAGGCCATTTTGGTAGTTGACCTCGTAGTAGCCCTTCCCTTTATCGTTGGCTTCTACCCAGGCAGGACAACCCGAGCCCTCTAGTGCAATGGAAGCCTTCGCTTCTGTAAGAAGCGTGCAGGAACTCTTGCCGTCGTCGCCACTGCCATAACGAATGCAAACGGGAAGCTGCCACACCTGGTCAGTCGAGCCTTTGGAGCCGAGCGGAAGACAGCGCTCCTGTTGTAATTGCAGGCTCGGAGTTCCTCCCTTGCAATCGAGTGCGACGCTTAACAGCGGAACGCCCGCCTGATTGAGGAATGTGGCAAACGCCGCCGTAATGTTCTTACCGCTTCCACTACTGACGGCTTCAAGAAACTGCGGCGCGGTAGCGTTACTAAACGCGTACTTTCTGAGATAGTTTTGTACGCCCTTGCGGAAGGGCTGCGGTCCGACATAATTCTCAAACATGCCAATGACAGCCGCGCCTTTTTGATAGGTGATGCCGTCGAAAGCATTGCTAATGTCGTCTTTCGAGACAATCTCCTGACGAATTTTACGAGCGGAAATGAGACTGTCTTCGTTTTGCGCGAAAAGCTTTGATCCGACGTCTTCAATATCGGTGTGCCACTCTGGCTTCCATTCAGAGATTAACTTCTGCTCCATCCAAGTAGCAAACGCCTCGTTAAGCCAAATATCGTTCCACCAAGCCGTTGTCACCAGATCACCGAACCACTGGTGAGCCAACTCGTGCGCTGCGGTTGAGGCATACTGACGTCGGCGATATTCGGTATCGTTACTCGGCTTGGCCAGGATCAAGGTTTGCGCATACGTCACCATGCCGGCATTTTCCATAGCACCGAAGCCGAAGGTTACGGGAATCGCAACCTGATCGGACTTGTCGTAAGGGAAGGGGATGTTGAAGTAGTCTTCCAGGCGCGTGATGATGGTGCTGGTCACTTCGGATGCGTACTTGGCCTCATCCGCGTGGCCCTTCGGGGTGACAATGCGAACAGGAATGTGATTCCGTCCGGCTTTGCCTGCGTCAACAAAGTCGAACGGACCAATTGCAAACGCTACTAAGTAGCTGGGGAGTGGTTTAGTCTGGCCGAAGCTGATGATCTTGTGATCACCCTGGCTCTGTTCCTTCTGAGGTGATGTATTACTGACGGCAGCATCGCCGGCAGGAACGTTGAGCGTCAACTGCCATGGCACCTTAAAAGATGGCTCGTCGAAACAAGGGAAAGCATCGCGCGCATCGGTCGATTCGAACTGCGTGTAGATGTAGTTGTTGCCGTTATCGACCATGTGGAAGATGCCTGAAGAGTCCTTCTGACGAACAGCACCGGTGTAGTGGATAGTGATCTGTCCGGAACCCGCAGGAAGCTGAGCCGGGAACTGTAAGCCAAGAAAGTCCGGTTGGTCAGCGAGCGTTTTGGCGGCTAGGGTCTTCCCTCCTGACACGAACGACGCATCCTGAATCTTAAGATCAGTCGCGTTTAACCAAACTGTATCGATTGGTTGCTTGATGGCTACGTCGATAGTGATCGCTCCCGAGAAGTCGGGCTTAGCCGGGTCGAGCGTCAATTGTGCGTGGTAGCCCGTTGGCGCAACAGTGTCAGGCAATCGAAGCTTTGGAGGGACGGATTGAGAGAAGCAAAGAGAGCAGCCGAGTACGGCAAAAAGCGCCGAAGCGCAACGGCGGAAAGGCAAAGCGGACATAGGTAGAAGCTTCTAACAGACTACTCGATCAAAGAATAAGCATACAGTCGCCGTATGAGAAGAACCGATAACGAGCAGCAACTGCGTGACGATACGCAGCAAGGGTCAAGTCGGTTCCGGCGAAAGCAGAAACCAGCATCAACAGACTCGATTGAGGAAGGTGGAAGTTCGTTAGCATAGCTCCGGTCGCTTTGAACGGAAAGCCGGGGCGAATAAACAGATCCGTTTCGCCGCGCATAGCAGCCAAGCCGCCGCGATTGCAGGCCGTCTCGACAGTACGGACGCTTGTGGTTCCCACACAGATGAGACGTGTTGCGCTTCCCATGATTTGGGCGTCGGACTCAGTAATCTCAAAGTTCTCCTTATGCAGGCGCATTTGATCGAGGTCTGATTGACGCAAGGGCGCGAAAGTTCCAAGCCCCACGTGCAATGTCACCCTCGCTATTTGTGCGCCGGCATCACGGCATGTGTTAAGAAGCTGTGGGGTGAAGTGCAGGCCCGCTGTAGGCGCGGCGACCGAGCCACGGCTTTGAGCGTAGACAGTCTGGTAGCGTTCCCGGTCGGCAGCATCCGGGGTCCGATGAATGTAGGGAGGTAGCGGAACCTCGCCCAGTTCATCGAGCAGTTCACGGATTGGCCGTTGTGCCTCAAATTGAATTGTGCGCTCGCCGAAGTCACCGCGAGTCAATACTTGGCAAGACAGATCGGGTGAGAAGAGTATGCGATCACCTGAGAGCACGCGCTTGCCTGGCTTAACGAGCGTGGTCCAGGTCAGCTGGTCGTCTTCGAGAGGACGCAGAAGAAACACCTCTACTTTGGCCCCGGAGGCGCTGTTGCGGTTGCCACGGAGCCGGGCCGGAAAAACACGCGTATCGTTTAAGACAAGGCAGTCTCCGCGCTGTAAATAGGCAGGAAGATTAACGAACTGGTCATCGTAAAATCGGCCTGCCTGCCGATCGACCAGCAGCATGCGCGAGGCGCCGCGGTTCTCCGGCGGAGTTTGGGCGATCAGTTTTTCGGGAAGGTCATAATCAAAGTCAGAAACTTGCAGCAACCTCTTATTTTAGGGATTGAAAGTTCGTGCGACGAAACGGCAGCGGCGGTAGTCGAACGCAGCCTGCATATTCGCTCCAGTGTCATTGCTTCACAACTTGATGTGCATGGAAAATATGGCGGAGTGGTGCCCGAGCTTGCCTCGCGCGAACACCTTCGAGCCATTGTTCCGGTAGTAAGGCAGGCGCTTTCAGATGCCGACGCAGACTATTCGCAGTTGAGCGCCGTCGCTGTGACGTCAGGGCCAGGACTGGTCGGGTCGCTTCTAGTCGGAGTGACATATGCGAAAGCGCTCTGCCTGGCAACGGGCCTGCCATTGATCGGGGTGAACCACGTCGAAGGTCACATTCATTCGGTGCTAATCGAAAATCAGGGCGTGCAGTTCCCCGCTCTGGCACTGGTGGTGAGCGGCGGCCACACGCACCTTTTCTCCGTAGAACAGCTCGGCTCATACAAGCTGCTGGGTAAGACACGCGATGATGCAGCCGGGGAGGCTTACGACAAAGTAGCCAAGCTGCTGGGGTTCGGGTATCCGGGCGGTCCAGTGCTCGATCAATTGGCTTCGTTTGGTAATCCGGACGCAGTCAAGTTCAAGCCGGTGCGCATTCGCGGGAGCGAGTTGGATTTTTCGTTTAGCGGGTTGAAGACTGCAGTTCTGCGGTGGACCGAAAGTTCCGACATCGTGGTCGAGATCGCAAGGCGAAAGCAAAACGCAGACCGCTCATTGGAGGGCTGGCTGCGGGTTACACCGCAGCGGACGCTCGATCTGATTGCCAGCCTCCAAAAGACAATCGTGGAGGAACTACTGCGCCGCGCCCTGCTATCCGCTGATCAGATCGGGGCGGAATCGATCCTTGTTGCCGGCGGTGTAGCAGCCAATCGCGGATTGCGGGCAGCAGCCGCCGCGACCAACGGATTCCAATTCTATTTCCCTTCCAATCACCTTGCCACCGATAACGCAGCGATGATTGGGGCGGCAGCTTTTGCCAAATGGGAGCGTGGTGATTTCGCCGGCTTTGACCTAAAGCCACAGGCAGGATTGGTGCTAGCGTGAGGTATGGGTCCTCAAACTCCGGGCGAGCAGCCAAAGCTGCCCATTCCGGGTGTATCGAATATCATTGCTGTTGGTTCGGGTAAGGGCGGCGTCGGCAAGAGCACCGTTGCAGTGAATTTGGCCATCAGCCTTGCCAAACTCGGGCACGCAGTTGGCTTGCTGGATGCCGATGTTTATGGCCCTAATGTGCCGCTGATGATGGGGGTCCGCGAGACTCCCTACGCACAAGGCCAACGCATCCGGCCGTTAGAAGCTTACGGCATCAAATTGATGTCCATGGGTTTTCTGAACCCCGGCGATAAGCCGCTTGTGTGGCGTGGGCCGATGCTGAACAGTGTCATTCAGCAGTTTCTCCGCAATGTGGATTGGGGCGATTTAGACTACCTGGTGATCGATCTGCCTCCAGGCACAGGAGACGTGCAGTTGACACTTATTCAGACCACGCCGTTAACAGGCGCGGTGATTGTGACTACCCCATCCGATGTATCACTGGAAGACGCGCGCAAAGCAGTTCTAATGTTCGAGCAGGTGCGCGAGCCGGTGCTGGGCCTTGTCGAAAACATGAGCTACCTGGAGCACAACGGCGAAAAGCTGTACGTATTCGGACAAGGTGGCGGCGCAAGGACGGCGGCGATGATGCGCGTTCCATTGCTAGCAGAAATTCCGCTTGACCCGAAGACTCGTGAGGGCGGTGATACGGGTAAACCGATTGCGACTCAGGAACAATCTGCGCAGAGAGATCTTTTCACGGCATTGGCGAAAACTGTGATTGAAAAAGCAGAAGCCACCAAGGCACGTGCCAGGCCTACGATGACGGTGGCCGATTAGCCAGTGAAGGATTGGAGGGGGGGACTGGGGGGACTGGGGACAGACGGAGTGAATGCCTGAGGAGATTAGACCTGGGCCTATCTGGCCTATAGTTAATGACCAGCCTCTGCGCTAACCTCCGACCAACTTCCTGACTTAGTGGCTTGCCGGATCAGTTGTTCCTCTTCCCCTCTTACGCCGGTGGCGAGTGCTTCGGCCCATTGTTTCGGAGTCCAATCGTGCATCCAGTCAGCGACGCTGAGGCACTCGGGCTTCCCATTCGTCCTAAGACGGTATTGTGCGGTCAACCATGGATACCATGCGGCGGTGGTCACCAAGCCGGCGCGAACCGGATTGAGCTCGATGTACCGAAGCACCGTCCAAACCCGATCGGCGGGCACCGGCACTGAGTAAAAACGGCCCTGCCAAGCGTGTCCACTACCTTCGCCTAACAGGCGGTTCAGCCGAACGGCATAAGCGCCATGGACCGACCGAATCGTCTGAGATAAAGCACGTCGTCGCTGTTCGCGCACGAGTAAGTGAACGTGATTCGGCATCAAACACCAGCCCATCAGTTCAAGTGCGAAGGCCGTACTCTTTGCCGAGAGCGTGTCCAGATACCAGCGGTAGTCGTTCGGTTCGAAGAAAAGCTGCTGCTTCCGATTGCCGCGTGCGGTGACGTGGTACACCGCATCCTCCATCAGCAAGCGCGCCACTCGTGCCATTGTAAGAGAAGTCTAGGCCATGGCCTATGTGTCTCAGACATTCACTCCGTCTGTCCCCAATTCCCCCCCCGTAGACATCCGGCCGGGGTGTCCCCGGAGGGGCGTCGGCGGCGGTGAATATTGCAGTGAACCCGTACCGTGAGACAGACGAGTTAAGGGACGG
>CAXTYH010000010.1:0-146773 GCA_964248405.1 uncultured Bryobacteraceae bacterium
AAACGGACAGATCATGTGTTAATAAAAGCGGACATCTTGACAAACTAACAACAGAGCTCGGCTTGACGTTCTGGCTAATCCGTTTGTCACTTAAGTAGCGGACTCAAGTCCCATATTTCGAGGTACTCGTGTGAGTCGATTGGAAAAGTTGTCCGGGTCTACAGGTGTTATTTTGATTGGCTTTGCCACCTATGTGCTGATGAGCCGCGAGGATGAGCAGCGGTCGCGGCGTGAGCGTAGCTTAGATGCCCGTGCTGCCGTAAAGTTTCCCCGAGGGGAAAGGAAGCTTGGGAGCTGAGATGTTTAAGCTCTGTCTTGCCACGCTGATTTTAACGTTGTCGATTGTGCCGGCGACGGCAGAGTCCGATAACGGTGCTGCCCAGTTTCAAACAGTTTTCCTGAAGCATCTGCAAACATCGGAAGACTTCACGCTCAAAGTCGCTGAGGCGATGCCCGCCGAAAACTACGACTTCAAGCTAACCCCCGAACAGATGAGCTTTGGCGGCCAAATGAATCACTTGGCTGAGGCTCTACAATACTTCACTTCTGCTTTTTCTGCGGATAAGCCGACGTTGGCTAAACCGACGGCGAAGACTAAAGAAGAAGTTATGGCCTACGTAAAAAGCTCGTATGCGAGCGCCATTGCGGCTATTCAGAAGCTGACGCCGGAGCAGATTTCGAAGACTTACAGCGGCGGTGGGTCAGGTGGTCCGCAGACGGGCTACGACATTTTGCTGCATATGCTGGATCATTCGACAAATCACCGGGCCTCAGCAGAAATGTATCTGCGAGCTAAAGGCATTACCCCGCCAAAGTACGCTTTCTAGTCACGCCCGGTAAGTTGTTTCAGTAACTCGATAGCAGCGCGGATGTCGGCAGCCCGTTTCCCGGCATCCGGTACGCCTTCCCGCTCGATAGCAAGTAGTCCGCGGTAGCCAATCTCTTTGAGCTTTGCAAGGAATGCAGGGAGATCCACTTTACCTTTGCCGAGCGGTAGTTCCCGGCCTAACGATTGCGGACTTTCCATGGGTGGCCAGTCGCCATCTTTGCAGTGCACCGAAACGACATGCTCGGCCAGAACGGTAAGCGCTTCGATAGGATCGCCCGTCCCATAGAGAATCATGTTGGCGGGATCGAAATTCACCTTCAAGTTAGGGTGGTGAACATCGCTAATGAAGCGAGTGAGCACCTTTGCCGTCTCCTGCCCGGTTTCCAGAGTAAAGTTCTGGCCATTGCTGTTGCAGTAGCGAGCAAGATCAAGGGCGACAGCTTGCATCTCCCGGTAGGCCGGATCAGCCGGGTCATGCGGCAGGAAGCCGATATGACAGGCCACACTGTCCATGCCGAGTTTTGAAGCAAGATCAGAGACGGCTTTGGTGTGCTCGATGCGGCGGGCGCGAGTCTCAGGTGGAACCAGGCCAACGGTGCGCATAACGGCCGGAATGTCGGAGTAGTCTTCTCCTTCATAACTGCATATGGCTGTTGTGACAGAGAAAGCTTCCGCCGTGAGGGCCTCATCCCATTTGTCTTCTGCGCCCTTGAGGGAAAAGCCCTCGGGAAAGCCGAGTTGGCCGGCGCGCACGCCAAACTGTTTGGCATCACGCAATGTTTGCACTGGATCGGGCCCAGCCCAAATGACTAAACCAATCTCGAGATCTTCTAAACCTTGCATAGTTAGGCGGGGTATTCGAGTGGTTGACCGCCGAGGTCGCGCGATTGTTTCAGAAGCAGTGCAACCCCGATTGCTTCCGCGGAAGCTGCGGGCGGACACTGAGACGGTTGAGTATTCTGGCGGCAGCAGTTGAGGAAGTAAGCGATCTGATCGTCATAGGCGTCAGCGGGCGTGACTTCCAGGTTCAGGCGCTTTCCTTCTCCATCACTCAGATGCAAGCCTTGTGAATCGAAACGGAGTTCGGCGCGGTCGGCACGCACCTGATAGCTCATAGAGAGCGGGGTGCCGGGCGCTAGCCAGCCGCCTTGGATGCGAACTTCCGGGCCGTCCGGATACACCAGCGTAGCCATGACAGTTTCGGGGCCGGCAAAGCGCTTGCAGTTAACTCGTGCGGGTAATCCGAACAGAGACAACGCCTGATCGATGTCGTGAATGAGTAGATCAAGGAGCACGCCGCCGCTGCGAGTTTCGTCTGTGAGCCAACCGCTCCAGTCAGGCAGGGCACATTGGCGAATGAACGTCGCAGTACGAATGCGGCCGCTCGCCTCATCCGAAACGAAGCGATGTAAAGCCAGGTACTCGGGCCACCATCGCAAAACGTGACCAATCATCAGGATGCGACCGGAGGCAGAAGCAGCCTCCAGCATGCGACCGCAATCGGCACTATCCAAGGCCATCGGCTTCTCACAGAGAACATGTTTACCATTCCGCAAGGCCGCAACAGCTACTTCGGCATGCAGGTCACTGGGCAAGCAAATATCAATGATGTCGATGGATGGATCGTCAACGAGTGCCTGCCATTGACGGTGGATCTCCATGCGTTCCAGGGACAGGGGCGATGCAGAGACTTCACGATTGCCGCCGGCTCCGGTAAGAGGCTTGTCAGTATCGGTGCAGAGCGCTGCTACCGAGGCGTGAGGAATCTTGCGCCATCCACGCAGATGGGTGGTTCCCATGAAGCCGAATCCAGCAATGCCGATAGTCACGTGGGTATTGTACGAAGCGAGCGCGACCGACCAGAGTTTCGGGATGGAGCCTGAAGGAATTTTAACGGTAGTGAAGTTACCCCGGCCTTGTTCGTCTCCGTCTAAGTAAGTGAGAGGCACAAGACCTCTGAATGGAGAAGAAAATGAAAAAGCTAGTAGGAACACTTGCGTTGTCGGCACTGCTTAGTTTCGCCGGTAGTGCGGTCGCTCAAAGCCAGCAGGCGACAACCGGGAGTTCGACGGATAGTTCGGCTAAACATGAGCATGGACAGCGTCAGGCCGACCCGCAGCAGCAGGTAGACCACATGGCGAAGAAGCTGAATCTGAGCGCTGATCAGAAAAGCCAGTTGCTACCGATTCTCACTGCCCGCCGTGACCAGATGGAAAGCTTGCGGAATGATGCTTCTCTCTCGCAGGAAGATCGTCATGCCAAGATGAAGTCGATCCGTAGCGACAGCGAGACGAAGATTCGTGCGTTGCTGACCGATGACCAGAAGCAGAGCTATGACAAGATGCAACAGCAGATGCAGGAGCGTCGTCAAAATCACGGCTCGCAGTCTAACCCAGCGCCCAGCGGAAACTAAGTTAACTTCCGGACGTAACAGTTCGGACGGGAGTGCAGCGGTTGGAGCCAGGGTCAGCTTTGCGGAAGCTTGCTGGTATCCCAACCGCCTCCCAGTGCTTTGATTAGTAGTACACTGGCGGTCATCCGGCGCCTGATGAGATCCACTTCCGCACGCTCGTTAGCTAAGGCGAGTTCCTGATTCGTAATTACTTCCAGATACGTTACCAACCCACCTTTATACCGATTCGTTGCTAACTGCACTGAAGTTTCGGCGGCTACGGTGGCCTCATGTTGTTTGGCTGACTCCTGCTCCAGCACCCGCAGACTCGCCAGGTTGTCTTCCACCTCGCGAAAGGCGGTCAGAGCCGACTGCCGGTAGTCGGCAACATTGATGTCATAGCCTGCCGTTACGCTAGCCAACTGCGCCCTTCGGCGGCCCGCGTCGTACAGCGTTTGCCCAAGTTGTGGTCCAACGGCCCAGAACCGGCTTGGCCAGGTAAACCAATTGACAATGCTGCCACTCTGCAGGCCTCCACTTGCGGTGATCAGCAGTTGCGGATAAAAGGCTGCGCGTGCAATGCCAATCTGTTCGTTAGCCGACGCAAGTCGCCGCTCCGCTACCGCTATATCGGGCCGCCTCTCCAGGAGTTGTGAAGGAACGCCGGTGGGGATTACCGGCGGGAGCAGCTTCAAAGGGGTTGCGGGAATCTTAAACTCTTCTGGATTTTTGCCAATCAGCACAGCGATCGCATGTTCGAAAAGCGCGCGTGCTTCCGCCTGGTCGATCAACTGCGCTTGTGTCTGATCCAGCTGTGTTTGGGCTTGAGTCACTTCCTCCTTAGAAGCGATACCGCCGTTATATCGGTTGACGGTAAGGGTCAGCGCCTTTTGAAACGCCTCCACGTTATTGGTGAGGATCTGGACCTGAGCATCGATGCTGTGCAACTGAAAATAGTCAGTGGCGAGTTCGCTTTGGAGAGAGAGCTTCACATTTTCACGATCCGCTGCCGAAGCTTGGTACTCCTCCTTAGCAGACGTGATGCCACGGCGCAAACGTCCCCACAAATCGACTTCGTAGTTTAAGTCGATCGGTAAATCGAAGTTCCCAAAGGTAAATCCTTTCGAACTCAGTGAGCCCGTTGGTGAGTTCGCCGAGATGTGATTAGAAGAGATAGCAGGGACGGTACTGATTGTCGGCCGAAGATAGGAGCGCTGGATCTGCACAGCGGCTCTGGCCTGCCGCAAATTAGCATCGGCGGCCCTTAGTGTCTGGTTCGCAAGCGGCACCTGTACTTCCAGAGCGCTTAATTGCGGATCGCCGAACATTTCCCACCAGTCCCCGCGCAAGGTGGCGTCAGCCGGCTGGGCCATTTTCCATCCAGGCGATTCGGTGAACTGCGCGGGCGGCTGCTCACGATAAGCAGGCGCTGCTGGGAGTGTCGGCTTGGTGTACTTCGGCCCAACCGTGCAACCCGTAAGCAGCGCGGCCAGAGCTGCCACCAAACCCTGCCGGCTAGGGCTGCGGGAAGTCGGCCCCTTCAACCTCTTGCTCCGGTGCGCTTCGCCCGAAATTGCTCCGATTTACTCGTTATCTCTTCAGCGGTCATCGTTTGGGATCTTTATAAACATGAATGAGCTTCAATGTCGGCTGAGGCCGAAGCTTCAGCACAATGCTTCTCACTTCGAGCAACGGCATGGAGAGACCAAAAGGGTTAAACAAAAGGCTTTGCATTGAGTTGCGATGCAATCTAAGCAGCCTTTGAAGCCGTCCTCCCAAGGATTACCGAGTTTCGAAGGCGCCTCCAACGCTCCTTAGCGTACATGGTCGGCACCGCGGATTTTTCCCCAGTGTTTTCACAAAGTCGCGAACGACGGTATCACAAGTTATCTCGTGAAAGAGTTGCAGCGCGGTCGTCATTGGGCGGCTAAATTGCGGATTGTACGTAATCATCCAAACCGTCCCAAGCATCGACATCGGCTAACCGGCATTTAGAACCATTACCCCTAGTAGCAGACACTCGGATCGCTCGTATGAGAGCTAATGGTTCTGGTACCTACGGTCAGTAATACCGTTGTCGCACAAAGCCCCGAATTGCTACCTTTACGAGGGTATCAACCGCACGCCGTTGTAAGCTTTCCGGCGCCCAATTTGGTGAGGAGCCTTGTGAACCCATTGTGTCGCCGAATGACAGCGAATTCGAATGTCCCCCCTGCGCTGTCCGCAGGATTACGACTTTCCGTCCTCTTGAACCTTCGCTGCGCGATATCCGCCCTGTTTGTCTTTCTGGGTTTGATTGTAGCGGGCCCTCTGCACGGAGCCGTTTCTGCCATCCAGACGGCGACCTTCAGCCGCCAGCCGACTGCGGGCGGCACCGTCACTCTCACTCTGCCCCAAGCCACAGGCGTTGGACACACGTTGATCGTCGGAGTCAGCTTCTGGCCCCTTGATATCACCAACGTCAGCGATGGATCGGGCGACGTGTTCACGCGTGGTCTTGCGACGTCGATCTCCCATGATGTCTCGGGCAGCTCCATTTACAGCAATTTCTACTACGCCAAGTCCACGGCCGGCGGCGCCAACTCGCTGACTTTAAGCTTCAGTGGCGGCAGCACTTATCTACTGGTTAGCGTAGCGGAGGTGGCCGGACTCGACCCTTCGGCTCCGCTCACCCAATCCGGCTTCCACGACTCCCTCACTCCTACTGCGGCGTGGTCCTCCGCCACGGTCACAACCACGGCCGCCAACCAGTATCTGTTTTCCTGGGGCGCGACAGCGGCCGGGAACCCTTCTTGCTCCGGTCCCGCGAGCGGCTGGGCTATTAAGAGTCAAACCAACGATCCTGCGGGAGCCACGGTCTGCTTGCTCGACCGCGTCGTCTCGGCCACCGGGTCTTATCAGGCTTCCCTCACCGCGGGGTCGGCGCAGAACTATGCCATGGAGATCGTCGCATTTCAGAGCGGCTCATCTTTGCCACCTCCGGTGCCGGTCCTGACCTCAGTGAGCCCCAACTCCGGCACGCAGGGTCAGACCCTCTCCTCGGTCATCCTGACCGGCAGCAACTTTCAGAGCGGGGCCACCTGCAACTTCGGATCCGGCATCACCGTGAACTCGTGCGCGTTCAACTCCGCCACCCAGCTTACCGCCAGTATTGCCATTAGCTCCGCTGCTGCCGCTGGCGCCCACAGCGTCACGGTGACCAATCCTGGTAGCCAGTCCAGCACCCTCTCCAACGGCTTCACGGTCGCCACCGCCGGTCCGCCGCCCGCGCCCGCCCTGGCCGGAGTCAATCCCAATTCCGGCGCTCCGGGCCAAACTTTGACATCCGTCATCCTGACCGGCAGTAACTTCCAGAGCGGCGCCACGTGCAACTTCGGATCCGGCATTACCGTAAATTCCTGCGCCTTCAACTCCGCCACGCAGCTTACCGCTGGAATCACCATCGGCTCTGCTGCTACGTCAGGCGCACGCAATGTCACTGTCGCCAACGCCGACGGCCAGTCCAGCACTCTCTCCAATGCTTTCTCCGTGACTGCCGCCGCCCCGGCCATCTCCCTCATCCAGAAAGCGACCTTCAGCCGGCAGCCGACTGCGGGCGGATCCGTTAGCTTAACCCTGCCGCAGGCTACCGGCGTCGGGCACACCTTGATCGTCGGAGTCACCTTCTGGCCCCAGGATGTCACCAGCATCACCGACGGATCGGGAGACACCTTTACGCGCGGGCTGGCAGCGGCTATCGGCCATGAGGTCTACGGCAGCGTCACTTTCACCAATTTCTTTTACGCCAAGTCCACGGCCGGCGGCGCTAACTCACTGACTCTGAATTTCAGCGGCGGCAGCACCTACCTGCTCGTAGCCGTCGCCGAAGTGGCCGGGCTGAATAGCTCCTCTCCGTTCGATCAATCCCGCTACCACGAGTCACTCACGCCAACCACCGCGTGGTCCTCCGCCCCTGTTACGACGTCGGGAACCAACGAATACCTGTTTTCCTGGGGCGGCACCACATCGGCCACTGTTGCTTGCTCCAGTCCCGCCAGCGGCTGGACCATCGAGAGCTCAAACAACGATTCCAGTGGGGCTACAGTTTGCCTGCTCGACCGCATCGTTTCCGCTATCGGCCCGTATCAGGCCGCCCTCACCGCCAGCCCAGCGGAAGACTATGCCATGGAAATTGTCAGTTTCCAAAGCGGTTCCTCCCCGCCGCCTCCGCCGCCGCCCGCGCCCACGCTAGCCTCGCTCAATCCTAATTCCGGCGCTGAGGGCCAGACTTTGTCTCTCATCCTCAATGGCAGCAACTTCCAGAGTGGCGCTGTTTGCCTCTTCGGGGCAGGCGTTACCGTGAATTCGTGCACGTTCAACTCCGCAACCCAGCTCACCGCCAACATAAGTATTACCGCCAAGGCTAGCGTTGGCGCTTACGACGTCACAGTTACGAATCCCGACGGGCAGGCGAACACTCTGACTAACGGCTTCACTGTTACTGCCGCTAGCCCAGCGCCCGCGCCCATCTTGAACTCCGTTAACCCCAACTCCGGTGCGCCGGGTCAGACTCTCGCGTCCGTCATCCTCACCGGCAGTAACTTCCAGAGCGGCGCAACCTGCAGCTTTGGAACAGGAATTACCGTGAACTCCTGCACCTTCAACTCGGCTACCCAGTTCACCGCTAGCATCGCCATCAGCACGAGCGCGACTGCAGGCGCTCACAACGTCACCGTCACTAATCCCGGCAGCCAGTCCAGCACTCTGACAAACGGCTTCACCGTCACCGCCGCCGGTCCGGCGCCCGCGCCCATTTTAAGCTCGATTAACCCCAACTCCGGCGCGCCGGGTCAGACTCTCGCGTCCGTCATCCTCACCGGCAGTAACTTCCAGAGCGGCGCAACTTGCTCCTTCGGATCCGACATCACCGTAAACTCGTGCGCCTTCAACTCCGCTACCCAACTCACCGCCAGCATCGCCATTAGTAGCAGTGCTTCTGTCGGTGCACGCGATGTCACCGTTACCAATCCCGGCAACGTATCCAGCACTCTGTCCAGTGCTTTTTCCGTTACCGCTCTCCCGGCCATCTCGGTCATCCAGAAAGCGACCTTCAGCCGCCAACCTACTGCCGGCGGAACCGTCACACTCACCCTTCCACAACCCACTGGTGCCGGGCACACCTTGATCGTCGGAGTCAGTTTCTGGCCGCTCGATATCATTGGTATCAGCGATGCATCGGGCGACATCTTCACTCGCGGCCTGGCGACGCCCATCGCCCACCAGGTCTCCGGCAGCGTCACCTTTACTAACTTCTATTACGTCAAAGTGACCGGCGGCGGCGCGAGCTCACTGACTCTGAACTTCAGCGGTGGCAGCACTTATTTACTTGTAGCCGTGGCGGAAGTGGCCGGACTGAACACCTCCACTCCGCTCGACCAGTCCGGCTTCCACGAGTCACTGACGCCAACCACCGCGTGGTCCTCCGCCACAGTCACCACTACGTCCGCCAACGAATATCTGTTCTCCTGGGGCGCAACAGTAACCGCGAACCCTGCCTGTTCCAGCCCCGCCAGTGGCTGGACTATCGAGAGTCAAACCAACGATCCTAGCGGCGCCACGGTTTGCCTGCTCGACCGCATCGTCTCGGCTACAGGGCCTTACCAAGCCTCCGTTAGCGCCAGCTCCGCGCAAGACTACGCCATGGAGATCGTCACCTTTCACTAATCGTCGTCAGCAAAGCAACGACCCATCGCTGGTGGAACACTAAGTTCCAACCTGCTAGTGGACGCGTTGCGGGCGCGGTCTGCGGGCTCTTGCGGCAGCGGCGTAGATTGACGAGGAGGCCGCCCGCTGCGTTCTTAACTATGTGGATTCAACCGAGGCGGCTGGATGCCAAAGCGGTTTTTCGACAACATCAGGCTGGCAGGCAGTTAAACAAGTTGCTTGACCTTCTCTATGGCCGCTGTACTTCCGCCTGCTCTCCGGTTACGGCAAACTGACGGCGGCTTACGCCGACGAAGTAGCCGAAATGGCTTTTCAAGGGATACTGCGCTCCTGACTTAGCCGTGAAGCGTACCGCCAATGGCGCTGCCCCGGCGCTTCAGTTTTTCCCGATTATTAAGAGCCACAAAATTCAGATACACTAGTCTTTCCAACTTGTGCGAACGTCTGTTTTGTGGCAGGTCAGGTAACCTTTGCCGGGCCAGCGCAGCATCTTGATAGTGGAGGATAATCCGGGAGACGTGCGCTTGATGCGCGAGGCTCTCCGGGAGATGAAGCCGCCGGTGGCGATCCACGTGGCTGGCGATGGCGAAGAAGCTCTGGCCTTCTTGCGCCGTGAAGGACCGCATGCGAACGCCCCTCGGCCCGGGCTGATCTTTCTTGACTTCAACTTGCCCAGGTCCGACTCGCGCGAACTTCTCCGACAGTTCAAAGACGATGCGCGGCTCCGGCTTATCCCCATTGCAGTGTTAACTTCTTCGGACTCTGAGCGCGATATCCGGGATGCTTACAAGTTGTACGCCAACTGCTATTTGCGCAAGCCGGTAGACCTGGATAGCTTCTTCACATTGATTCAAACAGCAGCTCACTTTTGGCTGGAAGTCGCGTATACCACCAGCTAATTTCTCGGGAGACGCGGGAGAAGTCACCATTTTGTTATGATCTCTGGGCGCATGGCAGCATACTCAATCGGCGTAGATCTAGGCGGTACAAACCTCCGCGTTGCTGCGGTCGATGTGGATGGCGTTGTACTACAGCGCGTTTCTCTGCCGGCAGTCTTTGACGATGGGCCCGAGCGTGTTGTGGAGGACATCGTCCGGACTATTAAGGCTATCTGTGGCGGAAGGCCGGCACAGTCCTTACGTGGCGTAGGCATCGGCATTCCCGGTTATATCGATATTGAAAAGGGCTGCGTTTTAGAGGCTACAAACTTGCCGGGATTCACCGGGTTCTGCATCCGCGACCATATCCAGCGCCAGCTGGGAACTCACATCGTTCTGGAAAACGACGCGAATGCTGCTGCTCTAGGCGAAATGTGGATGGGTGCCGGCCAAGGCGTCGAAGATCTGGTGTTGCTGACGCTTGGCACCGGAATAGGTGGCGGGATTGTCGTCAAAGGGCAAATACTGCATGGCTTCCGGGGAATGGCCGGCGAGATTGGCCACATGACCATCTATCCGGACGGCCATCCATGCGGCTGCGGCAACACGGGGTGCCTCGAAAAGCATGCCTCTGCCTCGGCCATTGTCTCCATGGCCCGCTCTCTGGGTCTGGGCGCAGATATCTCGGCTTTGCAGGTTTACAATCTAGCCGCGGCAGGGAACGAACGTGCGCTGACCGTCTTTGAATCGGTTGGCAGGTCGCTGGGGATTGCTCTGGCGAGTCTGGTCAGCCTCTTTAACTTTCCGCTGTACCTGCTCAGCGGCGGACCGCTACCCGCGTGGGAATTTTTTGCCCCGGCCATGTTCTCGGAGTTGTACCGGCGATCCTACACCTGTAAGCGAACCGGGACGCGCGTCGAGAAGGCCCTGCTAGGCGCCGACGCCGGTCTTTTCGGGGCGGCCTACCTGCCCTTGCAGCGAGCTTTGTATGCTGAAGCGACGGCTGCTGCTGCCTGCAGTCGCTACTAGACTGCATGGCTTCCGGAACTTCGCCTTCCTACTCTCTCGGTATTGACGTCGGAACCACTTCCTCGCGGTCGCTGCTAATCAGCGACGGAGGGCGTGTGCGCGATTCTTTCTCGTCACCGCACCAGGAGATGGCGATGGCTCGTCCGTTGTGGGCCGAGCAAGATCCCGACGACTGGTGGAGTGCCACTCAACTCGCAGTTCAGGGCCTGCTGCGCTCATCCGGAATAAGTGCAAAATCGATTGTCGGTATAGGTCTCACCGGCCAGATGCATGGGCTGGTATTGCTTGATCGCGATAACAAAGTGATTCGGCCGGCGTTGATCTGGTGCGATCAGCGTAGCCAGCAACAGGTTGATTCCATTATTAGCAAGCTAGGGGTCGAAGCCATTCTACAGGCGACGGCAAACCCCATGCTTACCGGATGGACACTGCCCAAGCTTCTCTGGGTGCGCGACCATGAGCCGGAGCAGTTTGCCCGCATCCGCAAGATCCTGCTGCCCAAAGACTACATTCGTTTCAAGCTCACCGGCGAGTATGCCACCGATGTTTCTGATGCAAGCGGAACTGGCTTGTTCGACGTAGTGCATCGCCGCTGGTCGGATGCCGTTGTGTCGGGCTTGGGTTTGGATGCGAGTATCTTGCCGGTTGTTGTGGAATCGAGCGCCGTAACCGGCAAAGTCAGCTTCGAAGCAGCTGAAGTCACCGGTTTGGCCCAGGGAACGCCCGTCGTAGGCGGTGCGGGCGACCAGGCTGCGAGCGCAATTGGAAACGGCATCGTCATGCCCGGCACCATGTCCTGCACACTCGGAACATCCGGGGTGGTGTTTGCCTATCTGGACAAGCCCGCGTATGACCCGGAGGGCCGTGTCCATACGTTCTGTCACGCGCTGCCCGATGCCTGGCATGTGATGGGTGTTACGCAAGGCGCTGGTCTGAGCCTGCAATGGTTTCGCAACCGGTTCGCTCCGGAAGCTCAATATGACGATCTCACTGCGGAGGCTGCATCCTCGCCTGCCGGTTCCCATGGCCTTTTCTGGCTGCCTTACCTGATGGGCGAACGGACGCCGCATCTGGACGCTTTGGCACGAGCCTGCTGGATTGGCTTGACAGCTAAGCACAGCCGCGCCGATCTTACGCGTTCAGTACTGGAAGGCGTCACCTACAGCTTGAACGATGGCCTGCAGATTATCCGTGCGCTGGGCGCCGATCCGGCGGTCATCCGGCTCTCCGGCGGCGGCGCCCGGAGCCCGTTCTGGCATCAGCTTTTTGCCGACATATTCAATGTCTACGTAGCGGTTCTGGAGACGCAGGAAGGCTCTGCCTATGGAGCAGCTTTGCTGGCGCTGGGAGGATCGGGCGAATACGGCACCGTTCGCGAAATAGTGGCGGCAGCGATCCAGGAAGTATCGGGCCGACAACCCGAACCAGCTTCGGCCTCCGCTTACGCCCGCCGCTACGCCATCTACCGTTCGCTGTACCCGGCTCTACGTCCGGCCTTTCAAGCCATCGGCGAAGCCGATGCCTGACGCCCCGTCTGCATACTGCGATCTGGCTCTCCCCGTTCCTGTTGATCGGCTGTTCACTTACCGGATCCCGCTGACTCTCCGTCATCGAGTTTCAGCTGGTTGCCGCGTCCTGGCTCCCTTTGGTAAACGCAAACTGGTTGGGGTCATCCTGCGCTTACACGATGATGACAAAACAGAACAGGTTCGGGATGTGCTCAGCTTGCTGGATGCCGAGCCGGTGCTGGATGGCGAACTGCTTCGACTCGCTCACTGGATGGCCGGCTACTATTGCGCACCGGTGGGCGAAGTCTTGCGAGGCATGCTGCCGCTAGGTGGCGAGATCCGCCGCACCGTCAGTTACTCGCTTACAGACCTGGGGCGCGACGTAGCCCGTCAACTGGTCGTCAGCACCGTTCTCGATCCGGCTACCGAGATGCTGGCACTGCTGGAAACGCGCTCGCGCTCTCTCGAGTACCTCACCGGCAAGGTTCAGAATGCTCGCACCACTCTGCGCAGCCTGGTGAAGCGTGGCTGGATTATCGCCGAAGAACGACGGGAAGAGCGCGACCCGGCACGTGCCGCCGCCGAGCGCCTGCAAGTAGAGTTTGTGCGTCGCCCGGCGCCGGAAGCCAAACTCAAAAAATCAGAGCGCGAGTTGATTGCCTTTCTCGAACTGCATCCAGGCCCGCACAACTTAGCCGAATTGGGCAAGGTTGTTAAGCGCAGCAGCGAGTCCGCCCGTAGCCTGGCCCGGCAAGAGTTAGTCAAGCTGGAGACCGAAGGCTTGGCGGCCCCTACCGGGTACGAGCGGCCCGTGCCTGAACTGAACGCGCACCAGAGTGAGGCCGCTGCTGCAATTCATCAGGCGTTGGAAGCCGGCGGGTTCAAGGCATTCCTGCTGCAAGGCGTTACCGGTTCGGGCAAGACGGAAGTGTACTTGCGCAGCATTGAGTCTGCTCTGGCGCTTGGAAAGAATGCGTTGCTGCTGGTACCCGAGATCGCCTTGACCCCGGCCGTAGCGGGCCAGTTCTTTCAACGCTTCGGCCGCCAGGTTGCGATTCTGCACTCCGCCTTTGGAGAAGCCGAGCGTGCTGACCAGTGGCGTCGCATCCGCAATGGCCAGGCTCGGGTGGTGGTTGGAACGCGCTCCGGAGTCTTTGCGCCGGTGCAGAATCTAGGCCTGGTGATCGTCGATGAAGAGCACGACGGCAGCTACAAGCAGCAGGATACGCCGCGCTATCACGGTCGCGATGTTGCCATCATGCGGGCGCGTGAAGCCAACGCGGTGACTGTGATGGGGTCGGCCACGCCCAGTATAGAGAGCCGCTTCAATGCCGATTCCGGCAAGTACACATTGCTTCGCCTGCCAGAGCGCATCGCCCGGCGTCCTATGCCGGAAGTCGAGATTATCGATATGCGCGTCGAGTTCCTTGAGACCAAGCGGCAGGCTACCTTCTCCCGAAAATTGCTGGAGGAAATAGAGCTGCGAATCGCGCAGGGCGAACAGACCATGCTGCTGCTCAATCGCCGGGGCTTTGCCAGTTTCATGGTCTGCCGTGCCTGCGGCGAACGCCTGCAATGCCCGAATTGTTCAGTGGCGCTCACCCACCACCGGCGTGATCGCCGGATGCTCTGCCACACCTGCAGCTACGCCGAGAAGGTTCCTACCGAGTGTTCGCACTGCGGCAGTGACTTCATCCAGTTTCTTGGCACCGGCTCCGAACGCGTTGAGGACGAACTGCATCAGCATCTGCCAATTGCTCGGATCGCGCGGCTTGATCGCGATACTGCCAGCGGCAAAGGCGCCTTCGAACATATTCTGCAAACCTTTCGTAACGGCGAGATCGACATTCTGGTCGGCACGCAGATGATAGCCAAAGGCCACGACATTCCGAACGTCACGCTGGTCGGCATTGTGCTGGCCGATATCGGTCTGAGCATGCCTGATTTCCGCGCCGCCGAACGCAGCTTCCAATTACTGACGCAGGCGGCCGGTCGTGCAGGGCGTGGCGACATGCGGGGTCGCGTGGTGATTCAGACGTTGAATCCTGATCACTATGCCGTGCGCCTTGCTGCCGACCAGGATTTCGAAGCCTTCTACAAGAAAGAACTGGAGTTTCGGAAGTGGATGCGTTATCCGCCGTTTGCCGTTATGGCTAACGTGCTGGTTCGCGCCTCGCACCAGGAAGACGCGTTACGGATGGCGACTGAACTCGGCTACCTCCTGAACCCACCCCTGCAAGGCCTACGCGTAATGGGTCCAGCCGAAGCCCCCGTTCTGCGAGTCAAGAGCGAGTTTCGTTACCAGATCCTGCTGAAAGCTTCCGGACGTCAGGTCCTGCGTGACACTCTCGGGCGCTTGCGCGAGTATGCCGAGGCCAATCGTTGGGGGGCCACCTCACTGGTCATCGACGTGGACCCTATCAGCCTGATGTGAGCCCTGCCTGCCGATGTTAAGCTGAAGGGAGTACGGCGGTCATAGCTCAGCTGGTAGTAGCGCCAGATTGTGATTCTGGATGTCGTGGGTTCAAATCCCACTGGCCGCCCCAAAAGTACAAAGCTCCTTCGGCTCATTTCACGTGAAGTTCCTGCTTACTGTCTCACTCACGTGTGTTAGTACTTGCTTCGCTGTACCTCCTGCCAACCCGGCTCTGGCGGCTGGTTATTCTCAGATGTACAACTTGCAGTTCGAAGCGGCTCACAAGACGTTCCAAGCCTATGAGCAAGCTCACGCCAATGATCCTTTAGGCCCGGTTTCTGATGCCGCTGCTTACTTGTTCAGTGAGTTTAATCAGCTTGGCATTCTTCAGTCTCAGTTCCTCACCAATAACAAGGAATTCCTGGGTTCCCGCCCCAAGGAGGATCCCGAGATTGCCAAGAAGTTCGAAGCCGACCTGAGCCGCACGGACGCACTCGCCGCGGCGGCTCTTCAGGCTTCGCCCTCCGATCCGAATGCTCTACTGGCGCAGGTTATGCGCTTGGGCTTGCATGCGGACTACCTGGCGCTTATTCAAAAGCGTGAACTCGCAGCTTTAAGTGAAATTAAGCAGGGCGTCTCCATTGCTGACCGCCTGTTAGCCGCGCACCCCGACTATCACGACGCCTACATTGCTGTGGGAGTCGAGAACTATCTGCTGAGTCAAAAGCCGGCCCCGGTGCGTTGGCTACTGCGGGCGACTGGCGCCAGGACAGACCGCGAAGAAGGCCTTGAGCAGCTGCGCAAGACTGCGACGGACGGGCGGTTTCTCGCGCCTTACGCAAAGGTTCTACTTGCCATTGCTGCCCTGCGTGCAGGCAATACGGGGGAGGCTAAACAGTTTCTGACCTTCCTGGCCGAACACTATCCCGGCAACGTTCTTTATCGCAACGAACTCGCCAAGCTACCCTGAGTTGCCGTCACCGCAGCGCCGTGTGATTCCATAGGGCAATGCGTATGCGGAAGCAGGTAGTATCTTTTCTCCTTGCTGCAACTTGTTTCGGTGCCGAACTAGCGCCCTTGCCCAAGTTCACAAAGGCTCAGTCTGACTTACAGATCATTGCGCCTTGCGTTCCACGGCAGCCCTGGACTGTTGCCGGAGAGCATGGCGCTCTCTTTGGTCGCCAGAACGGCAAGTTCGAAGCCTGGCAGTGGCCTATCAAGTTGTTCAGCAACTTTGCAATCCGCGCAGAACTCGCTGACTATCCGGTACCGATCGACGTCAATGCCATTGCGGCTGAAATTAAAGTCACTCCGGCTGAGACCACCATCACTTACTCTCATCCGGATTTCACGGTTCGCCAGCACATGTTTGCTCCCCGTGGCCAGGCGCCGGTTCCGACTGGCAGCGCCGTCGTGTTTGAGATCAGCTCTGCCCGCCCACTTGAGATCACTTTTTCCTTCACGCCCGAGATGCTTCGAATGTGGCCAGCTCCAAATCCTGGCAGGCCGAATGGCGAGTGGGTGAAAGATGCCAACTCAGGAGCCTACATTCTGCATACGGACGATCCAAACTTTTCAGCCGTCGTCGGCATGCCCGGCACTCGCCCCGGCATCATGGTGCCTTATCAGGAGCATCCTCAGACCTTTCCGCTCGAACTTAAACTCTCCTTCGACCCTAAGCGTGACAGCGGCAAAGAGTATCCGCTGCTCATGGCTCTCGGCAGTACCGAACCAGCGCTGACTCAGTTGGCTGCTATCAACTCCGCCGTGCCGTCGCTCTACCGCGAGACGCTGAACAACTATCGGCAACTACAGGCACGTACGCTCTCAATCGAAACGCCCGATCCACGATTGAATGAAGCTCTACGCTGGGCTGAAGTCGCTATCGATCAGGCCCAAGTGAAGTACCACGACGAGACAGGCCTGGTTGCCGGCTACTACGAATCGGCTGACTCGGCCCGCCCTGGGTATGCCTGGTTCTTCGGTCGCGATACGCTCTGGTCTACGTACGCTATTAACAGCTATGGCGATTTTGCGCTTACCCGTCGTGCGCTCGACTTTATTCTTAAACGCCAGCGTCAAGACGGCAAGATTATGCACGAGTTTTCGCAGTCTGCTGACGCTCTCGATTGGAAGTCCACTCCCTACTTCTATGCGGCTGCCGATGCTGCGCCCCTGCTGGTGATGGCGATGGGCGACTACGTTCGCACCAGCGGCGATGTCGAATACCTGCGAAGCAATTGGGAGGCGGTCAAGAAAGCTTATCATTTCACGCGAGCTCACGAGTCAGCCGATGGGATTTTCAATAACACGCAAGGCACGGGATGGGTGGAATCCTGGCCGCAGGGCATGCCCTATCAGGAGGTTTACCTGGCGGCGCTCGACGTGCAATCCTCGCGCGCTCTTTCGGGCCTGGCCCGCTTGATGGGTGACGAGACTCTTGCTGCAACGGCTCGGTCTAAAGCCGACGCAATTGCCGCCAGGATCGAGTCTGAATACTATGAGCCGGCGTCCAACTTCTACGCTTTCAGCCGTGATAAGAACGGCGTCAAGGACAGCACCGCGAGCATCTACCCGTCCGTTGCCTGGTGGGATGGGACGTTCTCTCTCGCTTCCCCGGGGCCTATGCTGAGCCGCTGGGCTTCGCCTGAATTTTCTGCGGACTGGGGTACGCGCGACATCAGCAATGAAAGTCCCTTTTACGACCCCATCAGCTATCACCAGGGATCCATCTGGCCGCTCTTTACCGGCTGGACTTCGCTTGCTGAGTATCGTAGTGGCCGTTCGCTCTCCGGTTACGCGCACCTGATGCAGAACGTAAACCTCACGTGGGCGCAAGATCTGGGCGCTGTAACCGAACTGCTTTCAGGCGATTACTTTCAGCCACTCGGGCGTAGCAGTTCCCACCAACTGTGGTCGTCAGCCATGGTGATCTCACCGATGTTACGCGGGCTCTTTGGTCTGGACTGGGATGCGTCGGCTCATACGCTTCGCATTGCGCCGCATCTGCCTGCGACCTGGGACAGCGCCAAGCTTCACAATGTCCCTCTTGGCTCCGCGCGGATTGACCTTGCCTTCCACCGTCAAGGCGACACCCTCATCGTCGAAGGACATACTCAAGACAGCACACCCTTCTGCCTGCAAGCTCAGGCGACTGGAGCCGCTTCCTGCCGCGGCAGTAAGGATCAAGTCGTCCGAATCGCCCTTCCAGCAGTCGAAATTGCTATTCCAGCGAACGTTCCTGAGCAAGGAGCGACGACTTTGCAATTGAAGGTAGTCGATCAATCCTACGCTGACCGGCAGGCGTCCTTCACCTTCGAGGCTCAAGGCGGTCGTAGCTATGATCTGCCTCTGCGATTGAATCGCACGCGGGTTACTGCTAAGGGCGCCTCCATCAGCAACAGTTCCCTTCACTTACAAATGGGGGACGGCGCTGGTTTCCAGAAGCAGGCTGTCGTTTTCTCCTGGTAGATTCTAAACGGTGCTTTGGTGCTTCGGAAACATCCGGCTTTCTCTCGTTTCAGCGATAGGGTAGGAAAGGAGCCAGCTCTGCCCATGTATCTTCGTCGTGTTGTCACGGTAACCGTTCTCACCGTAACGGTTCTGTGCGCTCAGCTTACCTTTCAGCAGCCGATTGCCCCGGCTGAGCCATCGCCGAAAACAGATGGTCCCGACATTCTGGCTTACATCAAGACGACGTGGAAGACTCTGACCCGCTCAGACGCAGATCTGGCTAAGGCCGCAGTTGATCCCAAGTTCAAAACCGGCCCAGACGGTCGCTGGCCAGTCTATGTTCCCCAGTCAGATGACCTGCAAGTGGTTGAGGAAGGGCTGCGTAAAGACATGCCTGCCTCCAGCTTTAAGACGATTGATCTGGTTCCGCTTCCAGCCGACCTTGACCAATTGAAAGTACAGGGACTGCTTTATCTACCGCATCCGTATGTTGTGCCGGGCGGACGCTTCAATGAGATGTATGGATGGGACAGTTACTTTATTCAGGTCGGCCTGTTGCGGGACGGAGAGATTGAATTAGCCAAGAATCTTACCGACAATTTCCTTTATCAAGTGAAAAACTATGGCCAGGTGCTGAATGCCAATCGCTCTTACTACCTCACTAGATCGCAACCGCCGTTCCTTACTGAGATGGTTCTAGGGGTCTATGAGAAGACACACGACCGCGAGTGGTTAAGCAAGGCGGTGCCGCTGATCGAGAAGTACTACCGAGTTTGGGTGCAGGAGCCACACCTGACGCCTGAAACCGGACTCGCCCGCTACTTTGATCGTGGTGAGGGCCCAGCGCCAGAGGTTCTGTCAGCAGAGAAAGATGCCGCCGGCCGCAATCACTATCAGCTGGTGAAGGAATACTTCAGGACCCACCAGATTACCGACTACGACGTTAATCAATACTACGATCGGGCGACCGATCAACTGAAGCCGCTCTTCTATAAGGGCGACCGCTCGATGAGGGAATCTGGCTTCGATCCGTCGAACCGTTTTGGCCCATTCAATATCGACATCATTCATTACAATCCGGTCTGCCTGAATTCGCTGCTCTACATGATGGAATCGCAGACTGGCGACATCTTACATGCGCTCGGCCGCGACAGCGAAGTGAAGGAGTGGAAAGATCGCGCGCAGCATCGGGCAGACCTGATCAACCGACTGATGTGGAACGCCAAAGACGGTCTGTATTACGACTACAATTTCATGGGCAAGAACGTCCGGCACTATCCCTTTTTGACAACCTTTTACCCGCTTTGGGCTGGTATCGCGAGTAAGGAGCAGGCTGCGCGGGTGAAAGATAACCTTCCTCAGTTTGAGCGTACGGGAGGATTACAAACCAGCATTCACGCGAGCGGCAACCAGTGGGATTCGCCTTTTGGCTGGGCGCCTCTGCAATTGATTGCCGTTGATGGGCTCCGGCGCTATGGCTATGACAGGGAGGCCGAACGGATTTCACTCGAGTTTCTCAGCCTGGTAAACCGCGAATTTCTTCGTCAAGGCTATATTGTCGAGAAGTACGACGTTGTCAATGGCGGCTCCAACGTTGCTTCTAAGATTCACTTTGGCTATAGTGCCAACCAGGCCGGATTTGGGTGGACCAATGCTGTCTTTACTCACCTGTACGATGAGCTGACCTCGCAAGACCGCAAGAAGTTGTTAGGACATTAGCTAGGTTTGGTGAAGGGTTTTCTCAGTCGCTTCTATCTCGACTCTTTCTTTTTTGATATCGAGCCGCACGCGTGAGTAGATGTTCATATAGAAGTTGGCTACCCACACTAAAGCAAAACCGGCAATCATATATCCTCGCCAGTCTTCGTACAGCAGCTTAAACCGCGTTATGACCAGGAAAAAGAGAGTGACGTAGTGGCTGAAGCAATACTCGCAGGTGAACAAGTAGAAGAATTTGCGCTGGACCAGATTCTCACAGCTCTGGCTCCGGTTCTTGCAGAATTCGCGAGGCTCCTTGAACACTTCTTCGTGAGTCACAGTCCATGCGACTGACGCAATAGGCAACGCCAGAATAAACAGAAACGCAAGCTGCTGGCCGATGTTTATGTTCACTTCCGTTAGATCAGACTCTAGCAGGATTCTTACATATACAATCGGCACGCGCCGTTGATGGGTCAAACTAGGACCATGCCACTCGACAAAGATAGCGGAGCAAAGCCAGCTGGACCCTGTGCAATGGTGATCTTCGGAGCAGCCGGCGATCTAACTAAGCGGTTGGTCGTGCCGGCCCTTTACAATCTGGCCTGCGCCCAACTGCTGCCGGAAGAGTTCGCCATCGTTGGGTTTGACATGGTTGACAGCAGTGACGACCAGTGGCGCAACAACTTGGCGCAGATGACCGAGGAGTTTGTGAAAGCCGGAGGTGAGAAAGCTGCCCTGAATCAGGACGCCTGGAAGTGGTTGGCGAGCAAAATGTCTTACATGAAGGGCGATTTGACAAACGCCGGCTCATATCAACAGCTTAAGACCACACTGGAGGCCGTGGACAAGAGTAATGGCACTGGTGGCAACTACCTTTTCTATCTTGCTGTGTCCGATCGTTTCTTCGGATCCACCATCGACCAGCTTGGCAAAGCCTGCCTGTCGTGCGAGACAGAGGGCCACTGGCGGCGCGTTGTGGTAGAAAAACCGTTCGGCCATGATCTTCCATCGGCCCAAGATCTTGACGCGCAGATCCTTCGCACTCTGGGAGAGAAGCAGATTTTCCGGATAGACCATTTCCTCGGCAAAGAAACGGTACAGAATATTATGACCTTCCGGTTCGCCAACGGACTTTTTGAGCCGTTATGGAATCGCGACCGGATTGATCATGTACAGATCACGGTTTCCGAATCGGTTGGGGTTGAAAAGCGCGGTAAGTTTTATGAGGGGACAGGAGCCTTGCGCGACATGGTTCCCAACCACATGTTTCAGTTGGTGGCGATGACGGCCATGGAGGCTCCAAACTCATTTGCTGCTGACGCTGTCCGGTCGGAAAAGGCAAAGGTGATAGAGGCTGTTCATGTTTGCGATAGCAAGAATAACTGCGGAGCCGTGCGTGCTCAATATAAGGCTGGCGATATAGATGGGCAATCCGTTGCCCCTTACCGTTCGGAGCCCGATGTCTCGCCCGGCTCTCCGGTTGAGACCTACGTCGCGCTCAAACTGATGATCGATAACTGGCGCTGGTCCGGCGTTCCCTTCTACATTCGCACCGGTAAGCGGATGGCCCGCCGCAAGACCCAGATCGCCATTAAGTTCAAGGGGGTTCCCGGGACGTTGCTGCGCGAAATGAATCTACCCGCTGCGGCCCCGAACTGGCTTCTGCTGCGTATTCAGCCGGATGAAGGAATTGCGCTTGAGTTCGGAGCCAAGATTCCGGGGCCCTCGGTTCGGATTGGCGATGTGCGAATGGACTTCAAGTACGAGGATTATTTCGGCACCGCGCCGAGTACCGGATACGAAACGCTGTTGTACGACGTAATGATCGGTGATGCCACACTGTTTCAGCGTGCCGATAACATCGAGGCTGGCTGGAGCGTGGTGCAACCGCTGCTGGATCAATGGGGCAAGAGCGCTGATGACCTTGCATTTTACGACTCGGGCAGCCAAGGCCCTGCTGAAGCTGACCAACTGCTGGCCTGCGACGGCCGGGCCTGGCGTCCTATCAATTAGAGCGGGCGCACAGTGCACGATACTTTCTCAGCAGTTCGTACATGACAATCGCGCCGGCGCTCGCCACATTGAGCGAGTGCTTCACGCCTAGCATCGGTATGCGCACGTGTGTGTCGCATGCGTCCAGCAGCGCCGTCTCTAAACCCTCTACCTCGTGACCGAACAGAACACACACCGGAAAACGCGGCTGCCATTCGAAGATGTCAACCGCACGCACGCTGGTCTCAATTGCGGCGATCTCATAACCGGAGGCGCGCAAATGCAACAGCTCCGAATGAACATCGTTCACACCTCGCCAGGGCACTCGCTCCTCGGCTCCCAAGGCGGTTTTGCTAATGCCGCTTATGGGAGGTCGCCCGGTGATTCCACTCAGCAGAAGCCGCTCGACACCAGCGCCATCCGCGGTTCTGAAGAATGCTCCTACGTTGTACATACTTCGCACATTGTCGAGCAGAACCGAAACTGGTAGCCTGATTCCCTGGTACGGCGAGGCCGCTGTGGTCGCCAGGAAAGGTACTCTTTCCATGCGCTTACCGTTTAAGCAGGACGGTTCAGCCCGGCGCGTTTCCACATCTCGTTTACCCGGCTCACCACCTCGGGCGACATCTTTATCACGTTGGGCCAGCGCCGGTTGAAGCCTTCGGTTGGCCACTTCGTTGTCGCGTCAATGCCCATCTTGGAACCAAAGTTAGGCAGCCGGCTCGAATGGTCCAGCGAATCTACCGGTCCTGTCACGAACTCGATATCGCGCTGTGGATCGATGTTGTTCAGCGCTTGCCACGCCAAAGTCGCCACATTCTGCACATCGACGTTCTCGTCGACCACCACGATACACTTGCTGAACATCGCCTGACCCGTTCCCCAGATTGAGTGCATTACCTTGCGCGCATGGCCCGGGTACGATTTGCGAATCGAGACCAGAATCAAGTTGTGAAAGACACCTTCGGCCGGCATACAGATGTCGCGAACTTCCGGAAGCTGCATCCGCATCAGCGGAAGGAAGATGCGCTCAATAGCCTTGCCCATATAGAAATCTTCCATGGGGGGCGGCCCGACAATGGTAGCCGCATACACCGGGTTCTTGCGCCGTGTGATGCATTCCACGTGAAACACGGGATACTCGTCGTCGAGTGAATAGAAGCCGGTGTGATCGCCGAACGGTCCCTCGCGCCGCATCTCGCCCAAATTCAAGTACCCTTCCAGAACGATCTCGGCGTTTGCCGGCACTTCGATGTCGGAGGTTTCGCACTTCACCATCTCAACGGATTTGCCTCGCAGAAAGCCGGCGAACAGCATCTCGTCGATGGCAGGCGGCAGCGGCAGGATCGCCGAGTATATTGTCAGCGGGTCTGACCCAATGGCCACAGCCACCGGCATGCGCGTCGTTTTTCCTTCCGCAGCCATTCGTCGATAGTGCTCCGCGCCCTGCTTATGCTTCTGCCAGTGCATGCCGGTAGTTTGCCCGTCGAATACCTGCATCCGATACATGCCGCAATTGCGTTTGCCGGTAGCGGGATTTTTGGAAAATACCATGGGCAAAGTGATGAACGGTCCGCCATCACCCGGCCAGCAGTGCAGCACCGGGTAGTCCTTCAACGAAAAGCCTTCTCGCTGGATTACTTCCTTGCACGGCCCGTCGCTTACCACCTTCGGGAACATGGCGGCGACTTCGCCCAGCTTCGGCAGCATCTTCAGCTTGTCGAACAACGACTCCGGCTTCTGCAGTTCCAGGAAGCCGGTAATGCGGTCGGCTACCTCGTCAATGTTCGATACTCCGAGTGCCATCTCCATGCGCCGCATGCTGGCGTAGGCATTCAACAACACCGGGAATCTTGAACCTTTGGCTTTTTCAAACAGCAGTGCCGGGCCACCGCTCTTCACCGAGCGATCGGCAAACTCAGTCATCTCCAAATAAGGATCTACCTCGAACGGAATGCGCTTTAACTCTCCCGCGCGCTCCAGCGCTCGAATAAATTCACGTAAGTCAGTAAACGCTGGCATTCGGCTACACCCATTATCATGAGAAGGAAATGAACACGCGAACAGCGCTGGTGACGGGTGGGAGCCGTGGCATCGGAGAAGCATGCGCACGCACCCTTGCCTCTGCTGGATATCGAGTTGTACTCGCCGCGCGCTCGCGTGAGAAACTGAACGCCGTTGCCGAAGAACTCAGCGCAGCGGGCGCAGACGCATTCGTGGTCGAGATGGACCTCAGCAGCACCGATTCCATTAGCTCTGCCATTGCGAAAGCTTCCAAAGAGTTTGGAAGGCTAGATATTCTGGTCAACAACGCCGGCATTACTAAAGACGGTCTGGCTGTGCGCATAAAAACAAACGACTGGAATTCAGTCTTGCAGACCAACTTAAGCGGCGCCTTCCACGCCATTCAACAAGTGCTGCCCGGCATGATGAAAGAGCGTTGGGGCCGCATTATCAACATCGCCTCCGTCGTTGGGGAAATGGGCAACGCTGGCCAAGTCAACTACGCTGCATCGAAAGCCGGACTCATTGGCTTGACAAAGTCGCTTGCGCAGGAAGTCGGCAGTCGCAACATCACTGTTAATGCTGTGTCACCCGGCTTTATCGAAACTGAAATGACCGAACATTTGTCCCCTGAGCTGAAAGAGAAGATGATTGCGCAGACGCCGCTGCGCCGCATGGGAACTGCCGACGAGATTGCCCATGCTGTCAAGTTTCTCGCCAGCAACGAAGCCAGCTTCATCACCGGGCACGTCCTTTCTGTCAATGGCGGCATCTACATGTAGAGCGGTCCCCGAAATGAATGCCCATCCGGGATCTTCGCGTTGAAACTATGCCACCTAACACCGTAGCTCCTACTGCTCACCGCGACAGTCGCTTCAAGCTCGGCCTTGTACAGATGAGTTGTTCACCGAATCCTGAAGACAATCTCGCCAAGGCTATTGAAGGCGTGAAGAAAGCTGCGTCACAAGGTGCTGAAATTGTCTGCCTGCAGGAATTGTTCCGCAGCCAGTACTTCTGCCGTGAAGAGAATGCCGAGCTGTTTGACTTAGCTGAACCAATTCCTGGCCCTTCAACCGAAGCGCTTAGCGCGGTAGCCAAAGACCTGCAGGTGTCTATCGTTGCGTCCCTGTTCGAAAAACGTGCGCAGGGCTTGTATCACAATACGGCCGCGATTATTGACGCCGACGGTTCCCTCATTGGCCGTTATCGCAAGATGCACATTCCGGACGATCCGCTGTACTACGAGAAGTTTTACTTCACGCCTGGCGACCTCGGCTTTCAGAACTTCGAGACACGCTACTCGCGTATTGGCGTCCTCGTCTGCTGGGATCAGTGGTATCCGGAAGGCGCGCGCATCACCAGCCTTCAGGGCGCGAACGTGCTCTTTTACCCAACGGCCATCGGTTGGCATCCGGCTGAAAAAGCCGTCTATGGCGAAGCACAGTTGGATGCCTGGCGCACCGTGCAGCGTGCCCATGCTATCTCCAATGGCGTCTTCGTAGCGGCTGTCAATCGCGTCGGCTTTGAAGGCCCGGCTGACAGCGGGCTTGAGTTCTGGGGCAACTCCTTTGTCTCCGATCCGTTCGGCCGCGTCCTGGCGCAAGCATCTGCCTCGCAGGAAGAGATCCTGGTGGTCGAGTGCGATCCCAAAGCCATGGACGAAGTTCGTCGTAATTGGCCCTTTTTGCGTGACCGACGTATCGATGCTTACTCGCCCATCACGCAACGTTGGCTCGATTGAACAATGAGTAGTTCCGGGCTTCCCACTTTTCGAATGCCGGCTGAATGGGAGCCGCATGAAGCAACATGGATTGCCTGGCCCCACGAAGCAACCGACTGGCCCGGAAAGTTCGATGGCATCCGCTGGACGTATGGCGAAATCGTTCGTCATTTAGCGCGTGTCGAGAAGGTTCGCATTCTCGTGGAGGATGCAGACGCGCAGGAGACTGCCCGCGCCACGCTCCTCCAATGCAATGCTGACCTGGATGCAGTCGAGTTTTTCAAGTTGCCTACCGATCGCAGCTGGACCCGCGATTATTGCCCGATCTTTGTGCGCGATGCCGGCAGCACCCGTACCCTTCTGAACTGGCAGTTCAATGGCTGGGCTAAGTATCCAAATTCCCAGAATGATGACGCTGTTACATCTGCTCTTGCTCGGCAGTTGGATCTCCCTTTGTACACTCCGCTTTGGGAAGGGAAGCGGGTGATACTCGAAGGCGGCAGCATTGACGTAAATGGGGAAGGAACTATCCTCACTACTGAAGAGTGCCTGTTAAGCAGCGTTCAAGCGCGAAATCCCGATCTTTCCCGTGCCGATCTCGAATCGGTCTTCCGATCCTATCTCGGCGCCTCTCACACGCTTTGGTTACGTAACGGCATAGCCGGTGACGATACGCATGGGCACGTTGATGATCTGGCTCGTTTCACGGATAGCCGTACGGTTGTCATTGCTACCGAGAAAGACCGAAACGAGGCCAACTACGAACCGTTGCTGGAAAACCTGAAGCTCGTGCGCGAAATGAAGGATCAGGATGGTCGCCTTCTCCGCGTCGCTACGCTGCCCATGCCGACGCCTGTTTTCTTCGACCAGCAGCGGCTGCCGGCGAGCTACGCCAACTTCTACATTGCCAATAAGCTGGTTCTGGTACCTACGTTCAATGACCCGAATGATCGTGTCGCGCTGAATAAGCTGGCCGAGCTGTTTCCCAAGCACCTTGTGGTGGGCATTGCTTGCACTGATCTTGTGCTTGGCCTTGGTACGCTCCATTGCATGACGCAGCAGCAACCTGCCTGAACTGTGTTCTTAACCTTCATTGCCGCTCTTCCCGTCGCGATCTGGACGTATCTGCTAACCGCTCGCGCAGGCTACTGGCAGACGCACAAGCATCTTCTTCCCCCGGTTGCATCCCACCCTAAAGCTCCTACGGTAGTTGCCATCGTTCCAGCCCGCAATGAAGCGGACGTGATCGGCGAATGCTTGCGTTCGCTTCTTCCCATCCGAACAGTATTGGTAGATGACGGCAGCATGGATGGCACTGCCGATGCAGCCCGCGCCATGGCGGACGGGACAGGCAATTCAGACAGGTTAACTGTTATCGAAGGGAAGCCGCTGCCGCTGGGGTGGACTGGAAAACTATGGGCGGTCTCGCAGGGCGTGGCGGCCGCGACGCAATTTGCGCCCGACTACCTGCTTTTCACGGACGCCGATATCCATCACGCGCCCGGCAGTATCGATCGCTTGCTTCGGTTCGCCCATGCCGATCAGCTTCACCTCGCTTCTGTGATGGTTCGGTTATCGACCGCAACGCTCGCTGAACAGCTGCTGATCCCGGCGTTCGTCTACTTTTTCTTTCAACTCTATCCGCCTGACTATGTTGCTAGCGCGAGTCATTCAGTTGCCGGAGCAGCGGGCGGTTGCCTGCTAATTCGCGCCTCTACGCTAGACGAAATTGGAGGTATCGAATCCATCGCTGGTGAGGTGATTGATGACTGCGCCCTGGCCCGGCAAGTGAAGTCGCGTGGCCATCGTATCTGGATGGGCTTGGGCACGAATACTGTCAGCGTGCGTTCCTACGGCAGCTTCTCTGGGGTAGAACGCATGATCGCGCGATCTGCTTTCAATCAGTTGCGGCATTCGGGTGTGTTGCTTGTGCTTACGCTCGCCGGATTGTTTATTACGTACCTCTTACCTCCGTTGTTGCTGCTCAGCAAAAGCAAAAAAAGAAAAGTTCTGGGCGCGATTGCCTGGACCAACATGACCGTCACCTATTTGCCGACCGTCAGCTTCTACCGCCAGCCACAAGTGACAGCACTTACTCTTCCCGCGGTTGCGCTGTTCTATGCAGCAGCTACAGCTCACTCTGCGCTCCTGTACTGGACGGGCAAAGGAGGCCAGTGGAAAGGCCGCATTCAGGACACTAAGTAGGTCACTAGGCACTTAGTTATCCTGAGCTTTGCGTTACAAACTGCGGCGCGCAGGGTTAGTCAGCTGCGCTGGTCCCCAACTTCTGCTTTCCATTACTGCCGTTGTGCTTGCTGGAAGCGTCTGTCTTTTGGCTGCTCCGTCCACAAATCCCGACCCGCTTATTGCCATTTTGAAAGACGAATTGAACCGTGAATTTTCCGCTCTCAAAGCTAAAGCCGACCCGCCTCCGTACTACATGGCCTACGAGGTTTTCGATGAGCAGACGCACTCGGTCTCAGCTACTTTGGGAGCCTTGCTCCAGGATGTGGACAATCACGGCCGGGGCGTTGACACTGCCATTCGCATCGGTTCGCCTGCCTTCGACAACTATCATCCGTACGGAGGGTTGCCATTTCGCTTCACCTCGTTTAGTTCATTGAGTCTTGATGACGACTCCAATCAGATTCGCCGAACCCTGTGGGCTGAAACTGATCGTGTCTACCGCCAAGCCTCGCGCCGACTGCTACAGCTAAGGACTGACCAGCAGTTGATTGCACAAGAAAAAACACAAGACCCAGACTTTTCTGCTGAACCGCCGCGAACTAGCGTCAGCGCTCCTCCTGCTCTGGACTTTGACGCCGATCGCTGGACGAAGAAGGTTCGCCGGTGGTCAGCCGAGTTCCGCGAGCACAATAAGATACTTGGCTCTGGAGTCAGTTTCGTTGCCCGTCGCGAGTTGCGAACGCTTGTGAATACAGAAGGGACAACGGTTCAGGATGGCAGTGATCTGTTCCGCATTGAAGTAAACGGGGTCGCTCTGGCTTCGGACGGCATGGACTTGCGCACCTTCGACACAATCGAGGCCGCTGATCCAGCGCACTTTCCCGACGACGCACATATTTTGGCGCGCGTTCGTAATGTCGTGGCCAAGCTTGACGCTTTGCTACAGGCTCCCCCGGCAGAGCCGCTAGTCTGCCCTGCCATTCTGTCCGGTCGCGCTTCCGCCGTCTTCTTTCATGAAATTTTCGGCCACCGCATAGAGGGGCATCGTCAAAAGGATATAAACGAAGGCCAGACCTTCACAAGCATGCTCGGCAAGCCGGTACTTCCTTCGTTCATAAGCGTTGAGTCCGATCCGACTCGCCAAAATTACAACGGCACCGATCTGATTGGCCGCTACCAGTTCGACGATGAAGGCGTAAAAGCACGTCCGGTCAAAGTAGTCGAGGGCGGAGTGCTGGAGACTTTCTTGCTTTCCCGCTCGCCTGTAGGCCAGTTCAAAGTCTCCAATGCGCATGGCCGCCGACAACCTGGATTTGAGATTGTCTCCCGTCAATCCAACTTGATCGTAGAATCGTCCAAGCAGGTTTCCGACGCAGAGTTGCGAGCTCAATTGATCGCCGAGATCAAACGGCAGAATAAGCCCTACGGTCTCTACTTCGAAGAGGTCTCCAGCGGTTACACCACTACGGGACGACAAGGTTTGCAAGCCTTTACGGTAGTGCCGCTGATTGTGTATCGCGTCTTTGCCGACGGACGTCCGGATGAGCTGATCCGCGGTGTCGATATCGTGGGAACACCCCTTGCCAGCTTTCAGAAGATTGTCGCAACCTCTGATCGTCCGCAAGTCTTCAATGGCTACTGCGGCGCCGAATCGGGCAGCGTTCCTGTTTCAGCTATCTCGCCCGCGATTCTCGTTTCTGAAATTGAAACGCAGAAGAAGCAGAACGCTCAGCAGAAGCTTCCCTTGTTGCCGCCACCCAGCCAAGAGCGCTAACGTGTGTCCGGTCCTGTCATATGAGCGTAGATCGCCGGACATCAGCGCTTCAACTCGCGGCGTTGCTCTTGTTTGTAGGAATCGGCGTTCTGCTAATCCCACTACTCGGCTTTGAGGACGATGAACTGGTTTTCGTCAACTTGTTCTTTCATCCAAACGACGCTTTTTCCCGGCTGCCGCTTCTTCACGACTATGCCGTTCCTGCTCTAGCCGCCAGTTACGTCGGAGCTCTCAAGGCATGGCTTTATAGTCCCCTGTTTGTCCTTCTACCGATGACAGTGTGGCTGGTTCGACTTCCCGCCGTGCTGCTCTCCGGTCTGACAATCATTCTCACTGGCCAACTGCTGAAGCAAATCAGCGGACCAGTTGCAGCTACCGTCGTGGTTCTTCTACTGGCAACGGACGCGACCTTTCTCTTCATCGCGACCTTCGACTGGGGCCCGGTTGTCTTGCAATCCTTGTTGCTGGTAACAACTCTGCTGCTCGCTATGCGCTGGTATCGGGAACGCAATCCTCGGCTCCTGTTTCTCTGCGGGCTCACGGTAGGCCTGGCTCTTTGGGATAAGGCTGTCTTCCTTTGGCAGCTGACCGGACTCATCGTCGCTTTCTTGTCCGTGAACTTTCCGCTGGTTCGGCGGCTTTGGACACGCTCCAACTTAAGCTTGCTTTCTCGCGGTCTGCTGCTGGGAGCACTTCCTTTGATCGTGGCGAATCTCGGTCATCACTTTGCCACCATTCGTGATAATGGCCACCGAACTTTGAACGGCTTCGGCGCAAAAGCAGCCTTCCTCCAGTCGGCCTTAAACGGCCAAGCCGCTACTACGTTCTTTGTTGAAAACGGGCGACCTGAAGTTGACCGGATTCATCGCCCACTGCAGTCAGTTGGTCTCTGGTTAGTTCAGACCCTGGGAGATTCGCCGTCTCTGTGGCGCTTCTACCCTGGCCTTCTCGTTATCCTGCTTGGCACTGTTCTCACCAAAGGCACGCAACGAAGATGGGTTCTATTCTTTCTCATCTCGGGCACAGTCGGCTGGCTTCAGGCCGCCACGACCTTACACGCCGGGGATATGGTGCACCATGACGTTCTTTTCTGGATCAATTGGTACGCGGCCATCGCATTGAGTACTTCTGTCTTGCTGACAATTCCTGTTAGGCCGGTACGCATTGGCACAGCCTTGCTGATTGGAGTCGCCAGCCTACGAGGTCTCTTGGTGATGGGCGTCGGTTATGGTGAACTGGTCGCGCACCCCGGCACTCCGCGTTGGACGGACGCCGACGTTGCTCTTGCCCGGCAGCTAAAGCAAGCGCATATCAAGCGCGTCATTGCGGCCGACTGGGGACTTCGCAATGTAATTCGCGCCCGAACGGACGGCGCTATCGAGGTTGATAATCAGGGCCCAAAACTTACTCTCGGGAACTTCGACCCCAAAGCATTCCTCAGCTGTCGGAGCGATTGTGCCGTGGTGACTCATACGGAAAATCGCAATGTCTTTCCCTCAGTTCCGGAGGTTCTGGCAAGTGGTCTGAAGGGAGCCGGCCTCGGCAAATCCGGAACCACCATCCTCTACGACACCCACGGCGTACCATCGTTTGAGGTATTTCAGCTAAGCCGAACAGGGCAAAGTAAGCTCGAGGCAACGATACACTGAGAGAAGTAAGCGGAAGCTATGAGCACTACCACTGTTTTCCAGTACCATACCGAGCTGATCGACGGGATAGAGCTCGAGAAGCCTCTGCCTAAAAACCTTCATTCGTTTGTACAGACGTTTCTAATACAACGATTCGGAAATGATCTTCCGCCTCACTACCGTGTTTTGTCGGAGATGAATGTTCTCTGCGGCCAAGACCGGCTTGTACCCGATGTTGCCATTGCCGCCCGGGATGCCAAGTATCGCGATGGCGATTTGCTCACTCCACCTCTGCTCACCGTTGAAATCATGTCTCCGGGACAGAGGCTTGGTTCACTAATTGACAAGTCGGAACGACTGATCGCGAACGGCGTTCCCATTTGCTGGATCATTTGGCCGGAAAAACAGAAAGCGTGGACCTGCACGGCGGACGGATTAGTTGAGCAAGGGAGGACACTTCCTGCTTTGGAGGGACTTCTCACCGTCACGCTCGCTGAGATGTGGGAACAGCTCACCTGAATTTTTCATCAACTCACAGTGTGAGCAAATCCGTTGTTATTCTGAGATTTGACCCTTACTACCCGGCTCCGTAGTGCCGAAAGTCCGGCGCTGGTCCGGCTGCTTGCTCGAAGAGCGTTGCTTCTCGTCGCCTTCAGCATCATCTCCTCCCCTGGCTTTGCGGATGACCTGCCTAAGCAAGTCGCGCACGACCCTCAGTTTCAGGCCATGAGCGATGAGCTTGCTCGCTCGAAAACATTGGAACTCAGCAATCTCGATAAGCCCTACTTCGTCCAGTATGCGGTCAGCGACAACCAGGAGTTTGTTGCCACGGCAAGCTTAGGCGGTTTGGTGGCATCCAACTTTGTTCACCTGCGCCAGCCCATTCTGCAAGTTCGCGTGGGCGATTACTCCTTCGATAACACCAATTCTGTCTTTTCGAAAGACCCTCGCTCCGGTGTATTTCCTATAGACGATGACTACCGCACTATGCGCGGTAACCTCTGGCTCTGGACCGATGTCCTGTATAAAACAGCGTCTGACCAGATTGCCCGGAAGCGTGCCGTTCTTCGAGAGATTGTCGATCCTGACAAGACCCCTGACTTCGCTCGCGTAAGGCCCGTTCAGATCCTGCAGCCTGCTGCCGGCGACTTGAAAGTGGACCGCGCGCGCTGGCAGAATACGCTTCGCAGCGCCTCGGCCGTATTCGTCGCTTTCCCCTCTGTCACCTCGTCCAATCTTCACCTGCGACTGATTTCTTCCACCTATCGAATGTTGAACAGCGAGGGCACCATCGTTCGCACGCCCCAGTTGCTTAGTGAGTTAAACGTCAATGCCAGCGCTTATGCCCCGGATGGCAGCCGTGTCTGGAGCCATGCTTTCGTTACCGCCTTGACTCCTGAGCATCTTCCGCCTTCAGCACAGTTAATTGCAATCGCGCGTACCACGGCCGCTGAAACCAAGGCTCTAGTTGAGGCGCCTGCCGGTGAAGACTATACCGGTCCGGTTTTATTCGTTGGAGAAGCCGCGGCCCAGATGATTGCGCAAACTCTTACCGATACCGTGCGGCTGCCTCGCAAGCCGGTGGCCCCGCCCGGCGGCAATGTACCCGAAGCTCGCGTGATCGACAGCGTGTGGGCCTCGCGCGTTGGCTCCAAAGTTGTTCCTGAATGGATGAGCCTGATTGATGACCCGCTCCAGATTGAGGCCGAAAAGGAGGAACTGGTAGGTCACTACGAGGTGGACGACGAGGGAGTACCCGCCCAGCGTGTTTCTCTCGTCGAGAAGGGTGTCTTGAAAACATTTCTATTCAGCCGCGAACCGGTGCGCAAATTTGCCAGCTCAAACGGACATGGCCGTCTTCCCGGCGGCTTCGGTAATGCGGCGCCGGTCATTGGGAATCTTTTTGTTCAGTCCACTGGCGCCCTCCCTGACACTCAGCTGAAGGAGCGCTTTTTAGAGAAGGTGAAGGCTGCCGGTTTGCCCTACGGCCTGATTATCCGTAAGCTCGACTTTCCTTCCACCGCCAACTTTGAGGAACTGGAATCGTTGGCCCGGCAAGCCCAGAAAAGCGGTTTCGCTCGCACTCTCAACGCGCCGATTCTTGCTTATAAAGCTTATCCGGATGGCCGGGAAGAACTCGTGCGGGGCCTGCGGTTTCGTGAGTTCAGCGCCAAAGACCTACGTGATGTTGCCGGCTCGGGAGACGTGCCGTACGTTCTTAACTACGTCAACAACGGGTCCAGCTTCAACCTGGCCGGCTTCGGGTCCGATGCTACTACCTCATCAGTCATCTGCCCCTCGCTCTTATTCGACAACGTCGAACTAGCCAAGGCTGAAAATGAAGGGGGACGTCCGCCGATTGTGCCCTCACCGACCCTGGTTGCGCAGTAATTGCCATGCGCATTCTCAGTCGCGCGATCTTCCGCGAACTCTTCACCAGCGCTGCCTTAGGAACGCTGCTCTTTGTCTTTGTCTTATTTCTTCGCACCATTGAACGCCTGTCGGTGCTTCTGGTCCGTGTCAACGCCCCGCCTGCTGTTATTGGAAAACTGCTGCTTTTTGCGTTGCCCGCGACTCTGCCCTTCGCTCTGCCGCTAGGCGTACTGGTCGGCATCTTAGTAGGGCTCAGCCGTATGTCGGCCGATAGCGAGATCGTCGCAATGCGGGCCGCCGGAGTCTCCAGTCTTTCTGTCGTCCGACCCGTTCTGCTTTTTTCTCTCCTGGCCATGGTAGTTACTGCTTTGGCCTCGTTATGGCTCACGCCGCTGTCACTGCACTTGGAATCAAAGGTCGCCCGCAATTTTGCCGCTGCTCAGTTGACCGGCGAGATCGAATCCCGGATCTTCAATGAACAGTTTCCCAATCTGGTTTTGTACGTCGGCAATGTCTCGACGACCGGCACTCAGGTTACTTGGCGTCACATCTTCATGGCTGACACAACGCCTGCTGCCGAGTTGGAGCACTCGGGCAAGAATCGCGGCGATACTCCTCGCGTCATCGTTGCTGAACAAGCCATGCCCCATGCGGACGCCGCAAATAATCGCATCATCCTCGACATGCGCGGCGTTCGTACCAGTGAGCGCGATAAGGACGGCAAGGTAATCAACACCGCAGCACCGACGCAGGTCGAAGTGCTGCAAGCCCAACGCACCGAAGATCTGCAACTGAACAAGACCGTGCAGGAGTTAGACACCGGCCCGCTCTACAAGCGTGTCTATCGCCACCCTCACGATCTGAAGCACGAAGACTATGTCGATGCAGCTATCGAACTGCACCAGCGTTTCGCCCTGCCGCTTGCCTGCGTTCTGCTCGGGCTGATCGGTCTTCCGCTCGGCATCTCTTCGCGCAAGGGAGGCAAGTCGGGCGCGTTCATTCTTACCGTCGTTATTGCCTTTGTTTACTACCTCAGCTTCATCACTCTAATTGGATTGGCGCGCAAAGGCAGCCTTCCTGTACCGGTTGCTGTTTGGACTCCCGACGCGGTATTCGCAATCGTAAGTGTTTTTCTGCTTACCCGGCTGGAACGGCCCGGCGACACGGATGTCTTTCGCTGGCTTGGCTCTCTTTTAGCACGCTTGTTTTCGCGCCCCTCGCGCCCACGCCTGCAACGTCAACGGACGTCTCGTCCATTTACTTTCAGGCCTCTGTTGATCGACGGCTACATCCTAACCAGCTTCCTGTTCTATTTCTTTATTCTGCTGTTCTCTCTCGTGCTGCTGATTGAAGTGTTTACATTTTTCGAACTCCTGGGCGACATGGTGAAAAACGATATTTCCATGACCACCATGCTCGATTACCTCTGGCATCTGGCACCCAAATTGATCTATGATCTTACTCCCATCGGCAGCCTGGTAGCGTCCCTAATCTGCTTCAGCATTCTCACCAAGTACAACGAAGTAACGGCATTCAAAGCAGGTGGGGTCAGCGTTCACCGGCTTGCCGTGCCCGTGTTGGTCATCAGCCTCGGCCTGAGTGGCGCATTGTTTGCTTTCGATCACTTCTACATCCCTGAATCGAACCGCATACAAGAGCGCCTTCGCGCGGAGATCAAGAAGAAGCCGGTCGCTACATATCTGAGGCCTGATCGCCAGTGGGTTTACGGTCAGGGCCCGCGTATCTACAACTACGGTTTCCTCGATTCAAAAAAGGCCGAGATGACCAAGGTCAACGTTTACGAATTTAATCAGGCCGACTTTCACCTGATTCAGCAGATCTCTGCTCAACGGGCGCTTTGGAATAAGACAGCCCAAACTTGGAATTTCCGGAATGGTGTCAGCCATGAAACGGGCCCTAAGTTCGACAACTACCGGCAGTTCTACAACGGCTCAGCCGCCTTCCCTAAGCTGACTGAATCTCCTTCCTGGTTCGTGAAGGAGGAAAAAGAGTTTAAGGAGATGAACTTTGAGGAACTGGGTCGCTACATTCAGGAGCTTACAGCAAGTGGCGTAGAGACCACTCCGCTGCGAGTTCAATACTATAAGAAGTTCGCCAATCCGCTGTTCGCCTTCATCATGGCCGTGCTTAGTATTCCCTTTGCCTTTATCGCTGGTAATAAAGGCACCATGGCGGGTATCGGTGTCAGCTTCGGAATTGCTATTGCTTATTGGAGTATCGAGACGGTCTTCGAACAGATCGGCGACTTGAACCAACTCCCGCCCGCCATGGCCGCCTGGTCCCCCGATGTAATCTTCTTACTGGTGGGCTTCTATCTTATGGCCCGCATGAAGACGTGATTTACCCTGTCGTCGCTAGCTCGCTTCGCTGAAAACATACTCGTGCTGCCCGTCGCGAATGATAAGCGCACGTTTTCCGGACCGCTCTGCCTTTACGAACTCAAACCCGCTGCGGGTAGGGTCAATCGTGATAAACGACACGGTTCCATCGTCGTTCTTGCGGGAGGCCACAGTGCTCGTCCAACCATTGAAATGGAAGATGACGTTAGCGTCCTGGCGCTCGACCTGTATGTCACCGAGCGTCTCACTGCGGTACCGAGCCGCTAACTTCGAGACTTCATCGGTTGCCGCCGGCACTGCCAGGCGTTGCCGCTCTTTTGCTCGCCAGGCACGGTAGCTCGCGGCCGAGGCTTCCACTTGGGCTGTCGCCTCGGGTTTGCCGTCAAACACGACTTCTACCAATCGCCGCATAAGAGGGTAAAGCAGCATACCGCCCGTATCGGAGTTTGTCAGCAACACTGCCCCGGTTCCTGAATCGGGAAGAATCATCCAGTCACTCTTATACCCAAACAGGCTGCCGCCATGATGAATGATCGGCACGCCCCAATGACTGTTTGTTTCCAATCCCATTCCATACGATTCATCCTCACCTGTTGCAATCTGGGGCTTGCGACGCATGAGCAAGTTTTCTTCAGAGACAAACTGCTCGCCGTTAGGCAGCTTTCCACGTGACAGTTCCAGTTGCAAATACCGCGTCATGTCATGAGCGGATGTCCAGACGCCGCCGGCAGGTCGAAAAGGAACAACCGAGTAGTTGTTGTCCATTGTTGCTAACGTGGGATGCCCATCAACATCATCGCCATGCGGACTGGCAAAGTTGCCGTGCTGTGCTCGCTCCATGTCGAAGGTTGTACTACTCATGCCCAGAGGATTAAAGATCTGCTGCTGCATCGCTTCGTCATAAGCTGCACCAAGCTCGCCCGATGGTGAATACAAACGGGCACCGATGTATCCAGCCGCGGACGCCATAAGGTTGCTGTATTGGAAGACCTCGCCGAAGCGACTGGTTGGTTGCATGGCACTTAGCAGATTGAACGTTGACGCAGGCTTATAATTTTTAAAATTGAACAGCCACTCCATGTCTTGCCTCGGCAGACCTGTACAAGCGCATACAAGGTGTTTCACCTGGACTTGCCGGGTCACATTGGCATCGCCAAGCTTGAAGTCTGGGTAGACTTGAGCCGCAGGCTGATCCCAACGTAGCTTCTTGGCATCTACCAGGCGAGCCAGCAGCAGTGTAGTCATACCCTTCGTGTTAGAGGCCGCCATGAAGAGGGTATTCGCGTCAACAGGTGTTGCTTTTCCGAGTTCCCGTACTCCGAGCCCACCCTCGTAAACCACTTTTCCCCCGTCGATGAATGCAAGCGAAGCTCCCGGCACGCCCAGCTTTTTCATGGAGGTTTCAACGAAAGCTTTCAACCCCTCAATGCGCTCTGGCGTAAGGGGAAGCGCTTTGCGCCCGGCAAACGATTCGCGCGAGTAACCTTTTGGCCGCAAACTTTCGATCACCAGGTTCACCTGTGCACCGCGCTTCTCAAACGTCGGCTCTGTACCGTCTGCGAGAACCACCGTCCATGTGTCCTTAGCGTGAAGGGCGACAGCAACCACTTCGGCGCGTTCATTAGGAGACGTTTCGTAGGCGAACTGCTTGCCTTCACTCCAGCCTTCGCGGTCGGGAAGTGGAACCGCGACTTTCAGCGGACGCTTCATGCCGGGCCGGAAGCTGGCCCAGGCGCTCGCCACTGCTGCAGCGGCATCGGCAGCATGCTCGTCAAAGATGGCTATGTGTGTGTCGGGCTCCGGCGGCTGCATCGTCACTGATGAAGCGCCAGTGAGGATGGACCAACCTGCCGGCACGGTGAACGTGGCGCCTTCAGGGGTCGTTCGAGGAGTATCAGCGCTGACGATTTGCGGGGTTGGCGTCGAGCCCGGTTGCACTTGAAACCTCGAGTAACCGGGCGTGCAAAAGATCAGAGACAACAAAGCAAGCAGGTACGTGCAACGAATCATCGGGCCAGTATATCTCTCAACCCGGTGAGCCGGCGGACTTGCCTTCGTCGTTTATTGCTTGCTGGAGGGAGGGACCAAGCCCTTCATTCGCAGATAGGTCACCATATTTCCATAGTGCTCAGCGGTATGGACCGTATTGAAATTCAGCACGGAGAGCTTGGCTGTTTGGTGGCCGAAGAAGCTCACCATCTGCGCGGCGTCGGCGTCGGTTAAGCCGTCGTAAGCTCGGTCGCAATACGAGAAAGAGGTCTTCAGGGCGGCAATCAACTCAGCCTTTGTCTTCTTCGTCTTTTCTACTTCGGGAGCCTTCTCTTTTCCAGGCACGACTGCCGAGCAGAACTCATATTGACCGTCAGCCACATGGCCTACCAGCTGGCCGAAGGTTCTGACCGAGGCAGCAGGCTGGTAAGCGTAGTCCGCCTCCGGCATCTCTTCAGCGGATTTCAGGATGTCGGATCGGACATGCTGGTACGTTTGATTTGCTCCAGTTGCGAGCGAATTAGCGGTAGATTCGGCAAAGACAACCGGCGCCAATACTGACAGTGCAAGTACAGATAAGAGTTTGAGAGACATGGAGGTTCACAGCGATAGTACCAGCGCGGAGGAGCTAGCCGAGCTTCAGGCTGGCCGAATGATAGATCGACTCCATATGTTTCATGTCTCGGAGACCCTCTTGCCCGTCGCTCTTGGGTTCCTTATCAGCAAAGACACACTGCGCAAAGTAATCGGCTTGCGTAGCAAACTGTCCGGGATCCTTCACCGGACTTACTTCGTCGGTGGCGTCCTGCCCCTTGATATTGGTTCTGAGACGGATACCTTCGTAACTGAAAGCCGGTTCCATATGTAAGGTGCCTTTGGACCCATGCACCCGAAAGAAGCCTTCCATTGGCGCTCCATATGTGGTGTTGCAGCTGGCGACAATCCCCGATGGGAACCGCATATTCCAGGAGAGCGTTTCCTCCACCTGATCAAAGCGACCATCTTTGTCAATGTTCGATGAGTATGCTTCGAACTTGACCGGCTCCTCCCCGGTCAGGTATCGGCAGGCATTTAGAGAGTAGACTCCGACGTCCATAAGAGGTCCGCCCCCGGCGAGCTTTCGGTTAAGCCGCCACTCTCCAGCTTTTTCAATGAAGCCGTTCGCGCTTTCAATGGCCTGCACTGATCCTAGAGCGCCACTCCGGACTAGTTCGATTGCGCGCAGATTCATCGGCTCGTACTGGCACCGATAAGCGATCATCAGCTTACGGTCGGCCGCCTCGCAAGCGCTGACCATCGATTCGCTGTCTTTGACGGACGTAGCCATCGGCTTTTCGCACAGCACGTGCTTCCCGGCCTTGGCGGCTCGAATCGTGTATTCGGCATGCATGCTGTTCGGTAGCGCAATGTAAACAGCGTCAATGTCCGGATTGTCGGCAATCCGGTCGAAGTTGCTGTAGTCGTAAAGGCATCTTGAGTCAATTCCGTAAACGTTTGCTTGTTCCTCAGCCTTAGGGCGATGGCCACTCACAATCGCCGTAATCTGCGACTGCTGAGACATTCGGCAGCCCGGCATAAAGTGCTGCTGCGAAATCCTACCGAGGCCTACAATGCAGTAACGCAACTTTTTGGGCGCTGCAGCCGCATCCTGCCCCAATGCAGAAGATCTTAAAACAGGAAGGAAAGAGGCAAGCCCAAGAGCCTGTCCAAAGTCCCGGCGATTGAGTTTCATTGATTCCTCTTCTCCGAAATACCAAACACAGTGTAGCTGCTGAGGCAATTTGCCCAATTTTTACCCTGTTTTGGTTGTTTTTACATAGCAATGAAGTAGGAAAAATAGGTATCGATTTTTGTTCCGGGACGTCAATGGTCTGTAGTAACAAAGAGGAGATATAAATGGCATCGACAACAGATTCTACAATCGTTGCGGCATTCCGAAACAGCTCTGACGCACAGGCAGCCGCGGCTGACTTGCAGACCGCTGGCATCAGCCGCTCAGATATTTTCTTGGAAAGCTCGTCCGCTTCTTCAACAACCGGAGCATCCGCGACAGGAGCATCGATGGGCGACTATGGGTCGCGCACTGCTCATCACGAAGGCGGAATCACAGGCTGGTTCAAGTCTCTATTCGGCGACGATGAAGCAACCACGGCCACCACGGGCTACCAGCAGACCATGCAGCAGGGTGGGTATTTGCTGAGCGTGGATGTTACGTCCTCGCAGGTTGACAGTGTGGAAGCTATCCTGAATCGGCACAATCCGCTGAATATTCAATCGGACGACACCACAAGTTACGGCAGCAACACATCGGGCGCAACGACAACCGGGGCGGCTACGGCAGGTGTTCTGGGAGCGACCGGTAATTACGCTTCTACGACTGGAACCCAGGCATCCACACCGAAGACACCCGTTCCGACTGCCTCCACAACGGCTGCGCGCACTTCTGACACTGGTTCCATTCCGGTGATCCAGGAAGACATGCAGGTTGGTAAGCGCCAGGTTCTGCGCGGCGGCGTGCGAGTATTTTCCCGCGTCGTTGAGCGACCAGTTGAAGAATCTATTGGCCTTCGCGAGGAGCACGCGCATGTTACCCGTCAGGCAGTAAACCGTCCTGCAACCGAGGCGGACTTTACAGCCGGCCGCGAGCAGACCATTGAAGTCTCTGAGTACGGCGAAGAGGCCGTTGTCGGCAAGCGCGCTCGGGTTGTAGAAGAAGTACAGGTCGGCAAGCAGGTTTCTGAGCGGACCGAAACCGTTCGTGATACTGTACGACACACCGAAATCCAAGTTGAACAGGTTCCTGGCCAGACAACCACTGGAACAACCGGGACTGCAGCGTTTAACGACGACTACTTCCGCCAAGACTTCAAGACTCGTTTCGGCAGCACACCGGGCGCAAGTTATGATACCTATTCGCCTGCTTACAAATACGGTTATGAGATGAGCAACGACCCGCGTTATAAGGGTAAGTCTTTCTCCGCTATCGAGTCTGATCTCCGTTCGGATTATGGACGTCGCTATCCAAACAGCACTTGGGACAAGATGAAAGATGCTATCCAATCTGGTTGGAATGGAATGACAAAGAAGTAATTCATCCTAGGGGCAGGCAGTTCTGCTTGCCCCTCCTTTTCCCTCCTAAGCAGCATCCATCTGCTGCGCTGCTCGTTTCCCGCCTTCTGTTTTCACCGTCTTTGCTTTTGCCCGTTTCATGGGCTTCAACATCGCTAGAACAATCTGCTCGTACGCAAACTCATTGCGCTGGTTGCGAAACTTTTCAGCTATCGTGCGAAGCGTTCCCGCTGTAAACATCTCCAACACCGTTGGGTGAATGTAATACTTCCTGCAAGTTGCCGGCTTATTGCCCAGCTTGCAAGCAACGTCTTTGACAACGTCAACCACGGCCGCTTTGATCGCCTTATCGGTTGGTCCGTCCGACTCAGCAGCCGTGTCCAAAAGATAATTAGCGGCCAGGCACGTACCGCCCCACGTTCGAAAATCTTTGGCTGTAAACTCTCCTCCACTGGCCTCTTTCAGGTATTGGTTCACGTCCCCCGATTCGAGAGCATGGGGATTGCCGTCATCGTCAATGTACTCGAAGAGCGAGCTGCCCGGCAGATCTCTGCAATTCCGTACAACCTTCGCCAGACGCTTATCATGCAGTGTGATTTCGTGGTTTTGCCCGCTCTTGCCGCGGAACTTGAACTTCAGGGCTCCGCCCAGAATCTGGCAGTGCTGATTCCGCAGAGTCGTCAATCCGAACGAGCCATTTTCTTCCGCGTACTCCTGGTTGCCAATCCGGATGAACGTCGTCTCCAGCAGTTTCACAACAGCCGCCAATACCTTGCGCTTTGGCATACCATGTCGGCGCAGATCGCGATCAACCGTACGACGTATTCGAGGCAGCGCCCGCCCAAAAGCTTGCATTCTGTCAAACTTGACAAGATCTCGCGCCTCCCGATACGCCTGATGATACCGATACTGTTTGCGCCCCTTAGCGTCCCAACCAACGGCTTGGATGTGCCCGTTCTTGTTGGGGTTGATCCAGACCGAAGTCCAGGCCGGCGGTATAACTAAAGCCTGAATCCGCGCCAGCGTATCTGGCTCGTCAATCTGGTGATCGTGCGCGTCCAGATAAACGATTTTGTCGTCCAGTCGGGTCCGCCGGATGCCAACGCCCTTGGGGATGGTGTAGCGAAGGCCGGCCTGCTGGGCTGAACGCACCTCGTCCGGAACTTCGGCAACGATCTTGTCGATTACTGATTTACTTGGCATACTGCGATTCGAACCCATAGAACCAATCACCTCACTTGAACGGATTTACTAAGAACAATACGGGTGAAGCAGAAACAGTAATGGGCTGCTCCAATGATTCGGAGAGTTAATGATTCAGGCCATTATTTTTGATCTCGATGGAACTCTGTTGGACTCAGTTGATTTGCACGCAAAAGCTTGGGTAGATGCATTTCAGCAATTTGGGCACCAAGTCTCCTACGAGAAAGTTCGCAGTGATATTGGCAAGGGGGCAGACCAGTTAATGCCAGACTTCCTCAGCCAGGAAGAGATCGAAAAAATCGGGGAAGATTTGCAAGAAGTTCGCAGCGAAATATTTAAGACCAAGTACCTGAGCCAGGTAAAGCCGTTTCCCAAAGTACGGGAGCTGTTCGAAAAGATAACTGCTAATGGACAGAAGCCGGCAGTGGCCTCCTCGGCCAGTGGGGAACAGCTGGAGAAATTCAAGAAGATTGCCGGAATTGAGGATCTAATCCAAGCCGAAAGTTCATCGGAGGATGCTGAAAAGTCCAAGCCGCATCCGGACATCTTTCTTGCGGCCATGAAGCGTCTCGAAGCGATTAAGCCGTCAGAGATGATTGCAGTAGGCGATACACCCTACGACGCAGAATCGGCGGGGAAAGCGGGCCTGCGAACAGTGGGCGTACTTTGCGGGGGCTTTCCAGAAGCTGATCTCCGGGAAGCGGGTTGTGTTGCAATCTACGCTGGCCCTGAAGATTTGCTCAACAATTTCGAAAGTTCACCCTTGGCTCGTGGTGCCTAAGGGCAAGTCTACATCTCCTCCCGGTAGAGTCGGGAACACAACGCGAGGGAGATAAACAGCAGGAACAGCAAATCGTTGTTCCAGAAATAGAGTGCTGTGACAAAGCACAGTATCGCCAGCTGTGATTTAGGGTCTCCGGACAAGTCAAACATGGGAGCTAATTACGTTAGTAGTAGAGTGGCCGGGCGTTTCTCAGGCAATTCTTGCTGATTGGCCTGTGGCAGTCGCTCAGCTTAGGGACGGTCCCCGTCCGTTTCCGGTTCCTGAGAGGACGTAGCCAGATCTGTCACCGCTTGCGGGATGGCTCCCAAGTCGAGAGTGACGATAGCCGCGCCAAGTTTTGCAGCAGCGGCAGCAATGCGGGATACAGAAGCAAGGCGTTTTAGTCTCTTCAGGGTTTCACCAGCCATATCGGTCACAGCGGTGATTCTTTGCAGGTCGTCGCTTAGGGGGTGTAGAGTCGCTTCAATCGCGCTCGCGGTGAATGCATCATGTAGATCGTCCAGTTGTTGTGCCTGCGCGAGTAGTGCGGTCCGGTCAGCCTCGCGAAGATCTTGACAGTGAAGCTGATAGAAAGCCTCAACATGCTCGGCCATTTCCGCAAAGCTCCTTGCCAGCTGTCTGGTTTCGGCTGCAGTGCTCACATTTTCCTGCGGATTCATTCTACTTCAATCCTCAGTATCAGCCTTCATAGCGGGAAGGAGGCGCTGGAGTTGAGAGATATGGGGTGCAAGGGCATCTGTTATTTTGGCTGACTTGCCCAAACCTAGCTTTGCCAAGGCAGCATGGCCCTCTGCAATTTCATGCAGGGCCGCCACATACGCGCCAGCTGCATTCAATCGCCTCTGGCCGGAAACTACCTCCTGCCGGTAAGCGCGGTTGAGAAGCAGAACCATACTGGGACTTTGGTTTAAACCAGCCTCACGAAAGGTGCTCGCATTGGTGCGCCCCTCCTCTTTCAAAAGGCTCACATAATCGGATCCGGCAATTTGCTCCAAGCCGGTCAAAATGGCTGAGACACTGCTGTCAGCCTCCCGCAGCAACTGAGTTGTTCGTCCTCTACGGTAGCGTTCAGTCACGGCGAGTGTGAGAATACTAGCCAGCTTACCTGCCGAGTCGGATTGAACAGCGCCCAGGTTCGCGGCTGTACCGGCATTCGCTCCTGCTAGGCCCGCTGGATCACTGACGGTAACTGTGTTGAAGCGAGAGAGTTCCTCGAGAGCACTGAAGTAGCTGCTAAGAAGTTTGCTGACTCGGCTAACCTCCAGGCGCCCTTGCCGAAAAGGTTGGCAGGCGCTCGTCGCTTCCGGTGGGGCACCGGGTGCCGGCAAAGTCATTTGAGGAAGAGGTTTTCCCATCCAGTGCCGGCGCTCACAGCTTTCCGGCAGATCATTGGTAATAGAGTTACCTGCCTGCAATACACGGCAGGCTTCCTGGGCGAAGGTTGCTACTGCTGGCGGCGGAGCGCATCCGGTCAAGCTCAGGCAAGCCAAAGCAATCAATTGCGCCAGCGCAGCTTGTCCAGTAAGGAGTAACCGCATTGGTGGAAGGTAACATACCTCCCCAATTAGGCTGGCTCTGGTTCATTCCCGACGTCCCTGAACTCGCTCTCAGGGAATCAGCTGTTCTCCGGTTGGAGCAAGTAATTCGCTCCGAGGATGATACTTCTTGCCCCTTCCCCCAACTAGACAAATAACGGAATAGCGCCCGGCTGAGCTGAAGGCCATTCCGGAGAAGGAATTAATTTTGACCACCACTGCAACTCAAGAGCTGGAGCAGGTTACAGGCAGGACTGTGACTACCGGTAAGTTCCTGTCGTTTTATCTCGGCAAAGAAGAATTCGCCATTCGCATCTCCTCGGTACGAGAAATCATCGGCTTCCAGGACGTGACGCCCGTCCCCCAGACTCCGCCCTACATTCGAGGTGTTTTGAACCTGCGTGGGCGCGTGATCCCGATTGTGGATCTGCGCTGTAAGTGCGGCCTGCCGCAGATAGAGTATGGCTCCCAAGCCTGCATCATCGTCGTCCGGATCGAAACCAAGGGTGCCGGCGTGCCGATGGGTGTGGTGGTAGATGGCGTATCAGAAGTAGTCAACATACAGGGAAACGATGTGGAAGGCATGCCCGATTTTGGCGGTGAGCCGCATAGCTATCTGCTAGGCGTGGCCAAGCTGAAGGGCAAGGTTAAGGTATTGCTGGACATTGATCAACTGTTAAGCACCAGTGAAATTGCTGCGTTGAACCTGGAAGGAAAATAGAACCATCATGCAAAAGTTATCAATCGGCGCTCGCATACAGATTACCTGTTTTCTCCTTCTCTCTATGCTTGCAGTTGCCTGCCTGATAAGTTTGACTGGAATACGTAAGCTCAAAAACGATATATCGGTACTGACCGATCACTCTGTTAAGGGGATATCCAAGGCTGCACGGCTACGGATCTCTATTCACGACCTCCGTGGAACTAGCTTCTCGCCTGTCTTCGCCAGTAGCAGTTCAGCCGAGCAAGCTTCAAGCATGGCCCATATAGAGGAACTGGAAAACAGGATTCCGAACCTCTACGGTGAGCTTGTCAGTGACTCCAATACGACGCCAGAAGAACGGTCACTGCTGGAAAGCAGCAAGTCGCAGACTGCTGAAGTTGCGGCGGTGCTTTCTCAATTCCGTCAGCTTTCGCGAAAAGGCTCCGGAAAAGAAGCAAACGACCTCTGGATTCGAGACGGGGAGCCAAAGTGGGCGGCCGCTAAAGCAGCTATCGACAACGTGCTCGACTACAAAGGGAAGTTGGGCGCAAGCTTAGCTGCAGACTCCCAGTCGGCGGCAAGTACTTCTTCCACTCGGACGTGGGTTCTAGGGCTATTCTCGGTCATTGTCGGACTGATCTTGAACTACTTCCTGGTTCGTGGGATCAACCGGGCATTGAATGCATCAACGCAGGAGATTCGCAAGAGCACCGAACAGGTGGCAGCTGCGTCCGATCAGGTAGCTGCGTCCAGCGAGCACCTGGCACAAGGCTCCAATCAGCAGGCGGCTACCCTGCAGGAAACCTCGGCGTCCGGCCAACAAATTACGGCCATGACACAGCGCAATGCCGAAAACTCCCGCACGGCTGCCGGGCTGATGACCGAAGTAGACGGGCGAGTTTCGCAGGCGAACAAGAAGCTGGAACAGATGGTTACCAGCATGGGCGCGATCACGGACTCCAGCGAGCGGATCGCCAAGATCATCAAGGTGATTGACGAAATCGCGTTCCAGACGAACATTCTGGCCCTGAACGCTGCTGTGGAAGCAGCCCGCGCAGGCGAAGCAGGTATGGGCTTTGCGGTGGTGGCTGATGAGGTGAGAAATTTGGCTCAGCGATGCGCCCAAGCTGCCAAGGATACGACGGTCCTGATTGAAGAGTCAGTGGTGAACGCGCGCACTGGCAGCACTCGCCTGGGCGAAGTAGCTGAGGTGATTCACGGAATAACTGATAGCACGAGTCGTGTGAAGGTATTGGTTGACGAGGTGAGCCACGGCGGCATGGAGCAGGCCCGCGGTATAGACCAAATCTCTCGCGCCCTGGTGCAGATGGAACACACAACCCAGCAGGCAGCTGCAAACGCGGAGGAAAGCGCATCCGCAAGCCAGCAATTGCGCGCACAGGCCGCTTCCATGGAAAGCATAATCCTCAGCTTAGAAACGCTGATCACGGGAAGGCAAACTCAGACGGGCAGCCACGCCGGCCAGCTCCGCCCTGCTGTCCCTGCTAAACCGGCCATTGTTCCGGTCTCTGCACGGTCGCAGAAAGATAATCTCCTCTCGCTACAAAAGGCCGTAGGAACCAATCGGCCCTTACCCAGCCGTTCTGCGACACCGGAGCCTGCGGTAGCCGCTGCCGCAGTGGCTGACCGTAGCGCCTTCCCGCTGGATGACAGCGAGTTTCGGGAGTTTTAGCAGTTCACCTACGCTCCAGGAACTCGCTTGAAACCGGCCCAACAACGCCCAAACTACCGCTATGACATCGACCACTCTTAGCCGCGACATACAGGATCTATACCTGGAACTGCTTCTTGCCAATGGCAACGAGGCCGACTCACTTTCGGCTGCTCTTATTAAATTAGCCGCAGTGGTGCAGAATGCCCAAAGCGCGGGCGACAGTGTTATTGCCGCCACCACCTCCCGACTGATCGAATCAGTTGATGCTATCCGCACGTCTGGCTTGCCGCAAGAGGCCGTGCCGCATCTATTGGAAGGTCTGAAGGACCTGGAAAGCAAATTAGCGGACGCACCGGAGCAGTCGTCCGCCCCCTCTCCCGCACCCGCTGCACCTGCGTCCTCCGGCGGCTCCCTGGGTGAGGATCCCGAACTGCTAGGGGACTTTGTTCTGGAAGCGCGCGAACACCTTTCCGTGGTGGAAACGCAGCTATTAGGGCTTGAGCAGAACCCGGACGACACTGAATCCACCCACGCCTGCTTTCGCGCGATTCACACCATCAAAGGCATTGCCGGTTTCCTGGATCTGCACGCAATCCGTGAAGTGTCACACGAAGCTGAAACACTTCTCGACAGCCTGCGCAACGGTCTGCTGAAGGTGAACGGCGCATTGATTGACGTGTTGCTCCGAAGCTCTGATTTCATTCGGCAGGAAGTAGCTGCCATTGAAGCACTGTTAGCGGGGAAGCCGCGTGAGCCGCAAGCGGACCATCAGGCTCTTCTAAAAAGCCTTCGTCAAAGTAAATCTCAAAACGATGGGGAGAAAGCGCCAGTAAACCAAGCAGTTTCCGCCCCTTCACCTGTTGTACCGGAGGTCATCGAAACCGAACGGGCTAAGCCTTCGGCCGGGGAAGAACTGTTCCCCCCCACCATGCCCGCTCCCCCGCCGGCCAAGTCAGCCGTCGCATCTCCGCCTCGGGTCGAACCGACATCTTCAGCTGCCGTCTCCCCTTCAGTTGCCAAGAAGGCTGCTGACCCGAAACCCGCTGCGGCTTCGCGGTCGGTCAAGGTGGACATGGAGAAGCTCGATTACCTGGCTGACATGGTAGGTGAGTTGGTGGTAACGCAATCACTACTCCGTCCTGAAAACGGTGCGCCCCATGCGGACTCACCCATGGCCCGGAATTTAGGGCAACTAGCCCGTATCACCGCCGAGGTCCAGAAGACCACCATGAGTATGCGCATGGTGCCCATCGGCCAAACCTTTCAACGGCTCTCCCGGCTGGTTCGAGACGTCTCGCGCCAGGTTGGCAAAAGCATTGAGCTGGAAGTAAGCGGCGAGGAGATTGAGTTGGACCGCAGCATGGTGGAAGAGTTGGCTGACCCACTGATGCATATGGTTCGTAACTCCATCGATCATGGCGTCGAAGATAGTGAGCAACGGCGGAAGAGCGGCAAGAACCCTGTAGGACGTATCTTCCTGCAAGCCCGCCATGATGCCGGACAAGTACAGATTGAAATCTCCGACGATGGACGCGGGCTCAATCGAGACCGTATCCTGGCCAAAGCACGCGATAAAGGCCTGGTGGATGCTAGCGCAACCCTTACCGACTCCGAAATTTACAACCTGATTTTTGAGCCTGGCTTCTCCACCGCAGACAAGGTGAGTGATCTTTCCGGACGTGGCGTCGGCATGGACGTAGTAAGGAAGCAGATCCAAAAGCTTCGCGGGCGCGTGGAGTTGAAATCCACACCCGGTCAGGGAACAACCTTCCTGCTGCGACTGCCGCTGACGCTTGCCATCATCGACGGGCTGGTGGTCTCTCTTTCCGGCCATCGGTACATCATCCCGGTTCCCACTGTGCGAGAGATTATCCATCCTAACGACGAGATGCTCTTCACCGTCGAGGGGCGCTCCGAGATGGTAATGGTTCGTGATCGTATGCTGCCGATGGTTCGCCTAGCTCGCTGGCTCAAACTTCGAACCTCAGCGTCTGGCGATTCCAGCCTGGGCGTTCTGATTGTTCTCGATGGACAGAGTAAAACCTTTTGTTTAGCTGTCGACAAGGTTCTTGGGAAGCAGGAAGTAGTGATCAAGAGTCTTGGTGAATTGCTCCAGGATGTTCCTGGTGTTGCAGGGGGAGCCATTCTTGGCGATGGCCGAGTGGGCCTGATTTTGGACGTGGACGCACTTGGCGGACGGCTCGCCGATGCTTAACGTGGCGGAGCCGACTGCCCGGATAGCCTCGCCTCCTACCCTGACTCAGCGAGACTTCGAGCGGATTCAGCAACTCGCCTACCAGAAGTTTGGATTTGACCTCCGCGGAGGCAAAGAAGACATGGTTGTAGCGCGCCTGAGTGGTCGGGTCCGCGAGTTGGGCTTTGGTACTTTCAGCGAATACTTGGACCATGTCACGAGCAGCGCTGGGTCACAAGACTTCGTAGAGATGGTGGATTTACTTACCACCAACTTCACATCGTTTTTCCGCGAGATCGCCCACTTTGAGTTCCTGGAGAAGTTCCTGGCCAGTCCCCGTGCACGTCAGAAGCAGGTGCGAATCTGGAGTGCCGCCTGTTCTTCGGGCGAAGAACCGTACTCGTTGGCGATGGCCTGCCTGGAATCGGGCGTACCCGACTTTCGCATTCTGGCCACCGACATCTCAAGCCGCATTCTGCAAAAGGCAAAAAGTGGAACTTATTCGCTGGATCGCCTGAGCGGCATCTCTTCAGAGCGCCAGCACCGATTCTTTCTGCGCGGACACGGGAAATCGGAAGGGTTTTGCCGGGTGAAATCTGAGCTCAAAAATGGTATCGATTTCCAATCTGTAAACCTGGTTCAGACTTACAGTCACAGCACGACGTTCTCAATGATCTGGTGCCGGAATGTCATGATCTACTTCGATAAGCCTACCCAGGAGCGTGTCGTCAATACTCTTGCGAGCTGGCTTGAGCCGGGAGGCTACTTACTGATTGGCCACTCGGAAGCGCTCAACGGCATCCAGCATTCACTCCGTTACGTTCAGCCCGCGGTATATCAGAAGTAGACGAGCACGATGGGTTTGCACATTGTCACAATCGGGGATTGTCGCGTTAGCGCTCAGGCCGAAGACACTCTTGTCACCTACGCATTGGGCTCCTGTATTGCCGTGGTCATCTTCGACAAACACACGGGCGTAGGCGGTCTGCTGCATGTGCTGCTGCCCAACTCCCGGCTCGATGAAGAGAAGGCACGGCGGAATCCCTGCATGTTCGCCGATACCGGTATTCCGTTATTGTTCCAGAAAGCTTACCACCTCGGGGCCTGCAAGCAGAACCTGCGCGTTGCCGTTGTCGGTGGCTCGCGCGTGGGTGTCACAGGTGAATACTTTCAAGTGGGCGAAGCAAATATCGCGGCAGCGCGTGCCGTTCTGAAGCAGGCGAGTGTGCCGATCCACTGCCAGGCGGTTGGTGGTAGCTCGGCTCGCACCGTCAGACTGCATCTCGGAAGCGGACGTATGGCCATTCAGCAGACTGAGATTGGAGAATTGAGAATCGCTTAGGTTCTCGCAAACTACCCATGGTGACCGAGCGAAAAATCAAGGTGCTGGTTGTCGACGATTCGGCAATTGTGCGAAAAATTCTGGTTGATTCCTTAGCGGGCGAGCAGGATATCGAGGTGGTCGGTACGGCTCCCGATCCGTACATCGCGCGTGATAAGATTCTTGCCTTGCGTCCGGATGTTCTTACGCTCGACATTGAAATGCCGCGGATGGACGGCCTTACCTTTCTAGGCAAACTGATGCAGCACCATCCGCTGCCGGTAGTGGTAATCAGTTCACTCGCCCAGAGTTCGTGCAATATTGCCGTAGAGGCGCTTCGTATCGGAGCCATGGAAGTGTTAGCAAAGCCTGCCGGCCCATACTCTGTCGGCGAACTTCGGGGCACGCTAGCCGGCAAAATTCGAGTCGCAGCTCAGGGCTCGGTGGCTGCGCGCGCCCCTCTTGCGCCGCCATCGACGACGGCAAACGTGCAAGCGCCCGTCGCGACTCCCACGACCTCTTCGACGTACAACGGATCGACATTGATTGCTCTTGGCGCTTCCACCGGTGGCGTTTCAGCTCTGCAAGAGGTACTGGTGCAACTTCCTGCCGACATGCCCCCTATGGTGATTACCCAGCACATTCCGGCCGTGTTTTCACGTGCCTTTGCCGATCGCCTGAACCAGGTATGCAACGTTTCCGTGATGGAAGCCGAAGATGGTCAGCAACTGATGCCCGGCCAAGTGGCGCTAGCTCCGGGCGACAAGCATATGATTTTGCAACGCAATGGGACTGGCTATTCAGTCGGGGTGAAAGACGGGCCGCAAGTCTGTTATCAACGCCCTTCGGTCGACGTTCTGTTCCACTCCGTGGCCAGGGTAGCGAAGGCGAACGCCATCGGCGTAATCCTAACCGGCATGGGTGCTGATGGGGCAGATGGGTTGCTCGCCATGAAGAAAGCAGGAGCTTACACAATTGCCCAGGACGAGGCTAGTTGCGTGGTGTTTGGAATGCCCCGCGAAGCTATCGGGCGCGGCGCTGTTGATGAAGTGCAACCGCTTACTAAAATTGCGGCAAGCATGCTGTCAGCGCTCAGTAGAAGAGCGAAAGCTTCTTAGAGGCAAGGCGCTTGCGCTTTCGGCTTCGCGTTATCGGGATCTGCGATAGATAATAGGCCGAGGAGCTCTTACAATGGCCGCCATTGCTGGAATGACCGGTGCGCAGTTCGACGCACTGCCCTATGAGGACGGCCGACAGTGGGAGTTGCTTTCCGGAGAGTTGATCGAAGTGCCCAGTCCTACGCCGGAGCACCAGGACATAGTCTTCAACTTGCTTAAAGCGCTCAAGCAGTATGGGGAGAGCCGGCACGATCGCCTTCGACCAGACGTTTGCGTGCTTTTAGGCGATCGGGCAAATGTTGACAGCCGCAAAGTGCCGATTCAGGGTGCGCCCAATATCGCTGTTGAGGTTATCTCCCCGGGCGAACGAGCTGGCGAAACAAGACGAAAAGCCCTGACCTACCTCGATGCTGGAGTTGAGGAAGTCTGGCAAGTGTACCCGATCACCCGCGAAGTTTTGATTTGCTATTGCCTGAGTTCCAACCGCCAGTAACATCACTGTTCACTTAGAGGAAGCGAGTCGGGTGTAGCTATTTATGCTGCCCGAACAGCAGCCCTAATTGTCTGTAGACTAGGTTCAAAAGGAGTTGATCAATACGTTAACCGCTCCGAGCCTGATCTCAATAGACGACTTTCTCTCCCGACCTGAGCGTGAAGACGGCTTTCAGGAAGAACTAATTGAGGGAGAGATCGTCTTGTCTCCAAATGCCAAGAAACGCCACAACGATGTTGTGAGCCGTATTGAACGTAAATTACTGCCACTTGAGGATCAGGGTTTTGTCGTTCGTGGGGAGGTTGCGTGTCGGTTATCACCTAAGTCGCTGCCGAACACTGATGCGGCAGTATTCCGAAAGGAACGCTGGGACATCGTCGATCCAGATGACTTTATTTGTGAAGCACCTGCACTAGCAATCGAGGTAGTTTCTCCGGGGAACCGCAATCGCAAATTACTAACCAAAGTAGATCTTTACTTGGAGCATGGAGCCGAACAGGTGTGGTTAATCTATCCAAAGACACAAACGGTAAACGTGCTTTCTAACGACGGTGGGAGCAGGGAGGCACGTACCGGCGAGACGATCGATTTCCACGGATTTCGCATAGCTGTTGCAGACCTGTTTGCGTGACATGAAGTCGATGCCGACCATCTCCGGCATTGCTGACTGGCCCTGCTTGGCGGTCTAGAATTGAGCCATGTCTATCGATGAGCGGTTTGAGTGGATAGGAAAGAATTTGGAGTCACTACATGCCTCTAGCCAGGAGCTACATGCATCCAGCCAGGAGCTACATGCATCCAGCCAGGAGCTACATGCATCCAGCCAAGAGCTACATGCTTCTGTTTCCAACCTGAGGGAGACGGTGCGAGAGATGAATGAGACCACAAATGAGCGATTTAGGACCTTGGTGCGAATTCTTGAATTGCATGAGCAACGTATTCAAGCCATCGAGGGCGGCCTGCAGAGATAGATAGGCCGCGTTGAAACGCCGAATGCCTGTGAGGACACCTGCCCGAAGGCAAAGCGATGACGGTAACACGTTTGCTTTACCGCTGACGTAGGCTTGAGCGCTCTTCTCGTACACGGCATCTTCCTCAATCGCAACATCACGCAGCCAGGTTAGCGGTGAAGCTCTTTGAGGTACTCCAAGTCGAAATCCTTGTTCTCTTGCAACCCGTGTAACTCACCGACTAAATAAGCTTCGTAGCCTTGTGTGGGAAATGGCAGCGCCTCTGACTGCCTCGCCGCCCAAACTCCAGGCCGAATCTCTTTACAGGACGTCGGGCATGATGGTCAGGGTCAACATGTCGGAGCCGTTAGATACCCGAATGCGTCTACTACGATTGAACACTGAGCCGGGTCAACTCAGCATGCAGCTTGCGATAGCTCTCCTCCAGAGCCTCCGGAATGATCCGCGTGTCTCCTACCGTGCTCATAAAGTTCGCATCGCCCTTCCAACGTGGAAGAACGTGCAGATGAATATGCTGTGCAATTCCAGCGCCGGCAGCTTCTCCTAAATTCATACCGATATTCAAGCCGTCAGGATGGTAACTGTTTTCAATCGCCTCTTCGCTCAGTCTGGCCATGCGCATCATCTCGAGCGCAGCTTCTTCGGAAATCCCAGTCAGTTGCGACGAATGCTGGTAAGGCGCAATCATCAGATGGCCGCTCGTGTAGGGGTAACGATTCAGAATGAGAAAGCAGAACTGAGCACGTAGCAGAACAAGGGTGGTGCTGTCATCCTCGCGAGCCGCTGCCTCACAGAAGATGCAACCGGAGTTCTCACTCTTGCCCTTCATGTAAGTGGATCGCCACGGAGTCCAAAGATGAGACATGCCACGCGGGCCTTCGTCAGGTTCCGGAAGGTTTTCCGTCACCACGTTCAGTCACTGAAACAAACGTCGGGTCTGACGAGCCGGCATCCTGCGGAACTCCCTCTTCTGATCCACCGTTGACCAGATCTCGCAGTTCCTTACTAGGCTTGAAGAACGGAATTCGCTTAGAGGGTACTTCCACGCGAGAGCCGGTCTTCGGGTTTCGACCGACCCGAGGCTGCCGTTGCCGGGTCCGGAAACTACCGAACCCCCTAATTTCGATCTTCTCGCCTTTGTGCAAGCTGTTTACAATGCTGTCGAAGATGGTCTCAACAATCGTCTCGGAATCCTTTCGGGTCATTTCGACGACCTTTGAAACTTCCTCAATCAGCTCAGCTTTGGTCATGGCTGTTTCTCATTCTTCTCCGTCCTTCTCTTCCCATTGGAGTTGGCGGATGGCATGGCCGACGCTCGACGACGCGGCTGCAGCCTGGCGCTTGTAGTGCTGCAAGCGATGCTGTTCATCATCAGCTGAAATGGCGCGCTGGCTCAGGCCAATTCTCTTCTGACCTTCGTTCAGCTTGATTACCTTAAAATCGAATTCCTCACCGATCGGCAGAGCCGGCTCCTCAGCCTCGGGTGCCCGCTGCCCCGGCGTACGCGCAGCTTCGATAACTTCAGTTCTGTGGCAAAGCCCTTCGACGCCCGGCATCAGTTCCACAAACACTCCGAATGCCGCTGCTCGCGTTACCCGACCCCGCATCACGTCTCCAATCTGATTGGTTCGGAAGAAGGTTTCCCATGCATCAGGTTGCAGCTGCTTGATTCCTAACGAAAGACGCCGGCTCGGGGCATCGATATTTAGGATGACTGACTGAACAATCTGGCCCTTTTTAACTACCTCAGAAGGATGTTTTACATGCGCAGTCCAGGACATGTCTGAAATATGAACGAGTCCGTCCACGCCTTCCTCGATTTCAATGAAAGCGCCGAACTCGGACAGCTTTCGAACCCGGCCCTCGACAACGGAACCGATACTATACCGCTCGGCCACAGTGGTCCAAGGGTCGGCTTCCAGCTGCTTAATGCCAAGAGAGATACGGCGATCGCGCGGTTTGATGTCCAGCACGACTGCTTCGACTTCGTCGCCAACCTTCACGATCTTGGCCGGATGCTTCATCCGGCGACTCCAGGTCATCTCGGAAATGTGAATCAGGCCTTCAACGCCTGGCTCCAACTCTACAAAGGCGCCGTAGTCGGTCACGCTTACAACACGCCCAGCTACCCGGCTCTGCAGGGGGTAGCGCGACTCGATGTCAAGCCAAGGGTCAGGACGCATCTGCTTCAGGCCAAGCGATATGCGTTCCTTTTCCCGATCGAACTTCAGCACCTTAACAACGATCTCGTCGCCTACTTGAATCACCGACGAGGGATGGACCACATTCCCGTAACTTAGGTCGCTGACATGCAGCAGTCCATCGATACCGCCAAGATCGACAAAGGCGCCATAGTCGGTCAGGTTCTTAACCACTCCGGCAACTTCAGCGCCCTCATGCAGCTTAGCCAGAGACTCCGATTTCCGCGCTACATGTTCCTTTTCGACCAGCACTCTGTGCGATACCACTGCATTGCCGCGTCTCTTATTCAACTTAAGAACGCGCACATCAATCTCGCGACCGATGTAGCTGTCAAGGTTGTGCAGCGGTCGCATCTCGATCTGCGACGAGGGGAGAAAGGCAATTACCCCAATATCGACTGCCAGTCCACCCTTGACCCGATTCAGCACCCGGCCTTGTACAGGAGTCCCGTCTGTGGCGGCCCGCTCCAGATCCTCCCAGATATGAATCTGGTGGGCTTTCTCAAAGGAAAGCAGGATGTAGCCTTCCACCTGATTCCCGCTGCGATCAAACATGACCTCGATCGTGTCGTTCGGCTTTACATTCGGCTTGCCATCCTGTTGAGTGAATTGCGAGGCAGGAACCAGACCTTCGATCTTGCGCCCAATATCAACAATCACTTCCTTTTCCGAGACGGTGAGAACACGCCCTTGGAGCACTTCCCGGTTTGGTGTTTTGAAGTGACTGCTGTAATCGTCTAGAAATGCCTGGTAGTCCGCATTGTCCGCGGCATCCGACAGCTCCACGTAATTGTCAAACGACCCCGTCATTTGCCGTTCCTATTCCCCGAACTGCAGGCCTCAACTCGTTGATAGTTCAGTACTTCAGAACTATACCCGAGGCTCTGGCTCATGTCAACCGCACACCAGGTGTTCGTTGTCAATCAGCCGAAGGCGGTTTTTTCATATATACTGTTGACATGATTGAAGGTCTTCTCCAGCCCCAACACTTGCTCATCATTCTTGCGGTCTGCCTATTTGTGTTTGGACCCAAAAAGCTTCCTGAACTGGGTCAGGGTCTTGGTAAGGGTATTCGCTCCTTTAAGGACAGCATGAAGGCAGCTACCGAAGAACCCGAAAAGACGGAAACTCCCGCTTCGAAGCCGAGTCCCACCTCAACCCTCTAACATTCGCTCGAGTGGTAGGCCCTCTTGCCACTTCCCTCATCTTTGCTTAGGAAGTACTCCTAGTCTGAAAAGGTTTCGTACGGTCCCTGAGCTTATGGCAAAATTTTCCGTGTTGCCGCATAAGTACCGACCGTGTTAGCCCTTTTGTTTCAGACAATCTTCAACTCCCTTTGTCCCTAACTTACAGATTCCATTGGCAGCGCTTTTGTTTTCCTCAACATTAAAAGCTAAGAAAAATCCGATGGCATAAAAAATGCCTATGAAAGCGTGGCGGCTACGACGAGGTTGATTCACCCGACTCGCAACCGCAGTTCAGCGGAAACGGATATCAGGATCGGTAAACATTCATGACGAACGAAGATTACGGCAAGGCCTATCAAAAGGGATTTAATTTGACAGTGCGTTTTTTAGTGTCGCGCGGCTTATCCTATGATGCTGCCCTCGATACCGCACAGGCAGCGTGGGCGAAAGGCTGGGAGCGACGCGAACAACTCCGTGATCCTGCGCTTGTTCTTACTTGGACCAACAGTATCGCTTTGAACATCCATCGAACCTACCTTCGCCGGGAACCCCAGACTCAGACCCTTCCTGAGCTACAGGCGCCACCCAGGATGAATGTCGCAGCTATCGACGTAAAGCGCATTCTGGGCGATTGCAAGCCGAATGACCGCGTCGTTCTGGAAGGTCACTACATTGAAGGCTACAAAGTCCAGGAAATTGCCCGTCAGCATGGCTGGTCGGAAACTGCCGTCCGGATTCGCCTTTTAAGAGCCCGGCGCAGTGTTGAGCGTCGCCTGAGCCGTCCTAAGCAGGCTAAGTTGCGCAATTTGGCTGAAAAGACCAAGAAAGCGCTTGCTAGTACTTTTGAGATTTCGGCCCTAGAGGCACGCGTAGCTTAATTCCTTTCCATTCGGTATCACCAAGGGCGACCCTTGCGGGTCGCCCTTTGCACGTTTATACCCATTCAGCTCAGTTCGGACTGGCTGAAGAAAAATGGAATTTCCTGCCCTGCCGTTTCAGGCGCATCTGAACCATGCACTGAATTACGTTCAATGCTTTCGGCAAACCGCTTGCGAATGGTTCCTTCCGCGGCGTTAGCGGGATTTGTGGCACCCATGATTTCGCGCCATTTCGCTACTGCACCCTCCCGCTCCAGAACCATGACCACAGCCGGCCCCTCAGTCATAAAGGTAACCAGCCCACCAAAGAACGGACGTTCTTTATGCACGGCGTAAAACGCTTCTGCTTCATGAGGGGAGATCCGCTTCGTTTTCAGAGCCACAATGCGGAATCCGTTCTCTTCGATAAAAGACAGGATGGCCCCCAAGTGGCCTTTCGCCACGGCATCGGGCTTGATCATTCCAAATGTACGTTCCAAACTCATATTCGTGTCCTAATGTGTTGAAGCAGCTAGCGCGTGCTGCATCTTTTCGCCCAGCATAGCCGGCGACGGACAAACAATGATGCCCGCCTCTTCCATGGCAGCCAGCTTGTTTTCCGCTTTGCCGGAGGCGCCAGAGATAATCGCTCCTGCGTGGCCCATTCTGCGCCCGGTAGGAGCAGTCTGGCCGGCAATGAAGCCGACCACCGGCTTGCGCACATGAGCCTTCACATACTCGGCAGCAGTCTCTTCCGCGCTGCCTCCAATTTCGCCGATCATGATGATGGCGTGTGTATCCGGATCGTTGTTAAATAAGGTGATTGCGTCCGTGAAACTGGTTCCGATAATAGGGTCGCCGCCAATGCCGATACAGGTTGATTGTCCAATGCCCAACTTCGTCAGCTGTCCCACCGCTTCATAAGTCAACGTGCCCGATCGCGATACGATACCGACGTTTCCCGCTTTGTGAATATGCCCGGGCATGATTCCAATCTTGCATTCGCCGGGCGTAATCACACCAGGGCAGTTCGGCCCGATCAGTCTGGTCGCGGGTTTTGTTTGAAGGTAGGCCCAGACCCGGACCATATCGTTCACCGGAATGCCTTCGGTGATGCAAACCACCAGCGGCAACTCTGCATCGGCGGCCTCCATAATGGCGTCAGCAGCAAAAGGCGGCGGAACAAAGATCACCGACGCATTCGCTGCCGTCGCCTTTACGGCTTCTTCGACCGAATTGAAGACTGGTAACCCCAGGTGGGTCTGCCCACCTTTGCCCGGCGTGGTTCCGCCAACCACGTTCGTACCGTATTTGATTGCCTGGTCGGCGTGAAAGGTTCCTTCGCGGCCGGTAAAGCCCTGGAACAACAATCTGGTCTGTTTGTTTACAAGTACGCTCATTGTGCGAGTGCGACGACTTTCTCCGCCGCATCCTTCATGCCGTCAGCCACGGTAAAATTGAAGCCTGATTCAGTTATGATTTTCTGACCCAACTCCACGTTGGTACCTTCCATGCGGACCACAACGGGAATGGTAATTCCCAGTTCGCGCGCTGCCGAGACCACGCCATTTGCCAGAACATCGCAGCGCAGAATACCACCGAAAATGTTAATCAACACCGCTTTTACGCTGGCGTCCGACAACAAAATCCGGAAGGCATTCTTGATCTGCTCTGCGTTCGCGCCGCCCCCGACATCCAGGAAGTTCGCCGGCTGTCCGCCCGCATACTTGATGATGTCCATGGTCGCCATAGCAAGCCCGGCGCCATTCACCATACAGGCGATGTTGCCATCCAGCTTGATGTAGTTCAGGGAGAAGCGCGAGGCTTCTACTTCCAGCGGATCCTCTTCGTTCAGGTCACGCAGTTCTACCAAATCCTTATGACGGTACATGGCATTGTCATCGATGGCCATCTTGGCATCGAGCGCATACACCTTGCCATCGATGGTCAGGATAAAGGGATTGATCTCCGCCAATGAGCCGTCGATGGCCTCATAGGCTTTGGAGAGCGCCGTCATAGCAGCGGCAGCAGCATTCACACTAGGATTTGGTATACCCATACCAAAGGCAAGCTTGCGCGCTTGAAAGGGCTGCAGCGTTTGCCCCGGAATCAGCTCTTCGCGAAGAATTAACTCAGGGGTTTTCGCGGCGACCTCTTCGATGTCCATGCCTCCCTCTTTGGAAGCCATGAAAACATTCCGTCCAGTTGTCCGATCCAGTACGATGCCCAGGTACAACTCGCGCTCGATAGGAAGCGTTTCCTCCACCAGCAAACGCTGCACCACGCGGCCTTCAGGACCAGTCTGGTGAGTGACCAGCGTCATGCCGAGAATCCTCTTGGCCAGTTCGCCCGCTTCGGCCACACTCTTTGCCACTTTCACCCCGCCGCCCTTGCCGCGGCCGCCTGCATGGATCTGCGCTTTGATAACGACGCTTCCACCCAGGGTTCGTGCGGCTACTTCGGCCTCCTCGACCGTGTAGGCGACCTCCCCACGCGGCACCGGAACACCGTATTTGGCCAGGATCGACTTTGCCTGGTACTCATGAATCTTCATAGTCTCGTTTGGCTGCTACGTCGCCAAGCCAACCGCTAGTGTAGCTTGCGACGACGTGTCATCAGGCGTGGGCTAAAACATGCCGCCGACTTGCCAACAATCCTGCCAGTGCGCGGCAATCATCGGCCATCTGGGCAAACTGCTTCGGATCGAGCGACTGGTAGCCATCCGACAAGGCGCTCTCAGGCGTAGGATGCACCTCGACGATCAGCCCGTTAGCGCCGGCCGCGATAGCAGCCAGCGACATAGGCGCGACCGAATCTCGTTTGCCCGTGCCGTGACTTGGGTCCACGATGATAGGCAAGTGACTCAGTGCCTGCACGGCGGGGATAACGCTTAGGTCCAGCGTATTGCGCGTGTGGTCAGCAAAGGTTCGTACGCCGCGTTCGCACAGAATCAGGTTGTAGTTACCTTCGGCCAGGATGTACTCGGCTGCCATCAGGAACTCTTCCAGCGTTGACGACATGCCACGTTTCAGCAGGATCGGCTTACGCGATCGGCCCGCTCTTCGCAGCAGAGAAAAATTCTGCATATTGCGGGCGCCAATCTGCACGCAATCGGCATAGCGCTCCACCAGATCAAAGGTCTCAACGTCAACAGCCTCGGTGACAATGCCGAGCCCGGTTTCCTCGCGAGCCTCGGCCAGATAGCGCAGTCCTTCTTCGCCCAGGCCTTGAAAGCTGTACGGAGACGTGCGAGGTTTGTAAGCGCCTCCTCGAAGCAGCTGTCCGCCGCCTGCTTTCACTGCGCGCGCCGATTCCAGGATCTGTCCGCGGCTCTCCACCGCGCAAGGCCCGCCACAGAAAACAATGTCATCACCGCCGACTGGAACGCCATGGACGTAGACAATCGTGTTTTCCGCTTTCGTCTCGCGGCTGACCAGCTTATAAGGTTTGGATACGCGAATCGCCTCAGCAACCCCGGCCATACCTTCGAACTCAGCCGTGTCAATCGGGCCGCTATTACCTGTAATGCCGATAGCCGTTCGTACCTCGCCGGGGATAATGTGCGGCTGATAACCAAGAGACTGAATACGTTCGCAAACCCGCGCAATCTCGGCAGACCCGGCCTGCGCCTTCATCACTACAAGCACGTGGAGAATTCCTCGCTTAATAGGGTAGCGGAAAACATGCCCCAGTAACGGTCTTCAATCCGGATTCGGTCTCCAAGGAACGCCAGCCCGCATTTCGGCCAGTGCTCCTGGAAGAGCAATCCAGTCATAATTGTTGGCAACGGAAGCTGGCGTTGGATCTTTCTCGGGTCTCATTGATCCATGCGGGTCGACGGGAACTCCGGCAGAGAACATAAACTTTTCTAAGCGTTTCCAGAATGCCAATGTCTGTTTTGGAGGCTTCTCCGTTTTGCCGGGGTAACTGAAATCTGAGCGCCCCAACACCCGCAAGCCGGGAGGCGCGAGCTCTTTCGGTTGACCTATTTGCTCATTAAAATAGCGGCTTACAGGGGACAACGATAAGAGAAAGGTGCCAGTTGGTGCAGAGCCGAAATAGGGAAGAGACTTATCAGCACCAGTGCGTATCTCACGCCAGCCTGTCCAAGGATTATCTACTTGCAGTATCGGCTGTTTGTAATCCTGCAGGAGCGGCAAGGGTCCAGAAGGAACGTGCCACAACCAATGCTTTACGCCAATGATCTGAGAGAGCTCTACAAAGTGAAGAGCTCTCCATTGCTTTTCGCCCTGCGCCACAATGAAGCCAAGTTCATTCTGCGCTATAAGCCAGTCTAGAACAACTTGAGCATCAGTCTCATTCGCGTAGAACGAGATATTTGCCGTAGACACTTATTTAGCTCCTAACTTCTTAAGGCACGTAAGGCGTCCGCGCGCCAGATGTTGGATCAAACCTAGTTATTGTACCTCCCGTCCGGTTTATTGCATTGATTAGAGGTTGACTGATGATCTGTGTTTTTGGACTTACAATTAGATCTAAAGGCTGCTTTTCTTCAATCGCCGCAGCCACTTCACCTTGCAGTTGCTGTGTATAGTAGATTGCCTTCTGATCTTTGATTTCAGCAAACCTGCCATCCGTATTTGCGTCGGGAATTACGTTGATATCTTATCTATGCCATTTTTCACGACCGTGCCAGCATACTTAGTATTATCTTTATCAAATCTAGAGCTTGCGTGACAGTTACCTGAAAATCTCGGCCTCTCTGAGCGGCTTCCTGAAAGGATTCAGCTTCCTGCGCTGCTGTTTGAGTAGTGATCTCAGCTGCTGTAATAGCGGTTCCGGTTGCGACTGTCTCGTAGAAAATGCCAGATGCTTCAATCGCTTCGAATACTCATGGTGCAACCTCGGGAGAAGCCAACATCGTTGTCGCAGCAATTGCCACGATCGTTGCTTTTCCGGTAGGAGTGGAGATTTAGTCTAATACTTGGTTCGCAAATTCCTCAATCGGTGTGACAACATCACCGTAGGTAACAGTCGACGTAACTTCATAATCCTGATTGTTCACGGTCATGGTCCCGAGGTATTCATCGTTGTAGGTGTCCGCATAAGAGAAAAAGCCATCATTAAACCCCGGATCAGGACCAAATCCTCCGCACATGGTGCTCTCACAGCCGGGGCTCGCTGATCTTCCATTGGGAGAAACCGTACTACCTGTTTGGTTCAACTCTAGTGCCACCGGCTCAAGCTTTGCCCTTGGGGCATGCTGAATCGGATTAACACCGAGCTTCTTCCTAACCTGTAGTCGGACCGAATCAGCTTTGTTACCAGAAAGGAAATAAACCTGAGTATGCGAACGGTTATAAGCAAACAGACTTTGCTGCGCAGGATCGTCAACGAATGAACCGTTAATAACAGTTCCTCTGTGGATCGTTGTTACGTGCTTTGCCCCGTCATACTCATAAGTCTTTCTTCTGCCGTGGTTATCCTCTACAGATTTGGTAGTACCGTCATCATTGAATTCTGTTACGACCTTTAGATCGGCCCGGGTTGAAAAACGGAAGAGATGACCACCAATACATTTGAGCTCAACCTTTGGCGGGTCATACGTAGTTTGATAAAAGACTGAAGCGGTGGTTGTTGAGGCAGGCTGCCCATCTTGCCCGACGAGCGGAAAGCCACTAATTACCATCGAGAAAGAGAAAGTAAGAGTTTCTTCATGCAGTAATCGTCTTAACGATGCGGATTAGAGCGCGACCACGCAGCAAGGTTTCTGCAAACTTCTCAAGCTTTTTCATGCTGCAGGTGCACTTCGTATCATCAATCAAGAAGATGCCCACGCCAATACATTCAGCCCTTAGCGCGAATCTCGATAGTGCCGACATTGCACCTATCCTCGAAGCAATTTTCGACCATTTCAAACCGGCTCAACGTGAAGTCTCGATGGAATCCCTTAAAGCTGAAATGACCGGATTAGAACACGAAGAGACTCGCATCTGGAATCTAAAGTTCATCCGAGCAGGGCAGGTCCACACAGTACGAATTGAGATCTTTATGGACGACCTTAACGCTCCAGATGTGGACATCGACACCACTGACCCTGATCTATCTGGTGTGCTGGATCAGTTACTCCTTCGCCTTCACCCGGACGATGCTGAGTAGCGCGCGTGTATGGCCGGAGCCAACTTGGGATTGCAGGTAGGTGTATGTGTCCGCGAGCGTGTTGAACCAGCCTTGCCGCCATCAACACCCTGAACCTGCAACTGTCTAAGTCACAATAGAGAGGTCCTTGCCATGTGGGATCGTTATCTTTGCGTGCTGGCTGGCGGTGCCGTCGGATCGCTTACACGCTATCTTGTGACAAGAGCCTTTGTTCAGAGCTTCCCCAATTGGAGCTTTGCTGCCGGAACGTTTTTCGTAAATGTGACGGGGTCTTTCGCAATCGGCGTCCTGATGACTCTGTTTGCCCAGCGGTTGCGTCTCCCGCAGCATTGGCAGCTCATTGCAGTAACCGGTTTCCTGGGTGGATACACGACGTTCTCGAGCTTCGAATTTGACACTTACCTGGCCATGCGGGGCGGCAATCATTGGCTTGCTTTTGGATATCTGGTGGGGAGTGTAGCTGTTGCCTACGCCGCCTTGCTGGGTGGTGTCGCGCTGGTATCGAAACAATAAATGATTTCTGAACTTGGAATCTCTGAAAAATCGACAAGGGAAGCGAGCACTGTGCCTGCGCATTACCTTCCGTTCCGTCACTCCGTTCACCTGACGCAACGGGAGGCGCACGGATTGATGCACCGCATGCTTTCCGGGGACATGCAGGCCGAAGACATCGCGGCTATTCTCGATTATCTACGTCGAAAAGGCGAGACCTTAGGGGAAATAATCGGCTTTGCGACCGCCATCCGTGAGCTGAGTGAGCCGTTGGAACTTGACGGTGCCGATGGGCCGGTGATTGACACTTGCGGCACGGGCGGCGATGGTACGAATACCTTTAATGTATCTACCGCTACGGCGTTCGTAGTGGCCGGTGCCGGTGTACGCGTGGCCAAGCACGGCAATCGGAAGATCTCAAGCCAATGTGGGAGCGCCGATGTGCTGGAGCAGCTTGGCGTTTCCATTAACCTGACTCCCGCGCAGGTACGAGACTGCATTCAGACAGTGGGACTCGGGTTCCTGTTTGCTCCAGCTGTCCATCCGGCTATGCGGCATGTGGTAGCTGCTCGCCAGATGCTCGGCGGCCGTACCGTTTTCAACTTGCTCGGACCCTTGACCAATCCGGTTGGCGCACGGATGCAGCTGATCGGCGCCTATTCCGTTCGTGCGGCCGAATTGCTGGCACAGGCATCCGTACGGCTCGGGGTTGAACGCGCTTTCGTTGTTCACGGCGCTGATGGATTGGACGAGGTCACGACAACCGGCAACACCACCGTCTTTCAGGTTTCCGAACAAACCGTACACAAGGGTGTCTGGTTGCCCGCCGACTTTTCTGTTCCCGTTGCAGCGCCAGAAGACCTGACCGGCGGGGATCCGGAAACTAACGCCGCCATCATCAGATCGGTGCTGTCCGGTGCACTGGGACCCCAGCGGGATATTGTGGTCGTCAACGCGGCAGCGTCCCTCCTGATCGCCGGCAAGGCTGAGGATCTCCGATCAGCGACGGAAATCGCGATTGAAGCTTTGGAGACAGGTGCGGCCGAACGGAAGCTGGACGAGTTAATCGCCTTCACGCAAGGAGCGAAATGAAAGCGTTTGAGATTCAGGAGTTCGGCATTGACAACCTAGCGCTGGTCAATCGTGAGGTGAAGGCGCCCGGGCCGGGACATGTGCTGGTTCGCATGACTGCGGCCTCCTTGAACTTCCGTGATCTGCTGGTGGTGAAGGGTGTCTACAACCCTAAGATGCGGCGGCCTCTTGTGCCGTTGTCTGATGGCGCCGGCGTAGTGGAGGAGGTCGGCGAGGGCGTGACTGCCTGGAAGGCTGGCGACCGCGTGGCAGGATGCTTCTTCCAAAGTTGGTTGGAGGGCGATGTCTCGGCCGAAAAAACGGCTTCGGCCTTGGGCGGCGCTATCGACGGCGTACTGCGCGAGCGTATGGTCTTCGATGCAAATGGGCTGGTACGAACGCCCGATCATTTGAGTGACGAGGAGTCGGCGACCCTCCCCTGTGCCGGAGTCACTGCCTGGCATGCACTGTTCGAGCACAACCGTCCTGCACCAGGCGCTACCGTATTGATTCAAGGCACTGGAGGCGTTTCGATGTTTGCTCTTCAACTTGCCCACAAGGCGGGCCTGCGAACGATTGTTACTTCCAGCAGCGATGCCAAGCTTGCTCGTGCCCGCGGAATGGGCGCTGACCAAACAATCAATTACAAAACTGAACCGGAGTGGGATAAATCGGCTCGTGATCTTACGGGCGACGTTGGTGTCGATCACGTAGTTGAGGTCGGGGGCAGCGACACCATCGCGCGCTCATTACGGGCAGTGCGCATGGGTGGAACGGTCAGCGTTATTGGCGTTCTCTCCGGAGCCGAAGCTACGGTCTCGCCGAGAGCTCTGCTGATGAACAGCCTGCGTGTTCAGGGCATCTACGTAGGTTCCCGTGCCATGTTTGAGCATCTGAACAAAGCGCTGGCGGCCCACAACCTGAAGCCGGTGATTGACAAGACTTTTCACTGGACCGAGTACAAAGAAGCCCTGAAGTACATGGAAGGCCAGAGCCACTTTGGAAAGATCTGTTTGAGATTCGATAGCTGAAGTTGTTGGTCTATGGCGGCGAATCCTCTTATTCCGGTCGATGAGTATTTGCGGACAATCTATGAGCCAGATTGCGATTATGTCGACGGGGTCGTTCTAGATCGCAACGTGGGCGAGTATGACCACTCGACTGTGCAGGGCCTGTTGTTCCAGTACCTGTTAGAGAGCCCAAGCGCTCCACAAATCCGAATTAAGCCCGAGTTGCGAGTCAGGGTCAGTGCAAGGCGCTATCGCGTTCCCGATTTGCTTGTCATGCGAAGAACGCAGAAACCAGAGCGAGTGTTGACAACGCCGCCGGTGCTCTGCATAGAGATCCTCTCGCCCGAGGATCGAATGTCGCGAATCGAAGAAAAAGTACGCGACTACTTAGCTTTCGGTGTCGAGTACGTCTGGGTAATAGATCCGCAGAGGCGAGCCGCCTGGGAATACACGGGTATTGGAAGTGAGCAAGTCCGGGATCAACTTACTATCACTGACCCGGACCTTACCGTTTCGGTATCAAGACTTTTCGCCGATCTAATTCAAGAACAAAGCTGAAGTTGCTAGGAGGCGGCCGCCTGCATCTGCTCGGCATCAATCTCGATTTCCTCATCCTCGGGACGGGCAAGTTCATCGGCAACTTGCAAACCCAAAAGTGGAGCAAGGTCCGGGGCGTAACGAGCAAGATCATGCCGTAAGCGAAGCAGCGCCAGATCTTTTGCCTTAGCCTCCAACATGATGTCCGCTTCCAGATCCAAGTGACTTCGAAGAAAGTTGATGAAGTCGAAAGGGTGAACGAAGTCGGCGTGACCGGTCCAGATTGGTTGCAGAAGCACGACCTTTTTGCGTCCCGATTTCGGATTCTTTCGTTTGACTTCCCGCATTTCGGTTCTAGGCGAAGAGTAGTGAATCTTCGGTCGAACGCCCGTCGGCCAAGTTCCTAGAAAGCGACGCAGAGTCGAGTCCAATTCCAATCCTTCCGGATTCAAGCACCAGAAGTGTTGCACATCAAAGATCAACCGCACCCCCGTACGCTCGTGAATATCGAGTACATTGGCCGCACTGTAGCGGATGTCGTCGTGCTCCAGCACCAGGCGATTTCTGACAGCTTGCGGCATCTGCTCCCAGGTTGCGCACCAGCGGTCGATGCCGCTAGGCAGATCTCCGTACGCGCCCCCAGCATGGATCACCATCACGGCTTCCGGACCTAACTCCATGCGGTCGAGGATCTCGCCCTGAACCCGCAGATCCCAGACGCTCCGTTCCCGCAGGTCCGCATTCGGACTATTCAGAACGATGTATTGCGAAGGGTGAAACGAGAGCCGTAGCTGCATCTTGCGCGCTCGTTCGCCGATTGCCTTCAGTTCTTTGCGACTCTCCTTCAACTGCCCATGGAATTGAGGCATGTCCGGATGCGTTGCATATGGTGCAAGGTCCGAAGCCATGCGGTACATGGAGATGTCGTTCGCTTCGAGATAGTCGAAGATGCGATGAAGGTGCTCGAGCGAGGTCTTCAGGTGCGGATTGGACTGCCAGCGCCGGGTATCGCTGCTCTTCAGGCCGGCTTGCCCGATCACCGTGACAGGAAAGCCAAGACGAAGGCTCATTTTTTACGCGCAACCACTTTCTTAGCTGGCGTTTTCTTAGCCGGAGTTTTCTTAGCGGGAGTTTTCTTTGCTGGAGCTTTCTTCGCTGGAGCTTTCTTCGCACCGGTCTTTTTCGCGCTGGTTTTCTTGGTTTTAGCCGCCACGTGCTCTGTGGCTTGTTTGCGTGCGCTCGCAGCCGCCCGCGTGTTACTCACAAACTGCTCTCCGTGCTCGGAGCCCTCCAGCTTCTTCCGATTTGTGGCTCTCTTTTGCCCGGGAGTCAGCTTGGCCCAAGCTTCTTCCGGAAGATAGCGGGCCGTCTTACCACCCTCACGCACAGCCGGTTTGCCATCAGCCGTCGTCCAATGCTCATCGCCCCACTCTTTCAGGCTCTGCTGTTTTTCATCCGGCGGCTGCTTATATCCGCCCCCTTGCCTCTCATACTCGTGGGCGACCATCTGCGCCTTCCGCGCACTCCACTGACCCGGCTTGCCGCCTTTATCGCCCCCTAAGATTTCAGCCTTGATCTTTTCCCGCAGATCAGGCTTGGTGTAGGTCTTTCCATCGGATTTCGACTTGTTGGCCATACGGATCTGAATTAAAGATGCTCTCCAGCGGCAAGAGCGTCAAGAACGCGCGAACTTACTGCGAGATCAATTCGCTTAAGGAAAGGCTCTGGTTGTGATCTTTCAAAAACTGTTCCAGACCTTTGTCGGTCAGTGGATGTCCGAACATCGTTTGCAGAACCTTATAGGGCAGCGTTGCAATATGTGCTCCCGCTTTGGCAACTTCGATCACGTGCAAACTATCCCGCAGCGAAGCTGCCAATACCTGCGTTGTGAATCCGTAGTTGCGGTAGATGGTCATGATGTCTTGGATTAGACCGAGGCCGTTCACTCCGAGATCATCCAGCCGTCCTACGAAAGGGCTCACGATGTATGCTCCGGCCTTAGCCGCAATCAGCGCCTGCGCAGCACTGAAACAAAGAGTTACGTTCGTCCGTACTCCATCCTGGGCAAGCGATGCCACTGCGGCGATGCCCTCCGGCATCATCGGAACCTTCACGACGACATTCTTATGAATATGCGCCAGTCGCCGGCCCTCACTTACCATCTCTGCCGCAGTCAGCGAAACAACGGCCGCACTGATATCGCCGTCGATCAAATCGCAGATCTTGCGAATTTGTTCGTCTACCGAGTGACCTTCTTTCGCGATCAGACTCGGGTTTGTCGTCACTCCGTCAATGATGCCGAGCGCGACTCCACGTCTGATCTCTTCCAGGTTTGCTGAATCGAGAAAGAATTTCATGAACTAAAACCTCTATCAGCTACGCAAGGAGGGGCACAAATAGCCGTTTACACCAAATGGTAACAAACACTTGACACACTCTGAGCGAGCGTGTCACTACCTATAATCGGATCAATGGACGTGCTCGCGGAGGCTGCAACCCGCCTCCAAACCATCCAGGACGTGCGGGTGCTGCGTAAGGAGCCGCTTGCACCTTACACCCGCTTTGACATCGGCGGCCCGGCAGCCGTACTCGTTCAAACCAGTAGCGAGGAGTCCTTTGCGCAAGCTCTCGCAATGTGCGCCGAACTGAAAGTGTCCACTCTGGCTATTGGCGGCGGAAGCAATCTGATTGTTTCTGATGCGGGATTCGATGGCGTTGTACTTCACTTCACTGGCTCTGCAATCGTCGTTGAAAACACGGCGGTTCATGCGCAATCGGGCGCAACCTTACAAGCTCTTGTGGACCATACGATCGACTCCGGCTTGGGCGGCTTAGAGACCATGACAGGCATTCCCGGCTACGTGGGCGGCGCTGTGTATGGGAACGCGGGGGCTTATGGCCACTCTATACAAGAGGTGGTTCAACGAGTTCACTTCACTAACGGCTCTATCGTACGCTCGCTTACCAACGCCGACTGTCAATTCCGCTATCGCGAGAGCATCTTCAAGTCGCACAAGGAATGGTTCATCCTGTCGGTCCAACTTCAAATGGTTAAAGCCGAGGGTGCGCGGCTTTCCGCAATCGCCCAGGGGATTCGCATGGTTCGCGACGCTAAATATCCACCTGATATGAAGTGTGCCGGCAGCATCTTCAAAAATGTGTTTTTTGCCGATCTTCCGCCGTCGGTGCAAGCTGAGGTCCCTCAAAAGTTAGTTCGCGACGGCAAGATTCCTTCTGCCTGGTTCCTGGAACAGGCCGGGGTAAAAGGTCTGCGCCGCGGTGCGATTCAGGTTGCGAGCTATCATGCAAATCTGATCTACAACGATGGTGCAGGCAGCTCTGCCGATTTGCTGGCAGTGATCGACGAACTAAAGGAACGGGTCCAGGCGCGCTTTGGGTTTTCACTTGAGGAAGAAGTTCAGTATGTGGGTTTCGAAGCGGTTCCAGTTGCGGTCTGACGGCTGTATGCGAATTGTGCTCTTTCTGCTGTTGAGCGCCGGCGCGCTGTTCCCGCAAGTCTCGCCGAGCTTGCTGCTGGTAAACGCAAAGGTTTGGACCGTCGACCCGTCCCATCAAGAGGCAGAGGCCGTCGCGATCGGGGGCAATCGAATCATAGCGGTCGGCAGCACGGAAGAGATCACTCGGCTGAAGGGCGACGGCACAGTTCTGATCGATTTAGAAGGGAAGCGCGTGTTGCCCGGCTTTAACGATGCCCATGTACATTTCTATGCAGGTGGCGCTAACCTCACCGGACCTCAACTGCGCTACTCCAAGAGCGAAGCGGAAATGCGCGATACCTTGGCAGCTTACGCCAAAGGCCGCCCGCGGGAGCAGTGGATAACCGGCGGCAACTGGGATCACGAAAACTGGACACCCTCACACCTTCCTACACGCGAGACGATTGATTCGGTAACCCGCGACTGGCCGGTCATGATCAAGCGCATTGACGGCCATATGTCACTGGCGAACTCGCTCGCTCTACAGCTTGCCGGAGTGGATAAGCAGACCAGAGATGTGCCAGGTGGGGTGATTGTTCGCGATGCCGATGGCAACCCGACCGGCGTGCTGAAAGATGCGGCGCAACAATTGGTGGCCAGAGTCATCCCGCCGCCTTCGCAGCAGCAAATCATCGATGCGATTCACGCAGCGCAAGTCTATGCCAATGATCAGGGCGTGACCAGCGTCCAGGACATGTCCGCGGCCCCGCCTATCCTACGCGCTTATCAGACAATGCTGGCCGAAGATCGATTGCGAGTCCGAATCGCCGCACAGCAGCCTTTGCAAACTTGGCAGCGCCAGGCGGCCATCGGCATACAGGCTGATTTTGGCAACGTGACGTTACACATTGGCGGACTCAAAGGGTTTGCTGATGGCTCACTTGGCTCGACAACGGCCTTGCTCTTTCAGCCTTACTTGGATTCGCCGAGTTCGAGTGGCATCCCCAGCGACGAACTAAGTGATCCAAAGCAGATGTACGCAAACATCGAGGCTGCCGATGCTGCGGGACTGCAGGTGGCGGTTCACGCGATTGGGGATAAAGCGAACAACACCATTCTGAATTTCTACCAACGGGCAATCACGCACAATGGCAATCGTGATCGCCGGTTTCGTATTGAGCATGCGCAGCACCTGACTCCGGCCGACATTCCGCGCTTTGGACAACTTGGCGTAATCGCTTCCATGCAGCCTTATCACTTGATGGACGATGGTCGCTGGGCAGAGAAGCGCATCGGTCCTGAAAGAGCCAAAACCGCTTATGCGTTTCGCACACTGCTCGATACGGGAGCTCACGTGGCCTTTGGTTCGGACTGGGATGTAGCGCCGATGAGTCCTTTGATGGGCATCTACGGCGCAGTCACGCGCACAACACTGGACGGCAAACATCCGGATGGCTGGACGCCTTCGCAGAAGATCTCAGTTGCTGAGGCAGTTTATGCGTACACTATGGGCTCGGCGTACGCGAGCTTTGACGAGAAAGTGAAGGGCAGCATCGAACCGGGTAAGCTTGCCGATCTAGTTGTGCTTAAGGACGACATCTTTGCCATTGAACCCGCAAAGATCGCAGATGCCCGGGTACACATGACAATCTTCAACGGCAAAATCATTGTCGGTTCGGTGGCTCATCCGGAGTACCAAAGGTTGCCAAGCGGACTCCTGCTGCGTCCATAACAGTCCGCACCCGAGGCGAGGTGAGCGCTTGCAACTCGCACACGCGCGACTCTTTCAATCGAGTAGGCGCAGACTGCAACTCAGGCCCCAGCAGTCCCGGATGACACATGAATTCTGTGGTCCCCTCCTTCAGAGTTTGCAGTGCACCGAGGAGCGAAGCTTCGTTTAAGGCGCCAGTCAGCCGATATCCGAGAAAGTGATCCGTCATGCAGACGTTACGCTGACGCGCTGCCTTTCTATACAGAGGGTCTACCCGGCCGCACACCCAACCAGCGTATGGCGTTGTTCGATCAAGCGGCAGGCGCACGTAGGGAATGGAAAACTCCTCTGCCAGTCTTACAACGACACCGAAGATTGCCGGTACGATGTGGGTGTGTTTGTGGGAATCGAGGTGCGTTGGCCGGATGCCCGCGTCTAATATCTTTTGAATCTGCGCCCGGAGCTCGTGATATGCATTCAGGCGCTTTTGTACGAGTCGCGCCAACACCTCACGGAGCGTCTGGGCCAGCGGTGCACCATCGATGACGGAACGCCCTTGCACCAAAACCAAGTGACAGCCAACATCCAGGGTCGGATAAAGTCGCGCTAGTCGAACCGCATCTTCGAACGCGTCCCCGTTCGCCATCAGTGTCGTCGAGGTAAGAACGCCGGTCGTGTGCGCTTCAATGATGCCCGCATTGACGTCGCGGGTGAAACCGAAATCATCCGCGTTGATGATCAGTCGCTTCAATGCTAGAAGAGCTTCAGCTTGATGCTAAGGAACTTTTTCGGGTTGGCCCGGAAGTCACGTAGTAGCTCATGTAGTTCTCTCGTCGTGCCGTTTGCGTTGTCGTACAGCTGCGGGTTCACCAGTAACTGGCCGATAGTCCCCTGGCCGGAGTTAACTTTGTCTAACGTGACGTTCAGCTTGCCCACTGCTGAGTTCAATTGCTGAGCCAGCTTGCCGTCGTTAATCAACTGGCCAGCCGTGCCTTGCCCGCTATTGATCTTCGTGACGATGCCATTAATCTGCGTAAGTGAAGCGTCCAGATCGTTATAGACTTTGGAATCCTTCAACAGCAAACCAACCGTGCCTTTACCCGCCTGCAACTCGCTAGTCAACTGATCCACCCGGGCCACTACAGTGCGAATCTCTCCATATAACGCATCGTCATTGATGAGAGCGCCTATTGTGCCTTTCTTGCTGTTCAGGTTCGTGGTGAGCAACTGCACCTGATTCACAGTGGCCTGCAAGCTGTTGTAGAGCGTTTCATCGACGAGCAACTTGCCGATAGTTCCCTTGCCCACTTCTACCTGGCCTACAATGTCCTGCACCTTGCCTAGAATGCCCTGCAAAGAATCCAGCACACCGTAACCCTGCTGAATCAAGGCATCGAACTGCCGCGTATCCGCAGACTTAACTAATGCACCGCTCGCGATGATTTCCGGCTTGATGCCTTTATTGATTTGCAGAAATTTTGTACTGCCGAGCAAGTTGTCCGAAGAGATAGAAGCAATCGAATCAATCGGGATTTGTTTTTGCATCTCCCCATCCACGACAAAGTCGACCCGGATGATCTTCTGGGGATTGGTATCGCCAGAAAGCACGACATCCTTGACTGTGCCGGCTTGGATGCCGTTGATCCGTACGGGCGAGCCGGCATTCAGACCAGCCGCGTCGGAGGTGTACATGTGTAGCGGAATCTGTTTCTTGAACCAGCTGGAGCTACCCGTGAGTAAAAATATGATCAGGGTAAGGCAGGACAGTGCAACGATCGCCAGAATACCCACGCGCAACTGCGCGAAGTTGATCTTTTCCTTAGACGGCATGCGATTCCTCTTTCGGAATGAATTTCTTCACGTAGTCATCGTCGGATGACTCCAGTTCTGGTCGTGTTCCAAAGAACACGATCTCTCCGTCTCTCATCACGATAAACTTTGTTCGAAATTCGGGTCTGGTTTCTTCGCGCGGATCGATTGGCTGCAGTTCTTCGCGCTCGGCATCATACCGGAACTTAGACATCAGCTCGCCGTCCTGATAACGATGAGTAACTATCAAAGATGCGCTGTTACGGGTGTCTCGTTCTTTAGCAACCAACGCCATGATTGTATTTGCCGTAATTGGGTCTAGCCCAGCAGTGGGCGAATCATAGAGCACCAGTGGCGGTTCTGTGACGATGGCGCGAGCAATGCCCACCCGACGCCGCATTCCGCCCGAAACTTCGGCTGGAAACTGGTTAAACGTGTGCTCGAGCTCGACAAAGCGCAAGATGTTCTTGGCCCGTTCGTCACTGCTGGTTTCAGCCCTCTTCTCCGGCGCATCAGCGGACGATGTGGACCCTGCGGTCCGCTTGTTCAGCAGAGGATATTCCACATTCTCTCCGATGGTAAGAGAATCGAACAATCCGCCTTCTTGAAACAGAAAGCCCGCCCGTGCGCGCATTCCGTACATCTCGTGCTCGCCCATATGAGCGATGTTCTTGCCGAACAGCCGTACTTCACCCTCATCCACCTCGACTAAACCGATCACTGCTTTCAACAGCGTTGTCTTGCCACTTCCGGCAGCGCCGAAAATGATGCGGGTTTCACCAGGATTTAGAGTTAAAGAAATGTTCTTCAGCGCCCATTTCGCGCCGAAGCGCAGACTTACTCCCTTGAACTCGAGTAGCGGTTTAGAGTCGTCAGCCATACAGTACTACAGGTTCACAAAGATCTTGTCAATTAGAAAGGTCACAAAGAAGATCCAAATAGATGCACTTACAACGGCCTGTGTAGTGGCGAGTCCCACGCCCTGGGTGCCGCCGGACGTACGTAGCCCGTAGAAGCATCCAATTAGAGAAATGAGTATGCCGAATAGAAACGGCTTCATTAGTCCTTGCGCGAGATCGTTCACCACCAGCGCGCGCCAGGAGGTCGTCCAGTATGTGCCGGCACTAATAACGTGTAACAGGGGCACTGCTACCAGGTAAGCACCAATCAGTCCAACTGCATCCGCCACTACGGTGAGCAGCGGCAGCGTAACGGCTGTCGCAATCAGACGCGGGGTCACCAGCTTCTGAATAGGATCAGTGCCTAGCGCACGCATGGCATCGATCTGCTCACTTACTTTCATTGAGCCGAGTTCGCTGGCAATCCCCGATGCATTTCTACCTGCTACCAATAGTGCGGTCAGCACGGGACCTAGCTCGCGAACCAGAGTCAACGCAACAATTGAGCCCACCTGGCTGCTTGCACCGTAAGTATTGAGTGCTCGTGACATCTGCAACGCAATAATTGCGCCGCTAAAAAAGCCTGTTAGTAGAACAATGGGGACGCTGCCAAAACCAATGCTGTCCATTTGCAGCAGGACGTCGGTGTAGTAGTGCGGCTTCCTGATGATGTTCAGAAAGGCACGGCCGGCAAGAAGGACAAAGTCTTGAAAGCTGCTGATCCAAGTCGTCAGAAAGCGAACCAAACAACCGCTCCCTGGTCCGGCTTAGCCTTCATCTCGCTTGATGCTACCATGTCAGCCGATCTTGGTACCTGCCGCATGGCGACTGATTCAGAACGTTACCGTGACCGGTTCTGACTTATCGCTCTCGTTATTCTTAGTGTCTATCGAGCTAATTGCATACCGATAAGTTTTGGAATGCTCAACTTTCCGATCACTGAAGGTCGGCAGTGAAATGAAACCGCTCACTGCGGTAAATGGGCCCCCGTCCACTGAGCGATAGACCAGGTAGCCCTTCAGATCCGGCTCCGGGCTTCGCGTCCAGCTTACTTCGATGGAGTCAGGCCCGGCGAGCGCGTTGATCTCGGTCGGAACTGAAGGCGCAAACGTATCAGGGTGGTTTACGTCAACCGGCTTTGATGAAAGACTCTCCGCATTCGGGCCCTGCTGGGCAACGACGGTGTATCGATACGGTGTGTCCCATTGCGCAGTGCCGTCGATGTACTCAGGTTTCTCGGCCGTGCCGATGTCTAACGGCTTCTTGTCATTCGGCGAAGTGCGCGAAATCTGCCAATGCAGCCCCGGCCGTTCCGCGGTCCAAGTTAACCGATAACCTTTCGCTGTGGCTTCCGCTGTAACCTGCGGTGGATGCAGTGGCGGCACAACTTCCAGCACGATGCGGTTCGACCACTGCGAAAAGTGCCCTTCGCCCTTGACTGAAGTTCGCACTGCAATCGTAATAGTCTTTCCCTCCCATTCAGAGACGCGGACGGACTCTTTGATCGCCACTGTCTTGGGATTATCCGCTTCGCCTTCCGGTGGTAGCTGCACTTCATAACGCCGGGCTGTTTCGGTCCAGCGGTCGAAATCAAATGGGCGTACGTCCGGACCCATGCGCAAATCAATGTCTGAGAAATGCTTGATACCCAGAGCATCAATGGTGAAAGCAGGGGTATCGAACGAAGTAATTATCTTGTCTCCGCGCTCAACGGCCGTAAGGTTCAGGACCGGTGCGGGAATCATTGGCGAGGGGGGCGCCACGGGGCCTATATAGCCACATCCCAAGCTGCACAGCAGAGCGCCAACTGTTGCGGGAAAAGCCGGACGCACTACAAAATATACCTGCTAAGGTCCTGATCCTTTACGATTTCAGCCAGCATCTTACGCACGTAGACAGCGTCGATCTTTACCGTCTTCTTCTTCAAATCAGGGCCTTCGAAGGAGATCTCCTCCAGCAGCTTCTCCATAATGGTATGCAGACGGCGCGCCCCGATATTTTCGGCATTTTCGTTTACCTGGGCAGCAATCTTGGCAATCTCGACAATCGCATCGTCCGCGAAGCTCAGCTTGATGCCTTCGGTTTCCAGCAGCGCGGTATATTGTTTTACCAGCGCTGACTTTGGCTCTTTCAGGATGCGGATGAAGTCTGCTTCGCTCAACGACTTTAGCTCGACGCGAATCGGGAAGCGGCCCTGAAGCTCAGGTATTAAGTCAGACGGTTTCGACACGTGAAACGCACCAGCGGCTACGAATAGTATGTGGTCCGTTCGCACGAAGCCATGCCGTGTGTTTACTGAGGTGCCCTCCACAATAGGCAGAATGTCTCGCTGCACACCTTCGCGGCTTACATCCGGACCATGCCCACCTTCACGCCCGGCGATCTTGTCTATCTCGTCCAGGAACACAATGCCGTTGCGCTCCACCCGCTCCAGCGCAATGCGCGTGACCTGGTCCATGTCTACCAGCTTGCCTTCTTCTTCCTGAATCAGGTACTCCAAGGCTTCCGATACCCGCATGTTCCTCTTCTTGGTGCGCGGTCCAAAGAGCCCTCCCATGACATCTTTCAGGTTGATGTCCATCTCCTCCATGTTGCCGCCGGCCGCGACTTCGAAGGTGGGCCCGCGCTCTTTAACGTCCACCTCCACCATACGGTCATCTAGTTTGCCCGCCCGCAACTTCTCGCGCAGTTTCTCGCGAGTCTTGTCGTTGCTCTCCACCCCCTCGGGCTGAGGCGGCATTAACAAGTCGAGCAGTCGATCTTCAGCTTGTTGCTCGGCACGATCGGCCACCTGATCCAATCGTTCCTCGCGTACCATGTCGATTGCAATGTCCACCAGGTCGCGAATGATCGACTCCACATCGCGCCCAACATACCCGACCTCAGTGAACTTACTTGCTTCCACTTTCAAGAAAGGCGAGTTTGCCAGCTTGGCCAGCCTACGCGCGATCTCGGTCTTGCCGACGCCGGTGGGGCCGATCATCAGGATATTTTTCGGCATGACCTCTTCGGCCATCTCGGGTTCCAGCTTCTGTCGCCGAACCCGGTTGCGCAACGCGATAGCAACCGACTTTTTTGCGTCCGCCTGCCCGATCACATGCTTATCGAGTTCGGCGACTATCTCCCGTGGGGTCAACTCGTCGAGCAATGGCGCTTCATCATTTGAGGACTGCGGCAGAAAAATCACCATTAGCCAAGCTCCTCAAATGTGATGTTGCCGTTCGTGTAAATACAAACGTCGCCCGCGATTTTCATCGACTTCTCAACGATCTGTCTCGCGCCCATGGTCGAATTCTCCAGCAATGCAATGGCGGCCGATTTGGCAAATGCTCCACCCGAACCGATCGCGGCAATCGGACTGTCGGGCTCAATCACGTCACCCGTGCCGCTGACGATGTACATGTCTTGGGTGTCAGCTACTAACAGCAGTGCTTCCAAATGACGCAGCATGCGATCGGTCCGCCACTCCTTGGCGAGTTCCACGACACTGCGCGGCAGGTTACCGCTGTACTGCTCCAGCTTGGCTTCGAACCGCGCGAATAATGCAAACGCATCTGCCGTAGAACCAGCAAACCCGGAGAGGATTTTCCCGTTGTACAGGCGCCGAAGCTTCTTGGCTCCGCCTTTCAGGATTTCGTTGCCTGCGGTGACTTGTCCATCGCCCGCTAAAACTACTTTGCCGTCCCGGCGCACGCAGAGGATCGTCGTCGAGCGGATTCTTCTCGTCATTACTTTTGCAATTACATTTCAGCACAGGGGCGCGAGTAACAAACAGGCAGCGGTCTTTTCGACTTCAGCCTTTGCCAGTTATGCGGCCACGGAAACTTTCTTCGCCGACACGGTTGAATGCGGGCGTTGATGACATTCCTGCTTTACCCCCGGTCCGCAAAGAGGGAAGCCGACGGGAGTTTAGCGATCGAGAGACTTACCGTCGCCACGAAGCATGCCGGGCCCCAGCCCGGTAGACAGCGCGTCACTCCAACTCCAAATTGAGCTTTCTCCCTTAGGCGTGGCCTGTGACCAAATGTATTGGAAAGTTATCTTCGTATACTTTGCTAAACAGCCTGTACCTCTAAGTGCATCCTTTAAAGAATCCTTTCTCGCCGGGTGCCGGATCTCCGCCGCCTGAACTAGTTGGGCGGAATTAGACCCTTGAGCAAGCGCGCGTAGCGCTGCACCGATTGAGGCGAGGCCGTTTCGCCAAAAGCATGATTCTGGTCGGGCTGCGCGGAGTAGGTAAGACAGTACTTCTGAACCGAATCCGTACTGTCGCCGAAGAGGAAGACTTTCGAGCGCTCCTAGTCGAAGCACACGAGAACAAAGATCTCGCCTCGCTACTGCTGCCGCAACTCCGTCACATCTTATTTGGCCTCGATGCGATGGAGAACGTAAGCGACAAGGTGAAGCGCGGGCTTCGCGTTTTGAGGAGTTTTCTCAATGGAGTGAAAGCGAAAACCGAAATGGGCGAGCTCGAACTAGAGCTGGGCATTGATCCCGAACGGGGCACCGCAGACAGCGGTGATTTAGAGAATGACCTGGCAGATCTGTTTGTGGCCGTTGCAGAGGCTGCAGCTGATCGAAACAAAGCTGTTGCAATCTGTATTGATGAGCTTCAATATCTGAGTCAGCCCGAGCTCAGCGCTCTTATCATGGCACTCCATCGAGTAGCTCAGCGAGCGCTGCCCCTGGTCGTAGTCGGCGCGGGCTTGCCTCAGATCGTTGCTCTCTCGGGCCGCTCTAAATCCTACGCCGAACGTCTGTTCGACTTTCCAGAGGTGGGACCGCTCGCTCTGCCCGATGCAACGTATGCTCTTCAATCCCCAGTGGAAAGGCAGGGAGTCAGTTTTACACTAGATGCGATTCAGGAAGTGTTCGCGGTTACGCAAGGCTACACTTATTTTTTGCAGCAATGGGGGTATGAAGCTTGGGACGTCGCGACCGGACAGATCATCAACTTACTGGACGTGCGGCAAGCAACGGAACGTTCCGTGAAGGAACTTGATCGGAGTTTCTTTCGCGTGCGTTTCGACCGACTCACGCCACGGGAAAAGGAATACTTGCGAGCATTGGCGGAGCTCGGCCCAGGGCGGCAAAGGTCCAGCGACATCTCCGAGTTGTTTGGGGTGAAAGTTCAGTCACTGGCGCCACTGCGCAATGGACTAATTCATAAAGGTATGATCTATAGTCCGTCGCACGGTGACATTGAGTTCACAGTCCCGTTATTCGGCGACTTCATGTTACGTGTAATGCCAACCCCTAACTTCCCCGATGCCGGGAAGAAACGTGGAAGCTGATCCGCCACAGGCTTAGTTTGGGAATGCTTATCGGAGATTCTGCTCAAAGAAGCTGAGAATTTCCTCATACATGTGCTGACGCACGGGCCCACTCACGCCATGGGAACGTTGCGGGTAGGTGAGCATATAGAAGAGCTTGCCGGCTTGCTCCAGCGAGTCAGCCATCTGCATGGTGTTGGCAAAATGAACATTGTCATCCTCGATATTGTGGATGATTAACAGCTTGGCTTGCAGGTCGCCCGCCTTCGTTTGCGGCGAGGTTGTCTTATAAGCTTCGGCATTTTCGTCCGGCAAACCCATGTAGCGCTCCGTGTAGATGCTGTCGTAGTTGCGCCAACTGGTGACAGGCGCTCCGGCCACCGCCGCCTTAATCAGGCCGGGCGCGTTCGTCACCGTGTACAACGTCATGTAACCGCCGTAACTCCAGCCAAACAATCCGATCCGCTGGGGGTCCACAAAGCCCATCCCGATCAGCTGTTTAATGCCGGTCTGCTGATCTTCCAGTTCATGCTGGCCCATGTGGTGGTAGATTGCTTCCTCGAATTTGTGGCCGCGGTGAAACGACCCACGATTGTCCAAGCCCCAGACCACAAATCCCTTCTGCGCCAAGACTTGGGAGAACGAGACTCCACTCCAGGAATCGGTGACCGTTTGCACGCCGGGTCCACCGTAGACCATAACGATGGCCGGATATTTCTGCGCCGGATTAAATCCGGCCGGCTTAATCAAACGCGCATACAAATCCGTTCCATCATCACTCTTGACGGTCACTATCTCTGTAGGCTGCAAGTTGTAGGTGTTGACCTCTGATTCGTTCGGCGCTTGGTACTGCCGGATCTCCTTTCCATCCCCTGTGTAGAGAACAGAACGCGGCACCTCTTTCAAGCTGCTGAAAGTATCCAGGTACGCAGAGCAATCCGGCGCCATCGAAACGTGATGTGTTCCGCTCCCTTCGGTCAACCGCTGCTTTCCGCCCCCATCCAGCCCGATCGAGTACAACTGCCGCTGGAGAGGACTGGCCTCTGTCGAGACATAGTAAATGCGCTTGGCCTCCGGGTCCACTCCGCAGATTTCCGTCACTTCCCACGCTCCGCTTGTCAGCTGTTTTTGCAGCTGCCCATCCGAGTTGTAAAGGTAGATATGCCGGAAGCCGTCCCGTTCGCTTGTCCAAAGAAATTGATTACTGCCGGTGAGAAAGATGGGCTCGCGGTCGCCCTTGGCCAGGTTGATCCAGGTAGGGGACTCCTCATGCAGCACAATCCGTGCGCTTCCGGTCTGCGGATTCGCCAAATAAAGATCGAGCTTGTTCTGCACGCGATTCAGCTTCACCGCGGCCAGCTCCCGGCTATCGGATGCCCAAGCCACGCGAGCCAGCAGGTTGTCGCGCGGCTCGCCCAGATTCATCCAGCGGGTTTCGCCTCCATGGGCTGGTACCACTCCCAGGCGCACCTCGGCATTCGGATCGCCCGCCTTCGGGTATCGTTCCGGTTCCAGCACCCCGCGCGGCTTTAGCAAGGAAACCTGCGGAAATACCGGCTCATGGCTGATATCGAACTGCAGATAAGCAATCGACTGCGAATCGGGCGACCACCAGTACGCCGTCCCCAAATCTAATTCCTCGGGATAGACCCAATCCAACTGGCCGTTCCCGAGAGTCTCAGATCCGTTGCTGGTTAGCTGACGAACCTCTTTCGATTCGACATCCAGAATAAACAGGTCCGGACCCTTGCGAAAGGAGACCGAGCGGCCGTCGGGCGACAGCTTGGGGTCACGCTCCACCTGCGGCGTATGCGTCAGTTGATCGAAGGCGCCTTTGTTCACTTCCACAGCAAACAAATCACCCGCCTCGGCTACCAGGAGGCGCTTATTGTTCGGGAACCATTGGATGTTCGTTTCGCTCACCCGCCGGTTGGTCCAATCGGTGAGGGCCGGATGCTCAGCCTTCTCCGCCGCGTCCTTCAATTTGGAAAGGGCCAGCACCTCCCGAGTCTTTCCGGAGCGAACGTTGTACACCGTCAACTTTTCTTCGTCCTGCGACACGAACTGCTTGCCATCGGGCGACCAAACTACTTCGTCCGAGGCCGCAGGTGGGGCCTGCACTAGCGCTTCTACCGTCACCGGCTTCTTAGTCTCAGCAGGCCATAACGTAGCGGAAAGAGTAAGCAGTACCAACGCAGTTTTGCAAAACATGAGTGAGTACTTACTGTAACTTGGGGCTTTCTGCGCACCCGGGTGGCGGTCAGAGGGGAACGCAGTCAACTAGAAAAGTTGAGATTGGCTGGGGTTGGTTGCGGGAGTTGGATTTGAACCAACGACCTTTGGGTTATGAGCCCAACGAGCTACCTGACTGCTCCACCCCGCATTGAGATGGTAACAACCCGGTGAACAAAGGTCAACGTCGGGCTGAGTGAAAGATGGGTCGGCGGCGCCTCAAATCGATAGACAATGGTCGTGTTGTCGTTAAAGTCATAGCGCTTCGATCCTGCGAAGAATTACAGTAAGAAGAAGGTATATAACAAGTCGACTGATGGCCACTCGAACGACAAGAAGGCGGGGTACCGCGGCGAGTGTGGAATCGGTCACTTCACCTCAAAGGCTCGACGCTAAAGATCTTTACTTGAATCCGCACCTGAGCCTGCTGGAGTTTCAGCGCCGGGTCTTGGATGAAGCACGGGATGAAACTACGCCGCTTCTGGAGCGGGTCAAATTCATCTCCATACTCGGGTCGAACATCGATGAGTTTTTCATGGTGCGGGTGGCTGGGCTATGGCAGCAACTGGAGACGCGCACCACTGAAATCAGCATGGATGGGCGCTCGCCCATTGAGCAGTTGGAGCTGATTCGCCAGCGCGTAACAGAGTTAGCCGGTGAAATTTACCAATTGTGGCGAGGCGAACTGATGCCCGCGCTGCGCGAAGAAGGCATTCACATCGTAGAGCTTGACGGGCTGAATGCCCAGCAGAAAACAGCGGTTGACGATTACTTCCGCCGCATTGTGTACCCGGTCTTAACGCCGCTGGCTGTGGACCAGGGCCGGCCCTTTCCGCACATCTCAAACCTGAGCCTTAATATTGCAGCTACCGTCAGCAATGGTGATGGGCAGGAGCGATTCGCCCGAATCAAGGTTCCTGATTCGCTGCCGCAGCTTGTCCCCATTCCGTCGCGCGCCGGCGAGGTTGCCTTTATCTGGCTCGAGCAGGTGATCATCGCGAACCTTCGACATCTCTTCCCGGAGATGGACATCCTGGAAGCGGACATGTTCCACCTCACTCGCGATGCGGAGTTGGCCATTCAGGAACTGGAAACCGATGACCTGCTGGAGAGCGTTCAGGAAGCAGTATGGCAGCGACGCTTTCGCGACGCGGTCCGGTTGCAGATTAATACCGGGATGCCGCCCCGCCTGGTCGATCTGCTGACGAGCAACCTGGAATTGGATGCCGGCGATATCTATCGAGTTGAGGGTCCGATCGACCTGAGCCGAACACGGGCTCTGCTTGCCATTGACCGCCCAGACCTGAAAGATAAACCTTTCATACCAGCGGTTCCGAAAGGGTTCGCGGGCGCATCGGGCAATGAGATCTTTGCCGCCATACGCGAGAACGATATCCTGCTCCACCAGCCGTATGAATCCTTTCAGCCTGTGGTTGACTTTCTGCGCTCGGGCGCGAATGATCCGGACGTGCTTGCCATCAAGATGACGCTCTATCGGGTGGGCCGGAACTCACCTATTGTGGAGGCTCTCTTAGATGCCGGGCAGCAGGGCAAGCAGGTTGCGGTGCTGGTGGAATTGAAGGCGCGCTTTGATGAGGAAAGCAACATTGAATGGGCGCAGAAGCTGGAGCGCGAAGGCGTTCACGTAGTCTACGGGCTGCCGGGAGTGAAGGTTCACGCCAAAATGGCGATGGTAGTTCGGCGCGAAGGCGAGATCATCCGCCGCTACCTCCACTTGGGAACAGGTAACTACAATCCCATCACTGCGAAGATCTACACCGACCTTGGCCTCTTCACCTGTAACGAAGAAATCGGGGCTGATGTAAGTGACTTGTTCAATCATCTGACCGGCTATTCAGCCAAGAAATCTTATCGCAAATTGCTGGTGGCTCCGCATAGCATGCGATCCAGTCTGGAGCGGCTCATCCACACGGAAATGGAACGGCACCGGCAACATGGTGACGGCCACATGATCTTGAAGATGAACGCGTTGGAGGATCCGGGAATGATCCGCCTGCTGTATGAGGCAGCTCAGGTCGGGGTTCGCATTGATCTGCTGGTTCGCGGTGGCTGCTCCTTACGGCCCGGCGTTCCGGGCGTTTCTGAAACCATCACGGTTCGCAGTGTCATCGGGCGATTTCTGGAACACAGCCGAATCTACTACTTCCACAATGGCGGTGAGGAGTTGATCTATGTGGGCAGTGCTGACTTCATGCCGCGGAACTTAAATCGCCGCGTTGAAATCCTCTTTCCAGTGGAAGACAAGCGGCTAGTGCGGCGACTGCATGATCGCATCTTGACAAAGTATCTGGAGGATGAAGCAACAGCTCGGATGGAGCAATCGGATGGCACATACGCACGCATCGAGCGGCAGCCCGGCAAGCGGCTTCTCAATTGCCAGAACTACTTCCTCAAACGCCACGAGAGCTGACCGATAACCCTCAGCAGATGTCGCGAGTAACAAGGGTCGGAATCTGCCGGTAAGTGGTAGCTGAACTTAAGCCATGAGAGAGCCGCAGCTGGGAAAGTTTCTGGGGGCCTGGTGTCTCCTGATGTTCTCTCTGCCCATTGCCATCCTTTGGATTAGGCCTGACTTTGAATTGGGGCAGAGCTTTGCAACCTTAGGGAAGCTTGCTGTCGTGCTGGCGACGGTCAGTGCTTCTGGATTGGCTTTAACGTACGCAGTGATGCGGCGATACTCCACTCTGACCGAGCAGTTTGCTGATTTCATTGGAGCGCTTCCGGCGCAAGAAAGAGATCTTCCCATCGAAGGCCCGGCCGAGACACAGAATCTCTCACGCAGCATGCTGGCCATGGCAGAGCGTGTCCGTGTCGTGGTAGAACAGGCGAACACGGAAGCGTCGCGCCGGGAAACGATTCTGGCTTGTATGGCCGAGGGCGTACTGGCAGTCGATTCGCAGATGAAGGTCATCTTCTGCAACGATGCTTTTGCGCAAGCATTCAGTACTCGCGTCCCAACCACTGAGGGCCGAACCCTTTATGAAGTAGTCCGTGAGCCGCTGCTCCGGGACATTTTGCAGCGCGTCCTCAGCAGCAGAACTCCGGAGACGGATCGGTTTCAATTGCCTAGTGCGGATGGCCGCTGGTTCGAAGCGCGCGCACTGCCATTCGGTCAAACAAACCGACTCGGTGCAGTCATCGTGCTGCACGATGTAACAGACATTCAGCGCCAGGAGCAGATGAGGAAAGACTTCGTGGCCGACGTCTCGCACGAGCTACGTACACCATTAGCGGCTATTCGCGGCTATGCCGAAACTCTGCTGGATGGTGCGCTGGAGGATGAAGCCAACAGGCGACGCTTCGTCGAGATCATCCTGTCGCAATCGATTCGGCTCAACAATATCGCTTCTGATCTCCTTGTCTTGTCAGAACTCGATTCGGGCAATGAGGCTCCCGTACCACTGGGCCGCATCTCGTTGCCCGAGGTGATTCAATCAGCAATCAATACCGTATTGCCCGCTGCTGGATTGCGGAACGTGGACATCGACGGAAGTGCTTGCGAAGAGTGTACGGTGGTGGGCGTTCGTTTTCGGCTGGAACAAGTGATGGTGAACCTGCTGGACAATGCGGTGAAATTCAACCGGCCGGAAGGAAACGTTACGGTTGCTTGTGGCTACACCGATGAGGAAAGGGTCCGTATCTGCGTGGCAGACACGGGTATCGGCATTCCGAGCGGAGATGTCGCCCGAGTGTTTGAAAGGTTCTATCGGGTAGATAAAGCTCGCTCGCGACCGGCGGGCGGAACGGGCCTTGGCTTACCGATTGTGAAAGAAGTAGTTGACCGGATGAACGGAACCATAGCGGTGGAGAGCCAGTTAGGGCGTGGGTCAACGTTTACCATTACTTTGCCGGCTGCTCCATAGCAGATCGCTTGCGCCAAGTGCTTAACCCATGCCCCTCAACCACTCCAGACGGCTTATAACTATCGGCGGCTCATTACTGACGTTCTCTCTGTTATGTACGTGCTGGCTTTCCCGTGCCCAGCAGATGCAAGGCCGCGTTGTACGAATGGCTGAACTTGAGATTGACCCCGTACAACTGGAAGCCTATAAAGCTGCCCTGAAGGAAGAGATTGAGACTTCCATCCGTAGCGAGCCGGGTGTTCTGACCCTCTACGCCGTATCTCTAAAGGAAAACCCTGCACACATCAGGATTTTTGAGACATACGCTGACATGGCCGCGTACAAAACACACACATCGAAGCTCCTCATTTCAAAAAGTACAAGAACCTCACGCAAAAAATGGTTAAGTCCCTCAAACTTGTTGAGACTGACCCGATTGTGCTCGGGGCGAAGAGTAAAGTAAGTTGCTTGCCGCTCCTAAGAGCGTATTGGAACAAAGAGTCTAAACGAGATTCGCAAGCGTGGTAAAAGTAGCAGCAGTCCCTTACAGTGACGATATGGCGTCTACAACAGAGAAGATCACCACCCTGGCAATTGACATTGGCGGAACCGGCGTCAAGGGTTGCTTGCTTGACATCAATGGAAAGCCGTTAAGTGAGCGTCAGCGCTACGATACGCCCGACCCGGCCACACCGGGCAATGTCATTAAGTTGATCGATCAGATCGTGAAAAGCTTAGGTGAGTTCGACCGCGCGTCGGTTGGCTTTCCCGGCGTTGTCAAGCGCGGGGTTACACTCACTGCTCACAATCTGGATCAAAAATGGGTTGGGTTCGAATTTGAGAAAGTGCTGACACGGCGCTGGAAAAAGCCCGTTCGGATGGCCAACGACGCAGCGATACAGGGGCTTGCTGCAATTGAGGGTAAAGGCGTGGAAATGGTGATTACGCTCGGCACAGGGTTCGGATCCTCGTTGTACCTGGAAGGTCGCCTGGTGCCCGGTCTCGAGCTGGCCCATCACCCATGGCGCAAAGACAAAACGTATGAGGACTTCCTGGGCAAGCGCGGCCTGGCCAAGCATGGTCGAAAGCGTTGGAACAAGCTGGTAGCCAAGGCAATCGAGCAGATCGGAGCGCTGTTTAATTACGATCATCTCTTCATAGGCGGAGGCAATGCGACTAAGCTCGATATCAGTCTGCCTGACGGTGTTACCCGGATACCGAACGAAGACGGCTTACTGGGCGGCGTTGCCCTTTGGCGCGACTAGGCCCGAAGCGCAGTACGACACCGTCCCCCTAAAGCGCCCTACTTAACGAAGTAAGGCGCTTTCGCTACAAAGTGATATCCGTAGCGGAATACAAAGAACGCAATTACCCCGGCGGTCACTAAGCACACACCTAACAGATACAGCAGCACCGGCTTCCACGGGAACTTCTTGCCTTCGCGGCTGTTCACCAGCAGAAAGCTGGCAAATACGCCGACAAAGAAGAGCATCACCATGGGAATGGCGAAGATCATCATGTTGAAGATGTCGGGCGTAGGAGTTAAAACAGCGGCCAGGACGGTTATGGCGAGAATCGCGTAGCGGCTATGTCTGAGTAGAAAGCGCGGAGAGGCCAAACGCAGCAGCGTTAGGAAGAAGATGATGATCGGCATCTCGAAAACGAGAGCTATGCCGAGCGTCACATTAACGAATAGATCGAAGTACTCGCTGATAGAAACAACTGGGTGGACGTTTACATCCAGCCCGATGCCAAGCAGAAACTCCAGTCCAAAACGGAAGGCGACAAAGTAAGCAAACAGGCCGCCAAAGATAAACAGCCCTGCCGTTGACAGAATGAACGGCACAGCCCAGCGCTTTTCCTTTTTGTACAAGCCCGGAGAGATAAAAGCCCAAACCTGGTAGAGCACCCAAGGCGACCCGAGAAAAACTGACACCAGCAGCGGCAGCTTGATCCAGATGATGTTGAAGCCCTCCATCGGTGACAGGTAAGCCAACTCGGGTGGATTCACATGAAGGTGCTTCAGCGCCGCGACGGCCGGTTCTTGGACAGCACGCCAGAGTTCTTTCGAGAAGAACATACTGACCAGAAAAGCGACCGCAACTCCAAGAACTGACCGGAGCAGCCGCGTTCGCAACTCTTCCAGGTGCTCCATGAAGGACATGCGGAGCATGCCTCGGTCTTCCTCATCACCCTCGTCTTCGCTCGGGGAGTCTGGCGGCGGAGGCGGAGGCGGCGGCCTGTGGGCAGGTAATCCAGCAGGCACCACTTCAGGCATGCGCGCCATCTCAGCACGCTGCTCATTGCTGGCGGCCAAAACCTCGACTGCAAGTGGATTGAGCGCTGCCGGTTCGGCGCCGTATGGATCAGAGTGGCTGCTGTAAGCGGCGGCTTCTTCAACGCCGGCTGGCGGAAGGCCGTCGGAGCTTTTCTCCTCAGTCGGGGTTAGGCCCGCCTGCCGCTGCTCTTCGGTGGAATCCGGCATTCAGACTGGCGGCTAAGACCGGGGCTCCTCGTCAGTTGTCCTGATTGGATGCACCCCGTTGCTGCGTGCAATGGTGCCCATCACAGCAGGAGGAACCGTCGGCGAAGGAGCCGGAGCTTCATACGTGTGAACAACAGGTTTCTCGGCCTCAGCTAACTGGGGGGCTGGTTCTTCGTAGCGACCATATTCGTCATAAGGATAGGCGTAAGTGGTCGGCTTAAATTCTTTGACCGGTTCCTCCCGCGTCTCCTTTTCCAGTTCATTCATATGACTCTCGAATGTTCTGGTCAGCTCGTTCTTGGCGCGACGAAACTCGGTCAAAGCCTTACCCAGCGTGCGGCCTAACTCCGGGAGCTTCTTCGGACCGAAGAGCAACAGAGCGATCATAAATAATCCGATCATCTCCTGCACACCTATCGGGCCCATTGGTTCTCCTCTTTTGCCTCTGACCCTTCATGATAGCCCAGCAAATCAGGGAGACAGTCACGGACATTGGTATGATGCCCTTCGAGTTTTCCGAAATGAAAAGGCGAACCATTGCTGCCTGGTGTTCCCGCCTGCTGGCAACCTGGGTGTTAGTGTCAGCAGCCACAAGTCCGCTGGGTGCGCAAGTGGAACTGATTCGGAACGGCGATGCGCAGATCGATATCCGCATCAACGGCGAGCCATTTTCCTCCTACTACTTCGGGCCAGCTGTTCCAAAGCCATTCCTCTCTCCGCTCCGCACCGCTTCGGGCATCGTGATCACCCGCCGGTATCCAATGGAGGAGGTCGCGGGCGAGTCGCATGACCACCAGCACCATCGTGGCTTATGGATTGGTTACGGGGAGATCAACGGCTTCAACTTCTGGGAGAACGAGTTCCACTACCGCAGTGACCAACCTCCCAAATACGACCCGGCCAAGCTTGGCACCATTGCTTTGGTTCGCATCAATGAGCTCAATTCCGGCAGGAGCAGCGGCGACATTGACGGCCTCTATCAATGGGTGGATCCGCACAGGGCGGTATTGCTGGAGGAACACAGGGTGCTTACTTTCTACGCACAATCCGATGTGCGCACCATTGATGTGTCAGTCACGTTAACAGCCAAGCGCGCCGTCCACTTCGGAGACACCAAGGAAGGCTTCTTCGGTATGCGCCTGGCGGACAGCATGACCGAAAAGAGCGGAGGAGTGATCACCAACTCCGAAGGCGCCCAGACCGAGAAGGACGTTTGGGGGAAGCGAGCCAACTGGGTTGATTACAACGGAACGGTTGGCGGCCAAAAAATAGGGGTCGCCATTTTTGATGCTCCAGAGAACTTTAACCATCCAACGCGCTGGCATGCGCGCGCATATGGTCTGTTCGCAGCGAATCCGTTTGGCTACAAAGACTTCGAGCCGAGAGGAACAGGCACCGGTGGGCATGAACTGAGGCCCGGGGAGTCGCTTCACTTCCGCTACCGGATTCTGATTCACTCCGGCGATCTGCCCAAGAAAGCGATCGACCAAGCTTACGCTGACTTCGCCAAATGAGCTCATTTGTCCCGGCCTTGAGTTCCGTAGTTGAAACTCCCCGTTATCGACTAGGCAAGCGCTTCAGGCACTTCCCACCTACCGCTCTGGGCTGAACGGAATAAGGCATCAAGGGCGGCCATATTTCCGAATGCATCCTCAAGCGACACCGGCACCGGCCGTTCGCCTTGAACGGCAGCCGAAAATGCGTCGCCTTGCAGGGCATATTGATCAACGGCCGGGAACTGCTCTTCGTGAGCGGATTGCCCTCCGAGTTCCGTACCGTCATCCAGGAGCAACCGAGTCGGAGAATCAGGAGGAGCGTTGTACGGAACGGGCAGTTCGATGCGGCCCGTTGTCCCAAGGATTTCGAAGCGCTGGAAAGGAACAGCCTGCGTGCTGCACGAGAAGATTGCCTGCCCTTCTCCGAAGTCGAGTACGGCGGACGTTAGACGGTCGGTCTTGAATTGAGGATCGAAACCAAATAAGCCCAATACCCGAACCGGTTCACGTCCGAATAGGAAGCGGGCGGCGGTGATGGGATAACAGCCGATATCCATAAGACCGCCGCCGCCGATCTCCGCCTGATTGCGAATATTGGCAGGGTTCGCGTTGAAGTAGCTGAACGTGCTTTGAATCAACCGGGGTGACCCGATTGCGCCGTTTCCGACGAGTTCACGTGTTCGCAGCCACTGTGGGTGAGTGCGAATCATGAACGCTTCGCCAACTTGCAACCGGCAGCGGTCCCGGGCCGCTAACAGGGTTCGCACACCTTCCGTGTTCAGAGCAATCGGCTTTTCACACAATACGTGTTTGCCCGCCGCCAGGGCATTGACTGTCCAGGGCACATGCAGGTGGTTCGGCAGCGGATTGTAGATAACGTCAATGTCGGGATCGGCGAGCAGTTGCTCGTAAGAGTCGTACGCTTTAGGCAAGCCGAGTTTGCTTGCTGCTTCATCTGCCCGCTTGCGGTCGCGTGAAGCAATTGCTACCACCTGCGCTCGCTTGCAATGCTGCATGCCCGGAATCACTTTCTTTACTGCAATTCCCGCGGCGCCCAGTACACCCCAGCGAACAACAAGCGCGCTCCGGTCTGACTCTTCACCCTTGGATACCAAAATTCGCTCTCCTCTGTACTTTTCTGATAAAGTGTAGCCGTGAAACTGTACGATCTTGATCCGGGCCCGGATTCACCCGAGGTTGTTCGGGTGATCATTGAGATCCCTAAGAATTCGTCCAATAAGTACGAATACGATGGTGAACTCGAGGTGTTCCGACTGGATAGAGCGTTGTACTCGCCGCTTCACTACCCCGGAGACTACGGATTCATTCCGGGAACGCTGGCCGAGGACGGGGATCCGCTCGACATTATCGTCTTGGTTAATGAACCCAGTTTTACCGGTTGCCTTATGGAAGCACGGCCTGTAGGCGTGTTGAATATGATCGATTCAACTGAGATGGATAAGAAGATCCTGGCCGTCCCGAATCGCAACCCGCGATTCGACAGCGTTCACACGCTGGATCAGGTTTTCCCGCACACCCTGCGCGAGATTGAGTATTTCTTCTCTATCTATAAGGATCTACAAGGTTGCAAGACAACGATAGACGGGTTCGTCGGTCCCCGCGAGGCCCGACGAGTGATTTCAGACAGCCGTCAGGCCTATCTTGATCGAGAGATCGAGCGGCAGCACTCGTTGCGGTCTGTCGGGCAGACCGCATTAGTAAGTGACTAACAGCTAGGAGAAGTCGTCGCCTGAACCGCCGAAGCTGCTGTCGTCAGAGAGACCGGCGTCTGAATAGTCGTTGCTGTCCGCGATGTCGTTGGTATCGGCGAAGTTGTCTCGGTTATCACCAAGCGCGAAGTTGTCGTTATCGCCCGGATTGCCGCCGCCGGGGTTGTCGTAGTAGTTGTTCACAATAGTCTCGTCGGGTCTGCCGCCTTCGAAGCCGCCGAAACCACCTCCGAGGCCCCCTAAGCTGGAGCCGCCGCCCCCGCCAAAGCCGTGAAATAACGACTCGATTCCTTGGACAGCAAGAGTTCCCGCTGCAACGCCTGCTGCTGTTTGGGCAGCGCTACGCAGGAAACTAGGAGGTCCGCCCGCGGTAGAACCGGCCGACTGCGCAAAGGAGGGCTGCGAAGGTTGGGCGTACGACGGCTGAGCATACTGCTGCTGGGCGGGTGCAGAGGAGACGGCCCCGGCTCTACCACCCAGGAACGAACCGCCGCTGACCGGACTCACGCTGCTGCCTCCGCGCTGCTGCAGTTCGCTGATTTGGCGCTGGGCCTGCTGCAGTGCCATATTCTGAATCAGCACCGTCTGAGTCATCAAATACAGCGCATCGGGCCTGCTGCCGATACGCGTTCGAATAAAGTCTTCCGCCTCGGGGTCTCTCGGCGGTGCCGGCGTTTGCGCGAGCTTGTTCGCCAGATCGCTAATCATGTTACGTTCATCAGGAGTCATATGTGAGTTCTCGTCACCTAACCACCTGTTAGACGACGCCTGAGCAATCTTCGTTCACTTTGTTGTGAGTGCGTTCAGCGCGCAAATCGCTTTCTGAATGTTGCAGCCGGGCGATGACCATGAGCCTTGGAAGTTGCGGCACAGACAATCAGTGCCGCAGCTGCTGAAAGAAGGAAAGAGTAGAAGCACTGCCGCCTGAACTTGTTCGACTTTACCTCGGCGTTGTCTACCATGTATTACTTTGATGCAATTTGATAGCCGGAACTTTTACGCATTAACGAACTGTACCTTAAACGGGATTTTACGCCCTTACGCTGGTGGGGAAAATCGAATCGGCTGCCTGTTTGGCCGACTCTCGGACGTGGTGCTGGGTAGCTTCGCAAGAAGAAGGGAAACCAGGGAAGACTCGGAGAGGATTTCAACGCCTCAGCCGCTATGGCTTATCAGAACCACGCCTCCTTTTAATGCTGATTTTAGGATTCGGTTCGCTCCCACTGGCGGCCTGTCAGCCGGATCATGATCTGCGCAGGCCCGAGAGTCCAAGCTAACGATGCGGTCCGCCGTTCAACCATCGGGAGAACCACGGCGCTGCGGCATGAGGTTAAGAGTAGTTCAAGAGTAGTTCAAGAGAGTTCAAGAGGAGTTCAAGAGGGACAGACGGAGTGAATATCTGAGGGGAGTAGTCTTCGGCCTATACCCCTGTTGCAATCAAACCAACTCGCCGCATAATCAGCAGCCCGGCCTCCCTTGCTAACGCGCCGTCGATGATGCCTCAGCTCCAGGTGACCACGGAGACATGCCGGAAGACGTTCGCGCCAGCAGTTCATTCTCGTGACGTGATCTGGCAACCCTTCTTGATTCGCACCCTTCGCTCGACCCGCCTGAGCCGCAGTGACCCCGCCCCTACAGGGCCGGCGTTCCCGGATATCTCTGACTTGCAAACTGGCGCGCCTTCGTGACAAGGTAGAAAAGGCTTTTATTTGGTGAGAGATAAGGTTTCGATGTTGCTGGAAGCGGCCACCTTCGCTGATTTGGAAGTCAACCCTTGGGAATCGGCCTCGCACCGGTTTGACGAGGCAGCGGAGCTGCTGCGCCTGGACGATGGCATGCGCAAGGTGTTGCGCCAACCATCGATGGAGTTGACCGTGAACATTCCTGTGATGCTCGATGACGGGCGGATCGAAGTGTTCACCGGTTATCGGGTGCAGCATTCGATTGCGCGGGGGCCGGCTAAGGGAGGCATACGGTTTGCCCCGGATGTGTCGCTTGATGAAGTGCGTGCCCTGGCCGCGTGGATGACGTGGAAGTGCGCGGTGGTGAACATTCCATTCGGGGGCGGCAAGGGCGGAGTGATCATTGAACCGCACTTGTTCAGCCAGAACGAACTGGAGCGGATCACGCGGCGCTACACAGCTGAAATCAGCGAGTTTATTGGACCTGAGCGTGATGTTCCGGCGCCGGATGTCAATACAAACGAGCAGACGATGGCATGGATCATGGACACCTATTCCATGCATCGGCGCCATACGGTGACGGCTGTTGTGACAGGCAAACCAATGGATCTGGGTGGCTCGCTGGGACGTCCGGAGGCAACCGGACGTGGCTGCATGTTTGTCACGTTGGAAGCATTGAAGCGGATTGGACTAGCTCCGCAGGATAGCCGGGTCATCATCCAGGGTTTGGGAAATGTGGGCGGCATGGCAGCCAAGCTGATGGCGCAAGTTGGGTTTAAAATCACGTGCATTGTCGAGTACGACGGCGCGGTCTACAACCCGCATGGATTAGATATAGAAGCACTGATGGCTCACCGCCGCGAGACAGGCTCCATTCGAGGCTTTGCAGAAGCGGAGGACGTCGATCGTGACGAAGCCATCTTGCGCGAGTGCGATGTACTGCTTCCTGCAGCCAGGGAAAACGTCATTAATTCTCGCAATGCCCATGCGATCAAAGCAAGAATCCTGTGTGAGGGAGCGAACGGGCCCACTACTTTCGTCGCTGACTCCATTCTGGCTGAAAAAGGCGTCTTCGTTATCCCCGATATTCTGGCGAACGCCGGCGGCGTTACCGTGTCCTATTTTGAGTGGGTTCAAGACCGGCAAGGCTATTTCTGGAACGAAAAGATGGTGAACGAACGTTTGGAGGAGATCATGGTGAGGAGCTTCCAAGACGTGGTCAGCTACGCCGAAGCACATAGCGTGAACAATCGGACCGCTGCCTATATGTTGGCTCTTACCCGAGTTTCGAGCGCGATCAAAAAGCGCGGATTGTACGCCTAAGTCGGCCGCATGAGCGCCGAAGCATCGACTCCGCTGATGCGGCAGTACGAAGCGGTGAAGCGGCAGGTTCCCAATGCGCTTCTTCTATTTCGTTTAGGAGACTTCTACGAACTTTTTCAGCAGGATGCGGTGATTGCTGCGCGCGAACTGGACATTACATTGACTGCACGCAACAAAGAGCGAGGCGAGCCGATCCCGATGTGCGGCGTCCCCTTTCATGCCGCAGACAGTTACATCTCCAAGCTGATCAGTCGTGGACATCGAGTTGCGATTTGCGAACAGATGGAGGAGGCTGGACCAGGGAAGAAATTAGTTCGGCGCGAAATCACTCGTGTCATCACACCGGGAACAGCTACCGCGTCCGATACCCTGCGCTCGCATGAAAACAACTATCTAGCAGCCGTGTACACTCGCTCTGGCCGTAGTGGGCTTGCTTACGTCGACCTCTCCACGGGCGAGTTCCGAACCACAGAATTGGAAGCAGGCGAGGTCTCCCAGACCCTCGAGGCTTTGAGCATCCGGGAAGTACTCCACCCGGAAAACGAGGATACTGGAGCTCGCTGTCTGCAGACGCCGCTTGAGCCTTGGATTTTTGGCGGCGACACAGCAGGCCGGCTGATTCTGGAGAACTTCCGGCTGCTTTCTCTAGATGGGTGCGGGCTGGCTGATAAACCGCTGGCTGTCTCGGCAGCCGGGGCAGTACTGCATTACCTTCGCGAGACGCAGAAGTCCGCTCTGCAGCATCTCAATCGGCCTGGTTTCTACCAGCGCCAGGACTCGATGGTGCTAGATGGGGCGACCGTCCGGAATCTCGAATTGCTGGAGCCGCTGTTTGTCGGCGAGAGTCGGGAAAGCACGCTGGTCGCAGTGCTGGATGGTACGCAGACCGGCATGGGCGGTCGCTTGCTGCGTCGCCGAATCCTGAACCCGTCCTGCGATGCCGCTGAGATCGAGTCGCGGCTTCAGGCAGTAGAAGAACTGGTCGGCAAGACGATCGTGCGCGGCGGTCTTCGCAAACTGCTCGCCGGAATCGGCGATCTGGAACGGCTGCTGGCGAAGACCACACTTGGTACCGTAACGCCTCGCGACATGCTGGCTCTGGGTAAGTCGCTCGGTCAATTGCCGGCCATTGTTGAACTGATTAGGACGTTCGAATCTGCGCGGCTTTCAGCGTACTTTGACGCGGTCAGCGAGCTTTGCGAACGCATTCTCGGTGCCATCGGCGACCAGCCCCCAGTTGACATTGCGGACGGCGGCACCATCCGGCCCGGTTACCATGCCGAACTGGATGAGCTGCGGGACATCCGGGATAACAGCCGCCGCTATATCGCAGCGATTGAAGCTCGCGAGCGCGTCGAGAGCGGCATTCATTCATTGAAGGTGCGGTTCAACAATGTATTTGGCTTCTATATCGAAGTTTCTCGCACTCACCTGCAGAACGTACCGGCTCACTATCAGCGAAAGCAAACGCTTGCAAACGCCGAGCGCTTCACCACGCCTGACTTGAAAGAGCTTGAGGTGAAAGTTCTGGCGGCGGAAGAGAAGATCTTGACTCTGGAGCGCGAGCTGTTTGCCGAACTGCGACTTTTTGCTTCCGGATTTGCCGAAGCGATCAAAGCAGCGGCCCAGGCTGTCGCTGAACTAGACGTGTGCTCCGCGCTAGCGCAGGTGGCAGTCGACAACCGGTATAAGCGGCCGCGGTTCTCCGACAGCGGTGAAATGCGAATCGAAGCCGGGCGTCACCCGGTAGTTGAGAAACTGCTCGAGCGCGACGCTACCCGCTTTATCCCGAACGATGTCTACCTGAACTCGACGGGAAAATTCATTGCCGTAATCACCGGCCCGAACATGGGCGGCAAATCCACTTATCTGCGGCAAGCTGCTTTGATCCTGATCATGGCTCAGGTCGGATCGTTTGTGCCTGCACAAGCAGCCGTACTGCCGATCGTAGACCGCGTCTTTACCAGAATTGGAGCGGCTGATAACCTGGCGCGGGGCCGCTCAACTTTCATGGTAGAGATGACGGAAGCTGCCGTGATCCTTAATACTGCTACTTCTAACAGCTTTGTCGTGCTGGACGAGATTGGCCGGGGAACCTCCACCTACGATGGTCTGTCGCTGGCATGGGCCATGATTGAGTACATTCACGGGCAGATCCGAGCCAAAACGCTCTTTGCCACTCACTACCACGAGCTGACTGGGCTTGCGGATCAACTTTCTTCGGTAGGAAATTTACATGTGGCCGTCAAAGAAGCAGAAGAGCGTATCTTGTTCATAAGAAAAGTAGAACCAGGACCGGCTGACCGTAGTTATGGTATTGAGGTAGCTCGTTTAGCAGGACTTCCTCTGCAAGTAATCGAGCGGGCGAGGTCGGTTTTATTGCATCATGAAGTAAGAGAGCACTCGGTTACACGGGAGCTAACTCCGGGCGAGAGTAGCACGCCCATCCAGATAAGGTTATTTGAGCCGGTGAATCAGGGACTCGCTGATCGTGTCCGCAGCTTAGACATAAATCAGCTGAGACCGGTTGAGGCTTTGCAGATTCTGCACGAATTACAGCAAGAGTTGCTAACGAGATGAGAATAGCAGGTATCATGAGCGGGACATCGCTCGACGGGATCGATGTGGCCATCATCGACATTTCCGGTTCGGGCTTTAAGGCGAAGATCAACGTCTTAACGAGTCATTCGGTCCCTTATCCCAGAAAAATCCGGGAAGCACTGATGGCTGTGTCCAACACCAATGCTTTCACCGGTGACATATCACGGCTCAACTTCCTATTGGGTGAGCTGTATGCTGAGGCGCTGGAAGAAACGGCGGAGCGTGGCGAGATACCACTCGAGACGATCAAGCTAATTGGCTGCCATGGTCAGACGATATTCCATGAGGGGCAAGGCGCTCAGTATCTCGGGAAGAAAGTCGCGAGCACATTCCAAATTGGCGAATCCAGCGTCATCACCGAACGCCTAGGAATCAATGTCATTTCTAACTTTCGTGAGCGTGACGTTGCGGCCGGCGGAAAAGGCGCGCCGTTGGTCCCTTACCTCGATTACATGTTGATGCGCCATCGCGGGCGCGGACGTGTGGCCGTCAACATCGGTGGTATCGCGAACCTGACTGCTATTCCTCCTAACACCAACACCGACCGAGTAATTGCATTCGATACCGGCCCCGGCAATATGGTGATCGACCAGCTGATCTCGCGGATCACCTCTGGCGGCGAACACTTCGATAAGGATGGGATGACGGCCGCGGCTGGTGTGCCGGATCCGAAACTCCTGGCGAAGCTATTACGAGACAAGTATTTCCGTGCTAAGCCGCCTAAAACAGCGGGACGGGAGCAGTATGGGGCTGAGTTCGTCAGCAAGCTCCTGGATACCGAACTCAGCAGCGAGGATCTAGTTGCCACGGCAACCGCGCTTACGGCGGAGAGCATCGCGCTCGGGGTGCGTAATTTCATCCTGCCCGATATGCGGGTGGATGAGGTGTTCGTTTCAGGCGGTGGAACTCACAATCCGACCCTGATGCGCATGCTTCGCAAAGCTCTGGAGCCAATCCCGGTGATGGAGACCAGTGAGGTGGGGCTCGATGTGGACGCCAAGGAAGCGATTGCATTTGCAGTCATGGCTTACGAAACCGCTCATGCCCGGCCTTCGAACGTGCCTTTTGCGACTGGCGCAAAGCGATCCGTTGTTCTTGGCAAGCTGACACAAAATGGCCCGGTGACTCGGAACGGCAACGGTGGGTCGCCGGCCACAAACGGGAATGGAAACGGGGTTGTGGTGCACAAAACAAAAGTGCCCCGTGCAAGTAGCGTAAGCCGGACAGCTGTACCGGCCAAAGTGAAAGCAGCAGCCCGGTAGAGTCGGCCAGGCTGCACATGGAGAGGCGGAGCGGAACGGCTCTTCCGCCTTTCTTCGGTTCAAACGGAAAACGCTCCGGCCCAAGCATCTGGACCGGAGCGTTTTCTTGTAGCGGCCGTTGCTTTGATGGGGCTGGCTCCAACCACCATCCGAACCTTTGGTTCGCGGTCCTTAGCCTCCGCTCCGCTCGCATCTCGGGAACTCTGCTTCCAAGCGGATTGTCCAATCGGATATATGGATACTGCTTCATGCCGCAACAGCTCTGCTTGGTGCTTGACTGGACTTTGCGTTGCGATGCTCCTGGCAGCTGGATGCCAATTGGCACGGGCCTCGCAAACCGCGCTGGGCAATCGCGATAATAATTCAGGACAGAGCGCCAGAGTTACCCTCGCCTTGGCTAGGGAAACGACTGGACTGAACTATTTTGCCTTACTCCGGAATGAGGGCGAAAAGCCGCTCTTTCTAGTAATCGGGACGATCATGGCCAATGACAAATGGCTTTGCCCAGATAGGATTGAGCTTTTGATCGCAGGACCAGATGGAAAGGCTCGCAGTTCAAGAAGCAGCTTTGGATGCAACCCAAGCGGCGGAGTGGCCGGCAGACTCGACCCACTGACGATTGCACTTGCGGCGGGTGCAACCTATTCTCTTCCGGTCCTCGAGTTGCGCGGACTGTCGGCCGGCCGTTATATCGTGAAGGCAAAATACACTGGCGTTTCACTTTCGTTGCGCTCGTTGAACTTAGACATGCAGGGGCTCTCATTGATCCGTTACTGGACGGGCACCGTTGAGTCGAACACACTAACCGCGGACATCCGTTGAGGTTCTTCCCGGTTTCGTAGGCGATTGAGTTCTTCTCGTACCGTCAGCAAACCGGGAGTTTACAAATCAGCGAGAAGTCACAAAAACACGAAAAGAGACCGGAACAATTGTTCTTCTGAATGTTTGGTTGACTTCCCCGTCTTCGAAAACGTCTTTCCATTGGGTTCCTTTGTGACGTTCTCGATTGACATCCGCGGAGGCGTACTTATCATGACGGGTCAACAAGCTCGTTCTGAATCACTGTTCTACTACTTCCGGATGGAAGACCACATTCGGGAAGATCATCTCTTACGGCTCGTCAATCGACACATTGACTTTCGCTTTCATGCGCGAAACGTTGAGAGGGAGCTACATACCGGCCGCCTTTCGGTCGAATCCCGAAGCTCTGTTGCGCATTCTTCTGATTGGGATACCCGTACGGAATCACCAGCGAGCGCCCCCTGGTCGAAGACGTTGGAATGCACCTGGCTTATCGCTGGTTTACCGGCCTTGGCTTCGATCAACGGGTTCCGCATCACTCGACCTTTTCCAAGTTCCCGCTCATTCTTGAGCTTTTCGAGCGAATTGTCCGGCAGTGTATGAATGTTGGGCTGTTGAAAGGTATGGATCTGTCCGTAGACAGCACGCAGATTCGCGCTGACGGCAGTCCTAACCGGACGATCACTCGTGAATAACTTCCTGAGGTCGCTAAAGTCAATCGAACTGTGTGCGAGTAGGTAGAGCAGGTCGAGCGCGCGAACGTCATCACGGAGCCGGCACAGACTTCTGATCTGTCTGCGCTCGAAGCGAAAAGTGAACCTGAACTCCGCCGCACGTATCGGAACTCACCACCGATGAGGATCTCAGCAACCGACCCGGAAAGCAGCCCTATCCAGCAAGCAGGGGGCGGTGTCCAGCCGGTCACCTGCTTCGCTACATCGGTTGAGTCGAGGTGCACAGCGATTTGCCGTCGCAACGCGGAAGCTGTTCCCATAGACCAGCGTGCACTCCGTCGTCAACGCGCCGTACTCTGAGATCATTGGTATGAGGGCGTGCGCGAGCAGGTTCGACAGCTCAGCCAAACACAAGAATTTGCGCGAATCAAGGCGTTGTTCTCCGAACTGCGCAATCAGATTCAACTTCGTAAGCTGCGGTTGCGCGGTCTGCCAACAGCCGAAGAGTAGTTTCTCCTGGCGGCAACGGTTCAAAAACGTCAAACGAACTTGTCCGGTTCATAAACCAAAACAAAGAGCCGGAATCAGCGATTGGCCAGAAGCGGCCATCGCTGAACGGCCAGAGACACTTTGCCGCGGAACACGCTAGCTCTTCTTCCTTGGCGCCGGCAGAGTTTTTCAACAGCATACATGGTTGGTGGTCATCGAAGAGTAGTTCCCTCCGGCATTGCGATGTAACTCGTCACCATTTCCGGTGGCATCCTGGTTGGCCGGCCATTGTTAGCCGAAACTTCCTCTTCTGGAAAGGGACCAGAAGGGAAAGATCTGCTGCCGGTACTCCCCGTCGCCGAATGAGGCTTGCCGAAAGAGCCTAGTGCAGTGTCCACGAATTAGCTGGACAAACGTTTGCTGTTTCTAGGGGCAGTGCAACCGGGCTGGATTAGCTCCAGGGTTTGGCGGCAACGAGCGAGTTTGGCGACAATGGAATCCACAGTGGCAGTCCAGACAAATGGTTTGGGGTTGTCGTTCCAGGCGGCCAGAAAGCGTGGTGGCAAAGAAGATCGAGGCGGCGGGTGCGGGCCTATGGCGGTGTCAACGCAACACTGGCCACCGCCGCTCACAGTCTAGCCGCCGAGATTCCGGCTTGGCTGGGCAGTGGAATGCATGATTCCCCCGGATTGAACCGCGCTCAAGCCATCGAGGTACTAGGACACTATTTCGATCTGCTCAAAGCCAGGCACGGTGAGACGAGTGTGATTCGGCAACGAATCATGCCAGACTTGAGAAAGGATCTCCCTCATGACTGAACTTTCTTTTCCGCTCCATCCTGAAATTCTTGCTATGAGCGATGAGGAAACGCCGGGCTTTAGCCAGAGATCTGATCTATGATCCGCATCCTGGCGCGAACTTGCAAACACTCGCCCAAGCGCATGCTGAGGGCGGTAAGGATGCCCTGGGTGAGAAGTACAACGAGTTGTTTCCTGCGTCTGTAAACTCGCTCGCCAAAGCCTAACGGGCGACTAAGTGAGGCGTGAAATCAATTCGCGCTCTCCTGCTCCTGCTTCTTGTCTGCCTGGTAGGTTGGCCGCAAACCAACACGCTTGCGCCGGCGGTGCATCAGCAGTTCTTCGATGCCAACGGCGATCCGCTCGCCGGCGGCCTGCTCTACACGTATGCGGCAGGCACCTCCTCGCCCCTGGCCACGTATGGGAGCGCGGGCGGGGCGGCCAACACCAACCCGATCGTGCTCTCCCCTTCCGGCTTCGCCAATATCTGGCTGCAGCCGGGCGTGGCCTATAAGTTCGTTGCAAACCGATACGCTCGGGGTCACGCTGTGGACCGTCGTCGTTGATAGCGGAAACAAGATCGTCGACGCTTGAGTCGCCGCGGATGCGCCTCGGTTTAAGTACAGTATGGCTCCCTCTGTCCGCGATTTAAATGCTACAAATAGCCATCAATCCGCCAGTCCGCGATTTAAGTCCAGCGCGACACCTGCCAGTGTATACGGAATGATGTACCCAGATCGCCCTCTCAGCCGAGCATCGTCGGAAGATGTCGTGGAATTCGGCCAGCCGGAGCTGGTCAGAGATTTCCACGATCACCATAGGACTCGCGTCCCGCAGAACGGCCCGCAAAGTCAGTTGCTTGGAGGAAAGTGATGCAACCATCCCTCAGCCTAAACAGCAGCCTGACCCCCCTGTGCGCTTCTTCATCGCCTCCATATCAGAACAGCAGCTTCAGAGCCAACTGGATTTGACGGGGATTCGATCCGGCAGCCGTAGAGCTAATCGTGCCGAAGTCGCTGTTACCGAAAGTAGAGGCTGGTCTGGCAAAGTTCGCCGTATTGGTCAGATTGAACGTCTCCGCCCTAAATTGCAGCGTGAAACGCTCCCACAAAGGAAATTGCTTGAATAGCGAAAGATCAAGGTGCCGTTGTGATGGACCGAAGAGCTGGTTCCGCCGTTCGTCACCGAGCGTTCCCGGTGTTTGTAAGGCGAAGGCGGCCGTGTTGAAGAATTCGGCAATGCTCTGATGGGAAATCGAGGTTGGCCCGATCTGATCCGGACGATCGCTTCCGATGCCCGGGATGCCGCTTTGGTTGTGATTGTTCGTCACAGTGAAAGGCTGTCCGGTATCCCATTGCGCGAGCACGTTGACCGCCCAGCCTTGACCGGCAGCTCGAGCGAATCCTCTCCAATTGCTCCCGAACGGGAGGTCATAATTCACCATTGCCGAAAAGGCGCTTCGCACAAAAGAGTCGGTGTAGCCCATGTCGTACTGCTGCCAACCGTGAAAGATCAGCGGGCTGCCCGGATTGGCCCGGTTGTCAACTGAGCAAAAGCCGACGCAGTTGTAAGCGGATCCGGGGCCTTCGTCGATCACTGGCGTATTGCCGGTCGAGCTTGCGTACGTGTAATTGACATTAGCCGTCAGCCCATGAGTGAAGCGGCGTTGGAACTGAAGCTGAAGGGCGTTGTACTCCGAAACGCCGCCGGTAGCACGCTGATTGATCGCGGTGCCGACCAAGTTTGGGAACGGCAGAGGAAGATTGGGACTGCCGGGCAGGTTGATGTTGGGATTGGCGGTCAGGTGTCGCCCGAGATTGCCCACATAACCCACCGTCACAATGTTCGCGCCGAGTTGCTTCTGAACCTGCAACGTGTATTGTTCGAGGTAGCTGGACTGCGCATTGAAATCCGTGGCGTTGATGGTTGTGCCTCGGTAGAGAAGCGGATTCGTAGCCAGCGCGGGATTGATTACCGGGACCGGAAGCGCTGCCGAGATGAGTGCCGCGCCTTGAGGATTGGCCTGGTAAGGACCTGCGCAAGGTGACTGATTATAAGGAAGCTCTCCACATCCATAGATGAATGTGTAAGGAGCATTCTTCATGGCGGCGCCGGAAGCCGAGTTCCCCGGCCAGAAAGTCATGCCGAAACCGCCGCGAACAACCAGGCTATGGGGAAGCGTCGCGGCAAACCCGATCCGCGGGGCCACGTTGCCATAATCAGTTTTCACTCCAGCGGTTGGACCGCTATGTTGCACCCCCGGTAAATTCGGCCCGTAGAGCAGTCCAGTGCTTGGGTCGAAGTTCGCGAATTGGCCGTGATGTTCGGTGAAAGGCGTAAATACGTCGTAACGAAGGCCCAGATTCAGCGTGAGCCAGCGTCGTACGCGCCAGTCGTCTTGCGCGTAGACGTGCGGTTCCCAAGATCGGTAAGACGCAAAATTCAAAGTTTCGTTGCGCGCCGAAGTAGAGGCGATTCCGGTCAGCAGGTCCGTCAGCACGTTTACATTGCTGCCATTCAGATCGAACTCGCCGCGCGGCTGAGCGCTTTGACCCGACGATAATTGCCGGCGAATCAACCCGGCGCCGAATTTGAAATTGTGCGCGCCCGTCGTCCATCCTACTGATCCTTGGTAAATGAAACTGTTATCGATGGTGGTCAGCGGGATGTAGTTCGCGTCGCCGAGACTCTCGTATCCGCCGCCCATGCTGATGAAAGGTAGACCGCTTGCGGCGAGATCCCCGGGAGTGTTAATACAGCTCACGGCATTGCAGTTGAAGCCCAGGGCATTGGCCGCGCTCGATCCATAATTGAGCGGGTTCGACCGGATTGCCGTGCGTAGAAACCCGGCCTTGAGCTCGAGCACGACACTGGGGCTAAGAACGTTGACATAGCCGATCATCACGTTCTGGGCGCGCTCCTTGGCGGTCCCGGGAAAGCTCTGACCGCCCGCCGCGCTGTATCCGTCACCGGGGAACAACGTCACCCCATTTACCGAGGTCTCCGGCAGAATGTTCGGAGTAAACGTAGTCACATCATTGAAGGAATAGCGACCGTAAATGGTTTGCTGCGAGTTGATGTGGTGATCCACCCGACCATCGAAAGTGGTGCTGTACTGGGTTCTGCGAGGGCTTGTGGTGAAGTTGTTGGTGATACCTGGACCATTCGGCGCTGGATAAAGACTGAAAAGTTTGGTGCCCAGAGGGCTGAGCTGGGAAGCAGGAATTGAGGGACCGCCGATATCGGTCAAGTTGCCCGGATTGGCATGTTCAAACGCGGTGGGCACGGTGACCGTCGATGTCGTGCCGGCAACTTGCCGGTAACCCTCGTAGTCACCGAAGAAAAAAGTCTTGTCTTTGATGATAGGTCCGCCCACGCTGCCGCCGAACTGATTTTGGCGCAGTTCGTTGCGTGGGAGTCCGGCAGTGTTCGCAAAGAAGTTGTTTGCGTCCAGCTTGTCGTTACGGAAGAATTCAAACACCGACCCGTGCAATTGGTTCGTGCCGGATTTTGTGATCAGGTCGACGACTGCGCCCGCTGTGCGGCCCAGTTCCGCCGGCGGAAGATTGGTGGTGACTCGGACTTCCTGTACGGCATCGATGGACGGACGCACCCCGATCGTGCCGATGAATCTTTCGTTGTTGTCCATGCCGTCCAGCAGATTGTTATTTACCTCGTCGGTCTGACCGTTAGCCGAATAGGAAGACGATAATCGCCGGTCGTCAGGCCGGGCGCCGCTACTCATTGAATTCGACAGCCCTTGCGTTACGCCCGCCGACAGTTGCACCAGGTTGATGTAGTTGCGGCCATTCAACGGAAGATCTTGGACGGCGCGGTCCGTGATCATAGTGCCGACCGAAGAACTGTCGGTCTGTAACGCTGCGGCAGCGGCATTTACATCCACTTCGACTGCCTGCTGTCCCACCGTCAGTGTGGCATCGACGCGCAAGCGATCGCCCACCGCCAGCAGGATGGAGCGCGCATCGAACTCGGCAAATCCCTTCGCTTTCACCGTCAGACTGTAAGAGCCAACGTCGAGGCCAGAGAAGCCATAATCACCGTTTGAGCTGGTATGGGTTGTGCGCGTCGCCCCGGTCCCGGTGTTCACAATCGTCACGGGAGCATCGGCGACAACGGCTCCCGATGCGTCAATAACTGTTCCGATCACGTCGGCTGTCGTCAGCTGAGCATAGCTATTCATGGCTGTTGCCAGCAGAACGAAGCAAAATAAAGTGGTGAGTCGCGTACGTAGCGATGCAAACAACATGTTCAAGAATCCTTTAGTCACGTCTGGTTTCCGCCTGAGTCTATCCTTCTGTAACCCGCTTGTCAACAGGACACGCGCATTTTCGTGCTTGAAATGGCAACATTCAATCATTCGCCTCTTCTTGTCAACCCTTGCCCCTTGCATGCCGCTTTAACCTGACATTCGGTCTCACGCACTGCGAGAATAGTACTCTCAGATGCCGCGCCAAGCCAAAGTTGAGGACCGCAAGCAGCGGATTTTGCTGGACTTAGCGCGGAGCGGCCGGCTCTCTGCCGAGCGGCTTTCTGCTGACTTGAGCATTTCGATTGCGACTGTCCGCAGGGATCTAAGTGAATTGGAAAGCCAAGGCCGGTTAAGACGCACGCACGGCGGAGCAATCCCGCTCGAGCCGCTCATCTATGAAGCGTTCAAGCACGATTCTTCGTTCCAGGAGCAGATCGGGCAGCACGCGGACGAGAAACGTCGCATTGCTTCCGTGGCGGCGGAACTCGTCCGGGACTCCAATACCATCGCCATGACGCCCGGCACGACCACGACGCAGATCGTACGCAGTCTGCCTCCGAAAGCAGGCTTGACCGTGGTCACGAATACGATCAACGTACCGATGGAGCTGAGTAACCGCTCGGATATAAGCGTTCTCGTGATTGGTGGTTTTTTGCGCGGTGACTGGTTTTCGCTCGTCGGTCCATCCGCCCTGCAGCAGATCGCTCACCTGATTGTGGATCTCGTTTTTATCGGTGTAAATGGCATCGATCCCAAATGGGGTTTGACCTGCTTCAACCCGGACGAAGCGGCTTTTAACCGCGCTTTAATAGCGCGAGCGCAGCGCAGAGTAGTTGTCGCCGACCGGAGCAAGTTTGGGATTGCCGCAACACACGAGTTCTGGCCCAGCGACCAGATCGATGTGCTGATAACTGACAAAGATGCGAACGATGAACAGATCTCGCCTTTCGTGGCACGCGGGATCGAGGTTCGGCGAGCGTGAAAAGCAGTCATTCTAATGCTTGTTGGGTGGGCAAAGACGCATTCCTGTTGACAGAACACCAGTGTTTATGACAGTCTGTGAGACATTGAAGAGCCGTCCGAGTCAGATGCTGCTAACAAAACTTGCTTTTATCACTTGCTCCATCCTATTTATTCCGGCCTGCTTCGGCCAGCGCGTTACGATTCCGCTCGATGGTGTTTGGAACATCGACGATTCGGTGTCTGCCACCGAAAGGCCTGCTCAATTCACCCACCATGTTCCGGTTCCCGGCCTGGTTCATTCGGCTGAGCCGGGCTTTACTGACGTGGATCTATTCGACAGCCGCGAGCACATTGTCAACCAGGTGAGAGCCGGAGTGCTGCCCCATTCGGCGCTGGTGACCAATGCGGGCGTACCGCACCAGAAAAGAAATTACTTTTGGTATCAGCGGACCGTCAATGTCCCGGAAAAGAAGGCAGTCGCCATTTTAAAAATCGGTAAGGCCCAGTTCGGGGTTGCCGTCTGGGTAAACGGGCAACGGGTGGGCGAACATTTACCCTGTTTTACGGCTGCGTTGTTCGACGTCACTGCCGCGCTTCGCTCGGGCTCGAACGAGATTCTGATCCGAGTCGGCGCTCATCCGGGCGTTCTCCCGCAGAATGTCTCGGCGGGAGGCGATTTCGAAAAGGTTCGTTGGACTCCCGGAATCTACGATGATGTTTCTCTCTTTTTGAGTGACAACCCGGTCATTGAAACCGTACAGGTAGCCCCACATATTACGCCGGACACCGGAATCACCATTCAGACGAAGCTCAAGAATTATGGCCCGTCCGCGGCACGCTTCGATCTAAAACAGCAGGTGCACGGCTGGAAGCAGTCGAGTGTCGTGGCGCATACGAATCTGCGCGGTTCGCTTGCTCCGGGAGAAGAGAAGATCGTCAATCAAACGCTGGCAATCCCGCATGCACGCCTCTGGTCCCCGGAGACGCCCGATCTTTACGTCCTCGAAAGCAGCACCGGCGCGGACAGCGCTACCACTCGTTTCGGCGTTCGCGAATTCCACTTTGACACCACCACGCGGCGAGCCTATCTGAACGGTAAACCGATTTTTATGCGAGGATCCAACATAACCCTTCACCGGTTATTCGAAGACCCGTTGTCGAGCACCCTGCCCTGGAATGACGAGTGGGTGCGGAAAACATTGAGTGTGATCCCGAAGCAGATGCACTGGAACAGTTTTCGGTTTTGTATCGGCCCGGTGCCGGAGCATTGGCTGCAAGTGGCCGACGAGGCGGGATTGCTGATCCAGAACGAATATTTCGTTTGGATTGGCGGAGGTTGGTTCGGCAAAGACTACGAGCCCCGTCTGGATAACAACGAATTGATCGGCGAACTAAAGGAGTGGATGCGCGATAACTGGAATCACCCAAGCGTAGTGATCTGGGACGCAAACAACGAGAGCACTTATCCGGACTTCACCACCAAGATTATTCCAGCCGTCCGCTCGCTCGATTTATCCAACCGCCCTTGGGAAAACAGCTACAACCCACCGGCTGGACCGAACGATCCCGTCGAGGTGCATCCGTATCTCTTTAGCAGCCTCCATTCTTCCGGGAACCTGGATCTCCCCAAGGCGAAAAACCCGTCCTTCACCATGGCCGACCTGCAGGAAGACTGGCCGGATCGAGTGTCCCGCCCGACAGGACATGCGGAAATTGTCAACGAATATGGCTGGCTTTGGCTGAACCGGGACGGCAGCCCGACAAAGTTGACAAGCGACGTTTACCCCAAGCTACTCGGTGAAAAGAACACAGCGGAGGAGCGCATTAACTGGAATTCCTATCTTCTCGCGGGACTCACGGAGTTTTGGCGGGCCTATCGGCTTTACGCCGGAGTCGATCACTTTGTCTACCTTACGGGTTGCGATCCCGAAGGGTATACCTGCGACAACTTTCGCGACATCCGCACGCTGGAGCTGCAGCCGCATTTCATCGATTACGTCGGCAATGCGTTCGCGCCTCTCGGGGTCTACCTCAATTTCTGGCAACCGACTCTCGAGGCATCGAGCCACCAATCGTTCACCGTAATGATGGTGAACGACGACGATGCGGATACGGAAGGCAAGCTTAGCCTGGTTCTGGAAGATGCTCAGGGGCGGAGCTTGGCGAAGCAGGAGCAATCGTTCGCTGTGTCGGCGCTTGGCCAGACCACTACCCTGGTGGACTTTGACATTCCGGCAACGACCGGCCCATGCACCTTAAAAGCGATTGCCGAACCGCACACCGGTAAGCAATCGACGCCCACCACGAGTCGGCGCTGGGTAGAGCTGGTAAAGGCTCAAGCGAAGCAATAAGGCGGGAAAATGGAAAGCGACTGTAGCGTTTCGATTGATCTCGCTAGCGGCCTGATGAGCGGCCGGAAAGTGGAAGAGACCGTGCGAACGCTGGCTGATTTGACAGGCGTATTCGCCGACGAGCAGGCGCGCCGCTCGATGCCGCAAGAGCAACCGGTATACCGTGTCCAGAGCTATGAGCCGGTCGAAGAAGGAACGGAGGGAGGCTTGTTCTGGGGCGTTACCTTCTTGAATCCCGGGCGGGTCGGCGACGAATATTTCATGACCAAAGGTCATTTTCATGCGATTCGAAATCGCGCTGAGTACTACATCACAGTCAACGGTTCGGGCGCGCTCATTCTGATGGAGGAGAACCGCACGACGTGGGTTGAGTGGATGACGCCCGGCACCGTTCACTACATTTCCGGAAACACTGCCCACCGTGTTGCCAACACTGGTTCCACTACCCTCTCGTTTCTCGCCTGCTGGCCGAGCGACGCCGGCCACGATTACCAAACCATCGCGCAACATGGCTTCGGCGGCCGCGTCCTTTGTGTGCATGACGCACCGTCGCTCGTCCGGCAACCATGAACGTTTTGGCCGTAGACCTGGGCGGTAGCCACGTCAGTTGTGCCCTGGTAGACGAAAATTCCATTGTCGAATCGGAGTCGTTCGGATTGCCGCCCACTTCACGCCTGGGCGATGTGCTTCGTCTGCTAGAGAAGCCTCTGCTCTCCTTGCGCGATAAGGCGTTCCACTCGGGCGCAGAGTGCGACGGTCTTGCCTTCAGCTTTTGCGGACTGGTGGATCCTTTGGCCGGGCGTATCGTTTCGACAAATGCCAAATACGACGATGGCCGCGAGCTTGACTTAGGCAAGTGGGCGCGCGAACGGCTGAGCTTACGCTTGCTGCTCGAGAACGATGCTCGAACCGCGTTGCTTGGCGAGTATTATGCGGGCGCGGCACGCGGGTACGACGATGTAGTCATGGTGACCTTGGGCACGGGTGTGGGCGGCGCGGCTATGATAAACGGCCGCTTGTTGCACGGCAAACATTTCCAGGCGGGCTGTTTGGGCGGTCATTTCGTGGTGAACTATCGCGGCCGGGTCTGTACCTGCGGCAACGTCGGTTGCGTCGAATCGGAAGCCTCTACCTGGGCTCTTCCTGCGCTCTGCAGAGCTACGCCCGGCTTTGAAGAGAGCGCTCTCCGGCACGCGCCGAGCCTGGACTTTCGAATTCTCTTCGAGGCTTCGGCGCAGGGCGACGAGTTCGCAATGCGAGTGCGCGACGCTTGTCTCGAAGCATGGGCAGCCGGTTGCGTCACGATGATTCACGCCTACGATCCAGAGGTTGTCGTACTAGGAGGAGGCCTGATGCGCGCCCGCGAGCAGATTCTGCCCACCCTCGAAGCGCACATCTCCCGTTTTGCCTGGACGCCGTGGGGCAAAGTGAAGGTGCGGGCCGCCGAACTCGGCTCCGCGGCTTCTCTGCTGGGCGCGATACCGCTTTTCCGAATGAACTCTCAACGGGACGCTCGAAAGTGACTGCTTCCTCCTACGACAAACACCCGGTAATCCGCACCGGTATCGACGGTGGGGTATTGTCGGTCGGATGGAATGACATACTCGAACGCGTTCGCGGCGAGGTGTCGCGGGGCGCACGAACGATTGCGGTTGAGTGCTACTCGGGCGTTTTCACCGGCGATGTCCGGCACGCTTTCACCCAATGGGGAGCTGCCTGGACCGTCTTCGACACGGAAACTGTTTTCAAGTCGTCGAGCGACATCGAGCGTCTGGTGTCGCGTGATCTAACGGACGATCCCGTCTTTGGCCGCATCAACGGCCTCACGTTTGAGGATTTTGTCGATCGCCACAGCGTGTCTGAATTAAGAAGCCAAGTCCACGATGGCAGGCCTGTCGTGGTGATCGGCACGGGGGCAACGCTGGTCGTACCCGAACCGGATCTATTGATCTATGCGAATCTGCCGCGCTGGGAGATTCAGAAGCGACAGCGCGCCGGAAGGCTTGGCAATCTCGGAGTCGAGAACCAACAGGAGCGGCCGTCTCTCAAATACAAGCGGGCGTTTTTTGTCGACTGGCGCGTCGCAGACCGGATCAAAAAAGCGCTGCTTGGAAAGCTCGATTACCTGCTCGATACCACTGACGAAAAGCTTCCCAAGATGGTGACCGGCGATGCCTATCGTGCCGGTCTCAAATCTCTTACCAGACGGCCCTTTCGAGTGGTTCCGTTTTTCGATCCGGGTCCATGGGGCGGCCAATGGATGCGCGATGTGTGTGGGCTGCCTTCCGGCGAGCCGAACTATGCGTGGTGCTTCGACTGCGTGCCGGAAGAGAACAGCCTTCTGCTCGAGTACGGCAGCTCGACGATCGAAGTCCCTGCTATTGACTTGGTGTTTCAACACCCTCGTGAATTACTGGGCGATCCGGTGCACGCGAGGTTTGGCACAGAGTTCCCCATTCGATTTGACTTTCTCGACACCATGGAGGGCGGGAATCTTTCTTTGCAAGTGCATCCGTTGACCGAGTACATTCAGGACAAATTCGGCATGGCGTACACCCAGGATGAGAGCTACTATATGCTCGATGCGGCGCCCGGCGCCTGCGTTTACCTCGGTTTGAAACCGGCAGCGAATCGTGACGCGATGCGGCAGGAACTCTACGCGGCGCAGGCGGGAGGCGCTCCGTTCGATGCGCTGAAGTACGTCAATCAGTGGCCGGCGCGCAAACACGATCACTTTCTCATCCCGGCCGGAACGGTGCACTGCTCGGGCCGCAACAGCATGGTTCTCGAGATCAGCGCAACGCCTTACATCTTCACGTTCAAGATGTGGGATTGGGGCCGGCTGGGTTTGGATGGCAGACCGCGGCCGATACACCTCGAGCACGCTCTTGCCAACGTCCAATGGGATCGTGACACCGAGTGGACGCGCGCCAACCTGGTAAACCGGCTCGAGCCGGTGGCCGCCGGTCCGGGATGGAGGGAAGAGCGGACCGGCCTTCATGAGCGTGAGTTCATTGAAACGCGGAGGCACTGGTTCGAGAAGCCGGTCACTCATATGAATTCCGGGGGCGTGCATGTGCTGAATCTCGTAGAAGGACGGGAAGCTGTCGTGGATAGCCCGGCCCACTCCTTCGATCCGTTTGTCGTGCGCTACGCGGAAACCTTCATTGTTCCGGCAAACGTTGGCAGCTACCGAATCAGTCCTCTCGATCCCGCCGGGCCGTGCGCCACCGTCCGGGCGAGCGTTAGGTTTTAGCGATGGGTCAGTTTTTAGCGACGCAGTTCGACGCCGGCATTGCGATTCGCCCGACTACCGATCCGCTCGGATTTGAGTACGGTGAAGGTGTTCGAGGACCAGTGCCTGAATTTCGCTCTCTCGAGAGCATTCGCCCGAGTCTGCGAAATCCCGCTTGTACCGGACCCGATCCGGTCTATGCAATCGCGATGGATGTTTGCCAGTCGGCTGATTGGGAAGAGCTGCGCCGTCGCATGCTGCTGATGGGAGTCGTTACGTATGCGGCCGGAAGGCTGGGCAACGAGCCCGTTCGCAGTCAAGGGCACGTGCATGCAGTTTCGCGGCACAGCGGCTGGTCGCCTCCCGAGCTGTATGAGATCTGGTCGGGCGAGGCCATTATCTACATGCAAGAGTTTGCGGCAGACGATCCTGGCCGCTGTTTTGCGATTTCCGCGCGAACAGGCGATCATGTGCTCGTGCCGCCGGGTTGGGCTCACGCGACGATCAGCGCCGACGCCCGTCAGCCGCTCACTTTCGGCGCGCTTTGCGATCGCGAATATAGGTTCGTCTACGACGAGCTTAGAAAGAGGCAGGGTCTGGCGTGGTATCCGCTGCTCGACCAATCGGGCGAGGTGCGGTGGGAGCAGAATCCCCGCTACCGTAGGCGCGAGCTCGAGATCCGGCCTCCAAAAACTTATGGACAGTTCGGAGTGCGACGGGAAGTTCCGCTTTACCGGCAAGTGACAATTGACTTCGAGCGCTTTCAGTGGGTGTCGCAGCCCGGCCGCATGCAGCAAATATGGAATGATTTCGAACCATGAGCCAAATGCCCTCCATTCCGCAAATAAGACTGTCGCCGCGCACTTCCGCCGTGTACCTCCCTGCTCTGGTGGCAGCTTTGGGCGGACTCTTGTTCGGGTTCGACACTGCCGTCATCAACGGCGCAATCATCTACCTGAAGCGGCAACTAAATTTGAGTGCGGCGGGAACGGAGTTGGCTGCGGGCAGCATCCTGATCGGGTGCGCTCTCGGTTCGGCGCTCGCCGGATATCTCGGAGATCGCTTTGGCCGGAAGCGCCTCCTCCTGGTCTCTGCGGCCTTATTCGCCGTGTCGTCGATCGCCGCAGCCATGATCGTGACCCTTCCCCAGTTCCTGACGGCGCGCTTCGCAGGCGGCATTTCGATTGGCTTGGCTTCCATGCTCGCACCGCTGTACATCTCTGAGCTGGCGCCTGCGGCGATTCGAGGCAGACTCGTTACGCTGAACCAGCTTGCGATCGTGATCGGCATTTTGCTCGCCTTCTTGTCCAATTACCTGCTGTCCGGGTTTGGCAGCGGCAGTTGGCGCTGGATGTTCGGCTGTGCGGCCTTTCCTTCCATTCTCTTTTTCGTCTCGATGCTGTTTGTACCGGAGAGCCCGCGGTGGTTGATTCAGAAAGGACGGCTTCTGGAAGCCGAGCGTACACTGATCCGAACACTCGGCATTACCGAGGCGTCCGTCGAGTTTGGCCGTATCCGAGAAACGATTGCCCACGAACAGGGATCGCTCTGGGAGCCGCGATTGCGACGACCGCTCAAAATTGCGATCGTGCTTGCCGCGCTGCAACAGCTCACAGGCATCAACACGATTCTTTATTACGGATCGCTTGTTTTCGTCGAACAGGTTTCGAATCAGTCGGACAGTTCGGCCTTAATCTCGAACGTCGCGATAGGCGCGACAAACCTGCTGTTTACCGTCGTCGCGATGTTTCTGGTGGATCGTGCCGGACGTAAACCCTTGCTCGTGATAACCAGCGCGGCAATGGCGGTTTCATTGCTTGCTCTTTCCATTGCGGCGGCTTTACACGCGCCGGCCCACCTGCTACTGGCGCTCATAATGCTATACGTGGCGAGCTTTGCGACCGGCATGGGCCCCGTGGTGTGGATCGTCATGTCAGAGATCTTTCCGACCGACGTCCGAGGCAAGGCGGTCGCGCTCGGAAATGTTGTGCTCTGGTTATCCTGCGCCCTGATTACATTTACTTTCCTGTCGCTCGTGAGCGCTCTCACAATTTCGGGAGCTTTTCTGCTCTATGCGGCTTTGTCCGTCGTGACGAGCCTCTTTGTCGCTCGCATGCTCCCGGAGACAAAAGGCAGAACGCTGGAAGAGATCGAGGCCGAATGGTCGAGGAGCTAAGACCGGGTCATCTCGTGTCGCGGTGTACACAAAAGGTGTACACAAAACGAATAACGAAGAGGACTCGGTTTAGAGAAATCCTGGAACAGTGCCAGACGTTTCAGCAACTTCCTTGAATCCATTGAAGCGCATTTCTATCCCCTTCATCGAAACATAGGCGAGGTGGTCGCCATCACTCAGAGTGCGCTGTTGCGCAAACATGCTGTTCTGGTTCGGGATTGCGCCACAAAGCACTGCGAAAGTACCAAAACAGCCAACTAGGGGTAGGGTGTTGGACTGCCCACCTTTTGTCAACAGCAGCCGGAGCCTCAATCCAGCGATAAAGGTTAGCGGAAGGGCTCACGCCCGTCGTTGAATGCCCTCCACTCACGAGTCAGTCAACCCCGCTCGCCATGCTCGTTCCTGTGCGTGGCTCCACGCCGCTTCGCGGTTGCTCTCGCAAGGGTTTGACAACCTCTTCGCTGCGGCCCTTTCTGGCCTTCTCCACGAGAAACAGAAATGCTCATAGCGCTACTTGCGGGGAGTTACGACGCAAGCATTCCATCTGGCGGAGTCAAACGTTCGTGAGTTCTCAGCATAGCCACGAGTGCAGTAAGCCAACGGTCAGCTAGTGCAGTGTCCACGAATTAGCTGGACAACCGTTTGCTGTTTTTAGGGGCGGTGCAACCGGGCTGGATGAGCTCAAGGGTTTGGCGGCAACGAGCGAGTTTGGCGACGATGGAATCCACAGTGGCAGTCCAGACAAATGGTTTGGGGTTGTCGTTCCAGGCGGCCAGAAATTCGTTGATAGCGGAAACAAGATCGTCGACTGAAGAATGAGTCGCGGCGGATGCGCTTGTTGGTCAACTCGGCAAACCAGCGCTCGGTTCCACAGCGGCCCTTCTTCAGAGGAAGGCTTAATTGGGTGCGGTTTAAGGCCTGAATCTGGCTCTTTTCGTTGACACAGAGGACCATTGCCTTGGCAGGGGGATTCAAAGAAAGGCCTACGACGTCGGTGAATTTTCCAGGAACTTCGGATCGCGTGACAACTTGAATGTGCGAGTCCGATGCGGCTTGATGTGGTGGCTCTTCCAGAGATTGCTGACGGTCGATTTGCTGACGCCCTGACTGGCTGCCATCAGCCGACAACTCCAGTGAGTATTGCCTCTCGGCTTCGATTGCAGGGTTGCATCGATGATGGACTTGATGCGGTCGGGTCCATAAGTCGCCTTGCGGCCACGGCCGGGTGCTATCTCCCAGATACCACCCAATCCTTCCTGCGAAAAGCGCTCTTTCCAAAGGCGTACCGTCTTGCGATTCACTTCGAGTTTGGAGGCGATCGCCGCTTCCGAATCGCCACGGCTCGCGGCCAGAACAATGCGGCACCTCAGAGCAACTTGCTGGGGCGTCCCCAGCGCAGTCAACCACTGTTCGATCTGCTTTTCCCGATCCACTGCAACGACCACCGGCAACGCCGAACGGGGCGTGGCTCAATATAGGCCTGCTCCCATTTCGTTGTCCATCTATTTGTTGGACACTACCCTAGGGTCTCAGCGACGGTATCGCTTAAAGCCATAGCTTTCTGCCGATTGAGTGGATCATCGAACGTTGACATGTTTTAGTTTGCCTCCGTCTCCAGCGTACTTTATAAAAATGCAGTACTCGGGGGATAGATGTTCCACATGACTGCCCGACAATTCAAGGAGGCTTTGTCTTAAGCCCAAGCACGCGTGCACTCTCCACAAGGGGCTAGCTTGTCCTGCCTTCCGTCGTCATGTAACAGCAAAGATCTCAAACGGTCGTCGGGCCGGGCCGAGCAGAGACTCCGGTAAAATTGGGTCACCCCAGCCACTGCCAAGTTGGGAAGCATGACAGAGTAGCGCCTCGGTCTTGGCGCGCAGTAGTTCAGCGCTCAAGGGGAAGCGGCGCAGTTGAAGAGCGTCTCTGAAATGGCGAGTGCCAAAGTGCCACGTCCAAAAGAAATACCAGGTAAGCGTTGCCCCGCTTCGATGCGCGACCAGTTCAGCGGCGCGTCCGCAAGCTCCATGATCGGCGTGAAAATCGTTCCGCCAGGGAGCGACTACATGCGTTTCGGCCGTGATGAGCGGAGTCAATCTTTTGACCAGTTCATCCTCATGGCTTTCAACATCGCCGTCCGGTAATTGAAAACGGATAATGTTGTCCTCTGAAACGCCGAGTCGGTTCAAGGCATGTGCTTGCTCTTTCCGGCGAGCGGCGGCGAGGCCCGAGGCTCCCGGAAAAGCTTTCTCCCCGTCAGTAACCGCTGCAACCAGCACCTCGACACCCTGCAAGCGTTGCGCGGCAATCAAGCCACCGGCACCCAGCGTTTCGTCATCGGGGTGAGGAGCAATGATCAGAAGTGGCTTGGACGGCACGCTCAATAAGGGAACGTCGCGTAAGTGATTCAGCCACTCGCTTTCGCTTACGATCGGAACGATCATGTGGTCTTAAGTAGCACACGGCGCGGAAGAGGCAGAGAAAGACTTCCATTTGCTGATCAGCCTAGAGCAAGGCGGTCCAGGCTGATCAGCAGGTACAACTATTGGCAGTACGATGCGCTTGGGTTGCTCGTGCAGCTGTTAACGATGATTGCTGCGAGCTGAGCACGAGCCGCTTCCCAGTCATCCGGATTCGAAGACCAGGAATCAAGGTTGTTGAAATAGGACGGGTCGCCATTAGGCCAGCCGGGAGCGTGATTCTCCCACATAGCTGCAGGCATAACCTTGGCGAGAATGGCCGCTGTCCCTGCTGGATCAATCTGTTTGGCAAGAGCCAGGTAATCGGCATCCTCAGTGCCCCGACGCCACTCTTTCAGCCGCAGACTGGCAAATGGCCCATCGACTCCGAATGAGTCTTGTTTGTTGGTTACGTCTGAGCCGGGGTAGATGAGCACGCCGTCACCGTTGGTGTAGTTGTCCGGGGATACCTGTCCAAACAGACTATCCGAATGAGAGTCGCAGCCCCAGGTGCAGGCCGATTGGAACCAGTCAGCTTGCTGGGAGTTGAGGTTTGCGTACCAGAAAAACCAGCGATCAATCCCCAGTTTGGATTGAATCCACGGCCAGGTGCGCATGGCAACGCCATCGTCTTCGGTATTGGATGTGCCTGCCCCAGGATGCGATCCGCCGTACTCCCAAAGTTGCCGATTCGGCTTGGCTTTGAGAGTAGCAACCGCGCTTCCCGTAAAGGCTGTATTGTCGCAGTTATTCGGGCTGCCGACCGGGCAGTCGCCCATCATGTTGGATTCAGCGACGATATCCAGGTCGGGCATGTAGGCATTGGCGGATGTCAAGCCGGCCGTAGACATGGATAGCATGTTGTGCCCGTTGCCCGGATCCTGCGCCAGCCACTTGGCCCAATTTTCAACGTTAGGATAATCGTTCGGAGTCGGCTCATCCTGCAGGTAGATGAAGTAGGGAAGATTGGGCATATTGCTGGCAAACCAGTCAGCAGTGGGATCGGCAAAGTTCCACATGGTCTGCTTATCGAAAATATTCCGACCCCACGACCCGTAGGGTCCAATCACATAAATTGACGTTCCAACTCCGACGCCCGGGCCGTCATAGCCATTAGCAGCAGTATAGAGAGAACCGTCGTACCGCGGCTTGAATAGCGGGTGAATGCCGACGTGATTGGGCACTTCCGTCTCGCCGGAGATCAAGTCAATCCGATGCCGATGGAAGAATTGGTAATAGACGTCAGATATGTGCCTAACTCGTTTCCCTTCAGAAGTCTGCCAGTTCGCGTAGCCGTTGACTCCGGTCGAGTAGCGCCACTCAAGCTCAATTGCGTCCAGGTTGGAAACGCCTTTCACACTGGGCGTATCGGGGAGCGAGAAAGGTTCCACCGTCAGAGAAACAGGTACTGAGTGAGTTACCGTGCCGTTCTCTTCCACCGTGACCGAGCCCGTGTAGGTTCCGGCAGGCGTCCCTTTTGGAATGTAGACATCGCTCCAAATGCTCTGGTTTTGTTTTGCCGCAACCGTGAAGGTAGGAACCAGCTCTAACGGGACCAGGATGTCGGGGTAGAATTTATCGTGATCGGGGCGATCTGCCCAACCTCCTACGCCCGAGCCGTTGGTGTTTGGCCGCGCAAAGCGGGCCGGCAGCTGGTTCTCGTTACCCCGATACCAGCCAAAAGCACTCAAGCCTTTGATCTGCAGGTACTTCATGTAGAAAAGCTCGACGGGCCGGCCGACCCAGTTGAAAACTTCACTTCCCGTGGCCTGCTTGGTGGATTGAATTTTTGCGCCGTTCGGACCCGTCAGCGTATCGAAGGAGACCGAAACTCCCGGAGCAGCGTTTGTCGCCGCCTCTAGAACCAAATTGAAGCTTACGCTTTCATTGCGGGCGCCGGACAGGTTGATGGTTACTCCATCCCAGACCCGGTTTTTGACAGTACCGGTTTTGTTTTCAATACCTTTGGAGGCGCGTAGTTCATCCTGCGTCACCTTGTCGCCGCCCTCATTAGCCCAGAGTGCACTAATGTTGGTGGGCGTTTGTGCGAAGGCAGGCATGCCAAGGAAGAAAAGCAGGGCGGTCAGACCAGAACCGGTCGGCTTTAGGATAGATGCCCGAGGAGGCCAAGTAAACCTTTCCCGAGAACGAGTCATAAGCAAAGCTAATGTAGACATCTTTTTTGTGCTTACAGCAGCTTACCAGTGGTGTTTCCATTAACGCAAGCTATTTCGATTTCGGTCGGTAATATGTATATTTACGAAGTTAATTAGCATTCGTTCGCCGTACCTTTGGTTTCCCGGGCTTGGGGCGTTTGCTGGACGGTATAAACTGTACTTGCACCGGAATGGAGGCGGCGGGAGCTAGTGGATCCGCCGTCTCCAGCCGGAGAGCGTGAGGCTAACGCCGGTCTGTCAATCCCTCTTCGGCATTCAGCAAGTGCAATATGAGGCGGAAAGGCATTCCGGCGAACTCGGGCTTGTCTTCAATGTCCGGACGGATATCGAGCATGGCTCGTTCCATAAGGTATGTTGCGAGCAGAGTCTCTCCATCCGCCTGTGATTCAGGCATGAACGAGGCATTACCGACCGCCTTCCAGTAAGCTTCGATGAAGGTTGCTGAAACGTGGGCGTACCAGAATCGAACCCACATGCGAAGGTCGTGCTGCGACATAAATTCATTGCTGTTGGCAGCTTGGAACAAGCGCATCGAGACCTGAGCTGCATAGCCAAACGAAGTCAGCATGCTGGCCACGTCACGCAGCGGGCATCGTTTTATGCGACGTTCACTTAGATGTTGATTAGGGTCACCTTCAAAATCGAAGATGGAGACCTGGTCGTCGTGCATCAACATGTGTCCCAGGTGCAGACGCCCGTGGAAGCGGGTGCGGACCGATTGAATTCTCTTTTCGAATATAAGCTTGAATTTGGCAAGAATTTCCGGCTCCAGGCTGAGCACTTTGGAAGCCAGCGCCTGAACATCGGGCGCCATTCGGGAGTACCGCTGCCGGAGAAACTCAAGACGACGCGTAGTCAGGCCGATGTAGCCGTGATAGAGACTCTGGCGGTAGAAGTCATTGAAAGGTTCGGGAGTAAATGCCTGATGGCTTGTGTCGCTCACCAGTACCTGGTGCATTTGGGCTACCCGCTCAGCCATGTGCCGAACGACCTTTAAGTAGGGTCCTATCAGATCGTCAGCGATAGGTGAGCGCTCAGAGAAGGCAAAAGAGAGGGTGTAGAGGTTGACCGGATTAACGCCCTCGATGTCGGCCCGGGTGTATTTACCGTGGCGAAGACCGCCGAGGAAGTCAGCCAAATTCCGCATCGAGGCTTGCCAGGCGGTCCCTTCATTCGGAACAAAACCATGAATCAGCCCCAGGGTAATGGCTTCTCCGGTATCCGGCTGATACACCATGTCGCCGGCGAACGGAGCCACCAGCGTGCTATTGACCGCTCCCTCACGGTCGAACTCTTCACCCATTTCGACCCCAGGATGTAAGCCAGGTTCAACCCTGCGGAGAACCTTCAAGACGAAGCTTTGGCCGAATCGTATAGAGGTGTTCTCTTCGGCTGAAGTCATGAGCGCCGGAGCAAGTTCAGGTGCCTTGCTGCCCCAAATTCGTCGGAACTGGCGGTTGCGCTGAGCCAAGATGTTACCGCGCTCACCGCGCAGCCGTTTCCGTTTGGTAAAGACCTCCAGGAGCGCGGAAGAAGTTTCTTCATCGGTCGTGCCGTCTATCAACACACCTCTGGCACCGGTCTCTATAAGAACCTGCGCCAGGATGGACTGGGGGCTGCGGTTCGCCATCGGGTCTGCGGCGTCGCTAGCGACGAACGTAAGCGGGACGAAGTAGTCTTCCGGATCGCCGGTCGTGTACTCCACTCGCGTTAGGAACAGCACTGCTTTTCCCGCTACCAGCGGTATAGCATCGAAAATTCGGATGGAGCGAAAACGCCGGCCTTTCCCGCGGAACCAGCGGGCAGTGGTTAGATAGGCAGGCAGCAGAGAAGCCAGCCGTCCTTGCATGTCGGGTTGCCACAAGGCAACGAGCGAGGGAACCTGCAGCTCCGGAATGCTGGCCAGTATTGCATCGGATGTTGGAGCGGGAATGGCAACGGGAACGGCACGCAATTCAAGGGCAAACCAGAAGAAGGAGTTCGGGCCGAGCGTGATGGGATAGTAGTCCTTATCGATGGGCGGGAATTCGGTTCGCCCAAACATCTCGACGGGTGTGTAGCCATCGAAAGCGCGCACGTCTAACTCCACAGCCTGAGCAAAGCGAGAGAGGTTGGCGACAACCAGGATGGTTTCTTCCTCGTAGCGGCGGATAAACGCAATCACACGTTGATTGGAAGGACTAAGAAATTCCAGCGTGCCTCGTCCAAACGCTTTGTACTGCTTGCGAAGAGCGATCAGACGTTTGGTCCAGCTGAGAAGCGAATTGGGATTGGCCTGCTGGGATTCGACGTTGATGGCCTCGTAGTGATAGGCGGGATCGATGTTGACGGGCAAATAAAGACGCTGCGGATTGCTGGCCGAGAACCCTGCGTTGCGGTCAGGACTCCACTGCATGGGGGTGCGAACGCCATTCCGATCGCCCAAATAAACGTTGTCGCCCATACCGATTTCGTCGCCGTAATAGAGCACGGGAGTGCCGGGCATTGAGAACAGCAGGGCATTCATCACTTCAATGCGCGAACGATCGTTACCCAATAGCGGGGCTAGGCGCCGACGAATGCCAAGGTTTATCCGTGCGCGTTGATCGGAAGCATAGGCGCGATACATATAGTCACGCTCTTCATCGGTGACCATTTCGAGCGTGAGTTCGTCATGATTGCGCAGGAACATAGCCCACTGGCAACTCTCCGGTATGGCCGGCGTTCGGTTGAGGATCTCGACAATGGGCAGGCGATCTTCCAGCCGCAAGGCCATAAACAACCTTGGCATCAAGGGGAAGTGGAAGGACATGTGGCACTCGTCGCCATTGCCAAAATAGGCAACTGCATCTTCCGGCCACATATTGGCTTCGGCCAGCAGCATGACACCGGGAAAATTGTTGTCGATGTGACGGCGAACTTCTTTCAGGAAACTGTGCGTCTCGGGCAGGTTCTCGGAACTCGTTCCTTCGCGCTCAAACAGATAAGGAATCGCATCCAGGCGGAACCCATCAACTCCCATTTGCGCCCAGAAGTCGAGCGTGCGCATAACGGTGCGACGAACCAGTGGGCTGTCGAAATTGAGGTCCGGCTGATGAGAGAAAAAACGGTGCCAGTAATAGGCCTTGGCAACCGGATCCCAAGTCCAGTTGGAGGGTTCGAAGTCTTTAAAGATGATGCGTGTTCCATCGTATTTGGTAGGAGAATCGCTCCAAACATAGAAGTCACGCCAATTTGAACCAGGTTCGGCCTGCCGCGATTTCTGAAACCATTCGTGCTGATCGGACGTGTGGTTAATGACTAGTTCGGTGATGACTTTGAGATTGCGACGATGGGCCTCCTTGAGAAAGTTCTGGAAGTCGCGCAGGCTTCCATAAGCTGGGTGAACGTTTCGGAAATCGGAGATATCGTAGCCATCGTCTTTCCAGGGGGAGGGGAAGAAGGGGAGCAGCCAGATGGTGGTGACGCCAAGATCTTCTAGATAGTCCAGCTTTTCAGCGAGGCCTTTGAAGTCGCCCATGCCGTCGGAATTGCTGTCAGAGAAGGCCCGCACGTGGGCTTCGTAGATGACTGCGTCTTTGTACCAGAGAGAATCGTCGTGCAGGGAGGGAGAGTTTTGGGAGTGCGCCATTCGCTTCTTACTTAGGTGGACCCGGGGGGAAACCGAGCTTTGACTAAACCTTGATGGTAATCCTTGAAGAAATGAAGCTTGGAATAAACGGCAGATGTTAGAGGTAGTTTGGGGAATCAGGGAACTGCGAACGGGGAACTCCGAACGGCGGAACGGACAGGGCGGGAATGAACGGACGCGACAGCCTGACTTGAGCGGTTCGGAAACGAACGGGACGGGAACGAACGGGGGAACGAACGGGGGGAACGAACGGGGGAACGAACGGGGAACGAACGGGACAGCCTGACTTGAGCAGTTCGCGAAAGTCGTCAACCTGTGCCAGCCGTCTGCTAGTTTCGCGGCTTTTGAGTTACCGTCGAAAAAGTTTATCGGAACAGGCCGTGCTCTGAATCCGCAAGGCCGGACTTGTGAGCCAAGCCTGGGCACCCGCTAGTGAGTCATTGCCCTTGCCCCTGAGACGACTTTAGGGCTACCTTCTCGAAACCCCAGCGTCGCCACTTGCGCTGAAAACGTTGTTCCATGCTGTCAATAAACTGATCGTCGCCAAAAGGTCGTCCCGCATACGTGCAGCGCCGAAGTAAGCGAAGCGTGAGGAGTTGCTCGGGCGTGCTTAACAGTTCTTGCCAGCCTTCCAGCCCGCCTTGTTGCTGCCAAAACGTTTCGTCGCATAGAGATAGCCGATTTCGAGCCATGCCCAGATGCGCGGCAGCGCTTGACCACTGGTACTGTTCAGGCTGGTTTACCAAGCCGGCGCGGACCGGGTTCTGTTCGATATAAGCCAAGGCGCGGCGAAGATGAGTTTCCGAAAGTGGACACGAGAAATAGCGATTCTGCCAAAGATGGCCGGTACGTAGCCGGCGCGCGTTAACCATTTGGGCATAGCGACCATGCACGCGTCGGAGCAGAACCTCCAGAGAGTCTTCCATCTCTGGCATGAGCGCCAGATGAACATGATTCTTCATCAAGCACCAAGCAAGAAGGCGAGTCTGAGTGAGCGTCAGATTCTCCTTCAACAAGCCCAGATAGGTCGCCCGATCCGAAGCGGTAAAGAACACCTGCTGCTTGTTAGTTCCCCGCTGGGTTACGTGATAAGCCACTCCCGGTACGACACAACGCGAATTTCTAGCCATTCTGTTTATCGAAGTGTGTGAAAACCTATGAAACTCTCGAAACGGTCAGACAGCTATGTGGGGTTCGCTCAAAACTCGAACTGCTCAAGTCAGGCTGTCCCCTTCAGGCGCCCTTCAGGCGCCGTCCGCCTTCAGGCACCCTTCAGTCGCACTTTAGCCGTAGGTTTTGCGGATAATCCAGCGCTGCCCCGGAATCCAGAACTTGTAATGGCGCGCATCCTTCTCAATACATTCGGCTCCCTGGGTGATTTGCATCCTTACCTGGCACTCGCAATTGCCCTGCAGCGCCGTGGACATACTGCTGTGCTTGCTACATCTGCGGTATACCGCAAGAAAGTTGAAGCGGAAGGATTGGAGTTTGCCGCAGTGCGCCCAGACGTTGGAGAATTAGTCGACAAGCCGGAGTTCACTGCTAAGCTTTGGGACAACCGTCGGGGTACAGAGTATCTGCTGCGCGATTACCTGATTCCGCAGGTCAAACAGAGCTTCGAGGATCTGCAGCCTGCCTGCCGCGGTGCAGACCTGTTGCTGACGCACGCGGCCGGGTACGCTGGACCCATTGTGGGCGAACTGCTTCGAATGCGATGGAGTTCGGTGGCATTGCAGCCCGCAGTCTTTTTTTCTTCTCTCGATCCATCGGTAGTGGCTGCTGCTCCCTGGGCAAGACATCTGTACCGCTTTGGTCCGACTATCTTCCGGCTCCTCCTGAGAGTTGCCGAGCGGGAGTTGGCCAAGTGGATCGTTCCGATACTCGAACTACGCCGGAGTGTCGGCTTACGGCCTCCTTCAGCAAATCCCGTAACGCTCGGACAGTTCTCGCCGTGGGGAACGCTGGCTTTGTTCTCGCGTCATTTCGCAGTGCCTCAAGGGGACTGGCCAACGCCCTTGACGCAAACTGGCTTTGTATTCTTCGACCGCCTGGGAGACGGGCTTCCGGGGTCGGAAGCGCGTTCCCGGCGCGAACGACCCGGCCAATTGGAACAGTTTCTTCAGGCAGGAAAGCCGCCGGTACTGTTTACGCTCGGATCTTCTGCTGTCTTGCAGGCCGGCAATTTCTATCGTGATAGCCTTCGCGCAATCGAACAGATTGGTGAACGTGCCATTCTCCTGGTGGGAGATATGGAGAGAGCGCAATTGAAAGAGATACCAGAGTCGGTGTTTGTGACTGACTACGTGCCCTATTCCGAAGTAATGCCACGCGTGGCTGCGATTGTTCACCAAGGGGGAATCGGCACTACCGGCCAGAGCTTACGTGCCGGCAAGCCCATGCTCGTTGTGCCGTGGGCGCATGACCAACCAGACAATGCAGAGCGGCTGCGAAAGATAGGTGTCGCGCGATGGGTGGAGAGGCGGCGTTACTCGGCAAGCGTCGCGGCTGCAGAGCTGAGAGAGTTGCTGAGGAACCAGAGATACAGAGCAAAAGCAGAGAAGCTCGGCGCGGCTGTGCGGGCTGAAGATGGCGAGCGTACGGCCTGCGAAGCCATCGAGCGATTGCTGCCAGACACGAGCGCAAGAAACGGATAGCTTCACCGTGAGCTGGTCACCTAGAGTGGCTTTGAGGACTTACTATGTCATTCCAGATTTTGCCTTTATCGCAAAGGCATTTTGAACACCTGTTTGACCTTTCTTTAGAGCAGTTGCAGAGACACGGCGCCATTCGGACGGTGGTGAACCAGAAGCCGGGCTTTCCGTGTCGCATAAGCCTGCAGGATGCAGAGATTGGGGAAGAAGTGCTTCTGGTCCACTACCAGCACCAAAGTGCGCGGTCGCCTTTTCGGGCAAGTCACGCCGTGTATGTGCGCCCTGGCGTTAAGGAAGCTGCTCTATCTCCAGACCAGGTTCCGGAGTTGCTTCGGTCTCGCGTTCTCTCGTTACGTGCATTCGATGGCAAAGGCATGATGATTGGAGCGGACCTGGCCGATGGTCAAGCTGTGGAATCAACCATTGAGCAACTACTCAGCGACAGGCGGGCGGCTTACCTGCACATACACTTTGCCAAGCCGGGATGCTACGCGGCGCGAGTAGACCGAGCTTGAGCAGGCTCATTTTGGTGAGGCATGGCGAGACTATCTGGCAGGGGGAGAACCGCTACGCCGGATCGAGCGATGTGCCCTTAAGTGAACGAGGACACCAGCAAGCACAAGCATTAGCGCGATGGGCAAAAGAGGCTCAGATCACGAAGTTAGCCGTGTCCCCTCTGCTTCGGGCAAGACAGACGATGCAGCCTATTGAAGAAGCACTTGCAATACCCGCAACGGTCGATGACCGGTTACGCGAGATTCATTTTGGGCGGGGCGAAGGGTTAACGCTGCAGCAAATGAGCGAGCGCTTTCCAGAGCCCTACGCAAGTTTTCAGCGAGATCCGTTTGCACACTGGCTACCAGGCGGAGAGGATCCAAAAGCAGTCTTGCAAAGAGGACGAGAAGCGCTGCTCGATTTAGCAAGTGGGGGGGACGGATGCGTGTTGGCAGTAACGCACAACACGCTAATCCGGTTAGTGCTCTGTGACTTGCTCGGTGTTGCACCCAGCCGTTATCGCGAACTGTTCCCCACGCTCGGCAACGGCAGCTGGACTGAGCTGGAAATGCAGGAGAACCGGATAGCCCTACTGCACTTCAACGTACCGGTTACGTAGGCTGCCCTAGCTGTTCTTGCGAACTAACTGCCTGGTCTTCTTCGTTGTACCCGGGGTGGCCGCAAAAGCATCATCGACCAAGGCAGCTTGCTGCTCTGCGTGAGCTTTATGGCTTCCCGTAGCAGGACTGGCCGCAGCAGGTCGGCCCACATACCGTAAACGCCTCCGGGCTGTGCCGGTGGGATTGATCACAGGCTGGATATTGCGGTCCACAAAACTCCACGCACCATAATTCTCGGCTTCTTCCTGAACCCAGTACAGCTCAGCATCTGAGTAGCGCCGTAGAATATCGCCTAACCGCTGCGCTGGAAATGGATACAACTGTTCCAGTCGAACAACTGCCACGTCGCTGCGCCCGAGTTCTTCCCGTTTGTTGACCAGGTCGTAGTACACCTTACCGGTGCAGAGAAGGACACGCTTCACACCGCTGCCGAGGTACTGCGTATCGCCCAACACTTCCTGGAAAGTTCCGCTCGTCAGGTCCTCAATGCGAGAAGTGGCTTTTGCATAGCGGAGCAGGAATTTGGGCGTAATCACTATAAGCGGCTTACGCATGCCGCGCCGATCGGCACCGCCGTACATCTGGCGGCGAAGCAGGTGGAAATATTGCGCCGGAGTCGTGCAGTTGCAGACCTGCATGTTGTTCTCTGCGCACAGTTGCAGGAAGCGCTCCATGCGCGCGCTAGAGTGCTCAGGGCCTTGGCCTTCCATGCCATGCGGCAGCAGCAGAACGAGACCACTGGGCTGGTTCCACTTGGATTCAGCTGAGGACACGAACTGGTCAATGATAATCTGAGCGCCGTTAACGAAATCGCCGAACTGCGCTTCCCAAAGGACAAGCGTGAGTGGATCGGCAACGCTGTAGCCGAACTCAAAGCCCATAGCTGCATACTCGCTCAACAGGCTGTCTACAACTTCGATCCTGGCCTGCTCAGAGTCCAGATGTTGAAGCGGGATGTACCCCTCGCCAGTCTCGTAATCAGAGAATTTCAAGTGGCGTTGAGTAAAGGTTCCGCGCGAGACATCTTCACCAGTAAGTCGAACCGGCGTTCCTTCCAAGACCAAGCTGCCGAAAGCAAGAGTCTCGGCGAAACCCCAGTCAATCGGTGCGCCTTTCAAAACATCACGCCGCTTCTCCAGCAAACCCTTTAGTTTGGGATGAAGATGAAACTCTTCGGGCAGTGTGGTGCAGCCTTCGACGATCTGCCGGATCAGAGGCAGATCAACAGCTGTAGAAGGGATAGGCTGGTTGACCTGCTCAAAAGGCGCATCGGACATATCTTCGGTCGCGAATTGTTCCCGTTGCTTTTTGGCTTGGTCATAGAGCCCGTTCAATTTGTTGCGCGCAACGCTGCGAAGGTTTGCAACGTAGTCTTTATCGACAAACTTCTCGCGCACCAGACGGTCTGAATACTGTGTTGTAACGCTAGGCGTCGCCTTGATCTTGCGATACATCACCGGCTGCGTGTAGCTTGGGTCGTCAGCCTCGTTGTGACCTTGTCGCCGGTAACCGATCACGTCAATTACCACGTCGCGATTGAAACGCTGCCGATAATCATAGGACAGCTGGGCACAACGCAGGCATGCTTCAGGGTCATCACCGTTCACATGAAAGATGGGCGCCTGAACCGAAAGCGCAACGTCGGTGCAATATACGCTGCTCCGGCTATCCAGCGGGTTGGTGGTGAAGCCAATCTGATTATTAGTGACAATGTGAATGGTGCCGCCTGTCTTGTAGCCTTCCAACTGCGAGAGTTGCAGCACTTCAGCAACAACGCCCTGCCCAATCAGAGCCGCATCGCCATGAACCAGAATAGGAATAACGCGCTCGCGCTTTTCGTCGCCGATGCGATCCTGCTTGGGCCGAACCAGACCTTCGACAACGGGGTCAACCGCTTCCAGATGAGATGGATTGAAGGCGACCGAGACCAGGATCTCGCGGCCCTTGGCCGAACGATGGATGCCACTGGCGCCCAGGTGATACTTCACGTCGCCCGAACCCTGCACCGTCTCCGGATCGGGCTCGCCATCGAACTCCGAAAAGACCTGAGTCATGGACTTGCCGACGATGTTCGCAAGCACGTTCAAGCGCCCACGATGCGCCATGCCGATCACGGCTTCAACTGCGTTGTTATTCGCAGCCCGTTCCAAAATCTCGTCCAGCACGACAATGAATGTCTCCAGACCTTCTAAGCCAAACCGCTTTTGCCCGACGAAACGAGTTTGCAGGAACTGTTCGAACTCCTCGGCTTGCACCAGTCGATTGAGAATCCGGTGCCGGAGACCATCGTCGAGCTTCCATAGATTCGTCGAAGCTTCCATGTATTCCTGGAGCCACTGCTTTTCGTGAGGATCCTGGATATGCATGTACTCGATGCCGATGGTTCCGCAGTACGTCGAGCGCAGGCGATCGATAATCTCGCGAAGAGTCTCAAACGGCTGCATATACGACGCAATCGCGCCGCTCGGAGCTTTTACCGCACCCGCAAGGAAGGGACGGTCAAGATCCCAAATGGAGAGCCCGTAAGAAGCAGGATCGAGCTCGGCATGATAGGCGGGATCGCTGCCCAGGGGATTGGTATTGGCCAGCAGATGCCCGCGGATCCGGTAAGAGTTGATGAGCTGAATCACCGCGGCCTCTTTGGCTACATCCGCGTTTACTGCGCCGTAGCGTGAGGGAGTGATCTGCACATCCGTCTGCCAGCGAATCGGCATGTACGGAATTTTTAGATCGCGGAAGATCTCTTCGTAGAAGTTATCCTCCCCCTGCAGAACGCCTTGCAGCTTGGCGAGAAACGCTCCTGACTCGGCGCCTTGAATAATGCGGTGGTCGTAGGTGCAGGTAATCATCAGCACCTTGCTCAAACCGAGCATCGCGCGCGTCTCTTCACTGGCTCCGGCAAACTCAGCCGGGAAGTCGATGGCGCCAGTTGCGATGATGGCGCCCTGGCCGGGCATCAGGCGCGGAACCGAGCCGAGCGTACCCACGGTGCCCGGATTCGTAAGCGAAATGGTCGTGCCTTCGAAGTCCGAGACCTGCAGCTTGTTACTGCGAGCGCGAACGACAATGTCGTCGTAGGCGGCAACGAACTGGGCGAAGCTCATACCGTTAGAGTTCTTGATGCTGGGAACTTTGAGCGAGCGTGACCCATCTTTGCCCGGCACATCCACAGCAAGCCCAATATTCACATGATTCCGGACAACCCGGAAGGGTTCACCCGACGACTCGGCAAATGCATGGTTGAGCGATTGATTAGACTTCAGAGCCTTGACGATGCCCCAGGCAATCAGATGAGTGAAGCTCAGCTTGCCCCGACCCTGCAGCGCACGCTGCTTGTTAATCAGGTTCCGGTTTTCTTCAATCACACGAACAGGAATCTGCCGTTGGGACGTAGCAACCGGAATGGAAAGACTGGCCGTCATGTTCTCCGCAATACGCGCGGCAGCACCACGTAGCGGAATCAGCTGGTCGCTCGAATTGGAGGCTTTCGGCTCTGCGCGAGCAGGCGCAACAGCCGGCGCATGCGTGATGGCCGTCGTTCCGGGAGAAGCCTGAGGTCCGGGTGCTTCGACCGGCTTGGCGGCCAAGTCCTGCGGCGCTAGCGATGAGGAAGGAGGATCTCCAATGGGCGTTGGGGACGGGCCCGGGTCACGCTCCGGATAAGATGGCGCGGGCGGCTCCTGTTCGCTTGGCAACTCCTGCGGCGGGTCAGTTTGGGGAGTGGGCGGCCCGGTAGGGACACTGGGCTCTACCGGCGTGATTCCGTTCGTATGTGCTTCGTTGAAGAGGCTCGTCCAACCGGCATCAACGCTGGTCCTGTCAAATTGATACTGATGGAAGAGTTCTTCCTCCAACCAACTGTTAACGCCCAACGTGGGGTCTTGTGCTTGCGCCATCTGGTGTGAGTAGTTTTGAGGGAAGAACGGCCTGAGAGGATGCTCCTTCGTGCCGCTCTCAGACGTCTAATACTGCGGTCTGTTCTTATTGTAACGAAAAGTTGGCCCGTGAATGTCAGCTCTGCCAAATGGTAAGGCAAGAAGTGTCTACTCATTACGCAGCAGCGCCACTACATCGTCTACCGAAATGACACCGATGACCTTGTTGTCATCATCAATTACTGCCAGTGAAAGCAGGTTGTAGCGGTCAAACATCTCAGCTACCAGATCTAGCTTCTCCTCTACATGGATGGACAGAACCTGTTCGGTTGCATAGGTAGATAAAAGCGCATGGCCCGGTGCGAAAAACAAACGCGCTAAAGGAAGAATCGATTCCAGGTGTTCCTCTTCATCGACCAGGAAAAGGTCGTGCAAGTATTCCAGCAGATCCTCGTGTTTGCGAAGCTCGGCCATACACTCAGCCACGGTGAAGTCGGACCGGAACGTAAGGAAGCTGGTATTCATCAGGCCGCCCGCAGTGTTGTCGGAAAACTCAAGTAGATCCTCTACCTCTTCCTTCTCCTCAGGCTCCATTTTTTCGAGGATCTGCTCAGAGCGCTCCTCTTCCATTTCGTTCAGAAGGGCAGCGGCTTCGGACGGCTCCATCTCTTCCAGGATGTCTGCTGCTTTATCAGTCTTCAGTGACTCGATCATGTGCATCTGTACGTCCGGCTCAACTTCGCTCAGCAGCTCGGCAGCCGATTCGTTGTCCATGGTGCTAAAGAGTGCGTCGCGATCTTCGTGGCCGAGCTCCTCGAAGATGTCCGCAAGATCGGCCGGGTGCATATGTTCAAGCAGCTTATTGGAAATGTTCAGACGGACGCGGCGCTGCGGATCGGCCTCCAGAATGTTGCAGAATTCCCAACGTATGGAGTTGGACGGAATGCGCTCTTGCAGCCGGCGAATGAGATGCGGCGAGACCACACCCTGCAGCACCCGCCGCAGGATAGAGCGCAAGCCGATGTCGACTTCGAGTACGTGTAGGACATCGAGATCCCCTTCGCGTTCCCGGACGAAGGTGATGTCGTTCACCCGAACGACCTTGTGCCCTTGCGCATCGATAATCTGCTGGTCAAGAAGATCGCGCACCATCCGGAGCATGTACTCATCAGAATGGTAGGGAGTCAGGTTCTCGTTTTTCAGGTGTATGCCATCGTCGGTGATGTGCTGAACCTGGTCGTACCTGACGCTCAGCCAGACGGCGCCGGCGCCGACCAGAAAGCGATCGAGCCGCACCGGATCGATCAAAGGGACCAAAGCGGCGTCTCTGAGCCTGCCGATGCGTCGGCCCTTAAGGTCGAAGACCTTGAGGCCTAGCAGCTCGGAGAGGTAGACGATTTCATCCGCCATGGCGCAGGGAAGGGCTTGGGGTACGAGCCGGGGTCGGCTGGTAGTTTGAGTGTAGCTTGCGCGAGAGGTCCAGGGTGGTAGTAAGTTGACGAGCTTGTATTCGTTCTTTTCGCAGGGGGGCCTGCTCGCTCAGTCGCATCCGCAATATGAATTTAGGCAGGGTCAACTCGAAATGGCAAAGGCTGTCGAGGAGGCGCTGCGGGAGCGGAAACATCTGCTGGTGGAAGCCGGAACCGGAACCGGCAAGACGCTGGCCTACCTGATTCCGGCGCTGAAATCGGGTAAGCGTGTGGTGATCTCGACCGGCACGAAAAACCTGCAGGAGCAGTTGTTTTTCAAAGACGTCGCGTTCCTGCAGACTCTGTTCGAGAAGCCGCTTTCGGTCTGTTACATGAAGGGTCGGAACAACTACCTTTGCCGGCAAAAGCTCTATGATGCAGAGCGTGAACCGGTGCTGCACGGCTTGGAAGAGGTTCGCGACTATCGGTTGATCCGCGACTGGGAAAAGACCACCCAGATCGGGGACCGCAGTGAGCTGGCTGTCCTAGCTGAGCGCAGCACGTTATGGCCGCGACTGGATGCACGCAGCGAAATGTGCGCGGGCCAGAAGTGTCCGCAATTCGATCGCTGTTTTATAACCGAGATGCACCGGCGCGCTGTGGAGAGCGAGGTAGTCATCGTGAATCATCACCTCTTCTTTGCCGACCTTGCTATGCGCGATCAGGCTTTTGGCGCGCTACTGCCTGACTACGGGGCGGTGATCTTCGACGAAGCGCACGAGATTGAAGACATCGCCGGCCAGTACTTCGGCATGAGCGTCAGCAACTTCCAGGTGCAGCATCTGATTCGCGATGTGGCGGATGTCTCGCGGCAGAAGCTGTTCTCCTCGCCAGAGATCGATCGGGCGCTGATTGATTTGGGCGATCGGAATGAGCAGTTCTTCGCTCTGTTTCCTCACGAAGGTAGGAATGCCTTCAATAATCATGGACGCTTTCTGGAGCAGCACGGCGAACGTTATACCGAACTGACGCTCTCGCTCGAGTATCTATGCGCGAGGTTAGAGGTGACGGCAAACGCTGTCGAGTACACGTTGCCGCTGGTGAGGCGTGCACGGCTAATTCAACAAGCTCTTCGCTTTTGGGTGGAAGAAGCCGACAGTAAATTTGTTTATTGGACCGACCGGCGACAGCGCGGTGTTCATCTGCAGGCTGTTCCCATTGATTTGTCTCAGACGTTATCGGCGCGCCTGTTTGACCGAGTGCCTTCGGTGATTCTCACATCTGCAACCTTGACGGTGGCCGGAACCTTTGACTATACGCAGACCCGGCTCGGTCTGCCGCAGGTGCGTACCTTACGGGTAGACAGCCAGTACGACTTTGCGCGTCAGGTGCTTTTCTACGTGCCGCCGCAACTGCCGGATCCGCGGTCGAACCTGTTCACAGAACGGGCTGCGCAGGAGGTGCAGGGCATTCTGGAAGCAACACAAGGTCGTGCTTTCGTACTGTTCACCAGTCATGGGCAGATGCGCGCGGTTTATGACCGTTTGAAAGACGAGCTGGAGTTTCCATTGCTGCTGCATGGCGAGGCGCCGCGGTCAGCCTTGCTCGAAGCCTTTCGCAATCAGCGTGGGGCAGTCCTGTTTGGGACATCTAGTTTCTGGCAAGGGGTTGATGTGCAGGGGGAGCAGCTGAGTTGCGTCATTATTGATCGATTACCGTTCGCTGTGCCATCTGATCCCGTGATTGCAGCACGGGCTCAAAACGTGCGCGAAAGTGGCGGCGATCCCTTTCGCGATTACCAGATTCCGCAAGCAGCCTTAACGCTCAAACAAGGATTTGGACGATTGATCCGCAGTGCCACCGACCGAGGCGTACTGGCTCTACTGGATAATAGGATCACCAAACAGTCGTACGGCAAGATCTTCCGGGACAGTTTGCCGCCTTACCGCTTTACTGACAAATTAGGAGACGTCCAAAACTTTTTCGATGTTTGAGATCTGTGTAGAACATACGTTTGCCGCCGGCCATGCTTTGCGGAACTATCACGGCAAATGCGAGAACGTGCATGGGCACAACTACCGCGTGCAGGTGGCGATAGAAGGTCCTGAACTCGATGAAAACGGATTGCTCTACGATTTTGCGGACTTGAAAAAGCGGCTGCGTGCCACCAGCGAGTACTTAGACCACCAATTCATCAATGATCTAAAACCGTTCGATCTGGTGAACCCGTCTGCCGAGAACATTGCCAAATTCATTTGCGAAGAAGTGCAGAAAGACCTTTCAAGCGCGCAAGTCTCGTTTGTGAAAGTGTGGGAGACCGACACGTCGAGCGCGACGTATCGGCCTGGGCAACGAAGATAAACGAGAATTACTTAGCGGCCGAAGAAGGCAGCATTTTTACCAGAGAAATCGGCCCACTTTTCTGGGAGATCATCCAGCGCAAAAATGGCGGAAACCGGGCAAACCGGAACACAGGCGCCGCAATCAATGCATTCGACCGGATCGATGTAGAGCATCTCCTCGCCCTCGAACTTCGCACTATCCTTTTTGGGATGAATGCAGTCGACCGGGCAGGCGTCTACACAAGCACTGTCTTTGGTGCCGATACAGGGTTCGGCGATTACGTAAGCCATCTTTTAATTTTAACTCGTTTGAGGAAGAGATAGCTTTAGCAAGGGATAACGGGTGTGAGGCGCGCGGCGATTCGACCGCACTCAACAGCGGTTGGTACTGTGTGCGGGCTTCGGATCAATGTTGCCGCGAAATCGCCATAGTGTTTGAAAACTCATTCCAACCCAGGGCTTTTCGGGGTTGCTTTTCCACTCCGACCCAGCAGTTTACCGTTGACACTTGTAACCAGCTGCTTCATAGTCTGTCCATTGTTCGAGTCGGTTATGCCCAAAACAAAGTTACTTCTTAGTAACAAAGTTAACGTTGGCCAAGCAGTTCTTGATTCCAATAGCTGTTTCGTATTCGTAAACGCGACCTTTGCCCGTTACCATGGGCGTGTTGCCGCTGAGTACCAGGGACGGCAACTCGATAGGCTTGTCCCCGCAGGCGTGTGGAATATAGAAGCCCCGTTCTACAAACACGTAATCGAGTACAAATCAACTATCACCGGCGTGGAGTTCAGGGCCAGATGCCTGACCAAGGCCAGAGAGGCATTGTGGAAGGCCCGGTACACTGCGACAGCGACAGGAGGAGTTTTGGCTTTAATTGTTTGCACAAAGCCTTGTGAGATTGGACACGGTACAAGAATTAGTGCTTCAGTCTTAGCGAGTGCAGCAATTTCAACTTTGACCCGTACAGAATTGATCGTCTTTAACTTGCTTGGAATGGGGAAGTGTACGAAAGAAGTCGCTTCGACTCTGAACATCAGCTCTTTGACGGTAGGCACTCACCGGAAACGTATTTGTCAAAAGCTGTGCGTTCACTCTACGGCGGAGTTAATTTGTGTTGCAACTACATACATGAAGGCTTCCTCAGTTACGCACTCTCAGGAACTTCACGTCCAGGATCGTTAACCTTTGTTGCAATATTTTCCTGCTCGCTACTATAAACGTCGAGAGCAAGGCCAACTCGAAGGTTGGCTAGCCGCGCTAATAACAGCGGACTGAATTCTGTGCCACCTGAGCGAGCACTGGCGAACCAAGAGATGTAGTAGCTTATTCTGCCACCTGTTGACGTAAAAGCGTTTATGAAGTCACGCTTCTCCTCCAGCCATTTGAGATCAGAAGTAAGAACCTCTATGAGTTCGGAGTCCTCTCCCCTCCGGGGACAAGAGGTCCAATAGGTCTCGTCATATATGCCACTGCCTATTCTTGCACCATTTTTTTGCTTTCGTTCCTGTCCTACCTGCCAGACGTTTTTCGGCTGTCTCTCCAGCGCAGAAGTGATGCTCTGGGTCTCCATACTGGGATGCCGAAAACGAACGCTAGTTGAAAACCCAAAAATTTCCATCAATGGTTAGTGTAGTCGCGCCAGGGCCCGTGATTGACAGCATTCCCGTTTACATCACTAGTGATAACGTCTCCTTGGGGATCAATTCCAGTCCAGTCTGCCGGTCCGTTGCCCACACCAGCCTTAACGTCTTCAACCTGTTGGTGCGTGAGTCGTGGATTTCGGAAGGAGTCGATAGGCTTAGTTCCAGTCGGCGCATCTCTGGGTTTAGGTAGGTTAGGCGGAGCATCGTTCTTGTGAACGGTCCACCACTCATATAGTTCTCGTACAGCAATTGTTATTACAACAGCACCGCCTACGGCGATCACTACCTCTCCAACTCCAGGAACGAAGATTAAAGGCGCCGCTACCGCCACAAATCCGTTATCTGCCAGGAAATCGTATGCAAGCGGTGAGAGCGTCAGTGTAAAAGTACCATCACCGTTGTCCCGCCAGCTCTGCACGGCACCATCAAGACTTCCATCTCCCAGAATCGTTGCCACGGGGATGCTGGTCGCAATCACATAGGTATCCAGGAAGTTGATCTCCGTGGTTGAAGTGAACACCCTTTGATCCGGAGGATACTCTGTCGCGTCACTATAACTACCGTCACTTTGCAATAGGCTATAGCCATTCGGGTCAATGAGGTCTCCGCTGCTGGAAGGCGAACTACTCCGATAGGTCAGATTAAGGTAATGTGCAGTTAGAACCTCATACACCTGATTGGCAACGAGTGAACCACTAACATACCCGGGAACAAAACCGCGAGATGCTAGCTCATCGTCTTGGTCGACCACATGCAAACTTTGCAGATCGTTACCCTGTAAAAGAACAACCGTTGTGCCGACCTCGTAATACGCTGAAGAAGTATAGTCGAGCTGGGTATATCCACTCCCTGTTACGCCACTATCGGAGATGTTGATTGACGAGAATCCCGTAGCATCCTGGGCGAAAGCCCAACTGGAAGCCATTGCGACGACAACGGAAGCGAACGTCGTGAATCTCATCGAATTATCCCTTTACTGCTGCTTGATCGGGCATTCCGAAGCAGGTTAAGTTGATGTTCCGTCAGAGGAGCAGTTTTTAAATCACGAGTTAGTATGCGCATCACATATAGTTCAATCCGCTGAAAGAGTATCGGACTTAATTCCGTCTGTAATCGCGCGACATGAGAGAGGATTATCATTTGTCGCTCATTCCAGAGTTCCTTTAGTTGTTCTGGTGCTTGAGGTAGCTCTTCGTTAGCTTTAAGGCGTCCTTGTGGGTGTTGAGCGTGAAATTGATCTATAATCTTTTGAGCTCGGGCATCCTGAGCCGACACCATATCGATTGTGTTCTGAGAAATGAGTTTTAATGTGAATGCCGCACTTGGGGATAGCGCTAACCTGTCAGCTAGTTTCAATTGGGCAACCGTTGTAGTTGATTGCTGACGGGCTAAGGACTTTCCCTCATTTACAACAGAAAGAAAGAAATGAAAATAGAGTTGCTCTATTGGTGGCTGAGCAGCTTGAACCACGGTTGGGATCCATAGCGTAAGCACACAAGCGAAAAGCTTGGTTACTAGATTTGTGGTTAGTTGTCTTCGCATGACTTTTCAAGCTTCTTTTTCGAAATTAAGTTCTCGTCTACTAGGCCTGTTTCAAAATACACGGCCTTCGGACAGCGATAAATACCCTCTGGAGGGTATATTTGCCTGCTGATCCGTTGAACCCACGGAATTTCCAGACAGGATCTATAACGGGAAGTCGAAGTGATCTTGCCCCTAGAATCCGTATCCCATAACTAGTAATACAAATCCTGGTCGTCGTAGCTGTGGGGAAAGTTGGAAAGCGGTTTTGGCTTTCCTGCTTTTCCCAGCCTTTATGTATGATCCAGAGGCCAGAATGTATGCGCTCAACGTGGTTCACTAAGAGGCTAGGATTCCTCCAGAAATTTCCTAAGTACCAACACTGCCCGCAAGCAATGCAACTCCGCTTACAATTACACTGATGACTGCGAAAGTTCGGAAGGCAGTATTTCCTGCTGCGGGATTAGGCACCAGGTTTCTGCCAGCGACCAAGGCGTCGCCCAAGGAAATGCTTCCCATTGTGGATAAGCCGCTGATCCAGTATGGCGTCGAAGAGGCCATGCACTCCGGTATCCAGAACATCATTATTGTGACTGGCCGGGGTAAGTCTTCTATAGAAGATCACTTCGATGTCAGCTTTGAGCTGGAGCACCTGCTCGAATCGAAGAATAAAACCGAAATGCTTTCCATGGTCCGTTCGATTTCGGACATGATCGACGTCTCGTATGTGCGTCAGAAGGAAGCGTTGGGGCTGGGTCATGCTGTACTGCGCTCGAAAGAATTAGTCGGCAACGAACCATTTGCGGTCGTGCTCTCGGACGACATCATCTCCTCCGGCACGCCTTGCATCCGGCAGCTGCTGGATGTTTATGAGTTTTACGGCGCCTCCGTACTGGCTCTGATGGAAGTGCCGGATGACCAGGTATCGGCTTATGGCATTGTTGATGCAGAGCCGGTCTCTGACAACGGGCGCGAAGGACGGCTGTACCGTATCCGAAACATGGTGGAGAAGCCGAAGGGCGCTGATGCTCCATCTAACCTCGCAATCATTGGCCGCTATATTCTGACTCCGGAAATCTTCGGCTGTGTAGAAGCCATTGAAGCCGGCAGCGGCGGTGAAATTCAGTTGACGGATGCATTGAAGCACATGCTCCGAACCCGGCCGATCTACGGATTGAAGTTCGAAGGCAAGCGTTTCGATGCCGGCGACAAACTGGGATTTCTGAAGGCGACCGTAGAACTGGCGCTGGAGCGGCACGATCTCGGCCATCAGTTCCGGTCTTATCTCAAGACGCTTACCCTTTAAGGAAAGACCCATGAAAATCGCGTTCTCGATGATAGCGGTACTGTTGCTGACGGCCTTAGCCGGGATTGCGGCTGACAACAAAACAACGCTGTCAGTGGAAGTGACAAACCAATACGAAAAGCCGGTCGATAACGCCACGGTCATCCTGGACTTTTCCGGGGCCCACGACGTTGCCCGCTTTGGCAAGCGCAAGCCGGTACATTGGGAGGTTCACACCAATCAGCAGGGTAAGGCACACTTCCCGCCTGTACCTTACGGCACCGTGCAGGTCCAGGTGATTACGACCAAGTATCAGACTTTCGGCGAGAAGATCGAACTGAACGGCGACGAGAAGAAACTCAATGTGCAGTTGAAGCCGCCACAGAGTCAGTACAGCGCTCACCCTGCGCTGAAACCGGCCGATCCGAAGTAGTTCAAGCCGACTTTACGCTGGCGCTGGCTGTGTGTTGCTCCAGGGAGCCGTGGTGCACGTTGACTTGGGTGCAGTTAAATAGGCAGCTAGCGTGAGCCCGGCACCCTGCCCGATTGTTCGAACGAAGTACAAGGGCTGAGACGGCAACAACATGGTTAGCTCAACACGTAGACATTTCCTAATGGCTTGCGGCAGCGGAGCGACAATGGACTGCTTGTCACTGCTGGGAGGCCCGAGTGGGATGCCTCAACTCTCAATCGTTCGGTTCGATAACGCCGGCGTCAGTCAAGGCTTGGTGACAGTAGATAAGTTTGTCCTTAGCGATACAGAGTGGAGGAATCGGCTCAGCCCGCGCGAGTACGGCGTGACACGTAAAGCGGATACTGAGGTTCCTTTCACCGGGAAGAACTGGAACAATCACGCCAAGGGGCTGTACCGTTGCGTCTGCTGCAGCAACGCCTTGTTCAGCTCGGAGACGAAGTTCGAATCAGGCACGGGCTGGCCAAGCTTCTGGAAACCGATTGCTAAAGAGAACATTGAGACCGTGTTTGACTACAGCTTTGGCGTCCGCCGGGAAGTGCGCTGCCGTCGGTGCGAGGCGCATCTTGGTCACGTTTTCAACGATGGCCCGGAGCCAACGGGCTTGCGGTACTGCATGAATGGCACGTCCATGCGGTTCGAAAAAGCGGAAGCGTCCCCAATCCTGTAACGGCAGTGTTGCCGCCATGCTATCCTCACGGACGCTGTTGGTTTGCTGGTTTGCACCGGCATAGCAATAGGGAATCTGGTGGAAATCCAGAACTGCCCCGCAGCGGTAAACAGGAACGAACGCCCCATTAGCGCACTGACTCCAAAGAGTTGGGAAGCGGAGGCCACTAGGAAATCCGGTAACGGAACCGCCTGTCAGTCCGAAGACCTGCCATCAGCCCGCGCCAGATAGGTGCGGACTTGGACTGCGCTCTCGGGGGAGGGTTGCTGGCTTGCCAGACACGTTCACTCCATCGCTGTTCAAGTGGCCTATGCCGGAGGAGCATGGATGTCGCTTATACATCGAGTCGTTATCTTTGTTCTTGCTTCCGCTAGCTTGATGCTGGCCGAGGATCGTACTTTTCAACTCACAGGCCGTGTCACCGATCCATCGGGCGCGGTGCTTCCCAATGCGTCCGTTAAGCTGTACAACCGCGACTCGACCGAGGCCTACGCGACGACAACTGACAGGCAAGGCGCATACTCACTGGCGCTCCCCCAAGGTTTGTATCTGCTGGAAGCCGAAGCGGCAGGGTTTAGTCTTGCCAAGGCACCTCGCGCCGTGAACGTGGATGGACCGCAAACGCTGCCACTTCAATTGAGCATTTCGGCTCTGTCGCAATCAGTTGTCGTAATAGCGACAGGTACTCCTCAATCGATGGACGAAACTGCAAAGGCAGTCACGATTGTTGACCGTAGTGAGTTGGATCAGCGTGGGATCGAAGATATTGCTGATGGTCTGCGCGAAGTGCCTGGACTCCGCATCTCGCAGCGCGGCGGGCCCGGGAGCTTCACTACTATCCAAACGCGAGGGCTGCGAACCTTTGACACCTCGATTTTGGTGGATGGCGTGCGCTTTCGAGATGTCGCAGCCACGCAAGGCGACGCTAGTTCGTTTATCAGCGATCTGCTGCTGGTAGACACTGCGCGAGTGGAGGTGCTGCGAGGCTCAGGTTCTTCTCTGTATGGCACCAATGCTATTGGCGGAGTCGTTAACTTGGTTACTGACACTGGTGATGGGCCTTTTCACGGCGCCTTAACTGCTGATGGCGGCGGACTCGGCGAGTTTCGCGGACTGGCGCGCGTGGGTGGTTCCGCGTTTGAGAATCGCGTCCACTACTCGGCCGGCCTCGGGCATCAGGATGTTACAAACGGCGTGGGCGGTTATGGCCGTTATCGCAACACCTCGGGCAATGGGTCCGTTGACTATGCCATTCGTCCCGGTCTTGTTCTGAGCGGCAGGCTGTTGGCGACCGACGTCTTTGGACAGCTCTATCAAGATCCCGACTCTGCGCCTGCTACAAACCTCCCTCCAACCGGCTATGTCAAAGCGATTGCGCCCAGCCGCTCTCAAATTAAGCTGGCCGAAGCGAATCTTCCTTACGCACTTGGAAGCGCAACGTTTATTCCTGCCCTGGGCGACCCGGATTACTTTCGGACTGCCCGCTTTTCTTCTACCCAAGTGGCATTACAGCAGCAGATAAGCGCGCCTTTCTCTTATCGCGTCACCTATCAGGCATTTCTCTCTGACCGTGACGTGGTGAATGGTCCAGGAGGCCCAGGGTTGTACCAGCCGCTGTTTCGAAACTCAAGTGAGTTCAACGGACGCATCGATACGGTGCGAGTGCAGGCAAACTACCTGGCAGGAAAACATAACCTGGTTTCGGGCGGATACGAGTTCGAACACGAAAACTTCGACTCCCCCGCCTCAGACGCCAACCCCGATCCCACCCAACGGATCAACTCGCGTACGCAGGTCTCGGAATTGAGTCACGCCTTCGATGCACAGGATCAGGTTCGGCTGTTCGGCGACCGTCTGCAACTGTTTTTCTCCGGTCGCTTCCAACACTTCGATCTCAACCAACCTCAGTTCCTGGGTAACTTCCCTGTGTACGCAGGCACTTCTGCCATCAGTCCTCCGAATGCTTATACCGGCGATGTGTCCATCGCTTACTTTATCCATTCCACTGGGACAAAGATCCGGTCGCATGGCGGCAACGGCTATCGTAAGCCGTCCCTCTACGAGCTGTTTGGGACTTACTTTGACGGAAGCTACTTCTCGGCATACGGAGACCCCAGGCTCAAGCCTGAGCGATCCATAGCAATAGATGGCGGCGTTGATCAGTACTTCGCTTCGGATCGGTTGCGACTTAGCGCTTCTTACTTCTACACGCGCCTGCAACAAGTAGTTGCGTTCGATTTCAGTGGACTGATTGACCCCGCAACTGATCCATTTGGTCGTTCAATCGGTTATCGCAACACCGGCGGCGGCATCGCGCGAGGAGTGGAGCTGTCGCTGGAAGCAAAGCCGCTGCGATGGACAACCGTAAGGAGTTCGTACACGTACACGAACGCGAAAGATAAATATTCGCAGTTCGGCGATGGCACGCTACAAATGGCGCGCATAACCCCACAGAGTTTCAGTCTTGTGATTCTGCAACAGTTTGGGAAGCGCGTCGATGCCGCACTGGATGCGGTTGTTCAAAGCAATTACCTTTTTCCTTTTAGCGGCCGTACGTTTGTTTTCTCCGGGCCGCGTCAGCTTGGTCTGGCGGCTGGCTACACCCAACCGCTCACTGAACGGCTAAACGTGCGCTTCTATGCGCGTATCAATAACGTGAATGGCCAAAGTCTCTATGAGGACGGTTTTCGAACTCCCGGACGCTGGGCTACGGGCGGATTGGTATTTTCTTTCTGAGGCAGGTAAGTCACGAGAGCTGCCGGCAGCTTGCCGGAGAAGTCCGTTGTCATGGGCCGGAGCAGGAAGGGACAGCCCGTCGTGCTGCATTGACCGCAAAGCTTCTGCTTCAAGTTCTTCCTCCGGAGATCAACCCTGACCGGTTCTAAGCCCAAGGCAGCGTTTGCCCTTACCGTGTGCTTGGCAACCTTGTTAATTGCAACGGTAGCTGCCGTAGCCATCGGTTCGCACCGCCTTAATTTCACTGCGGCATTCCACGGCATCTCTCCCGATCATGAAATCCTTATGCAGTTGCGCTTGCCTCGAGCGCTGCTTGCGCTATGGACCGGAGGAGCGCTCGCGCTGGCGGGCGTTCTCTTCCAGGCACTGTTACGCAACGCTTTGGCGACTCCTTACACACTTGGGGTATCGGGTGGAGCTTCGCTCGGAGCCGTGCTCGCGATCTTCTTCGGATGGCAATCCATTGGCGGCTTAAACGCAGTCAGCTTTGCTGCCTGCGCCGGCTCGGGGATTGTTCTCATCATTAATGTGGTTGTTGCCTCGCATCGGCAGCGGCTGTCTTCTATCGGCCTGCTCCTTGCCGGAGTGACGATCAACACCATGTGCGGCGCTGCCATTTTGTTCTTGTCAAACTTTGTAGGCGTCCTTGGATCGTTCTCTATCACGCACTGGTTGATGGGTGGGATGGAGGCACCCACTTATTCGACCCTCCTTTGGTTAAGCGTGACCTTAACGCCGGTGTGCCTCGCTGTCCTTTGGTACAGCCGCGAATGGAACCTGTTGTCAGTTGGGGAGACATGGGCGGCTACGCGCGGTGTATCCACAGGTCGGATGTTGCTGATCGGGTGTGTTGCGGGCTCAATCCTCACCGGCGCTGTAACTGCTCTTACCGGCCCAATTGCGTTCGTGGGCCTCATCATTCCGCATGCCCTCCGAATGTGGGTAGGAGCAGATCACCGCATTCTCACGCCCTGCTCCTTTCTACTGGGAGCGGCTTTCGTAGCGCTGTGCGATGTTTTCTCCCGGACCATCCTGGCGCCGGTAGAGATCCCGGTTGGCGTTATTACGTCGCTGGTAGGTGGCCCCTTTTTTATCTGGATGCTGACCGGTTATCGCAGCGAAATCCAAAGGTAACTGGGGTGATCTTGCCTCTAGGATCCCGGCACTCGTTGCACCTAATCAGTCGCTGGATTTTAAGAATCGGCCGAGTCCGGGCGCTAATCCACAATATCGCGCTTACGGCAACTTTGCATTCGGCGTGTTTGGTTATTCCCTTAACTTCTCATCCACTTATATAAAATGGGGCGCAGGTGTTGCTTCGTACGCAAACATGCTCGCGCACTTCAACTTACCGCCCTCAAAATGGGGCACTCCTCTTACAGGAAGTCCATTTGGGGATAACCCGCTTGAACAAACTGGAGATCCAGGCTGGATATCAGTGGGCACAGATGTACGCGGCTGGGAAATGCCAATGAGGACGACTTTAGCGGCCACGCTCTTGACCATGTTGTTAATGACCTCCTGTCGGTCCATTCCAGATTCCACGATGCTCCAAGAATTTGAGCAACACAAGTCGGCACTGAACGAATTAGCAGTCATGGCGACGCAAGACGGCCTTAGCTGTCCAATTCCTGCATCTGGGGATGCCCACTGTCTCTCCGCAGCAAGGCTGAAACAATACCAAGCGATTCTGAAATCTGCTCACGTCTTTGCAGTATCGCCGCAATGTGGTCGTGGCTGTATTCTTTTCCCGTCCGTTCAGGAATTTGCGCTTCTGGCTATACATAGTCACACAAGAGGATATGCGTACTCTATGGGCTCTCCACCAATGCCCAGCACTTAGTAATACGGCCGCTGAAATAGGTGAATATTCAATGGCATTTAAACCGATAGTTGGGCATTGGTACCTGTACTTCGCCGCCTAGTCTTTCTCAAAATGGGAACTGCAGTAATTTGCCGGCATTTCAGTTTTGGAATATCGAAACACCTTATTTGTGCTTGAAAGGTTGAGGTCGACCGAGATTAAATATATGGTCATTGCTCTTGGATCTAGGTAGGTTTCGAAGTCGTAGACGCGAACTCTGTTGACATAATTCTGATTTCGCGCCGGAGTACTAGTTCAGATGACAATTCTCTCGACCTCATGCAGGGAAATCTCATCGCCCCAATGAGATCGCGATCGCGCAGCCCAATGAGCGTATCCGTTTCGATACTGTCGAGCAGTGCGCGGGCTTCGTCCGGAGTGAGGACCGGGCGTTTTGGCTTTATTGTGGGAGCGATTCGGCCCGCGGACATTCTGGGCCGGGTTCGAGCCGATGACCAACCAGTCGAACAGCATCTTCAGCGCAGCCAGATGCTGCTTAACCGAAGGCCGCGATAAGCTCCCCTGCGACTCCTCATAGGCCGCAACGTGAATGGGCGCGGCCATCGCGTGTTCGCTCCTTGATGGAGAATCTACACGTGAGTTTCAAATCGGGACCAATAGTTGTGAGCATCGCAACAGCGAGGCGACACCGGAGCAGCTTGCCCGGGGGTGTGCCCATCCACCTAGTTGTTAACGAGGGCCGTCGTCGTACCAAGGCCCGTGGGGGAGGCCAGTATCAGCTACAGTTCGTTTTGCGGCTTGACGTACTTCCGAGCAAAATTCTCTAAGTACATGCAGATCACTTCAGCAGGCATTTCAGTCGTATTTGGAAGCTCGATAGGTTTAGCAATTCTGCCATCGATGATAATCTCCAGCAACGGACCTGTCTTTGCAACCCCGGGTTGCTGTGTGACAGCATAATCCCAAGACTTCCAAGTTAATGCATGTAGGGCTTCAAGCTTGGATTTGACCATAGCTCGTTCGTCACTTGACAGGTTATCGAATTGGCTCACAATTTCCTCAAAGCCTAAGTGGGAACGTCAGCATTTAACTCTCACGGCCTTGTTCCTCGCCCTCACGACTCCGCCGCCTTTGAAAAATGGGGTCTAAGTTGTATTCCGGTATCGCGCCGACTCCTCACCCAACTTTGCTTGCAAGTGCGCGAAAACCGCAGCGACTTCAATGTCCTCAGCCTCTCGTGTGCGCCGGTCGAGAAACTCAAACTTACCTTCCCGCAGCTTCTTGCCGGCGACAATCCGATACGGGATACCAACCAAGTCGGCATCCTTGAACTTCACGCCCGGTCGTTCGTCGCGGTCGTCAAGAACGGCATCAATGCCCGCCTGCAGGCACTGCGAGTACAACTGGTCTGCGGCTTCGCGCTGAGCTGCATCGCCAATATTGACCGGCGTGATGACTACCGAAAACGGCGCAATCGGAAGCGGCAAGACAATGCCGTCCTTATCGTGAAACAGCTCGATGGCACAGGTGAGGATGCGTTCGATGCCAATGCCATAAGAACCCATAATGGGAGTAATTTCCTTGCCGTCCTCACCCAACACACGCAAGCCCATCGGCTCGGAGTAGCGGTAGCCAAGCTTGAATATATGGCCTAGCTCCACCGCCTTCATCACCTCAACCGGAGTGCCGCATTCGGTGCAGCCGTCCCCTGCCACCACTTGCCGTAAGTCAGAGTATTCAGCTTCGAAATCCTTGCCCGGAGTAACGTTCTTCAGATGGTAGTCATCCCGATTAGCGCCGGCAACCATGTTTCGTCGTCCCTGTAGTGCCGTGTCGGCCAGAATGCGCAAGGTAGAAACACCTACTGGGCCAAGCGAGCCGGGGCTGGCCCCAAACCATTGGACAATTTCTGACGCATGAGCAGTCCGCGTCTCCTTTGCTTTGGTGAGGCCGGCGAGTTTTGTTTCACTGAGTTGGTGGTCGCCTCGCAGCATGATGAGCAGCGGCTGCCCATCGGCCACCATCACCAGGCTTTTCATCTGGGAAGACTCCGGCAGCCCTGTGAAGTTGGCCACCTGCGCGATGGTCTTGAAGCCGGGTGTATGAAATGGCTCCGGCGTTAGATTACCTTCCGGATCTGCTGCTGCCGGGCTGCTCGGCGTGGCTGTTGCTTTCTCCAGGTTGGCCGCATAACCGCAGGAAGGGCAGCGTACAATCAGGTCTTCGCCGGCGTCCGACCGCACCATGAACTCGTGCGATTGACTGCCGCCCATGGCGCCTGAGTCAGCCTCAACCACGGTATACTCCAACCCGCACCGCTCGAAGATTCGGCAATAAGCGCTGTAGTGCTTGTCGTAGGCGATGTCTAGTCCTGCAGAGTCGATATCGAAGGTGTAAGAATCCTTCATGATGAACTGGCGCACGCGCAGCAGGCCAGACTTAGGCCGGGGCTCATCCCGAAACTTGGTCTGAATCTGATACCAGATCTGCGGCAACTGCTTATAGCTGCGCAACTCGCCACGCGCGATAGTGGTCATCACCTCTTCGTGAGTCATCGCCAGACATAAGTCGCGCTGCCAACGATCCTTCAACTTGAAGAGGTTGTCGCCCATCACATCCCAGCGCCCAGACTCCTGCCATACCTCAGCCGGGTTCAATGCCGGCAGCAGCATCTCCTGGCCGCCGATCGCATTCATCTCCTCACGGACGATTGTCTGAATCTTCAGCAGCGACCGTTGTGCCAACAGCAGATAGCTGTAAATACCGGCCGATAACTGTCTGACGTAACCGGCCCGCAGAAGCAGTTGATGGCTGATAACTTCTGCTTCCGCAGGCACCTCGCGCAAGGTAGGGATGAAAAGGGAACTCCAACGCATGGGTAAGTCCCCATTATTGCTCTAGCAGGATGCTGAAAAAGTAACTCAGCTCGTTACCGTTGCAAACATAAAGA
>CAXTYH010000011.1:0-146648 GCA_964248405.1 uncultured Bryobacteraceae bacterium
GCGCCTGTAGCTCAGCTGGATAGAGCAAATGACTTCGAATCATTAGGCCGGGGGTTCGAATCCCTCCGGGCGCACCAATCCTTTAGCTGTTTGGCTGACATCACTGATCCCCGACACGTTATGTAAGCACATCTGTCATACTCACTTACTCTCAAAGTCCTTTTCTAGGGTGGAGCTATCTACCATCGCCATCATTTTCACTGTAAAAGGACGTGCCACATCCTCACAGCGGCCAAGCTTCCGACCCATGTTGCGAGCATCACCGATCCGGTAGAACTCAACGTGATCCCTCCTACAATCGATGGAGTAAATCAGCATTTAGGTGACTAGTCCCAGCGTAAAATCCACATCAGCACTTGGAACTTCTGCCCATCTATCCTCCGACTCGCGTGTCAACGCTGCTCCAACTCATGATCGTTTACAGTGAATTGCGTAGGTGCTCAAACCGAAAAAAGGTAACTTCAGTCGCCGAAGCATGCTCAGCTTGCTCGGCGCTTCTGCCATTGGGTCTTCGTCACGGTCGCAATCTCTCGGCTCAACTGAGTTCTCGGTCGCCAAACTCTCTCCCGAGGATGATCAATTTCTCGAAGATCTTGAACACGCGAGCTTCCAATTTTTCTGGGAACAGGGCGACAGCCAAACCGGTTTGGTCAAGGATCGCGCTAACGTTTATAAGCCCGATACCACCATCGTGGCGAGCGTTGCCGCGACCGGGTTCGGATTAACTGCTCTCTGCATTGGAGAGAAGCGCGGCTATATAAGCCAAGCTGAAGCCCGCGCCCGGGTCGTCACTACGCTCCAGTTTCTATGGGAAAAGATGCCGACCCATCGCGGCTTCTTTTATCATTTTGCCAACGTCAAGACCGGGGAGCGGATCTGGGATTCGGAGATCTCGTCGATAGACACGGCCATTCTGCTGTGCGGTGTGCTCACCTGTCGAGAGCATTTCCGCCGGCCGGAGATTTCTCGTTTAGCTACCAATATCCTCGATCGTGTGGAGTGGGGTTGGCTCTCAGAAGATACGACGCTGCTGCCGCATGGATGGTCGCCTGAGGGCGGGTTTCTTCCCTATCGCTGGGACTACTACAGTGAGCTGATGATGATGTACCTGCTCGGCATTGGAGCGGATAAGCATCCTCTTCCTCCGGCTGCCTGGAACGCTTGGAAGCGGCTTACTTTCGAGTATGAAGGCTTCCGCTATCTCGGCTCTTTCGCGCCCTTGTTCATTCATCAGTACTCGCAGGCATGGTTCGATTTTCGCGGCAAGCGCGACCGCTATCTCGACTACTTCCGAAACTCTGTGGTTGCAACCGAAGTTCACAAGCGTTTCTGCATTGAACTAAGCGGCCAGTTTCCGGACTACAGCGAGGATTTGTGGGGGATCACGGCCTCGGACTCCGAGCACGGGTACGTTGTCTGGGGTGGCCCGCCACAGATCGGGCCTATCGATGGAACGGTGGTGCCGTGCGCGGCTGGAGGCTCACTACCGTTCCTGCCGCAAGCCTGTCTTCGCGTCCTCAAAAACATTCGGACCAACTACGGGGCGGCGTGGTGTAAGTACGGGTTCGTAGATGCCTTCAACCCTTTGCGGAAATGGTATGACAGCGATGTGGTCGGCATCGATACCGGCATCACGCTGCTGATGGCAGAAAACCTGCGAACTGGATTCGTCTGGAAAACGTTCATGCAAAGCCGGGAAGCACGGCGTGGGTTGGAACGGGCTGGATTCGAAAATTTCTAGATAAACCCTTCTGTTCAGCGAAGGCCTTGAGCAGTCAACCAGTCAGCCAACCGTTCAGTCCAGGTGCGCAGCACCGGATCCTGCCCAGCCAATCCGACGCCGTGTTGCCCACTTCGATACACATGCAGTTCGGCGGGAATGCCTGCACGTCGCAGTGCCAGGTAAAAGCGCACGCTATTCTCAACGGGTACTACCGCATCATCCGTTGTGTGAAAGAGAAAAGTAGGCGGCGTCTGGGGGCTGACTTGTAGCTCGTTGGACATATCGTCCAGCAGTTGCGGATTGGGTTTGTCGCCAAGCAGAGCGGTGCGCGAGCGGGCATGCGCGTACGGATCCTGCATGGTGATGACCGGGTAAGCCAAAATCAGAAAATCTGGCCGCGAGCTTTGCTTGTCGATGGCGTCAGAAACGCCCGGATTGCCGGCGTCGACCGGCGCAAAGTGCGTGCCTGTTGTGGAGGCGAGGTGACCGCCGGCCGAGAAGCCCCAGATTCCAATTTGATTCCGCTTGATGCCGTAGTCGTCGGCGTGGGCTCGGACGTAGCGTATGGCCCGCTGTGCGTCCTGGAGTTCCGTCGGGTGATGATAGGTGGGACCTAACCGGTACTTCAGGACGAACGCCGAAATGCCAAGCTTGTTCAGCCAGGCAGCAACGTCGGTGCCTTCCTTGGCCATTGACAAGTTGAGGTAGCTTCCACCTGGACAAACAACAATACCCGTAGGAACTCTCCCTTTGGCCGGTGCGGGGAACAGCGTCAGGGACGGTTTATCAGCGTCCGCATTTCCTTTCGCACCCGGAGCCCCCATTGGCCAAAGCAGCACGGTAGAGCTTTCGGCTCGCATGGCCTCTAACGGCGCCAGCAGAGCCAGCAGACCCATCAACAATAGGCGTTTAAACGGCAGGACCATCGCTCCATTAGAACAGCTCCTGACACGAACGTCAGGGGTGTTAGATTGAGGTCTTGAGCCGGGTTTTTCTGTTTCGGGAAATACTGTTTTGCGCTGCCTGGTAACGGGTTGCGCCGGGTTCATTGGCAGCAATCTGGTGGACCGCCTGCTGTCTCTAGGGCACTCGGTTACGGGTCTGGACAACTTTTCGACGGGGCGAGCAGCTTTTCTCGAAGGAGCGCAGCGTGACCCGAACTTTCGGCTTGTGCAAGGCGATCTGCTCACTCCGGGCGATGATATTGAGCAAGCCATGCCCCGTACTGAGATCGTCTTTCATCTGGCTGCCAACGCCGATGTTCGTTTCGGGGCGGACCATCCGACGCGGGATCTGCACCAGAATACGATCGCGACAGTGAACCTGCTTGAGTCCATGCGGCAGAACGGCGTTCGACGGATTGCCTTTTCCTCCACCGGCTCGGTTTATGGGGAAGCAACTGTGATTCCGACCCCGGAGGATGCTCCGTTTCCCATCCAAACATCGCTCTACGCGGCGTCCAAACTGGCCGCAGAAGGTTTTTTGACCGCTTATTCAGAGGCTTTCGGGATTCAATGTTTCATCTTCCGCTTCGTGTCGATTCTCGGTGAGCGTTATACGCATGGCCATGTATTTGACTTCATGCGTCAACTGCGGGCGCATCCGGGTCGCCTGGACGTGCTTGGCAACGGGCAGCAACGGAAGTCCTACCTATACGTGCAGGACTGCCTGGATGGTATCTTGACTGCCCTTGAGCAGAGCAAGTCAAGAGTGACCGTGCTTAATTTAGGCACTGATGAATACTGTGAGGTTCGGCAATCCATTCGTTGGATTTGCGAAGAGCTCGATCTGAGCCCTGACATCACGTACAGCGGTGGCGAGCGCGGCTGGGTCGGTGACAACCCGTTCATCTATCTGGATACGCGAGCTGCGCGCAGTTTTGGTTGGCAGCCGAAGCTGACGATACAACAAGCCATCACTCGTACAGTGCGCTATCTGCAAGCCCATCCTGAACTTCTTGGGCAAGATGACGCCGTATGATCATTACTCGAAGCCCGCTGCGCATAACGCTGGGCGGCGGCGGCACAGACCTGCCTTCTTACTACGAACAGTACGGAGGCTTTGTACTGTCGGCGGCTATCAATAAGTACGTCTATATCACGCTGCATCAAACGTTCTTTGAAGATCTAATCCTGAAGTATTCACGGATGGAACGTGTGCGCAGTCTCGCCGAGATTGAGCATCCATTGATTCGCGAGGCGCTTAGGCTGGTCGGTCAACAAGCCGGTGGTCTTGAAATCACCAGCATGTCTGATATCCCGGCCGGCACTGGGCTTGGTTCGAGCGGGAGTTTTCTTACCGCCCTGTTATACGCATTGCATGTGAATGCAAAGTCGCTGATTCCCAGGCAGGACTTGGCCGAGCAGGCGTGCCACATAGAGATGGTGCGGCTAGGCGAGCCGGTCGGTAAGCAGGATCAGTACATAGCAGTCTTTGGCGGGATCACAGCATTCGATTTCGCCCAGGATGGCCAGGTTACTGTCTCTCCATTGCGGATCAGCGCCGAGACAACGGCCAATTTGGAAGACAACTTGATCCTGTTTTATACCGGCTTTACCCGCCCGGCTTCCCGCATTCTCAAGGAGCAGGATGAGCGCAGCCGGCGCGGAGACTCTGAGATGACGGATCATCTGCACCAGATCAAGCAGCTTGGATACCAGAGTCGGGATGCACTCGAGTCAGGCGATTTGCGGAGCTTTGCTGCCCTTATGCGCATTCACTGGGAGAGCAAGAAGCAGCGCTCAAAGAGCATGACTACCGAGGCTATTGATGGCTGGTATAACTTGGCTTGTCAAAACGGCGCCATTAGCGGTAAGTTGATTGGCGCCGGTGGCGGGGGGTTTCTGCTCTTCTACACCGAAGACAAGACGCGGCTTCGCCATGCCATGCGAGAAGGCGGACTGAGAGAGGTGCGGATCCGATTCGACTTTCAAGGCACAACTCTGGTCACGCAATCCTAAGGAGCGTTGATGTTGCCCTGCGTCATTCTTTGCGGTGGTCTTGCCACCAGGCTGCAACCGCTTGCCGCGCACCTGCCCAAGTCTCTGGTACCAGTGAACGGCAAGCCCTTCCTATCTCATCAGCTACGGCTACTGCAATCGCGGGGCATTTGCAATGTGATTCTGTGTATAGGTCATTTGGGCGATGCAATCCAGGCGTACGCCGGTGATGGATCGGAGTTTGGCGTTAGGCTGCGATACTCATCGGATGCTGCTATTCGCCTCGGCACAGCCGGTGCAATTCGGAAGGCGCTGGAAGTTCTGCCGCCATCGTTCTTCGTGCTCTATGGAGACTCTTATCTGCAGTGCAATTACCGTGAAGTCGAGGAGTCGTTTCAAAAATCAGGCAAGCAGGCTTTGATGACGATTTACCGCAACGAAGGCTGTTTCGACGTGAGCAACGTGGAGGCTCAGAACGGGCTGATCCTTCGCTACGACAAGGCAGCACGCAGCGCTGAAATGCAATACATCGACTACGGTCTGGGAGTGTTTAGCCGCCAGGTGTTCGCAGAGCTTCCGTTGGGGCAGCCAATTGATCTTCAGTTTGTTTACCAAAGTTTGCTCGCTCAGGGTGAGCTAGCTGCTTTCGAAGTGCGCGAGCGTTTCTATGAGATCGGTTCTCCCCAGGGTTTACGTGACTTGGAACAATACTTACCCCGATGAGCTTTGCAGAGAAATTCTTATCTGAAACGGCAACTGTGGCCGCGAGTATTGATCCGGCTACGGTAGAAGCCTTCGTAGAAGCGCTGGCCGAGGTACGAGACCAGGGTGGACGGTTATTCATTTTGGGTGTGGGAGGAAGTGCCGCGAACGCTTCACACGCCGCGTGCGACTTTCGCAAAGCCACCGGCTTCGAGGCGTATGCACCGACCGATAACGTTTCCGAATTGACGGCCAGCACCAATGACGAGGGCTGGAGCCGGGTTTTCACATCCTATCTACAAGGAAGCCGCTTCTGCAGGCGTGACGCGCTTTTGGTGTTGTCTGTCGGCGGCGGGGATGCCAAACGGAATGTGAGTACGAATCTAATTGCGGCGCTTGACTATGGCCGGGACGTTGGTGCAAAGTTGTTTGCAATTGTGGGGCGAGACGGCGGGTATGCAGCGACGGTGGCTCACCACTGCATTCTGGTTCCCACTGTGGAGCCGGCCCGTGTGACGGCGCACGCCGAAGCTTTTCAGGTAGTTCTCTGGCATCTGTTAGTTTCCCACCCCGCTCTGCAAAGAGAGAAAGCGCGCTGGGAAGTGCTTGCTGCCGGTGCGTGAGCTCAGAATTGCGGGACGTTCTGCGCTTGTACAGAAGCTGATCCGGTACGCTCGGGACTCCCGCACCGTGATGACAATCGGGGCAGATCAGGAACTGGCAGCCGACTTAGCGGCCGCGAGCTTCGTCGTGCTTCCGACTACTGCGAAGGAGCTGGTCACTGCGCCCCACAAATTGTCGCCTGGCGATGTCCTGCTCTGGATTCTTCCGCCACTGACGGCGGATGATCTACAGATTCAATTACTGAAGGCTGGCTTCGGCGACGTGATTCTGACGCGCGACTATGCTGTGGCCCGAGTAAAGTTGGCAGCAGCGAGGCACAAGTTATCAGTCGTTGTGCCTGTCTACAACGAAGCGGCAACCTGTTCGCAGATGCTGGATCTACTAACTGCGAAAACCATTTCGAATGTTGAGATCGAGATCATCATCGTCGAAAGCAACTCGACCGACGGTAGCCGCGAACTGGTCAATCGCTACGCTTCTCACGCCCGAGTCCGGCTCATCTTGCAAGACAAGCCCAGGGGGAAAGGAAACGCCGTGCGGGAGGGCTTTGCTGCCACCACCGGCACCATTCTGCTGATTCAAGATGCCGATCTCGAGTACGACATCAACGACTACGATGCGCTAATCGAACCTATTGTGGAGAACAAAGCAAACTTTGTTCTCGGCTCGCGCCATAACCAGAACGGACCTCATTGGAAGATCCGCAAGTTTGCGGATAGCGCCTTTCTGGGAGGCTTCTTCAACTTCGGTCACCTGCTTTTTCTGACGCTCTTCAACGTGCTTTATCGGCAAAAACTGACCGATCCGTTCACCATGTTCAAGGTCTTTCGACGCGAGTGTCTATACGGCCTGTCTTTCGAGTGCGACCGGTTTGATTTCGACAACGAACTGGTGATCAAGCTGATTCGCAAGGGCTACAAGCCGCTGGAATTGCCGGTCAACTACGTATCTCGATCACTCAATCAGGGCAAGAAAATCAGCATCTGGCGCGATCCGCCGACATGGGTTGCCGTTATGTTGAAGTGCCGGGTATCGCGCCTCTACGAAGACTTCTAATCTGGCGCCGTTAGGACCGGTGCTTCAAGCGTCGTCGTGCCCGGGCTGCATACCTATCCAAGACGCTATGCAGTTCGCTGCCTGTTCGGGGCCAAACCGTGGTGCCATGAATGATCTCTTTGTTGCTGAGACGTGAGCCGTAAATATCAGCGTTGTCACTGACATCCTGACGAAGAGTTGCGCCTTGCAGGGAGACACCGGCGAAGACGCCGCGCGCTCGCGAGTAGGACAGCATCTCAGCGCGCAAACTAACATCGGTCTGAGCCGTGGAAGAACGGCCTACCGGCCCGCCCGCTACCTCGATATTCCCACCTAACGTGACCTGGGTCGAGAGCAGGCGATCAGCACCCTTACGGTTCATCACCAGAAGCACCATGTCGCTCTCTATGAGACCAATCTGGAAACCAAAGCTGCCGCCCTCAATGCGTACCGAGGCTGGAGCTGACCAGCCGCCGCCACGACGACAGGAGAAAAAGCCCTTCCCATACTTTGCACCGCCAATGAAAGCAGCTTGTTTCACTCCCGGCACAATGACGATGCACTGCGCTTTAGCAAGCAAGTTCAAGGGAATCCCCTTGTCCGGCGCTGACATCACTTCTGACAGCACATTGGCTGCACTGTTCAGCCGGTCGGTGGCCTGCTCGGCCTGCATGACAAGCGGCATCGACAACAATAACGCAACTAAAATCCTCTTCAAACTTTCTTCTCCGGTTAACTTTAGATACTTCGGACGCCCATGTTCATCACGTCGTCCACCCGCATAGACTCCTTCAGTACGAAAGGCTCTCCATATTTCACGCCGATCAGGTTGCCGTAGAAGCGAGAGACAGCAGCAAGGCGCTCAGACACTTCGGCATGCGAAGGGAAGAGTTCTGGTGCATCTTCTCCATCGCCGTATTGGGACTTATAGCTAAGCAACGCGGCCATGCGCCGATCGAATTGGCGGGAGATATCGACTACGAACGAAGGAGTTACATTCGCGTAGAGCGATGAGTAAAGAATCTTGAAAGGACGGTGCGGAGGCACGTCTTCCTCCAAGCGCCGAAGGCCTGCCAGAAAGCACGCTTCGTAGCCGAGCTCGCTAGCCCGGTAGTGGTCCGGGTGCCGACCGGTCCAGTAAGGAAGAATCACAACTCGTGGTCGAAGGCGACGAACGACTCCGGCGAGAGTCATACGTGCTGAAACGGTGTTCTCTAAGCGCGCATCGGGCCAACGAAGATTCTGACGCCAGGCGACCAGCAGGTGTTCGGCCGCAGCTTTCGACTCCTCGATGCGCAGAGCCGGGGTGCCGCGGCTGCCCATATCCCCTGCGGTCAGGTCAAGAATGCCAGTGCGGTGTCCCGTTTCGGCAGTCCGCAACAGGGTGCCACCACAGGTCTGCTCAACATCATCTGGATGTGCACCAATCGCGAGCATGTCCAGCGGATCGAGATTCTCGAATGGCTCGTTAGGGTCATGCATCAGCGATCAGTAAGAGTAGCGCGTCGGCCGGTTGCCGGAGAAAAGCCGGATGAGCAGCAGTCCTGCCAGGAAGCCGCCCACATGCGCGAACCAAGCGATGCCTTGTGCCTGGGCGAAGCTGGTCAGGGAGCCGAGGCCGCTCAGCAGCTGAATGGCAAACCAGTACAAAAGCATGAACGCGGCGGGCAATTCTATTGTTGTGATGAAGAAGATGATAAAGACGAGAGTGACCACGCGCGCTCGTGGATAGAGGAGCAGAAATGCCCCCATGACGCCGGCGATGGCGCCGCTTGCACCAACGGTTGGGATGGGGCTGCCGGCCGTCACCTGCCATTGCACGACAGCCGACGCCACACCGCTCAGCAAATAGAAGAGCAGGAAACGCGCCGATCCGATCGCATCTTCTACGTGGGAGCCGAACACCCACAGGAACCACATGTTTCCGATTAGATGGAGCCAGCCGCCGTGCAGAAACATGGAGGTCAGCAAAGAGGCCGGAGTGAAGCGATCAGGAACCAGAGCGTAGTGAGCGATGAAGGCTTCCCGAAGGTATGGTGACAACGACATTTCGAAAAGAAACGCCACTGTGTTGATCGCGATAATGAGCAGCGTGATTGAAGCGGGCGAGCGCCGCAGCAAAAGGGCACGGAGCGGTATCACGCTTCGGCTCCCACCCGTGCCGCGCAACGTCGTGAGATTTCAGGTGCCTCACGCCGTCCCACGCTGCCCGCTTGCGCTTTTACGCGCAGCTTATTCACTTCCGAGCACGTGGGAATGTGGCCGCGTGCGCCAATAGCGGTACAACTGAGTGCGGCAGCTGCGTTGGAAAACTCCAGTGCTTCAGTCATATCGAAGTTTTGCAGCATGGAGTAGCAGAAGGCACCGTGAAAGACATCTCCGGCCCCGGTGGTATCAAGGCAGGTAACCTCGAACCCGGGTGAGTAAAACCAGCGATCCTGATGCAGAGCCAAGGCCCCGTGCGTTCCCAGCGTGGTAGCGGCCACGGTGAAGCCGAACTCGTCCTTCAGCTTGGTCAGCGCGGCAAACGGGTCACTTTCCCCGGTCCAGCGCTCTGGCCAGCCATTGCCGGCAACCAGATAATCCACATTCTGCAAAACAACTTCAAACCCGGGGTAAACGGTATCGACATCAAGCGAGACAGGAACACCGGCTTCTTGCGCAATCGAGGCGGCGAAAGCAGCTGCGTCTATGTCACAACCATCGATGTGAAGAATGCGCGCGTTGGTAATGTCATCTGCATTCAGCTCTTCCGGACGAAGCCGAAGACAATCGTCACGTTGCCAGAGCACAGTGCGCTCGCCAGTGCGCTGGTCGATGACGATGTAGGCGGTCTGGTTCGGGCAATTCTGGCGGATAATAACGGCGCTGGTATCTACACCGGTTCCACGCAGGCTTTCCTGCTGAATCTGACCACGCGCATCGTCTCCAACCGTGCCCACATACTTAGCCTGTAAGCCGAGCCGGGAGCAGGCAACCACGGTAGTGGCTACCTGTCCACCCGGGCTCACCATTTCGCGGTCGAAAGCAACTTTGCCCGCGTAAGCCGGGTACTCAGGAACCAGAATGAGTGTGTCAGTTGCGTTTAGGCCGATGCCTAGCACGTCGCAAGGCGAACTCAATGGCTACTGCTTCTTGATGGATTCAGGAACTTGATAAAGATAGATGGTGTGGCTGGCTCCATGGGTTCCGGTTGCTTCTGCCGTCTCGATCGCCTTCCAGCCAGGGATCGGGTAGTCATACGAAACAACCCGTGTATTGGGACGGAGGAAACGTTCCAAATTTGGTCGTAGTGTGTCATTGGCGGTTGTTGCCAGATACAACGTGACCACGTTAGCACTGCTCAGGTCCTGGCGCATGAAGTCGCCGTGAACCACCTTGATGTCGTTCTGCAGTCCTTGTTTTTTCACCCGCTCGGCAGCTTCGCGGGCCAGGTGCTCAGAAATCTCGATTCCGACTGCTTTCACCCGATACTGCTGGACAGCCGCAATCAAGATCCTTCCGTCGCCGCATCCGAGATCGTACAGTGTTTCGCCCGGCTTCAGCTTCGCCATGGAAAGCATGCGATCCACCGCACGCTCCGGGGCCACTACGTATGGCGCCAGATTGCTCCGGTATTTGTTCCAATCTGGATGTTGGCCGAAGCCCGGCCCGGGTAACCCAAAGGAGAACACCATTGCGAACACACCCATTTGTAGCCTGCGAGAGCCGGTAGACATTTCTAACCTAGTTGATTCAGCTTACCTCAGCTTGGCTGCGTTGTGGCAGCCGCTTGGTACTCTGAACGTTTCCAATCCCCACTTTTCCGATGCATTGGGGGGCGGAGATGGGTACATGCGGAGTGATTGAGGATCAACGACCGGTGACGGACTCGCCCAGGCAGCTATCGAATGCTATCCTCGCCTATCATGGCCACCGGCGTCATCGATAGAAGTAAGGCCTTAGGCCGATTTGTCCAGTGGGCAAGGACGGGCTTAGCATTGGCCCTGACTGGGCGCCCTTAGTATTTGGTCAAGCCAGTCAGCGTGCCTGTTCTCCTGTGACTGAGCAGAAGGATGAGGCTGGTCCAGCCTGCTTTACTGCAAAGATGTACCTCGGCGAACTGCCGGCGCAGCCGCTCTTCTGGTATCTGTCTACATACCCGACCAGAGTCGCGGCGAAAAGGGCGAAGGACTCACGCTCCCCGGTTGTTGAATCGTTGGGCAAAGTCTGGCTATTCACAGTAGCTGAAGCGGGCTGGAGTGCGCGTGGCGGTAACTTTGTCAAGAGGATTGGACCGCTTCCGCTTCAACCGGATGTTAAGTACGAAGCAGTCTACATGCAGTCCATTTTCGACCCTGGAATGACCGCTCCATTGCATGTGCACTCTGGTCCTGAAGCATTTTATACGCTCACGGGCGAGACTTGCTTAGAGACGCCAGAAGGTGTGCAGACGGGAAGCGGGGAAGGCCACGTCAATCTTGTTCCAGGTGGTCCACCCATGCTGCTGAAAGCGATGGGCACGGAAAAGCGCCGCGGAGTCGTTCTGATCCTTCACGACACTTCTCAGCCAGCTACAACAATGGACCATCGCTGGATGCCGAGGGGCCTGTGCAAGTAGGACAACCGCGGCAGGAGGGGAATTAAAGTCTCCACCAGAGCTAAAACTGCTTCCCCAGAAGTTCATTCACGTCGATCAAGTGAGATTTTTATTATCGGGTAGATCCGCCCAAAGCAACCCCGACCGCGTGTTGGTGCTTGGAACGTGTAATCTGGCGGAGCATTTCGGAAGTGGAGACCCAGAGGTCCCGGGGCCGGGCAATCGTGTACTCAGTCCCCTTGAAGGCTTTAATCGCATGACTGATGGAGTCCTTCCACGGCACCGCCTGCGGGTTCAGGTTGTAGTTCATGTAGAAGACCGGGCAATCTACTCCCTCCATGTGTCGCAGTTGCTGCTGCGGTACATCGGCAGTCAGCATGGCCTTTGGACCTGCGAAGACAACCGCGTCCGGATGGGTAGGATCGCTCACCTCTTTCTGAATCAAATCCTGCAAGAAGTCGGTCTCACTGTTCTTCTGATTTAATTTAGCGATGTTCACCGTACCGAGCTTCATACCGCCTAAGGCTTTGCCAAGGGCGGGGAAATCGATGCGGTCGCCCTGGTCCTGACGGTAAATAATGCGGCTCTCTTCCATATTGAAAGCCACCAGTGAAACCTGACGGACGTGAGAGTCGCGTTCAATTGCTTTCAAGATGCTGACCAGTGCATCCGTATCGGTCCGGGTGAGCGCAGCTGCCTGGGCGTTTTGAGGAGCGAAATTGACCAGCAGTTTCACTCGTAATCCGTCTTCGGAGCGGGGCTTATCGCCGACATCATTGAAGAAAGACTGCGGTGCGGCCTCACGGATCTGATTGGGATCGATAAGCAACGGCATCGGCTTGTCTTTAGGAGGAAGCGCAGCCTCAACATCCCAACTGGAGGAGCAGATACGTTCGGAGCGATCACGCATCAACCAGTCCACGTGATACCTGCCCGGTCCCACATCGATAATCCCCTGCAACGTCGCGTCGCCTTTGGCTCCATCCTCTATCTCAGGAACGCGGAAGTGCTGGACAAAGTATGCGGCGAGAGCCCGATTGTCCTGGGGGTACGCGCGAAAGACGATGGAGAGCAACTCTCCGCCCGTACTCGATACCTCATGCAGCGGAACGGCTACTTCATAGCCACTGTGAAAGCGCAGATCGAAGCCGAGCTCGGCCTTGCGTTGAGTAACGGAACAGGGTAGATCCTTGCGGGTCTCACCTGCTTCCAGGATGGCCGTATCCGACGGCAGCAGCGTAACCGGCTCGCCCGCTTGCTCCGACTTCAGGAGCATCTGGGCCGGGGCTGACCCAATGGACAATACAGCGAATGTCAGAATTGCACGCAACACGGGAGCGTCCACCAGCCCGGACAGGCTCCGCAGGATCACACAACGAAAGGAATACCATCGACTGTATTGCGAGCCCATAATCCCCCAAGGATGGTTAATCAGAAAAAATCCGGAGTCGAGATATTCCGGACGGCCAACTGTAATCATTATGTCCTAGGCACAGGTATGTTGAAAGAGCAAAACCGCTCAACTTTCCATTTTTGGTATTTAGTACCAAATGTTGAAGTAGGCTGCCATAAAAACCGTCTCAGGCAAAAACGTTCCCTTGTGTTACAGTGCGAGAGATCATGCCCCGTAGTGTCAACAAAGTCATCCTGGTCGGCAATCTAGGTCGTGACGCGGAGACGAAATTCACACCGTCCGGTTCGGCTGTATCTCGCTTTGCGGTGGCTACCACACGCCGCTGGAAAGACCAGCAGACCAACGATTGGAAAGAAGAAACGAACTGGACCAACGTAACGGTATGGCGTCAAGAGAATCTGGCGAACTATCTGACAAAAGGTAAGCAGGTTTATGTGGAGGGCCGTCTCCAAACCCGCAGCTACGACGACAAAGATGGCAAGAAGGTCTACAGTACTGAAGTAGTGGCAGAAGAAGTAATACTTCTGGGCGGACGAGGCGATGGGGAAGGCGGAGGCGGTGGAAACGAGTTCGGTGGAGCTTCCCGTTCCCGCACCGGTCCTGCTGCGGGCGGTGCCAGAGGCAACAACAATCCGGCATCTACTGCTGATGACGATCCATTCGGGAGCGGCATGGGCATTACCGACGACGACGTTCCGTTCTAGCGCTTCAATCCATCAGTTTGTAACATCTTCAGATATTTTCTATAGCACTCCGCTGCGAGTAGCTGCCGATTAGGTAGCTCCGCGGCACCAGAGTGCATTCCGACTCTGCTGGTGTGCCCTGCGTGTAGTACCGGGGTAGCCGAACGATCGACGGCGGTTGTCTCAAGGCCATGCCGGCCTCTTTCTTGTTCAGCACGGACGATACGCGTGGACTCTGGCTGACCCGCCTGCTTCTGGAGCGCGGGATCGCCTTTATCTGTTTGATTGCCTTCATCAACGCGCTTCAGCAGTTTCGTCCGCTGCTGGGCGAACATGGACTGCTTCCCGTTCCCATATTTGTCCGCGAAGTCTCATTTCGCGACGCTCCCAGCTTGTTCTTCTGGCTACCCAAAGACTGGGCCTTCACGGCCGGTGCGGTGTTCGGCATCCTGCTTTCCCTATTGGTGCTGAGCGGGATCTCAGCGCGGTATGCGGCTTTGTCAATCACCACGTGGGTGCTTATCTATCTGCTTTATCTTTCGTTCGTCAATGTGGGCCAGACATTCTACGGCTTTGGTTGGGAGTCAATTCTGCTCGAATGCTGCTTCTTTGCCATCTTCCTTGGCAGTGCGGACAAGGTCGCGAGCGTGATCCCGATCTGGCTGTTCCGCTGGCTGCTGTTCCGGATTATGTTCGGAGCCGGCCTGATTAAGCTGCGCGGCGATACGTGCTGGCGAGACCTGACCTGTCTGGACTACCACTACGAAACACAGCCGATGCCTAACCCGGTCAGCTGGTTCTACCAAGTTGGCCCACACTGGCTGGGCAAGGCGGGAGTTCTGTTCAACCATTTTGCTGAATTGATTGTTCCGTTCGGCCTGCTCCTGCCGCAGCCCATAGCTGGCATCGCAGGTATTATCACCATCGTGTTTCAGCTCAGCATTATCAGCAGTGGAAACCTGTCCTGGTTGAACTGGCTCACTCTCATTCTGGCGTTCTCCACGATAGACGCGAAATTTCTGTCCGGCATTGTGCACTGGTCGCCGCCCTCCATGCAGCCGGTGCCGATACCGGTGCAATGGAGCTACATAGGGGTTGCGGCGCTGACTGCATTCCTGAGTGTTCCGGTGGTGGTAAACATGCTCTCGGCACGCCAGGTGATGAATACGAACTTCAACTCGCTGCATCTGGTGGGTACGTATGGAGCGTTCGGAAGCATCACTCGTACCCGTTACGAGGTGATCGTTGAAGGCACGGACGACCGCGTGCTGACATCCTCGACCCGCTGGCGCGAGTATGAGTTTAAAGCGAAACCTGGACGCCCCGACCGCATGCCCCCGCAGATCGCGCCTTATCATTTCCGGATCGATTGGCTTATGTGGTTTGCGGCTATGTCGGACTATTCGAACTATCCCTGGTTCGTCAACTTGATGGCCAAGCTGCTGGAAGGGGACAAAGCCGTCCTTAGTTTGCTAGGCGAGAACCCGTTCCCCAAAGCTCCGCCATACTATGTACGAGCGCGTTTGTTTGAGTATCATTTCACCAGTGCGGCAGAAAGGACCAGGACCGGCGCCTGGTGGACTCGCCAAGAAACAGGCCTTTACTTTCCGCCGGTCTCTCTCCAAACGCCCGGCTTCCGTCGCCTCCTGCAATCCCAGGGCTGGCTCAACTGAGGCGGATACACCGCGCGCGGCCACGCATGCCTGCTAAGTGGTTGGACCTGTGCGAGCGGCTGGTGCTTGTTCGAAGTAGTAGTGAAAGTGCTTCTGGCAGCCGGGATTAAAGTCCGCGGCACAGGCGGGACATTTGCTGCCGCAGTCAAGGTATTGCCGAATGCTGAGTTCCGTATCGCAGTTACCGCAAAGCAGCGCTTTCCGGTCCCATTCGCTTGATGGCCAGACTTGCAGGGCATGGCCGGCAAGAGCCTCGTGACAATCTTTGCAGGCGTAGAAGACACCGCAGCATTTCATTTTGATCGCCAGAATATCCTTGGCTGAGCCATAGTGAACGCATCGCGTTTGGCCATCTAAACCGATGCCCCTTACGGGCGGACGTTTGCTCAAATTAGCCACTTTAGTTAGACTCGCATCTTATTACCTGAATTGCACCTTAAAGACTGGAATAAGTTAACGGTCAGATCGCCAAACGTAATTGCCCGCTTCGTTGATGTAGCCCTTAACCAGTCGCGCTCTCTTCGGTGCCGTGGTCCCCGGATCGGAACAGCCACCAGTCCGCCGGCAAACCAGACGAATTTTCGCTGCAAGATTTCAGCCGAGAACTTTGTACGGCTATTGAGGCAGCCGGTCACAACTAAGAAAGGCTAGCCCAGATCGCAAACTGGATTGTCCGAGTCTGTACGGACGGTCGTTTGCTATACTCTCCCTCTGTGCCACGAAGAGATTCCCCATGGCTGAACAGAGTTCCTCCTCTTTTCGCCAGGCTCAATTTGACTCTTACAAAGTTTTCTCAATCAGCCGAGCGCAGGCACATGATGGAGCTCTTCCTCTCTTGTCTGCGAGAGCGCAAATGCCTACTTCAGCCGATCGAAGCGGCGCAACTAATGCTCGCTCTCGAAGCCGTGAAAAAAATTCCTGGCGATATGGCGGAGGTCGGGACATTCGAAGGCGTTAGTGCAAAACTACTCGCTGTCACCGACCGCAACCGCACTCTGCATGTCTTCGACACCTTTGAAGGTTTGCCGGAGCCCGGAACTAAAGATAGCGCCGACTTCTATTCGGGCCAGTATAAGGCAAGCGAGGAAGCGGTTGCAGTTTACTTAAAAGGGTTTGGCGCTCATATCTACAAAGGTCTTTTCCCATCTACAGCAGGCCCAGTCGAGAACAAGACATTTGCGTTCGTTCATCTCGACGTGGATCTGTACAGCAGTACCGAGTCGTGCCTCAGGTTCTTCTATCCTCGAATGGCGCGGGGAGGAATTATACTGACACACGACTACGCTGCCCGAACGGAGGGTGTCTACCGCTCTTTTAATGACTTCTTTGCAGATAAGCCCGAGCCGATTATTGAGCTTGGAGGCAATCAGGGGCTTGTTGTCAAAATCGGCTGAAACCTACTACGGCTCGTAGTACACGATTTGCGTCCCTCCGCTCTCCAGAGTGAATGGAAAGTTCCGCCACGCTTCTAGCGCGAGCCTGATCCCCGGCTGCTTATCTGGAGGACAATACAACAGCAAGAATCCACCTCCCCCCGCCCCAAGAATCTTTCCGCCTGTTGCACCAGCAGAGCTCGCACGTTTATAAAGTTCATCAATCAGAGGATTCGAGATATCGGCAGAAAGGGAGCGCTTAAGCTTCCACGATTCATGCAAGAGCATTCCAAAGTCATCTAGTCGGCCCTCTTGCAAACATACCCGCATGTCTCTACCCAGAGCCACCATTTCATGCATGCTTTTTTCTTTGCCTTTATCGTCAGCAAGACCATGAGCTTGACTGGTCAAGATGTCGTTCGCATCGCGCGTTACGCCCGTGTAGAACATAAGCAGCCGCGAGTTTAATTCCCGCAGTCGCTCTCGCGAGATTGTGACTGGCTCAACATACACAGAATCATCCTTTTCGAACCGTATGTAATTGATTCCTCCGAAAGCCGCGGCATATTGATCCTGTCTGCCGATAGGACTTGCCAGTTCATCAATCTCAATGGCACAGGCTTCCTCTGCCAAAGCTCCTCGAGACCGATGAACTCCAAGGTGAGCGTAGATGCACTGCAGGAGCGCCACCGTGAAACTGCTGGAGGAGCCAAGGCCGGTGCCGCTTGGAATATCGGCGACGCTTACGAGTTCTACGCCGTAGAGCCTGAAACGATTTAGCACCGTTCGGAAGATCCGATGTTTTATCAGCCCGTGATCATCAACGTCCTCTGACTGCGCGTATTTCAGCTGAATACGACGTTCATCGAAAGCGGGATGTATGTGGATGTATACGTACCTGTTAATGGAAGCACTAAGCACGGCTCCACCCCACTTACGGTAATAAACGGGCAAGTCCGAGCCTCCCCCGCCGAAACTAATTCGAAGAGGCGCTCTTGCGATGATCAATATTCTCCTCCAGGATCCAGTTCACCGCTTGGCTAAGATTGCCGGCAGTATAGTCAGGCTTCTCGTCTGGCAGCACGTCAGACCCGCCCAGACCTGTTTTGACCAGGACGGCACGGCATTTCAGCCGGCGAGCAGCTTGTAAGTCACGCCTTGAATCACCAACTACTACTGAGTGCGTCAAATCAATGTTGAACCGCTCCGCAGCAAGTTGGTAGAGCAACGTGCCCGGTTTTCGGCAGCGGCACTCAATCTTGAACTCTGGCACTTCTTCGGCGAAGCCGCCATCTGGGTGGTGGGGGCAGTAGTAAATGGCATCTACTTTGGCGCCTTTCTGGGCCAATAAAGTCTCAAGCTTATTGTGAATTGCTTTGAGCTGGTCCGTGGTGATTAGTCCTCGTGCTACTTGTGGCTGGTTTGTAACGATCACTGCCAGATACTCGCTCTTATTTATGGCCCGAACAGCATCGGCAACATCGGGATAGAGTTCTAAGTCTGCTAACTTGCTTAACAGGGGAACTAACGTGTTTATTGTTCCGTCTCTGTCAAGAAAGATCGCTTTCCTGGGCTGGACGAGACTACAGGCTTGAGGTCTTCCCGCAGTTAGATCGCGCTCTACCTCCTGATAACGTTCCGGCGTTCCAATGTCTTTGATGTATTCAGGGGTGTTGTAGGCAGCCAGAAGTTTGCCTGCTGCGACTGCGCGCGGAAAGATTTCCCGTCCGAAATCAGATTCTCGATCTGAAGGAATGTCTTGTAGCAACTGCCCGTTGACTACGTAGATGCCGGCATTGACGACATTCGCATAGCAAGCATTCTGAGGATGCGGCTTATTGTGGAAGGCGAGAATCCTGACATCGTCCACTTCGATCAGGTCGCTATCGCCCGGATGATCATTCGGATGCACGACAAGGGTCGCGGAAGGCTTGTGATGAAGATGGAACTCGATCAGCCTGCTGAGATCCATCTCGATGAAGACATCCCCGTAAAGAACCAAAAGGTCTTCTTCTCCAACGACTGGAATAAGAGCACGCATACAACCCGCCGTACCGAGCGGCTGCTTTTCAATCCAATAAGAAATCTCGACGCCGAACGCCGAACCGTCTTGGAAATGGTCGCGAATGACCTCGGGGTTATACCCAAGCAGCAGGTGTATGTCGTTAATTCCGTACTGTCGACAAGTCTCGACTAAACGCTCGAGAAGCGGCACGCCTCCAATTAGTACCATTGGCTTTGGAATGTCGCCCACAATGGAACGGAGCCGTGTACCCATTCCACCGGCGAGAATCGCGCACTGCATAACTAAGCAACCAGCTCACCCAACGCTTTGTACGACTCCCAAGTCTCGCAGCATGGACCGTATAGCCTCATCGACAGCCTCTTCTGAGGTGTGGCGTGCCTTCCAGCCAAGCTCGTTCAACGCGATTACATTGAGCTGAAAACGGGGGACGTCCCCAGGCCATCCTCCTTCAGTGCCAGTGTATTCAAAGCGTACGTCTTTCAAGCCCATTGCGTGGACGACCATTGCAGCAATGCGATTCACACTCAACGTATCTTCGCAGCCAATGTTGAAGATATTTAGAGGCTTTGATGCATGGTCCACTATGTGAAGCATAGCGTCCACGCACTCCTCGCTCAACAGGTAGGACTTGGCCTGCAGCCCGTTACCCAGAATCAGCAGCTTCGCAGAATCCTGCTGAAGTCGATTTACAAAATCCGAGATCACGGTCTTACCTGTTTTGCGTGTCTTCGGACCCACAATGTTCGCGAAGCGAAAAATCCAACACTGCATATCGAAAAGGTTCTGGAATGCCGAAATCATTGCTTCGCAGGCGAGCTTAGTCGCCCCGTAAAGCGAAATGGGCGTTGGCACAAAAGCGCTTTCTGGTATAGGCTGAATGGGCGCAATGCCATAGATCGCGGATGTCGACGAAAACGCCAGCTTGCGAACGGAATTTCTCCGCATAGATTCCAGCACGTTGTAGGTAGCTATGGTATTTTGCTGAAGATCCTTATCCGTTCGTTCTCCGGGCGTGAATTTAACGTCGGGATTGGCGGCCAAGTGATACACCATTTCGCAGCCCGAAAGGAGCGGATCTAACACACCTGTCTGAAGGAGATCGCCTTGGACGAAACGAAACTTCGGATTTTCTAAAAATGGTGCAACGTGCTCGGCTTTCCCGCTGCTTAGATTATCAACGGCAATCACCTCGTTGTCTCTCTCAAGCAGAGTAGTAACAAGGTCTGAACCGATGCATCCGGCAGCACCTGTGACGAGAACTGTCACGCTAAAAGACCAAGCATCAAGTTGCCATGACCGAAGCTAAAGGAAGGAGATTGCATGTCACTGGAGCGGGCAAACTTAGGCACGCCTACCGTAAGCAGCGCCCGACACTTGAGCTTTAGCTGCCGGCCATCTCTCATTCAGTTCCGCTGAAAGCCTCATGGCGCGTTCGATCACGTTGTCCATATTCACGTACTCGAATTCCGCAAAGCGCCCGGAACAATGGACGTCATTGGAACGCAGAAAATCCAAAACGATATCCGTATTTCGCCGGTGTTGCAGGTCGTAAATCACATACGCATACTTCACTTGGTGTATATCAATGCCGACGAAATCCTCGCGGCTGGCCAGGCCCATAAACTCGAAGCCGTCGAGAACCTTTGTAGTCAGTTGTTCTTTCGTGAACGATGCGACGGGAGAGTTTTGCCGAAACGTAATCTCGAAAAGAAAGCCTGATTCAGACCGTTGATCCTCACCCAGGAAATTAAGTTTAGATATGCGGTGAAACAGAACTTCCTTCTGCGGGATATTAAACGCAAAGTTGTGCCCAGCATTATCTTTTCGGAAGGTTACCAACCCAAACCACATAGAGTTATAGCGAAGGCGGGACAAGGACTCCCGCACTCCAGCAGATGGCTCGAGTTGCAGGCGCGGAAACAACTCGTGTAACGGCATACAGTTCACGATGCGGTCGAATTCCCAATTACTACCGCTCTCCGCCTTGACCCGCCATCTTGAACCCTGGGGCTCGATGCTGGCAACCTTTTGCCCGGTTATCAGCTTGGCATTCTTCGGCAAAGCTTCGACCATCTTGTCAAAGAAGACCTGGATGCCACCTGATCGCGGGTAATAGAAATGAACTTGGTGAGTATAGCCTTCTTTGAAGTCTCCTCGCGCTCCGGAGAGAATATCTTCGGCTGGAGGCTTTGGAATTCGGCCTACCATTTGGAGATCTAGGAACGCTGGATCGTACTTCCAAATTTTGGCATTGTAAGGCCGTAAGTACGTGTCGGTGATGCCAGATCCAAACGTGCTCAGGAAGAACTGCAACATGTTCTCCGGAGCATAGTCCTCGTACGGGTTATGCAGAAAGGTCTCTACACAGTTCTCAATCTCCTCGGGAGGCAACAGCCCCAGAAAGTTTTCGAACGGATACTTGATCAGCCGTCCTTTGTACCAGATCTGATTGCTACGCTCGTGCGGTATCAGCTCTTCTGAAGCAATCCCGAGCATGTCTTTCAGAACCGCCGGATTTCTGCTAAACACAATGTGGGGACCTACGTCATATGAAAACTCCCGAAAATGGAATGATCGGGCTAGGCCGCCACTCGTTGACTCGGCTTCAAGAATGGTGACGTCGTGGGCTTGGTTGAGAAACCTACCCATGCTCACCCCGGCCACTCCACCTCCCAGTATTCCGATCCTCATCAGACTCGCCTGAAGTCAGCGCGGGTGATGTCCGCCTTGATAACTGAAAAGTTTTTCAGTGTGTTCACAATGACTCGGGGAATCCTTTTCAGGGGCAACCCTCGCGACTCACCATTCTGCCGTGGAAAATGACGCACGGGAACTTGTGAGACTTTGTAACCTCGATATCGGAAGCGAAGCGTCAACTCGAAATTTATCAGAGCTTTTTCGTGCCATTGCATTCCTGCGATATCAAGAAAAGCCGACTTACGAAAGATTCGCAATGGGCAGTCAATATCTTTGAATCCAACCGAGAAGTATCGGTTCACCATCCAGTTAAAAACTGAACTCATTAAGTTGCGATAAAGCGGATCGGCTCGATGGACTTTGTAGCCGAGGACCATGTCCTGCGTACTCATCATCTGGTACATGGGCCAGACATCATCCGGGTCATGCTTGCCGGAGCAGTCACAAAAGACAACCAGATCGTTCGCAGGCAGCGCCATAGCGCTTTTAAATGCGTTTACGTAACCGCGTTTTTCTTTCCCTTCTTCCCATCGCAGATTGGGAATGGCCTCGACCAAACGCGCGAGTATCTCTTTTGTGCCATCAGTGCTGCCGTCCTCTGCAATGATGATCTCCGACGCTGGTAGCTTCGACACTAATTTGTCGTAGAAACCGCGGATCACGGACTCAATAACTTCTGCTTCGTTATGGGCGAGTAACACCACCGAGACGGGACCAATACCCTCAGTTATTGAATCGAAAGAATTCGTTGGCATCGCCGAATATGTCCTTATTTGTGCACTATGGCAGAGCAAATACCAGTCAGCTTACCATGCGATCCGCCCAAGGGTTCAGCTTCATCCATGCTGTTGTGCGCCGTGAGAATTAGTTTTAGGCTAGATGAGACCTGGCGCAACTTCCCGCCTTTTCACGTTCTTTTCAACAGTTATCATAAAGTCTGACTTAGGTGTGCGACCTTGAGCTCGATGGCAGAATGCATCCACCTCGCCAGAAATCATCGTGCGATACAGATTCACCTCGACAATTGGTGCAACTCTGCCTTAGAGCTTACCCGAGGGGCTCTTCACTACAAGCGCTGATTTGGAGTTAGGACTGCTTATCTGAAAGAACTGGATGGAGCCGATGAAAGGGCACTCTCCACCGATCCACGAGCCCACTGTAATTGGACCGGCAGCATCAGTATACGGCGATGGGATATGCATGTCATCGAATTCAACCCCGTTACACCGAAGATGGACGCGACTGCCGTTAAGATCGATTGATAACTTAGCCATCTTGCCATGCGGAATCAGAACTGATTTCGAAAACGCCCAACTCGTACCCAGTCCAACAAGAAGACAGTAACGATCGCCCCCCATGTTCTGAAACCGAAGGCCACGAAAGCTCCTGGGAACAGCCTCGTTGTTGAAAACTGTTGCGTTTGGAGCCTGATCGGCCATTGGCGTGAACTCGATCTCGATGAGAGCGTGCCGAGGCATGTTTACGGGAGGAAGTGTGTGCCCGAACAAGGGGGTTGATTGCTTAGCAGGATCGTGAATGGGAAGCCCGAGGCACCTTACAGCTTGAGCGTCGCAGGTTCGAGAAAACTGGGCGACACTTGTCTTAGCCGCTAGATCCCGGCGCAAAAAGTAGCGCTGATCATAGAATTGGGCTAGATAAACATAATTCGTTCTGACGAATGTAAGTAAGTCTTGAAATTGTTCGAAGCCGAAATACTTACGATTGTTCAGGAACCATGATCCTCTGCTAATCACATCGACAAGCAATTCAGGTAAGCTCGCCCGTAAGTCCTCTACCGTTCGTTTTTCATAGTAAGCGTCCACTTTGCGAGATGGCACCGTTGGATGAAACCAAGGTGGCGAAGTCGTCAGGTCGTAAGATCGAAAGCAGTTCGCCACGATTAGATCTCGAGTCGCCGCAATTCTTGCTGATCCCAAGTACGGTCGCGCAGTCCAGCCCCAAACAAAGATTCTGCCGGTTGGACTCGTAAGCGAGCGGATGAACTCACCCTCTGGCGGAAGAATGCTGGCGTTGACGTTTCTAAAAGTGTGGTTATCTTGAAGGATCCAGAAATAGTTCTGATACACCAAAGTAGACAGAATTACGAGAGCAACCAATCTTAGTCCGCCTGAAGTCTTATTCGAGTGTGAGGTGCCGGCAAGATAATTGTTGCTTCCCCTATTGGGTTGTAAGCCTGCACTACGGATCAGCATCCAGGCCAATAGAGCACAGAAAGGAAGGAACAGAAAAAGCAAGTAATGGAGGAAGGCGTGGTGCGCCCTGTAGATTGAGAACAGGGACGCAGCACTCGCTAGGATCGCCGTTACGCCGAACCAACGGACCGGATCTTTACCCGATGCTTCATTTCTGTGCCGCAGGACGAAATAGAAAGGAGCCAGGCAGGCGGCAATCCATGCCAGCATTGCACAAGTAATCAGGCGATCGATAGGAGGCACAATCATCATTACGGCAAGCGAGACAAGTGCTAGCAAGGTAAGCCGCAGCGACTGCCTTTTCGTACACGTGAGGAGTTTCAGCGACCAGTTTGAGGCGTAAACCAGACCTATCGCGAATACTCCCAATAGAAAGTATCGAATTTCACCAATCGCGGGTAGATACTGAAGAAGGAAGAAGCGAAGATTGATTTCTAATGAAAACGGGATGTCTGCGTAACTCGCGTTCGCCGAAACGTAAGACGTCCAGAAATCCTTCCAAACCCCAGCCTTCAAACACGAGACAGCGTTAACCAGGACCAACAACGCTGCCCCTGCCATGAATAGCAAAGCCGCGCGCCAGACTTTTGGCAAATATCCGCTGGTACATAGGTAGACGAATACAACGAGTACTGTGCTTGATATGATGGGCAAACTCTGAATCTTCGTAAAGAATGCCGCCCCCGTGAGTAGGCCCAAAAGGAAAACATCCCTTTTATAATTCCGAGGGTCTCTGAACAGACGTGCGCTTAAGTAGAACCCGCAGGCGATTATCAGAACAGGAATTAATTCAGAGCTGTAGTAAATCAGCTCCGTATTATTGAAAACCGGAAACACACAAACGAACGGGAGAATACCAATTCGAGCTAGGCTCTCCTCGACAATGGCTGCTAAAGCCTCATAGAAAAGGTAAGCACTTAGAAGAATAATCCCAAGCGCTACGAGGCGACTAGACGCATAATCCGGAGAGAGTCCGAAGATGCAGGGCAGCAGCAATGGGTATATGTTTAGAGGACCGTTCGTTCCAGTATCAACCGCGCTGAAAAAATTCGGGTTGGAAAGGAGTTTTTCCGCAGCAACGATGAAAGGCCCTTCGTCCGGGTTCAATTCGTCCACGAGAAGAGCGGGAAACCGGCACAACAGGAGCGCGGTGGATGTACTGGCGAACAACAGCCATTTCGAGCAAAGTATTTGAGCAAAGCCTACCGGCAACAGCAGCACTCGACGTTGCTTCAAGTAGTTTACCGTTGCGAGTGCAACAGGGGTGAGCAGCGCCAGGGAGCAGATACTTTGCCACCCAGCAAACGCCTGTTCACGATTTCCGCAGAGTTCAACAAATTGCTCGAAGAGGCGATACAAAATCGGACGGAGGGTGCTGGAAGAGTCAATCGGCTCGGGCACGAAAACTGAGAGCCGATAAAAACTCCAGAGTGCAAGAGCCCCATAAATCCAAAACCGCCAAGGCCCTGAAACTAGAATCCAAGCCCGACGGCTTAAGTTGACAAAGGCGCGAGCTTTCCTACTTCCGGTACTCTTGAAATCAACTTGTCTGCAGCTGCTCAGGGCTCATCCCCTACTTGATTGACAATGTATGTGTTGGCAATGCGACATGCTACCACTCCTGCCCCCTTGCTTAGCAACCTGCGCGCAGAGGAAGTATAATCGCCACGTCGGGATTTTCGGCTAGTAGCCGCACGATGTTATATCCCAACGTTCCGGAGCCACCCGTAATGAGGATTTTGAGCTTCTCCGGACTACTCATTCGTGATGCTCAAGCGTATCCAATGGAACACAGGATAACAAGATGGGAAAGTACCCGAAGTTACACTGGCTCTGACGTGATACAAATGGTCAACTCTCATTTGGTAGCGGCTTTAGCAAACCCTTACCTGCTCTGTGAGAAAATTCGGTCGGTAACCAGCCAGGTGAAGGTATGACGACGGAACAACCTATGTTTACGCAAGACGTTAGCAAGCTGGATGTACTGATAGTAGAAAATGACCCGGCAACTGCTCGCCTGACCATGGAAGCTTTTCGCGAAGCTGGCCTGCATCACGGCGTTGTCTGTCTGCCCGACGGTGACGAAGCGCTTGCTTATCTCAGACGCGAAGGCAAGCACCACACTCGTCCCCATCCTGACCTGATCTTCCTTGACCTGCACATGCCGAAAAAGTCCGGCCTTCAGGTACTGTCGGAGATTAAGAACAGCCACCGGCTGGTTGTGATTCCGGTCATCGTTGTGTCTGGGTCGGAAGACCCTAGCGAGGTTCGAAAAGCATATGAGCTTCATGCCAGCTGTTATATCCGTAAACCGAGTGACCTCCATCAGTTTCTGCAGTTTATCTCAGTCTGCTATCAGTTCTGGGGCGGGGTTGTTACTCTGCCACCTAAAGCGGAACTGACCTCGAACATCGCCTAGATAAGCAGTCCGTCAGTCGTCTGTGTTGGACAGAGACAAGCACTTCGAGATTGCCTCGAAAGTTTCCTGCGCGCCTTTTACGACGTCTCCCGCATCTTCCGACGAAGCTTCCTCAACTAGTAATTGGGTGAACTGTTTCCACCGAGAGCCGACCTCTGCCCCATAGCTCGAGAAGAAACGTAGGCCTGAATCCGCCGTAAGTCCGAGTTGACGTCCGACGTGCCGTGAAATAATCTGTCCTCCGAGCGTAGAGCCTTCCGTTACGTACAATGCTCCCCATATCTGGGGGAGGTTGGCATACCGAACAAGATGCGGACAGGCCTTGATCGTCTTTACCTGCACACCCAAAGCAGCCAGGTCATCCTGCAGAGCAGGTAACTTCCTTCGTTGGGCAAACAGAGCGGACCAAACCGGGGGCAGTCTTGGCCACACTTCCGGTTCGAAGCGCGAATAAAAGCTGTAGAACCGCTTAAGTATCGCCAGGTAACTCTGCTTGCTTAGGTCGGGGCTGACCAGATTGAGTTCACGCTCTAACTGTTCGTGGACCTCGCGCGTTTCTTCTCGTAAGCGACTGAGCACGGTGCTTGTCGCACGCTGGGCAATTGACATCTATGGCGAGATATTTGCCTTTATGGTACCGAAACGCCTTACGGTGTCGTGCGGGGTTCCGTTCCTTTCAACGATACTGTCTTTCACCTTGCAAAAGGATGGGAGCTCCATTGCCATCTTTCCGGTGAGTATCCGAGCCCGTAAAGAGGGCTTAGGCCGCGCCAACCGTGCCGGAGCCAAACTAAAAATGCGAATTAGATATAAACGATAAGGTTATGGCAAACGCGCATTGTGACATCGGCCTTATTGGCTTGGCTGTTATGGGCCAGAATCTCGTCCTGAACATGAACGACTGTGGCTACAAGGTCGCGGTCTTCAACCGGACGGTCTCAAAGGTGGACGAGTTCATCGAGCATGAGGCGAAAGGCACTCAGGTAGTCGGCACTCACTCGATCGAAGAGTTGGCGCAATCGCTAAAGTCGCCCCGCCGGGTAATGCTGATGGTGAAGGCCGGCGATACAGTTGATCGGATGATCGACCAGATTGTTCCCTACTTAGAGAAGGGCGACATCATCATCGACGGCGGTAACTCACACTATCCGGACACTAACCGACGTACGAAAAACCTGAATGAGAAAGGAATCCTCTTTATCGGGACCGGTGTCTCGGGCGGGGAAGAAGGTGCGCGTAAGGGACCCTCAATTATGCCCGGCGGAAATCCAGAGGCCTGGCCGCACGTTAGGGACATCTTTCAATCGATTGCCGCCAAAGTAGAGGACGGAACACCTTGCTGCGATTGGGTCGGCGAGGATGGTGCCGGGCACTACGTCAAGATGGTGCACAACGGAATCGAATATGGCGACATGCAGCTGATTTGCGAGGCCTACCAGTTGCTCAAAGACGGCCTGGGACTCAAGGCGGACGAACTGCATCAGGTATTCGAAGAGTGGAATGGAGGCGAATTGGATAGCTTCCTTATTGAAATCTCGGCCGAGATCTTCAGCAAAAAAGATGAGGACGATGGGCAGCCCATGGTCGAAAAAATTCTGGATACAGCGGGCCAGAAGGGCACGGGCAAGTGGACAGCAATTAGTGCGCTTGATTTGGGCATGCCTGTGACGCTGATCGGAGAAGCAGTATTCGCACGCTGCCTTTCCGCGCTGAAAGACGAGCGGGTAGCTGCCTCCAAGGTACTCAGCGGGCCAGAGCACCCCACCGACATGCCTGACCGCAAGCTTTTCATTGAGGATGTGCGGCGAGCTCTTTACTGCTCCAAGATCGTCTCCTACGCCCAAGGCTACATGCTGCTGCGGGAAGCCGGCAAGGAGCAGGGCTGGAACCTCAACATGGGGGGAATCGCCCTGATGTGGCGCGGCGGTTGCATCATCCGGAGCCGCTTCCTGGCTGAAATTAAGAAAGCTTACGATAAGAATCCGCAGCTGGATAATCTTTTGCTTGACGATTTCTTCTCTAGCCTGCTGAATCGGTATCAGGAAGCCTGGCGCCACGCTATTATTCGTGCTATCGGCTTCGGCATTCCCACGCCTGCGTTCTCAACGGCCCTGGCCTTCTTCGACGGCTATCGAACAGAGAGACTGCCTGCTAATCTACTGCAAGCTCAGCGTGATTTCTTCGGTGCCCATACGTATGAGAGAGTCGATAAGCCACGTGGCCAGTTCTTTCACACGAATTGGACCGGTCGTGGCGGACGCGTCTCGTCCGGCACCTACAACGCATAACCTTTAACCCCAATCTTTTTCATGCCAACAGAACGGAGAACAGTATGAGCTACGGTTTGAATATTCGCTCGGAGGGTGCCCTGGACTTTCTGTCCATAGGCGGTCTGGTCCATCGGCTGGATCCCGGCATTATCCCCTTTCGCAAAGCGAAAGAGTGCAAGATCCATGTCAGTGGTGGTGAGTTCAATGTGGCGGCGAACCTGTCTGACTGCTTCAAGTTAAAGACCGGTGTCGTCAGCGCCATGGTCGACTACCCAATTGGCGACATGATCGACGAGCAGGTGCAAGCCATGGGCGTGAAGCCGTTTTACAAGCGCTTCAAGCATGACGGAGTGTCTGGCCCGAATATGGCGACCGTTTATAGCGATCGCGGCCAGGGTCCGCGTCCTCCAGTGGTGTTTTATAACCGGAGCAACGAAGCAGCGGCTCAATTGAAGCCTGGCGATTTTGACTGGAAGGCTATCTTCAGTCAGGGTGTTCGCTGGTTTCATAGTGGCGGCATCTTCGCGGCACTATCGGCCACCACGTCCGAGCTGATTATTGAAGCCATGCAGGCGGCCAAGGAGTCGGGTGCTGTAACGTCCTTCGACCTCAACTACCGCGCCAAGCTTTGGAATGCGCTAGGCGGCCCTGAGAAGGCGGTTGAACAGATTGCTCGCATCGTAAAGAACGTGGACGTGCTGGTGGGTAATGAGGAAGACCTGCAGATGGGCCTGGGCATTCCCGGGCCAGAAGTAGCGGCGAAGTCCAAGCTCGACCCTAGTGCCTTTTTCGGCATGATGGATTCGGTACGAAAAAAGGAGCCGCAGGTCAAGATCGTGGCCACCACTTTGCGCGAGGTGCACTCGACAAATCGTCATAGCTGGAGCGCCGTTGCCTGGATCAACGGAACCACTCATCAAGCCCCAACCATCGAACTAGATGTCTATGACCGCGTCGGTGGTGGAGATGGTTATGCGGCCGGCTTTTTTTATGGGCTGCTGAGCGGAGTCTCAGAGGACGAAGCCGTTAAGCTTGGCTGGGCTCACGGCGCGCTGCTGACCTCGTTCCCGGGTGACACGACGATGGCCACTCTCGACCAGGTGAAGTCGTTGGCTGGCGGCGGATCAGCTCGTATTCAGCGGTAACATCCAGCCATCCGTGGGCAGGGCCGAGTTGCTCCAGGCTCGGCTCTGCTTGTCGGGCAGTATAGTCCTACTTTCGCGCAGGGCTGGTTTCGGACGCCTGATTTGCGGTGTTATGATCGAGGCAGAAAGCCTCACCTTGCGGACGCACTTCCGGAATAGTACTTCTCCCTTCAGCGTCTTGTTTAAACTACGTGCTGCGGGAATTCTTGTTTTAGGTGCGGCGTTCAGCCTTGGTGTTGCGCTAAATTCTGCCCATGCGGCCGATGAGCCGCGACGATCGTCCGATATCCGGGTCAACAAAACCCTGGTTCTGATTAACGTGACTGTCACCGATCCGCTCAATCGATTTGTGACGGGTTTGGAAAAAGAGCATTTTCGTCTTTTCGAAGACAAAGTGGAGCAGCAAATCAGCGAATTTTCCAGTGAGGATGCCCCCATCTCCATCGGTCTTGTCTTCGATACCAGCGGCAGCATGGGTCCGAAATTGCAGAAGTCGCGGCAGGCGGCCGCTGAATTTTTCAAAACTTCCAATCCTTCCGACGAGTTTTTCCTGGTGCAGTTCAACGACCGTCCAGAACTGGCGGTTAAGTTCACCAACGATACCGACAAGATTCAAAGTACGTTGACGTTCACTCAGTCTAAGGGCCGCACCGCGCTGCTGGATAGCGTCTATCTTTCGATGAACGAAATGCGGCACGCCCGTAATCCGCGTAAGGCGCTGCTGATTATCTCTGACGGCGGCGACAATAGCAGCCGGTATACCGAAACCGAGATTAAGAATGCCGTGCGCGAAGGAGATGTCCAGATCTTTGCCATTGGCATCTTCGAATCCATGGGTGGCCGCGGACGAACCCCGGAAGAAGCAGCCGGCCCGGGGCTGCTGAACGAACTAGCCGAACAAACTGGGGGCAGGGAATACGCGGTAGAGAACATCGCCGAGCTTCCTGACATTGCGGCTAAGATTGGTACTGAACTTCGGAACGAGTACATTCTGGGATACACGCCGAAGAACCGCGAGCGTGATGGAAAATACCGACGAGTGCAAGTGAAACTCAATCAGCCGCGCGGCCTGCCCCCTTTGAAAGCTTTCTTCCGGCTTGGATATTATGCGCCTACCCAGTAAAGGATCGGTCGTCGCCGTTTTAGCGGCACTCTGCCTTTCATTCCCTTATGCGGCTGCGCAGTTTCGGTCTGACACAAGACTGGTTGTATTGCATGCGAGCGTAAGCGACAAAAAAGGCAGATTACTGACTGATCTGAACCAAAAAGAGTTCAGAATTTTCGAGAACGGTCAGCCGCAAGATGTGAAGATTTTCCGGCGTGAAGACATTCCGGTTTCTCTAGGAATCATCATCGACGATAGTGGCAGCATGATGACCAAGCGTGCCCGGGTGGAGACAGCTGCCTTAGCCCTGGTTCATGCATCCAATCCGCAGGACGAAGTGTTCATCGTGAACTTTAACGATGAAGCATACCTGGATGTTCCATTCACCAGCAATCCTAAGAGGATGGAGCAGGGCTTGGCGCGTATCGACTCGCGTGGAGGAACGGCCATGCGGGACGCAATCAGTATGTCGCTCGACTACGCCAACAAAGAAGCAAAGAAGGACAAGAAGGCCATTCTTGTGATCACGGACGGCGCTGACAATGCCAGCGGCATCTCACTCGAGAAGATTGTTGCGCGCGCAAACCAGAGCGACGCGATCATTTACGCGATTGGATTATTTTCGGAAGAAGAGAAGCGAGAAGCTTCCAAGGCCAAGAGGGCTCTCAATGAGCTGACAAGTGCCACCGGCGGTTTAGCTTATTACCCGAAGGAAGTGTCAGAAGTGCAGGCGCTGGCCGTCGAGATTGCGCACGACATCCGCAATCAATACACCATTGCTTATACGCCGACTGTACAGGCGCTAGACGGAAGCTATCGCCAAATCAAGGTATTGGTAGATGCACCCGGAAAGCCCACCGTTCGCACGAGAACCGGTTATTACGCCTCCCCCGGCATGACGGAAAATAAACAAACAGCACGGCTCGATTCTCATTAGCAATGCTGCGGTTCCTATGGGTTGCGACACGCGGCTATCGTTTTCAACCCTGGAGATCGCCTTACCTGCGATGGCGAATTGAGACTTACACGGGCATCCCGGCCGATTCCATCACTCGTGAAGTCTTCTTTCGATTTACCTGGCAGGAACGTAAGCCTTTGTTGAACTATCTGCGGTGGGTAAGTCGGATGCAACGGTTTTTAAGATGAGTCGTCCTCAATTGATTTGGTTTGGATGACAGCACGCACAAGGCGCTTACACGGCGCTCTGCATCGGTCAGCAACAGCTCTTTCGAGCCCGGAGTTTTTGCGCATTGATGCTTGGGCCCTATGGTTTTACCTAGTCTGCTGCCTCGCCTTCCTCCTTGCATCCTTGGCCAATCTGAATGGTTCTTCCATCTCTGTCTATCGCTCGATGTACCGCCACGGTGCCGAGCAAAACCCGCTTGTAGGACAGGCCCGCGCCATCCGCAGCGATGAGTATACCTATGCAACACCGGCAATCCTCAATCAAAGCCTGCGTGCGAAGCGCTTTAAGACCGCAACCAGCAGCCTTGGGAACCATTCAGTTAGTCTCTTCAGTAACATCCCGATTGCACATGTAACTGCTTTGTTCCGGCCACAGTTTTGGTCCTTTTTCTTGCTTCCGGTGGACTACGCGTTTGCTGTTTACTGGCAGTTCAAGGCACTCATCTTACTGACGGGAGTTTTTACCTGGTTACTGCTGATTACCCGGTCCACTTTTTGGTCGGTAACTGGCAGTCTCTGGTTCTACTTCTCGCCCTACACTCAGTGGTCTTACTCGTGGCCTAGCGGCCTTCCCGAGATGATTGGTTGCGTCTGTTTTGGCTGTGTTGCAGCCTGCTACCTGGTGGTAGGAAAGACCAAAGTTGCTCTTTGGATCGCTGCTGTCCTGTTATCGGTCTGTACTGTGAATGCGGTTCTTTGCGCCTATCTTCCACACCTGGTCCCGATTGCCTCTGTCGGGTTGTTGTGTTTTTTAGGTTGGTGTATAGGCTCCTGGTCTCTCACTCGTAGCCTGGAAGCGAGACGAACTGCAAGAGCTGCCGCCGTCGTGGCGCTACTGCTTATCGCAATCGCGGGTGGCGTAGCACTCCGGCAAGGCGGTTACGCAATGCGGGTGATCTCTGCCACTACTTACCCTGGCCACCGAGTCTTTGCCGGAGGGACAGAAGTCCTTTCCAACTACATGGCCCACTTCTTCAACTGGTCCGAATCAGAGAGCCGCTGTGCTCCCACCCAAGGCAATATTTCCGAGGGCGCAGGGTACTTCTGGCTCGCTCCAGCAGTTCTAGCTTGTCTCGGTCGTCTCAGCCTTTCAAAAACCCAGAAGGTTATTCTGCTGGTTCTCTTTGCCGCATTTTTCGGCCTTTTGGCCTGGAGCCTTCTTCCTGTTCCATCCTGGGTGGGGTCCATGTTGCTACTGAATCGCACCGGCGGCTCTCGTCTGTTACCCGCCTTAGGTCTCCTCAATGTGGCCATTGTTTGTCTGGCTGCGACTTGCATCCGGGAGAGAAACGGCAACGAAGATAATTCTGCTCTCGCGCTGGCTGGCAGAATTGGCGCCCTGTTCCTGTTAGTCGTTGCCGTGCTCGCTCTTGCGGATTGGTCCTACGCCATGTTCTTTACCTGGAAAGAGGTGTGGGCGACCGCCATGGTTGTGACTCTTACGGCAACCTTCCTAATGGAAGGGTATCGGCGTCTGCTCGCCGCATTCTTAGTGCTGCCTTCCATTTATTTCTTTGCCGGAGTGAATCCTATCCAACGTGGGCTTTCTGTTGTCACCTCGTCCGAGACTTATCGTTTCGTTCACAGCAATAAAGATTATCTTCGCAATCGGTGGATTGTCTTCTCTGAAGGGCAAGCCGCGCCCGGCTTCTTTACAGCGGTCGGGTGCGACGTCTACACAGGGGAGCATTACCTTCCAGACGTTGATCATTTCCAGCTCTTTGCGTCTCGTCATCTCAACCTTGATCTATACAATCGGGCAGGTTTTACCTTGGCCGGCGCCATCCCTTTGGGTAAGCCGACTTTTCTGGACCCGGTGGCAGCTCCGATCCAAGTTAATTGGCGAGTTAGTCCCGAAGATCCGATACTGCAGCAATTAGGTATACGATATGCGGCATTTGACACTAAGCCGCCACCGGAGATAGCAGCTCGACTCAAGCCGTTACTCGATCACCCGATTGACAATTTCTGGCTTTACGAACTTCCGAAATAAATCCGAGTGTCATCACTGCGTAGCTAAGGAGTCTTAATGATGGTTGTCAAGTAGCTCCACCGGCTCGCGCTTCTTCTCTGCCAGGGCTTGCCAGCCTGCTGCACATTGGTGTTGCACAGAAAGGGGAAGCTGGAAAAACTTTTGCCAAGTGACGGTCTCCCTTATCTCGGGATTGCGCCAGTATTGCAGGGATTCTCCCAATGTCAAACGGCTGAACTCATCTGCCGATTCCTGTGAGACTCCCGAACGAAAGCCATTCTCCAGTTCAGAGCAGAGCCAGGAAAGTGCATAGATTGGATTGAAATTCGCTGATACGCGTATGTCCTTCACCTCAAAATCCCTGAGCCAATGTCTCAATCCAAACTCTGTGCAGTTATAGAAATGGTAGGGCGCTTCGTGCTGTGGCTGTAAGAATGCCGTCCGCATTAGCAGGCGACCTCCAGGCTTCAGAATACGCAGGATTTCATTCATTGCAGCGTCCGGTTCCCGGTAATGTTCGAAGGCGTTCATGCAGATAACCGCATCGAAGACTGACGCCTTAAACGGTAACTCGTGCACATCACCAACTAAGGTGGTGTTTCTAAAAATCGCGTATTCCAGTTCGACAACATTCGGTGGACAATCGGCGCTGCCCCCTGCACTTAAATTCAAGACCAGACCGAAACCGCATTCCTGGATTAGCTTAATCGCCTCCTGGGGCAGGACATTGCTGAGATGCGTCTCCGGATGAACCGAAACGTGTGCACCCTGTCCGGTAAACACCGGACGGCCCAGCACGACCGGCCACTGCTGCCCAGTGACGCTGCTGGCGAGAGTATCCGCATTTAGCTCAACCAGATCCTCCTTCGTTTTCGGACACTCTAGTATGGGAAGCAAACGGTGCAGATTACTCCTTGGCGCGAACTGATCTGCTGTGGACTTTTCAGGCTTAGCTCCGCGCCCTGTAGGTGACGCAGTGGGAACTTCCAATGCCAACCAGGGATGGCGAGCTTTTAAATCCCGCAACACTAGCGGTTTGTTCGCCGGCAGCTCAGTTATTGTACGAAGCATCGACTTATCGTGCACGCGGTACTGCGCAATTACTTCCGAAACTCGCGCCCCATAAAACCCTAACTCGACTAACTTACACCAGAAATCATAGTCTTCCCAGCCCACAGGCTCTAGCGGACTGTAGCCACCCACTCGAATCCAGCATGCCTTTCGAACCATTGCCATCGCATCAATGTAGTTTCCTGCTCGTAAGATAGCCGGATCGAACTCGACCAGTCCCAGAAGGCCGGTGTCATCACCGAACACCTCGGTTGTAGGATAGGCAAACGCAGCGCCGGTGCTGTCGAGGATTTCAATGCAAGCCTCGACGCAACGGGGGAGCAAACGATTATCTGGATCCAGCGGTAGAAACAATTCACTATCAGAGAAGGCGACTACCGCATTCCTACTCCGGCCGAGCTTGGAGTTTACTTTGTTGCGGAGTAAAGCAACGTAGTTAAAGTGAACAAAGTTCTCTCGCAGCCAGTTCTCAGCAACGGCAGCCGAGCTATCAATAGAACAATCGTCAACAACGATAAGGTCGATTCCTTTGTAAGTCTGGGCTTTTACCGAGTCAAGTGCTTCGACAATCAATTGCTCATAGTTGAACAACGGGATAACAACCGACACGCGGCTGGCGTCAGCGCGAATCGATTCATATAAGATCTCGGATGCAGGCACGGCGGCGGGCGGCCACTTTTCTGAAGCAGATGTAGTACCCAAAGCGAAAACTGCCGACCTTAGGCTTGGCACAGAAGTCAGGGAATAGACTACCTGCTGCACTAATTGACTACGACGCTCCGGTCCATAGAACCACAAACAGTCCGTATAAGCTTTCTGCGCCAGGTTTTTGCAAAGCGTGGGATCCGCCACAAGAGTTGACAGGTGCTGATACCAGTCGTCACTCGACAAAGCAAGAAAGCCGTTCTCTCCGCTTCGAATTGCAGCTGCATACGGAGCAGTGGGTGAAGCAATGGTAGGCGCCATAGCCAGCGCAGCCTCGAAGAATTTGAGCTCGCTCTTGGCCTCGCAGAAAGGATTTCCAACCTCAAGCGGAGCAATGTTGATATCAAAGCGTGCATACTCGCTCGCTAGCTCCGAGACCGGCACCTTATCGCGCCACTCGATTTGCGAAAGGAGTGGTTGCAATTGTGGAAATTCGCTCAGCTCGATAGCATTCCGGAACAACACCAGACGAGTCTGTGGGTTTTCCGAAAGGACGCGGGCCAAACTGTCTGCTGCGACAGCCAGGTCGCGCTGGTGCGTCATTGAGCCCGCAGCATAACCGATCCGAATTGGGTCGCCGGATGTCTTCAGCTTTTCCCGTTCCCGGTAAGCACGCCTGAATTTAAGCAGCGTCGCGCTATCAAACCCGTTCGGGATAACCGTAACGGGCTTCGAGTCAGCTGAGATCTCGCGGGCCAAAGTGCTGGTGGGAGTTGTGCAATGATCCGCTTGTAGAAGTACCTCACGCACTCGGCTGAAAAATGCCTCCACTTCCGGTTCAGAAAGACCCTGCGTTCTGATTCCATCGATAACTGACGTCTTAGCCATTTCGGGGCGAAACATCAGGTCATCAATATCGAATATGAGTTTCGCTTTCGCATCTCGCGCGTTCTCAATAACCTGCTGAATAAGCTCGGAGTAAGTGGCGCGCCAGATCCAAACCACATCAGCTTCTGCTGTTTCGTGTATTTTCCCTGGAAGTTCCGAATTTTTAATGACGACCACGTCGAAGTAGCAGGAGGGTAGCGCACTCGCGAGGTTCGAAACACGGTACTGGTGGCCCGGCGTTGATGCTTCGCCCGACACAAAGACGATTCGCTTGCGTCCCATTATGTTTGGTTCAGACGGAGCAGACTGCGCGCCCGTCCGCTTCCCTGTGTGAACGTAATGAATCAGGGGGTTAGTGTCGTCCCCTAAAGTCATGTAGTTCCGCACATACCATTTGGTTCGAAACCGCGGCGAGGGATCGCGTCCTTCCGCCGCCCCACTGGCTAGGTAATGCAGAAGAGGGTTCAAGTCGTTCAGGCGAACATCAGGATTGTGCTGAAGATAATACGCGGAATCAAAGTAAGGACAAGGGTCGCGGCCCTCGCGATAGCCGCTGCATAAGTAGTGGGCGAGTGGGTTGATGCGTGCAGCGGCCACGTCTGGGTTGTGAGCCAGATACCAATCGCTGTCAAATAGCGGGTGCGGGTTCTTTCCTGCGTAAGCGCCGCGGCGCAAGTAGTGCTCCAGAGGCTCGCCTTCTATCTCCAAGCTCGGCTCCGAGGCGGGAGCGTAATAGGCAATCTGAAACAGTGGGTGCGGATCCAACTTACGTTTCCAGCCGTCCTCAACGTAGTGAAGGAGTGGATTGGCGCCGGCAGCGCCCGCGTGAGATTGATAATAAGAAGAATTAAATAATGGATGGGGATCAGCAGGAGTAGGGGAGCTGAGAAAATGGAGCAGCGCGGGTTGGTCCTCCGGCAACGTGCTTCCGACTTGCCCCCGGTAGTGCTCTGTCTCGAATAGCGGATGCGGATCTAGGTGTTTGCGAAATCCGTCTTTCAAGTAGTGGTAAAGCGGATTGGTTCCCTCGGTAGCTACATTGGGATTCTGCTGTAAGTACCACTTAGAACGAAACAAAGGATGGGGGTCGCGTCCCTGGTAAGCACCGCGGCGTACATAGTGCTCGATAAGGTTTACTTTCGATCCGACTACATCTGGATTGTGTCGGGCGTAGTATTCCCGGTCAAACAACCCAGAGCCAGAGATTACACCTACGACAGCAGATGTGCTGAGTCGATTACGGACGAGTCCCAGGCTGGCCTTGGGCAGTAGCGCCGTGCGGTGGTCACCGTTTTCTGATTCGTGCTGCTGCTGCCGATTGAGCTTGAACGATTGCCACGCGCCATCAAGCGTGGAAACTCGGTGCTGTAACAAATCTTGCTTTGCCCGAAGCTCGGCGTTGTCAGACGCAAGCTGGGCACGTTCGTCTTGTACCGTTCGTAGCGTCTGCCGTACTCTGGCCAAGTCTTCTTCGGCAGGACGCAAAGCTTCACGCTCCTGAGACAGGCGGGTTGCAACTTCCTTGAGTTCCGCTTCTGCCTTAGCAAGGGATGCGCTCGTCTTTCGCCAGCCGTCCTCGACTCGCGCCCTTTCATCTTGCACGGCATGGTACATCCCGTCCAGGGTCTGATGGCGCGCGTTCAATTCATCGTAGAGTCCAATTAAGTCACGGTGGCGGTTTTCCAGTTGGCTGTAGGAATTCTGCTCGGCTACTGCTGAACCCAGCCTTCCATAAGCACTGCGAATGAACTCTGTTTTAGCAGCATCCGCCGAAGCCGCAAACAGCCCGGCCAACCCCGTTTCAGCTACGTCCGAGCCGACTCCTAGAACGCCTAAACCGTGGCCGGTCAGAAACTCAAAATGTGGGTATTTGCTCTTCAGCTCATCCCACACTCTGAACACGCCGAAGTCGTTCACGCAAACATTGGTGTCATGCAATAAGACAACCGCTCGCCGCGTTAATTTTGGCAACCACGAGGCGAAATCATGTTTCACATCCTCATAGAAGTGCCTTCCATCGATATGAAGAAGATCGATGCTCCCATCTTCGAAACGATCGAGAGCTTCGTCAAAAGTAAGCTTCAGGAGGTCTGAGAAATCCTCGTACTTGGATCGGTTGTAAGCGTCTACAGCTTTGTATACTTCGTCTCCGTAGGAACCGGATTGCCGATCGCCGGTCCATGTGTCCACGGCCGAACAGTGGCACTTGACTTCCAATTTCCTCAGTGCCTGATTGAATGAGAAATAGGAATAGCCGTAGTGAGTTCCAAGCTCCACCAGTCGGGCAGGACGGAGTACGTCTATCAGCCAGAAAGCAAACGGTGTGTGGTCAGCCCAGGCAGTCCGGGCTTGATACTCGGGAACCCAGAATGAGGATGGGGTTAAGAATTGCTCCATTCGAGATCAACATTACACTGTAATACGGTGTGATGGCTCGCAGGTGTACGAGACACAAGGTGCTTCGCCAGAACTGTCTGGTACGCGCAGTACGGACAGCGGTGGGAACCCGTCGCTGTTCCCTGATCGGCTGCCCTACGCCCAGCTTTCAGCATCACATGTTTGCGCTGATAAACTGAAGGTTTCCCGGAGGTTCTAGTCTATATGCCCGCTCTGCCACGCCGGATCTCGGCAACTGTCAACATTGGAGGAGTCAAGGTTGGCAGTTCCCATCCGATTGTGGTGCAGTCGATGACTAACACAGACACCGCGAACTCCACAGCCACCGTGAACCAGATTATGGATCTGGCACGTGCCGGTTCGGAGTTGGTTCGCGTTACGGTTAACACCGAAGAAGCAGCACGGGCCGTTCCGGTCATTGTCGATACTCTTCGGAGCTTCGGCGTCAACGTTCCCATCATTGGCGACTTTCACTACAACGGCCATCTGTTGCTGAAGAAGTATCCCGAGTGTGCACGGGCTTTATCCAAGTACCGCATCAACCCCGGCAACGTAGACATTGGACGCAAGCAAGACGATAACTTCCGCGTGATGATCGAGGCCGCCATCGAATACGATCGCCCGGTTCGGATCGGCGTGAATTGGGGGTCGCTCGATGCTTCCTTACTCACCAAAATGATGGATGAGAACTCCTTGTCGCGTGAGCCCCTGACAGCAATGGATGTAACGAAACTCGCCATTGTCGAGAGCGCAATCCGAAGCGCAGAGCTCGCTGAGCAAATCGGGCTTCGGCACGACTACATCATCCTGAGCGCCAAGGTCAGCAATGTTCAGGACCTTGTGCACGTCTATGAAATGCTGGCCAAGCGCTGCGACTACCCGTTGCACGTTGGGTTGACCGAAGCAGGGCTTGGCTCGAAAGGAATTGTCGCCACCACCGCCGCACTCTCGGTTCTGCTGCAGCAGGGAATCGGCGACACCATCCGCGCTTCGTTAACTCCGCTGCCGAATGGAGACCGGACAGACGAAGTCGTCGTCTGTCAGCAAGTGTTGCAAAGCCTGAACCTGCGCAGTTTCACCCCGCAGGTGGCTGCCTGCCCGGGTTGCGGGCGTACAACTAGTACTTTTTTTCAAGACATGGCGGACCAGGTCCAGACCTACTTGCGTGAACAAATGCCAGTCTGGCGCGAAAAGTACACCGGCGTCGAGGAAATGAAGGTCGCCGTCATGGGCTGCATTGTGAACGGGCCGGGTGAATCAAAGCATGCCAACATCGGGATTTCGCTGCCAGGAACCTTTGAATCTCCGGTAGCCCCCGTTTATGTGGATGGCAAGTTGTACACCACGTTGCGGGGAGATGCAATTGTGGCAGAGTTCCGCGACCTCCTCGAAAAGTACGTCGGCCAGCGTTATGGCGTAGCCGAACCGGTTCTGGTTTAGTAGCCTCCCATGCCAGGGCCGGCTGACTCTGCAGACGCTTTAGACCTGCAGCGGCAGATCGCAGAATTGCAGACTCGAGTCTCGGCACTGGAGCGCCAGTTCGCTCTGAAGGCCGTCAAAGCCGAAACTTCGGGTAAACCGGCCGACTCTCCATTCGGGCTGACAATCGTCAATCGCATCGGCGCGCTGACCCTCGCTCTTGGCATCCTGTTTTTCTTCAAGTACGCCGCCGATAGTGGCTGGATCGGTCCCGCTGCGCGTGTAGGTATTGGACTACTCACCGGGCTGGTCCTGCTTGCTTCCTCTGAGTGGATCGATCGCCGGCAGGGACGCCTGTTCTCTCAAGGCTTGGCCGCATGCGGATTAGCCACACTCTTCATCTCGCTCTACGCAGCCTATGGCTACTACAAGCTGCTGCTTGCTACCCCGACATTCATCCTGCTTCTGCTGCTCTGCCAGGCGACGATCACCTGGGCGACAGTACGAAAGAACGTCGCCATTGTGGCCTTAGGTTTACTGGGCGCGCTGCTTACTCCACAACTGATTGAGCTTGCACGACCTGAGACCTGGAGCATTATCGACGCGGTCTACCTGCTTCTGCTGCAAGGGCAAGCTCTGCTGATTATTGCAAAATTGAACAACCGGTACCTGATGATCCTGAGCGCAACGGCTGTTGCCATCGCGGCTTTCGCAAGGATCGAACCCCGCGGCTACCTTCCGTTTCTCCAGTTGATTATCGGTCTATCGGTCGCGCATTTCGCATTCACTACGATCAACCGCCTTGCTCCGGAATCGCTCCGGCAGAGCGCCTACGTTATTGGCCATTGCTTCGTGGTTGTGGCAGGGGCAAGGGCGGTAGCCGAGTGGTCTACGAATGGGGCAACTGCCTCCACCGTGGGTTCTGTACTGCTGGCTATCTATGGCATTGCCCTGCTGGCGCTCGGCCTTGCCCGAGCAAGGGCGACTGATCGCTCCCTTGGTTTGGCGTTCCTCGCCCTGGTAGTCGCCAAACTGTACCTCTACGATATTTGGCAGTTGAACTACGGTGCCCGCATTACCGCTTTCGTTGTCTTAGGCGCGTTGTTGCTCGGAGCTTCGTTTCTGTATAGCCGGACAAAGTCGCGCGGTCACTAAGTACTACTGCTTCTGAACCAATCCCTGCACGTCGTCGAGTTCTTTGCCTGCCTCGCCCCACTTGCCCTGGGAGCTAAGTTCTCGGTATCGGTTAAGGTGGCCTCTGATCTCCTGAAGTAGTTGCGCAGCGTCCGTGGTTGTACGCTGAGGCGGAGCGCTCGCCGCTGCCGTGCTTCCCGGGTCAGTGCTACCGCCATTGGTCGGCACATCGTTGGACGGCGTTCTTCCTCCTGTCTGGCCGATCAATTGTCCCAACGCCTGCTCGTACGTATTGGCGTATGCCAGGTGATTGCCCATGGAAAGTGCAACCTTCTTCAACTGCGGCATGCTGGCCTGTGAAGCCTGGATATAAATCGGCTCCACGTATAGAAAACTGCTGTCAATCGGTAGCACCAGCGTCTGCCCCCGCAGCACTTGTGAACCTTGCTGATTCCACAGCGTCAAATCCTTTGAGATTGTTTGATCTTGATTGATAAGCGCGTTCACCTGCATCGGGCCATAGACTATGCTCTGCTTGCCCAGGTGTTGGAAGATGAGCTGGTTCAGGTGATCGCCATCGCAGCGTGCCGACATAAAGCCGATCAGGTTATCTTTGTTGGCCGGCGTAAAAGGTGTAATCAGCAGAAACTCGGGCTTCGATTCGCCCGGCAATGTCGCAACTACATAGGTGGGCGCAAAGGCACTCGAGCCATTGTCGCCGCTACGGCTTCCGGTTCGTGCTAAATCCCACAGATCGGAACGGTTATAGAAGCTGTCCGCGTCTTGCATATGGAATGTTCGGTAGATCTCGGCCTGGGCGCTGAATAGTGTCTCCGGATAACGCGCATGTGCCCGTATGTCAGCCGGCATGGCAGACGCTGGCTTAAACAGTTCTGGAAAGAGCTTCCAATATGCCTGGATGAGAATGTCGTTCGGGTCAAAGACGTATAAATTTGTTTCGCCAGTATAGGCATCCACCGTCGCCTTTACTGAGTTGCGAATGTAGTTAACCGGCTGACCGGTACCAATGTCCACTTCTCGGGAATAGGGGTGAGAGTCGGAGGTCATGTAGCCGTCATTGATCCAGACCAACCGGCCTGCTTTCGTCACCACCAGATAAGGGTCTGAATCCCAGGTGACGAACCCTGCCAGTGCACTCAACCGATCTGGAATGGCACGGCGGATCATCATGCGGCTATGCCCGCTGATGTAACTGGTGATCAGCATGTTCAGGTCACTGTAGTGAACCGCTGCGGCCAGTCGCATCAGAGGCGATACAAGAAAACCGCCTGTGCCGCTGTATGTTGTGCTGACAGCTTGTTGTGAACCGGACGGGTAGTTGAACTCCTGCTGGCTGGTATCAACGAAGACCGGCTCGTGCGCTACTTCTCCGTAATAAATCTCAGGCTTAGTGAGCTGCAGGCTCTTGGTATGCACAACCGGCGGCGCATCTTCAATGAAGAGATAGGGCAGACCATCGGCCGTGATGCGCTTGGCCTCCGCCATCACAATGCCATAGCCGTGGGTGTAGATCAGGTGAGGATTAATCCACCGTGTGCGGGCCTCACCGATTTGACGAATGTCAAGTTCACGCGGAGCTACCAGCACCTGTCGCATCTGACCGTCGATGTCGTACCGATCCACGTCAGTATCTCTGTAGCTGTAAGGCCGGAGCGGCTGAATTTGCGAGACCGTGTCGTGGAAAGCCCGCCAGTCCCATAGCCGGACGTTATCGAGTAGAGCCTTGTGCTTGGAATAATCCAGTGGCGCCTCAGCCTGGGGCTGCAACGTTTCTTCCTTGCCGTTGGTGTCTAAGGCGTAAGCGGATCGCGTTGCCTCAATGTGATCGTGAATGTATGGCCTCTCTAGAGCAAGCTCATTGGGTCGCACGTATACGCCCGATATTAGCGAGGGAAGTACGTATCGAACGGGCAGAATAAGCAGCAGTATCAAGGCGAACTTACCCCGGCGGACCAGCACCAGCAAGGCAGCCAGAACAGCACCCAGGATCATCAGCCACTGCAGGGGAAGTTCAATGTGGTCAGCAACCCAATTAATTCCGACAAGAAAGCTGCCGTGGTCATCCAGCAGCATGTCGTATCGAGCCAGGTAGTAGTGAGCGGCCAGTCCCAGCAGGAACACAGCTGCCACGAGCCGGACAAAGTAAGAGTTAAAAAGATTTGCAAAGGAAATCCGCTCAAACTCGAAGTTCCGCGGCGTCTGGAAGTTGGGTAACCGCTTGCTCAGGTTTTCGGCGTTCGAGGCCAAGCCATAGATCAGCAATGAGAAGATTGCACCCACCAGTACAACCCGTAGCAAGGTGTTGTAGAAGGGAAGGGAAAACAAGTAAAAGTGAAGCGGCAGCTTGAAAATTGGGTCGATAAACTCAGCCGGTTTAGTCATGCGCAAACCGCCGAAGAAACGAACAACGGTCCAGCTGCTAACGGTTGTGTTGGCTATTATCCACGCTAGGAAGGCCAGGGCTAAAGCAGCCAGCTTGGACAGCAGTGATCGGCTGAGAACGCCAAACATCGGTTCGCTGCCACCCTGCCGGATGCCCAGTTGGTACGCGGTCCAGAAAGCCAGAAACAGCAGCAGCACTGCCAGGGCGATTGGTCCACTTCCATAGATCAGCAGGCTGAACCATGTTTCAAGTTGACCCAGCTCCTTCCACCACGCGTAATCGATAAAGGTTTCGGCGAGGAAGCGCGAACCAATTAGCAGAATAATAGCTGCAACGACGAAAGCAATCCATCCACCGCGACCGCGCGGCTTCGAACCCAGGTAAAGATCAGACATGAACGCTACTTATTAGACTCTCATTGCAATCGCAGGGAGTATGTCGGAGCAGCTTTCTTTTGCGAATAAAGTGAAGGTGGCGCATCACTTGCGGGAGTAGAGTATTTCGGATCACAATCGGGCCCCCCCGGGAGAGGAGTCATCAAGGGTCTCCAGAACGCGGCCCCTTCCTCTACATGCTCCCCTTGCGAAACTCGACCGGCACATTGAACGCGCTCAATAGATCTCTGATGGCAACCTCGGCGTTGCTCTGCGCCTCCGGCAAGATCCCCATCTCCAATGCAGCAGCGCTCATATCACTGAGGGCGCGAAGGCGGGCGCGGTGCTCTAAGTCCGGACTGAACGGCACCCAAGGCGTCCACCAGGTCACGTGCCTGTCCCATACCTGAGTCTTGTTCTCATCTAAGAAGACATGAAGCAACTGCGCCCGTGGCAGGTCGATTTGTGCCTTTCCATCCGCCGTGATTGAGACGTCTCGCGACGTAATGCGGCCTACGTCAACTCCGGCAAGTGCCTCACCTTGCACCATCAGCAGAATGGATTCTGAACCGAGTGGCACTTTATCCTCCGTCATGCTGATAATTCGCTGCAAACTGACGCGAACCGTGACTAGCTGCTTCAACTTTTGCACCTGCAACACGAGTGTGTCCGGTCTCCGACGTTTGGCCGTTGCTCCAAACCTGTTCAGCAGCAACGCTAGCAGTAGTACAAGGACTAAGCCAGTCGACAAAAGTGCAAGAAGCTTCCACCGCATACCTTGCAGATGCGAAGTACGGGGGTCTGTGACGCGCTAAGTCGGCGGACCTAATCCTCAGCGCTCCCGGCTCGCAGCAGCTCTAACAGACCTTCCGCTGCCGCACTAAAGACCTTGCGCCTTCGATGGATAATGCGAACAGGCCGAAACAAATTAGCTGGCCGAAAGCGCAGACCAACCAGGCGTCCTGAAGCAATGTCAGCCCGCATGATCCGCTTTGGCATAATGCTCACGCCGGCTCCATGGGCAACCGCTTGCTTGATCATTTCGATGTTGTCGAAGCGCAGAGTCGTTTCTACAGTGACGTGATGGTCACGCAAGTACCGCGCGATCTGATCGTGAATCGGTAGATCCTCATCGAAGCCAATGAATGCTTCGCCCGCTAAAGCCGACGGACTGATCGTAGATCTTCGTGCTAATACGTGGTTGGAAGAAACTGCGACTACCATTTCTTCGTTGCGCCAAGGCAGAGCGACAATCTCTCGAGATGATTCGGCATAACTCATCAAGCCCAGGTCGGCTGCATTTTCAGAAACCGATTCCCAAACACGCTCAGGACGCAGGTACGCGATGTCTACTGTTGTCCCGGGATAGAGTTTGCTAAAGCTCCCTTCGATCTCCGCCATCTCCGATAGGCCGACCGAGTAAATTGCCGCTACCCGCACTCGCCCGTTTACTTCTTCCTTTAGCCTGTTGAGAGAAGCTTCGAGTTCCTCCTGCCGCCGCAGAATGTCGCGACAATATTCGACATAAAGCTTGCCCGCATTAGTTACAGTGAGAGGTCGCGTACTACGATCGAACAGCTCGACACCTGCATCGCGCTCCACCTCCTGAATAGCTTGGCTGGCTGCTGACTGGCTTAACTCTGACAGCTTAGCGCCCTTGCTGATGCTGCGATGGTAAGCCACATCGCGAACCAGACGGACTTTGTCCAAAGTCACAACCCGTTTACAATAACATAAGTAAAACCGATACAGTGTAGTCCTAGATTCGATTTGACGAATAGTACCAGGGACGTTACACTAAGCCCTATCTCTATGCAGAGCTTAGGCGCAGACGGACTGCCACAGCAATTCTATTCGCAGCTGCCCGCACCGCAGGGCCTCTACCATCCCGCCCACGAGCATGATGCGTGCGGCCTGGGTTTTGTGGTCAATGTAAAAGGTACGCCTTCGCACGACATTGTTCGCAAGGGCCTGGAGATCCTCGTCAATCTGGAGCACCGGGGCGCGAGCGGCTGTGACGCAGAAACTGGCGATGGCGCCGGTATTCTGATTCAGATTCCCCACCAGTTCCTAGTCCGTGCAGTTTCCGACAGCGGGTTTACCCTTCCACCCGCAGGCGAGTACGGGGTTGCCATGTGCTTCTTCCCGGTCGAGAGCCAGCAGCGCCTCACTTGCGAAGGCTGGCTGGAGAGGATCGCGCGCGAGGAGGGTCTTACCGTTCTCGGCTGGCGCGATCTTCCTGTCGATGTCGATGCTATTGGCCGTGTGGCACGCGCGTCGCAGCCTTACATCCAGCAGTTTTTTGTTGGCAAACCGACTGGCATGGAAGCGGAGCAGTTTGAACGCAAACTCTTTGTCGTTCGCAAGCTTGCTGAAGGAACCATCCGCAAATCTGATCTACGGGATCGGGACTTTTTCTACATCCCTTCGTTCTCCTCGCGCACCATCATCTATAAAGGGCTGCTGCTGGCAACCCAGATCGGCCGCTTCTACAACGAACTTCTCGATCCGGACACTACCAGCGCCCTGGCGCTGGTTCACCAGCGCTTCTCCACCAACACTTTCCCCACCTGGCAACTTGCTCACCCCTTCCGCTACCTGTGTCACAACGGTGAGATCAATACCGTTCGTGGCAATGTCAATTGGATGAACGCTCGGCAGTCTGTGCTCTCGTCGCCGTACTTTGACGATCTTTCCAAGCTCTTTCCTCTGATCCAACCGGGTGTAAGCGACTCAGCCGCCTTGGACAACGCGGTCGAACTGCTCACCATGGCCGGGCGCTCGTTGCCGCATGTGATGGCCATGCTGATACCCGAAGCCTGGGATGCCGACGCCGAGATGTCGGACGAAAAGCGGGCCTTTTATGAGTACCACGCTTCGCTCACCGAACCCTGGGACGGGCCTGCCGCAGTTGCCTTCACCGATGGACGCCTTATCGGCGCAACGCTTGACCGCAATGGCCTGCGCCCAGCTCGCTATTTACAGACGCACGACGGTCTGCTTGTCATGTCCTCTGAAGCCGGCGTTCTTCCGTTCAAGCCGGAAGAGATTGCCTGCAAGGGCCGTCTGCAGCCGGGCAAAATGCTGCTCGTCGATCTCGAACAAGGCCGCCTGGTTCCCAATGAAGAGATCAAAAGCCAGTTGGCAGCGCGCCGGCCCTACCGCGAATGGCTTCAGCAAAATCAGATTACACTGGACTCTCTTCCTGAGCCCACCCGCGTCCAGGACACCGATCACGCCACCGTTCTGGTTCGTCAGCGCTGCTTCGGCTATACCGATGAAGATATCCGAATGCTGATTGCTCCCATGGCTTTCGCCGGTGAGGAAGCAATCGGCTCCATGGGGACTGACACTCCGCTGGCCTGCCTGTCTGAAAAGCCGCAGTCGCTCTTCCACTACTTCAAACAACTCTTTGCTCAGGTAACCAACCCGCCTATCGATCCCATCCGGGAAGAGATGGTAATGTCGCTCAATAGCTACATCGGCACTGAGCGCAACATGCTCGCCGAGACTCCCGAGCACTGTCACACCCTCAAGATGCCGCACCCGGTGCTGACCAATCGCGAGCTTGAAAAGCTGCGTCGTGTCTCACGTGGCGACCTGCTGGCATCTACTCTTTCTTCGATTTTCAGTGTTCTGGAAGGCGAAGTTAGCCTCAAGCGTGCGCTGAACGGACTCTGCCGTCGTGCCTCTCTCGCCGTGAAAGCCGGCTACTCGCTGCTGATTCTCTCCGATCGCGGCATTGACGAGGAGTTCGCGCCCATCCCGGCGCTGCTGGCTTTGACCGCTGTCCACAATCATCTGGTGCGCGAAGGCACCCGAACCGGTGTTGCCATCATCATCGAATCCGGTGAGCCGCGCGAAGTCATGCATCAGGCACTGCTGATCGGCTATGGCGCGAGCGCCGTCAATCCCTACGTGGCAATCGAAACCATCGAGGAGTTAGCAGCCTCGGGTGACCTGCCGGCCGGTATCACCCCCGAAGTAGCCGTAAAAAATTACATTAAAGCCACGAACAAAGGCCTGCTGAAGATCTTCTCCAAAATGGGCATTTCGACCCTGCAAAGCTATCGTGGCGCGCAGGTGTTTGAGGCCGTTGGTTTGAACAAGGCGCTGGTCGAGGAGTATTTCACTGGCACTGCTTCCCGCATCGAAGGCATCGGTCTCGATGTGCTGGCTCATGAAGCCATTTCCAAACATAGCTTTGCCTTCCGTCCCATCTCAGAGTCTGAAATGGAGCTGGCCGTAGGCGGCAATTACCAGTACCGCGTCAACGGCGAATACCACTCATTGAACCCGCTGACCGTGAGCAAGTTGCAGCATGCTGTTCAGCAGGGACACTATCGAACGTTTGAAGAGTACGCCGCCCAGATCGATTCGCAAAACGAGAAGCTGTGCACCCTGCGCGGCCTCATGCAGCTCAAGAAGAGCGCCCATCCGCTACCACTAGACGAGGTTGAGCCGGCCAGCGAAATCGTGAAACGCTTTGCGACGGGCGCTATGTCGTTTGGCTCAATCAGCGCCGAAGCGCATGAGACGCTCGCCATTGCCATGAACCGCCTTGGCGGCCGGTCCAATACCGGCGAGGGCGGGGAAGACGAGGCCCGCTTCACTCCGCTCCCCAATGGCGACTCGAAGCGGAGTGCTGTGAAACAGATCGCCTCTGGACGTTTCGGCGTCACAACGAGTTATCTGGTGAACGCCGACGAGCTTCAAATCAAAGTCGCGCAAGGCGCCAAGCCCGGCGAGGGCGGGCAACTGCCCGGCCACAAGATCGACAAAACGATTGCCCGAGTGCGCCACTCCCTTCCAGGCGTTGGGCTCATCTCTCCGCCGCCGCACCACGACATCTATTCCATCGAGGATTTAGCTCAGCTTATCTACGATCTCAAGAACGCCAATCCTGCCGCACGTGTATCGGTCAAGCTGGTAGCCGAAGTTGGCGTAGGAACCGTGGCGGCAGGCGTCTCCAAAGCTCATGCCGATGTGGTTCTCATCAGCGGTCACGATGGAGGCACCGGCGCAGCGCCGCTGACCTCCATCAAACACGCCGGCGTCCCCTGGGAACTAGGCTTGGCGGAAACCCAGCAAGTGCTGGTGATGAACGATCTGCGCAGCCGCATCCGCGTCCAGGTTGATGGCAAGCTGCAAACGGGCCGCGACGTGGTCATCGCCGCTCTGCTCGGGGCCGAAGAGTACGGCTTCTCCACCGCACCTTTAATTGCCCTCGGCTGCATCATGATGCGCAAGTGCCATTTGAACACCTGCCCGGTCGGCATCGCCACGCAAAACCCCGAACTCCGCAAGAAATTCATCGGTCAACCCGAACACGTCATCAATTTCTTCTTCTTCATTGCCGAACAAGTCCGCGAGTGGATGGCAGCTTCAGGCTTCCGGACCATGGATGAGATGATCGGTCGCGTCGATATGATTGAGATGCGGCCCACGCTCGATCACTGGAAAGCGCGCGGGCTCGACTTCTCCGTCATTCTCCACAACCCGCACGTGCCCGGCCGAGTCGGTCGCCGTTGCTTGAAGCCTCAGGATCACGGACTGGAGGAAGCGCTCGATCACGTCTTGCTGGAGCGAGCCCGGCATGCTCTTGAATCCGGCGCACCCGTCGAGTTCGGTAGCAGCATCCGTAATGTGCATCGCGCGGTGGGAACTATGCTGAGCGGCGAGATTGCCCGACGGTACGGCTCGAGTGGCTTACCGGATGACACAATTCGCATCCACTTCACCGGATCGGCCGGCCAGAGCTTTGGAGCTTTCCTCACCAAAGGGGTCACCGTGTTTTTGGAAGGCGAAGTGAACGACTACGCCGGCAAGGGTCTGTCAGGTGGTCGGATGATTGTGGCTCCACCTAAGGGCTCGGCTTTCGCACCTGAAGCAAATATTCTTGTCGGGAACACGGTTCTCTATGGCGCGACGAGCGGCGAAGCCTACTTCAACGGTGTTGCGGGCGAGCGTTTCGCCGTTCGCAACTCCGGCGCTACGGCCGTCGTCGAAGGCGTTGGCGATCATGCCTGCGAGTACATGACCAACGGCACAGTGGTTGTTCTCGGGACTACTGGACGTAATTTCGCAGCCGGTATGAGTGGTGGCTTAGCCTACGTGTTTGACGGGACGGGAGACTTTGCGCGCTTCGGTTGCAACCGCACCGGAGTGGACCTGGAGCCGATTTTTGAACGCGAGGATATCGCCCGGCTCGAGTATCTGCTGCGCCGCCACGCCGAGTTCACGGGCAGTCCGCTGGCGCATCGCATCCTCGGTCGGTGGTCGGAGATGCTACCGTCTTTCGTGAAAGTCTTCCCGCACGAGTATCGCCGTGCGCTGGCCGATCAGGTGGAACCAATGAAAATTCCGACCATTCCTGACTCGGCAACGAATGTCGCTGTCGCCGGAGAGAGGGGCCGCTAGCTATGGGCAAACCGACCGGTTTCCTGGAATACGAACGCGAGACGCCTACCCGCCGGCCCGTACTCGAACGCGTTAACGATTGGTTCGAGGTGTATCAGGACTTCCCCAACTCCAAGGCCAAGCAACAGGCTGCTCGCTGCATGGATTGCGGTGTTCCGTTCTGCCACACTGGCTGTCCCCTGAACAACTTCATTCCTGACTGGAACGACTATGTCTATCGCGACCGCTGGCGCGAAGCTATTCGCTCCCTGCACGCCACCAACAATTTCCCGGAGTTTACTGGCCGTATCTGCCCGGCGCCCTGCGAATCCGCGTGTGTGCTGGGCATCAATGCACCAGCAGTTACCATCAAAGCCGTCGAGCAAAAAATTATCGACCACGCTTTTGCCGAAGGCTGGGTGCCCGCCGAACCGCCACGCCGGCGTACTGGCAAGAAGATCGCGATCGTCGGCTCGGGTCCTGCTGGCTTGGCGGCTGCGCAACAACTGGCACGCGCTGGTCACGCCGTTACCGTTTTCGAACGTCACTCAAACATCGGTGGGCTGCTGCGTTACGGCATCCCCGATTTTAAGATGGAAAAGAGCCTGATCGAACGTCGCGTCCAGCAGATGCGCGCGGAAGGGGTAGAGTTTCGAACGGAAGTTCATGTTGGAGTGGACGTAACTGCCGATCAGCTGAGGCACGAGTTCCAGGCCATTTTGCTGGCCATTGGAGCTGAGCAGCCGCGCGAACTGGCATTGCCTGGGTGCGACCTCAAAGGCATCCATTATGCGATGGATTACCTCGCCCAGCAGAATCGCCGGGTTGCCGGCGAACGCTTCTCTTCAAACCGGGAAATCCTCGCCACCGGAAAGCGCGTCATCATCATTGGCGGAGGCGACACTGGGGCTGACTGCCTGGGCACCGCGCATCGGCAGAAAGCTGCTTCGGTTTATCAGCTGCAAATCCATGCGATGCCGCCAGAATCCCGCCATACCAGCACGCCGTGGCCGCATTGGCCTTTGCAACTTCGCATGGAAGCGGCTCACGAAGAAGGTGGTGTTCGCGAATGGTCTGTTCTCACCACCCACCTAAGCGGGGACGAGAACGGCAACGTCCAGAAACTGCACTGCGTTCGCGTCGGCCCTAAGCCGGCACTTCAGCAGATGCCGGGTTCAGAGTTCTACCTTGATGCCGACTTGGTGCTCATTGCCATCGGCTTCTCCGGCCCGGTACGTGCCGGCCTGCTAGAACAGCTGCCGCTGCAACTTGACGGTCGCGGCAACGTCAAAACAGACGATTGCTACCGAACGTCATTGCCCGGCATCTTCTCTGCCGGCGATATGCGCCGCGGTCAGTCGCTGGTCGTGTGGGCCATTGCCGAAGGACGCAAAGCCGCTCATCACATTGATAAAGCCTTGATGGGCGAAAGCCAACTAGCCGCGTAAAGCGCGAAAATTCGTACACCGAAATATTTAGAACGAGAGCAAGCGGTCGCCCTCACGAACCAGGTCGGCGACTTGCGGGAGAATTTCGGCTTCGAGTGTGGGGCTGTAGGCGACCCAGGTGTCCTTGGCCGCGACGCGACCTACTGGCGCATCCAAACTTGAGAACAGCTCGTCAGCGATGCGCGCCGCGAGTTCAGCGCCATAACCCCAGGAGAGCGTATCTTCATGGGCAATGATGACGCGACTTGTCTTGGTCACCGATGCGCTGATTGCTTCCCAGTCGTAGGGCGAAAGCGAACGCAGATCGATCACCTCCACCGAGACTGCCCGGCGCCCTTCTAATTGCAAAGCTGCCTGCAAAGCCTTCTGCACCAGCGCGCCGTAAGTGATGATGCTGAGATTGCTCCCGGTCTTCACCACTCGGGCTTTGCCGAAGGGAATGGTGAATTCGCTTCCAGGATGCGGCGCTCGATTGTAGGGCTCGCGGTACAACTTCTTATGCTCCAGGAACAATACGGGATCATCACTGCGAATTGCTGTCCGCAAAAGCCCGCAGGCATCGAAAGCGTTAGACGGAAACACGACACGTAGTCCCGGAATGTGCGTGAAAGCTACTTCGCCGCATTGGCTATGATAAACAGAGCCGCCGGTAAGGTATCCGCCTATTGGAACGCGCACTACCATGGGGCAGGAGAAGCCGTTGTTCGAACGCCAGCGGAGCGTTGCGACCTCATCGCGCAGTTGCATCATCGCCGGCCAGATGTAATCGAAGAACTGGATTTCAGGGACAGGCTTTAATCCGCGCAAGCCCATGCCTAGGGCGCGACCGATGATGGCAGCTTCTGCAATGGGAGTATTGAAGCAGCGATTGCTGCCGAACTCGCGCTGAAGTCCGACCGTTGCTTTGAATACGCCGCCTTTGCCTTTCACCTCTGCCAGTGACTGCTCGCGACTGCAATCAGCTACGTCCTCACCGAAGACGAGCACGCGATGGTCGCGCCTCATCTCTTCGGCCAGTGTCTGATTGATCGTATCGATCATCGTGCGCGGTTCTCCTGTGAAGGCGGGCTGGGTTTCAAACGATGGAGAGGTCGGGTCGATCGCAGGCGAGTAGAGGAACTGAAACACAGAGCCGGTCGACGGGGGAGCGGCTCCTAGAACCTCCTGATACGTTCCGTCCAGGTTCTGATCGATGCTGCGACCCACTTGAATCAGTTCTTCTCGAGTGCTGAAGCCGGCGCCGACCAGGTATTCGCCCAGCCGCTTCAAAGGGTCACGGCTAGCTTCATCGCTTCGTTCAGCCTGCGACCGATAAGCGCGTTCATCATCAGAGAGCGAGTGCGAGTAGGGCCGGGTGCAGTGCGCATGTACCAGCGCCGGACCTCTGCGCTGGCGGCAGTAGGCGGCGGCTTCCGTCATGGCCCGGTACGACTCTTCAAAATCTGTGCCGTCCACCTCAAGCCGAAGCAGGCCTGGCATGCCTTCCAGCAAACGCGAAATGCTGCCGCCAGGCGTCTGACGCTCAACCGGAACGGATATGGCATACCCGTTGTCCTGGATCAGGAACACAAGGGGAAGGCGCTCGAGACAGGCCGCGTTGATCGCTTCCCAAAACTCACCCTCGCTCGTGGAGCCTTCGCCGGCGGATACCAAGGTGATTTCGTCCGGCTCGCTTTCGACATAGCGCTGACCATGCGCGCAACCGACAGCGTGTAAGAATTGCGTTCCGGTAGGTGAGGAGCTCGAGACGATCCGCAGTTCCGCCGAAGACCAATGAGAGGGCATCTGGCGTCCTCCCGAGCTTGGATCTGAGGCTGCGCCGACCGCTTGCCTGAACATGTCGCTCTCGCGCATGCCGAGGCCGAGGCAAAGTGTACGGTCGCGATAGTAGGGGAACGTCCAATCGACTCCGGGCCGCAACGTCCAAGCGGCCGCCAGTTGGATGGCTTCGTGACCGGCTGCACTGATTTGGAAGAAGATTTTGTTCTGCCGCTTCAGCAGGATCTCCCGGTCATCGATTGCACGGGACAGATACACGATGCCGTAGGCGCGAATGAGAGTCGCTCGCTCGTCCATGCGGACTCCTGCTTCTGACCCTTGGGAAACGCTTGAACGGAAGGTCTCGGTAGCCACCACCGTCTATTATCCTGCTTCGTCGATGCGGAACTACTTCGATCGGCGATCCGCTTTGCGCCCGTTGTGGAAGACCATGTTGATCTTCTCGGTGTTGGCGATATCCTTCGAAGGATCAGCGTCCAGTACGACGATATCGGCTTGCTTTCCGGCCTGCAAGGTACCCGTTCTTTCGTCCACTTTCAGCATCTGAGCGTTTACCTGAGTGGCGCTGTGGATGGCTTCCAGCGGCGTCATACCGGCTTGGACCATTAACTGCAACTCGCGATGTTCAGCGAAGCCGGGAATGCGGTATGGGTTGGCTCCGGAGTCGGTACCAAAGGCGATGAGCGCAGTCGCTACCTGTAACTTTTTGAGATTCACCATAGCGGTTTGCAGAGCTTTCCTGTGAACTTCCGTCGCGGGATCTTTGCGTACCCTGTCGCGATACGATTGCGAGTTCAGTTCGGTTTCCAGTTTGGGGCCGGCCCCATCCCGGAAAAACGCTGTCTCCGTCCAGGCAGGCCGATCCGCATAGCCGTAGAAAGACTCTTCGAGTTGCAGCGTTGGAATGTAATAGGTCTTATTGTTGCGGATGAGGCTGACCGTATCTGCATCGAGTTCCTGGTCGCGAACGCTGTGGGCCAGAATATCGGCACCATCTTTCAAAAGCATCTTGGCGTCAGCGAGCGTATAAACGTGGGCAGCCACTCGCAGATTGAGACGATGCGCTTCGTCGATCACAGCCGCAACAATCGCCGGGTCGGGCGGAGGCAGTTTGCCCATGTTGTTGTCGACCCATATTTTAATCAGGTTCGGCGAATGACTTGCCATCTGCTGAACCGCAGCGCGCGCCTGTTCAGGCGTCGAGGGGCGATAGATCTGGTCTGCGCCGACATTCAACGCAGGCTGGCCTTTGGGTATACCGATCCCGCGCCCCGCAGTCAGCAGCGTGGCTCCGGGCTCGTTCCCTTTCTCCTGGTCGGAACGAAGCTTGTAAACCAGATCCTTGTTCAAGCCCAGAGACATCACCGTGGTAACGCCGTAGTTCTCGTATTGCACAAGCTCACGCATCACGTTCAGGCCTGTGTAGTGGGACGGAGACACGCTGGTTCCTTCCACAAGCCCGACGTGCCCGTGCCCGTTGATCAGGCCGGGGATAACGGTCTTGCCCGACAGTTGAATTACCTGCGCTCCGGCGGGCTTCGGATTTGTACTGGCCGCAACAATCTGAGTGATTTTGCCGTTCGCAATCACGATGGATTGATGCTCAACGGGAGCCCGGCCGGTGCCGTCAATGACCCGAACGTCCTGCAGCACGTAGCTTCCGCTGCTGCCTTGGCCGAACACTGGCAGCGTGAGCAGTGTAAGGATGGCGATAAATGAAAGCTTCACGAGCAGGTAGACGTCGGAACAGCTCAATGTGGGTCAGCGGGCTCCGACGATGGGAGCCGTTTCCCGCGCGGGAACTATGTTCAGATTGCTGTGCTTGCGACTGTAGCCGAAGTACACGACCAAACCAATCATCATCCAGCATAGGGCAGTGAGTTGGGTCCGGAGATCAAGAGAAACAATCATGCCGCTGCAAACGACAACGCCGAGTATAGGAACTAAGGGAACCAGCGGAGTGCGGAAGGGCCGCGCAAGAGCCGGCTGGGAATGACGCATAATCCAAACGCCAATACAGACCAGGGCAAAAGCGAACAGGGTCCCGATGGAAGTTAAGTCACCAGCCAGCGACCCGGGAATGAAGCCCGCAAACAAGCCGACAAACACGAACAGAACCATATTGCATTTGTATGGAGTCTGAAACTTCGGATGGAGCTCTGAGAACAATTTTGGCAGCAGGCCATCGTTGGCCATCGAGTAGAACACGCGGCTCTGGCCCAGGAGCATCACCAAAATGACGGATGAAAACCCAGCCAGAATGGCGACAGTGACAGCCGTCCCGAGCCAGTGATATCCGGGCATATAGTGCTGAATTGCATAAGCTACCGAGGCTTCTTTGCCCGCCGTTCCAAACTCGTGCCAATTGCAGACGCCAGTGAGCACATAACCGAATAGAATGTACAGAATCGTGCAGAGTGCCAGCGATCCAAGAATGCCTACCGGCATATCTTTGCTGGGTTCCTTGCATTCTTGAGCCGCCGTGGAGACAGCATCAAAACCGATAAAGGCAAAGAATACGATTCCTGCGCCGCCCAGAACTCCGGCCCAGCCATGTTTGAAAGTTCCTTCGTGCCCGGCCATGCTCGCCGGAATGGTGAAGGGGTGATAGTTCGCACCATTGATGAATTGCCAGCCAAGCGCGACGAAGACAACTACAATGCTCAGCTTGATAATCACAATCACCATGTTGACCCCAGCGGACTCCGCAGTGCCTTTGATAAGCAAGGCTGTCAGCAGCAGCAGAATCAACAGTGCGGGAGCATTCAGCAATCCGTGCACACCAGCCGCCGAAGTTTCCATAGGGGAGTGGCACCATTCAAACGGAATCCTGCCGCCTAAGAGGTTGTTGAGGTATTCGCTCCAGGCAATAGAAACCGTTGCCGCCCCGAGAGCATACTCAAGCACCAGAGCCCAGCCGATAATCCAGGCCACGAACTCGCCCATGGTGGTGTAGGCGTATGTATAGGCGCTACCGGCGATGGGGATCATGGCGGCAAATTCGGCGTAGCACAAACCCGCAAACGCACAGCCAGTAGCAGCAATAATGAAGGAGATAATTACTGCCGGGCCCGCTGCTTCTGCCGAAGCTGCCGCAGTCCGTACAAATAGCCCAGCACCGATAATGGCGCCGACGCCCAGAGCTACCAGACTCTTAGCGGTTAAAGTTCGCTTTAGGCTACTGTGCGCGGCTTGTTCGAGCAGGGCTGATAACGGCTTCAGACGAGTAAGGCTCGGGCTCATAAGTAAACGCTAGGCTAACAGACTGTCTAGCATGGCGCAATACAAATGGGTTACGCCTCAGGCAAGCAAACGGTTCCACTCGCGCGCCAGGCGACCCACTTCGGCCAAGTCTGCTGAAGCGGGAATAAGGCCGCCGATGACCGCCACAGAATCCGCGCCGGCGCCCACAACTTGCATGGCGTTTGCGAGCGTGATGCCGCCGATCGCCACCAGCGGCTTCCTGGTGAGCGAGCGCAGTTTCTCAAGCTTGGAAATGCCGAGAGCCGGGTCGGCATTCACTTTGGAGCTTGTGGCATAGATGGGGCCTATGGCTAGATAGTCTACGTCCTGCTCGTCTGCATCCAGGAGCTGCTGGCGGTTATGCGTCGAGAACCCGATCCGTCGCTGGCCCACCACCACTCGTGCCGCTGTCGGGGGCAGATCATCCTGGCCCAGGTGAACGGCGGCGTCGAGCAACGTGGCGAAGTCTGCGCGATCGTTCACAACAAAGGTCGCGCCCGCTGATTTGCACCCATCGGCGATCGTGGCCGCTTCCTGAAAATGCTCCTCAGTCCAGGCTTCCTTATGGCGGTACTGGAGAATTCCGACCCCAGCATCGAGCAGAGTGTTCGAAAACCCCCTTGGGCTCAGGCTCCGTGCCTGTAACAGCGCCGTGTCAACAATGGGATACAACCGCGGTAACAGGAAGCTCACTTGGCAGCCAGGTACCTGTCAAAGAAAGCGGCGGTACGTCCGAAAGCGTCCTTCAGTGTTTCGTCGCGCACATAGCCATGGTTTTCCTCGGGATAAAAGATCTCTTCAAAGGGCTTGCCTTCTGACACCAACTTTTCAGAAAGCTGCACGGCATCTTGAAATAAAACGTTGTTGTCGGCCATGCCATGGACAAGCAACAGATGATTCTGAAGCTGCTGGGAGAAATGGATGGGGGAACTACGTTCGTAAGCTTCCGGATTTTCGGCTGGCGTAGTTAGACGCTGATCGGTGTAGCCGGCATTGTAGTTAGCCCAATCGTAGACGCCTGAGAAAGCCGCGCCGGCCCCAAAAACGGTGGGCGCGCGAAACATAGCCATTGCCGTCATAAAACCGCCATAACTCCAGCCCCAGATGCCCACACGGTGCATGTCGATGTTCTTCAAACTGCGCAGATACTCAACGCCACCGAGCACGTCATCCAAGTCCGGTCCACCCATGTCCAGGTAGACACCGCTACGCCACTCGCGTCCATAGTTGGTGCTGCCTCGGTAATCCATCTCGAGGATTACGTAGCCTTGATGCGCCAGGTAATTGTTAAAAACAAAACGAAGTTCCTGATAGCTGCCCCATTGCTTTAGAATGCTGGTGGCGTATCCAGACCCGTGAATGTAAACGATAGCGGGCCGGGGCTTTGCGCCGGCAAGTGCTGGGTCGTAACCGGGTGGCAGCAGCAGGCGAGCCGCCACCGGGCGTCCATCTTTTGCGGAGGGATACGAAACAAAACGGCTCTCGGCCCACTTGGTCCGGTAAAACTCGGGCAGCGGAGACTGTGTGACTCGATGGCCGTCCACGTACAGATCGAATGGATTCTTCAGATCGGCCTGCAAAATGGCGCGTGCTTTTCCGTCTTCGGAGACCCAACCAATGTTGATGCCTTCGTGCTCGGTTAGTTGCTCGGGTTCGTGCCCTCCCCCTGCGGAGATGCGATAGAACTGGCGTTCTGCTGTGTTCTTCTCCGTCGAGGAATAGTAGATGTAATCGCCAATCCACTCGGGCCGGTTCGAGAACGGATCGTTATGAATTTCCCAGTTGCCTCGGGTGAGCTGCCGGAGATTGCCGCCATCGATGGCAACCGTGTAGAGATGCTGGAAGCCGGACTGGTCACTGACGAACCAGATGTTCTTGGAATTCGGGTCCCAGCCTACATCGGCAGCTTCCACCCAGCGATCATCCGTCTGGTGGTACACCGATTTCGATTGGCCGGTGTTGCTGTCCACCACCAGCACATCCTGGCTCTTCAGGTTGGCAGCCTGCGTCACCAGGAGGAGATAGCGGGAATCTTCAGACCAACGCGGGGCCTGGAAGCCGAAGCCATGGCCGGTATCGAGCAGCTTGGGGGGAGCATCTCCCGATGAGTCGACAATGAAGTGCTGGAGCGGCACTGGCGCGTCGCCTGCTACATCGCGCGGGAACTGCGGCGCTGTCACAAAGGCGCCTGAGTAGTTGGGCAGCGGCATGGTGCGGCCTTGCCCAGCGCGCGTCGAATAAGCAAGGTGCTTGCCATCCGGAGACCATGAAAAGCCCGATAGCACCGCCGGGGCTTTGATATCGGTACGCTGCTCGAGCATGCCGCTGCGGCGGTCCATCACATACACCTGACCGCCTTGCGCGAAAGCCAGGCGTGATCCATCATTGGCTAGCAGCGGACTTGTCTCGGCTGCTTTGGTCTTCGTCAAACGCTGAATCGTGCCGCCGGTCGTCTCAACTGCAAACAAATCGCCCCGGTAGGAGAAGACAGCTTCCTTGCCGTCGGAGGAGAGATCGAAAGAGGTTAAGCCTGCCGAGGACGGAAGGTAGTGCTTGCGATGAACATCCGTCTCCCCTTCGCCGTCGTTGATCGGATCTTTAAGACTTTCGAGGTTCGTCAGGCGGACCAATTGCTTGTTATCGGCGCGGTAAACGTACAAATCATGAAAGCTTCCGCCTGCGGGATTCCAAAGGAAACCGAGTACGTGTCCGTGCTTGGACCAGGCAACCTGTGACGGCCACGTGCCCCAGATAAACGGTCGGCTATAAAGATGGTTGAGAGACCAAGCGTCCTGGGCGGACAAGCCACTTGCGAGGGCAAGCATTACAGCGATGAAGCGAAACATGGAAACCGACCATTGTACTGGCCGCGACGGCACCGCTCAACCGCCGGAGAAGGCAACCTGGCGCGTGACCTGAATGCCGAAGCCTTCCAGTCCGACGAACTTACGTGGATGGTTTGTCAGAAGATGAATGGTTGAAAGGCCAAGATCGGAAAGGATCTGCGCGCCCACCCCTGCGTTCAGCTGCAGCGGTTGGCGATCGGGTGTGACAACATTTGACTCGTAGACCCCGTGCGTTCCCAGTTCGCGCTGCCCGTTGCGCAGAGTCGTCTCCACCCCCGGACCAGACTGGTGAAGATAGATGAACACGCCGCACGGCGCCTGCGAAATCCGTTCGAGCGCGGAACGGATTAGTTCGTGGCAGTCACAATCGAGCGAGTGAAAGACATCGCCGTAAGCGCAGTGGGAGTGAACCCGAACCAGTACATCGCGCTGCCCTGATACGTCACCGTGCACCAGAGCCAGGTGCGCTTCGCCGTCCAGGCTGCTTACGTAGCGCACGGTCTTAAACTCACCGGAGCGAGTACGTATAGTGCCTGCCGCATCACGGCGGATCAGCTTTTCGGTCTGCGTCCGGTAGCGGATCAGATCAGCAACCGAGATCATTTTCAAGCCGTAGTGCTTACAGAACTCGAGTAGCTGCGGAACCCGCGACATGGTTCCGTCCTCGTTCATGATTTCGCAGATGACGCCGCCTTCACGCAGGCCGGCGAGGCGGGCCAGATCCACCGATGCTTCGGTCTGGCCGGAGCGAACCAGCACGCCGCCCGGTCGCGCACGCAACGGGAAAATGTGGCCAGGCCGGGCGAGATCCTGCGGCCGGGTCTGTGGATCCATTGCGACACGGATGGTGTGAGCGCGGTCGTAGGCGGAAATGCCTGAAGTAACACCCTCGGCTGCGTCGATGGCTTCACAAAAGGCAGTGCCAAAACGCGCCGTATTCACCGGTGACATTAATGGCAAATCAAGTTTGGTGCACAGGTCCGAGCTTAATGCCAGACAGATAAGGCCGCGGCCGTGTGTGGCCATGAAGTTGATGTCGTCGGGCGTGATCAACTCTGCGGCAATGGTCAAATCGCCTTCATTCTCGCGATCTTCGTCATCGACGATGATGACGATCTTGCCTTGCCGAAACTCCTCGATGGCTTCGGGTATGGAAGCGAAATTCATGGAACCTTACGGTGCTAAGCGTGCGCTGCCACTCCGTACTTCTCTCTCCAGGAATGAGCTCCCTTGATGGCCGCGTTCACTGCTTCGATGTTCTTAACGCCCTGATTTGCCATCCAATCTTCCAGCGCGTTCTTGCCGCCTTTAGCAAAAACGGGAATGCCCTCTTTCCAGGTAGCGCGTCCGCATAAAACTCCAGAATAGTCCGTTCCAGCTTCGGCTGCCAGGTTCAGGGATTCCACAAATTGCGCGTTGCCAACGCCGGCACTCAAATAGATGAATGGCTTCTGCGCGGTGTCCGCAGCTTTCCGATACAACTCCATCGCTTCTTTGCGGGTGTACGCGGCCTGTCCTTTGAAAACGCTGCTGCCTTCCACAAACTCGGCATTGACGGGAACTTCAACTTTCAGCATGTCGACTTTGTACTCCGGCTTGCCGAACTCGCGCATAGCGCCCATCACCACTTCGGGCTTGATCTTGGCGTACTCAAAGCCCTTCTCGTTGCCTCCTTTGGGATCGTAGCCGACAAATTCAAGGAAGAAGGGAATGTCGTAGCTTTCGCATTCGGCGCCAATTCGCTCAATGAAGGCGTGCTTGATGTCGTTAACATCGCTGGCGTCAAACGGCGAATAGTAGATCAAGATCTTGACTGCATCTGCGCCGAGTTCTTTGATTCGCTTGACTGACATATGAGGGAGCAGGTCGGGCAGGCGACCGGGCTTCGCATTGTCGTAACCGCTCTCTTCATAGGCAAGCAGAAGACCGGCTTTGGGCGAGCGTGCTTCCGCCGCCGGCAAGCCAAACTCCGGGTCAAGCAGAATAGCGCTGGCATGCTGGGTCAAGACTTTGGATACAACAATCTTGAACTCGGACATCATCTCGTCCGAGACTTCCTTTTCCTCCACTCCCTTGGCACTGGCAATGCTTTTTTTCAAGCTTCCGCGCTGATCCATTGCGGCGGCCGCAATCACGCCATTCTCATTAGAAAGTTTGTTGAGGTGCTTCAGTTTGCCTGGAGTTAGCTGCATGGTGGAATCTGCTTTCGAAGGACAGTGAAATTGAACTCAGTATATCGAAGCAGCGGACTTGCCCAGGCCGGCAACCCTTCGCCAGTACGCCTGCGCCCGCGCAACATCACGCAGTATCTGAGCTCGCAATTCCTGCGGGTTCGAAAAGGCTTTCTCCGGTCGGACGAAGCGGCGGAACTCGACGGAGATTTGAGTGGGGGCCGGAGGCTCAAACGGGCTCAGGAGAAACGTTTCCACCGTGAGTTCTTCGCCGCTGAAGGTGGGGCGAAAGCCGGAGTTCGTGATCGAGTCCCAGCGCTTTCCCGTCACGGTATCCACTGTCTCAGTGATGAAAACCCCGCGCGGAATGACCTGATTCGAAGCGGGCCGCAGGTTCAGCGTAGGAACGGTTTGCTTGGAGCCGATTCCAAAGCCGGAGACGACGGGCCCTTCTACTGCAAAGCAACGGCCGAGCATACGATTAGCACGCCCAACCTTGCCCTCCAGCAAGTATCGGCGAATGGCCGAACTGGAGACCACTTCGCCGCGCTTCAGAACGGGAGGTAAAAAGAACGTCTGGAATTCGAACTGCTCTCCGAGTCTGGCGAGCGCCGAGCTGTCTCCGCCCTGACTGTAACCAAAACGAAAACTTTCGCCCACCACAACGGTCCGAACTCGCAATCCCTGCACCAGAATCTGCTCGACAAACTCCCCTGCGGACAGGCGGGAAATTTCCGGGGTGAAAGGGAGAACTGTCACCTGTTGGGCACCGTACTTGCCGAGCAGAAGCAGCCGTTCCTCCAGGCTGTAGATCTTCAGGGGAACACGTTCCGGGGCCACAATCGTCGTCGGGTGCGGATCAAACGTTAGGACTGCCGGAGTACCCCCACGAGGCTCAGTCGCCATTGCCGCAGCGGTCTCTACCGTCTTACAAAGAAGGGCTTGATGACCTAGGTGAACGCCGTCGAAGTTGCCAATGGCCAGAGCGCACGGTCGGGCGCCGCGACAGGCTTCCTCCAGAGAACGAAAGACCGTGGCCGTCATGCATGATCCCCATATCCAATCGGAATGTCGAGACCGTCGTAAGCCAGGTGAACATGGTCCGGCAAGCGGGCCTCTATGCTCGCGTGGAGCAGGTCGTGCGAAATATGGGTAAAGAAAGCCCGGCGGGGACGTAGCTGCTCGACCGTCCTCAGCGACTCCTCAACTGTCGAGTGAGTGGGATGGGGGTTGTTTCGAAGGGCATCCAGAAAGAGAACGTCAAGCCCGTGCAGCTTCTGCAAGCTCTCGGGAGGGATACCGCTGTGGTCAGTCAGGTAGGCGCAATCGCCAAAGCGAAAGCCATGCACCGTGCCACGACCGTGCGAGATCCGGATGGGCTGGAACTCCATGCCGGCCGTAGTGAAAGGTTCATCGCCAAAGAAATGGGGAGCGAGACGTGGCCGGCTGGACTCGGTGACCACGCCGTCGAATACGTATCGAAAGGTGCGCTCCAGGGTCTCCCAAGTGCCTTCCGACACATAGATGGGGATCTCTGTCCGTTGCATGAAATTGAAAGGCCGGACATCGTCCAGACCGAGAATGTGATCGGCATGGGCGTGGGTGTACAGGATAGCGTCCAGGTGTTCGATGCCGTATCGAAGCGCTTGATAGCGGAAGTCAGGCGCAGTATCGATCAGCACTCGTTTCTCGCCTAGGCGCAGGAGCACCGAAGGCCGGAGCCGCTTGTCCCGCGGGTCATCGGAGGAGCAGACCTTGCATCGGCAGCCGATCATGGGAACTCCTACGCTGGTGCCGGAGCCGAGCACAAGGATAGAGGCGTGCTCGAAAGCGTCCAGCATCTTCCTAGGACTTCGAACCTTTGCCGCCGCCTGACGAGATGATGCGCGGTCGATCATCGTCCTTGGTGGGCTCAGCGGGCGGGACGGTCCGGGACGACGCTGCCTCGGCACTCTCGGCCTCCACTTGCTTGGCTATCTGCACGTAGCGGAACCGCAACTCGGTTAAGCCATTCTCAAGCAGCCGCTGTTCTTCCACGGTGAGATTGCCCTTTGTTTTCTCCTGCAACATGGCCAACAAATCAATCGAGTGGCGAGCCATAGCAAGATCGGGCCCCTCCCCTTCGCCCTCGAGTTCAGCGAATTGAAGCAAGCCGAGCTGCATTTGGGCCTGCATCAGAATGGATTCGACGAGAAAGAGGAAATTTGCCGGAGGAGCAGGGAGAGTATTGGGGTCAGACATGGGGCGCGCTTCTTCTAGTTTGGCAGAGTGAACTCGGCTACTATCGGGCGTGAACCATCGTTTTCAGCAAGCAGGCGCTGCGTTCGTTGAACTCCTTCAATTGATGGCCAAGCTGAGAGCGCCGGGTGGTTGCCCGTGGGATGGGAAGCAGACCTTTGATTCCATTAAGCCCTACACGCTGGAGGAAACTTACGAGGTTCTGGATGCCATAGATCGGCGGGACTGGCGCGGGTTGCAGAGCGAGCTGGGCGATCTGCTGCTGCAGCCTGTGTTTCTGGCTGAAATCGCACGGGAGAAGCAGCTGTTCGATATTGCAGATTCGCTGCGAGCCATTAATGAAAAGCTGATCCGCCGCCATCCGCATATTTTCGGGGACGCCGAGGCACGAACGGCAGAGGACGTAAAGAAGCGTTGGGATGAAATCAAGAAGGCTGAGCGGGCCGATGAAGGAAAGGCTTCCGACCCTTCAGTTCTCGATGAGGTGCTGCGGCACCAGCCAGCACTGGTCGAGGCGGAAAAACTCAGCTCCAAAGCAGCCGGGCTTGGGTTCGAATGGCCAACCATCGATGGCGTTCTAGAGAAGTTGACCGAGGAAGCGGCAGAAGTGGTCGCAGCTCGCGAAACCGGCAGCACCGAAGAATTGGAACACGAAGTGGGCGACCTGCTGTTTACGGTAGTGAATCTGGCCCGCTGGATGAAAGTGGACAGTGAGCAGGCGTTGCGGAAGGCGAATGCCCGGTTTCGAAGTCGATTCGCACACGTAGAGCAGGCCTTGCCGCTAGGTGCAGGCGGAGCGCACTCCTTAGAGGATATGGAGGAGCGGTGGCAGGAAGCCAAGCGGCTCGAGCGTGAGGGTAAGCGAACAATTTCCGTTGACAAGTAGTCAGGACACGGAGATGCTAGTGTCCAGAGGCTATATGCGCAGGAGTTTGCTTTTTGTCTCCGCTTTCCTGGTGGGCGCCTGCCAGTCAGGCCTCGCTCAGGACGTGGTTTCCGCTTCATCGGGACTGCTTCAATACTTCGAAGGCACCGTTGTTCTGGATGACAAGCCGCTTGAACACAAGCCGGCAGTGTTCCCGAGCCTTAATAACGGATCGATTATGAGCACCGAAAAGGGTAAGGCGGAGATTGTGCTCACTCCGGGTGTCTTTCTTCGCCTCGACGACCACAGCTCCCTGCGGATGGTCTCAAACTCTCTTACAGATACGCGCGTTGAGTTTACGAAGGGCTCAGCGATTCTAGACAGTCTCAATGCGAGGTCCGGAGATGCGATAGCGATGAGCTATGAAGGAGCGGAAGTTCGTTTTCCGAAGCCGGGCATTTATCGACTCGACTCAGATGTTGGCGAACTGCAGGTATACAGTGGCGAGTGCAAGGTGAAGAGTCACGGGGTCGCAACTACGGTGGATTCGTCTCATATCTACTACTTCGCCCTTGAGCTTACAACCCAGAAGTTCGGCGATGGGGCTACCGACGAGTTCTATGACTGGGCTTCGAATCGCAACAGCGTTTTAGCAGACAGGAACCAGTTAGCCTCGGCAGATCAGAGCGACGCTCTCGATACAGACCCCGGGTTTTTAGGAGGGCCGTTTGTTGTTCCTCCGAGTTATTTGTCGCCGAACTATCCGACGCCAGCCACTTCCGTGCTTGGATATTCGACCTATGGAAGCGCAAACGACCCGTATCGCGTATATCAGTCAACTCCCTACTCATCCTTTGCTCCCGCCGGCGGCCTTTTCGTGTTGTTTCCGTACCATCACCGGCCTGTCGGTTCGCAGTGGCCCATAGGCACGCATCCCGGTTACCATCCCACAGCCGGTTACCATCCGTCGCCAGTGATTACTCGATGGCCCTCGCCAAGCGCCGGCGGTCTTTCTCGGTTACCGATAATCGGGTCTGGTTATCACCCAGTGCCGACAATTGGGTCGGGCTATCGCGCGACCGCTATCCGGCCGTCTGTCCCTGCGGCAGCACGCCCAGCGGCCTCTACTCACATTGGCCATCGCTAAGAGCCGTTTTCCAGGCAATCGCACTTTACCCTCGACCGTTCAGACTACTTGGCAGGCGCATAATAGCCTACCCTCCAGCGGGCCTTGAGATCCGGCAGGCCCTCAGGAGCTTGCAGCTTCACCTGAATCTTTCGGTAAGTTCCATCCCGGTTCGCATTCGAGGGTGCATACGCGAGGATGTATTCGTTGCGTAGTTCTACTCCGATTCTTCTTGCGATACTTGGCAGCGCGCTCATTGAGCGGGCGGGGAATACGCGCCCTCCAGTCTGCTCAGAAATCTCGCCCAGTAAGGCCGGACCCGAAACCTCCGTCGGAGTCAGGCCGATTGTCGCAGACTCGAAGACGCCCATGCAGTAGATTTGGACGTCAGCTTCGCGCACAATGTCTCGGATCTCGGTGGCTGTGTATCGGCTGTTGTTATCGCCACCATCGGAAAGAATAAGCAGTGCTTTACGCGGGTTCCTGGCTTTCTTCATCTCAGCCAGTCCTAGATGCACGGCGTCCAGCAATGCGGTAAGCCCAGCCGACTGCACCGAGTTCATCTTGTCTCTGATCACTTCCGGGTCGGTCGTGAAAGGAACTGTTACCTGAGCCTTGTCTCCGAACTCGAGCAGAAGCGCTTCGTCTTTCGGGTTCATGGTTTTCATGAACTCAGTAACGGCACTTTGCGAGATCGAAAGCTTCCTGCCCATACTGCCGCTCACATCTATGAGCAAGCCGATGGAGAGAGGTGCATCTTCACCAGCGAATTGGGTGATCTGTTGTTTAACTCCGTCCTCAAACAGCGAGAAGCGATCCTTGGCGAGGTTTAGTACAAAGTGGTTTGCAGGGTCTGTCACACTCACCGGGATCACCACCAGTGTGCTTTCAGCATGCAATTGAAAGTCCGACTGGGCAAATGCGGGCCCGGCAATGACGAAGCCCATTAAAACACAAATCAAGCTTGCAAACCGGCGGTAGTGCAAAGGGTCAAGCCTCAGATTTGACCCGAGTGTAGCAGTCGTTTCTTGTCCTAAACGCATCGGGGCTCTCACTGCCGCGCCAAAGTATCTCGCTCCTTCTCTACTCTGTGCATCAAGCGAAGGGTGTTACCTCCATAGATCTTCTTAATGTCAGAGGCCGAGTAGCCTTCTTTAAGCAACGCCGCAGTCAGGTTTGGAAACTTTGAGACATCATCCAGGCCCACCGGCGCGCAAGTAATGCCGTCGAAGTCGGTGCCGATTCCAATGGCGTCGATGCCGGCGACCTCGCGAACGTGGTTGATGTGGGCCACTACATCGGACATTGTTGCCCGAAGGGGTGCGTCTTTGGGCGCATCGGCAGCTTTCTGTGACAAGAACGGGCAGTAAAGGTTTAACTGAATCACTCCACCCTTCTTTGCCAGCGCGCGGATCATGTCATCGGTCATATTGCGCGGCACGTTCGACAGAGCGCGACAGGCTGAATGGGAAGCTATCAGCGGCGCCGAACTAGTCTCCAGAGCATCGTAGAACGTCTTATCGGCTACATGCGAGATATCCACCATCATGCCGAGCCGATTCATCTCGCGCACTATATCTTTGCCGAGCGGCGTCAGTCCGTTGTGATGCTGGACCTTGTCATTGCCGATATCTCCAGATGAGTCGGCCCAATTATTGGTGTTCCAGTGGGTCAGGGTCATGTAACGAACACCAAGCTGATAGAAGTCGCGCAGCAGGCGAGGGCTGTCCTCAATGGCATGACCTCCCTCGATGCCCATTAGTGCGGCAATCTTGCCATGCTTGTGAGCCCGCACAATGTCATCCGCAGTGAAGGCCTGCTGAAAGGCATCCGGATAACGATCAATGATGTCGTGCTGAACAGTATCAATCATCTGCAGCGCCCGGTTAGCCGAGTGGTTTCCTTCCACGTACGTCGCCGCCACATAAACTGAGAAAAAGACCGCGCCGACGCCCCCTTCCTTCAGGCGCGGGATATCCGTCTGCTGTTTCGGCGAGCTGCCAATGTCCGACCCATTCACAGTGAAGCTGGGCGTATCGTTATGCGTGTCGATCAGGATGGCCGACCGGGTAATCTGACGCACCTCGGACTCGAGTTTCTTGTCCGGCGGCGGCGCCGGAAAGCAGGGCAGGGCGAGGATCAATAGAGCGAGGGCGGACGGAAGTTGGAAGGGCAACAAATAAGAATACAATTAGTTCAGGATGCATAACGTAGCGTTGGACGGCTCGCCAGTTGCCGTCCAGTCGACAAGCGGAGCCTGGAAGCAGTCGGCAGGGACAGTGGCAGCCGTTCTGCTCGCCATCATTTATATGGTCTCCGGCGGTTGGAAGATGCTGCTGCCGTTCCAAGCGGGCGAGCTTTTGGAACAAGCGCAGGTGCCCGGGGGTTGGGGTACGGTCGGGGCCGCAACACTGGGCGCCTTGGAAGTATTCACAGCCGTTCTGCTGCTCATGCGGAATTATCGCAAACTGGGTGGCATTCTCGGCTCAGCTCTACTGCTGTTCTTTATGGGCTGGATTGGCGTCTACTACAGCAAGCTGGTTGGCCACGAGTGCAGCTGTTTTCCCTTGATCAAGCGGACCGTCGGGCCCGGCTTTTTCGTCGGCGATGCGCTTATGCTTTTGCTGGGTGTGGCTGCTTTCGCCTGGTCGTCGGCACTGAAAAGCCTGCGAGTTCCAGCCGCCCTGCTTGCTTCTGTCCTGGTCTTAGCAGGTGTCAGCTATGGGCTGAACGCCACCATGCGCGCTAAAGTGCAAGTGCCCACGCCCGTGATTGTGGACGGCAAGCCCCAGAATTTAGCAGAAGGCAAAGTGTTCTTGTTTTTCTATGATCCGGAGTGCTCGCATTGTGACCAAGCTTCTAAATTCCTCTCGACACTCCGATGGGATAACACTCGCATTGTGGCGATACCGACGCACGACGCACAGTTTGCCGCAGCGTTCCTGCGCGATACCAACTTGAAGGCCCAGACCAGCTTAGAGACGGCGAAACTGCGGCAGGCCTTTCCGTTCGTCGATCCACCGTTCGGCGTTGCTTTAGAATCCGGTCGCGTGAAGCAGACATTTGCTCAGACGCAGTTTAATGCGCCTTTGCCTTCGCCGGATCTGGTGAAGCTTGGGTTTATTAAACCTTAGTCAACTTTACTGGGCCTCTGAACTGGCAAATTGCCGCAATACATGGCAAGGTAAGGGTGTAGGAATACGTGGGATTACAACTTCTTCGTCCTCCGACCAGCGCCACCGAAGAGTGCGAACGAGAACCGATTCATGCGCCTGGTGCTATCCAGCCGCACGGCGCTCTCCTGGTACTGGAAGAACCTTCACTTTGCGTACTGCAGGCGAGCGCCGATGCTGCTCGCCAGTTGGCTATGTCGAGTGAGCAACTGCTGGGCAGCAGCCTATTTGAAATCTTCGAACGACAGCAAGCGGCGGACTTCGGCGCAAGAGCCGCCCAAGATAAGCTGGCCCCGCCCAACCATCTCCTGGCGACGTTCACAGCAAAGAACGGAGGCAATTGGACGGCGCGCGCTCATCGCTGGGACGGTGTTCTGCTGTTGGAGTTGCAGAGAGCGTCGGAACTCTCAGACTCCGGCGTAAGTCTGCAGGCAGCCATCCGCAAAACAATTGCTGACCTGGATGCATCGGTTACCTTGCCCGCCTTTTGCCAGTCGGCAGCCGACCATTTTCGCGAACTGACGCAGTTCGACCGCGTGATGATCTACCGCTTTCTCCCGGATCAATCCGGCGCCGTGATTGCAGAGTCGCGGCAGCCTGAGATGGAGCCTTTCCTGGGGTTGCGTTACCCCGCCTCCGATATTCCGGCTCAGGCACGGCGGCTTTATTTGTTGAGCCCTTATCGGTTGACGGCCGACGTAGATGCCGTGCCGGTGCCGCTCCATCCTCCCTTAAATCCGAAGACGGGCAAGCCGCTCGATATGAGCTACTGTGCCTTGCGCTCCACTTCGCCCTTTCATCTCGAGTACTTGCGCGACATGGGGGTCAGGGCGTCGCTCTCGTTCTCCATCGTCCGGGAGGGAAAGCTGTGGGGCCTGGTTGCCTGTCACAACAGAACGCCGAAAGCATTGAGCGAAGATACCCGGGATGCAGGCGAGATCCTGGCGCGCATTCTGGGATTACAGGTCGGCATCAAAGAGGATCTGGAGCGAACGCAATATGGCAACGGTCTGGCCAAGGCCCACGAAGCTTTGGCCGAGCGGCTCCAAAGCTCCGGAGACTTTGTCTATGCACTGGTGACGGGTGACCCCAACCTGCTGACCGGAATGGATGCCTCCGGTGCCGCTCTTTGTACCGCGAGCCGCACTTTCCGAATTGGTCGAACCCCTGAGCTCGAGCAAATTGAGCGGATTCGCGACTGGCTGAGCGGTCGCGAGTGGCAGGCGGTCTGGTCAACGGACGCGCTCGTTCTGGAGTTTGAAGAGGCCAGAAACTTTGGGAATGTTGCGAGCGGAACTCTGGCCATCCGGTTGGCGCCTGGCAGTCCCGAAGCTGTACTCTGGTTTCGGCCGGAACTGGTTGAGACTGTCCGGTGGGCCGGCGGTCCGCAAGGTGCCCTGGATGCTGGAACACCAGGATCGAGCACTCGCCCGAAGCGCTCGTTTCAACTGTGGCAGGAACAAGTCCGCGACCACTCGGCCCCCTGGCTAGCCGTCGAACTAAGCCACGCAGCAGCCATCCGGGAGAACATGGCCCAGGCGCTGCTCGGACATCGCGCTCTAGAAATCAACCGTCTGAATGCCGAACTTTTGCGGAGCAATAGAGAACTGGAAATCTTCTCGGCCATCGCCAGCCACGATCTGCAGGAGCCGCTTCGGACAATAACCCTCTACACCGAACTGCTGTTTCGTCAGGGACAACTTGGCGATAGCGAAAAGGTTCAGCAGCAGGTTCAATTTGTCCGCGAGGCGGCGGCCCGCATGAGTCGGCTGGTGCGGTCGTTGCTGGAGTACGCGCAGGCTGGCAACGATACGAGTCAGTCGGGTGTTGTGGATCTCGGTAGCGCGGTAGCCGTGGCGCTTGAGAACCTGGAAGCACGAATGGCCGAATCAAATGCCCGCATAGAGACAGGTGATTTGCCTCAGGTAAGGGCGAATCGGGAGTTGGTGATTCAGCTTCTGCAGAACCTTATCTCGAACGCATTGAAGTACAGCAAGCCCGGTCAGGCTCCTATGGTAAGAGTGGGCGCCGAGAAATTAGGGGGTAAATGGCTGATATCGGTTGCCGACAATGGCATCGGCTTTGACCCGACGCAAGTGGAGAAGATCTTCGAGCCCTTCCGGCGCTTGCATGGTCGGGAGTTATCCGGCACCGGTCTGGGACTCGCCATTTGCAGACGAATTGTCGAAAGCTGCGGAGGCGAGATCTGGGCCGAGACCCAGCTGGGTGTCGGGTCAAAGTTTATGTTTACCCTCGTTGCCGCTTAGACTGGGCGCTCTCCGTACGGAACACTGCACTCTGGAGCGCCCCGGTAGCACCGGTGTTCTCCGGGCTTAATGGCCTTTGCGCCAAAGCTCAGAAACCAGCAGACCACCTCCGGCCGTCTGCCGCTTCTCACGCCGCAGCCCGTTCACTTGCAGAAGCGGAGCGTAGCGTGGAAGCCGCTGTGTTTGCAAATTCGCGAAATGACCAAAGAACTTGTACATGGTCCAGACGAGAGCCTTAGCCGGCAGACGCCAAAGGCCTCGTTCAGGGAGCTGAAACTCGGAGATGAGCCAGCGTCCGCCCGCTGTCATGCAGTGCACTACGCGAGGGATCAGGAGCTTGAGTTCCGAGGCTCCGAAGCAGTCCAGAAAAAAGTGAGTCACAACAAGGTCGTAGGGTCCGTCGAAACGGACCGTGCGGGCGTCGGCGATGGTCCATTCGATGCGTCCGGATGAGAGGCCCGCGCGCCGCAAGCGCTCTTGACCAACACGCTGCATGCCCGGGCTGATATCTACAATTTGAAGGTGTGACCGGCGGTTCAGGCGGGCATACTCGGCAGCAAACCTTCCATCTCCCTCGCCAAGAATCAGGATCCGAGTTGCGCCCGCGACTTCGGAGAGGAAAGCACATCGCCGCCGCTGCAGGCTGCGTCCGAAAACAATAGTCTCCAGCAAACGGTAAACGCGCGCGACCGGTGAAAAGTCTACGGGCGAGTCCATAGCGTTATTGGTATCAGAAGCGGCGAGCAGAGGGCAGCATCGACGAGTAGAGTTCTTACATCCAGGCTAAATGGGTTTGTTTGGTACCCGGCATAAGCCATGGCCAACGCACTGACCGCAACGGCAGCAGCGAAAGGGGCTGGCACTTCACCCTTGCCTGCCAGACAGATGGACAGGACCACAAGCGAGAAGGCAACTTGCTTCAGATGCCCATCGACCCAGAAGGCGGTACGGTGGGGAGCGGCCTGGCGATTTCGCTCCGCGCGGGTAAAGTCCAGCGTTTCTACAATGCAGCAATTGGTCCACACCAGCAGGAGTATCAACGAGCCGCTTGCCCCTAACACTGGCTTCGGAACCTCACCTATCAATGCCAGAGGGGAAACTGTTCCGATGCTGAAAAGCAGAGCCACAGCCCCTTCTCGCGGCCACTTGCGTCGTTGCTGAACCGGCGACAGGTGTACGACTGCTAGATAAAGGACAACAGCCAGGGCGATCGGTATTCCCATCCGCAAGACAGGTGGTGGCAATGCAAACGGAGCCAGAACTGCAGCCAAAATAGTGCCGCCTCCAGCTACGGCCAACATGCGCGTTCCGAACCGGCGATAAAACGTTTTGCGAATGGGTTCAGGGTACGCTGGAACGGCTCGGCGACTATCCAGAACATGATCTAGAACGTAGATGATCCAGACACTGAGGGCCAGGATCGCGGGTTCTGCGATGCCGGTATGCAGCCCCAAAAGGCGAGCCAGGAACACATGCCAGAGCGCTGCAATAAATGCTGCATCAAGACTGAGAACATTCGGCCACAGCCAGAGCGGCACTTCAAACTGGCGGTCTTCGTAGCGCTTGTCAGCGGTAGTGTGTTCCAGGTGCAGCGCTAAGTCCTCTCTCTAGGTTCCCAAAATATCGCCGGGCGAAACCAAACGGTTCCGGAGTTGGCCCACCGCCTTGCGCGACCCAATCGGCAACAGAAAGAGAAAAGGCACGAACTCACTTAACCTCTTGGATCAACCAGATAACAACGGTTATACTGAACGATTCTTGTTTCAAGAATCTGATTAACCACCGCCACAAGGAGATAGATGCTCAACGAATTGCAAGATCGCCTGAATTTGACATATGCAGACCTGGAAGAGATGAATCTCCAGGCAAAAGCGGAACGGACCAATCCCGCTGGCCAGATTCAGGAAGCGCGCTTGAAATACCTGACCGATGAGAAACGGATCAAAGCCGTAACGGTGCTCTTCAGTGACCTGGAGGGACGCCTGCACATGTTGGACTACGACAAGCGATTCCTCATCAAGAGCTGGGACAACCTCACCTTTGACGGCTCCTCTATTCGAGGCTTTACAGCTCAGAAAGAGAGCGATCTTCGGCTTGGCATGGACTGGGGTGCTTTCTATTGGGTGCCATCGGACGTATTCGGTGCCGGTAAAGTGTTGGTATTCGGCGAGGTCATCGATAAGGATGGGTCTCCCTATGCCGCAGACATGCGGGGAGTGCTGAAAGAGTACGCCTCCCGGGTTAAGCAGCAGAATGGCTACACGCTGAATGCGGCCAACGAGATTGAGGGATTCCTTTTTGCCGGCCCTGACGCGGAGCGCCGCTTCCACCAGAACTGCCGCTTCGACTATGTGAACACTGGCGGCTACTATCATTCTCTGCCCGGCGATCCGCTACGGCAGTTTATCGACACGGCTGCCGATGTGCAGCGGGCGATGGGCTTCCAGAACGAGAAAGATCACCCGGAAGTTGCGCCTTCCCAATTCGAGATCAACTACAGCTACGCGGACGTGGTTACCGCCGCTGACCAGATCCAACTCTATAAGCTGGTTTGCCGGCAGGTGGCGACCAAGATGGGCGTGACCGCCAGCTTTCTTCCCAAGCCGGTGGTTGGGGTGAACGGCAGCGGCATGCATACTAACGTTTCGGTCACCAAGGATGGGAAGAACCTCTTTTGGGATCCTAAAGGGGAAGAGAAGCTAAGTCCGTTTGCCTGGCAGTTTATAGACCGCATCCTGACACAAGGGAATGATCTGTGTCTGGTCTTGAATGCGAGCGTGAACGCTTATCGGCGGCTCGACCCGCACTTCGAAGCGCCAAACCAGATTAAGGCTTCAGCAACTGACCGCGGTTCTATGGTGCGTGTGCCGATTGGAAATGAGCGCAGCGCCCGTGTGGAAGTTCGCTCGGTAGGTCCCGACGCGAATCCTTATATGGTGCTCTACTCCATCTTCCGTACCGGTTTAGAGTCGGAGATCTCGAGCATTGCCGGCCTGCGCACCGCGCAACGCTACTTGCCTGACAACATCTACGACGCCCTGGAAAGCTTTCGCAAATCCGAGTGGAACGATAAGCTTTTCGGCTCCGATGTGAAAACGCGTTATGCGGACTTGAAGCAAACCTCAGCCGACCGTTGCGCGCGTACGCTGGGCAACTTCGTCAAAGCTCCTGAAGTTCAGTTTCACCATGAGGTTTACAACCAGTACCTCTGGAACCACTTCTAAAGATCGCTGCGGTAAAGCCCGGAGCCCGGCTACGGAGTGAGCTTCGGGCGTACTGTTTTTTTCAAACGTGCATCTAGGTGTTAGGAACTAGGCAATGACTTGGAACAAGATTGCGATTTATGTGGGACTGCCGCTTGCTTGTGCGCTGTCTCAGCAGGTGGTGCGTGCACAGGGCCAGGCCGCCAATGGCGCCACAATCCGGGCCAATATCAGGCCGGGCGGCGGGGATGGCAAGTGTACCTTCGAAGTGGAAGTCGACGAGGTAGCGGAAGTAGAAGTACGGGGCGATACCGGCTACCTGCGTACAGTCTCCGGTTCTCCGGCTACCTGGCGACGCTTAGACTGCAATGGTCCGCTGCCTACCAATCCCGGCAACTTGCGTTTCAAGGGCGTTGATGGTCGCGGGCGTCAGACGCTTGTTCGCGACCCTAATTCAGGAAACGGCAGCGCCGTGATCCGGATCGAAGATCCCAAACAGGGCAGGGAAGGCTATACGGGTGACTTGACGTGGACTGGCGGCAGCTACACTCCTACCAACAACGGAAATTACGGGAATGGCAACTATAGCAACGGCAGTGCAACCGGCAACAATGGTAACTGGAATGGCGGAAGCAATAACGGTAGCTGGAACAACAGCGGTAATAACAGTGGGAACTGGAACAGTGGCGGCTGGAACCGCAACGGTGCTGGTGGCTCGAACAACAATGGCCAGCGTATCTCAGCCGGTGATGCTCTAAATATTTGCCAAAACGAAGTAAGCAACCAATCCGGGGCCAACCGCGAGGACGTGCGTGTTACCAACAGCGGGGACAACGACAACCGGGGCAGCTACACGGTTAACTTTCAGATCCGTTCCAGAAATGGTCAAGCGAACGGAGCAAAAGGTGCCTGCCGCATCTCCCGCACAGGCCGAATCGAAGACATTCGACACTAACAACCATAACGGGACGACCTTCCGAAGAATGGGACCAAGCAGCAGCCGGATCGGTTGATCGAAGTCGGCTCATGCTCGGCCGGCAACGCAGCCAACCCTCACGGTTTAGTAGTGCTGGCCGGGCCAACCTATATGTGTTCGACGGCCTACTTTCCGGTCTTTGATTTTAGCGGCAACGTGCTCGGGATACACGGACGGAAGATCACGCCGAACCTGCGCGAAGGCACGCGCTCCATCTGTATCTGCCGGGTCCGCACAGAGGTGTGTGGAACGAAGAAGCTTAGCAGGCTTCAAAGGAAATCATCTTATGCGGGCGTTGATCAATGCGCTGACGTCTGTGCATGCTGGTCCTTAGAAAACCAGTTCGGAGATCGTCCCGGCCAGCTTGGAATCGGCAGATTCCTTGTAGAATACTGTGATGTTCTGCGGATTCAAGGGCCCGCAACTCCACTGAAGGTCTTTCACCCCGCGCACGATAATGCTTTTAGGATCCGACATCCCGAACACCATCTCACTGTCTCCCACCTGCACCCGTAGCCGGAAAGCTCCATTGCTGCACTCGAAGTTCTTGGTTATCCCCGCCACGTGCGGCAGGTTTACATGCTGGATTTGCGATGCCTCCCCCCTTAGTTCTTCCAAACCCGTAGGGGCAGGTGCTTCGTCTCTTGTTAACGGAGGCTTCAGTGGAGACGGTCCTTGCGACTGCTCTTCTATATAGCTGATCAGGTTATTGAGCTCCGTACGTTGTCCTGTCGTTTTGGCGTAAGACAGGGCTTTCCGGGCAGGTTCTTTCGCTCCAGCAAAGTCACGGAGGTTGGCGTGGCAATAGGCAACTACTGAGAAGAACTCGAAAGCCTGGTCAGGCTCGATCCTCTTCACCTCTGCAAGTGCTCCCAGGGCCGACCCATAATGATGCCGCTCTGCTTCCAGTTGACTGAAGAGAATCTTGGCGCTTGTCTTATCTGGTGCGAACGCAACTGCGGATCGGGCCAAATCCACTGGCAGTTGTGACGAAGAATCCTCTTCATCGGCAAGCTGAGCATAGTCCATCCGCATCTGAACGTCTTTGGAGCCGTTGTGAACTGCTGAGGCAAAATGAGTCCGTGCTTCCCCTGTATTGTTGGCCTGCCAAGCCAGATATCCAAGCGACTCGTCTATCTCAGCATTCTTCGGTTCCTGTCCTTTGAGCGCGAGAAGTTGCCGTTTCGCTTCGGCTGCCGATTCTCTATGCGCGGCCAGCAGTTCGGCCAAGGCAAGGTCCGATTGAAATTCCGTTGCGGGTCCGACGCGTGGATCAAGGCTCATCTTTGACAGGCTGACGTTGTATAGCACAGCTCTGAGAGTCGTCTGCTGCACATACGCCTTAACATCCTTGCCTACGTCTGCCACGCTCTTCCCGTAAACCTTCTGCAACGCGTCGGCAGTTTGCGTTCCATTGTTCACGCGTTCCACAAAGTCCGGGAAGCCGTCCAGGTAAGACGGACTGAGCCTAAGCATGTGCGTTAACGCCCAGCTCTGTGCATAGAAGATCGACATCTTATTCTTTTCGTTGTAGTACGGTGATTGGTGGTCAACGGCAAACAGGGCGTTCCAATCCATCCAAGGCTGCTGCTGCAGAGTGTAAAGCCTATCCGGGATGGATCGGCCCACCATTGCCTTTTGCCCATGCGGCTCCAGCGAAGAATAGAGATCCGCCATGCCCTCATTGAGCCAGATCGGCAGATCGAGCTTCGAGTGCTGAACAATTAAGTGCGTATATTCATGCAATGCGGTCCTCTGATGTTCCGGCTCGATATCTTGCATCACGATATAGTCCCGTTCCCGGCCTTGCTGGTAGTAAGCAAAGGTTCCGGCGTTCGGGCGATAGCGCTTGAACTCACGCTCGGAAGAGAAAGCTATGATCCGCACCTGCTCTTCTGGCGCACGCTTGTTCCTACTGTTCTGAAGGAAGAAGTATCGAACTTGTTCGAATACCTGCAGGGAGCGAATAGCCTGCTTTTCGCTGTTCGTCGTATACATTTCAAACTGCGGAGTCGAGACAATAATCCAGTGCTGAGCAGCAGACAACGGCTTTGAAGCCCACGCAAATAGGAGAGCGATTGTCAGCAAAATACTTATGCGTGGCAGCAAAATTCCTCTCATGGTGGGCAGTCTCCAAGCGAGTGTACGATGCAGACAGGCCATCCGGCCAGATCAGATAGTTCCGGCTGCCGGTCAGTACCGCCAGAACGGTGCTATCAGGTGATACAGCACTAAATACGCACAGCAGAATGTAGGCCTGCCGGGCAAGGCTTGGATGTAAAGTCAATTAGATGATGCAGATTCAATCTATACGGGTGTTGGCACTCACTGCTCTGTTGGTGGCGAGCGCTCCTGCTTTCGGACAACACACGCCTACGTCCCCAAGCGGTGGTCAGGGAGGGACTTCGGCGCGGCCCGAGGATACCGAAGTGTATGAGCCCGTCCCGAAGGTGGTGACTCCAGGCGCTACGGATGCAGAGCCGCCGTCGGACGCGATCGTCCTTTTCGATGGCAAAAACCTGGATGCCTGGGTTACGAATCGAGACAAGTCGCCTGCGAAGTGGACCGTTGCCGACGGGGTGCTGACCGTCAATAAAGAGAAGGGAAGCGGGAACATCGAGACGGTCCGCAAATTCAAGAACTACCAGTTACATCTCGAGTGGCGCATTCCGGAGAACATCAGCGGCTCTGGGCAAGCACGCGGCAATAGCGGTGTGTTTCTGGCCTCAACCGGACCGGGCGACGACGGCTATGAGCTGCAGATCTTGGATTCCTACAACAATAAAACCTATACCAACGGCCAGGCCGGCAGTATCTACAAGCAGGCTGTTCCGCTGGTCAACGCGAACCGCAAACCGGGCGAGTGGCAGACCTACAATGTTGTCTGGACCGCACCGCTCTTTAACTCCGATGGCTCCCTAAAAACACCGGCTTATGTGACGGTGTTTCTGAACGGAGTATTGGTAGAAAATCACTACGAGTTGAAGGGCGAGACCCGCTATATCGGCAAGCCATTCTACAAGCAATACGACAGTGCTCCGATCAAGCTACAAGCGCATGGAGACGCCAGCGAACCGGACAGTTTTCGGAATATCTGGATCCGGGACATTCCTTAGCCGAGCGAGAAAGGGCGGTCGAGGCGGGCGGCTGTGCTCCAAGTTCTGAGCGCCAAAGAACATGCCGATAACCCCACAACGGATCGCCTCATCAAGGTGGGGTGCAGCAAGGCCGACATGGTCGACTCACGTGTGTAGAACTATCTAGGCTGGACAGGACCGCTCAACGGTCACGTTGTCTCGGCCGACGGAAACAACCCGACCTGGAGACGCGACTTCAATCTCACGCATAGTTCCTGAGACAAGCCGGCATTTGCACAACCAAAGGAAAGAATTGTCGGGATTGCGCGAAGATGTGATTGGAAAGCCATTGCTCACATGCCTTCTTCCAGTCGGGTGGCGGAGCCTCGGGGCGGCCAGCCTGCGATCTGCTTATTCAGCGGGACGTCTATCTTGACAGTAAGAAGATCCGACGTCTTAGCAAGCAAAGACCCGGCTGCAAACCACCGACGAGCCCCAGGCCGGGAGAGAGCGGCTGCCGCGATAAGCTCGTCCCCGTCGAAATCGATACGGTCCGCATCACTCGGCCGAATAGCCTATCTTTCGATTGCTGTTGTAACATCAAGGCCGTTCCCGGAAGATCTTCATTTGCGTGGGCAGCAAGGCCGTAAGCGTACGCTGAGCACCGTCTAGCGCAGCAGTGTCGGGTTGCGGCATGCTTTCGGAATGAATGCATTGATGGCAGCCGAGAGCAAGTCACAACCAGCAGATGCAAAGCGCCGAACCTGGTCAGATGAGGAGCGCGATCTTATCGTACGAGCTTCACTGATATTCTTATTCATCATTTTACTATCGGCGTGCCGGGGCCAGAACAATAATGTTTTAGGACATAGTCGGGCTCGGAAAAGGCGATGTGTTATCTACTTTTGATGGATGAATTGCGCGCGAACCTCGCGTGGATCGTAGGAGCGCTTCTGTTGTGCGCGGCGGCCGTTATCCTTTTGGGCACCACGGGTAAGGCAACGCTGGATGAGACTAGCCGTTCGGGCAGTCGGCACAGCACTGCTCGTCCTGATGTTGGGTTTCTCCTTCCTTGCCGGCTTCGTATGGAATGACCCACCTCGCGAGAGGATTTGGTTTACGTCAGTGACAGGGGCAAGAGTTGCTCTCCTTAGCCATAGCGAAACTCGAGATTCTTCAGCTACACGGGTCACCATCAACGGACAGCGCTGCTGCAGGGAATACGTCGCCTACGAGTATTACGGTTACGATGAGGATCATATTGGAGCGAAATCCATCCGGTGGGTTGACGACCATCATCTCGTCATTCGATATGCCCTTGATCCCACCGGATTGCAGAAATGTGAATCGGTCGTCGGCGATGTACATATACAATGCGAACCCCAGCCCGCCCCGATTCCTGCTCAGCCTGGCGGGAGATGACGGCCGTGTACGGATTCCAGCACGTCAATCTTGTTTGCCTTCATACGCCCTTCGTAGGCGGTGCAACACTCGCTCCAAGGCTAAACTTCGCCCGGCTTATTCGGGAGGTGTGATTGCCCTTAAGTGCTGCTCGTTAGGGGTGCCCTGAAATAACTCATTCTCGTGGGCGAATCTATAGAAGTTCGTTAGAACTTGACCCTTCTTGTGCTTGGCTAAGGCTGCTTCGTCAACCCAGTGCTCGATGATCACGAACTTTGCTGCTGAGTCTTTTGCCACGTGGACGTTGAAATCGATATTGCCCGGATCCCGCCGACTGGATTTGGCAGTAGCCAGTATCGCTTCGCGCAACTGCTGCTCCTTGCCCGGGGTGGCCGTAACCATCGAAACAATCGTCAAAGGTATCTCTGATTGAGATTCAGGCATAGTTTCGCCTAACGAGGCTGACTTTTCCATGAATTTATTGATCATCTCGGAACCGGCAGTCTCTTTGTCCGGTCACTTACCGCAAGCACCAGCAAGAGACCGCCAACAATAGCAACGTTCGATAGAATCGCGGGGATCGCCTGCTTCCGTCCCTCATTCCGAACCGCATCAGTCACGTGAACGTACAAGGTGGCGAGAGCCACGTAACCCGATAAAACGGTGACGGCAGGCGAGAGATAGACTTTGGAAACCAAGCAGGTCGCCCCCGTAACCTCCACAATGAGAGCCAACGGTAGACTGAGCTTCGGCGCCGGTATGTTGTGCGCTTTCATAAGCTCGACTGTTCCGGCCCACTGACTCGCCTTGCCCGCAGCAGATGCTACGAACAGAGTCGCAATCAGCCCGCTCCCGACTTTAAATAATGTTTGTATACCCATTTCCGCTCCTCGTCTTTCTTCTACGATCTGTATCTCCACAGGCGTCTTGCGCCCTCAGCCCAAAATCATGCCGAAGCGTGGGGCGGCTTCGGTTAAGCGAGCTATATCCTCTTTGGTCGGTGGCTCCGGTCGCGCCGCGCGGTCCGGCGCCGGCTTCCCTGCCGCGCGAAAGAAATCTTCGATGCCCGCCGGCTCACAGATACAAACCATCTCCAAGTCCGTATCGAGCTTGTTCTTGAAGCTGTGTTTTACCCCGCACGCCCCATACATCACCTCACCGGGCGCAACCTCGATGTCGTGTCCATCCACGGTGAATATCGCCTTCCCTCGCAGCACATAGTAAGTTTCATCCTCACGTGTGTGCGTATGAGGTACGGGGCCGCCGCCGGGCGGAATTAAGAAATGAAAGATGGCTAATTGCCCTGCCGTCTCCGCTCCGGTAAGCATAACGGTGTACCGGTCGCCCGCCAGCCATATCACCTCGGCGTCTTTGGTGCCGCGATGCGTGGGCAGAGCCGTTCCCAAAGCGCTTGTTCCTCCGCGGACTGCAACACGTGAACCAATATTGCGCTTGCTCCCGAGCAGGTGCTTGGTGATCCACTCCGGAAGGCTGCTCGCGGTGGCGGGCTGCGAAATAGTGCGGAGGAATTTCCCTAACTCCGCAAGGAACCACTTTGGCTCTTCCTCCATGACGAAGTGTCCGCAAGGCGCCACCGCACGATAGAGGGTTTCGCAGGCGGGTTCCAGCCCCTTGGCGAGCTTGTCTCCTATACTCGCCACTCCACCGATCGCCAAAACCGGCATGGGGAGCGGCGCCTGCGAGAGTTTTTGGTTATCCTTTGCGTCTTCGAGCAAGGTCCGGTAATGGGCCAACCCACCACGCAACCGGTCTCTGCCCGTATAGGCCTTTGCATAGGCGGTAACTTGGCCCGGCGAGATGGCGCCCGGCTTCAGTGTCATGTTCTTGAACCACCATTCCATGAACTCCTGCTCATGGCCGGCCAGCAACATCTCCGGCACCTCTGGAGTCATGAACAAAGCGAAGTGAAACATGCCGCCTTTGGACGGGTCCATCAACGCTTCCAAACCCAGGCTGGGCACCATCAACTCCACCAGTATTAGGGCTTGCACTTCTTCCGGGTACTTTGCGGCCCAGGCATAGGCGACCATTCCGCCAAGATCGTGGCCCACCACAATGGAAGGACCCGTAAGGTCGAGGGCTCGCAGTAGAGCGCGCATGTCTTCGGCCTGATCGATCTTTCGATAGCCGCCTTGCGGTCGTTCACTCTCGCCTGTGCCGCGCAAGTCCGGCACTACCACCGTGTGACCGCCGGCAAGTTGCGGCATCACCGGAAGCCAGCCACGGCCAGTCTCGGGAAAGCCATGCAGCAGAACGATAGGGGAACCAGAACCACCCACGGCGCATGATATTTTCGTGCCGTTTGCTTCGACTTGCCTGAGTGTGAACCCTGGAGGTATCCAGGAGTTTTGATCGGTGCCTGATAGAGAGGTTTGCAACAAAGTTTCCTGCATAAGATAATTCCTCTTCTTGGAATTGAGCGCTGCTCTTCCTGTCCCTCGGGACAGCGGACAGCAGAGCCAGATCAGGTTGCGCCGGCATTCGATTGAGAACTGGGTGATCCCTTGAACAGCGGATGGTGAGACTTCGAAACTCAATCAAACATTTGCCGTAACTTGGCCGCTAACCAAGCGACTCTCCAACATTGGATAGATCCATCGAAATACTAAGCGACGGACGTAGTTTCACAGTAAACGAGGGAAGTCCGGCCTTCCATTTAGCAATCAGATTTATAGCCAAACTTCGTCAGCAGGATATCGGTAAACAGCACTAACGCGTTTCGCTCCGCAAACTCAATTCTGCTCTCGGGCATCTGTAGCATGCTTGCCGCTTCCACTCGCGTCCAACCTTCCAGAACACGGAGTAGGTAAACGGTCCGATGTAAGCAATCCAGGTCGAGGAGAGCAGGCAAGAGGTCCGCCTCAGTGAGGTGGCTCAACAGAACAGATGCCGATTCGGGTGTCGGAAGCACGAGGCTGTCACAGCCCTCGTCTTTCTTCTGCGCGAGGGTTTGGTCCTCGCAAGCGAAGGCGGATAAGGAAGGGTGCATTTTGCGGATTGCCGACCGGATGACTGACCTTTTGGCCCATGCTATGGCCGGTTCTGAGAACACGCTGTTGGTTCCACTTACTTGGTCGAGTGCCTCGGTGAAACAATCAAAGCCAAGGTCAGCGTTGCCCGTGATTACTATCGCAGGCCAAAGAAGTTGTTCCGCATTCTCTAGGAAGATTTCTCGCGTACGGTCCCGACAATCCTTTTGGAAATCTGGCAAATAGGAGACTTGGTTCGCCTCTGGTTTGGTAGATACCGGTCGATCAGTTTGACTCATTTTGCTAAAAACGGCAGAGATAGGCAGCGTGCATTCCGGCAGTAACGTTCCTTGCGAAATCATCTAGTTGTCCTTGTAATCCTTCTGTTCAGATGGGTCGAAGAGGCCTGCTTGGGCCGCCTTGATTCAGCCACGTGAGTACCGGCAGTGTGCTCCATACTTGCCCGCTCTCTTCGTATTTTAGATTTGTCATCTTCGCTGCTACTTCAATAACAGCTGAGCTGCACTTATAAAGCAGCAGCACGTAGGTATACGAGTATGATGCGAGGATTTTAGACCCCGGGCTATTCCCCCAAAGAGATACGCCGGGCGTCAAAGCAGGACTTATGTCACGCTGGACAGCATGCCGAAGATGATTTCCCTAATTGCCGGCACGAATGAAAGCGCTGCGTACCGGGGCAGGAGGCTCGGTGTGCTTAACGGCGCGCCAGAGAATGGCATTCAGTTCATCGTCATCCGCGCGATCTTCGTGGGTGAAATCCATGCGCGCTGATTCCTTTGCTCCCGTGCCCCGGCCCGGATTACGCTCGGTTAGAGAGATAGTGGGCGGCACAGCCGTGTAAGGCGTCACGTTCGGCCGGCGTGTGAATCCGGCAAACAGAGGACGGGCCCCGGCATCGAAGTGAGTCATGGGACGCAGGCCAAGCAGCATCTCCATCGTGCGAAGGATGCCGGCCTGGTTGTACATGCGTGAATCGACAGTGCCGCTTTTCGTATATGGCGAGATAACGAACGCGGGAGCACGGTGCGAATCAACGTGGTCCGGCCCGTTCTGTGCATCGTCCTCAATAACGAAGATGGCGGTGGATGGCCAGAGTTTGCTGTGCGAAACGGTCTCAGCAATCAGGCCGACAGCGTAATCATTGTCAGCATTGGCAGCAAGCGGGGTCAGTGCTCCCGGACGCGTGCCCGAGGTGTGATCGTTGCCCAGGCGAACAATGCTGATGTTGGGAGCTTGCCCTTTATTGTCGAAGGCGGTCCACTCCTTATCGAACTCTTTGGCGCGGTCAACATCGGTATAGTTCAGATCGAATGCGCGATAGTTCATATCGGTGTAGGGAGCCAGTGACGGGTCGCGCACTTTAGCGATCTGTTTAGGACCGGTAGCCGACTTCAGATTCTCTGCCCACTCGCCATAGTTGCGAACCGTAAGCCCGGCCTGCAGGGCGTTGGTCCAGAGATAACCGGCAGGCGGCAGATTGGCCGGTTCGCCGCCTTCGTAGTCATAATTCTTTTTGCGATGAGCGTATTCGCTAGGCCAAGTCTTTACCGTGTAGTCAGGCGCAATAGCAGCAGCGGCCCAATTGTGCCCGTCGGCGCTGACATCGGCATTCTCATAGAAGTTGTCGTAGAGGACAAAGTCGCGCGCGAGCCGGTGGAGATTGGGCGTTACCTGCTCCCCGAATAGCGTAAGCGACTTGTCGCTATCGCCTTTGCCCATGTCCCCCAGCACCTGGTCGTAGGTGCGATTTTCCTTGATGATGTACACAACATGCTGGATGGGTGACTTGTGATTTTCCGTAGTGGAGAAGAAGGCCGTTTGCTCGTCGGGCGTCGGGCGATACAGGATGTCGTCGGTATAGGGTGAGTTGCGGCGCACTGTGTCGCTAAAGGCTGAGAACTGGTCATCAGCCATGGGCGGGAGAAAGGAGACCGTGCCGGTCTGGATGTGGCCTACGTAGCCGGGAGCGACAACCGGGCCACCCTCTGAGAGTGGACGATTGGGCTGAGTGGGAACCGGTCCGTCGGGATTTGCACGGCTGCCGAGGCCTTTGCCATTCAGAATCGCAAGAGCGTTATTGGGAAGCGCGACGGCGGCTGTAGGATACCAACCAGTGGGAATAAAACCGCGGACCACGCTTCGCGCTTGTGAAATGTCTACAACCCCCACCGCGTTAGCATCCGAGCAAGCCACGTACAGCCGGCTGCCGCTTGGGTCAAGAGCCAGGGCCGAGGGTGTCATGCCGAGCGGGTGCAGCGGGGTGAGCGAAAGATTGATGGTTTCAAGCGGCGAGGTAGAGCCATCACGCGCCACCGCAAATGAGTAAGCGTTGTTCGTGTTTGAAGCAGTGACGAACAGCCGGGCAACGGCTTCCGATTGACCACCCTCGGTGGGCGGAGGCTGGCTGAGCAAAACCATGTCAGTGGTGTGCGGAGCAACGCGCGTGACGTTCACCGAGTTGCCGCTGCTGTCCAGTTGCGTGATGGCGCCATCCGCCCAACTGCTGACGAAGAGGCGCCGGCCGCCAGGAACAACCAGAATGCGATAGGGGCGGCGGCCCGTCTTCCAGTGTGCGGTGACCTGACCGGTGACTAGATCGATAACGGCAAGGCTATCGTTATAAAGATCAGCGGCGTAGAGCGTGCGCTCATCGGGGGAAAGCGCAACGTCTCCTATAAAGGCCGTGTTGCCTGGGCCGGCCGACGCAGGAACGGCAAGTTCGCGGGACTGCGTCAACTTGCCCGTAGCAGGATCGAACGCCAGTTGAAAGACCGAGCCCTTGCTGGCGCCACCCACATAAAGCGTATTGCTGCGCGGCGCAAGGGTCAGGCCCAGCCACCCGTCGGGAACAGGGGTGCGCTCCACCTCTTTCTTGGCGGCAATGTCGATGACGCTCACTGTCGGCGGGTTATAGCCACCGTTCAGCACCAGCAGGTATTTGCCCGACGCTGCGGTACTGGCGCTCATGGGGAAGGTATCGACCGGCACCTGGTCGCCGGCCGGGCGAAGCGTCCAGCCGCTATTGAGGAGAAAGCCACCGTCGGGCAGCTTGCCCACGTGTTCGGTGACGGAGGGAGGCGCGGCGTCTTGCAGCATGTAGGCGCCTGCAGACGCGATAGCTAAGAGGAGAATTGTTTTCATTCAGTAAATCGGTGAGCGATGGGAAAGCGGCGTCCGACGCCGAAGGCCTTGGTGGTGATACGCAGGCCGGGAGCAGCTTGTTGCCGCTTATATTCATTGCGGTCCACCTTGCGAACGATGTCGCGCACGAGATCTTCGGGAATGTTTTCTTTCCGCGCGATCGCCGCAGCTGATTCGCAGTGTTCAATGTAGCCCCCGAGGATGGCATCGAGAGTGTCGTACTCGGGTAGGCTGTCAGTATCTTTCTGGTCGGGACGTAGCTCAGCCGAGGGCGGCTTGGTAAGGGTGTTCTGCGGAATGGGCTCAGGCAGGCCCCGCTCGACAAAGCGTGCGTTGGCAAGCTTGGCCAAGCGATAAACCATGGTCTTGGGAACGTCGCTGATGACGGCCAGGCCTCCGCACATATCGCCATAGAGAGTGCAGTAGCCGACGGCCAATTCACTCTTGTTACCAGTAGTAAGAACCAGCGCTCCGAACTTATTGGAGAGCGACATCAGCACCAGGCCGCGCAGTCGCGACTGCAGATTTTCTTCGGTGGTGTCGGCGTTGTAACCCGAGAAGAGGCCGCTCAGTGTCTCTGTCATTGCCTGGTAGCCGTCTTTGATCGCAACTACCTCAAAGCGGATCCCGAGTTGATGGGCAAGAACTCGGGCGTCATCGAGACTATGCGGGGTCGAGTAAGGGCCGGGCATGCCGACTCCGAATACGTTCTCTTTGCCGACCGCTTTTACAGCAATCGTTGCGACGAGCGCGGAATCGATGCCGCCGCTGAGACCGACCAGCACTTTGCGGAAGCCGCACTTGCGGATGTAGTCGCGGGTTCCCAACACGAGTGCTTCCCATACTGCTGCATCGCCCGAGATGTGATTGGCATGGTCGTCGCCAACGCCGGTAGTCGAGTCATAGAAGATCAGGTCTTCGTCAAAAGACTTGGCTTTTGCGGCGAGCTTGCCGTCTGCGTTCATGGCGAAGCTGGAGCCGTCAAAAATAAGCTGATCGTTACCGCCCACCATGTGAACATAAATCTGCGGCAGACCGAATCGATGGGCGGTGGCTTCGAAGATGGCCTCGCGCTGCTTGCGCTTGCCGATGTTCCAAGGTGAGGCGTTGATGGTGAGGATAAGATCGGCGCCCCGGGCGACTAGTTCCTCAATGGGATCCCGGGCGTAGCGGCGGCGCTCCCAGTACTGCTTGTCGTTCCAGGCGTCCTCACAAATTGCGAGGGCAATACGCTTGCCCGCGACGGTACAGATGCACTGCTCTTTGGCAGGTTCGAAGTAGCGAGCTTCATCGAACACATCGTAGTTGGGGAGCAGCATCTTGGCCTGGTGGCAGAGGACCTTGCCGCGTTCAATTACGGCAGCGGCGTTTTGCGCTTTGATTGCGGCATCGGCAGGCGAGCGCGCTACATAGCCAAGGACCACCGCTGATCTTATAGACGTAGAAGCTTCGACTATGGTTTGGAGTGCGTCGGCAGTGCGGTCGAGAAAGGAGTCCTTCTCCACCAGATCACGCGGCGGATAACCGGTGAGGGCGAGTTCAGGAAAAGCAACTAAATCGGCTCCGGCACTCTCAGCCCGGCGGACGTACTCGAGAATCTTGGCAGAGTTGGCATCCAGATCTCCAACCGTGTTGTTGATCTGCGCAAGCGCAATTCGCATGAAGAACTATTATCGGGGGTGGGGTGTTCATAAGATGAAAGATCGCGCTAAGAGTGGCTTAAGAAGCTTCCGCGTTACTTGATTGCTCAAAAGCGAGCCTTGCCACGGCGGAGAAGACACCCGAAACAGGTGCCCTTGCGAGTCGTGTTGCTTCTTGATGTGGAGTCACATACTTGTCTGACGGCGAGGAGCGTCCAACGGACCTTAATCACTTCGAACGTCTACAGTCGATCGCCATATTCCTTCACGGCAACCGCGAGAGCTTGGTCCAGCCAGCGGCTGAAAGCATCTCTTATTTCGTTGATGTTCGTCTGATGAGTAAACACAAACGGCTCGATGGAACAGAGGAAAGACTTCTCGTCAATCGATTTCCGATCCTCGGATTCCTCAAATGACTGAAGATTAGCAAACGCTGTTGCTTCCATTATGCCCGTGAGTTCACGCCCTATGTGGTGAAACGAAACCACAAAAACAAGTCTTTCTCGATCTACTCGGATAGACGCCTTGAGGAAATAATGGTCCTCGGAAAAGTTCGCAAGCTTCCCGCTCTCTTTTGCGTACGTGACGACTTCAAACTTGTACCAATGCGCATTATCGTAGTCCGTGCCGCCTTCGTGGATGAACGAATCGGGTCGCCCGACGTCGGCGATGGTTGACGCCATATCGATAATCGAGTGCTCTAGGGATTCTTTTCCAGCAGTTCTAAGCCGACGCGCTAGAGTGTTTACGTGTCGAAGTTCAGCACGTTTTGGTCCCTTCCGTTTTGCAAATTTGTCTGCAAGAGAGCTGATAACCGCCGCCGTAAGCGTTCGATTCCGCGAAATTTCTACATCTGCATCAATGCTGAGAGCCTGTAGAATCGCACCCCGTTCCAAGCGAGCAAAGATCGTTGCCAACGCAGTCAAGTCACCGAGGTCTGCGGACTCAAGCGCGTCGATGTACTCGACTCTTAGATCACGATCGAGTACGAGGGGAAGGAGATCTGCTTTGAGAAGTACCATCGTTGTGAGAGCCCGAGCTACGCGGCCATTACCGTCCTGGTATGGATGAATCTGGGTAAAGCGATGATGAAACCAGGACGCTACGATGACTGGATCATCAGCAGCGTACGCTGAAAACCACTCAATCAGATTACTCATCTCGGTATCAACATGAATTGGAGGACAATACTCATGGATTGCCCCGTCCGGTCTCCTCGGATTGTTCGGTTTTTCTTTATACTTACCTTTTAAGAGCGCAATCTCCAAACGCTGGCCGAATTGGTCGACAGCCGTCGTCGTATCTTGATGATTTGTCAATATCGCGTGGAGCTCGTGAACTAAGCCCTTTGTCAACTCTCGCCTTTTACCGACACAATCGATGACTAGTTGTATGGCGGCCTCCTGATCCCTCAGGAGATCAATCAATAGAGTAGGCTCAATGTTCGTGTTTGAGCGGGTGAGCAGTTCCTCCGCAAAACCGTGCGTGACTAGAGCTTCAGTCGTGCCCCGATCCAGATCGTAGAGTCTTTCAAGAATTCCGGTTTCAACACTCAATCGACGGATCAGGCGTTGATTAAACTCGGCAAGCTGCATCGGGCTTGATTGTTGAATACGCTTTTTCGAGGCTTGCCAGTTCTCGTAGAGGGGACTCATTGCGGCGAGGTTGATGCGTCGCTCAGCATCGGAAAGAGGCTCGATAGGCCTCCAAATGTACTCGGGCATAAGTACTGATCTTACTCTCGCCATCACTCCATGTACGTTGTAGCTGCATTGTAGTGGGAGCCCAGAACGGCCGCGATCCGTTAAGCATATAGACCGAGAGCCAAGCAGAGTGGTGGCACATTCAAATGCCAAATGCCATTCGAAATCAGGTGCCAAGCGCGGTTGCGCGAGAGCGTAATTCGTACTGGGTCCGCCTGCCCCCTCGAATGGCCCGTCCAAGGCAGCCGAGGAACCAGTCCATCGATGGCGCAATATCCATCTGGCTCTTCTGCGTTCTTTCCAGAACGTTGTAGTAAGCGTTCCGCTCCTGCCGGATCTGCGTCGACATAATACAGAAACGCTGCGACCTGTTCTCTGACCGGGCAAGTGCTCTCTGCAATCCCGCGCGAATCCGGCCGTCGCCAGCCCACGTCGTTACACTCAGAAACATGAAATCTGCGGTTGAAATGAGCCCTGCCGGGGAAGAGAAGGAGATCGTAGACTTCTTCCAGGTTGCAAATCTGTCTCCGAAACACACGTGATAACTGACGGACGGGTCAGCGTCCAAGACTTAGCTCTTCTTCGGCAATGGGTCGACCTCAACCGCGATGTAATCACCAAGCACTGCGATGGTGTGATCGAGTCCACCGTAGACGCTTTAACTGAATTGAAGTCCATACCCTACGTTGATTAGCAACCGCGCTACGTTTGAGAGAGTACATAGCTCGTGCTGCGTCCGCCTTCTGAACTTCGAACGAGAATGCCTCGCTCGACGAGCGACAGAATGTCACGAAGCGCGGTGTCGTGAGAGCACTTACAAAGTTTGGCGTATTTTGTCGTTGTAAGCTTGCCTTCAAAGCCATCGAGCAGCCGGTTCAGAACAAGGCGCTGACGGTCGTTTAGAGGAACATCGTAAATGCGTTCCCAAAATTTTGCTTTGGCTAGAACTGCACCTAACGGTGCTTGTACCCCGTCCAAGGCAGCCGAGGAACCACTCCATCCACGGAGTAATCTCCATGTTGCCATTCTGCGTTCTTTCCAGAATGTCGTAGTAAGCGGTTCGCTCCTGTCAGATCTGCGTCGACATACTGTAACAACGCTGCGAGCTGTTCTCTGACCGGGCCAGAGCCAAGTCGGTAATCGCGCGTGCGATCCGGCCGTTGCCATCGTCAAATGGGTGGATCGTAACAAACCAGAGATGGGCCATGCCGGCCTTCAACACCGGATCGATTTCAGAGCCTGCCTCGAACCATTTGAGGAATTGCTGTATTTCAGGGTCCAGACGTTTTGCTTCCGGTGCTCGAACTGGACGTGCTCGTTCCCGACTGGGCCTGAGATAACCTGCATCGGTCCCGTTATGTCATCCCGCCAGGCTCCGACCTTGATCTTTCTGAGCCCGCTCCTTCCCGTAGGAAACAGAGAGGCATTCCAGGCGCACAGGCGTTCGACAGTGAGCGGCTGGTCGTAGTGGCGCGTCCCATCGAGCATCATGTCTACGGTGCCTTCAACCTTTCGATCAGTGGGCTTGAGCGTCCCGATCTCCATACCCAAACGACGTGCGACCGAAGAGCGAACCTGTTCACCATTCAGTCGTTCGCCTTCGATCTCGCTACTGTTAAGCACATCGGCAATGAGGGTTTGGAGGAGACATTCCTGCTGGAGTTCGAACCCTAAGGCTTCCATATGTCCGATCAATCGACCTTGCCGGTGACGGAGGGAAGCTAGAGTTTCGGTTAGGTGCTTGTGGTTCCAATTGAACCGGGGCCAGCCTTGCTGCTCATGGATGTACACCCTCGGCATCCTGCGTTGAGTATAGCCTTATTCTACGCACGCAGTGCGTAGAATAGCAGCCCTATTCTACGCAGAGTAGTCCTTGTTGGTACGCAACGCACCTGTCCGCATTCTCATCTAACACGCATCTGACACAATCAGAACGCGGGGACCGCATCTGTATGCACCTGAGAACTGGATTTGTTCTATTAGCCGGTTTGGCTTCGATTGGATTGCCAGTGTGGGGACAACGCGCCGGCAATCAGACAAGGTCATCTGCTGCTCTCGTATCATCTCCGGCCCGAGTGGCACGCCCAACTGCTTCTACCGCGGCAAGCCGTACCATCGGTGGCCTGCCGTACCCTTTGCCGAGCAACATCGCTCCACCTACAGGGCTCATCTCGCCGGCTGCGAGCTATACAGGTATTACACCCGGTGCGTTCCGAACTAGCAATAACGGGGGGCGACGAAACAACGGGGGCTACTCTGGGGCTGGTGTCTTTGGAGCCGGTTATCCCGGGTACTTTGGTGCGCCTTACTTACCCTATTTCGGTAGTGACTCGATCTCTACTTTCCCCGGTTACGCTGAGCAAGCGGCAGAGCTCAATGCTCAGATGAGCAGTCAGGGGTACGACCCGGCACTGGCCCAACAGCTGGACCAGATGAATGGCCAGATTCGGCAGCTGCAACAGAACCAGCTGCAGAACGTGCAGTTGCCGGGACCGGGTTATCTCGCCCCTCCGCCTCCCCCGGTTGCGACGAGCGAACCGGACGCGGAACAGGCGCCTATTGTTTTGGTGTTGAAGAATGGCGGTCAGTTATCCACGCGCAGCTATGCAGTGATGAATGGGACGGTTTGGGATTTTTCGAAACAACCGGCGCGCAAGATTCCGCTTGCGACCGTCGACATCGCTGCGTCAACCAAGGCGACCGAAGCAAGTGGGGGCGAGTTTCCCGAAGTGTCCTCAAGCAAGCAATAAGATGACGTCGCTTTAAGCCAACCAAACCTCTAAGCACGTGACGGAAGCAGGCGGAAACAAGTGTGTCAGCGTTGCTCCGGAACGAACCTTCGTGTCTTTCGGCTTCACCGCGTCGGGATGATCGAACGTATTACGCGCGTGTAAGTCGGTTGCGGTCAGCACGCGCCCGTATGCACTTTGAGCGTGCATTCCCGAGAACTCGATAGCTGCTTCCTGTCCAGCCGTTGCATGGGCATTAACGACGGTCAACGTGGCGGTTTTCCCCTTCAATGAACAGGAAGCCGACAGCAGCGGAAGCTGGTTTGCTCCCACACTCATCTGTGGCGTGTTGACCAGCGTTCGGATTGACGTACCGCCTTGATGCCCTGCATACATCTCAAAAACGTAGAAGATCGGAGTGAGGGTAAATCTGTCGCCAACGGCCACGAATGACGAATGGATGTTGTTGATCAATTGCGCTGCGTTGGCCATGGCTACTTTGTCGGCATTGCGGTTGAAGATATTGAGTGTAAGGCCAGAAACCAGAGCATCCCGCAGAGTAGGGAAGTACGCCCAAAGGTAACTGGGATCAATGTTTGGGTCAGTGTGGTGCCAGGCCCCCCACTCGTCTGCCACCAGCTTTACGGAACGGGTTTTGTCTGTTTCGCCCATAATCTGCCAGTGATTGATCACAAGCTCTTCCATGCGGCTTGCCTTGGCCAACAACTCATACCACTCGCCCTCGGTAAAGACGTTTGCCTGGCCTTTGCCCGTGGTGTTGCAGTAATAATGCAGAGCAATACCGAAGACGTTCTTCAGGGATCCAGTGCCGTGCTCCACCAACTTTTGGAAGAAGCTGCGGGTCCAATCGTAATCGGCGACGTTCGGCCCGGACGCAATCAGCGAGATAGGGCGGCCGAACTTGGGTACCCACTCGGCAAAGCGGCGAAACTCTATTGCGTACTCGTCGCCGGTGAATGCTCCGCCACAGCCCCAGCTCTCATTGCCCACGCCCCAGTACCGGACGTTGAAGGGCTCAGGGCTGCCATCTTGAGCCCGCAAGTCTGCAAGGGAGGTTGTGCCGCGTGGCGAATTGCAGTATTCAATCCACTCATCGAAATCGCGCGCGGTTCCACTGCGGACGTTGCCGGCCAGATACGGCTCAGCGCCGGACAGCTTGCAGAAACGCGCAAAGTCGCTGGTGCCGAATGTATTTGGGTCGTAGACCTGCGGCCCATCCGGCGCCTTTTGCAGATACTCATTGTTAGCCCAGAAGTTGGTGTGCCTGGGGCGTTGGGCCTTAGGACCGATACCATCCCGCCAGTTGTAGCTGTCAGCAAAACAGCCGCCCGGCCAGCGAATCACCGATGCCTTGATGCGCTTCAACCCGTCAATCACTTGTTTGCGGATACCGCCTTCATTCGCGATCTTCGAGTCTTCACCGACCCAGACACCGCCATAGATGCAGCCGCCTATGTGCTCAGTGAAGTGCCCGTAGATGTTAGGCGAAATAGTTCCGATCGGCTCGTCCGGTAAGACGGTGATTTGCACGGTGGCCGCATGAGCGGCGCGCGGCGCGAGGAGAGCGGCGCCGGCCAACAGAAAATCTCGACGATCCATACCTGGAGAAGATATCAGTGTTGGTTCGCGCACGTAGGCGCGACTGCTCAATGAGTGCAGGCGTGGGATGAAGAAGCGTTGTCGAGAGAACTGTCGGCGTGATACGAAGAGCGCACCAGCGGACCGGCTTCCACGTGCGCGAAACCCATTCTCATGCCGGCTTGCCGGTACAAGTCGAACTCATTTTGCGGGATGTACCGAAGGACGGGCAGGTGCTTCGTCGATGGCCGCAGATATTGTCCCAGCGTGAGAATGTCGACATGATGATGACGTAAATCCTGCATCACCTGCAGCACTTCCCCTTCGGTTTCGCCCAGGCCCAGCATCAGACCGGACTTGGTCGGGATATGTGGACGCAGTTGCTTGGCATAGCGCAGCATCTCGAGCGAGCGTTTGTATTGTGCCCCTAGCCGAACCTGCCGATACAGGCGAGGAACAGTCTCAGTGTTGTGGTTAAGCACGTCCGGGTGCGCGTTCATGACGATATCCATCGCGGTATGCGAACCCTGAAAATCAGGCACGAGCACTTCAATGCGACACCCTGGTATCCGCCCACGGATGGCTTCGATGGTGAGGGCAAACAGTTCGGCGCCGCCGTCCTTGCGATCGTCACGATTCACGCTCGTGATGACGGCATACTTGAGCCCAAGCGTTGCGCACGCTTCCGCAACACGGCGCGGCTCGTCGTAATCTACGGTCAGCGGCGCGCCTTTTTGCACGGCGCAGAAGCCGCAGCGCCGGGTGCAGACGTTACCTAGAATCATGAACGTTGCGGTGCGCCGATTCCAGCACTCACCAACATTCGGGCAGGCCGCGCTTTCGCACACTGTATGCAGCTTGAGCCGCGTGACCAGATCTTTGAGTTCGCGGTAGTTAGCGCCGACGGGCGCCGGTGCGCGAAGCCAACTCGGCCGTTCTGGTTGCGATGCGATGGTGACGAGCACTCCCTTCAGTTTAGATCCAATTTCCGGGAGGGGCGATCTCAACCCAAGGGCCGTCTTCGCGGTCGGCGTGCAAGGTGATTCGCCTCACCACCCGGTGGAGATTCTGACAGCTCTCTAAACCCGTGACTTCCTCACCAGCATGCGTGGTTATCTCGCGGTCGCCAACATCTCCGAAGGCTGCCAACAAGGAGGAGAGTTCATCTCTCAGCACTGCAGCATCGGCAGGAGCGGCTCCCGACTCGTACTCCGGCTCAACCATCACGCGCGCTATTTTTGGATTGGTTGGCTGCATTGTTTTGAATGCGTCTTGCAGGTACATCTCTAAGTCTGGGTTCATGGAAGCTACATCTCCCGCCGGTTCTCGAGTGACCGCGACATGGTTACCTCATCTGCAAATTCAAGATCGCTTCCCACAGGGATGCCCATAGCGATACGAGTTACCCGCGGTCCGAGGGGCTTTAACAATCTGGAAAGATAGACGGCGGTAGCTTCGCCTTCGACTGTGGGATTGGTGGCAAGGATGATTTCTTCCACCTCGCTCTTGCCGATTCGATCTACCAGGCCTTTGATCTTCAGCTGTTCGGGCCCGATACCGCGAAGGGGCGAGATGGTTCCATGCAGCACATGATAGAGGCCGCGAAAGGAGTGCGTGGTTTCGATTGGCAGGATGTTGTGCGGCTCTTCTACTACGCAGATGTGGGCGTTATCGCGATTCGGGTCGCGGCAGTACAGACATAATTCACCGTCGCTGATGTTATTGCACTGTTCGCAGATACCGAGCTTGTCTTTGATGTCTAAGATGGCTTGCGCCAGACTTTCAGCATCTTCGCGGGGTGACCGCAGAAGATGGAAGACGATTCGCTGTGCTGACTTCTGGCCAATGCCTGGCAACCGCTTACATTCCTGAATCAGACGCGCTAGCGGCTCTGCAAATTCCGGCATGGATGGAACTTAGAAGAGACCAGGGGGCAAGCCCATGCCGCCGAGCATGCCGCCCATCTTGGCCTGCGACTCATCATCCACCTTCTTGGCTGCTTCGTTTACAGCCGCCAGCACCATGTCCTGCAGCATTTCGACGTCGCCCGCAACTTCCGGATCGATGGTAACTGCTGTCAGATGCTTCTGGCCGTCCATCTTCACATTGACCATGCCCCCGCCCGCAGAAGCTTCTACGCGAATGGCAGCAATCTGCTCTGCCATCTTCTGCTGCATCTGCTGCGCCTGCTTCATCATGTTCTGCATATTGCCGCCACTAGGCATCTTCATGGTTTGGCTCCTTGTCTACTCATTCAAATTTCGCACGGTACGCACGTGCGAGCCGGGAAACAGTTCTTGAAAGCGCTTCACGCCGGGATGCGACAGCGCCCGTTCGCGCAGGCCATTGTCGTTTGCACTCGGTGATAGTGCTTGAACAGGAGCAGCGGCCGCGAGACCCTCGGCAGGCTCCACTCGTACCCGCACGGGCCTGCCCGCCATCTGGCTGGCCACTTTCTGCACAGTTGCATCTTTGAGAGAGAAGACCTGGCTCTTGGGCGCCCGAATCAGCAAGTCAGAGCCGGTGAGCGTGACTTCCGCGTGACTAACTGCATCGGCGCTGAAGTCGTAGCCCGCCTTCAGCAGTGCGCTGTGCAGCCGTGACCGAATGTCACCGGTTTCTTCTGCCACAGCAAGTGTTTCAGGCTGGGGCTGCTGCAGCCTTACGGGTTCAGGGGCCGGCTCGGGCGCAGGTTCGGGCTCTGGTTTCGCGGTGGGTGCAGGTCGTGTGAAAGCTTGAAAAGCGGGTGGGCGTGGAGCGCTCTTTCGAGCTACTGCGGTGAGGATTGACCCGGCTGCCACCGGCGACACATCGTTGGCGGTAGCCGGGTGCTTATCCCCTGACTGCCCTAACCGCGCAATGGCCTGCTCAATCGACTGCAGCCTGCCTGCTTGCACCAACTTGATGAGCCCGAGCTCCAGGTGGAGCCGAGGCTGCAACGAAGTTTGGAGATCCTTGTAGATTGTCAGGGTCAAATTCAGATAACGCGTCAGGTCTTCTTCGCTGAAGTGATCAGCGGTTTCGCGAAGGGCTTGCTGCTCAGGAGCGGAGGCGGCGATTAACTTTGTTTCCCCGCCAGTAATTTTGGCAACCAGGAGATTGCGCCAGTACCGGGAGAGCTCCCGGCAAAAGTGTTGCAGGCTCTGCCCGGTATGCTCCAACTCCTGCACAATCGCGAGCATTGCTGCGCCATCAGAGGTCTCGACCGCGTCGGCTACGGCACGCAAGCAGTCAGCTCCGAACATGCCGAGTAAGGAACGGATCTCAGTGACCCCGAGCGTGTTGCCACAGCAGGCAATCGCCTGGTCGAGCGCCGACAGCGAATCGCGAACACTGCCCTCACCGGCCTGCGCAATTACCGAGAGAACCTCATCGCTGGTGGTGATGCCTTCCTGCTCAGTGATGTAGCGCATCCGGCTCATCAACTCCGGGAAATCCACCGCGCGAAAGGTGAACTGCTGACAGCGTGAGGCGATCGTATTCGGAATCTCGTTTGCCTCGGTCGTGCAGAGGATGAAGACCACCCACTCGGGCGGCTCCTCCAGCGTTTTCAGGAGCGCATTAAAGGCTTCCTTGGTGATTTGGTGTGCTTCGTCAACAATGAAAACTTTGTAGCGATCGCGAGCCGGCCGATAGCGGACATTCTCGCGAATCTCACGCATCTCGTTGATGCCGCGATTGGATGCAGCGTCGATTTCAATCACATCGGGTGAGCAGCCGGCGCTGATCTCCAGGCAGCTGGCACAGACTCCGCAGGGCTTGGCTGTCGGGCCTGCAATGCAATTGAGGCAGCGAGCCAGGATACGCGCGACGGTTGTTTTCCCGGTCCCACGCTGGCCGGAGAAGATGTAGCCATGCGCCAGCCGATTGCTCTCAATGGCATTGGCAAGCGTACGCTGCACATGCTCCTGCCCAATGAGTTCGGTGAAGTCCTGAGGGCGGTACTTACGTGCAATAACCTGGTACATGGGGCTGAACTGGGGAGGAGCGGGTTATGCCAGACCCCGGGTGATCCGCGGCACACAAGCTAAACCGCTACCGTTGCTTCCTTCCGGACCTGGCGGGGTTTGCAACCGCCCATTGCACGAAGCCCGAAGCCTGGCAACTCACCATCGTAGCACCTGGATTTTACTTGGAATTTTCCAAAACAGCTTGCAGCTTATCGCCGAAGAGGGTGTTCCGAGGGGCGGTCGGGGGATTGAACTTTGGCGAGGCGAGTGGAGGGGCCTGAATCGATGGAGCTGGCGGTGTTGAGGGCACTGCCGGCACGAACGGAAGCGGGAGCGTGGCAGCGGGCGGCTGGGCTGGGACAGGGGCTGGAGCCGGCACAGGCTCCGGTTCAGCAGCGGGAGCAAAGAGCGTCTCCTGCAATTGGATTGCAGCGTCGGTGAGGTAGCGATCTTTGCGAAGGAGCACACGTTCGAGAGAAGAAACCCACCCGGTGAACTCGCCATCGTTCAGCACCTCGCGTTTAATTGCGTTGCGAACGGCCTCCATCTTCGAATCCAGATTGTCCAGGTGATGGAGCAGCAGCGCTTCCGGAAAGACCGGGACTTTGGGAGAGCCGAATTCGAGTTCGCCATGGTGGCTGACGATCATGTGATCGATCAATGTCCGCAACTTATGGGGGAACGATGGCAACTGCCGAACCTTGTCCCCCACAATACGCAATCCCAGAATGATATGCCCGAGCAACTGGCCCTCAGAGCTGTAGGAGAAACTCCGCGCATACGAGAGCTCTTGAATTTTGCCAATGTCGTGCAAGATGGCGCCGCAGAGCAGCAGATCGATATCTACCTCGGGGTAGTGCGCGGCAGTCATCTTGGCAAGCGAACAGAGCGATAAGACATGCAGCAGCAATCCACCACGGCAGGCGTGATGGATGGTCTTCGCTGCCGGGGCCAGCTTGAATGGAGTAGCAATGCTTGGATCATCGAAGATCAGATCCAGCAAGCTACGCAGATCGGCGTTGCCAAGTCCCGAGATGATGCCGCGTAATTCTGCAAACATCTCGTCAGAGTTGCGATCTGCACAAGGGAAGTAATCAGCAAAGTCGACTTCGTGATCTTCCAACCGGCGCAGCTTGTGGATGGTGAACTGAGCCCGTTTCTGGTACAGCTGCAGCAAGCCTTTGACTTTAACAAAATGGTCGCGCTCAAAGGTGTCCATTACCTCGGCCACGTTGTCCCACATCTTGGCTTCCAGTTCGCCGGTTTTGTCGGCCAACTGCAGGGAGAGATAGGGTTCGCCGGTCTTCTTTTGGCGAATTTCTTTGTTAATGACCAGAAACTGCGCAGTGATGACGTCGTTCGGCGTCAGGTCACCGACGTACGGAGATTTCATGTCTGCTTTAACGCGAGCTGCTCTTGCCAGTCATGGTGGTAGACGTTCCAGGTATCGGAATGGCCCACAAGAGCTTCTTGCGCCGCGTCTTCTGTTCCACTTCAGCCTTAGTCACAGTTTCGGGTTTAAGTTGCGCGGGGTCCTGCCAAGCCGTGTTCTGTTTAGCTGCGGCTCCCGTATCGGTATAGCCAGGCTTAATTTGCAGGAAGGCCTGGGTGCGGAGCTGAGTTAGATACTCACGAACCTTGGGCTGCATCTTGGGGCCGTACAGAGCGCTTTCGATCTCCGGCTTGGCATCGACAAACGGAAGCAAGCCGGCCTTGGTGTGCTCATCCACTTTGAAAATTTCAAAGCCTGTTGCGATCTTAATGGGCTTTGTGACTCCGCCTTTCGGCAGGCCCCAGACAGCGTTCTCGAAGTCTTTATTTAGATCATCCTTCTTGTACCCACCGAGTGCTCCGCCATCTTTGGCTGTGATTCCATCGGAGTTGTCTCGAGCTAGATCGGCGAAGCGCTGCCCCTTCGAAGCATCCTCAGCGACTTGCTTGGCTTTCTTTTCTGCGGCGACTACCGCTTGTGGACTTTTGCCTTGAGTCGAAATGAGAATCTCGCTGAGGAATACCTTCTCCTCGCGATTAAACTCGCTCTGGTGCGCGTTGTAGTAGTCCTGCATTTCTTTGTCTGAGATGTTGACATGCCGGCCAACCTCCTGTCCGATGACCTCACGCGTCAGCATTTGATTGCGGGTTTGCTGCTGGAAGTCTTCGAAGGATAAACCGGCTTCTTTGCGGACCCAGTCGTGGAATTTCTCCGGATCGCTCTGTCCTGACTGGCGCTGCAAGTTAGCCATGTACTTGCTGACATCGGAATCGACGTTGATGTTGAGCTCTTTGCCTTTCTGGGTTAAGAGCAGCTCGTCGATCCGGTCACGCAAAGCGTCCTTTTGCCGCTTAGCAATCTCTTCATCAACGCGGCTGGAGGGAGCGCCTTGGGCTTGCATCTCCTTCGCCATCTCACGTGCGAAGCGCTGCAGTTCATCCTGGCTCACGATATCGCCGTTCACTTTGGCGACGATCTGATCAACTACCAAGGGCGGGTTATCCGCAGCAAAACATATACCGGCGAGCGCCAATATCGGAACAACTCTGAAATTCATAGCTAGTTGGCTTACGTTTCATTATGACAAGTTCGTGGCGTTTGCGCTCGAATGTGGAGGTTAGGGCGCTGCCCCTGGTGAAGGTTCCTGCCTGCTAAAGATACCCATCCACAGTCCTTTGCCTGCCGGCAGTGAACGCTGCACGTGTTCTTCCAGCTTGAAATTGCGCTTCCCCAGCGTTTCCACAAACCACTGCGGATCGATGAGAGAGAAGCGCGATTTCAAATTCTGAATGCTTGAAAATCCGCTAGGGCTAACGCCAGACTCGATTTGACTAGGCAATTGCAGCACGGCAGATAAGAAGCCGCCCGTGGCCACAAGAGATAGCGCGTTGTTCAGACATTGACTGAGCCCTGCATGCTCAAAGACAAGGGCGGCATGCGCCAGTTGGACTGGCTCTAAGTCTACGGCTTGTTCGGCCAGATCGACGCGGAGGAGCTGCAAGTCACTCATCGGCGCAAAACGCTCTCGGACAGCAGCCAGATACGCATCGTTGATATCGAGTCCAATAACCCGCTTCGTGATGCTCCTATCGATGTGTTCCAGCCCATTTCCACCAGCAATCCCCAGCACTGCGACGGAACTGGGTCTGCAATAAGCGAGGGCTTTGGCGAAGAGTTCCGATAAGACATCCAGCTGCTGCACTTGGGCCGACTTCATATGGCCCTCGTAGTCAGAGAGGGGCACGGTCAGCCAAGGGTTCGACATGCTCGATGGGACGAAGGGGTGGCTAGTTGACCGTTTGGCCTTGATCCGATGTGCGAGATTTCGCAGCAGCTAACAACGCGGCACGCCGGCGTGCGAGAAACGCTTCTCCGTCGGGCGTCAATTGGACCAGCAGCTCGAGGTTTTTGCAGAATATGTTCTCCCCGACAGCGGCACGAATTTCGGAGAGAAACGGATGAACCTTACTGTACGCAGCAAAGAGTTCGCCATGGGCTGCGGTGAATGACTCCAAATCAATCGCACCGGAAACAACCATGGAGGCAGCCATCTCCCAATATCCGAGCACCATAGCGAACGAGGTACGGCGTTCATCGCCGACCAACTTCGCCAGCTGATCGAAGGTCTCCGGGTTAAAGTCTTGAATGAACCAAGACCGGGCTTCACGAAGGAGTGGGTCACGACGGAGTTCAAACAGCTTCAGATTGAGCTGGGCACTTTCGAAAGGAGAGGGCATAGGAGTGCTTTAGTGTATCGACAAGCTGTTGCGGTCAGGCATCAGAAGCGTCATAGGCGGCGACCGGTTGTGAGCTTAGGGTCTGAGGTCAAGGTGATTTCGGGGGTTTCATCGACAATAAGTTGGCCAAGGATGGTGCGGAGTTCTGCGAGCAGTTGAGCAGCGTCGAGGGAGGCGGATAGCGGAATCTTAAGTACGCCTGCAGGAGTGAATTGCGTCCCTTCCTTTGCCCGAACCAGGTTCATCAGCTTGAGTGGATCGACTCGCGATTGCGTGTGGAACTTGATGTTTGCGAAGCCGGCTCGTCGGTCCACAGATTCGATCCCGGCACGAGCCGAGTAGCTTTTCAGCAGAGAGAAACTGACCAGGTTCCTGACTTCTTCCGGTGCCGGCCCGTAGCGATCGCTCATCTCTTCGGCAACGCGCTTGGCTCCCTCAGGGTCTTTCACGTCAGCAATTCGCTTGTAGGAACGAAGCCGCTGTGCCTCATCAGAGATGTAGGTGGGCGGGATGCGGATGTCGAGTCCCAGGTTCAATGTGGAGTGAATCTCGAGCGGCACCTCTTCGCCTTTTAGTTCCTTAACGGTCTCTTCCAGGAGGCGGACATAAGTGTCGTAGCCAACGGCTTCGATATGCCCATGCTGTTCGCCACCGAGCAGGTTGCCGGCGCCGCGCAGCTCCAAATCGAGTGCAGCGATCTTAAAACCAGCGCCGAGATCGCTGAATTCTTTAAGGGCGGCCAGACGTTTTCGCGCAACTTCACTCAATTGAGTATCGGCGGGCACAAGAAGGTATGCGTAGGCACGGCGGTTGGAACGGCCCACGCGACCACGCAGTTGATAGAGTTCGCTGAGGCCATATCGCTCCGCGTTCTCGATGATGATGGTGTTGGCCAGTGGAATGTCCAGCCCGTTTTCAACGATGGTTGTGCAAACGAAAACATCATAGTCGTGCTTCATGAAGCCGAGTAGAACCTTCTCCAAGTCGGCTTCGCCCATCTGCCCGTGGCCGACGCCGATGCGGCACTGCGGGAGAAGCTCCTGCAGGAAAGCTGCACGCATGAAGATGGTGTCTACGCGGTTATGCACAAAGTAGACCTGCCCTTGCCGAGCCATCTCCTGCTCAACGGCTGACTTGATCAGGTCGGGGTTGAAATGCGCCACTACGGTGTTGATGGAGAGCCGATCTTTCGGCGGCGTTTCAATCACCGACATGTCACGGAGGCCAAGTAGCGACATGTGCAGGGTGCGCGGAATGGGTGTTGCACTCATGGTGAGCACGTCGACGTTGTGCCGTATCTGCTTCAGTTGTTCCTTATGGCGAACGCCAAAGCGCTGCTCTTCATCGACAATCATCAGACCCAAATCGGGGAAGATGACGTCTTTGGACAGCAAACGGTGGGTGCCGATCAACACATCAACCTTGCCGGACGCCAGATCTTCCAATGACGCCTTTACCTCTTTCGAGTTGCGGAAGCGGCTGACCAGTTCGATGCGGACGGGAAAGGAAGCAAAGCGTCGTTTAAACGTTTCGTAGTGCTGAAAGGAAAGCACCGTGGTTGGGGCCAGCACGGCGACTTGCTTACCGTCCCCCAGCGCTTTAAAGGCAGCGCGCATGGCTACCTCGGTTTTGCCGAAGCCGACATCGCCGCAAAGGAGGCGATCCATGGGCTGTTCGCTTTCCATGTCGCCTTTAATCTGCTTCACGGCGTTGAGTTGATCTTTGGTGGCCGTGTAGGCAAAGGAGTCTTCGAACTCGCGCTGCCAATTACTGTCGCTGGAAAAGCTGAAGCCTTTGGCCATGCGCCGCTGAGCGTAAAGCTTCAGCAGCTCGTCAGCCATGTCGCGCATTTTCGCTTTGACGCGGGATTTGGTTTTCTCCCAGGAGACGCCGCCAAGGCGATCCAGATGCGGCTTGGCTTCGCCGGCGCCGCGGTATTTCTGCACCAAGTCAAGCCGCGTTAACGGGACGTACAGCTTGGATTCGCCGGCGTACTCAAGAACCATGAAGTCGCCCTTCTGATCACCTTGTGCGATCTCGCGAGTGCCTAGGAACTGGCCGACGCCATGGGTTGTGTGAACCACGAAGTCGCCTGGCTTCAGGTCCGCCATGTCGGTTGTGAAGGCAGCGAGTTGGGACTTGGTTGGCTGACGGGCGATCAGGTCAGAGGTTTCGAAAAGGTCTTCCGAACCGAGAATGGCGAGTTTGGAGTCGAGGAGAACAGCGCCCCGGCGAACGCAGCCTTTTACCAGATACGCGCCGGCTGTAGCTCCGGCGTGATAAGTCCGTTCGGCTAGCGACGGGCGAGTGCCGGTACTGCTCTCGAGGCCCAGCTGATAGGACACACCATATTCCTGCAGCACATCGGCGAGGCGCTCTACTTCGCCGGTCGAAGTTGCAAAGAAAGCCACTCTGCTGCCCCCTTCGATCAGGCTCTTGGCTTCGGCAACCGCAACCGGCATGTTGCCTCCGAAGGTGAGGGCGGGGCGGGTAGGAATGTCAAAGCTGTGTGCACTGTTTTCTGCGCCCGTGATGAGGTCGAGCTGCTGCACTCTGATCTGTGTTCGAGATTGCAAGGCGGAACGCAGCTCATCCCAGGGGAGAAAGTTTTTCTCTGGTGCGATAGGCGCGGGGCGCTCAGGATGTTCCAGGCGCTGCCATAAGCGATCGGCGGCAGAGTCAATCGCAGTGGGCTCATCGAGCACGACAACAGCGTCAGGGCTTAGAGAGAGAATGTTGTGGTTCCGCTCACGCACGAGTGGGACAAGAAACTCCCAACCGGGAAAGACTTCGCCCGGGTTCGCCAAGTCGAGCTCCTGCTGGTCAGCGGCTTCGGCGAGTTGATTCAGAAGCGAACGTGAGCGCGGATACTCAGCTAACGGCAGCAGCATGGCGCTGTTTACTTTCAGGACTGAGCGCTGCGACTCTACGTCGAACTGGCGAATGGATTCTATTTCGTCACCGAAGAATTCCACACGAACGGGCTTGGCGCTCTCAGCTGGGAAGACGTCGAAGATGCCACCACGCAATGAGAACTCGCCCACCATCTCCACTGGTTCGCGCCGCTCGTAGCCGATGCTTTGCAGGTGCTGCACCAGTTCTTCAAGCGGAACCTCTTCACCGGCACGGAGCGAAACGGCAAGCTGGCGATAGAAATCGGCAGACTCGGTGCGAAGGAGCGCAGCGGCCACCGGAACGATGGTGATCGGCATCTTCTGGGCGGAGAGACGCCATAGGCCAACGGCGCGCTTTTCAGCAATCTCGTTGTGCGGAGACATGTGCTGGTGCGGCAGAACGTCAAGGGCAGGAATCAATTGCGGGGCAGGTAGGTCGCGGCCGTCAAGCAGAATGTCAAAGAAGACTTCAGTTGCCTCCAGTAGGGTTTCGGCTTCCTTGTTGCCATCGACGATGACGAGTAAAGGACGTTCAGTCGCCTGGTAGAGCAAGACCAGATAGAGTGCTTTTGCTGTGCCGGCCAGACCGTTTAGTTTGAAAGGACCTTTCTCGCGGCGAGTCAGGTGTTGAAGGAGAGATTGAAAGGCGGGGTGACGCCCGGCCGATCGAAGAAGTTCCTGGGTTGCTGGATGGACCACAGCAGCTCAGGGACGGCAGGATGCAACGGGTAGCGTTGCTCCTTTGCCTTCGAAACCAGCGGTGTATTCGGCAATAATCCTGGCGGCTATATCTGTAGTAGAGAAGCCTGGCTCCAGTGAGAGGGCATGGACGGCGCCGCCCGCTGCTTCCACTTCTTCTCTGCCTGCAATGAAGTGAGCCCAATCGGCACCTTTGACTAGAACGTCCGGCAGAACGGCAGCAATTAGTTCACGCGGGGTGTCTTCGTCGAATGAAACCACAGCATCAACCGCCGCGAGGTGCAAAGCCAGCGCAGCTCGTGCAGACTCATCGAAAAACGGGCGAGTCGGCCCTTTGGCGCGTCGTACGCTCATGTCGGTGTTCAAGGCCAGGATGAGCACATCTCCTAGCGAGCGAGCTCTCTCCAGCAATCGAACGTGCCCGGGATGCAGGATGTCATAACAGCCGTTCGTGAATACCACTCGCTTGCCTGCGGAGCGCCAGCCTGCGCGCTCCCGGACCAACTCGTCGCGAGTGTAGAACCTGCTCATCAAGGCCTATCTTACCGATCTTGGAAGGAAGAGATGTTGCTGTCAACCCTAGTGGCGCATCAGGATTGTGAACTGGCCATTTTTGGCATCGAGAATCACAGTCGAGCCGGGAAGAATCTTGCCGTCTGCAACCAGCGCCGCCACCGGCTGGATGAAATTTCGTTGTACCGTGCGCTTCAATTCACGCGCCCCAAACTCACAGCTGACACCCAGATCCAGCAGCTGCTTGCGACCGCCCGTCGTGCACTGGAGCTTAAACGACTGCAGGCCCATGCGGCTCTCGATCAATCGTGAAAAGCTCGCCAGAGTGTGATCGAGAATGACATCACATGCCTTTCGATCCAGTGCTTTGTAGGTGACAACCGAATCGATGCGGTTTACAAACTCAGGGGAAAATTTTTGGCGCACGGCAGCCATCCCGATACTCTGGAGCTTCGTGTCCTCTACAGGGGGACCGGCAGGCAGCATCGCTTCGAACCCAAAGTCGGGCTTGTTGACGCGCGCAAGGGACTTCGCTCCCAGGTTGCTGGTGAGAAAAATGATCGTGCGCTCAAAGCTTACAGACGTGTTGTCGCCCAATCGAAGGGTTGCTTTGTCGAGGATACTCAGGAGCAGACGCGTCATGGAGGGTGCCGCTTTTTCAATCTCGTCGAACAACACAAGCGAGATATCACAACCCTCAGAGGCGGCTGAGCTCAGTTTTGCCTGCGTCAGCATGGGCTGCGTTTCCCGATGGCCAAGGTATCCGGGAGGCGCGCCAATCAGCTTTGCAACCTCGTGCTCCATCTGGAACTCACCGCAATCGATTTTCAGAAGATTTTTGCAGTTGCCGTGGAGTGCTTCAGCCAGCGCTTCCACTGTCCGCGTCTTACCGGTACCGGTTGGGCCAAGTAAGAGCACAACGCCAATAGGCCTGCCTTCGGGCGACAACCCCGCCTGGTGCATTTGCACGTAAGGAACAATTGCTTCAATCGCGTCTGTCTGACCAATCAGTAATTGACGAAGCTGTTCCGCCAAGCGATTGGATTGTTCTGGCGCGTGATGCCGCTTGGCGCGCCCTGTTGTGGTTTGAGATCGCATTCGCCTCCGAAAGTCTCTTAACGACCTTGACTGTAACGGGGCTTCCAACAACGATTGTGCTGAATCCGCCCTGCTGAGTGATGCTGCTGCCGCCGTTAATGTCTATGGTTTGAGGCAGATAGGACAGCGTCCGCTTCCCAGGACAATTCCACGTTAGATCTGTGACCGGCAAAACTTACCGGGTGAATGTTACAGGGGCGAGATTGAGCCTACATGCTGATAGCAACCGCCGGCTCCTCCGGATTGCCAGCACTGCGCATGGGATAGCGGACAAGGAGTGTTGCCAAACCAAGAAGTACGACCACTCCGACGGCATACGAGGGGTGCGGCAGCAATTGAAGATGCGTACGAATTTTATCGGGGGTGAATTGCAGGCCGGCCCAGACCAATCCCAGCACTGCTTCACCGGCAATGAGACCGGACGCGGTGAGGATGCCGGCATTCTCTACTCGCGCACGTTGCGGTTCGTTGAAGCCGCGACGGAGCGCCACACGATCGGCCACCCAGCGAATGCAGCCGCCGACAAAGATGGCGAAGGTTGTTTCGAACGGCAGGTACATGCCCACCGCCACCAGCATGGGACTTCTCACCTGCATGATGATCAGGGCGATGCCCATACAGATGCCAACCAGAACGAGCGGCCAAGGCATGTCGCCGCCCACAATGCCTTGCGCCAGCAGAGCCATTAATCCGGCTTGGGGCGCCGGCAGTTGGCGGTCACCGAATCCTGACCCGCCGGCTTTGATGTTTCCCTCGTTCAATAAGGCAAGCGGAAAGTACATCACAAGACTCGCCACCACTACCGCGATCAACTCAGCGATCTGAATATTCTTCGGAGTACCGCCAAGTATGTAGCCGACCTTGAAATCCTGCAGGAGCTCGCCCGCAACTGCTGAGGAAACGCAAACTACGGCCGCAACGCCCAACACGGCAGCAACCCCGCCGACCCCCGAAACACCCAACGAGACCATCAACAAAGCTGCAATGATCAACGTTGAAAGAGTCAGACCGGATACTGGGTTGTTCGAGGATCCGATCATCCCGCACAAGCTTCCAGACACTGTGGCGAAGAAGAAGCCGAGGATGAGCATGGTGGTGGCAGCCACCACACCGCTCACGATGCCTCTAGAGAAATAGATATAGAGCGCGATCATCACGGCGAACACAATGGCAATCAGGCTGAAGACCAGTTTGGAACTCATGTAACGCTCGGTTCGGCCTAGCGCAGCGGTCTGCTCAGCCGTTTGCCGCAGATCGCGCAAAGCTCTGGTCATGCCTGCCGCCAGATTCGAGCGCATGTTAAACAGGGTGTACGCGGCGCCTACCAACATGCCGCCCACGGCAACGGGCCTGACAATATATCGCCAAACGCCGCCGGCCATTTCGTTCCAGGAGGAGACGGGTGCACCTTGCGGCAAAAAGGATTGCAATTGCGGACCAAGAAAGTAAGTAAGAAGCGGCACCATGAGTCCCCAGGCGAGAAAACTACCTGAGAACTGTAACGCTGCCAGCCGGACTCCGATCACATAGCCGACTCCGAGATAGGCCGGACTGACGCTTGGAGCTGCGAACAATGAGACTCCTCCCGCTGGTAAGAAGCGGTCAGAAGCAAACCCACCTAGTCGGACCCGGCTGGCTCCCAACCGCCCGACCGGCACAGCGAATTCGGCATCGGAGGCGAACAAGCCAAAGCGGCCCATGAGGAAAGTGAGGCCGCCAACTCCAATGCTCCAGAAGAGATATTTAGCCGTTTCAGCACCACGTTGACCTGCTTTATGGATCTCCGAAGCAGCGATGGATTCGGGAAAGGGAAGCTCGGCATCTTCCACCATGACGCGGCGAACCAGCGAGATAAAAAGAACACCCAGGACGCTGCCGACCAGGATCAATACGGTCGACTTCCAATAGGCGTCGGCAAAGCCGAAGCTGGGCCAGGCGTGCGAGATAAGAAAAGCAGGGATGGTGAAGATGGCTCCGGAGGCGACGCCTTCGCCGATAGAACCGCTGGTTCGTGCAATATTTTCTTCCAGCAGTGACCCTCGCCACGCACGCATAGCCGCCATGCTGATGACAGCAGCTGGATAAGTAGCCGCGACGGTAATGCCGGCACGCAAGCCCAGGTAAGCGTTCGCTGCACCTAGCACCACCGTCATTACGAGCCCGAGCATGATAGCGCGGACCGTCAGCTCGCGCATTTGGTGGCTTTCGGGAACGAACGGAACGTGGGGCTTGGTTTGTGTGCTCATAAGAGAGTGAGTCTAGCTATTGTAATGACAATGGAGGGGTGAGTGGACGCATTTGGCGAACTTCCAAGCCCGATTCGGCTAAGAAACTCTGCCAACTTCAGCAGGTGCATGGAGAGCTGTGTGCACGAGCAGCCAAGGCCTGATGGAGGTACTGCCGTAGCAGCATGTTTGCACCGCCTGCATGTAATTTGTAAATCTCCGTAAGGACAGCGGGAGTTTAATTAAGTTATGTCTTTCGCGTTCCGGATTAGAGCAACGGTCGAATGAGTAAGCTCTCCACTGTTACTTCTCCGTTGGCTGCAAACAGAAAGAGCCGGTCGCCGCTGGCGCCTGGTGCCCGGTGAATCGCAGTTCGTTGTTCATTGATACAAACATCGAAGATGCTGCCGCTCGCTACAATCTCCAGGCTGACGCGCCCATCAAGTCCAGCGACTTGGTGAATGGTAGCAAGCGGGTCTTGATCTAGTAACTTCGCATTCGTACTGCGCCAACTGACTGTGCGCAGGAACGGGTTCAATCTGAGCTCGATGCCATCCTCAAAGTCCCCTTTTCCACGTAGCGCCACGCCGAAAGCAGTTGTTGCCGGTGAAGGGCGTAGTACAAGGGAGAGCCAGACGTTTTGCGGAATCTCATTCAGCGCAATGGCAGCAAAACCATCCTCAGCGCGAACCACGATCGACGCGTCGTTATGTGTGGTATCCGGCGACACGGAAACTGGAGTAAGTGTCTCAACGTGATGAGCTATCGGACGGCCAGCGCCGGAATCATTTCTCTGGGGAATCTCGTGCCGAGACTGCCGTCGCGGTTTTGCACCAGTTCGCGAAAGAGTAGCTGACCGCCAAAGCCTTGTTCGGCTACAAAGCCGACGGCTAGTCTTCGGTTGCCTTTGAACTCAGCCGTTTTCATGACACGAGCCTGCGGAGTGTCCAAGATATCCTCGGCGGGTGTCAGCCATGGACCCTCAGCGCTCCGGGACATACGGTAGCGGGTAGCTCCGTCCTGTCCGAAGGAAAGATAACACCAATCGTTCCACTGAAAAAGGTCGGAGCACTCCGGCTGTGCCCCTAGGTAACCGGGTGTCAGGAACGGCTTTCGCGCGTCCCAGTGTTCCAGGTCGGGCGACTCAAGCAATTCCAGGGTGCCTCCCCGGTGGTAAAGCGGCGGCCTTTCAAGCTCTGCCGTAACAAGCATCGTATACACTCCGCGCGGCTTGTCGAAGAAGACAAAGGGATCGCGATTCGGCCCACGCCAGTATGGAAGTTCCGGTTCGCGGAAGGGCGTAGGCAGAACCTTCGTGAAGTGAATTCCATTGTTGCTTAGCGCTAAACCTAACTGTTCGCTCCGGTCCGGCTTGCGCGTCGCGTAAAAAGCAAGATATTTCCCCCGATCGCAAAACACAGAACCGGTGCAGATAGAACCCTCCGATTCGTCAGTGATGGAAAGGGCCATCGGGTGTTGCTCCCAATGGACCAGATCCGTGCTTGAAGCATGGGCCCACTGGTGAGCGCCGAGTCCCCACTTACTCCTATGATGGCGTCGATCAAACAAATAGTAGACATGGAAACGTTCGCCATCAAACATCGGCATCGCATCTCCTGCGCTGGTATTCCAACCTTGTGGCTTCCAATATTGGAGTTGATTGGAAGACACACCCAGATACTCTTTGGTGCGCAGCGCAATTTGCTCCGCCGCTCCGCAAAGCGAAACGACTTCAACATCGGAAAGCTTGCGCTTCCAAAGCGCTGCGCTACCGATCTCGCCGGAGTACGCGGCAGAGCCAACCTCTAGGACAACAAAGCCTTTGGCACTCAGGGCGCCCATGGGCCACTCTTCGTCCATCAGCACCCCATCGACGAACAAATCTAATTTCGGCCCCGCATAGCGGACCATCACGTTATGCCAGCGCGCAGATCCAATCAGTGCGATGGGCACTCCCAGCCTGAGAGGAACGCTATTAGTGTCCGTGAACAAAGAGAACTGAAGCTGAGGTTTGCCTTCGACCTGCTGCAAGTTCAAGGCGAACAAAGTTTTCCCTGAAATGCTGTCTCGCAGTGCGGCTAAATCGCCGGTTACCTCTGCTGAGGATGCTCGAAAGCGTAATGAGAGTGTTAGTTCATACCCCGGAACCCAATCTCGATCTCCGTCGGCCAGCTTGAGCGAAAGAGGACGCCCTCGATACTCATGGATGATTGCGATGGCGTCTTGCAGTGGGTCTTTGGGGACAGATCCGCGAACCCATGGAGCTAGCGATGTCAGTCCTACCAGTCCAAGGATTGTGCGGCGGGATAGCTGTTCTTGCATTCGGATACTTGGCCCTGCCTTGTAGAAGGGAGAGTCGGTCGGAGACTCTAGTTCAAAGAACCGCGCTGCCCTAACTCGAAGTGAGTTCCAGATCTCTCAACTGGCCGAAGGAACGTCTACCGGTTCGGTGCTCTCAACTTGCGATGCAGGTGACTTTTTCGTAAGGTTCTGAAAGTAGTCGATTGTTACCTTCAGCCCTTCATCCAAGGTAACTTTCGGCTCCCAGTTTAAGACACGCTTGGCTTTCGAGATATCGGGCCGACGCTTCTTCGGATCGTCCGAAGGCAGTGGCTTCTCATCTATAGCCAGACTGCTTCCGAAACGATCTCTAATCGACTTGGCAAACTCCAAAATGGACATCTCAGCTGGGTTGCCGAGGTTCACCGGGTAAATCTCTTCTGACTCGCTTAGTCGCAGGAGGCCCTCTACTAAGTCTGAGACGAAGCAAAAGCTGCGTGTCTGTGAACCATCGCCGAAAACGGTCAGGCTTGCGCCCCGCAGTGCCTGGTCGATGAAGGCCGGAACAACCCGGCCATCGTTTAGCGCCATGCGCGGACCATACGTATTGAAGATGCGCGCGATGTTCGTCTTTAATCCATACTTGCGATGGAACGCCATGGTTACTGCCTCGGCGTAGCGCTTGCTTTCGTCGTAGCAGGAGCGAAGACCCACCGGATTGACGTTGCCCCAGTAAGTCTCAGATTGCGGGTGCTCGAGCGGGTCGCCATAGCACTCGGAAGTGGAGGTGAGGAGAAATCGCGCGTTATGCCGGCGAGCCAGCTCCAGCATGTTGCGAGTTCCGGTTGATCCGGAATCGAGGGTTTCGATCGGGTGATTCAGATAATCGACAGGACTGGCCAGCGAAGCCAGATGGAAAACGCGATCAACCGCCGGCCCCTCCGTTATGTTGTCGGGGAGCGGCGCGCAAACATCGCAGTCCACAAACTCAAAGCCGTGGTGAGACAGCAGATGCTCGATATTTTGCCGGTGCCCGGTAATTAGATTATCAAGCGCAACGACCTGATGACCTGCGTCTATGAGACGGTCACATAAATGTGATCCAATGAAGCCTGCGGCTCCTGAAATAACGTATCGCACGAAGTTTCATGCTACTAGAAACAGTGTGGACATCACAATTCTGCGCGACCGTTGCGAGCTGATGAAAGGGCTTTGATTGCCGCCGTTCGGACCTATTGCGGGCAGGGCATTGCTCCTGGCCTTACTGCTCGCCTCGAGCTTTTTGTTTTGGCGACGCTTCCGGGTTGTCGTTACCACCATCCGGAAAGCGCAGCCTGATAAAGACTTCCATTTGCATCCGGTGGCTAGCCGGGCGTGGAGTTTTGTTTGGGAAGTGCTCTGCCAGGGCAAAGTAGTCAAAGAACGGCCACTGCCCGGCATTGCGCATGCCTTTGTCTTCTGGGGTTTTCTTGCCTTCTCACTTGTCACGCTGAATCACATCGCGGCCGGGTTTGGCTGGCCGTTTCTCAACCGGCAACACTTCTTTGGTGCGTTCTACTTTTGGTTTGCGTTTGCCTTTGCGCTGGCTTGCGCAGCCTCGATAGCGGGGCTGGCGTTTCGCCGCTTTGTCATGCGCCCCCGGCCGCTCGGCCCCGTGTCGTACGAGTCGGGCATCATAGCCGGGTTGATCTTCCTATTAATGATCAGTTACATGGCAAGCTGGCGCGTGCCGGATGACACCCCTGCCGGCTACGCGCTCTGGTGGCTCCACACCTTAACGCTCCTGGCATTTCTGCCGCTCATCCCCCATACAAAGCATCTGCATCTGCTGCTTAGCCCGCTGACCATCTTCCTCAAGCGGGACGGCTTCAGCCACCTACCGCCACTTTCAGGCGATGAGGACTTCGGTCTGGTTGCGGGAAAAGACATCACGCAGATCACAGCGCTTCAGGCATACTCGTGTGTCGAGTGCGGCCGCTGCACGGAGCATTGCCCGGCCAACAACACGGGTAAGGAACTAAACCCCAAGCTGATCGCGCTGGGTGTGCGCGACTACCTGAATGACCAGGGCCCGGGAAGCGACGTGCCGATTCTGGAGGCTTCGGTGTCGCAGACAGCGATTTTCCAGTGCACCACCTGCGGCGCTTGCGAGTATCAATGCCCAGTCGGCATCCAGCACTTGCCGATGATCCTCGGCTTGCGTCGCGGCGCTGTCAATACAGGGACTTGGGAGGACGACCATGGCACCAAGCTTTTTCTCAATCTCGAGCGCAACGGCAATGCCATGGGATTCAGCCAGAGTGAGCGCGACAGATTTATTGCGAAACAGGAGCTGCCGATCTTCGATGGTTCACAGGAGTACTGCCTGTGGCTGGGCTGCATGGGCGCGTACGACCCGAAGGGTCGCGAGATTATTACTGCGTTCGCGCGCGTCATGCGCCACCTGGGGACGAGCTATGGGGTCCTGAAAAAGGAGCGCTGCACAGGGGATCCGGCCCGGCGCTTGGGCAACGATCTGGTGTTCGGGCAGCTCGCCGAAAGCAACATTGCTGCGCTGGCGCAAGCTCAGGTGAAGAAGATTATCTCCATCTGCCCGCACTGCGTACGCACCATTGCTGAAGACTGGCGCGAGTTTGACGTTGCCGTGGAAATTGAGCACCACAGCGAGTTCATGGCTCGACATACTTCGCAGTTGCCGACTGGCGCCAACGGCGGCGCGGTGGTGTTTCATGACCCCTGTTATCTCGGTCGATACCGCGGCTCTTACGAACAGCCTCGAACCGTTATCGGGCAATTTGCCTCAGTCATTGACCCACCCCGATCCCGCGAACGCGGCTTCTGCTGCGGCGCGGGCGGCGGACTCGTCTTCTTAGGAGAAGAGACGGGAGGCCGAGTGAGCGAGGCTCGCGGGAAGGAACTGGCCGCCACCGGCGCTGCTACTGTGGGCGCGGCCTGCCCATTCTGCAACACGATGTTGCGCGACTCTCTGGCGGCTCTGCCGAATGCTCCGCGCCTTCTCGACATCGCCCAGATCGCAGCGGAACATCTGCCCTCCTGACCGGACGCCTGCTGGTACGCTGAGATTCGCATGGCTTCCCTCAAGACTAAAGAGATTGCTCACGGAGTCTTCCACCTGCCGCTGTCGTCGGTCAATGCCTACCTGGTTGGCGACGCCCGCAACTGGATTCTGCTTGACTCCGGGTTCCCGGGCAAGGCGCCAGTGATAAAGAAGGCCGCTGAAGCTCTCTTCGGCTCGGGCACGCGTCCGGCTGCGATTGTTCTGACGCATGGGCATCCCGATCACGTGGGCTCGACAGAAGCTTTGGCGGAAGAGTGGAATGTGAAAGTTTACGCACACCAGGCGGAGATGCCGTTCCTGTCGGGCCGTGCACAGTATCCGCCACCTGATTCGACAGCCCCGGGATTTCTGGCAACCATCAGCCGCTTCTTTCCTCGGCTGAATGTCAACCTGGGCAACCGACTGGCGACGATCGAGGAATCCGAACCCTTTCCTGGCCTCTCTGGCTGGAGGGCCATCTACACGCCCGGGCACACTCCTGGACACGTCTCGTTCTATCGCGAGAGCGACGGCGTGCTGCTGGCCGGCGATGCTATCGCTACGGTCAATGGCGATTCCCTCCTCAGCAGTCTCCGGCACAAACAGCAGGTTTGCCGGCCGGGTACTCCAACGACCACAGACTGGCCACAAGCACGTGCATCGGTCATCAAGCTTGCCGCTTTAAGGCCCGGGCTTCTCGCCGCTGGACATGGAGTGCCGATGCTGAATTCAAAATCGCAGCTTCAGCAGCTTGCGGATCATTTCACGTTCCCAAGCCATGGGCGCTATGTCGCCGAGCCCGCGCGAGTGGATGAAAAGGGTCTCACTGTACTGCCACCGGCCCCGTTCGATCAGGCGCCCAGTATTGCGGCTTCAGTTCTAGTAGCGGGCGTGGCGGTAGGTGTCGGCGCACTCTATTCCAAGTTCGGCAAATACGTGCCGAAGCCGAAGAGAACTACTTGAGCGGTGTTACGATGCCACGAATGAAACCGATCGCCCTGTTGTCCGGCTTGCTCTGCTTTACCGTTGCCTGTGGTACGGCGCCAAAGTCGGAGATACCAGCCCTTACTCCGCAAGCTGCCGCAGCGCTGATGCAGCTCAATCCGAAAGCGAAAGTGTGGCTGGAGCATGTTCGGAAGCAGAATCCCGCCTGTGACTACAAGCTGGACCTCCCTGATCAGGCCTCCAATCCAACAACAATTGATATTGACCACGCCGTGTCTTGCAGCAACCGGCCCAGTCCTCGCGAGCTGGACGCGACTGTCTCTTTCGCCTACGACAAAGCTGCCGGCCATTGGATCATCACACGCTTTTCCAGCTAGCAACTCGTTAGTCGAAGGGCTGAGTTTCCGTTCTTCTTTTACGGCTAACTAAACTGGAAGTATGTGTACTTGGTTCGCCCAGGCGTTTCGATTAGCCAGCGTCTTTCTCGCCTGCTTTGTTTTGGGCTCGGCTCAGGAGTGGAAGAGTGCGGCCAGCCTTCCCGGAGTCGACTTTGCCGGCCTCAGCCCGAAAGCGAAGGCGACAGTTCTGAAGGTTCTTCGCGATCATGACTGCTCGTGTAAATGCGGCCGTAAGCTGGCGCAGTGCCGGGTGGAAGATCCAGGGTGCGCTTACAGCACCAATCTTGCTAAAACCGCGACCGCTGCTGCAAAGAGCGGATCTACGGAAAGCGAAATCAACGCTGCCATCAACCAATCGAATTGGGCCCACGTGCAGACCGAACAGCCTCAGACGCCGGCATCGCTGCTCGCACCCGCGGTTCAGATTCCGGTGGCCGGGTCGCCTGTTTTGGGTGGACCAGCGGCCAAGATTACGGTGGTTGAATTTTCGGATTTTCAATGTCCGTACTGCGCTCAAGCCGTAGGCGAGATCAACGCGGTTTTGAAGGCTTACCCGTCCCAGGTGAAGTTGATTTTCAAACAGTTTCCGCTCGAAATGCATCCGCAAGCCGAGTTGGCTGCCAAAGCATCTCTGGCGGCTCAAAAGCAGGGCAAGTTCTGGGAAATGCATGACGCGATGTTTGCGCACCAGAACCAGCTGTCAAGCGAGGGAATCAAATCTTTGGCGCAAGCGGCCGGGCTCGATATGACGAAGTTCGACGCCGACCTGGCATCTACGGAAGTGAGTGAGACCGTGATCCGCGATGTCCAGGATGGCGATCGGGCGGGCGTTGAAGGCACGCCCTCGTTCTTCATCAACGGCCAGAAATATAACGGCTATTTGGACCTGAACCACATCAGGCCGATTATCGATAACGAGCTGAAGTCTTCGACGGGCAGCTCCCGATAGGCCGTCACTTCAGCCACTTAAAGTAGTAAAACCGCATCGGCACGGTTCCAGTGTTCTTGACGCCGTGCAGCGAGTCGCCTTTGCTGAACATCACGCTGCCGGCCTGCACGGCCGTGGTCTTTCCGTCGATGAGTATTTCGCCGGTCCCTTCACCGATGAACAGGAACTCTTCCTCAGGATGCTGGTGCGGTGGGTGTGGTTCTTGTCCCGGATTCAGAACCACCGAACCGGCTACCAGGTAACTCAACTCCTGCGTCTTCCCTTCGAAGTAGAGCGTGGCGCTCCCAAACGACTCCTGGGCTGTCTCGCCGTGCTCCAAATCGTAAACGGCATCGACCCACGGCATGATCCCGAGCCCGGTTCCAAACGCCGGGTTGTTATCAGACATCTTGAAAACCTCTCCTCTTTTCGCTGAGCTTTCGCGCTCACTTACTTTGTTGTCTCACTATCCAGTTTCTTCACGAGAGCGAGCACCACATCGCCGGTCACCTGGAAACTATGTGCACTGAGCTTATCGACCGTATCGCCAGGCTGATGCCAGTACGAATTACCCGGCCCATAATCAAAATCGATCAGGTCGATTGAGTTTACGCCACGTGCCACAAACGGCATGTGATCATCATCGATTCCGCCGGATGAATCTTGCTTGAAGTATTGGCCGTGGCCTAAAGTAGCTGCGATCCTGGTAACCATTTCCCGCAATTGAGGTGAAGAGTTCGCGTCATTGATGATGTCCAGATTCTTATCCCCAATCATGTCGATGTTGATCAGTGCTTTGATCCTGGGCAGTACACCATCGGCTAACCACTTATTAGCTAAGTGCCGGCTCCCATAGCGGCTGTCGGTTTCGCTCCACTCACCCACTGCTTCCTCACCGTCGAAGAAGACCACGTAAATATCGTTCTGGTGCTTCATAGTCGAGACTGCTCGGGCAAACTCGAGGAGGAAGCCAGTCGAAGAGCCACCGTCATTGGCTCCCACGAAATTCATCATCGGAATCCTTTTCGTGTCGTAGTGGCCGGCCACTACAATGGCGTTCCCCGATGTGCCTGGGAACTTGTCGACTATGTTCACCATCGGCACAGGCCCAGTGGGAGTCTGTCCCTGAAATGAATCCATCTGGATTTGTCCGCCTAGCGGCTTGAGCACTGATACGATATGAGCCCGTAACTGCTCGATGGCTGCTGAACCTGAGGGTCGCTCTCCGAAAAGGACCGCCTTTTTGGTTTCCAGCAGAGCATTCGTGCCGCGGAACGTGCTCTCCGCCGCTATGCCCATGCCAGGACACAGCATTGAGAGCGCGAAGGCCGATCGAAGTAGCGCGCTCCGCTGTAGGGTAAATACGTCCGCAAAATAACGAGGACTTAGACAGGAAAGTAACAAGATTGCTCGCTTTTGATTGATGTAAGGCGGAAACGCTGTTGTATCATGACGTTGCAGCAGATTAGCGCTTGATTATGGAATCGGTCGGTACAACCATCCAAAAAGCGCGCCTGCAGGCTGGCCTCAGTCTGAATCAGGTAAGCGCAGACACTTGCATTCCAGTAAAGGCGCTGGAAGCAATCGAAGCAGATGACGTCCGAAGTATCTCATCAGGCTTCTTCTACCGGAGTTTTGTCCGGCAATTTGGGGCGAGAGTCGGGCTCTCCAGTGAAGCCTTGGAACCTCAGGTTGCCCTCGCTATTACAAGCTTTCCTCCTCCGCTGATACCGGGCCAGGAAGAATCCCTCATGCGGAGGATTTCTGTGAAGCCACTGCGCCGCAAACGCAGCTTCCGCTGGCTCTATCCTGCTATTTCGCTCAGCTTGGTTCTTGTTGCTTGCTCGGGCTTTTATGCTTACTGGGAAAAGATCAAGTCCACCGCGCTTTCGGCGCAAACGGAGCTTCCGCTCGTAAGTGCATCGCCCTTGGCCGGACAGCCGGCACAGGTTCCAGGCCCTTTCACGCTTCAACACCCTTCTGCTGTCAGCACCAGCTTTCGCGTGGAGTTGTCCGCAGTTGAGCCGACGTGGCTGTCGATACAAGCTGACGGACGGCAGATCTTCTCCGGCACACTTGAGGTTGATCAGCATAAGCTTCTTGAGGGTCATCAGAAAGGGCAGTTGCGCACCGGAAACGCCGGGGGCATCAACATTGTCTTCAACGGTAAGCCAATTGGACTCGCCGGACCCCATGGGTCAGTGCGCACAGTGGTCTTTACGCGCGACGGGTATCAGGTCCTGCAGCCGTCTTCTACACCCGCTTGGCTCACTTCGCTTCCATTGATTGAGCAATGGGTGTCGGCTCAGGCTCTCCGGTAGGCTTCGATCTGACCCGGCTCACTTTCCCTAAGCGCCGCTTCTGGCGTTCCAGTGTGATCAGTTCATTGCGCCGCCGCATTTTAATACTCAGGTCCACCTTACGCCAGAACTTCCGAAAGTAGTCAACGGCTGAGAGAAGGCTGAGCACCACAACGGCCCACATAGCAGCAAGCGCAACCGGTTGCAGGACGGGCCAGCGAACCTGCATTAAGACAAGCAGCACCCCGACTACTTGCAGCACCATCTTCCACTTGCCGAGGTCGCCGGCTTGGATCGTGTAGCCTTCAGCGGCTGCGATACTCCGCAGACCGGATACGGCAAACTCGCGGCTAATGATCAGGATCACCATCCAGCCAGGCAGCAGACGCATCTGCACAAATGAGATCAACGCTGCCGAAATCAACAGCTTGTCGGCGACTGGATCAAGCAGCATGCCAACCGTTGTAACTTGCTTCCAGCGCCTGGCCAAATAGCCATCCAACAAGTCGGTGATCGCGGCAGCTAGAAATAAAAGCAGCGCAAGAAAGTCATTGGCTAATAAAAGCCTGCCGCCCCACTGAACGCGCAGGTTCTGCTGGACCAGCGCTGCTACCAGTAAAGGCACCAGGAAGATGCGAAAGAGCGTCAGCAGGTTTGGCAGATTGGTCAATTGACTCAAATATAGAACAAAGTGGCAAGTTCCGGACTTATCTGCCCAGATCGTTATCTCGAAGCGGTTGGCGGAATCAGCGCCTTGGTTCCGGTTTGCCGTTCGGAGGGGATGGGTTCGCTGACGCGCCTGCATTAGGGGCCGGCAGAATGTGGATGCTGGTTGCGCGACCTTCTTTATCTCCACGGAGCCAGATGTAGAGAGGAGCGTCCGGCGCAGGTGAAGCCGGCAGATTCAGGTGCAACATTTGCTTCTGTCCTTCGCCCGGCAACGGTGTCGGCAAACCTGTTGTTCCAACTCCGCTCTCGTTATCCCAGCCTGCTTTCTCGATCATCTCCAGGCTAGTGCCTTTGAGATCGAGACCGATTCGCTGCGCTCCGGCCGGGTCCGGCACGGACGATACCGATTCGATTTGTGGGACGCGAATCAGATGGGCTAAAGTAATCGGGCTGGAAACTCCGCTCTTTCCACTGTCGATTGCGGCCTGCAGTGTACACGGCGCGGGCAGGGAAGCGGTGTCAAAGGAAAGGAATAACTGATCAGGCGAAAGCTGCTGCAACTCTGAATTCTGTGTTCTCTTCCCGATGCTCAGGCTGATCTGGTCACTGGCGCCCTCCGCGCAGCCGAGTTGCAGCTTGCTCGTCCGGTCGATGTTCTTCACGTCCAGCATGGCCGACAGCGTGGAGCCGGCAGGAAACTCATCTCCCGACGTTCTAATCGCCATGCCCGCCGGGAGCGAAAGCCTGGAACTCGCAATCACCGGCAGTGGCCCAGTTACCTCAAGACCCTTACTGAAGGTCTGCGGCTCGCTGCGGCCCTGAAGGTACGCTTGCACCGGCAAGATCCTCCCAGGCTTGCCGTCTTGCAGTCTTACCGTTACATTACGCTCGCTCCCACCGGCACTTGCTGGACCTAAATCAAAGGCGGCGCCGGCGGCCTCCAACCGCACAATCTGATCGAGCCGCTCTCCCTTGAGCACATAATGCTGTGTTGTGACACCCTCATTCACGATGATGGGGAAATCGGCTATGTGCGGCGGGTTCGGCAAGATGGCGAACTGAACGGAGCGCACCTTGTCGTTGCCCTGTGCGAGCAGAAACTCATACGGACCCGGTGCCAAATCTCGCGTGTCTACCTGCACGTCCATGTGATCTTGCGGTCCCAACCGAGGACCCTTAGGCAACAGGAACTTGACTGGTTCCGGGGTGCCAAACTCATCGCCGGATCTCTTCAACTCAACCTTGCTCGTAAACTCGAAATCACTGCCAATGAGAGTGACAGGAGTCTTGCCCGTGTTCGCCAGCAATTGATCCTGTGACTCCGGCTTCAGCTTCGCCTTGTTGAAATCACTCAACGGCCTGACATTGATCGTCCCGGTAGCTTCAAACGGCGCCCAATCCCAGTAGCCGGCCAGATGATATTCGCCCGGAGGCACGTTCACTTTGGTCAGGTCGACCTCCACTGATTTCTGATTCTGAAGTTTCACGATCGGTACGCCAAACGAACGGTGGTCATCGCTCTGGAGCGTCCACTTGCGTGCACGTTGCAGAAACTTCCAATCCGGGTCCGCGACTTCAGCCGTTACTGGTGATTTCTGTCCGGCGGCAATGAAATGAGCATCACCGATCTGGATCTTCGGCGTCGGGGCATTTGGGATGCGACTAGCCCAGACGTAAGCAATTCGGGTGCGCGGAGGTGTAGTCCCCCGCTCACCGCAGAAGTTCAACCGAGGCCCCTTGATGACTTGAGCAAATGCCGACCGGAACTGCGTGTCAGGAAAGGCAATGGAGCGCAAATCCAGCAACATGCCCGTGCCGCCGGCGAGCAGGCCTACAGGGCTGCCGAAGAACAGCCCCGCTGCAGCCGTGGCCAAACTAGCTGTCTGGGCAGCTCGGGTTGCACCGGTCGCGGCTAACGGACTGTAGCTGGACAGTTGCGGATTCATGGCAGCGAACAACGCCTGCGCTTGGGCGGCCGGCGGCGCAGTCTTATCGATCTGGGCGGTGGACACTCCATATTGCGAAGCGAACCCATTCAGAGCGGCATTCATGCTGGCCGGCGAACTCTCTGAACTAGACAGCGCCGCTAGCAGGGCCTCGGTTTGGGAAGTTTTATCGGCATAGTCTGCCATCTGCGCAACCAGTAAACTATCCTGCGACAAAAAGCTCCGCACTTTCTTTTTGCTTAAGCCTTGCGGGCCATACACAAAGGCAACCAGCGCCACGGTGCGCGGGATAACCCACTCCTGAGGCTTGTCGGCATCCCGGACGTCTGTCACGAGCAACTGATCCTTGCCTGCAATTTTTGCCGGCACCAGAACCAAAGCCACTTCCCCTGGACGCTTGTCCCGACCCCGGGAGACAGGCGCATATTGCACCGTGTCGTTTTCGGTAAGGTGAACAATACTGGCAAACGGCAACGGCTCGGAGGCATCGCCGAGCTTCACCTGTAAATCCACCTCGCCCAGTGGTCCGCCTGCTGGACATGTCGCAATCGTGGAAGCATCGGGCGTCGCCGCTGCTGGATTGGGCCGCATGGCCTCTTCTTGTGGCTTTTTTTGGCCGGAAGCAAGGAGACCGGACGCCGCCAGGAGTATAAAGACTGCTGCTCGCAGGTGCATCTTACTTCAGAATATCGTGAAGTTAATCGGTGGAAACAGCAGCAGCCAGGCACAACCAGAGCAACAAATAGCGTTGTCGCTGATGTTCCTTATCGTTCCGAGGGAAAGCGCGTGGAAGTCAAAGATAATGGATCAACTTTCTTCCCTTTTAACCTCGTCAAAGCCTAGAAGTCGGCTTTGAGATCTAATCGCCTCTAAGACTCCCTGCGCAGCTTCGGCACCTCGATTGTTTAACACCTCGAGTACCTGCCTAGCTCGAATCAAACGATGGAGGCCATACGCATCGTCGGCACCCATATTCGAAAACGGCTTTAAGGTCTTCTCTAATTCCTCGTCCCCGACGCTTCCTGCCAGTTCAACAAAGTCTGCTCGGCTCCAAATGCCGACTGAAAACAAAAGATTATACAGACGGTTATACCCAAGTTCGCGGTCCAAGCGAATACATCGTTGCCCGCACTGCTCAGTCCAAGAATGCGGTCGGCTGGGACTCGTAGATCCAGGCAAGTCTCAGTCGTAGGCAGGTGGGGTTGCTGGTAGCCGCAATGGCGGGCTGCAGGCCGGCTGTTCTATAAGAGCAAACGTTAAGGCTGAGTGGCGATTCTGGCGTGTTCTCTCGGGAAGTCGGCTACCGTGAAGTTACTCTGTAGAGACCTTAACCGCCGGGCCCCATATGATGGAGGGGCCGAAGCCCGGCAAAAATCGCAACTTTGTTCTACGTACGCTGTCAAAACAGGAGAGCAATCAAGTGCCAGTCACCGAATCCACAACATTAGACGATCTCTGCATCAATACAATCCGCTTCCTCTCGGCCGACGCCGTTCAGCAGGCCAATTCGGGCCATCCTGGCCTGCCGATGGGGGCCGCAGCCATGGCCTACACACTGTGGACCAAGTATTTAAAGTTCAACCCGAAAGATCCGCATTGGTTCGATCGTGACCGGTTTGTTCTATCGGCCGGCCACGGTTCGATGTTGCTGTACAGCCTGCTCTACCTGACCGGTTATGATTTGTCGCTGGATGAGCTGAAGCGATTTCGCCAGTGGGGCAGCAAAACGCCGGGGCATCCCGAGCGCGGGCACACGGTTGGTGTTGAAGTGGCCACTGGTCCACTAGGGCAGGGGTTGAGCAATTGCGTGGGCATGGCTATGGCCGAAGCGTGGTTCTCGGCGCGCTTCAACCGTCCCGGTCACACCCTCGTTGATCACCATACCTATACGATTTGCGGTGACGGCGATCTGATGGAAGGTATCACTCAGGAAGCGGCTTCCCTCGCCGGGCATCTGCGTTTGGGCAAACTGATCGCGCTCTACGACCAGAACCACATTTCGCTGGCCGGCACCACTAGTCTGACCTTTACCGAAGACGTGGGAAAGCGCTTTGAAGCTTATGGATGGCAGACCATCCACGTAGATGAAGGCAACGACGTGGAAGCTATCGCCGCGGCAGTTAAGCAGGCGCAGGAAGAGACCAACAAGCCTTCGCTGATCCTGGTTCATACGCATATCGGATACGGTAGCCCTAAGAAGCAGGACACCTTTGAAGCACACGGCAATCCGCTAGGGGAAGACGAGTTGCTGGCTGCAAAGAAAGCCCTTGGCTGGGCCAGTGAAGAAAAGTTTTATATTCCTGAAGACTCGCTCAAGTTCTACCGCGAGGTGGGCAGCAAGGGCGCAAAAACACAGAGCGAATGGCAGACCCGTTACGCGGCTTATAAAAGTGCTTTTTCGAAGGAGGCGGAGGAATTCGAGAGTTTCCTGTCCGGCAAGCTGCCGTCCAACTGGAAGGCCGATCTGCCTACCTGGAAGCCGGAAGACAAGCCGCTTGCAACCCGTGCAGCCGGCGGTCAGGTTATGAATGCTCTGGCGAAAACGATCAACAACCTGGTGGGCGGTTCAGCCGACTTGAACCCTTCCACCAACACCGCGCTGAAGGGCAAAGGTGACTTTCAACCGCCTGAGATGGGCGGACCTTCCAGCCCAGGTGCAGTAGGCGGCGTTTGGGGCTATGCGGGCGACAATATGGCGTTCGGCGTTCGTGAACACGCCATGGGTGCGGCTGTAAACGGCATGGCCGCACACGGCGGATTGCTTCCATTCTCAGCCACCTTTCTGGTCTTCTCCGATTACATGAAACCGGCTGTTCGCCTTGGTGCGCTCAGCAACTTGAAAGTCTTCTATGTCTTCACTCACGACAGCGTTGCGGTGGGCGAAGACGGTCCTACCCACGAACCGATTGAACAGCTGGCAGGTTTGCGCGCAATACCGAACTTAAACGTAATGCGCCCGGCAGACGCCACCGAGACAGCACAGTGCTGGGCCTTTGCCATTGAGCACGACGGACCCACGCTGTTCGCCTTTACCCGACAGAACGTGCCTCATCTGGATCGCAGCAAAGCCAAAGACATCGATGTCTCCAAGGGTGCCTACATCATTTCTGAGGCCGAGGGAGGCTCGCCTGAAGTGATTCTCATCGGGGCCGGCTCAGAAGTCTCGCTCTGTACCAAAGCGCAGGAGAAGTTGACGGGCTATGGCGTCAAAGCTCGCGTGGTCAGCTTCCCCAGCTTCTTTCTATTCAACAAACAGGACGAGAGTTATCGCGAAACTATCCTGCCGAAGTCAATCAAGAAGCGCGTGACCGTCGAGGCTGGTTCCACCATGGGCTGGTATCGGTTCGCCACCGACGAAGGCACAACCATCGGAATCGATCACTACGGGGCGTCTGCGCCCGGCGAGACGATTATGAAGAACTTCGGTTTGACGGCCGAGCACGTAACATCCGCTGCCCTCCGCCTCCTCGGCCGCAACGAGGATGCTGACAAGGAACTCGGGAACAACGAAACGACTAACGTGCAGGCCACGGCTCCTCACGAAGGCCACTCGTAGCTTGTAACGTACTTGAAAGAAACCTGCGCTTAACGGACGTCTTACCGAATCTAACCGTTGGTATGGCGTATCGCTTAAGCGCAGGGTCCAAGTCTCCGGCTATTCAGATTCGGGATATTTTCATCGAAGAGCTAGTCTCGGCCTCGGGACGGCTGATAGACACTTCGAATGACGACCGCGACTCCCGTATTCATCAGGCTCGCAAAGGCATCAAGAAAGCCCGTGCCATTCTGCGACTAGTGCAGGAGCAATTGGCCCGTGATTCCTTCCGTCGCAGTAACAAGCAGTTGCGGGGCGTGGCACAAAGCATTTCGAAACTCCGTGATGCGCAAGTTGTTCTGGAAACCTTTGACTCCATCTCCCAAGACGTTGAAATTCGCAAGCTTCTGGAAGCCGACAAGGTCGCTTTGGAGCAGGATGATCTTGGCGAGACCATGCATTGGGCTCAACAGAAGCTGGATGCGCAACAGCAAGCCTTAGACGGGTTGGAGTTGGAAGGTAACGGGCTAGAACCGTTCGAATCCGGGGTTGTCGAATTCTATCGTCAGGGGCGCAAAGCGATGGCGCACGCGCGCACTCACCCGACAGCAGTTCGCCTTCATGATTGGCGCAAGCGCGTGAAAGATCACTGGTATCACATGCGCTTGCTTCCTGCTGCCAAGACCGGAGCACTTACCTCTCGTGAAGTGGATCTGCGTAGGTTGGAAACTCTACTCGGAGATGCGCACAATCTGCATGTTCTGCGGGGCGTCCTGAAGCCAGTTACCCAAGCTGCTTCACTCCTGCCGGCTGTTGCCGCTCAGGAAGCAGAACTGCATGCTCAGGCGTTTGTGTTAGGAGAACAGCTCTACAAAATGAGGCCAAGAGCCTTTCGCCTCGTCTTACGCGGCGTCTTAAAGCAAGAATCGATTCCTCGGAGAGTAATCAGGCGGAAACCAGGAGCGGCCGGCTTGCAGGTTATCGCTTAAGCATTTGTTTCCGATGGAGCTTTCCAAAGTTCAAACCTTCATTGGATCCACCCACGTGTTCTCATCGGTGCATCTATTCAACGCGAGAGAGTCACGTAGCTAATTGTCGAAGACAAGATTCGCGTGCGCTGTTAAGATTGTCGCCTTTCACGCGAGCACGGCATGACAAGTGGAGCGGAGTTTCTTGTACGATTCGCACGGTTCATTGACGTACATAGACTCGAGACGGGGTAGTAGCCACATCCAACCGAAAACCTCCGTTAAGGGAATTTGGATCCTTCTGGCTGCCCCTACCGAGACCTTGCTAGCGCATACCGTGGCGTATGTACAGGGGATTACCATCGGGATCGGCAAGCAGCGTGATACGTTCCGGGTACTGGGCCTCGTGGAGCAGTATGGCCATCCTGGGTAGCGCCATGTGCGCCCAGTTGTTCACGTGTGCGCCTGAGCCGCGTTCACTCCGAATCAGGTCCTCCGCTGCCAGGATCTCGTATGCGACCACAATCGTGTTACGAGAAACCCCGAGCATCTGGGCCATCGTTCGCGTGGACGGTAGGCGCGTCCCGCGGCCGAGCCTACCTTGGCGAATCGCTTGGGCAATTTGCCGCGAGATCTGCTCATAAAGCGGCTCGCCTGAAGCCTCATCGAGCAGAATCTCAGGCAGAGCGATCATTTCTGAAAAGTAGCTCCATGAAGTGGCTCTTTTCATTCTGACCTATGTTGGCCATCATAGGTCCATAGAGAACAGGATGATTACAGGCGGAAACGCGACGGTGTTTGTATCGAACATGGACAACGCAGTACGGTTTTACACGGAGACGCTGGGTTTACGGCTGACGAACCGCTTCGGCGACCACTGGGCAACAGTGGATGCGGGCAAAGGGCTAAGCATCGGCTTGCACCCTGCTTCGGCGAAATACCCCGCGCCGGGAACCAAGGGCGGCATAATGCTCGGCCTTGAGATTGGCATTCCCATTGAAAAGGCCATCGACCGGCTGACCGAGCGAGGTGTGAAAGTCGGCGGAATCATTCGAGACTCTCCAGGCAACTTCACCCATTTCGAAGATCCCGACGGCAACTCGATCTATCTCTGGGAGGTGAATCACGAGGAAGTTCCGGAGTCGGAACTGGAACATATCGCTGCGAGTTCCCAATAGTGCTTTGCAGACGGCCCCGCAGGTGAACGGCCCGAGATAAAATCGAAACTGCGTAGAAGAGTGTTACTGCGCAAGTTTTTTGGTTCTCAGGAGGCCGCATGGTAGGCCGAAGCCGTTCAAAACGCTCGAAAGTGCTTGGTAATTCATCGGCGACCCGCCACAAATTTATCTCAGCCACTGTAAGAAGGAGTCGAATCGGTATGTGCCGGTGCTGCCTGCTTTGGCGCAGGTGCTTCGGACGCATTTGAATGGGCGGCGTTCCGGGGTATCTATTCGAAACCAACCGGAACGACCGTTATTCAGTCCGGGCCGTGTTGTGCTTATCGACATTCAGTAAACGACGCGATTGCTGGTGCAATCTGAAATCAAATTAGAGTGGGATCATTCAAGCGCCGGTACTCGCCCTGTAAGGGAGAAGGCAACCCGTGAGGCACATGTGGAACGTGATCGACACATGGAAAGAAAGTGTAGCGGTCCGATTACGGGCAAGCACTTCCAGGTGGGTAGCTTCTGCCTAAAGAGCAGCCTGAGCTGGTCCTGGTGGCTTTCCAAGGGTCTTCAACTCAGATCAGTGATGCGGCCGGTCACAAATCAAGTTACGCCTTATTTGTATGACGGCCAGTGCCGCGTGTCGCTAAGCAGTTCACTTACTAAAGAGTTCTATAAAAGGGAGGAATCAAGGATGCGCTGTGTTCGGCTTTGGACAGATCAGAAAGGCACGCCGGAGTTCGAGGAGGGATGCTTACATTACAGCCCGGAAAGAATGAGAGTCTTCTCTCCGAGAAAATGAAAGCTACCACTACCTTCTTCGAGGAGACGGCAGCAACGGGTAAGCCGACCTGGCACACTGCACCACATCGGCAACTGGTGGTGACCATAGGCGGAAAGCTGGAATTCCAAGTTCCAGATGGACGCCGCTTCACGATTCAACCGGGCGACGTGATCTTTGCTGAAGACACGACGGGGAGTGGCCATGGATGGCATATTGTCGGTGATGATCCGTGGCGCCGAGTTTGTGTGGTACTTGACAGTTCAGCCGAGGTGCCATTTCGGGCAAACTAGCAGCAGAAGTAAGGGCGCCTATACCAGTATCTGAAGTAGTGCTCATACCGTTTTAGCTGCACAGCCGTTTGCCGTTGTGATCTTTAGCATCGACTCCAGTAAGTACTGCCGGCGCATGATCCCTTAAAGGATTTTTTTGTACTGTATAAAGCCGGAGCGCTCAGCAATTTTGTCGTACAGCAGCATGGCCTTCGCATTGGATTCGTGGGTCAACCAATAAGTTCTCGAGCAGTCCGCTTTTCCCGCTTCCGCATAGACATGTTCAATCAGAGACCGGCCAATGCCGCGTCCGCGGTTTTCCTCGTCTACGTACAAGTCTTGTAGGTAGCAGTAGTCACCAGTAGTCCAATTGGAGCGGTGATAAATCCAATGGACGAAGCCCAATAGTTGGTTACCACTCGTTGCAAACGCCCCAAAGGTTGGCTCCTCCGGATGGAGCATGCGTGAGAAACTAACGCGACTCACTTCATCTGGGATGATCACGTGATAGAAGGCCTGATAGGCTTTCCACAGTACAAGCCAATCTGAATAGTCGGCAGGGGAGAAAGCTCGAATCGCGATCGGCCCTTCTGGATAGTTAGTCATCGTGGGCAGCCTGCAAGGTTCAAATCGAGTAGGGCAGTTTGAATGTTCTGCTGCCACGTAAGGAATGGCTGGCGGTCGCTCTTTCTCATCGGGAGGATCTTACACTAAACCGCTTCCCCTGAAAAGGAGAAAGGCCGCACCTTTCGGCGAAGCCTTCGATTACCGGGAGACGAGCGAATCAGTGTTTAGCGCTTACGCTGACCTTTCGCGATCCTCTGAATCTTCTTCTTGCCTTCGCCACGGGCCACGCCAGAAGCTCGTTTGGCCTTAGGAGCTGCTTTTTTCCGTGCGGCGCGCTTTAGCTTCTTGCGTTTTTCTGTATCTGTTACGTGCTTAGTATTCATTCGTCTACTTTGATTCCTGCGTATTTCTCGACAATTTTCTTCAGTCCGTATCCCGGGAAGCTAATTGTTAGTTTCGCATCTTCGCCATCGCCTTCGCGACGGAGAACGGTACCTCGTCCGTATTTTGGGTGGTTTACGGTCGCGCCAGAGCGAAAGCTGCCGCCCATTGCCTTGCCCATTGGACGGCTAGGAGCAGAGGGCGACGGTGTCGGCCGAGTTGCTGGAGCAGGCACAAAACGCGAGGCTGGCTGAGGCGGGCCGGCTGGTTTGGACGGCACCGGACTCTTCGAGGGCATTTGCGTTCCATGCGGCCTGGCGGCTGCTGCGGGTTCCTGCTGCTTGGCTACAGGGACCTCCGGCCGGCGAGTAAACCCAGAAGGTGGCGGCATGCCTCGCTCGGCAAAAAATTGGGCGATGTTGTCGACCGAATTATACGTGCGCCCGTTATACATATTCTTCTTGGCCGACTCCCGCACGTCCGATTGCTCAGAGAACAGATCCACTTCTTCGGTATACGGCTCGCTAGAGGAAGAAAGTTTCTCTCGCAATCCGGTAGGCACTTCGTTGAGGAAGCGGGAAGGCAGACAAACTTCGGGTTGTGAGCCGCCGAACCGTCGCCGGTAGCGCGCCCATGTTACATAAAGCCGCTTCTCGGCGCGAGTCATCCCTACATAACAGAGCCGCCGCTCCTCTTCCATAGCGGCTTCGGCGTTTAGAGACCGGCTGTGTGGGAAGATACCTTCTTCTAACCCTGCCAGGAACACGTTTGGGAACTCCAGCCCTTTGGCGTTATGAATCGTTAGCAGAGAAACCACCGCTTGCTCGTCTACCTGATCGGCGTCGGCAACCAGTGCCGCATGATCCAGGAACTCGGAAGCTGTTTCGCCACGCTCGGCGGCTTCCACGGCAGCGTTTACCAGTTCTTCAAGGTTGCCCACCCGTGACTCGGCTTCGGGCGAAATGTCGGCCTTCAACATCGCTTCATAGCCGGTCTTGACGAGGATGTCGCGCAGCAATTCGTGAATCTGTTTCTCCGCAGCGCACTCAGCCAGTTCACTGATCAATGTCAGAAACGACTTAAGCGACGACTCGGCACGCGTGGGCAGAACCCGCTCTTCGATCATCCTGGGCAGAGCATTCCATAAGCTCATTCCGTGCTCCAGCGCGTACTGCTCTATCTGCTCGATAGAACCTTTTCCAATCCCCCGAGCCGGCGTGTTGATAATGCGCAACAGGCTGACCGAATCCTGCGGACTTAGGGTGATCTTCAGGTAAGCGAGGATGTCTTTGACCTCGGCGCGCTGATAAAAAGAGAATCCGCCCACCACCAGGTACTTGCGCCCATAGCGCCGCAGCGCCTCTTCAATCTGGCGCGATTGGAAGTTCGTCCGGTAGAGCACCGCCACACGCTCATTGGGGTGCTTAGAAAGCAGCTTCTCAATGGTGTCGGCGATGAACAGCGCTTCGTTCTCACCATCGGGCGCTTCGTAGTAGCCGATCTTTGACCCAGCATCGGAACTAGTCCAAAGCCACTTACCCTTGCGCTCTTTGTTATTGGCGACCACTGCACTGGCCGCTTCCAAGATATTTTTAGTAGAGCGATAATTCTGCTCCAGACGGATTACCGTGGCGTTAGGATAGTCCCGCTCGAAGTCGAGAATGTTGCGGATATCCGCGCCACGCCAGCCATAGATAGACTGATCCTCGTCGCCGACTACGCAGACGTTGTGCCTGGCCTGGGTCAACAACCGCATCAACTCATACTGGCTTCGATTGGTGTCCTGGTACTCATCGATCATGACGAATTCGAAGCGCCGGTTGTACAACTCGCGCAGAACCTGGTCGTGCTTAAGCAGGCGCACGGATTCGAGCAGCAAATCGTCGAAGTCCATGGCGTTCGCCTGCCGCAAGCGCTCCTCATAAACCTCATAGACTTTTGCCATGCGGGTCAGCTTGGGGTCGGCAGCCTGCTTGAACCAGTCCAGCGGCGTCTCATTGTGGCTCTTGCCATGGCTGATCCGCGAGAGCATGCCCCGGTAGGGCATAAACTTTTCGTCCAGGCCCACCTGCTTGTAGATCGATTTGACCAATGAAACCTGGTCGTCCCCGTCATAGATGGTGAACTGCCTGGTAAACCCCGGTCGGATCTCAGCCAGGCTTGCGCCGTCGCGCCGCAGAAGCCGCACGCAAAACGAGTGAAAAGTAGACAGCAGGGGAGTGTAGGACGTAGTTGGATTGCTCAGCAGACTCAACACGCGCTTGCGCATCTCATCAGCTGCCTTGTTGGTGAAGGTAACAGCCAATACGGCAGGCCCAGGGACTTTATGGGTTTCAATCAGGTGAGCGATGCGGTTGGTAATAACGCGCGTCTTTCCGCTGCCTGCCCCGGCCAGCAGAAGCATTGGCCCTTCGACGTGTGCCACAGCTTCGCGTTGCTGCGGATTGAGACCTGCAAGGAAATCCATTGACTTGAGAAGGGCGGGGGAGAACGCTCTCAGAATAGCATTGGAAAGCGGTTCTGAGGCCCGCGCCTTCTATCCTGATTGAGATGCCGATGGCAGTCATTATTGATGTTCTGAAGAGCTGTCTGATGGTGCTGGCGGCTCTGTTCCCTAGCGTCAATTCGCCCGCTAACAGCCCTATTTTCTCCAAGGACCGACAGATGCTAGTAGATTGGAAGTAGCTATCGTTAATGAAACGCCGCGTTCTGTTCGCCGGTGCTGTACTCGGTGCACTTCTTTCCGGCATTGCGCTACGTGTAAGCGCCAAGAGTGACCCGGTTTTTGGCCAAATCGACTCGATTGTTCAATCTTTGTCGGAGATCTCCGGCTTCTCTGAAGTCCACCCTGTTGGTTACGGACGTATGTCCAAGCGGCAGTTACGGCGCTTCCTAAACGCCCGGATCAAGAAAACAATTAAGCCGGAGCAGATACATGCTGACGAGGTTGCTCTTAAGATGTTCGGCTTCATTCCGCAGGACTACGATCTGCGCCAGTCCACGGTCGATCTGCTGACCGAGCAGGCGGCGGCCTTTTACGATTACGACCGAAAACGCTTATTTCTCCTGGCCGACTCGTCTCAGAGCGCTGAAACAGTGACGCTCTCCCATGAACTGTCACACGCTTTGGCCGACCAGCACTTTGATCTCGGGAACTTCATGGACGATACGCCCTCGAACGACGACGAGAACTTAGCCCATGCGGCCGTTGTGGAAGGCGAGGCTACCTGGTTGATGATGGCGTACACCCTAAAGCAGTCAGGAAAAGCCCCCGAGCCCACGCCGGAAATGCTACGGTCCGTGGTTGAGTCCAGCCAGGCTTCCATGACCGACTATCCGGAGCTGAAGAATGCACCCCTGTATATTCAGCAATCGTTACTCTTTCCTTACACAACCGGCACCGACTTTTTCGATGCTGTTTATCGCAGGCTGGGCAAAGCTGCTTTCGCCCGAGTGTTTACCGAACCGCCGGTGGATTCCGCGCAGGTCATGCACCCGGAGCTCTATTTTTCTCACGTCAAAGCGGCGCATCCGGAACTTCCGCAAGTTCCAGGGAGCGAAGACAGCAACGAGTTGACGGTAGGTTCGGTGGGAGAATTTGATCACCGGATGCTGCTGAGGCAGTTTGTCAACGAGGGACAGGCGGCTTCGCTTTCTCCGCACATTGTAGGAGGGCAGTTCCGTATTCTTTCGGTAGGGAAAGAGAAAAAACCGTTACTCCTTTACGCCTCTCAGTGGGATTCGGATCAGAGTGCGGGTGCCTTCTTTGCCTTCTACCCGAGAATTCTGGCTGGTAAGTGGAAGCGCTGTGATATCTCGCTGCGGTCGGAGAAACTGATCGCCGGCACAGGCGATAATGGCCTCTTCGTATCGTGGGTAGCCGGGGCCACGGTAAGGAGCGTGGAAGGGCTGTCGGACGCGGCGGAGTGGGAGCGGCTGAAACATCCGCAGCTTCAAGGTGCTACGTTACACTAAAGTTCGGAGAATCCCGTGCAGAAAGTACTCGCCTCGCTCGCTAGCGTGTTTGTTGCGGCTGTTTCTTTGTCGGCAGCAGGTGCCCCCGCTCTTAGGAAGGCGCCAGAACTGGCGTTCACCATTCCGGGCCAAGGGCCGAAGCTGCTGAGCCAGTATCGCGGCAAGGTGGTTGTCCTTGAGTTTATATTCACAACGTGCCCTCATTGCCAGGCCGCGTCGAAGATAATGACGAAGTTGCAATCCGAGTACGCCTCGCGTGGGCTACAAGTTCTGGACGTTGCAGTGAACGAAAATGCCGACTTGCTGGTAGACAACTTTGTCAAAGATTACTCGGTTGGCTTTCCTGTAGGCTATGTGCCGAGTGCTCAAATGGTTTCCTTTATGGGATTTAAGGACGCGCGTTTCGTCGTTCCTCAACTCGTGATGATTGACAAAGAAGGTTACATTCATTACCAGACACCTGCGCTCGAGGACAAAGCTTGGGACGAACAGATGAAGGAAGACGTCATTCGTCAGCACATTGAAGAGTTGCTGAGCCCTGTGAGCGCTAATAAGCGATCTCCCGTTGCAGTTCGTTCCGCCGCAGTTCGTAAAACGTCCTAGGTTTCTCCGCGCGCCCGTAGCTCAGATGGATAGAGCGCTTGCCTCCGAAGCAAGAGGTCACAAGTTCGAATCTTGTCGGGCGCACCACCTTTCTCTTCACTTGCCGGCTGAGATGTTCGCTTGCTGAAATGGAGAGTTGCCGTCGCAGCCTGGGTCGGCTTCATTTTCTTCTCCTCTTCTAATCGGGCAGAGCAGTACGCTGAAGCTGTCTGGGCAATTCTTTCAGGCCAGACTTCGGTCTCTCATCCACAGCATGGAATTACTTACTTACTGCTGGACAAGGGATTCCACGTCAGCATGTTTTTCATCTTGGCGTTACTGCTCTGCCAAGCCTTGCCGTCTGGGCGACGCAAAGAGTATCAGGTGATCGCCGCGGGTGCAATCATCGGCTCTTGCAGCGAGTATCTGCAAAGCTTTTTTCCTGGCCGCGACCCTGCCATTCGTGATGTGCTCATCAACGTAGCCGGCACCGCCTTGGGGTTGCTGGCCTATAAACTTTTTGTTTCTGCTCGCGATCGGTTTACTCTGAATACTTAGTGCTGCACCGGTGCATCTAGAAAACTTGCAAGTACCTGTGCATCCGAAGTCCTGAAAAGAAGCGAAATGGCGGACAGTAACCAATCAGCAAACAAAGGTGTAAATCCATGGTTAATCGCCATGGCTGTGATCCTACCGGCCTTCATGGAAGTGATGGACACATCCATCGCCGCAGTTTGTATTCCCTACATGGCCGGCAGCCTTTCAGCCTCTAACGATGAGGCCAGTTGGGTATTGACGTTCTATCTTCTTTCTAACGCTGTGGTGCTTCCGGCTAGCGCCTGGTTTTCCCTCAAGTTTGGCCGCAAGCGTTTCTTCATCGCCTCCATCGTTATTTTTACGGTTGCTTCTTTTGCCTGCGGAGCCGCCAACAGCCTCATTATGATTCTGATTGCGCGATTGGTGCAGGGCGCCGGCGGTGGAGCTTTGCAGCCGCTGTCGCAATCGATTCTCACCGAGAGTTTCCCGCCGGAGAAGCGTGGCATGGCGATGGGCGTCTTTGGTCTAGGGGTCGTAGTCGCGCCGATCTTAGGCCCGACATTGGGCGGATGGTTAACCGACCAGTACTCCTGGCGGTGGGCTTTCTACATCAATATCCCCATTGGCGTGCTGGCGATCTTCCTCATCTCGACATTCGTGAGTGATCCGCCTTACATCAAGGACGCCAAGCCCGGCAACCTCGATAAGATTGGGTTCGGTTTACTAGCTCTTTGGCTTGGGGCGCTGCAGATCATTCTTGATCGCGGCCAGGAAGACGATTGGTTCGGCGCTACCTGGATTCGATATGCGTTTGCAATCATGATCGTCACCTTTGTTGGATTTGTCTACACGCAACTCAAGAACCCCAAGCCTCTGGTGGATTTAACAACGTTCACCAACAGGAACTTTCTTGTTGGAAGCTCGTTAATCTTCCTCTTTGGCGCCTGTATCTATGGGACAACGACCATCCTGCCGCTTTTCTTCCAGAATTCGCTCTCGTATTCGGCCTTGGCAGCAGGCATAGCAGTGGCGCCGCGCGGCGCGGGAGCCGTGATTGCCATGCCGCTTGTGGGGTTCCTGGTGTCCAAGGTGGATACCCGCATCTTAGTATCAATCGGGTTCCTGGTCTTCGCGTTCTGCAGTCTGTCCTGGGGCAACATCACCCTGGATATCTCGCCTACATCTCTTGCCTGGCCCATTCTAATCAGCGGGATGTCGCTCGGTTTCATCTTCGTCCCGCTGTCTACTGTCTCGCTTGGTGACTTGCCGAAAGACAAGATTGGAAACGCTAGCGGCCTGTTCAACCTGATGCGCAACGTAGGCGGAAGCATAGGCATTTCGTTGGTAAACACCATCCTGACGCGGCACGAAGATTTGCATCGTGACGCACTCGTTCATGGCTTGTCAGGATCATCTGTGGTGTTCCAGAGAATGGTGACGCAAACTTCTCAGGCGCTGGCGCGCACTTACGGGCCGGCAAATTCGCAAATACGCGCCTACGCCATGATGGGCAACGAACTGAACCAGCAAGCCACCCTCTGGGCCTATATCGACGACCTGCGTTATATGGCATTGCTGGCGTTTTGCTGTGTTCCGCTAGTTTGGGCATTGAAGAAAGTAAAGACGAAAGAGGCTATTCATGCAGGCTGAAGTTGTGGAGCAGGTCTCTTCCGAACCGGTACCGGCAGGAGCAGATCGCCGTAAGCAGGTAGTCGTCATTGGATGTGGCTTTGCGGGCCTTCACGTTACGAAGGGTTTGGCTCATGAACCGGTCGAAGTCATCCTGATTGACCGGCGCAATCACCACACCTTCCAACCACTGCTCTATCAGGTGGCCTTAGCTGTACTTTCTCCGGCTGACATTGCCGTACCAATCCGAGCGATCTTCAGTAAGCAGAAGAATGTCACCGTGCTGCTTGAGGAAGTCACCGGTATTGACACGCATGAACAATCCGTTGTTTTGGCATCTGGCGCAACCGTCCGCTACGACTTCCTTTGCATAGGAACGGGAACAACGCATTCCTACTTCGGAAAAGACCAGTGGGCCAAATTAGCTCCCGGTTTAAAAAGCCTGGAGGATGCGACAGAGATTAGGCGCCGGATCTTGCTGAGCTTTGAATTGGCTGAACGCGCGGCCATCGAGACGGGTACTCATCCCCCGCTGCACTTTGCCGTGATCGGCGGCGGTTCCACAGGCGTTGAGTTAGCAGGAGCAATTTCTGATATCACAAAACTGTTCCTGTCCCGAGATTTTCATCATTTAGACTCCGGGCAGGTCAGCATCTCTCTTTACGAAGGCGGACCGAAGATCCTCGCCAGTTACCCAGACGACTTATCGCGAAGTGCCGCCGAGCAGCTCAAGGGCTTGGGAGTAAATGTTCATGTCAATAGCAGAGTAGAGGATCTGCAGCCCGGTTATCTGGTGGTGGATGGAAAGCGTATCGATGCCGCTGTAGTGCTGTGGGGCGCTGGTGTAAAAGCCTCCCCGCTGGGCACCATGCTGAACGTGCCTTTAACCAAGAAAGGTACCGTTATCGTTGACCAGTATCTGAATCCGCCCGGGTTGAAAAATGTCTTTGTCCTGGGTGATCTTGCAGCAGTCAAGGAAAATGGGCGGGACATTCCAGGCGTAGCTCAACCTGCCATGCAAATGGGAGATCAGACTGCCCACAACATTGGCCAGGATGTCTCCGGGCATCCGCGTAAGGCATTTCACTACTTCGACAAAGGCGATATGTCCACCATTGGCCGCAGCGCCGCGGTGGCCGACATCAAGTGGCCGTTCAAAGCCCACTGGTCCGGGCGGATGGCCTGGCTCACCTGGAGCACCGTCCACATTGCTTTTCTCGTCGGCTTCCGGAACCGCCTGGGAGTGCTGGCATCCTGGGCGTGGAGCTATCTTTTCTCACAGCGCGATGCTCGTCTCATCACAGGCGACCAGACTCTGGTCGGGTGGGATCACACCCTTGCTGAAGGGGAGAAGCACGAAGTGCAAGCTCCCGTTTCCCTCTCCTGATTAGTGACCGGCCTTCTCACTGGAGGGCGGAACAATCCCTTTCAGTCGGAGGTAGACCGACAGAATGGCGTACTGTTCTACGTCATGAGTGGTATTGCCCGCCAGCACTCCAATCCGGGTACTTGTCCCTCGCGCCGTCGTGACTGCCTCCGATGCATTGGCGTCAGTTAGCGTTCCATATGCTTTGTCGCACTCGCCAAACACTTCCTGCAATGCGCTGCCAATATCCGCCTTATTAGCGTTCTTAGCAAGGTCGATATTTTTCGAGTCTCCCGCTACTGCCGAGCAGGAGTGAACTTGAGCAGTCACTACATGAATCAACACTTCCGCGAAGCTTCGCATATCCGGAGTCGGCTTGAAGTTGTAGCTGTCCTCCGGCATCTTATCGGCAGCCTTCAGAAGATTGCCTTTCACCGTCTCATAAACACGCTTCGCCTCCGCACTCATGCTGGGTGCAGTCTGAGCGGGCAACTGAATAACGGCGCAGGCAAGGCAAATTAGGAGAGGGTAGCAACGTAGTGTCAAGCGGATTCTCAAAAGATTCTTTCTTAGCAGATGGCTTCCATTCTAAGCCGAGGAGCGTGTCCGAGTTTAGCCGGCTGTAAACTACCTAGTCCTCAGCGTGTTCCGAAGCTAATTTACTTCGCAGTCCGAAATCGATAAAGTTTGATTCAAGATCGCTGGCGGCGACTCGCTCAAGGAGCGGGATTGCAACCGCGACAACTTTTTGGAAGGCGGAAGAACCAACATGACACGCGCTCTGAAGCAATACTGCAAGTGGGTCTTTCTGACGTTCGCTTTGGCCGAAGTAGTATCAGGGGCGCTATCAGCACAGAGGATCGGCCTTGGCCTGTAGCTCGACCGGCTCGAATGACCCTTAACAATGCCGGTGCGGGAAGCACAGTGTCGAAGCCGGACGGAACACTCAGATCGCCGTCACGGCCGCTTCCTGGTGAGGCGTGCTGACAGCTTCGGCCACTCCGTATCGATAATGCTGTAGTAAACCGTGTCACGGATGCGCCCATCGACGACGATCATGTGATTACGGAGGGTACCCTCCTCCTGCGCACCCAAACGTAAGATGGCGGCCCGTGACTTTTCGTTCAGGGCATCGGTCTTGAGCTCGACTCTGATGCACCGCCACACTTCAAACGCATGACGCAGCATCAAATACTTTGCCTCCGTGTTGACGCGAGTTCGCTGAAAAGCCGGCGAGACAAAGGTCCAGCCAATCTCCACCCTGCGATTGAGAGCGTCCGCGTTGCCATACCGAGTACAGCCTACGATTTCACCGCTGGCGAGATCGACAGTAGCAAAGGGCAGTCCAGTGCCGGCCGTTCGTTCATAGAGTGCCTGCTCCACATAGCGCTCCAGACCCTGTTGATCGTTGACTCGCGAAGTGGTCCAACGCCACAGCTCAGGGTCGCAAGCGAACCGCGCCAGCATTGGAATATGAGATAGCGCTAGTGGCTCCAGCCTTACTGTCGAGCCCGCCAGTGTACAAGCCTCCAGAAACATGGGATTGAAGCTTACTCTCAAGTTCCGCGATTGGGGATGAACAGCCAAGACTCAGGCCCCCATGTTGTAAAAGAACTCCTCCTGCGTAATCTTGCCGCCTTTTACAGTATAAAGGGCCGCCTCATCCATCGTAAAACGGTTACCGGCCATGGGCCCGGCCTTCGCGGTCACATCGTACTTGAATCGTACGATGAAGCGTTCACCGTTGGGCCACGGACCTTCAGCTTGCATTTGATGAACATCATGATTGGTCAACCACCATTCGTTCTTCCCCTTGATTGCATCCAGACCCTCCATGCGGGCAGGCATGGAAGCATCGCCAGTTGCTTCAATACTCACTATCTCGGGACTATAAAGGGCTTCGATAGCCTCTAAATTCTTGCCTTGACGGCAAAACTCAACTAGCTGCTTCCCGATCGTTAAGGTGTCGCTCATTCGTAACTCCCTCGGAATTATTTCACGAAGGCACAACGTTGCCAAGAGTAAGAACCAAAGATGGGTGGAGACGCTGGCTCGCTAATGTACGCTCCTCCGCTAAGATCGAGACGTGCACCGGTGTCTTCTTCACAACGGCGAAATTCGGAGTACAAGTGAACCCCTGCTCGCTCCCGGTCAGGTCGGGTTTCTGAACGGCTGGGGCGTGTTCAGCACGCTACGGGTTGCTGCGGGTACACTGTTCGCCTACGATCGGCACTACCGTCGTATGCAACGCGATGCTGAGCGGTTGCACGTGCCCTTTCCCTTTGCGCCAGACGAGCTGAAGCGCATGCTGCTCAAGCTGGTGGAAGCTAACGGTGCTTACGAAGCGACGTTGCGCGTGGCAGCGGTTCGGAACCGGGGCGGGCTGTTCGAGGCGCCTGACCTTCGGCGCGATACCGATCTGATTGCCTTCACAACCGATCTCAATCAATGGGGAGATGGTGTCAGGCTCGGCTACCGGCCCAACGCACGATTCGGTGCTTCGCCGTTTGCCGGAACCAAGTACACGTCCTGGGCAGAAAATCTGACGCTTTACGAGCTGGCTCACCAAGCCGGCATCGACGAGTTTCTTCTGCTCAACGAAGCCGGCGAGGTGAGTGAGTGCACTTCGGCCAATATCTTCATCGTTCGCAGCAATCAGATTTGGACGCCGCCGCTAAGTACGTCAGGGTGTCTGCCAGGAGTGACGCGAGGGCTGCTCTTAGAAGAGATTCACATTCCGGGTTTACAGATCATGGAACATGAGGTTTCAATCTCGCATTTGGAATCAAGCGCTGGCGCTTTCGTCACATCCTCCACTCGTGACCTGTTGCCTGTGCTGAGCGTGGATGGCGAAGAGCTCTCGCAAAGTCCGGAAGTTGTGGCTGAAATCGGCGCTGAATTTCGCAAACTGCGGGCGCGTTACATCGAGAAGGAGCAGCAGAAAGAGAAGACTCACGTACTATGAAGCCATCCTCGTTCGTATGCCCGTCCTGCGGCAGTTCTAATGTTCGCCGGTCGCACCGAACCTCGTCGCGTGATGCTCTCCGGATGGCATTGGGTCAGTACCCACTACGGTGTCACGACTGCGAACACCGTTACTGGGCTAATATCCTGCTCCTATCAAAACTGCGCTTTGCCAGGTGCCCGCACTGCCTGAACTTCTCGTTAACAACTTGGGATCCAAAGCAGTACCGCATCTCGAGCTTACACAAGGTACTCCTCAAATTTGGTGCGCATCGCTACCGGTGCAATCCCTGTCGCTTCAACTTCGTCAGCTTCCGCGCGGCAGCGCCCCACTAGACAACAATCTGCGGCTCGGTTGCGTGCTTCTGTTGCGAGAGGACCAGCAAGCAACCCACCTGTTCTCCAATCGTGCTGAGCATCTCCATATCGTTGCCGGAGTGGATGCGCGCTTGCCGATGCTGCACGTTGATCACCCCGACCACCTTGCTTTGCGAAATGATCGGGACTGATAAAAATGCTTCGAAGACATCCTGAGGCAGATCTTTGAAAAATTTAAATCGCGGGTCGTTATAGGCCTCCCGCGAAATGGCAAGTAGGCGTCGCTCACGGGCTACCCAGCCGGTCAAGCCTTCATTAAGGCGCAGGCGCACGGACCCGATCTTACTCCGCCCCTCCTCGCCCGAAGCCCGCAGTACAAGCTCAGCTTCGTCAACCAGGTAAATTAAACAGGAATCGCAATGGAGGAAGTCGCGAACCAGGCCGACAATCTCATTAAGCACATCGTCGAGTAGCAGGTCGCGAGTCATCAGACGGCTTACCCGTTGGAAAAGCCGCACCTGTTCCTCTGCCCGTTCCAGCCGAAGTTCTAGATCTCGCGTCCTGGGCACCGCCGATATTATGGCAGAACGAGCGGGAGAAGCGAGGAGATGCAATAATTCTGAGAAGCACTTTCGAGAGCCCATTCAGGTGCGGACTGCGGGCCGCCAGGCAGTCTGCCAGTAGTACGATTGAATGGACTAGATCGAAGAGAAGGCCCTTTGCATGTGGACTAACAAGAGAAAAGAAGACGAAGTACCGCAAAGGCTGGACAGGCCGGCTGGTGTCCCAGTATCGACCATCACCCCTGCGGAAGCACCGAGGAAAGAAACAATCAATATGTCAACGCCCGCCCGACCTTTCGACGCAGAGCCGGTAACCACTCGTGGTACCGGACCTGCCGCTTTAGGCAAGAATGTAACAATCAAGGGTCAGATTTTCGCCCGCGAAGATCTGATGATTGATGGCGAGGTGGAGGGCAACGTCGAGTGCCAGGAACACCGGCTAACTATTGGACCGAATGCTCGCGTTCAGGCTGGACTGAAGGCGCGCGAGATCATTATTCATGGCTCGATTCAGGGCAACGTAGATGCGACTGATAAGATCGACATCCGCAAAGAAGCCAAGCTAGTTGGCGACATCAAGACCAGCCGAATCGTTATTGAGGACGGTGCGTATTTCAAGGGAAGCATCGATATCTCGAAGGCTGCGGCAACCCGCCCAGCTTCCGCCCCAGCGGGTGTGCTGCCGGTGACGACGGCTCCGCCGGCAGCAGCATCAACGGTGAATAACAACACCGCTGCGGCAGCGACAGCCTCGGCCAAGTAGTTTCGGCAAGTAAGGCAGCATGAACAGATTGTCGTGCTGCCTGTACCCGCCCCTCGTAAGCTCTCTGCTGTTTAACGTCCTCCCAACAAGGCTGCTATGAAGTTTGGCGCAGGCAAAAGTATCTTTCCAAAGCTCTCCCCAAAAGAAAACATCCCACCAACCATTACACGGGAAAGCAGCGGATTCGATCAGTTTTGTGCGGTGCTAAGAGATTCCCAGGATCTCTCGATTCTGGACATGTCGGGCGCCAGCCAGGCAAATATAACTTTTATCACCGGTTACGGACATCGTATCTCTTCGGATGACATCATCGGAACGATGAGTGAGTGCTTCGGAAAAGATTTTCTGGAGAACCAGGGAGCGGCCAGCAATGCGCAGCGATTTCTGGATCAGACGTTGATGTTTCCGGATTCGTCTTTCGATGGCATTTTGGTGTGGGATGCGCTGCAGTTCCTGAAAACGCCGCTGATTGAGCAGGCCGTGCTGCAGCTCCTGAGGGTACTGCGCCCGGGCGGGCAGATGCTCATGTACTTCAATGCGAATCAGAAAGCATCACACATTCCCGTGTACTCATATCGGATCAATGATGGTCGAACCATTACCCAATCTCCGCGCCCGGGCAGTGCTTACCAGCGCGGCCAGTATTTCAACAATCGTGCATTGGAGAAGCTGTTTGAGCGGGCTGGATCCATCAAGTTTTTTCTAACGCGGGATCACCTGCGCGAATTGATTGTACGGCGTTGAGCTGAGGAGCGCGATTGGCTTTAGAAGATGATTTGTTACGCCAACGGCAGGGGCGAATCAAGCAGATTGAAGCACTAGGCTTTGAAGCCTATGGGCATCCGTACCATTACACGCACACTATTCCTGACGTCCTGAAAGAGTTTGGAACCGCTACGGCGGAGCAATTGCAGCAGCCCGTTGCGATGCGTCTTGCTGGGCGTATCAAGACCTTGCGGCGTATGGGCAAGGCCGGCTTTCTTCACTTAATGCAGAACGGAGCGAGCCTGCAGATCTATGTCAGAAAAGACGTCGTAAGCGAGAAGACGTATGCACTGTATGAGCTGCTCGATGTAGGCGACATCATTGGTGCGAGTGGCTATCTGTTTCGCACTCGGACCAATGAACTGAGCCTGCATGTGGAAGAGCTCGACTTCCTTTCGAAAATCATGCTTCCTTTACCGGAGAAGTGGCATGGGCTTGAGGATGTTGAGACCCGCTATCGTCAGCGTTATGTCGATTTGATTGCAAACACAGAGGCACGGAACGCTTTCGTCACACGGGCTAAGATTCTGCGGTCGCTTAGGCGGCAACTGGATGAGCGCGGATTCCTGGAAGTGGAAACGCCTATCATGCAGCCACTCTACGGCGGAGCTGCGGCGCGTCCTTTTGTCACCCATCACAACACGCTTGACCTTGATTTGTACCTACGAATTGCGCCCGAGTTATATCTGAAGCGTCTGGTTGTGGGCGGGTTGGAACGCGTCTACGAACTCAATCGGAACTTCCGCAACGAGGGACTCTCCACACGTCACAACCCGGAGTTCACGATGCTTGAGTTCTACCAAGCCTATACGGATTTCCGCGGAATGATGGAACTATCGAAAGAACTGCTGCGCCAGGTCGCTATAGATGCGACCGGTTCGGAACGGGTTCAGTTTGGCCGCGAGACCATGGACTTCGGAAGTTTTCGAGAGCTCTCCATGCGCGAAGCTTTGATCGAATACTGGCCCGCCGGACAGACGCGACCGACTATCGATAATGTCCGTGACCCGCAATGGCTGCTGAGTCATTCGCGGCAGACGACTCCCGGGAATGCGCTGATGGAGCTGTTTGAAGAGCATGCAGAAGAGCATCTGATTGCGCCCACCATTATCTACGAATTTCCCCTGGAGGTGTCGCCGCTGTCCAAGAACAAGCGGGACGAGCCTGATTTCGTGGAGCGTTTCGAAATCTATGCCGGCGGCATGGAGATCGGCAACGCCTTTACCGAGCTAAACGATCCACAGGAACAGCGTCGTAGGTTTGAAGCTCAGCTTGCCCGCAAAAAAGGCGGAGATGAAGAAGCGCATATGATGGACGAAGACTACATTCGCGCACTCTGTTATGCGATGCCGCCCACCGGTGGCGAAGGCATCGGGGTTGATCGGTTGACCATGCTTTTGACTAACTCAACATCGATTCGGGATGTCATTCTGTTTCCGCTGCTGCGGCCCGAAGGTGATATCGGCTTGGTCCATCGCCTGCGCGAGATCGATGAGGGCTAGTGTCACGGTTCGAGTGGCTTATCGCGCTGCGGTATTTGCGCGCGAAACGCAAGCAGACCGTCATCTCGGTAATTACAGCTATTGCGGTGGTGGGAGTAGCTGCAGGTGTAGCTGCCTTAATCATTGCGCTTGCCATTAACAACGGATTTCAGAGCACCCTGCAAACAGGGCTCTTGAGTGCGACGGCTCATGTCAGCATCCTGGAACGCAACCCCGCATACGGAATTGAGAACTGGGCTAAACTACTTCGGCGCCTCCGCCGCATCCCTCACGTTGTCAGCGCCACGCCTGGGCTCTACGGGCAGGTCGCCGTGAAAGGCCCGTTAATCGGTTCGGGTGCTGTGATCAAAGGTGTGCCGCTGAGCGCAGGAACAGAGGTTCCGGAATTGCTGCAGCACCTGAAAGCAGGAAGTCTGGAAGGGTTTGGGCAAACGGGCAGAAGGAGCTCCATTGCCCTCGGGTCGCGACTGGCTGAGCAGATCGGCGTAAGGGTTGGCAGTCCCATGACAGTGATCAACTATTCGGGCCAGCTGACGCCCATGGGCAGAGTGCCGAGTTTGTTCCGTTTCCGTGTAGCTGCAATTTTTGAATCAGGCTTGTATGATCTCGACTCAACTTGGGCGTTTGTTTCCCTGCCTGCCGCTCAGCAAGTCCTAGACCTGAATGATGTAGTAAACACGATTGAGTTAAGGGTGGATGATATCTTTCAGGCCACAACCGTTGCGCGCGCGGCCGAGCAAATTACTGGGACCGAACTAATTGCCAGCACATGGATGGACCAGAACCGTTCGCTGCTGAATGCACTGCGGCTCGAAAAGATTGTCAGCATCATCACCGTAAGTCTGATTGAATTGGTTGCAGCCCTGAACATCCTGGTTGTGTTGGTAATGTTGGTGATGGAGAAGCAGCGCGACGTCGCCATTCTGCTCTCCATGGGCGCGCGGCCGGCTCAGATTCAGCGAGTCTTCATTTTGCAGGGATTGCTGATCGGCGGGTTAGGCACCCTACTGGGACTTGTGTTTGGTTACAGCGTGGCCGTGCTCTTCAACCACTACCGCTGGCTGAAACTCGATGAGCAGGTGTATGCGCTAAGCTACGTGCCGTTCCTGAGCCACTGGATCGACGGAGTGTGGGTCGCCGGAGTGGCTCTGTTGACCAGTTTTCTGGCAACGCTGCAGCCAAGCAGAACAGCTTCACGCATCGCCCCTGCAGAGGCATTACGATACGAGTGAGGAGTCACTCGGGAACGCCTTAGCCTGCGGACTCGCAAGCTATATAGCCGCTACGCTCTTGTGCGCGTCCCCCTAACCGGTATGCAATCACGGTTATCAATCCGCTACCCCAACCTCACCGAACAGAAAAGTCATAAACGAGAAGCTGCACATCTTGCTGATCCTCGGAGTCCGAGTACTCCATCAGCGCATATTCGCCGGGGTCGAGCGACTTCTCGGGCCATACCTTATACAAGTCACCGGCGAGTTGCTGCTCAAAAGTTTCCATCTGCTTTCGTTCTTCGATGCTCTGGTGTGAGACAGCCATGATGGATATGTTCTCGACAATGCGCATCCCCTTCCGCCCAGTCAGTCGGATGATGCCGAACTTTTCCTCTTTCGATAAGCGGAGGTAGAACTCAGGACGCCTTTCACTTACATTGAACTGTGAGTGTTCGCCTTTGATAACGACAGTGGCTTTGCCGGGAACAATTGGGATCGGTGACATGTATTGAATGATCCGACGCTTCTTGTCAGTGATGATTTGAAAGTCGGCCAGTTTCAAAGGCTTGATCACATCGCCCGGCTTATAGAAAGCGCCGCTCTCTACCGGGATGGACGCAATCTCTTTCGCAAGGGCGCGCTCAGCCTTTTCCTCTTCATCCAGTTCTCGGGTGTTCCTCGCCGATGCCTCCGCTTTGCCCTTGTGTTCTTTCTCCGTCTTGTCCAGATCGACCAGCTCTTTAGGAATCTCCTCGTAGTCGCCTCGTTCGGTGCTGTAGTAGCGAACCCGGTCGCCTTGTACCTGGTACTCCCGAACCAAATGAAACCCGCCATCCTTCAGGTAAAGCTTGAATGTGTCTCCCAGCAGCAGCGCTGCAAGAAGAAAAAACAGAGACAACATGCGCACAACTTTGATTTTATCCTCGTAGCCGTTAGTTGCGCCTTCAACCAGCTGCGCTAACCTTGAAGAGTAATGGCAAACATTGGTTAGTTACTTAAGTTACTCATTTCTGTAAGTCATCGA
>CAXTYH010000012.1:0-142573 GCA_964248405.1 uncultured Bryobacteraceae bacterium
GGGACAGATTTACAGTCTGTTGGCTTTAACCACTCACCCACCTGTCCAGACTGCGAACCACGCAAAAAGGCTTGCGAGATCCGACTTCGTCCAAAATAGCACATGATTGCGCCACGGGGACCGCTGATAATAGAGACATGAGTGACGTTCTGACCATTGCCGGCAGAACCTTTCAATCGCGCCTGTTTGTCGGCACAGGCAAGTATCGCAGCAAGCAGATTATGCGCCGCTGCCACGCTATCTCCGGGACTGAAATGGTCACGCTGGCCGTTCGCCGGGTAAATCTGACTGACCGGACCAAAGAATCAGAGCTTGACTATATCGACCGCAGCGCCATCCACATCCTGCCAAACACCGCGGCCTGCTACACCGCTGAGGACGCAATCCGGACCGCGCGCCTGGCCCAGGAAGTTGGTCTGTCGAACTGGATTAAGCTGGAGGTCATCGGCGATCAGAAGACACTGTTCCCGGACAATGAGGGCCTACTCGAAGCAACCCGCGTACTGGTGAAGGAAGGTTTTGTCGTCCTCCCTTATACTACTGACGATCTGGTCAACGCGCGTAAGCTGATCGACGCAGGGGCAGCGGCAGTAATGCCACTGGCAGCGCCCATCGGCTCAGGCCTTGGTATACAAAATGTTACAAACCTGAAGATCCTTCGGGAGGCGATTACGCAAGTGCCGCTCATCGTAGACGCCGGCGTGGGAACAGCCTCCGATGCCGCGGTTGCCATGGAGCTCGGCTTTGACGCCATCCTTCTGAATACCGCCATTGCTGAAGCAGAAGACTCCGAACGCATGGCGCAGGCTATGAAGTTGGCCGTAGAGGCCGGGCGCGCTGCATTTTTAGCTGGACGGATGCCCAAGCGCGAGTACGCCGTCGCCAGCAGCCCGCTGGTTGGGACTATAGCCTGACCATGAACATCGGCTTCGTTGGGCTTGGTCAGATGGGCGTCGCTATGGCGCGCAACCTTTCGCGAGCAGGCTATACACTTACGGTCTACAATCGCTCGGCAGAGAAGGCCGAAGGGCTGCGAGGCGCGGGAGCAACGGTGGCTTCCTCGCCCGCCGAAGTGGCTCGACACTCTGAAGTTGTCTTCAGCATGTTGGCCGATGATAGCGCGGCCAGGGAAGTCACGCTAGGCCCGAACGGCATCTCTTCCGGCCTTGGCCAAGGTCAACTGCACGTCTCCTGCAGCACCATCAGCGTGGCTCTTGCCACACAACTGGCGGCTGAGCACATCGCCAAAGGCCAGCGCTATCTGAGCTGTCCCGTCTTTGGCCGGCCGGATGCTGCCGAAGCGAAAAAGCTGGTTACCGTACCTGCCGGCAATGCTGCTGACATTGAGCAGATCCGGCCCTTGCTTGACGCAATGGGACGAGGGACGTTCATCGCCGGCGAAGAGCCGTGGCAGGCCAACTTGTTCAAGCTCTGCGGCAATTTCATGCTCGCAAGCATGGTAGAAACTTTCGGCGAAGCGTTTGCTGCGCTCCGAAAAGCCGGAGCGGATCACCATGCCTTCTTTCAGGCGATTACGGAAGTGTTCGGCTCTCCCGTTTACAAGAACTACGGCGGCATGATTGTTGACGAAAAGTTTGAACCTGCGGCTTTCCCCCTGAAGCTTGGATTCAAAGATCTGCGGCTAGCTCTCGAAGCAGCGCAGGACTTAAACGTGCCCATGCCCATTGCGGGCGCGCTACGCGATCAGTACCTTTCGGCGCTCGCTCATGGGCAGGAACAACTCGATTGGTCCAGCGTCGCTTTAGTGCCGGCGCGAAACGCCGGTCTTCCCAGGAAGTAAGACTGATCAAATCACCTGGCGGCGGCCAGTTGCCGGACCTGGCTGTTTAAGGGCTGATCGTCAAACCAGGCACGGAAGGAGAGGGTATCGCCACGCCGGGCCGCCTCTTCGAACTGCTTCCATAGGGCTGGGTCTTTCTTCAGGTCGCCGCCCGGAACATCGCCCACGTACGTCACGGTGAAAGCGCGCGGCCAGATTGCCTGGGCTGTTGCGGGCGTATGCAAAGGCTTATAAGGCGCAGTGAAGCTGGCCAGCGGCGCCGTGTATGCGTAGTCTTGCGGCCAGATGTTTTCCGGAATGATTAGAACATCCGGCAGCGCCTTCAGAACCGCTGCAAAGACCGAGGGAGCAGTGGCGTCGTTCGGCCCCCCGTCCGAGTCCACATAGAACATCGTGCAACCCCAACGCTTCCGTGCATAGCTCATCTTCTCGATCATGGCCGTTGATTCACCGTTGCTCGCCACGTCTTGCTGATGCGGCGGTGTTTTGCCTAGGTCGAGGCGCTGTGGCCGGATGGTAAGTCCGCACTTCAAACCTGCGTCGGTAAATCGCTTGAAGAACTGATCAGCCACCGCGTCCATCTCGGGGGTCAGCTTTGCCAACTGCGTGGGGTCGCCGGCGTAGCTGGGGTCGGGCTGAGGGAACTGTTGCCCCTCCAGATCCCAAATCACCGCACCCTGCGCATTCATGCTCTTCAACAACCGAACGGCCCGGTCTGCGTACGCGAGCAACTCCGCTCGAAATGCCAGCTTGCCCGCCGGGCTGTGTACATCAAGGGTCTTGGCGAAATTATAGTTGCGTGGGTTAGGCGAAGCGTCCGGCAGAGGCGTGGAAGTCGGATTGGTAAGGAACAGCTCGCCGATCGGCCGGCGGTCGTTCCAGGTGAGAACCTGCGGCCACGCGTGGCGATAGTTATCCGCCAGGTCGCCCGCCAGTTCCAGGGACGGAGCACCAGACTGAGCAAATCGCAAACTGACCAGGTAGGTATCCGTCTGCCTCGCAGGTACCGAGCGATGAAGCGGCACCGCTTTCGAGAGGAATCCTTCGCTCGTATCGTTTACCGTTCCCACTTGCAACTGATAATGGTTCGGAGCTCCTGAGGGCGTCAACCCCAGATACAGGGGCTTGGCGCTCGTCTCCAGCAACGCCACGGTGCCTCCCCCGTAGTCCGCCGTAACAAGCGCCGGCCCATCCAGGTTGTTATGGAACTGGGGATAGTTCGGCGCCCCAAAGTTCTTGGGCAGCGCCGGAAATTGCAGCCCCAGCGGATACACGTTTATTCCTTCGAGCGATTCATGGCTCGTGTTGTGGATGGAGATTTTGATGTCTAAGCGCGCTGCGTTGGAAGAGGCAAACTGGCACACGACGCTACCCCACGGCAACGCCCAGGTAAGCGTTTTCGATGGGCCATCCCAGCTCGCTTTCTTCTCCGCCGCGCCAAAGCCGCTCCGCTTGCCGAGTTGATACGTTCCAACGGCGAATGCGTCGCCCAGCTTAGCCTTCAGATCAATCAAGGTTGTGCCGTTATAGGCCAGCGTCGATACGCCATTCTCGTCGAAAGTTGTCTTTAAGCCTTGTGCCTTTGCACCTGCGGCGGAGAAGCACAGCGCTGCGGCGAGCACTCGCTTCCATCCAGAATGGATCGCGAAATCCGTGACCACAACCAACGGTAGCAATCGGCTCGGCATCTCCGGCTTATAATCACGGTCGAATCTCTACAACCCAATGCAATACATCCTGGCGCTCGATCAAGGTACCACCAGTTCCCGCGCTGTTCTGGTGGAGAGCGACGGTCGGGTACGCGCATCGGCCCAGACGCCCTTCCGGCAGATCTTTCCGCAACCGGGCTGGGTAGAGCATGACCCACAGGAGATTTGGGCGTCCCAGTTCGGTTGCGCCGCTGAAGTGCTGGCGCAGGCAAACGCAACGGCTTCCTCCATTGCGGCCATCGGCATTACGAATCAGCGCGAGACCACCATTGTTTGGAATCGCAGAACGGGACAGCCGATCTACAACGCAATCGTATGGCAGGACCGCCGCACATCTGCCTTCTGCGATGGGTTGCGCGCCGCAGGTCATGAGTGCACGATCGGACAGAAGACGGGGCTCATCATTGACGCCTATTTTGCGGGCAGCAAAATCCGCTGGATCTTAGATAATGTGGCGGGCGCTCGCGACCAGGCTAGCCGCGGTGAACTGGCTTTCGGTACTGTCGACACCTGGCTCATCTGGAAGCTGACCGAAGGCGCTCGCCACGTCACCGATGTCACCAATGCATCACGCACGATGCTTTTCAACCTGCATACACAACAGTGGGACCAGGAGCTGCTCCATCTGCTCGGCGTACCCGCTTCCCTTTTGCCAGAGATCGTTTCGTCCAGCGGGGTATGCGGATCGTCGGCCGGCGTTTTGGGCGGCGTGCCCATTGCCGGGGTCGCAGGCGATCAACACGCAGCTCTATTCGGGCAGATTTGCACCCACCCCGGAGCAGTAAAGTGCACCTACGGGACCGGCAGCTTCATGCTGCTGAACACCGGCGAAAAACCAGTGCCTTCACGCAACAAGCTGGTGTCCACAGTGGCCTGGCGAATCGGAAGTCGAACTGAGTACGCGCTGGAAGGCAGCGTCTTCATCGCCGGGGCGGTCGTGCAGTGGCTGCGCGATCAACTGCAGATGATCCGCAGTGCTGACGAGATAGAAGAGCTGGCCGCGAGCGTGCCCGATACCGGAGGCGTAGCCTTCGTACCTGCATTCTCCGGACTGGGGGCGCCTCACTGGGATCAGTATGCCCGGGGCACGCTCGTCGGGCTGACTCGAGGAACGACTCGTGCACATATTGCGCGCGCGGCGTTGGAGGGTATCGCATTCCAGGTTGCTGACATCATCAAAGCAATGGAAGCCGACAGCGGCTTTGCCGTTCCCGAGTTGCGCGTGGATGGTGGTGCAGTTCGCAACAATCTATTGATGCAGATGCAGGCGGATCTCTTAGGCGCACGGGTCACGCGACCGACCAATGTTGAATCTTCCGTCATGGGCGCGGCTTATTTGGCCGGGCTTGCGGTCGGCTATTGGCCCGACCAGTCGGCAGTCGCCAGCCATTGGACGGCAGACCGGACATTCTACCCTTCTCTGTCAGAAGAGGAACGGCAACGCCGATATGATCGCTGGGTTCGAGCAACGGACCGGGCGCGCAACTGGGAGAGTGCCTGAGGCTATGCCTGGCAGCATGCTTCGCGCCGACATACTCCGAACAATCGGGGCCGAGCAGGTTTGGGATGTGGTGGTAATAGGGGGCGGCGCTACCGGTTTGGGCGCTGCGGTTGAGTCAGCATCAAGGGGCTACCGGACACTTCTGCTGGAGGGAGAAGACTTCGCCAAAGGCACATCCAGCCGAAGCACCAAGTTGGTCCATGGCGGCGTCCGCTATCTGGCGCAAGGGAACATCAAGCTGGTTCTGGAAGCCTTAGGCGAGCGCGGCCGCATGTTGGCTAATGCTCCCCACCTGGTCCGGAAGCTGCAGTTTATTGTGCCTGCGTACTCGCTCCTCGATCTCCCTTTCTATGGCGCGGGTCTCACCGCCTATGACTTACTGGCTCGCCGAGAAGGGTTTGGCCATTCTCAGATTCTGTCGAGCAAAGCCGTTCTTCAACGTATCTCTACGGTCAGGGCCAAGGGCTTGCAGGGCGGCGTTCTTTACTACGACGGCCAATTTGACGATACGCGCTTCGCCGTATCTCTATTGCAGACGCTCTTCGACCAGGGTGGAGTCGCTCTGAACTACGCGGCTGTTACCGGCTTTACCGAGCACGGCGGCAAGCTAACGAGCGCGCAGGTGAAGGATGGCGAAGGTGGCGAAACAATGGAGATCAAGGCCAAAGCATTTGTGAATGCCACTGGTGTTTTCGTGGATACCGTCAGGCGCATGGATGAGCCCCACACCGAAGACATACTGGCGGTGAGTCAAGGAACACACCTGGTGCTACCTCGAAGCTTCCTGCCAGGCGATACCGCGCTGATGGTGCCGAAAACATCAGATGGCCGGGTGCTCTTCGCCATACCATGGCATGAGCAGGTGGTGATCGGCACCACAGACAATGCAGTGGGCCAAAGTGACTCCGAACCGAAGGCCCTTGCTCCTGAACGCGAGTATCTGTTTGAGCACATTCGCAAGTATCTGTCGCCCGAATTGACACCTGACCAGGTTCTTAGTATCTGGTCGGGCCAACGTCCGTTGGTGCGCAAGGTTGGCGCGAAAAATACAGCGGCTCTATCACGAGATCATACAATTCTGATTTCCTCTTCTGGCCTAATTACTGTTACCGGGGGAAAGTGGACCACATACCGCCGCATGGGCGAGGACGCCATCAACCGCGCCGCTATCGTTGGCCAGCTTCCTGCGGCGCCATCCAGGACTGCCGGCTTACGACTGCACGGCTGGACCGCTGACTCTACCGGACTGGGCGATTGGGATCGCGTCTACGGCGCCGACTTGCCCAAAGTGCATGCTCTTGAGGCCCAAAGGCCGGCGTTGCTCAATGCGATTCATCCCGGCCTGCCCTTTCGCTTGAGCCAAGTAGTCTGGGGCGCTCAGGCGGAGATGGCTCGGACTGTGGAAGACATCCTCGCCCGTCGAACGAGAGCGCTGTTTCTCAATGCGCGTGCCAGCATCGAGGCGGCTCCTGCCGTTGCAAGGCTATTGCGCGAAGAGCTTGGTCACAGCCCAGAGTGGGAAGCTCGTCAGGTGAATGACTTTTCAACGCTGGCTACGCGGTATATCTGGTAGCGATATGAACTTGCATGCAGCGGCGCTCGGTGAATTTGTGGGGACGCTCATACTGATTCTTCTCGGCAATGGAGTAGTGGCAGCGGTGCTGCTTGCCAAATCCAAAGCCGAGAACGCGGGTTGGCTCACCATCACCATCGGCTGGGCTTTAGGGGTGTTCAGCGGCGTGGCCGTCAGCCTGTCCATTGGCGACCCTGACGCGCATCTCAATCCAGCCATTACTATTGCTTCCGTCATAATGACCGGTCATGCAGAACGCCTGGCGTGGTACATTCCCGCGCAATTAATGGGGGCCATAGCTGGGGCAGCGCTGGTGTGGCTGTTCTATCTGCCACATTGGGCGGCAACGGACGACCCTGAAAAGAAACTTGCCTGCTTTGGAACCTCACCGGCTATCCGTCAGCTTCCGAGCAACTTTCTTTGTGAGGCGATTGCGACGTTTGTTTTGGTCTTGGTGGCTTCGTCTTTAGTTTCGCGCCGGTTAGCGCCGGGCGGCGTTGCTCCGGGTCTCGGACCGTTGCTGGTTGGGGGATTGGTTTGGAGTATCGGAGTGTCGCTGGGCGCCACGACCGGCTACGCGATCAACCCCGCGCGCGACTTTGGGCCCCGGCTCGCACACGCGATACTTCCAGTTGCGGGCAAGGGCTCGTCGGACTGGCCGTACGCCTGGGTGCCGGTTCTCGGGCCCATTGCCGGCGGCATTGCTGCCGCACTGTTCATTCGCGCTACAGGGATTTAGCAAACTGTTGGTCTATCGCATTGCCGTAGCCTTCGTGGTTTCGTTCACCTTCCTTCATCTGCTTTCACTGCCGTTCGCTGCCAGCTACGACGGCATGGAGTACGTGCATCTGGCGAACGTCCTCGGCAGCAGCGCCTTTCCGGAGGGCTGGAATTATCTGCGGACGCCGCTCTTTCCGGCTGCTCTAAAGCTTGCTTTTGCCATGGGTGGCGAGCAACCGCAGGCTGCAATGCTGGTGACCGGCGTCATGGGCTTGGCGGCCGTCTTGCTGACCGGGTCGACAGTTCGCTATATTGCCGGGGACGGAGCAGGCGCCTGTGCTCTGACCATCGTCGTTCTCTATCCCGTCTCGATCGGCTATCAGCACATGCTTCTGAGCGAAACCGGCATCTTCTTCTTCCTGGCTCTGCTTGTGTGGTTGACCGTCCGGAGTGCTCACCACCCTACCCTTGTCGCGATCTTAATTGCTGCAACGGTGGCAGCCGGCTATTATTGGCGACCGACTCTGCTCTATCTCTCTCCCGTTGTCGCAATTGCCTTCACTCTCATCAATCGAAGAACTCCGGGCAGGCGGAACCTGCTTCAAAACGCAGTCGTTATTCTCGCGATTCCATGGCTGCTGGTCTACCCTTGGATTCGTTTGAGCAGCAAGCATCCTAGCGACATAAAAGAGGTCTTCACAACTGGGATGTACAAACAGGTGATGGTGCCGCCGGAGAACCCGCTGTTCGGACCTCTCGGTCCGCGGTACAGGCAGATTGTGCGTGACGAGGTCGGTGAAGGCCACCTTGCGCCCGACGGTCTTTCCATGGTCGGCGAGGGCCGTCACGAGTTCCTGAAGCAACTTCACCAGGCGTACCTGCGCGCCGGGATCGGTCGTCTGGTTCTGCAGTATCCAGGCCGGTATATTGCAGGAGTCCTGCGGTCGTTTATCTACTTTCTTGGAGTGCCGCATCATCGTGGCGACGACGAAAACTGGAACTTCTCCCGATTTGTCTTTCTCGCCTGGCCACAGACAGCAACCTTTGAGAACGTACCGAACTGGATTCCGGAGTACAACGCGCAATTTCAACCGCAGCACTACGGCGGCGGCGCGGCACTTGGGACGTTGCTGCTGCAACTGCTTTCCCTCTATGTTCCGCTTGTGCTGGTATGTTCCGTCGTTTCTCTTTGCTGGCTGGTTGTCGCGATCCGGCAGGGTAATGGCGTAGTCTTCGCCTTGACAGCCATTCCGCTAGCGTTGATTGCGCTCCATGCGCTGACCATGATGTCGGCAGGCCGTTACGCCTTTCCCATTTACCCGTTGATGCTGGCAAACACGGTGACGCTCCTTGGCCTTTCCTGCCAGGGCTGGAGGCAGAAGCGGCAGCTGTGAAGCGCATGCTAGACTCGACTCGAAATTGAAGCTGTTCACCTTTCCCGCCAGCCTGCCTTCTCTCTTCTTTGAGCCAATCCGCTATCGCCCGCATGGCATCGGGTACTGGTCGGGGCACATCCCATTTGCTTGTGATTTGGTAGCCACCATGCGTCCCAAGGTGTTTGTCGAATTGGGAACGCACACCGGGGAATCTTACTTCGCCTTCTGTCAGGCGCTCGCCGAAGGAGGCGTTCAGAGCCAAGCTTTTGCTGTCGACACGTGGCGCGGTGACCAGCATACCGGCGCATATGACGATTCGGTCTATGCCGATGTACACGCACACAATGAGGGGCACTACGGATCCTTCTCACAGCTGTTACGCATGCGATTCGATGAGGCGGCAGCTGAATTCTTAGACGAAAGCATTGACGTTCTGCATATCGATGGAGCGCACACTTACGAGGCCGTTCGACAGGACTTCGATACCTGGTGGCCCAAGGTGCGGCCGGGGGGCGTACTTCTGCTGCACGATGCAGCGGAGCGTCAGGCGGACTTCGGTGTCTGGCGACTTCTAGACGATTTGCGCACAAGCAAACTCCCGGTAGGGGAGTTTACCCATAGTCATGGGCTAGGCGTTGTGATGAAGCCGCCTCTGCTTGCTGCCCATATTGGCAGTATTTTCATCCGTGGGAGCGAGTCCGAGGTCGCGCAGATGCAACGCTACTACGCGGTCTGTGCCGATCATTTGCAGACCCGCTACTGGGAACGGAAACAGCTGCGTCCGGCTGAATGGGAGCTTACCAGCCAGCTCTTCTGGCGAACCTCGGAAGAGGCCTTTACGGAGGAAGAGAGCATCCGGTTGGCACACGTCGTCAATGAAAAGCCTTCGAGCGTTACTCTGCACGTGCCAACAGCAAGAGCGGAGCATCTTGTTCAGCTGCGGCTTCACCCCATGCTCATTCCTGCAATCATTTGTGTCTATGAAATCGCCGTTCTGGGTGAATCTGGCGAAACACTCTGGAGTTGGAGTCCGCCGGAGGGACGACTGTTTGCCGGGGGAGCCGAGGTGAGCTTTACCATCCAAGTGCAATTAGCACGGGTGACATCCCTTCGACTTACCATCGGAGGCGCCGATCCGTTCAACGCTGCTAAGCAGCTACTGCACTCAACTTCCCTTCAACTTACGGCCGAGCCGACCGGCTAGTCTTACCGGTTCAGTCAGCTTCCAGGAGAGCGATTGCTGAAGCGACTGGTTCTGCATCTCAAGGTGGCTGCTGTGATCGTGTGAAAGTTTAACAGCTTCGTTCAGCTTAGCGAGACTACCAGTCAGATTTTTGCTGTGATCCTGCGACAGCCGGAGAGCTTCGTTCAATTGGTGAACATTGTCACTTAGGTTCTGACTATGGTCTCGCGAGAGCTGCAGATCTTGATTTGCTTGGGCGAGGTTTGTCTCAGCTGCCCGTTTCTCTGCAACCAGCCGTTCGCGCTCGGCTTCGAGTGCATCGATGAAACGATCTGTCGCCTCCAATTCATATTCGAACTGGGCCAGCTGTCGATTCATCTGGTTCAGCTCATCGCCAAGTTCCTGCTGCAGAGCCGTGACTTCGCGCCGGGCTGCCCAACCTGCTTCGGCCGTGGCACGTAAATCCGCGGCATGAGCAAGCGTTGTTTCAGCCTTGAACTCGACTTCTAAAAACCCGCCATCGTTCAGCTTGGCCAAAGTCTGGGCAGGCAGAGGAAGAATCATCGACGGGTCATCTCCCGTCAGGCAGAGCTCGGTCTCACTGAGCGGGAAAGCTTGGGTAAGAGAGGCTGCGTCAAAGAAGAACCGTCCTCCGTTGGAGTGCCACACCAGTTCCCCCGAATGAGTAAAGAGCGCGAGGCGATAGAGTGAGAACACACCGGGCTCGGAGGCTATGTCAAGACGGAGCCGTTGCAATCCACGGGGGCTCCGCGATAGGTAGAGCCTGGCCGTCTGATGGCCCAAGTGGTATGGAGCAAAGACGAAACTATCTTCTTCAGAAAATGAGCCGTCGCACCCGTGCCAGTAGATTTGGAGCGCCCGGGATGTTAGAGGTTCTGGTGAGTGCGGTCCATTGAAGTAGCGCACTGCCGAATAGCGAAGCGGTGTCAACTCAGCGTAATCGGAAACCATGTCTTGCGTGGAGCGGGCCTGGAAGCTTCGAAGATGATCGTGAACCTGATGGAGGGACGAACGATCCGCGGCAAATCCACGCAGACGTTGGAGGATACACGCCGGTTCGGGATCGCACAGAAAGCCGGTCACACCTTCCTGAATGAAGTTGTTAAAGCTACCCGTTCGAGTCGCCAGTGGGGGGATGCCCATGCTTTGAAACTCCTGCAGAGTGAAGCTGAACGTCTCCGGAACTGCCGAGAGAAGGAGCCCAACATCTGGCTTTACCTCAGCAACGATTTGGGCGAGCTGTTCCGGCCGGTAGTCATCGATGACTCGGATCTGAGGGTTACGAGCAAACAATTCGCCATAGTCAAAGCAGCCGGCGAGCGTGATCTGAGCAAATTGCGGCAAGTCTGTGAGCAAGGATTCGAACAGGTGCAGTCCTTTGTGAAGGCCAAGGCTGCCAAGCATCAGAATGCTAAGCGGGGAGTGTCCGTTCTGACCATAGTTGCTTTGGTAAGGAGGATATTTTCCGCCATGCGGGATGAGCCGAAAAGCCGGCGCGAGTTCAGGAGCAAGAATCTCGTAGTTGGCCAGGACCGATGGGGACGGAGCTACGAGGATGGCCTCTGTCTCGCGAAGCGTGCGCAGCCATTCGGCGCGAAGAACAAGCCACTCATCACGGACCACATTGGGAAAAAAGCGATTGTGCGGATTCTCTTCAAGGCAGGCCTGCAAGCGTGGGGCTTCACAGGAACGGCAAGTTCCTCCGAACGTGATGTTGATCGCCGAACAGAATGGATAGTAATCGTGGCACACAACTATGGTGCCTGGCTTAAAGCGCAGGCAGTCGAGTGAGTGGCCGATGAGCGAGGAGACAATTACCCGGTCAATGCCGAACTGCTTATCAATGGCGAAAAGCACTTCACGATATTGAGCATGCGCGAGAGCGGTGGCTCGAATTGGGGGCGCCAGCGTCCAGGAGTGCAGCAGCACCGGCTCACTTCCACCGTATCGAAACAGGCACAACTGCTGGCCGAACTGGCCACTGGGACCGACTGACCGGAGTACCAGATTTTCACGGACCCGATCGGCTTCGGCAAAGTTGGATAGCCATTGCTCAACGCCCCCGCCCCAGCTATGCATGACATGAAGCGTCGGGCCGGTTAGCGCCTGGGTGATTGATTCGGGTTGAGCCCGCACCGAATGTGCGGAGTAGTTCCGCAACTCGGTACGCAGGCGGGCAAACCGATCGCTACGCAGGTCAGGCCGGGCAGGAGCAGTCGTGTTCAGGGGACATTCAAAGGAGAGGCAGATGTGGGGCGCCTCTAAAATTTGATAGCGCAGCCGACGAGCGCGGTCACTCAATGCTGACAAGCGCCGCTGCTCAATCTGAGGAAGCACGTCCTGCAAAGCGGAGGCTTGAATGTACAAGCAATCGTGCGAAAGATAAGGCGCGTCCACCTCGCCGGCAGGGCGAAACCAATAACAGAGCCCGTCCAGTTCTTCGGCCCCAACGTCAGCGAACGTGCCAGGCTCATCGAGGATTCGGCGATCGATCGGGGAGACAGCCAGGCAACTTGGGTTGCGAGCTACGGCCCAGGCAAGCCGGAGATCCCACTGGGAAGGTGGAACAGCGCCGGCTCGGATAAGTATCAAATCACGGTCTGCAAAATCACGCAGAATAGACGCAGCCAGGTCCTCATAGCGCGTGGCATCGGCAAAGATGACGGGCAAGTCAGGAGGGATGAGAGCGGTGGGCAGATCGGGATTAGTTACCAGCCACAGCTGCCCGCGGTTTTCGGTTGCGGCAAGCAATCGCCCGAGAGTGGAACCTAAGTAAGTAACATCAGCCGAGCCCGCGATGACGAAGATCCGGTAAGCAGGCAGATGCTCTTTGGGGGAAGGGAACGGAGAGATTGGTTGAAGGCCGACATGGAGGTTGTACCAATCGAGGAATGATGGCGCACTGCTGTCGCATTGGAAGGGATTCGGGAAGAGCTCAGCGAAGGACGGAGTCTCGCGATAGAGCCGTCGCTGGGCAGGGAGAATAGGCTGACCGTTGCTGTACGAGCTGTAGGCCCAAGAAATGGAGGATAGCTCGGCCTGACCCTGGAGATCGCACTCGGCGACGTACCACTCCCGAAGCAGTTGCAGGGCAGGCATATGGCTGCCGTAGCGGGCAAGCATGCCAGCTTGGGAACCGCTATCGAGACCGGAGAAGTGGTAGAAAACCAAGGCTTGGCCATTCACTTGGAAGCCTTCTTGGAAATCACCAGTAACTTGACGTCCGGTCAAGTTCCAGGTAGCAACGTTGTAGCCCGGGTTGCGCAAAATCTTGTGATCGGGAAAGTAAGCGGGAATCAGGTCAGCCCAGCGCTGATCTGTAAAAAGGCCACGCGCCTTGTCGTCAAAGCAGAAATCCCGGAGACGATCGGACCACCACTGGGCGAAGCGGCGACCCTCAGGCGAGTTTCGGACGCCCAGAAACCCGAGGTTGAAGACTCCGTGCTGCAGGGCAGATAGTTCGTTGTCAGTGATGGCTGATGTTTGTTTCTCCGGCTCCGTGAGATGAGGCGTCAACAGGACAGAAGCCGACGAAAACTCTTCTAGCAGGTCACCGAGGGGAGACAGGACAACAATATCGGGATCCAGATATACTGCTCCGTCGCAGTCGGGCAAATCCAGGATGTGGCAAAGAGCAAAGCCCTTGGATGCCGTGCTCAGCTCAACCAGGTCGTGGCTGAAGATCCAAGCTTGGCGATTCAGAATCGGCAGTTGGTCAAGCGTGATCAAATGATCGAACGGTTCGGAAGCGAGGTCGAACCACGTGGGAACGGCATCATTGAGCAACAAGTGAATCGTGCAAGCTGGGGCATGTTGACGGATGCTGGTTGCGAGAACGCGCGCTTTCGGCAGATAGCCGGCAGTGATGCTGGTGTAGAAGTGCGTTCCCATCTAGTCGTGGTGGAGTTAATAGACTGAGTTTACGCAAATCGAGCCAGTCAAGATACAGGCACCTTGACTGGCTCGGCTTATCAGCTGTTTAGTAGCCTTTTAGGGACGGCTAAAACTCTATGATTCTGCGCCCACTTTAAGCTTCTCGCGCTGTTCTTTCAAGATGGCTTTGCGGCTCAGCTTGATCTTGTTGCCTTCCAGCGCCAGCACCTTTACTAGAATCTGATCGCCCTCGTTCAGCTCGTCGCGAACGTTCTTGATCCGGCTTTCTGAAATTTCAGAGATGTGGAGAAGTCCATCTGTGCCGGGGAAGATTTCGACGAACGCACCGAAATCGGCGATACGAACAACCTTACCCAGATAGGTCTTGTTGATTTCGGCTACAGCAGCGATGTCGCTGACCATCTGAAGCGCCTTGGCAGCTGACGTTCCATCGGAGGCGAAGATGTTAACCGTACCGTCGTCGGCCACATCGATTTTGACGCCTGTCTGATCGATAATGCCCTTGATGACCTTACCGCCAGGTCCAATCAGCTCGCGGATCTTATCGGTAGGAATGCGGGTGGTGTAGATGCGCGGAGCGTATTGCGAGAGCTGGGCACGAGGCGTAGAGATCGCCTCATTCATGATCTTCAGAATGTGCAAGCGACCGTGCCGGGCCTGCTCCAGGGCTTGTTCCATGATGGCGGTGGTGACATTAGGAACTTTGATATCCATCTGCAGAGCAGTGATACCGCTGGTGGTTCCGGCAACTTTGAAATCCATGTCGCCGTAGTGATCTTCAGCGCCGGCAATGTCGGTGAGCACGGCGTACTGATCGCCCTCAAGCACCAAGCCCATTGCGATACCGGCAACAGGAGCAGCCAGCGGAACGCCAGCATCCATCAGCGCAAGGGTGCCGCCGCAGACGCTGGCCATGGAACTCGAGCCATTCGACTCGAGGATGTCGCTCACTACGCGCAGAGTGTAGGGAAAGCTCTTCTCATCGGGAATCTTAGATATAAGCGCGCGCTCTGCCAGTGCGCCATGGCCGATTTCACGACGACCCGGTCCACGCATGAAGCCAACTTCGCCGACGCTGAAGGGCGGGAAGTTGTAGTGGAGCATGAATCGCTTAGACGTTTCGGTCGGATCGAACAGTTCGATTCGCTGAACATCGTCCTTGGTGCCAAGCGTGGTTGTGACTAGCGCCTGGGTTTCACCACGAGTGAAAACAGCTGAGCCGTGGGTGCGGGGCAGGACGCCGACCTCGCAGGTGATCTGACGAATTTCGTCGAAGGCGCGGCCATCCGGACGCCGACGGTCTTTGAGCATTTCGTCGCGGAAAATGCGCTCTTTGAGGCCGTCGAATACCTTGCCTGCTTCGGCATGCTGAGTCTCGTCAGGGAACAGCGCAACGGCTTTGGCTTTCAACTCACTGATCAGGTGATAGCTTTCCAGCTTGCCGTGCTTCTGCGTATTCAAGGCATCGCTGAGCTCGGAGCGAACAGCCGTGGAAATCTGCTCGAGCATCGCTTCGTTGGTGACAGGAGGCGTGTACTGACGCTTCGTCTTACCGGCTTTGCCCACCAACTCTTTAATGCCGGCACAAATGCTCTTGCAGCAGTCGTGTCCAAACTTGATGGCGCCGATAACATCAGCTTCGGACGCATCATTTCCAGCGGCCTCCACCATGACGATGCCTTCTTCCGTACCGGCGACGATGATACTTAAACGTGCATCTTTAGTCTTGTCATAACTCGCGTTCGCCAGGTAATCGCCATTCAGCATAGCGACGCGCACGCCACCCAAAACGTGGTGGAACGGAATGTCGGAAATGGCCAGCGCAGCACCGGCTCCGACAATGGCCAGCACGCCAGGGTCGAACTGCGGATCAGCCGACAGCACCATGGCGGCAATCTGCGTCTCGTTGCTGAAGGCTTCCGGGAACAACGGGCGAACTGGCCGATCAATCAAACGGCTAGTCAGGATCTCCTTTTCAGAGGGACGGCCTTCGCGCTTGATAAAGCCGCCAGGAAACTTTCCGGCCGCGTACATGTACTCGCGATAATCAACCGTGAGGGGAAAGAAGCTTGCTCCCGGCTTCGGCTTCTCATTGGAGCAGGCGGTGACCAGCACCACCGACTCCCCGGAACGAACAAGAACAGCGCCGTTGGCTTGCTTGGCAAGCCGGCCGGTCTCCAACGTAATCTTTGACCCGTGCAGGTCGATTTCAACTGTGTGCGACATTTACAATTCCCGATGCGTACTCCGCATCCGTTTCCTTATTCCAGGACCCGTTTCCCAACGCGGGAAGACGAGCCCATAAATTCAGCGCCTTCGGACAAACGTCAGAAGGACGGACCAACGATTCGGGATTAAGCAAAGGACTAAGCTTGGGGGTGGGAAAGCCCTGTCTATCCGAGCACCAGGATGTTCGAAAGAACGGACTTCAAGCTCGGGGATCTCCATCGGGAGACCGACAGGGCGGGCCATCTAACAAGAGAGCGAATCACGTCGAAACTTGGATCACTGCTAAGAGTCCAAGCCGCTCTGCCCGCACCAACAATCTAGAAACCGTCTAGCGGCGGATTCCAAGGCTTTGAATCAAAGTCTTGTAGCGCTCCGGACTGCGATCTTTCAAATAGTTGAGCAACTTGCGACGACGGGCCACCATAGTCAGCAAACCGCGCCGGGAGTGATGGTCTTTACCATGCGTTTTAAAATGCTCAGTCAACTGGAGAATGCGCTGACTCAGGAGGGCAACCTGTACCTCTGGCGACCCAGAATCCGAACGATGGATCCTGTACTTGTCAATTACTTGTGATTTCTGCTCTACCGCCAGGGCCATGCTACGAAACGATACCTCTCGTCTTTAACCTAATCTCGATTTTTTACATCCTCAGGGTAACACAGTGGAAGTGTTTATCGTAGGTAAACCAGCTTGCTGCCGGTAGCTTTCAACGCAGCACCTGGGAACACTGTGGCTTCGTAGCCAAGCTTGAAGTTTCAGGCGGCTTGCATCTGCTGAAAGAGGGTATGCGCATGGATGGTGGGCCAGCCTGGTTGTTCGCTGCGGCCGCGGCGTCGAGCCACCGAGCGTTGGATCTCAGCGAGTGAAAATTCGAAGCCAAACCTTTGTAAGTCTTTCAGAGGAAAGGGATGAGATTTGGCCGCACAATGAATGTACAGGCGGGCGGCTTCTTCGAGTTCCAGGTTGGTTTGATCGCGGCGGGCGGATTGGAGGCTCGCGAGCTTGGCCGTTTCGCGCTCGTGCTGGCGGTGGAGGCGACTTTCCTGTAGAGCCAGATTGGCGAGCTGTTTCCCATAAGCGAGAAGAACTTCGGCTTCGATCATGACGGCGCGGATCTCGGCTGATTCGTCCGAGTGAGCTTCGGCGAACTGTTTGCGACCAAGGGCGAGCAGACCTGTTTCGAGGCTGGGAATGCGGAGCAGACGCCACTCGATGTGGGCGATGGACTGGACCAGCAGAGTTTCTTCGTCGGTCGCCGGCTGGTAGCGCGATTCGACTCGGGCGAGGTGGGATTGGTAGGCGGCCAGATCGTCGGTGGGAAGCAGAACAGTTCGACCGGTGAGGCCGGTTTTCAGGGCGTTGTGCGAGGCAATGCGTTTTCCTTCAGCCGTTTTCGGGCCAGTGGAGTGGGCGGCGTTAGCTCGGTTGGCTGTGAGTTGCGCTTCGGAAATGGCAGGATGCCGGCGGGTGGACATGGTTGACCTCGATGGATTGATTTGCGGTTGAGGGTAGCATGCAGTTGGTGGGGCCTGGACGTAAGTTACTGAAGGGATTGGTCCAATTGGTTGTGACTGGGCATAGCCTGTCCGCTTTATGGGCTTAGCGGATTGCTTATCAGAACAAAATCCGAGCGGCAGATTGAAACTGTCGCGACGGATCGGAGTTCGTGATTCTGGCGATCGGAAAAGCGGCCGAATCGCTCGCGACCAGGTGGCGCCGTGATAGAAGTGTGTCGGACCCCGCTGCTGAAGTGCCGCCAGGTCGAGTACAGGCACAAGCGGGTAGTCTCACGCACACATAGCATCAAGACAGTCTGTTGTTGTTTGGTTTGTTCCCAGCTGGCGGAACAGAAGGTCAGAGCAACATTAAGTAACCGCCCTGCCGAGTTGCATTCGATCATGATTCACCTGCCTTGTAAACTTACTCAAGCCGCAAGTGCCAATGTTTGAAACAGGTGAACTACGCGAAGTCATTTAGTCTTCGTAAGGCTTCAACAGCAAGCCGACCGACTGCCCGGGAGTACCTTCAAAATCGTAAACTCTGCCGTCGGCCATCGTCACAGGACTAGTGAGCGGGATGAACGGCTTGTCGCCGCCCCAAATATTGAGCACGTTGAAACCGATTCTCTCCGCCCACGCTTGCAAGCCATCACGGGAGACAAACTGATTCAGATGATCAAAGGCCGAGGAGTTGCGGCGATGCTCTACCATCTGCTCAAACACTGCCCAGTGGCTGGGAACCTCGAATTCCAGGAACGATATTACTGCGCGGCCGCCGGGCTTCAGCACGCGAAACGCTTCTTCCAGATAAAGGTAGCTCTCCTGATGCAGAAGATGGGTAATCACGCTGAAGAAGCAAACCATATCAGCACTGGCGGTCTCCGCTGGAATGGATAGGCCCGCCGCCTCCTGAAACTGAAAGTCGTTCCGATCCGCCAGGCGTTTGGCATGAGCAAGGAAATCTGGTACTACGTCGATGCCGAGGTACTTGCCTTTTAAGAACCGACTCAAAGGAACGGTTAAACGCCCCGAGCCGCAGCCGACGTCGATGACGAAGTGATCTGCCTCCAAGCCGCAGCTCCGAACCAGATCGAAAAGAATGCGGCCCATAGGCTCAAAGTCGCCCCCGACGCCTGCCGACATTGCTTCGGAATGGCCCACCCCGGTTCCTAACTTCTTTGCGTACTTGCGATAGGACTCCTTGAAGTCAAAACCCTTCATCAAAATGCTTGCGCGATTCCTTTTCCTAGCCGAGTGAGAGGTGGGATCTCCCCTCAATTCAGCGAATCTAACACTGTACCAACCGGCGGAGCCGGACCTGGCTAGCTATTGGTGAACGCTGCTCTCGGAATGCTCAGGTAATTCGTCTCGGCGGGAGCGTTATCTACGAAGTCGTTTTGTTTGTCAAAGCAAACGGTGAATGGTTCTCCCACGGGTTGAACGTGTGGGAACAAGGACGGGATCAGATTCTCGCTCACTACCGAATCTACCAGCTCCAGCGTGTTGCGTATTCGGCAGAAGGTAACGTCAGAAAGGTCGAACCTGCCTACTGTGGAGCCGATTTTCATTAGCGCCTCAACGTCATTTGAGAAGTGAATAGGAGTCCGAATAGCAGACGGTGTGGAAGCGGTAAGCGAATTAATGTAGGTGGGATTCCAGTCTGTATCGTTCAGCAATCGATCGTGGATTACATCGGCCATGCCAACTCCGACCGCGCTGTGATACGTCATTGCGCTTAAGCCTCGAACGTAAATGCGATGCACCTTCGGTATGTCGTCGAAAGGATTATATTCGCACTGGATACTGCGGTTGATCACCTTGGTATCCATGCCCGCGCCGCTGATATTCTTCCCGATTTCGTCGATGATCAGAACGTCAATTTCGGGCGCCGGGAGTTTGGCCCGCCAGGATTTGACTTCGGCTAACAAGCTTTCCTCCTTCGCGATCACTGCCGCTTGGCCTTCTTTGAAATTGATTACCGTCAGACCTGCTGTCTCGTGGTGCGCGCCCTCTTGAATCGCCAGGCCGCCCAATACTTTACCCGTGCCGAGGATCTGGCTGCCGGCGCTTCGAATCACCTGCTCCAAACCGAGTCGATAAGCAAAGGTATGGTACTGGCGGGCACCGGCGAACTTGCCGAGCCCGATTGCCATCATCTTATAAAGCCCACTCTCCAGCCGACCCGAGAAATCGGTGTGCCACTTGACCCGTCCAATCAGGAAGATTCCATCGGATTGAAATGCCTGTTTGTCGATGAAAGTCTCAATACCTTCCGCTGTCCTTCCGGCGTGCTCCACTTCCAGAGAGCTGATGACGGGTGCGCCTAACGTTGCTTCGTGAATGCCATAGTGGGCCAGAACATCGGCCTGACCTTCCGCGGTCGCCGCCCCGTGGCTGCCCATCGCGGGGAAGATGAAGGGCTGTGCACCCAGTTCTTTCCAGAAATCTACAACCGCTTTAACGATGGTTGCTGTGTTGGAGATGCCACGGCTTCCCACACCGATGGCGATGCGGGCGCCGGCTTTCACTTGCGAAGCCACACCCGACCGCTTCATGTCCTCCACGATATGCGCGCGAATGTCTCTGATTGCCCGATTCGGAAGCTGCTGCTGGACGCGGACAAACCGGGGTAGATTCATGCATAGATCTTACAGAACTTCCGCAAAACTTTCTCTGTTTACCCGGGCTTTTCGGGTGGGCTCGCGGACTGGAGCGCATCCGCTACCGAGGAAGCTCTAGTTATTCCAGCTCTGTTCCAGCAGCATCGTGTACTCGCCGGAAGCAAACAGGTCGAAGCTAAACTGACTCGGCTGAGGGCGGTCGTACGCCGATTCACGCATCCGGTATTCGAACCATTGGTCAAGGTGGCGATGGTACTTGCGTAGGAAGTCAGGCGAGAGGCTTTCCTGGGTCGGGAACTCTCGAAAAACGCTATGAAACCCGATAGACCTTCGAAATAGGGCAGAGAAGTCGAGGACACCCCAGGACTCCAGCTTCTGCCTGACCGCATCTGGGATCTGCTGAACGAGGATAATGCCGAAGGTTTCTGGTGTTAACCGCGCGTCCGGGAAGTCGCCCGAGGCCTCGACACTTTCCACACACTGTTCCATCCATCGGGTCAGATCCTTCCCGATGTAGTAGAGCATCCGCAATTCGGCGTAGCGCCCTTTGAGCAATTGGCCATCCAGCACCTCTCTGGAGTCCTCAGAGGTAGGTAGCCAGCCCTGCAAAGCCAGGCTTGCGCGAGCGCTTTCCATTAATACTGAGGTGTCTTCCGGTCCTGAAAACGGATGAAGGATGAGAGGAGGAAGCCTATACATGCTGTTAGTAACTGCCTGCTGTGGGTCTTCTGCTAATAGCTCCAAAGTGTTTCCGCCTTGTGTTGACATAAGGATTCGTAGTTGCTCCTGCTCTCTTTCTCTTTATCGGCACAAGTCGCTACTTTCCTTACACCCATCTTTCCTAGATTCGTTTGCTTCTATACCTTACGGTTTAAGCATTCTGGCTTCTCCGCCTTTTCCTGGTCCTGGGACTTGAGGCGGGCGAGTTAACTCTAACTGAATAATTGCGTCCAAATTGGCAGGCTCGAGTGCTCCACTGACTAGCCTGCCATTGACGAAGCTGGTCGGCGTTTGTTGTACTTCTAACTCCTGGCCGGCCTTTAAAGCTGCCTTCACTTTTGAAGCAGTGCTATGGCTACTTATACAGGCGCTGACCTTCGCGCTGTCCAATCCTTGCGTCTTTGCAAACTCCGCAGCTTTCCCCTGCAGGTTGTCGGGCGTAATTTCCCCCTGGTGTTCATAGATCCAATCGTGATAAGCCCAGAAAGCTGACGCTCTGCCGTCTCCAATACAGTGCCCTGCCTCAGCCGCCTGCTCGGCCCACTTGTGGATTGATTCGATCGGATAGTCCTGAAATTCGACCCGAACATCGTTAGGATATTTCTTAGCGATCTCTTGACGCATGGTTTGGGCGAATTTTCGGCAGTAAGGGCACTGAAAGTCGCTGAACACCACCATGGTGACTTTTGCGTTTTCCGGACCGAACGCTGGACCATCATGCGGCAAGAGCTGCAGGTTTACAGCAAATGGCGACTCATTGGTATTCCATAACGTGCCGTTTACAATTTGCCCATTCTCAGCAACATAGTATTGTTTGTCGATGGTTTGTGCGCCCAGGCCAAGGTGCACCGGAAGACGATCGAATCCCTTGAACGGGGAAGGCACCGGATCGTCTATGGTGATTTTGACGATTGGGGTATAGCCTTCCGTGTACCGGATGAACTGCTCCAGTGCGACCTTATCGACCTTTGGACCTGAACCTTTCGATGCGGCTTGGGGCTGTTGCGCCGCAGCAGGTAGTAAAGCGATCACTAGTAGTCCAAAAGTAAAGAAGATTAGCTTGGCAAGCATGTATCACCCTCAGTCTAGTTGATAGAGCAAGGGCCTGAGCGCGGCCGGAAGTGGCCATGGCCGCCCTAAATTTTGAGACTGAGTCCTACAATGAGGGTTGTCTTTTTTGCGCCGCTCGGTTCCGCTCGCCACCGTGGCGCTCGCGATTATCGCCCTTTATCTCTATGACTTGGACGGCGTTGGCGTGCTTAGCAGCGATGAGCCTCGCTACGCTGCCATAGGTCGCGCAATGGCTGCTGCCCGGGATTTCATCACCCCCCGCCTTTGGGGTGTGCCGTGGTTTGAGAAGCCGCCGCTGCTGTATTGGATGACGGCGGCGGGTACCGCGGTCGGCCTTAACTCCGACCTCTGCGGTCGGGTTCCGGTCGCGCTTCTCAGCCTCCTCTTCCTGGGAGTTGCTTTCGTCGTTACCAAGCGAGAGTTCGGGACTGGCTCTGCGGCTATTGCGACTTGCGGATTGGCCACTTCGGCAGGCTGGATGGGCTTCAGCAGTATCTGCGTTACCGATCTACCGCTTGCAGTGTGTTACTCGACTGCCGTGCTTTCTGCGCTTCCGTTGCTACGCAGATCTCCTGCCACGACCGACATCTCACTTCGATTCCTTGGCCTGGGAGTCTCAATGGGTTTCGCCATCCTTGCCAAGGGGTTGGTACCCATTGCGCTAGCGCTCCCATTCCTGTGGTTCCTTCGCCGCTACTGGCGGTTCTGGTGGATTGCCACTGCTTCAGCCTTGCTGGTCGCCTTGCCGTGGTACCTAACCGTTTACCGGCGTAACGGCTCGACCTTCATTGATGAGTTCTTCATCAGGCATCATTTGCAACGGCTCTACTCTTCGGCACTACAGCACGTTCAACCCTGGTACTACTACTTCCCGGTTCTGCTGCTTGCTATCTTCCCCTGGACCCCTATGTTAGGTTGGCTCTTCTCGCGACGGACATACTGGGACGGGCGTCGGCGATTCCTGCTCGCGATTGTGATCTTCGGATTCCTCTTCTTCAGTTTTTCCGTGAACAAGCTGCCGGGCTATCTGCTCCCTTTGCTTCCCCCTCTATTTATACTGCTCGGGTCGTGCTGGGAAGACCGATTTGCGGCCGACATCCCCCGTCCCTGGCTGCTGGCCTGTGCCTGTCTTGCGTCGGTTATTCCCTACGCGGCTTTGGTTTTGCCCCAAATCCTAGCCGCCGGTAAGCTCTCGGCGACTGTCCTGGCCTACTCTCTGCCGAATCGGACCGGGCTGTTTTTCACAATTCTGCCGATCGTGGCTGTCACCCTGTCGCGACGATCATGGGCCGGGATCACGTTAGTGCTTTGCATTGTCGCTGGAGTGATTTACTTGAAAGCCACCACCTTCCCCGTGCTCGACCGTACCGTTTCCGTCCGCTCCTTCTGGCAGTCTGGCGTCCTTCCCCTGAATCACGCGATCTGTGACGGGGGAACAAACCGCGATTGGCTCTATGGACTGAGCTACTATCGCGGTTCAACCTTCCCCCCCTGCGATTCCGGACGATTCGACTTTGCTATTCGCACCCAAGAGCGCAGCACTCCCGAGCTGGTACCACTTCGTTAGGCCAGCTTGCGACGCCGTGAGATCAAGCCTGCCGCGAGTAAGCCTCCACCCAGCAGCATCAGCGAGCCGGGCTCCGGTGCTGCAGCACTTGCAACCAGGAACTCTTGCTCACGATGGTTGCAATCGACCGAAGACAAAAGCTGGAAGGAAGAGAGATCCATATTCTTGTAGTTCTGGAGCGCCGCGTTGACGAAGAGTAGAGCATCGCCACTTACTTGATAAGCGCTGTCTGTGATGTTCCAAGCTGCATGCTGGATGTTGATGCGATCAGTAGCACTTACACCGGCCTTGTTGATCAAGGAGTAAAGGTAGGCCTCTTCGGCGTATTGGACTTGGTCGCCAGAGTGATACGTGTTAGCCAAGCTGCCCGTTAACGAAGTAACGTATGCGTTCCAGCTATCGCCCACCGAACTCTGGTGGAAAAAGTCCACGCACAGAGCAGCCATTGACTTACCGTCAACCGAAACAGTGTAAGGCCCCACGTAGTAGCTGCCATCGCTCACCGTCGGTGCGCCTGCATTGACCAGCTGCACATTCGCGGTCACCGGAGCCGCTGACACTAACGCACCAGCCATTAACATAATTGCGAGTAATTTCATTTAAATCGTCCTCCTGAGAATCAGTAATGACCTGAGTTTACGGACGAATTGAGGTGCATACTATTGCACTTGGGGCGTAAGGTGATGCAGGACTAGCAGTATCTTTGCAGGCCAAACTGGAACCGGGTACGCCTTAACCTTCCAGGGAATAGGGCTGGACACTTAGAGCTCAGTTTCTGCGTCAAGAAAGTGTGAAGCAAAAGAAAACATTGGGAAATAGCGATCTGGAGATCACCGCTCTGGGCATTGGAGCGTGGGCAATGGGTGGGGCCGATTGGAAATTTGGGTGGGGAAACCAGGAGGACTCGGATTCATATTCAGCCATCCGAGAGGCGCTCGATTCCGGCATAAATTGGATCGACACAGCAGCCATTTATGGGCTCGGGCACTCGGAAGAAATCGTCGGCAAGACTTTGAAGGAGGTCGCGCAAAAGCCCTACATCTTCACCAAGAGCGAACGGCGCTGGCGCGAAAACGGTGACATTTTTCCATCCTTGAAAGCTGATTCCATCCGGCAGGAGTGCGAAGACAGCCTGCGACGTCTGCAAATTGAGCGCATTGACTTGTATCAGATCCACTGGCCTGAACCGGACGGGGACATTGAAGAAGGTTGGACGGAGATGGCTCGGCTGCAGCAGGAGGGGAAGGTGCGGTGGATTGGCGTTTCGAATTTCAATGTCGCCCAGACGAAGCGCGCTCAGACCATTGCGCCTATCACTTCGCTCCAGCCACCCTACTCTCTGTTGGCGCGAAAGACCGAAGCGGAAATCCTGCCCTTTGCCAAAGACAACAACATCGGTGTAATTGTTTATTCGCCCATGCGAGCCGGCCTGCTAACCGGTAAGATGACCAAAGAGCGTGCCCTCAGTTTGCCGGCCGATGACTGGCGGAGCCGTGATAAAGATTTTCAGGAACCACAGTTAAGCCGGAACCTGGAACTGGTCGAGATTCTACGTCAGGTGGGCAAAGAGCACGGTCGTACTCCAGCAGAGGTTGCGCTGGCTTGGACGTTAGCTAATCCGGCAGTAACGGCGGCAATCGTTGGCCTGCGCCGGGCCGATCAGGTTCAGGGAACAATCGGCGCGCTCGAATTTCGGCTTACGCAAGAAGAAGTATCGCGGATCGAGAAGTTTTTCGCCTGAAGGACAGTGTCGAGGGTGAGCCCGGTCATGTCACGGACGATCAGATCGGGCTCGGCTTCGGCCAGTTCCGACGCAGATAGAACACCCGTGGCCACTCCGATAGAGCGAAAGCCGTTCGCTTTAGCAGCGGCGATATCGTTCAGGTGATCGCCAATCAGGGTAATGCTGCTGAACCCGCTGGGCGCCAGTCTCGCTGCACGGTCAGCCGCTACTTGCGCCAGTTCCGCCCGTTTCGACCCATCCTGAGCAAAAGCGCCGGTTGCAAAATACTCACGTAAGCCGGCAAGCTCCAGCTTCTTCCAGCCGATAACGCGCAAGTTGCCGGTGACAACGCCGAGTATGACGCCAGCGTCCCTCAAATTTTCAAGCAACAGGAGCACGCCCGGGCAAACGCGAGGGCGAAGGTCGGCGGCACAGTCGGCCAGGTAAGACTCTTCGCATGCTTTTGTGACGCGGGCCAGAGTAGTTCTATCGAGCACCCGCGTCCTGTCTGTGCCATGGACCATGAGCCGGATGAGGTCGCAATCGAGCGTGCCTGCGGTCTCGATGCCATCCATGCTTGTCGCAATATTCAGTTCGCGCTGGATACCAGCAATTAGAGCGGATTTGTGATGAGGCCCGGCGCCGCGCAGCAGCGTCCCGTCGATGTCGAACAGGACCAGCGACTGTGCTTCAGGCACTCGCCAGCCTTGGCACAAGCGCGTTCAAGAATCGCACGAATGTGGTCGAGGTTCGACGTCCAATTTCGAGAACCTCATGATGAGAGATGTCACCGGTGCCCAAGCCAGCTGCCACGTTCGTCACACACGACAATCCGAGTACGCGCATCCCCATGTGTCGAGCGGCAATGGTCTCCAGAACTGTCGACATGCCAACCAGATCGGCCCCGATTGCGCGAAGGTAGCGAATCTCCGCTGGAGTCTCATAGCTTGGCCCGAGCACGGCAGCATACACGCCTTCCGGCAGAGGCAACCGGAGAGCAGCGGCCGTTTCCTGCGCAATGGCCCGCAAGTGAGGAGAGTACGCTTCCGTCATATCAGGAAAGCGCGGACCCAGTTCGTCGGCGTTAGAACCTCGCAACGGGTTGGCGCCAAGAAGATTGATATGGTCTGAAAGACTGACCAGTGTTCCGGGCGTGAAATCCGCCTTGATACCACCGCAAGCGTTAGTCAGAACCAAGCGGTCCACACCAAGTTCACGAAAGAGCCGGATACCCGCCGTGACCTGCTGCGCGGTGTAGCCTTCATAGAGGTGAAAGCGGCCCGACATAACAACGACATCGGCAGCCGCGCGACCGTTTGCACCGATTGTCCCCATCACCAATTCACCCGCGTGGCCTATGACGGTTGATATCGGAAACTGCGGAATCTCACTGTAGGGAATGCGCACACCGTTGGCAAGAGAATCGGCAAACGAGCCGAGGCCACTGCCCAAAACTACGCCGACTTTGGGACGTACGGATGTTTGAACCTCTATGAATCGTGCTGCTTCTTTCACTGGTTTGAGTCTAGCGTTGCGGAAGGGCAAGTCCAGGATGAAAGCCAGTCGATTACTGGTCGAGGCTCAATTCAGATGGTAGTGGATAGATCGTTTATGTTATGTGAAGCGTGTAGAACGAACAACGCAAATATCTGACACAGCCGAGCTTTCTGGCAGAGCCCTTATTGTTTATAGCAGCGGGCTTTCTCAATTTTGGGAAAGGGTTCCATTGTTAGCTGACCTAATTCCGAGGCAAGATGGCCGCCAACCTTTAATCTTGTTGCTTGTAAGGTCTCATAAGATCTCTGATTAGATCCTCGGGAAGGTCGGCTGGGAAGTGCTCGCGATCAAGTTGCTCCAAAGGGCGATCCGAATCCCATTCCGGTTCGATATTACTTTCGGGCGGGTTGGCTGCGGGTGAGCCAAATAGGGGCTTTGAACTGGCGTACGATTGAATAATCATTTCTGTGGCTCCATCCGGAAGTGCACCGAGCGCCTTTCGGATAGCATAGTCGGGTTTATCGGCCCAGTGAGAGCAGATCAGTTCGAAGGCTTGTTGCTTCTGGCTTGGCGTAAGCTCGGGATAAGCTAAGGTACATTCGATAAGAACGGCAGCTACTCGTTCCCAAATTGCAACCTCGGCTGAGGGGTGCGTGTCCTTTCTGAACTGTTCGACCCAGTGATCCATTGACTGCGGAAATACATCAAAGAGAGATGCGCGGATCATTCTAATCCTCCCGATCAGATCCTGAGATAGTTGAGCATGCCGGAACCCCGAGGGCTTGATTTCTTCTGGTGCCATGAAGACGTGCTCGCTATTGTTCAGAGTGCGGTAAAAAGCTATTCTCCGTGCAATTCGTGAAAAGATGTCGGGCCGAATAGCTTTGATGATCCTGACCGCTACCTGCAACGGAGTAAGACCACTTGACTTGATCGCGAATTTATCCGCAAGTGGCGGACTGAACTTCACAAGATCGTCGTAGGATATCTTGTGCCAAATGGGAAGTATCACCTTGCTACCCTGAAATTCCCTTGCCGTCAACCCTCGCAATTCGTATTCGGGCCACCTTTTATTTAGAAAAGAGTTCGAGAGCACAACAAGTCCAAACGTAGAATTCGCCAGTCCTCTGTCGACGCTCCTGCTCAGGCTGTCTCCAATCACTAAAGCGAATTCGTCGTACCATACATTCAGGCCGAACCTGGACAGTGCATAAGCGAGAGGCTCTACAAACTCTTTCTTGTCCTCAGAAGCATGTGAGATAAAGAGATCCCAATTGGTAGTTCGTTGAGCGTTTATCACAAGCACACTAACCTATCACCGTCTGTCCAATGCTCCGGATAAGGTATGAAGAACAGGTCACTGGAAAAGCAAGAAAGATGAACAGTTTCCAAGGGTCATGTGCAGAGCAGTTGATTCCGGTTGGTGACAGGATCTTCTCAGTTCATCTCGGCTTCGCTTGCGAACGCATTTCGATAAACTAAGTTCCCGTCGCTTCTCTGAATGAAGCAGTGGCGAGTATTTTCTCCGGGATCCGTGCAATTGACTCGGATCATGAACTTTCGGTTCAAGTTGAGAACATTTAAGACTGAGCCGTCAGCTAACTCTAACGGTGCAAACGCAACTGCAGACTGCCCGCGGCCCAAGAACACCCCTTTAAGGTCGGGCACGAGAAACGACCGAAGGCGAAATGTGCCACCGGCCATACCTTGTATTCCGTCCACAAATCCTCCGAACGCGCACTCGCTTATTTTTATAGGTGAGTCGCCGATGTTCCTTATCGTGATTTTGATTTGAATCCTATTGAAGTCGACTTTCTGCTCACCAAACTCAAAGGACAGAGTAGGAAATAGTGAAGTACTAAGTTGGTTAGCCGCAATTTCCGCCATATCTTTCGAAGTAGTTGTTAGTACCCGGGTTAGTCGCGTAAGAGAACGTTATACAAACCAGGACAACGTTCACGACCAACGTCAATATTGCGGCAAAGACTTGACCCACGGCAGCGTATGTCTGAGCAATAGAGGGCGCTTGAGTTGAGTTCCGTAACCAAAAATCGAAGCGCCCAAGCTCAGTACTGATGAGAGCAGCTCTAAGAATTTCTAGCGCACACATCTTGGAAAGCATAATGCTGGGTGCATCCTCATAGGCATTTTGAGCGTGGGTTAGAGTTGCTCAGTTCGTGGGCCAGCGACAATCCTAATGAGGGGTGAACCCATCTTACTTCTACAATATTTTAAACCTATAATCAATTCGCCATCTACCCTCGCAAGCTATCCGTCGAAGGCACAAAATAATAAGCACCGGTAAGCGGGCGCGTATAGCGAGTAAGCGCGTCCCGTGATCCGGTGGTCAGGCCTGCCATGCTCTCCAACATCTTGGAAAACCGTTGCTGGTCGGCACTGAACCCGACGAACATAGTCCCGTGTTTGGTGACGTTTCCGTACGGCATGTTCCGGCGGGAGATCTTGCCGAACTCTTCCTGATCGGTCCTGGCAACATGCGAGTCTGATGGCTTGTCTTCAAGCTCAACGCTGTCCTGCTTGGTGCGTCCCATGGCCTGCTGCTGATCTTCCACCGAGAGCGACTCTCATGCCGCCGTATTGTGTTCCCACTTTTGCAGCAACAAAATAGATCCAGCTTCGCCCGGAGTTCCTCCGGGGATCAGCGCAATTTCCGGGGCATCGGTCAGGATGGGATTCTCGGTACCGTCAATAAAGCCTGTCAGGTCGCGATCACGTTGATACGGCCAGCTTGAGGTCTCATCGGCAACTGACGCCAGCCCTTTCAGCTCCGCAATGATCCCGTGCGCCACATCGAAGATGAGGTCGTACGCCATTCCAGAGAGCCACAAGAGAGCGTCGCGCTGGGTTGCGGGCATGGCAAACCCGTCTACACCCACCATGTCAGCGTTGAATCCCTCCATGGCTGCGGGCGCTTGATCAGGAGCAATCTCTCTCCACAACTCAGGCCGAAAACCAGCGACCAAATTAACTCCGCCCATGGTAGTCCTGGGTTCTCGCAAGGCCGAGATCGCGGTCACGAGTTCTCTCCTTTTCGCCGGGTCCAGTACGTCAAACTCCAGGTAGGCGTGCGATGCCGTTCCTAGAGCGAATTTCCCGGCTTGGGGGGTGTACGTCCGCTTATGATGGCGGGAACTCCGTACCTACAGGTGCGCCAGAACCTGCTCCATGGTGTCCTCGAAAATTTCGACGAAATTCGATAGGAGCTTTTGGAGCGACACTGGCGCATCGATTCCAACACGACACGACATCGCCGCTTTTGATCCGGGCAGGGCAGCAATCTGGCGCACCAGCAGAACGTTCGCAAAGAACCACGATTCGACAATGAACTGCCACTCCAATTGATCGAAAGGCTGGGCAGTGACTGACTCCTCCGAAGGCAGTCGGTCCCCTCGCACGTTTGGCTCAGTGAGGGCTCGGGCTGTCCATAGCCGATATTGGCTGGCAAGATCTGTCAGATATCCCAAAGCCTGCTTGCGCGTCCAGGGTTGACGACGAAGCTTGGCATGGCCGTAAGCGTCATCGAAGCTATTCATGTTTCCCATGCAATGAAGCAGCAGGCTTGCCAGCTTAGTGTGAAGGACGGCAAACTCGGGCGCGGGCTGAACCACCGAAAGTTCGGCCAGCCAGTCTTTCTCCCGCTGAGGATGTCTGTTTGCAGGCGGCGGTATCTGGTCTCCCGGAGACTGCAGATAGCTCGTTACCGCGCGTTGTAGCCGATTGTCACTGCCCGATATCTCCCGAAGGAAGGTGTGTGCGAACGAATCCTCAAGACGAAGCAAGCCGGCAAAAAGATGTTCGCATGTGATGTGCTGTTGCCCATACTTCTCAGCCTCCTCTGCACCCAAAGTGAGAACCCGTCTTGCCTGGTGAGATAAGGGGAGATCGACACTCGCGGGCTGCAGCTTCTGTCCTTCTCGCCTCCGCTGCAGGCTTCTTTTGAAAGCCTCCCCAGCCTGGAATCCCACGAGGTCGCGTAAGAACCGAGAGGCGCGCACTAAACCTAGTAGTACATGTTCGACTTCGATGTATGGTGAATCAAGAAAACTGGCCTCGTAGCGGGCAAAAAAGACTGACAGACGAGCGCTCTCGGTGAACCGTTCGAACATCAATTTATTGTGTCAGTAATCTTGTACTGCCGCAGAGCCTCCCCAAGACCGCTGGAGCGGGATCCTCAGCACACGCTAACAGCAACTGAAACACCTCTAATAAGCTGTCACCTTGCCAGTCCTTTATAGGTGAAATAACGCTTCCGCATTTCTGTGCGCTATCTTCTCTTTTTCCTTTTGACTGACCGGCAGAGTCTCCAAAAATCTCCGGGCACCTGCAAGGGTGAGATAGGGGTAATCCACTGAGTAAAGGATCCGATCCACCCCGATTACCTTGTTGATGAATTCAAAATGAGGCAGGTTCAACATACCGCTAGGAGTGACGTAGACGTGCTGCTTGAATGTCTCTGTAATTGAACGCGATAATCCCGTGACTTTCTGTGGGATCGCGTCGTCAAGCCGTTGCAAATAAAACGGCACCATCTCGCCCCAGTGGCCGCTGATTACCTGCAGATTAGAATATTGGTCAAACTTTTTCGAAAGCAGTACTCGAAGCAACTGAACACCAGCTTCGTTGTGCCAACCCCAACCAAACAGCGACAGTCTCGCAATTACCTGCTTCTCCAGTCCGCCATAGTATGGCTGCTGGACAGCCGGTAACGGAATACCCGGGTGCAGGTAAACCGGTACACGGAGTTCATTAAGTTTGGCCAAGATCGGCTCGAAGCGTGGATCGTCCAAGAAAACAGTGCCGGGACGCCCGAGTAGTATGGTGCCAACCAAGCCAAGGTCTTTCGCCGCACGTTCCAGTTCTTCGGCTGCAGCTTGTGGATTCTGCCAGGGCAGGGAAGCAAACCCGCCGAAGCGCGATGGGTTTGCCCGTACAGCTTCGGCCAGTTTGTCGTTGGCACTTCGGGTGAGCTTAACTTCCTGGTTAGCCGGCGTAGCTTGCGGTGGATTACTACAGGAAAGGATCTGCATGTCGATGCCATGCTTATCCATGTTTGCAATGCGTCCCGCACCCAAATCTGCAGCTAGCTTGCCCGACGTCTGGAAGTTTATCAGCATAGGACGTTTGTCATCACCATCATCAATGCTGCCTTCAAAGTAGGCGCCAACTTCGGCCACATAACCAGCTTCAGCCTGCTGTGTCGGTTGCCCTGCTTTAGCTAAGCCCTGATCGGACGTATGCTCCTCTACGCAGATGATTTTCACGCTTTCTCCATTCATAAGTTGTTTTATGGATCGCTATTAATTACGAGGTTCTGGTGACGCAGCTTCCCAACCGTTTTCGGTCAGAGTGCGGGCTGAGGTAAGAAGCTGTGCAAACCGGCTGGTCTACCGTGCATTGACGGTTCCACTTTCTTATCCGCCGTGGCGGTGCCGTTCAAAATAAGTCGAGCGGTTTGTGAGGGTACGTCCCAGTGCGGGAAGTGTCCGCAGTTATCAAACCAGTGCAGGCGTGCCATGGGAAACAAGTGGAGAGCGCGTTGTGCCTGACGCGGAAAACAAACCCGATCCTGCCTTCCCCAGCCAATAGTAAGAGGTGCTTTAACTGAACCGAAAGCTGCGCCTTCTTGTGCTTCGCCAAAAGCCAGTTGAAACAGCAGTTCGTCAAACGAAGGCGACGCGGCGTAGCTGCGCATCTCCTCCAGCGCCAGGACAGAGGACAGGGCCCAAGGTCGTGCGGAGAGCTGTGGCAGAAGCAAGGTGCGGCCGACCGCGTTGCCTGTAAAGAGTGGCATAACCGGCTGCAGCAATCTGACAAGACGAATCGACAGACCGATAGAAGCCGCAAAGAAGTGACGCTCCCAGCCTTGCCAGAAGCCGCCTGGGCTTAACGCCACAGTCGCGCCTACGACGCCGCGCCGTGCCAACTCCAGAACGAGCCTCGCTCCCATAGAACTGCCAACCACGTTGACGCCAACTAGATTATGTGAGTCGAGAAACTCGGTCACAGCATTGGCTAATGTTCTGATGGATACTTCGCCGCGAAGAGGGGGCGTCTTGCCAAAGCCGGGGAGGTCGATCGCAATGACTTCTCGTTGCGAAGCCAAGTCGTTCAGCACGGGTCGCCAGCTCCGCCAAGTGCCGCCCAGCCCGTGAAGCAGTAACAACGGTTGGCCGCTGCCCCGACGAATCCCATTCATGCGCATGAGCTGATTGTGACGCAGCTAGCGCGAACCCCCGTTACAGCAGGATTCCCGCTATACAGGCCGACATAAAATTGGCCAGCGTTCCTACAAACATTGCTTTCAATCCCAGTCGCGCCAGGTCAGATTTTCGGGTGGGAGCAAGGCCGCCGATGCCGCCAATCTGAATGGCAATCGAGCTGAGATTAGCAAATCCGCAGAGCGCAAAGGTCGAGATTACAAAGGAGCGATGGTCAATAGCCGTCTTCACTTTGCCCAGATCAACAAATGCAACGAACTCATTCAGCACCATGCGGGTGCCAAGCAGGTTGCCTACGGCGGCGCAATCTTTCCACTGGATTCCCAAGGCCCAGGCAACCGGTGCAAAGACAAAGGCCAGCACCTGCTGCACCGAAGCCGGTATGAACCTGAGATGCCCATGGAGCCATCCAAAGCCACCATTCACCATCGCAATCAGGGCCAGAAACGCAATCAGCATTCCCCCGATGTTCAACGCCAATTGCAGACCGTCACCGGCCCCGCGAGCAGCCGCATCAATCAGGTTCACGCCGGGCTTATCAACCTGGACTCTAACCGTTCCGGCCGTCACCGGGTCACCTTGTTCGGGCACAAACATCTTGGCCAGCATGATAGTCGCAGGTGCAGTCATGATCACGGCCGTCAGCAGGTGCGCAATGGAGACCCCGGCAATGGCAACGTAAGCCGCCATCACTGCGCCAGAGACATGGGCCATGCCGCTGGTCATGACAGTGAAAAGCTCAGACTCGGTCATGGAAGGAAGGAACGGGCGAACGGTGACAGGTGCCTCGGTCTGACCCATGACAATGCTGGCCGCTACGCATGTGGACTCCGCCCCGCTGGTCCCCATGAAGCGTTGCATCACAACTGCCATGCCCTTTACAAATACCTGCATCCAGCCGAGGTAGTACAGGATGGAAAAGATGGAGCAGATGAAGATAACGATAGGCAGAACCTGGAACGCAAAGATGACGCCGAACTGATCTGTTCTTTGGCCCAGTTTGTCTCCAAAGACAAATGTTGAGCCGGCAGTCGTATAGTTCAGCAGCGCATTGACGAACAAACTGACTTCGTAAAACAGATCGCCCAAGCTTGTTTTCAGAACGAGAAAAGCAAAGGCGAACTGCAGCGTGAGGCCCCACACGACGACGCGCCTCTGAATAGCGGAGCGCTTAGTGGAGAAAAGAAAAGCGCAGAGGACAATGGCGACTAGACCAATTAGTCCCTGCACTCTCGCCATCGAACTTGCGGCTGGTCAGCTAACTACTTCAAGGATCAGATCGCGCTCGTCCGGCGCCTGTTGAGAAATCTTGAAGGCATCTTCCACCAGTTCGGCCGCGTCTTCTAAGCGCTCGTCTCCGGTGTAGTAAATACGGCAGAGAATGCTGCCTGGGTCGATCTTCTGCCCGACCTTCACTTCGAGAATGACGCCGACAGCTGGGTCGATGGTGTCCTCCATGACGTTGCGTCCAGCACCGATCATGGAAGAAGCCTGGCCAATCAGTTCAGCATCGATCGCGCTGACATAGCCCCCGCGACTGGTGGTAATTTCCTGTGCGCCGGTTGCGTTCGGCAGCAGTTCGAAACGATCGAGCACCTGTGGGTCGCCGCCCTGCGCCGTGATTACGTCCTTCAGCTTGCGATAGCCGGAGCCATCCAAAAGCTTGGCTTGCGCGAGCTCGCGGGCTTCGTCCAGCGTCTTGGTAATTTTACCCAGGAAAATCATGCGCGCCGCCAGTTCCAGCGAAAGCCGCGTTAGATCCGCCGGACCTGCATTCTGGAGTGTCTGCGATACTTCCATCACCTCCAGCGCATTCCCGATAGCATAGCCGAGCGGCTGATTCATGTCGGTGATCAGTGCCTGCACTCGCTTGTCGATGCGGCGGCCAATGCCGACCATCATCTGTGCCAGACGCCGCGCTTCCACCTGCTTCTTCATGAAGGCGCCTGAGCCCACCTTCACGTCCAGCACCAGCGCGTCCAGATTCACCGCCAATTTTTTGGACATGATGGACGAAGCAATTAGCGGAATCGATTCCACCGTTGCCGTCGCGTCTCGCAGAGAGTACATCTTGCCATCTGCCGGCGAGATTTCCGGAGTTTGGCCAATGAAGGCCAGCTGATGTTCCGCCAGAACTTCCTTGAACTCGTCGACGGTCAGGTCAGTACGAAAACCGGGAATAGACTCAAGCTTATCGAGCGTACCGCCAGTGTGACCTAGCGCACGTCCGGAGATCATGGGTACCACCACGCCCGCAGCCGCCGCCAGGGGCGCAGAGATCAAACTTGTTTTATCCCCGACTCCTCCTGTAGAATGCTTGTCTACCTTGACGCCGGGGATAGATGACAAGTCCAATACACTGCCGGAGTTCACCATGGAGTCTGTGAAAGCGCTCACCTCCCGGTCGGACATGTTGGAGAAATATACCGCCATGAGGAAGGCGGACATCTGGTATTCCGGGATCTCACCGCTCGTGTACCCTCCCACAATGAAGTTCAACTCCTCGGGGCTAAGTTCTTCTCCGTCTCGCTTGCGGTGAATTAGGTCGACTGTACGCATTTTCGAATAAATAAGCGTAACACTCCGCTTGTAAAGTTTTTGCTTCTTTGCATTTACAAGCTTTGCGCAGGATCGGGCAAGGCACTAATTCCAGGCAGATTTCCGTTGAGCAAGGAGCCCAGTTGGGCGGGTGGGACGCGCATTCCGATGTAGAAGTATCCGAAGAGAGCGTACACTGCGCTGACCTCGTCGAAGCGCATTTCGTAGATTAGCTTTTTGAAGATGAGCGGATCATCCGCGAACAGGTCGACACCCCACTCCCAATCGTCGAAGCCAATCGATCCAGTGATAATCTGGCGGACCGAATCGGCGTAGCGGCGTCCGATCATGCCATGTTCGTGCATCATGCGGCCGCGCTCGGCCATGGGTACCTGGTACCAATTTTTGCCTTCGCCACGCTTGCGGTCCATCGGGTAGAAGCAGAGGAACTTGGCGGGCGGAATATCGGGATACAGTCGCGCGGCCATCGCCGTGGACTGACGAGCGGTTACCTCAGCAACCCCGGCCTTCCACTCTGGCGAGTGCGCCTCTAAGCCGCGCTCGGCCAGCGCCGCATAGGTTTTCGCGGAAGATTCATACAGCCCCAGCTCCACTACCGAGACATAGGAGTGGGTAGGCTCCAGATACTCCATCAAGCGCAATTGAGCAAAGCTCAGCTCCAAACGGTGCAGGTCTTCCAGGGTGTCCCGGAAATGCAGGAAAAGCAGGTCGCCTTTATGGCCCAGCAATGAAAACAGAGCGGACTTGGATTCAAAGAGTGCCGCCGCTTCCGCTGCAAGCAAACCTTGATCCTGCGCAGACAAGGCACGCCATTGCGCACGCCGCAGCCGGAACATCTGGTGTAGTGCCCAGGCGCCCTCCAGGGTAAGAGGAACTTCGGGCACCAGATCAGCCACGGGCAGCCACCTCCCATTCCTTGGCAGGTAAGGCCGGCATCTCGTGGCGGAACTGGCCGGCAAAAATTTCGTTGAACAGCTGCAGCGTCTCCTCGTGAACCAAGCCATTGTCGGCCAGCAAATGCGCTCCATGCAGGTCAAGCGCCTCGCCGCGCATGCCTGACACTTTGCCACCCGCTTCCTCTACCAGAAGAGTTCCGGCAGCCATGTCCCAGGGATTGAGACCGAACTCCCAGAACGCTTCCACGCGTCCACATGCGGTATAGGCCAGGTCGATCGCCGCCGAACCGCCCCGCCGCACCCCGTGTGTCTGCATCGCCAGCTGATAGTAAAAATGAATGTTCACGTTCTGGTGGCGTTTGCGGCTCGGGAAGCCGGTGGACACTAGAGCATCGTTCAGCACAGGTGCTTTGCTGACGTGTATCGGCGCGCCGTTCAAGCGCGCACCGGCTCCGCGCTCAGCTGCAAAGAGTTCCTCATTGCGCGGATCGTACACAACACCAGCCACCACCTCACCCATGTGAGCTAAGGCAAGCGTGGTATTCCAGAGCGGGTAACCATGCGCGAAATTCGTGGTGCCGTCAAGCGGATCCACATACCATCGCCACTCAGCTTCCAGGGCCGCCCGTCCGCCTTCTTCGGCCACAATGCCGTGTTGCGGAAAGTGCTCCTGCAGCCGCTGAATGACCAGCTTTTCGCTGGCTCGATCTGCTGCCGTCACCAGATCATAATCGCCCTTCAATTCGAAAGGGACGCCTGCGTGCGCCATCAGGATTTGGCCGGCCTCCTGAGCGATCGCAATCGCAGTGTCCAGGTAACTATCCATAGCTTCACTTCAGCACAAGCTTTGCGTCCCACCTATCCAGCTAAGGTTCGTAGTAGCCGGAACGGACGCTGATTCGCAGAGCCGGATCCTGGGTTCCTACCTTGACGTTGTGGAACAGGCGAGGCTGCATGGGGACATCGCGAGGATAGTAGCCGATCAGATATTGAGTCCTGAGCTCGCGGAGAATGTCGGTAAAGGCGGCGTCTAATTGCGTAAATCCAGCAGGGTTGAAGATACGGCCGCCAGTCGATTGGGCGAGCGTAGCCAGCGCGTGTTCGCCGCCCAAGTTGCGTCCTGCATCGTTGGCAATGGGTACCACAACAATCGGGTAGAGCACTGCATCGGCCCGTTGTGCAGCCCCTACTGCATCGGCGTACTTCTTGTAGCTGGTGGTATCGCCGCCATCGGTCACCACCACCATTACATGACGGCCCTCACGCGCGCTTAGGGTATCACTTGCCAGAAAAATAGCATCGTAGAGCGATGTACCGCCCTCTCCATGCAGACCATGCAGAGCGTGTTCAGCGCGGCCCGGGTTACGCGAAAAGTCCGCCTCCAGGTTCGTGCGCCAGTTGAAGCTGATCAGCTCAAACACGTCCTCGGGATTGCCGGCTTTCACCAGACTGGTGATGAATCGCTGAACCGACTGCGTCTCGTAATGCAGGTCGATCTGCGTACTGCCGCTGGTGTCGATCAGGATCGCTACCGAAAGCGGCAGCGACGTGTTTCGTTCGAAAAGCGTGACGTCCTGCGCAACGCCATCCTGACTGACCGTAAAGTCGGCCTTGTTCAGGTTGGTGACGATGGCTCCGGCGTTGTCCCGCACCGACACCAGCAAACGCACCAGATTAACTTTGACCGAAAAGGTCGGCGTCTCACTTTGTCGGTAAGCAGCGCCGACGGCAAGCGCAGGCAGGAACAGGCATAACAACGCTACCGAGTCACGGCAGCGGCGTCGGGCCAGCAACTGCGACCAAGCTCTCATCCCACTCCCCTTCAACCCAGACGGCGCCATCGGCGAAATACTCTTTCTTCCAGATTGGGACTTCGCGTTTCAGCCGATTGATGGCTTCGAGCGCTGCATCAAAGGCAGGTTTGCGATGCGGTGCCGAGGCTGCCACCACCACACTCGCCTCTCCGATTTCAAGACGGCCCAATCGGTGCACGATCCCCAAGCGGCCGATGGCGAATTGAACAGTAATCTGCTCTCCAATGGTGCGCATCTGGCGAAGCGCCAAGCCCTCATAACATTCGTACTCGAGGTAAAGCGTCTCGCGGCCTTTCGTGTTATTTCGGACAACGCCGTCAAAGGTGACCACGGCGCCATCTTCGGGCCGCTGCACTTGCCCAATAAGAGCAGCCTTGTCAATCGGTTCACGGGTGATGAGAAACAGAGCATCCGGACCGCCCGAGCCACCACTGACCGGGGGAAGAAAAGCAATCTCGTCATGATCGGAGACGGGTGTGTCGGCGCTGGCGAACTCGCGATTCCTGGCAAATAAAATGGACGGGCCCCGGCCCTGCCCGGTTGCAAATCGGGAGCTATACAAAGCGAAGATGCTGCCTATCGTTGCGTTTGGCTCAGTCAGCTCAATCGTTGTTTCCGCACTGCCGACCAAGTCCTTCAGAACGCCGAAGAACAGTACTTTGACGGGCATGTCTGAATGCTAGCAAGGGCGTCGCTACTATAGCGAAGGAAGTAATGTAGTGCCGCCTCGAAATCAGACAAGTGTTCGCGTTCGTTATGCCGAGACCGATCAGATGGGTATCGTGTACCACGCGAACTATCTCATCTGGATGGAGATTGGAAGGGTTGAACTGGTGCGGGCGCTCGGGGTCAACTACCATGATCTGGAGGAATCGGAAGGCTTACTGCTGTCGGTAATTGGAGCGAGTTGCCGCTATGTGTATCCGGCACGATACGACCAGGAAGTGATTGTGCAGACCGAACTCGCGCTGGCAAATGCCCGAACCGTAGAGTTTGAGTATGCAATCCGATCCTGCCGGCCCGACCGCTTGCTCGCCGAGGGCAAAACGCGGCATATGTGGCTGAACCGGGAACTGCGCCCCCCGCGACTACCTGCGCAGTATCTGGGACTGCTGCAAGGAACTGGCGCCGCATGACGCACGATGTCCTGATTGTCGGCCCGCTTCGCTGTAACTGTTCCATCTTTGGGGACGAAGGGTGCGGAGAAGCCATCGTGATCGATCCAGGTGGAGACTTGCAGGCCATCCGCAACAAGCTTCAAGAGCGTGCCTTACGCGTGAAAGCCATCGTCATCACACATGCCCATATCGACCACGTTGCAGCCGCGGCACAGTTGCGGGCCGAGACCGGTGCGCCGGTTTATATGAACGAGCGCGACGGAGCTTTGCTGAAGATGTTACCGATGCAGGCAGATTGGATTGGTGTACCTGCACCCGAGGCGCCGGCGGTTGATGTTAACGCTAAGGACGGCAGCAAGCTCGAACTTGGTGGCTCAGAGTTTCAGGTTCTGGAAACCCCAGGGCATACCGAAGGCAGCCTCTGTTTGTGGATACCGACGGAAGGCAAGCTGGTGGCAGGCGACACGCTGTTCCGCAGATCCATCGGCAGGACCGATCTGCCAGGAGGCGACGGGCGCAGGATTCTGCAATCCATCGCTACCGTGCTGATGCCCTTGCCCGAAGGCACGGTGGTCATACCTGGGCATGGACCAGCCACAACTATCGGCGAAGAGAAGGAGCACAACCCGTTCCTGCAAGGCTAGGATTCGGATGATTCCCCAGCCGCTTTCAGGCTACCGAGGACGCTGCTGATTAACTCTTTGGCATCTGTCAGATTCTTGCTGATGATCTGAATGTCCATAGCGGGCTTGCCCGGCTGACGAGCGCTCTGGCAGTAGACACCGTGCTGGCCCACCAATACTAAAGCATCGGTGATGCAATCGAGCGTTACTGCAAGACGTCCCCGTTCCTGGCCCATCATGAACTCGTAGCGTTCCAGGTCGTCGCGGCGATCGTCGTAAACCGTCATTTCCCAAGTCTCGCAGGAAGAAAGAAGGCATCATGAAAGCGATGAATTCCGAACGCGCTGCCTTGCCAGCTGAAGCGCTTACCTTCCTCCGTCAACTGAAAGATCACAATGATCGGGATTGGTTCGCCGGCCACAAGGCCGAATACGAGGCGCACGTGAAAGCTCCCTTGCTTCTCCTGGCCGGCGCCCTCAGCGAAGCACTTGCACCAATCGCGCCCGCGTATGCTAGTCCCTCGGAGAAAGCCGTGCGTCGGATCTACCGCGACATTCGGTTCAGTCCTAATAAGACGCCTTACCGGACAGAGTTAGAGATTCTGTTTGCTCACCGCGATCTGGGCAAGCAAGGAGGAACCGGCTTGTACATCTCCATTTCACCTGAGCGCTTACAGGTGATTGGCGGCCTCTACTGGCAGGAACCGGCCGGCTTGCATGCTGTGCGCCAGTATTTGTTTGAAAACGTCTCAACGTTCCAGAAGATCCTTGCTCACAAAGCCGTGCGGCAGACCTTCGGTGCTCTTACCGGAGAACAGATGAAGCGTCCTCCACGCGGGTTTGCGCCGACGAGTCCAGCCATTGACCTTCTGCAGCGGACGCAATGGCTGCTGCAGTGCAGCTTGCCGCCGGAGACAATCACCAAGCCTGATGCAGCCGAGGTCGTGTCCGGGCAGTTTCGAACACTACTGCCGTTCGTACAGTTCTTTGAGCCGCCGCTGCTGGCAAGAATGAAGCCCGTGCATTTTGATTGAGATACTGGCCGGCGTTCGAATCCCAAATGCCATCGCAACTGCTGAGGTAAAGAAGTCCTTGGTTGATAGCAATTTCTTCCAGCTTGCCTGGAGTGACATAAGTTGCGGTTCTTAAGAAATTTCCTATAACCTATTCAGAATAAAGAGGTTCTGCTTTGCACGCCGAGAAGCTTGAGTACGCTCCAGAGTGTGGCAGCTTACGTGCTTGTCACAGTAGCGAGGAGAAACACATTATGCTCTGGTATACCTGGGTATTTTTAGTTATTGCATTGATTGCTGCCGTACTCGGCTTCGGCGTTGTTGTCTCAGCAGCTGCTGGTATCGCGAAAATTTGCTTTGCCATCTTCGTGGTCTTGTTCCTGGTCAGCATTCTTGCTGGCCGACGTAGCGCCTTGTAAACCGTTACATTGCGTAGTCGTCAGGCAAACGAGACACCTCGCCTTGATAAGCGTCAAGCAAAGTGTCTCGTATTCGAATCAGTAACCCTGATAAGGGTTGCTGTAGTAGCCCTGCTGATAGTAGCCTTCGCGGTACATCCGCTCCCGTCGCTCCCGCTCCCTCCATTCGCGTTCCCGCCAGGCTTGTTGGCGTAACGCTCTCGCACGCGCTTCCCGCTCCCAGCGCTCGCGCTCATGTCGATCCCCATCGCCACGGAACTGCCCTCCTTGCTGTCCCTGATAATAGCCGTCGCTGTCTCCGTGCCCCTGCCACTGCTGAGCGGTTGCCAAAGAAGGCACTGCCGTCATGGCCGCAGCCAACGCCAATCCCAACACCCCAAGCTTCTTCAACATGATGAACCTCCTTCAGGCTCTTTTGGAAGTCTTAGTTGCTTCCTGACTATTGGACGTCGCCATCCATTGCTCTTAGCCGCCGATTGTCGGTGAGCCCCCATGAATCCTAGTTAATGCGCCTCCCGCTAGAATCAGGGAGGCATGAAGGAAACACCCTGGGGCGAACTCCCCGTTAACGATGCGCACATTCACTTCTTTTCGCACTCTTTCTATGCCGGTTTAGCCAGGCAGAAAAAACTCGATTCAGTTGAAGGGCTTGGAGCGTTATTGGGATGGGACATGCCGCCGGCCGATGTTTTAACGCTGGCCCGGCAGTGGCGGCGGGAGCTGGATACCCATGGGATTGACCATGCTTGCCTGATCGCCAGCGCCCCTGGTGATGAGCAAGCAGTTGCCATCGCGGTCTCCACAGACCCAGCCCGGTTCTTCGGATTTTTCATGCTCGATCCGTTGCAGCCGGACGCGTTGGAACGAGTCGGCAACGCAGCTGCAAATCCTCATCTTCATTGCATGTGCCTTTTTCCTGCGATGCACACCTACTCGCTAACCGATGCACGACTCGTTCCGCTGTTTGAGATCGCCTCTGACGCGCGACTAGCCGTCTTTGTCCATTGCGGCGCATTGAGTGTCGGCATCCGGACGAAACTAGGTCTTCCCAGTCAATTCAATCTGCGCTATTCGAACCCACTCGACCTTCATCCGGTAGCACTTCACTTTCCGAAGATTCGGTTCATCGTCCCTCATTTCGGAGCCGGGCTGCTTCGTGAAACTCTCATGCTCGCCGACCTTTGTCCAAACGTCTACCTTGACACGTCTAGTTCCAACCGCTGGATGAGCTACGAAGCGCTTGATCTCCGAACGGTTTACCGTCGCGCTTTGGATGTAATTGGATTCGAGCGCCTGCTCTTTGGAACCGACTCCAGCTTCTTTCCACGTGGCTGGCACAGCACTATTTTCGAGGCTCAAGTGAAAGTGCTCTACGAACTCGGTTTGGATGCCGGGCAGGCGCAACAGATTTTGGCCGGTAACCTCATTCGCCTTTTTGGCAATGCTGCTTAGTACGCTCGAGTTGATTGCTGTAATCTTCGGGGCCTTGTTATTTCGGAGAACCAAGCACCACTCAGGCGGCATTTCGCCTAAAAACTGCATCCTGCTCCGATATGACCGAAGAATAAGCCGCTATCGCAGCCGCCACCCGAGTGGATGACACATGTCCCTTTAGGACTCCGCTCATACCCGAAGGGGAAAGTCCCGCGGAATGGATTTCGCGGATAGTGCCATCGCCCGCGCAACTCAAGCCGCAGAACATCGCCTTTGTGAAACCGTGTCGCATGTGAAATCAAAGCAATAGCGACGGGAACGATCTCGCCCGGCTGCAACGGCTCGGCACGTTCATGCGTGTGTACCGGCTGGGCTGGCGTGGAGAGCCGCAAATCCAGTTCCCGATGCGCGGCGCGTTGCCATCCTTTTGTGACCATGTCCAGCGGAAATCCGAATGTGCCTTCGAACAACACCTCGACTCCGTTCCGAAGCTTCCGGACCCCGGCAAACAGATACACGTCATCCGCCCCACGAACTTCAATGTGCAACCGCAACGCCATGGGCCCAATGATGTCCATGTCTTCCGGAACGGTCCAGGTAAAGGCAGCGGCACCCCTGCGCGTGTGAAAAGAAGCCGATGCTGCTACCTTCGGTTGGACCTGGACGACCTCATGGGACGCGGCATCCAGGAAAAGCGTTGACCAGGTAAGTCCCTTCGGCGGCCATGCATCCACTCGGGCGACTTGCGCTGGTTTGGATCCGACATCGTAAATGGCCATCCTGACCGGCGGTTCATGCTGCCAGCCGTTGTCAATCCCTCTCAGGAAATGATCGAAGAAACGCTTGCGAGTCTCGGTGGCTTCGGGGTCGTAATAACTGCACCATTTGCCATCGCGATGAGTGTACAGCCACTTCTGCCTGGAGCTTACGCGCCGAAAGGCCTCCATTGCCCCACGCGAGTGAAGAGACTGGTCAGAAAAGCTGCCGCAGACGAGCATGGGCGCCTCGATCCTCTCCAGCTCCGGCGTGAGCGAACGAAACCATTCATCGCGTTCCGGACGGGTGCTGAACTCCTTGTGCAAATTGGTCTGCACTCTCATAATCTTTCTACTCGAAAGCGCCCATACCGCGCTGAACCCGCTCTCGCGGACACCTCCCGGCCGCAGGAAATCGCGATACAAATCGGTGAAACCTTCCCAGGGACAGATGGCTGCGAGGTGCGGAGGACGGAGTGCGGCGACTCGATACTGGCTGATCGCCAAGTAAGATACGCCGTCCAGCCCAACACGCCCGTTAGACCAAGGTTGGGTGCCCGCCCACTCGATCAAATCGTAGTAGTCCAGCGCCTCGGCTTCAGTGAAGAGATCGCCAATTCCTTCCGAGGTTCCTGCGCCCCGCAGGTCCGCATTGACAACGGCATATCCGCCGGGCACCCAGACGGCGGGATCGGGCGCCTCCCAACTTGTCAGTTCGGAGAAGCGAACCGTGCGCGGCTGCAAGACTAGGCGGTAGTTCAGCGGAGCACCACGCCTGCTTCTTGTTTTGGCAGGTATCTTGTCTTTGCCGTAGGGATGGGCCGACATGATCACGGGAACAGGTCCGTCGGAGTTCTGAGGACGGAAGACATTGACGCGAAGCTTTCTGCCGTCACGGACCGTAACCGGCACGTCCCACTCAAGGTGGATCCCTGCTGGCATTGGGCTTACCTGAACATCAGGCCGAATTACGTTGCGCAGGAACCGCCAGGCGTTCTTTCCTGGACTACCATCATTTCGATTCAAACGTTTGGCCTTCATTCAGTACCGGCGCCGACAGGCGAGAAATGCTTGGGATGATGCTTGACCTTGGAAGTATTTTTTGTAAACGAATTTTCCTTCCATAGTAGGTGGCGAAGCTTGTCTGAAATCCGGGCTAGCCTTCAGGAAATTCCTAACGAGAGCTTTCCCTCTACCGGCAGACCAACTTTACACGGCAGAGTATTCCATGCAGCATCCCCAATCATCTCCTCTTGCCGGCAGGCGTACGCGCAAAGAGGGAAGCGGAGTTGCCAAGCATAGGATTCCGCTGGCCGGGGCCGCGGGTTTGCGTGTGGTGCAAGTGAGCGCTAGGCGATTGCTGTTCGAAGGGACCCAATACTGCGCTCTGCAGCAAGCCGAGTCGCTCCCCAGCTTTCAGCCACAGGTACTGGTCGGTTCGGCTCAGGACTTGGAGTCCCTGGCCGGCCAAATGAGGGATGGTCAAATTGAGTTGAACTGTCTTGACCGCGCGCTCTTTGTAGTGACTGCCTGTCGCGATGTTCCATTGAAAGAGGCCGGCAGGTTGCTGCTGTGGCGGGCGTTCGGTGTGCCCATCTACGAGATTCTCTTGAGTAGTGACGGCGTGCCCGTTGCAACCGAGTGCGATGCTCATGAAGGCTGGCATATTGCCGAAGGCGTGAGCTTCACTTCTGCCAACGGCGAGTTATGGTTTCAGGTACGCCGGAATCCTGCCCAGGGGACGGGGCTTACCGGCGAAATTGCGAATGAGCCGTGTCCTTGTGGAATGGCTGGAAAGCGTATCTTGAACGCTGCCATGGACTATCGCGACCCTGTCCGGCATCACCTGGCTCACATCGCCTAGCTCTATCTTGTTCCTGATGCCGCACGCAGCTTCACCAGAACTACGCCATGCGACGGAACATCCGCTGCGAACTGATCGTTAGCCGGCTGCTCTCCTGATTTAGCCCACAAATCGCGCACCTGCATGGGGCCATAAATTCCCAGATCGGCCCAGCGCGCAGTGACTTTGGCACTCTGTGGACCCCGATTAAACAAGCCCACCGCATGGCTTCCATCGGCAAGAGGCCGGGACCAGACTTCCAACTCGCCATCCTTGGATGCTCGGGTTGCCTGCTTACCCAAGCGGTCCTGATCGACGGCAATCACCTCTTTGTTAGTAAGGATCGCGAGAGTAGCCGGCGGTACATTCCGCTGGTCATTGCCTGCCAGCAGCGGAGCGGCCAGCAAGCTCCACAAACTCATATGCGTGCGGTACTCGGTATCGGTCATGCCGCCGTTGCCGACTTCCAGCATGTCCGGATCGTTCCAGTGTCCAGGGCCCGCATACGGCGCCAGACCTAACTGCTGGTCAAAGCCGATATGCGACATCGATTCCCAGTTGTCGCTGATGTCTCCCGTTGTGCGCCAGCTGTTTCCGCCTGCCTTCGCGCCCCACTGCGGCCCATTGAGCACGCCATACTGGCACAAGCTGAACAAAATCGGGCGTCCTGAGTGCAGCAGCGCATCGCCCATCTTGGCGTAAACTGCCTGCATTGAGTGGTAGTCGTAGACACGGCTCGCGCTGCACCAGTCGTACTTCAAATAGTCAAATCCCCAGGCAGCATACTGCTTGGCGTCCTGCTCTTCATGCCTAAAGCTTCCTTCATAGTTGGCGCAAGTTTTCGGTCCGGGCGAGGAGTAGATGCCGATCTTGAAACCCTTCGAGTGCACGTACGCGGTCAGTGCCTTCATATCCGGGAACTTGCTGTTCGTCGTTGGGTTTCCCAACGCATCACGCCCGGCTTCCCAGGTGTCATCAATGTTCACGTACTCGTAGCCGGCGTCCTTCATGCCATTGGTCACCATGGCATCGGCGGTCTCGCGCACCAGCGGATCGGACACGCGACCGGCGAACTTGTTCCAGCTGTTCCATCCCATCGGAGGCGTTTGTGCCAGACCATTCGCGGGTACGGCTGCGGCTGCGGGAAGTGAGATTTTTTGTTGGGGCGGCGGCAACGGCTTCGGCTCTTCGCTCGAGATCCGCTTCATGGTTAACGGCGTCCGGGGCCGCCCGGGATAGACCGGTGGCGTGATCACCAAATCAGCCCCGGCGCGTGTGCCGCTCCACTCGGCGCGTCGCATCTCGCCGAAGTTGTCGGTCACGATCACGAAGGAGAGACCCTCCGGCGTGGCTTTGCCTTCGCTGATCGGCGTTGGCGTGTCGCTCCCTCGGGCGTAGTATCCGGTCAGAGTCGAACCGCTCTCCTTGAGCCAGAGAGAAGATTCTCTCGTCGTACCGTCCGGATTGTGGACCGTGCTCCTCCACTGGCCCGTTAAGCTGTCCGTCGCCGGCGCCGCTAATGCCAACGCCACGACGGCAACGGCGCTGAGGGAAAAGAGAGAAAGCAGAGATGTCTTCATTGTCGGAAAGATTCTATCGCTTTCTCTCCTGTGTGAATGTCGAATTATGTAATGCAGCAGAACATCGCTTGCAGCCAAGAGTACAGCGGTTTGTACCGCGTCGCCCGTCACAGCGGTTCGATTCGGGAACACCGGTCGCAACATTTTACGCAACCCCGGTGTTTGGAATACCGACATGAGCATCATGCGGGTCTTCCCGATTCGGGAACGGCTGCAGGCCCAATTCCGCACTGAGTTCTACAACCTGCCGAATACGAGCCATTTTGGCACGGTGAACAGTACCAGCATCACCAGTCCCAACTTCGCCCGCATTACCAGCTCATTCGGCGAACGCAACGTCCGTTTCGCCTTCCGGGTGCAATGGTAAACCAGCAGTAGAATGTTCTTTCTGCAACCAAGAGGGCGGTCCGGGTTCCGGGCCGCCTTTCTGTTTGTCTTAACAGTCTTGCCAGCCTTACCGCAATCTGAGCAGCTGGCCGAGCAGTCGCGGCATGGAAAGGAATTGATGTCGCAGGGGCATTTTGACGAGGCTGTTATCGTCTATCAGCAAATGGTCAAAGCGCTGCCCGACAATCCTGGCCTTCTCCTCAACCTGGGAATGGCAGAGGAGATGGCCGGTCATCCCGATCTGGCCATTCGACATCTTGAAGCAGTTCTAAAAGTGCAGCCGCGCAATATTCCCGCTCTTACTTCGGTGGCCATGTCGTACCTGCAGCTAAACCAGCCTGCAGCCGCCATCGCACCCCTAAAGAAGCTGCTCGCGCTCGATACCCTGAACCTTAATGCACGGGGCATGCTGGCAAGCTCCGAATTAAGCCTCGATCATTTTCAGCAGGCCGCCGTTCAATATCGGGAACTGACCGCGCTTAACCCATCGGATGCAACAGCCTGGTACGGACTGGGTAAATCATACGAAGGTCTCGCCACGCAAGATTTCGAACGTCTCAGCCGTCTTGATAATCAATCCGGTTATGTCGCGCTCCTTCTTGCCGACGCACGAGTGCAGCAGCGCCAGTTTAAGAGTGCTTTCTTCTTTTACCGCGAAGCGGAAAAGAAAACGCCCGGTCTCGCTGGCCTTAGCGGCGGTCTGGCACAGGTGTATCGCAATACGGGTCATCCCGACTGGGCAGCCACCGAAGGGCGTCGTGAGATGGAGCGAGACGCAAGAGCCTGTCAGGCTCCCGCCAGTCCAGCGTGCCTATTTAGCAAAGGCAGGTTCCTACAAGCTGTGCGTGAACATGCAACCGAGACTTCCCTTTTCTTCTGGAACGCTCGTGCTTACAATGCGCTGGCGATTCAAGCCTTCGATCAGTTGGAGCGCTTGCCTGAATCAGTAGAACTCCATGCCCTGAAGGCGCAGATACTACACGATCACCGGCAAAACTTGGAAGCCTCACACGAGTGGAGAGCCGCTCTGGCACTCGCGCCTGACAAAAACGATGTGCGTCTGAGAACGGAATTGGCGACATCATTTTTCCAGGCGCGCGACTATCAAGCCGCGATTCCAGCACTTGAGGAACTGTTACGTGACAATCCGGAATCACCCAGTGTGAACTTCATGCTTGGCGAATGTCTCTGGCGCATCCAGCAAGCGGACCAGGCGTTACCGTTTCTCGAGATTGCAATCAAGCGTAGACCGGACATGCTGTCAGCGCATGCTGCTTTGGGCTTGGCGCTTGCCTCACTCGGAAGAAATGCCGAGGCCATCCCACATTTGGAAAAGGCAGTGACGCTTGACGACGATGGAAGTCTTCACTATAGTTTGGCGCGTGCCTTCAAGGCCGAAGGAAACGCTTCGGGCGCACAGGCCAACATGGAGGAGTACTCCAGAATCCAGCGTAAAAATTCTGAACTGAACAGCACTGTGGCAAGCGAATCCGAGATTACGGGACCTTTGGACCGGAAGTGAAACGCTTTAGCTAACAGCCGAACGTGCGCTATTTCGGCTCACGCACAACCAGTAGCTGGTCTCCTCTAACGTCCGACAGAGTCTGTCGCGTTCCGCTCGGCCAGGTGATCTCGATCTTACCGACCGTGGCGATCGCGCCCAATCCAAAATGAACGGGCACCAGGGCGGAAGAAGCGTAACTGACTGCGCTTGTCATGTCGTTGTATTGGGTTCCAATTTGAATGCGCGCCCCGATCCCGTCTCGATTGCTTCGCGAACCAATCAATTTCAGTTCGATCCAATGGTTACCGCCTTCGGTGATATTGCGCCAGAGTTCGACAGGCTCCTGCAAGGAAGAAACAACAACATCTACGCGCCCATCGCCATCCAAGTCCGCAAATGCGCTTCCACGATGTGCCTTCGCCTCTGTCAGGCCGGCTTGCTCCGATACATCTGCAAACGTCTTGTTTTGCAGGTTTGCGAGGACCATGTCCGGCTCCCGATAGACGGCTGCCTCGAATGATTCAACGCGGTCGTTAACGTGGGAATCAGCAGTGAACAAGTCCTTCCAGCCATCATTGTCGAAATCAACGAGCCCGACACCCCATCCACTATGCCTGAGCGAGAGTGCTCCTACATGGCTTGTGTAAGTCGCATCATCGAACGAACCCCTGCTGTTATTGCGAAAAAGTGGGAAAGTCTCCGCTGCCAGCGCGGTGACGGTGAGATCCGGCCAGCCATCGTTGTCATAGTCCCGGAAATCAGCTCCCATGGCCGCCACCGGCTTCCCGTCTTCCCGCAATGCGACACCCGCCAGCAGGGCGGTCTCCTCGAAAGTTCCATCGTGTTTGTTACGGAAGAGAAAGTTCGGCATATTGTCATTGGTCACAAACACATCCGGCCAGCCGTCTTGATCATAATCCCCAAAAACGACGCTCATACCGCGTCCAGCGAAGCTTGCGATTCCCGCAGTTTGCGAAACATCCTGAAATTTACCATTGCCCAGATTTCGATACAGTGTGCTCGCGAGAGGCTGAAAATATTTCGGGTGACAATAGATGCGAATACCGCGCCTCTGGTCGCCGCAGTAGCGACTTTCCTCGACCGAGAATTTTGCATAGTGAACTACCCACAGGTCCAGCAGACCGTCTCGATCAAAATCAAACCAGCCGGCCGCCACTGCCCATTCGCCGCTACGAATGCCAGCTGACTGAGTGACATCTTCGAAGGTTCCCTCGCCCCGATTGCGATAAAGAATGTTGCGGTTGACGCCGGCTACGAACAGATCCGGATGACCGTCGTTGTCGTAGTCCGCTGCGGCTGCACCCATTGAATAGCCTTCTCCCGGTACGCCTGCCAGAGCTGTCACATCACGAAACTTCAAGCCCCCTTCGTTGTGAAATAGTCGGTTCCGATACTTCCGGTCGCTTTTCTGGAGGGAAGGAATGGAGGCCCCATTGGTGAAAAAAAGATCCGGCCGGCCATCGCCATCATAGTCGAAAATGGCCACTCCTCCAGGCATCGTCTCAATCATGAATTTGTCGGGCGTCGGCGAATTCTCGAGAACAAAATCCAGTCCTGAGCCGAGCGCTACATCGTCGAAACGAATAGCTGATCCAGTGCTGCCAGTTGCAGTCGCGATCACACAAAGCCAAAGCAGAGATGCACGCTGCAACATGTTCAGCCAGCTTCCACGAGCGGGACGCCCCCAATGACGAAGTTCAGCATCATCGTGATACAGAGTCTGATGGTAACGGAATCCGGCACTAAAGGGCCTGCGAATACGCTCGGGACATCAGCGCCTCAAGAAACTTGATGGCCGCATGGATATCGGCTTCCTGCTGTGGACCGGAAATTTCGCGTTCAATAGTGATGGGTCCCGCATAGTTCAGCTGGCACAAGGCTTTCAAAACTTCGGGGAAAGTTACTCTGCCTTGCCCGATCGCGACTTCGCGGCCCAGTTTCTTGGGATCAGTGGGGTAAAGACCGTCTTTCGCGTGCAATCCTCGCACATACTTCCCCAGCACCTCCAGCGCGCCCAAAGGTTCACCCTTGCCATACAGAATCAAATTCGCAGTATCCAGGTTGACATTGATATTACTTGTGCCTGCATCCTCAATTGCTCGCAGCATTGTGATCGGAGTCTCCTGCCCAGTCTCCATGAGAAACAATTGCCCATTTTGACTGCAATACTCGGCGACTTCGCGAATAGCATCGACCGTCTCGGCGTAGAGCGGATCATTGGGATTTTCCGGGATGAACCCGCAATGTGTATGGACGGCCTGAACCTTGCAGCTCTTAGCCAAGTCTGAAGCTCGCTTAAGAGCAGTAATCCGTGCCGTCCGGGTGGAGGCAGGCACAAGGCCAATGGTCTTGGGACCCGAAGAAAAATCCCAGATCATGCGGCCCGGGCCAAGCGTCATGATGGCGGTGGCCTCCACTTGGTACCTGTCGAGAGCGGACTTCAGCGCAGAAGCCATCTGTAGGTCTGGTGCCGGCCCGGCCGAAACCTGACAAGTCTTCAAGCCAAGCGCGCGAACCTTCGCGATTGCCTGCTCGGGAGTGCTCGCACCTGCAATGCTGGTGACTACTCCAAGGCGCGGTCGCACGGTCTCACCAGCGGTTAGCAACCCTGCTCCGACAGCTGAGCCTAGCATCGCGCGACGGCTAACGATTTCTTTCACAGCCTTCCGACTCCAATTGTCCGCTTATCACCACTGGTCTGACGCTTCGATCAACCACTAGCCCCCTCACGCCCGGACGCCGCTCAATGAACTCCAGGCCTCGCTGTGGGCCCCAGATGCTGACCACCTTCGTCCAGCGCATCGGCTCCCATACCGCGGGGCTCCACAAGGCTTCCGGTCAAGCGGTTGGTTAAGCCCATGCCGGTCTGCGATTCAATGGTATGCGATCCACCCGAAACCCATAATTGGTACCACTTGAAAGTAGAGATATCGTAGGCGGTTGACGATCTTCGAATCGAAACGAGGAGGGAGTTCAACATGTCAAAGAAGGGGCACAACGAAGAACAGATCATCGCTGCGTTGAAGCAGCAGGATAGCGGAGAGAAGACAGCAGATATCTGCCGCAAGCTTTCGATCAGTCAGGCGACGTTCTATTTGTTGAAGAAGCAGGGTGCCGGACTGGGCGTGCAGGAACGCTGCGGAATCGTTTGCGCGAGCTCGCCGCCCCGCCACTTACTTGTCAGCAGTGCCCTCAAACTGAACGCTGCTGTCCACAGTGGCGCGGCGGAAGTTTGTGTTTTCCATCGATTCGGTGAATGTGCGGTTAAGAAAAAACAGAGCATGCACCGCAAACTCCGTTCCGTAGCTCGCAGGAAACCAAAGATCTTTGTCCACCCGAGTGTATTGAATGTTGACTCCCAGACCTGGCACGTCGGTACCAAGCAAAGTACGTACTGCGAACGGCAGCTTGCGGGAGAGTCTCGTATAGACCGTCACTGGCTGAAACTCTTCTTTGTCAATTAAGGCTTCGCCGGTCCAGCGGTATTCACCTTGATCAACCGGCCGGAACTGAATTCGATAAGCAGGCCGTCCCTTCACGACCCGCTCGCCAAAATTTTCGAAATGATACTTTGCCTGTTCTTCGGTGGTGAGCGGGAATAGATCCTTGTTCAATCCGTCTCGATTCGCATTGTCGGAAACGTCATCAAATTCAACGCTCAGCCCGTCGACCTCCGGTAAAGGTTCGCCCTCGAATGGAAGATACTTGCCCTTTTTCAAGTAGCGGCCCTTGACGGAACGGAGCTTCTTCTCTGTTCCCCTCGGCCCCGGAGCGACCGCGTAGGTCCAGAACTCTTCTCGCAGAAGCTTGCCACTCTTACTTCGAATTGTGCGGTGCATTGTTTGGTCGTACACAAACTGGTTGCGAGCCTTTTGCTCCCTGTCCTGATTGACGGCAACTCGGTGCATGATGTCGGCGGGGGCAGGGCCGAGTGTTTCCGGAAGATCGAAACTGCAGGATGTCAGTAACAAGAACGCGAGAAGGACCATACGCGAAGGGCTCCTAACTTAAATACGTTCCCGGGATGGCGGAGGTTCGCCAATGGCCCAAAAAGGTTCTGGATACGGGCCGAAGCTACTGGGGCGCCACATCTTTTCTGAAGTGAGGGCGTTACACGGCGAGAAGTCTCACATGTCCGGCTGTTGAAAAAGACGGATTCCGCTAATGCCGACGGCACCTGCCGCAATGCAAGATTCGGCATTTTCCCAGGTAACACCGCCCAGTGCGAAAAGCGGTGTACCCAGCAGAGCGGCAGCGCGGAGCTGATCGAAACCTTGGCCGGGGCCCTTGTTCGGCGTATCGAAGACCGGCCCGAAAGTAACCAGATCGGCGTGAGCATTGCTTACCTCCCGAAGGGTGTGGCAGGAGCGAGCCACAAGCAGGCCAGGGAGCGTGACGGAGGGCGCTTGTGCCGGAAGGTGAACGCCATCAGCACCGGCTGCGAGCGCGACATCAGCACGGGTGTTGATCAAAATTCGAGTCGGAATAGGCAATGGAGATAGCTCGTCCCGAGCTTCGAGTACGGCCAGGGTGAATTCGAAAAGAGCGCGGGCGCTGACATCCTTCTCCCGAATCTGGATGTAGTCAACTCCAAGGGCCATTTGATCGCGGATGATGTCGAGCAAGGGCCGGAAGCCGCCGACAGCACTTCGGTCCGTTATGTAGTAGCGCTGCATGGTGGGCATGGGCAGAGACGATTCAAGTGAGAAAGCTCATTGCGGCAGGGGGCAGATAAACTCTCAGGCGATCATACTCTCTCAGTTGCTCCCAATGCTGAGATGTAAGGGCGAGACAAATGTCGTTCTCACAGTCAAGCCGAATGCCGTGCGATGACTCATAGCTCCCGGAGATGCGGAGAGTCAACGCGTTCTCCGTTGAGCTGGGCGGGAACACTACCACGGCCGACTGCCGGACGCACAGAGTGCCACGGTCGCCCAGCAGATGGCCTGGTAGGTACGGCCCGTCGATGTCGGTGTCAAGTACACGGAGACGACTGGTTCGCCTCTCTGGATCGAGCGCGCGAATCTCCGCCCGAAGGAGGAGGTAGAGGCCGAGAGATCGGGCAGCTTCCACCGTTGCCGGCTTTTGTAGAACCGATTGGAGCGATCCACTCTGCAGGACGTGCCCGGCGTCCAACAGGCAAAGATTATCTCCCAGGCGGAGTGCCTCATCGATGTCATGCGTGATGAGAATGACGGGCGCGTTGAGTCGTTGTCGTGTGCTTTGCAAGAGAGAGTAGAAAGACTCGCGAAGGCGATTGTCGAGCCCACGCGTGGGTTCGTCGAGAAGAAGAAATCGAGGCTCGCTCAACAGCACACGCGCCAGGGCAGCGCGTTGCCGCTGGCCACCTGAGAGTTGCCCAGGCTTCTGGCCGGCTAAGCTCGTCAGTTCAAAGCTTTCGAGCGATTCAGCGAGGCGGCGGCGGCGGCTGAGTGCGCTCTCCTTGCGATCGGACGTGCGGGCGGCAGCAAAGGTCAGGTTCTGCCGGACTGTCATGTGCGGAAAGAGCGCGTGATCCTGAAAGATGTAGCCGCAACGACGGAGGTGCGGCGGTCGATTGACCTTGGCTGCGGCGTCAAACTGGATCTGATTGTCGAGCAAAATGCGGCCGCTGTCGGGCCGGACAAAGCCGGCAAGGCAGTTCAGGGTGAGCGTTTTGCCTGATCCGCTCCGACCGAAAAGAACGGTAGTGCCGGCCGGGGCGGACAGATGAACGTCGAGGGCGAAGGGAGGAGCGTCGCGAGTAGCAGGCAGAATTTTTCTGAAATCGGCAACGACCCCGGTCACGCGCCGCTGCTCGTTCGAGAAGTGCGCTGCAGATAGCTGCCGGGCCACAAGAAAGCAAGCGCAGTGGCGGAGACCACCAGGACAAGGATACGGGCCAGTCGACCATTGCCCGATTCAACCGCTTCGTAAATAGCGACTGAGACAGTTTGAGTGCGGCCTGGAAAGTTTCCGGCGACCATGATAGTGATGCCGAAATCTCCTAGAGCGCGGGCGAAGCTGAGGCTGCCCAGCGCCGAGAGACCACGGCGGGCGAGAGGCAAAGTGATATGCCAGAGGGTGCGCCATTCCGAAGCACCCAAGCTTCGCGCCGCCCACTCATAGCGGTAATCGACATTCTCCAGCAATACGCGCGCACCCTTGACGTAGATGGGCGCCGAATGGATGATGGCGGCCACCACTGCGGCTTGCCACGTGAAAACAAGCGGATTCCCGAAGAGCCATTCATAGAGCCGGCCCAAGCCTGCCTCGCGGCCGAGTACAACCAGTAGATAGTAGCCAAGCACGGTAGGCGGCAACACCAGCGGCAAGGTGATCGCGGCATCGAGCAAGCTCTTGCCGCGGAACTCTCGATGGGAAAGCAGATAGGCAAGCGCGGTGCCGATAACCAGGATAAACACCGTGGAGAGAGCGGCTACTTTCAAGCTCAAGAACAGAGGAAACCAGTCGATTGATTCGAGTGTGCGGGCCATGCCTGGGATTGAGACAACCGATTATAACGAGCACTGCGCAGTAAGCGGCAGTTGAAAGTAAATGAGCATGGCGATATGATCTCGGCAGAGGATTTTTAGTGTCTGGCAGCATACGCCAGATGCCGGTTAGGAGTGTTGGACGCAAGTCCACGAACATCGCGGCCTGCTTGGTGCGGGCTGTCCATGCAGACGAAGGGAGCGATGCCTGCCATGAACTATACTCTCCATCTAATCTTATGCGGAGTTTTACTCTGCATCACTGCCGGTCTATATCTCTATCGCCACTGGCTTGACAATCACGGCGACCACTATATTCACCTGCGAGACCATTCACAAAGCTCGGCCATCATCAATGCGCAAGCTACCATGTGCAAGCGCTGCGAGATAGTCGACAAGCTCAAGTACGGAACACTGGCGGCAACTATCCTCTATGCTGCTGCGATCGGCTTGATGGCGGCGTTCGAGGCTTGGAATCGGCGTATGTTGTAAGTTCAGATTTCAGCAGCCCGCCAGTTGTTCGTGAATGCGGGCTGCTGCCTAATTCCGACGTCCGGCCAGTGCCGATTCGAGGGAGGGCGGTGAAGTGTCCGGGCTGGGGCGCTCTTGCATGCGAAGGTAGACCACGCGCAGAATGGCCAGAACCGGTAGCGAGAAAAATACGCCCGGAACGCCCCCGAGCGCATCACCGGCCAAAACGGCAAATAGAACCAGCAGCGGGTGGAGTTCAATGCCTGAGCTCATCAGGTATGGACTCAAGACATAATCCTGGAGCAGCCGGAAAGCACCCCAGAAAACGATGATCCATAACAGCCCGTTTGATCCGGTGACGAGACAGACAGTCAGCAGGATCAGCAGCGCCACAGCAGGGCCAACCACTGGAATGAATTCAAGGACAGCCGAAACGCCGGCCAGCAGAAGCTCATACGGGTAGTGCATGAGACTGAGGAAGATAGTCCAGGCGCAAAAGGAAAAGATAGCCAGCATCACCAGAGCGCGGATATAGTTTCTGAGAACCAGGTGAATGTCGATCAGTATTTTGTCCACGGTGGGGCGAAGGTGGCGCGAGAAACTGGCCAGCAATGCCATGCGGATGGAGCGTGCGTCCTTGAGAAAGAAGAAGGCGAGGATGGGCACAAGAACGACAGGTATGAGTTCCCCTAGCCCAGATAGAACCTTCGATCCGGCTCTCTGCAGAAAGGGCACCACGTGTGACTCAAGGTTGGTAGCGGCGCGATTCAGGATGGGAATAACTTGTTCGCGAAGGGGCTCTAAAGCTCGTGGCAGAGGCAACTTGGTGATGGTGCCGGCGCTAACCAAATTCGGCAGTCGGGTTGCCAAGCTGATCGCCTGCCCGGCAAGTGCTGGAATGAGCTGGAAGCCGAGCAGAACGAGAACTCCGATTAGTGCGCAGTACACGATGGCAAGCGCGAGTCCACGTCGTTTTCTGATGAAGCGCTCGCACAAGCCAACGATGGGCGACAACATGTAAGCGAAAAAGATGGCCGCCGCGAATACGACCAGAGTTGATCGGATAAACCAGACAATAGACAGCAGGAGCGCGAAGAGAAAAATGGTCCAGCTGACCCGCAGCGCCCGCTGATCGATGCCCATCATCGTTGTTAGACTAGCAGCAGTTTGAGGGTAGTGTCATTGCGTGAAGCCAGGGAAGGGTATCGATATGGCAAAAGCGCGCGACCTGCGACAGCTGTCAGCGGAGCTCAGGGAGTTGGAAGACAGGCTGCGCCAAGGTGGCGGTGCGAAGAAGATCGAGAAGCAGCACCGGGACGGCAAGCTGACCGGACGCGAGCGCATTGCGAAACTAATTGACGCCGGCTCGCTGTTTGTTGAAATCGGCTTGCTGATCGCCTACGACCAGTATGAAGGGCAGGCTGCGGGAGCGGGCGTGGTTACGGGCATTGCCGCAATCGAAGGCCGTCCTGCGGTAGTGGTGGCAAATGACGCAACGGTGAAGGCGGGCGCCTGGTGGCCGGAGACGATTACCAAGATTCTAAGGGCGCAAGAGATTGCTATGCGCAACCGGTTGCCCATTGTCTACCTGGTGGATTCGGCCGGGGTGAATCTGCCGTATCAGGACCGAATCTTTCCGGGGCAGTATGGCGCTTCTAGAATTTTCTACTACAACTCACTGATGCGGCGGCGCTTGCGTATTCCGCAAATCGCAGCGGTGATGGGGCCTTGCATTGCTGGAGGCGCTTACCTGCCTGCTCTAAGCGACGTAGTGATCATGGTGAACGGCACAAGCTTTATGGGTTTGGGTGGACCGAACCTGGTGAAGGGCGCAGTCGGTCAAGTGACCGACACAGAGACGCTGGGCGGAGCCGCCATGCACACCGGTGTAAGCGGCGTTGCGCACTACCGTGCGGATGACGATGCGCATTGCCTCCAGATAATTCGGCAGCAGTTCCGCACGCTTCCGCAAGCTGCGCCTGAGTTGCCGACGTCAGATGAGGGGCCTAACTCAGATGACCTCTATGCGGTGCTGCCGGCCGACCACAGATTGCCGTATCGGTTAGAGGATTTGTTGAGACCGATCCTGGACGAAGGCGAAACGCTGGAGTTTCAGCCCGAGTATGCGCCTGAGCTGTTCTGTGCGACTGCGCGCTTAGCTGGGCGGAGCATAGGAGTTATCGCCAACCGGCGCGGGTTTTTGAAGTCTCCCGCAGGGCCCCGCGTGGGTGGAATTGTCTACACCGAATCGGCCCGGAAGACGGCATACTTTGTCGAGAACGCCAATCGACGCCGACTGCCGCTGCTCTACATTCAGGATGTTTCGGGATTCATGGTGGGTATAGGGCCAGAGGCCGAGGGCATCATCCGTGCCGGGGCCGAGATGGTGGAGACCATGGCTTCGACAACTGTTCCGAAAATTGTTCTGACTGTAAACCATGGAAGCGGTGCCGGCTACTATGCCATGGCGGGCCAGGGCTTTGACCCTACTTTTGCGTTTGCATGGCCCAGCGCAAGGATCGGCGTCATGGAAGGCGAGTCTGCGGTGCAGGCCATGTTCGGGCCCGAGCTTGAGCGTTTGAGGAGCGCGGGCTTGCCGGTGCCGGCCGACCTGCAAAGCAAAATGGAGCAAACCCGAGGAGACTATGAGCTTTGGCTCGATGCTAAATATGCTGCTGCGCGCGGCCACTGTGACGCCCTGATCCATCCGAACGAGACGCGGCAGGTGCTTGCCTTTGCGTTCCGGGCGGCGTGTGCGAACCAACATCCGGAGCACCTGCCCGTGGTCGAGTTCGGCACCGGCGAAGGTGAGATAGCATAGCGGCTGTGGAACTCCTGGTAGAGCAGCAACGGCGTGTTCTCAACCTTGTGCTCAATCGTCCGGAGAAGCGCAATGCACTCACGTTCAATATGTGTGAGGCCATTGTGCAGGCAGTGGAACGGGCACAGTCGGGCAACGACGTAGGAGTCATTCTTATCTCAGCCGTCGGTCCGGTGTTTTGTGCCGGGATGGATTTGGACGAGGCTGTTTCAATCGACGCCGATGCACTGGCGATGATTCACGACAAGTTGTTCACTATTGGGCTACGATCGCACAAGCCGATCGTAGTGGCCGTAAACGGCGCAGCTTTAGGCGGTGGGCTCGGCCTGGTCACGCAGGGCCATGTAGCCATCGGTTCAACCGGCGCCGCGTTCGGGCTGACGGAGATTAGAGTGGGTCTCTGGCCGTTCATGATCTTCCGGGCTTTGGAAGCTGCGCTGGGAGCCCGTCGCGCGCTGGAATTGAGTTTGACCGGGCGGCTGTTCAATGCGCAAGAGGCTTTGGAGTGGGGCTTGCTGCACAAGGTCTCGATGCCGGGCGAACTGCTTGATCAAGCACGGGGTGTGGCAGCGGATCTGGCAAAAGCGAGTCCGCAAGCAATGGAGCTAGGCTTGAAGTACATGCACTCCACGCGTAACAGAACGGCCGAGGAAGCAGGGGCAATTGCTCGCGAGCTGCGATGCACCGCAATGAACAGCGCTGATTTCAAAGAAGGGTATCGATCGTTCAAGTTGAAGCGGCAGCCCAAGTGGCCTAGTATTCCGCCGGGTTTTTATGAAGGATCATTGCCTCCGGCGGGTGGCGTCCCAGGTGCGGGACGGACGGAGAGCGGCACTGGCAAGTAGGCACTTTCCCGTCGCGCTTCCTGTCTCCCTGTTAGTTGTAACGGCCATTGCACGCGGCGCAACCACGCCCGAGTTTTATCGCGACGTTCTCCCCATTTTGCAGACCCACTGCCAGGGCTGTCATCGTTCTGGAGAGATGGCGCCTATGCCGCTGGAAACCTATAAGCAGGTGCGCCCGTATGCCAGCGCTATTGCCTCTGCCGCGAAGAGCCGCTTGATGCCGCCCTGGTTTGCGGATCCCTGCTGTGGCCATTTTGCGAACGATCCGTCATTGAGCGCGGAACAGATCAGCACGTTGACTGAGTGGGCGGACGCAAATGCTCCGGCGGGTGACTGGCAGAAAGCGCCGACTCCGCGCGTGTGGACGGCGGGCTGGAATATTGATCGGCCGGATGCCGTTTTCACCATGCCGGTTCCCATGCATCTGCCGGCTTCCGGGGACGTGCCGTATCAATACGTGATTATTCCTACTCACTTCAAAGAGGATCGTTGGGTACGGATGTCTGAGATCCGGCCGGGAAATCGCATGGTAGTTCATCATGCGGTGGCCTACATTCGTGAGCCGGGCTCAAAGTGGTTGGCCGGCGCGCCGGTAGGCAAGCCGTTCAGCGCCGATGATCTGCCAAGCCCTACCGCCCGCCGGGATGCTATGTGGACCACCAGCGACATTTTGTTGGTATATGCGCCTGGGAGCACGCCTGATCAATGGCCAGATGATTACGCAAGGCTGGTGCCCGCCGGCTCGGATATTGTTTTGCAGATGCACTATACAGCCCACAGCGCTCCTATGCAGGACCAAACAAGTTTAGGCCTGGTGTTTGCGAAGCAGCCTCCGAGCAAGCGTGTGCTCACTTTGCAGTTGACGAATGACCGATTTTTGATCCCTCCCGGTGACCCGGATCACCGGGTTGAAGTGCATGGTTCATTGCCGAACGACGCGTTGCTGCTGAGCTTCTTCCCGCACATGCATCTACGGGGGAAGAGTTTTGAATACCGGCTTATTGAGCCTGGCAAGAAAGCGGAGACGCTACTCCGCATCCCGCAGTACAGCTTCTACTGGCAGTTGAGTTATCGCTTCAGTCAGCCTAGATTGCTAAAAGCTGGAAGTACGCTGCAGGCTGTGGCTACATTCGATAATTCTGTCAAGAATCTACATAATCCGGATCCTGATTCGGCGGTCAAGTGGGGCGAGCAGACATGGGCAGAGATGATGGTTGGATTTTTTGATATCGCCGTTGGTCCGAACCTGGACAAACAGGAGTTCTTTGTTCGAAAAAGCTTGAGTGGCGTCCGACCATGATGGTATATGTTACTTATAATTGCTCATGGAGACGCTAACGGCCTTATCCCTGGATCAGGATTTAGCGGACGTTTGCGAAGTGGAGAGCGTATATGTGTTCCAACGCGAAAACGTTATCAAAGTCTTCACTGTGATAATTGATGACACAGCCGAGGTCTCTGATCGAATTGCGGAAGTGGAATTGGCTTTGGGCAGAAGCTTCAGGTCAATTCGCTTTGATTTTAATACAATAGCTCGGCGGAACCGCCCAATACAGGAGTTTCTCGGTTCGTGCATCCCTACGTGGAGCCGAGAATCTTGCTCTCAGTTACTCAACACTTAAACTGGGCTCAGAACAACGAAGGCCTGGTAGAAATTTTTCGCACGAACGGCTCGTTCGAGATTAACTGGGCTATTACGGTCGTCTGCTACGCGGCTGTGCATTATGTAGACGCCTATCTTGTTCGATTCAGGCTAAGGCAGCATGACCATGCCGGGCGAGAAAGCGAACTACAGGTCGACGATTATCTGAGTACGATCTGGAAAGACTATAGGAGGCTGAAAAATCTCAGCCGGGCGGCTCGGTATGAATGCGCTCCATATTTCCTGAAGGAGCTTAATGAATCAAAGGTCCGCCTCGCTTCAATCAGGACTCGGGTCTATGGCCGCTTGAAACTCTAAGTAGTCAGCCCGTGTTCATTAGCACGAACGTTGCGGGTGGAAGACGCTGAGCTCGAAGGATCGCCGCACGATAGTTCGTACTTCTTCAAGCGAGTTGATCAACCCGCTGCCCATTGCCTGCGTCAATGCGTTTCCAGCGGCGGTTGCTTCGGCTGGACCGGCTACAACTAAACGCCCTGTTCGATTTGCCACCAGCTGATTTAAGAGCGTGTTGCGAGATCCGCCGCCTACGATATGGATGGTGGTGATGGATCGGCCGGATAGCTGCTCGAGCAGTAGCAGAACTGTGCGGTAACGTTCGGCCAGGCTTTCGAGAATAACTCGCGTCATAGCTGCGGGGTCCGGTGGTACTTCCTGATCGGTCGCGCGGCAATGAGTTCGAATGCGCGCGGGATGATCGCCGGGTGAAATGAATTGATCCAGGTCGATGATGGTTGAACAAGGTTTGGCCAGGGCAGCGCGTTCCATCAACTCTTCGTATGACAGAGACAAGCCTTCTTTTGCCCAAGCACGTCGGCACTCCTGCAAGACCCAGAGTCCCGGAATATTCTTCAGGAAGCGAATAGTCCCTGCGACGCCGACTTCGTTGGTGAAGTTGGCTTCAAGTGAGGCGGCATGGATGATTGGTTCGCTTGTCTCAATACCCATCAATGACCAGGTGCCTGAACTGATGTAACACCATTGAATGCCGGGCTGGGCAGGAACAGCGGCGACCGCAGAGGCCGTGTCATGCGAGCCAATAGCAAAAACCGGAGCGTGTCGCTTCACGCCGCATCGATCCAGTACGTAGGGCAACAGGGGCGGCAGCTCCGTGCCGGGGTCAACTAGATCCGGAAAGAATGAGCCCGAGATGCCCATACGTCGTAGCATGTCGGTGGCAAAACATTTCTTCACTGGATTGTAGAACTGAGAAGTGCTGGCGATGGTGCGCTCGGCAACATAGGCGCCGGTTAGAAAATAGTTGAACAGGTCCGGCATAAACAGCAGCTTGGACACGCGACTGATCAGGGCGGGGCTGTCGCGCTGCAGAACCCACAGCTGATAGAGAGAGTTGATCTCCATGAACTGTATGCCGGTTTGCCCGAAGATTTCCTCAGGCGGAATGGTCTTTAAGACTTGCGAAATAGCGCCCACCGTTCTGCCATCCCGATAGTGCCGTGGAACGTGCAGCAGTTCGCCATCATGACTCAGAAGACCGAAATCAACGCCCCAGGTATCGACGCCAATTCCGCTCAAATCATCTGTGGAACGAGAAGCAATGCGAATGCCTTCACAAATCTCGTGAAACAACCGCAGGCTATCCCAGTAAAGACCGGTAGGAAGCTGAACGGGAATGTTGGCGAAACGATGAAGCTCATGCAGTTTGATGACCCCACCGCCGAGTTCGCCCAGCATGGCTCGTCCGCTTTCGGCCCCCAAGTCAAGCGCCAGGTAGTGGCGATTCATCCACGTGAGTATATCGTCGTGGAGCTTTCGGCGGTGCTTTTGCCGGAGCGGCTTCAGAGTCCCAACTGCCGTAGATGGCTGCTACCAGATCGTCAAGGGCGCGTTCGGGGTCGGGGGCAACCAGCACTTCACGATTGAATGCAGCAAAGAGCGGCAGCGCAAACGGAGAAGGGCGCGGCAGGTCGTAGATCTCCAGCGGTGCATGGAAAATTCGATCTGCCTCAGCGAGGGCTCGCTCCCCATCGCATTGATCTTCCAGCACCTCACGCACAGCTTCGCGGACCAGTGGATGATCGGGCTCATGCTCCAGCAGTGTTTTATATAGCAGGCTGCCGTTCCAGGTTGCTGCACGGGCTGATATGTTGCCGCTCAGGGTTCGGCGGGGCAGCAGCTGCCCAATCTCGGCGATGTGCCGGAAGGAAGTACCCAAAGTTTCGGTGGTGGAAAGCGTGGATCGCAAGGCTTCACCCCAACCGGCAGGGTTGAACGTCTCATGCAGGATTTGTGCATCAACCGGGATACGAGAATCGAGCGATAGTAAAAAGCTGTGGTCGTCGAAGTTAGCCACCACGCTACTACCTTTCCCTAGCCGCGCGCCTGTGACCCAGGCCAGTGAACGGTTCACTGCCCGGCCAGCTACTATGTGCACGAGCAGCAGCATGTTCCTGCCGTTCACGATCTTTTCAACCAGAACAGGCGAGTCAGTAGGAACGGGCAGAGCGTTCGAGTGACGTGCGATGAAACCAGCTACGCGACCCGCCGCATTCGCGTCTACTTTATAGGCTTTGGTCAGATGAGACTCGACGGCCGCGGCTCCTCCCTTAGAAAAACGGTTGCGCAACTCACGGCGAAGCTTCAGCTCCTGCGCCGCCATCTCAGAGGTGAGCGCCATCTTGTTGCCCAACCAACGAGGCGTTTTTACCTGCTCACCTTTTGCGGGCTCCACCACAGCAATGTTGCCCTGAATGCGCTTGATGCGCACCGGCTTGCCGCCCATGATAAACGCCTCATCGGGTTGCAGGCTGGCGATAAATGCTTCTTCTACTGCGCCAAGCTGCCGGTTGCGTACGGATATGACGCGCATCTCGTAATCGGTGCTGATGACCCCCAGATTGAGGTAGTAGTTGCGAGCGATCTTGGCAGTAGCGACACGGAATTTGCCGTCGTTTAGAACGATTTTGCCGTACGTTCCATAAGGTCCAAGAACCTTGCCTTCGCCGGAAAGGTAGTGCAGCACATCATCGAAATCCTGGCGAGGCAGATCGAGGTAAGGCCCGGCTTTAACAATCAATCGGTAGGCTTCGTCGGCGGTCCATTCACGCTCGATGCTCATTCCAAGAAGAACTTGAGCCAGCACATCCAGTGGAGCGCTAGGGATGCGCAGGGCATCCAGATGCCCCTCACGGGCTGCCTCACGCAAGGCAACGCACTCCAGCAAGTCCGGCAGGCTCAACGGCACCAGAGCGCCAGAAGCAACGCCGTCAACACGGTGTCCACTTCGGCCCAGTCGCTGCAGAGCGCGGCTGACTCCACGCGGCGTACCGATGAGCAGAACCTGATCGACGCTGGCGAAATCGACTCCCATCTCCAGGCTGCTGGAGGCGATTACCGCACGCCAGCGCCCTACTTTCAGGCCGTCCTCAATCTCTTCGCGCCCAGCCCGGTTGATGGAGCCATGGTGGACAGCAATCTGGTCTTCTAACTCCGGCAGCAGTATGTTTAGGGCAAGCCCCAGCCGCTCCACCGCCGATCGCGTGGTAAGGAAAATGAGACTGCACTGCGCAGCCTTGACCAACTCGGCCACAGTCGGCGCAATACGAAAGGAGTTGTATCCAGCTGGGGGAAGCCATGCGCCTACCTCCGGCGGCACGATTTCGAGCCGATGGGACTTACGCAGATCCGCTGAAGCAATCGCACAAGAGCGCCGTCCCGCGAGCAGCCGTTCCATCGCCTCAATGGGCCAAGCCGTTGCAGAGACCCCGATGCGCTGCAGCGGCCGCTTGACTCGATCCTCCAAGCGCTCCAGACACAACGCCAGCAGAGAGCCACGCTTGTTTTCAGCGAAGGAATGGATCTCATCAATGACGACCGTGTCAGGGTCAAAGCCGGTGTCGCGCCATGCTGCCTGCGAGAGGATGGAGCTGAGACTTTCAGGCGTGGTCAGCACCAGGTGAGGGCGGCTTCGACGTTGTCGGCTGCGGTCGGCCGCTGTGGTGTCGCCGGTCCGAGTCTCCATCACGATTTGCTGACGCGCGGGCAAGGCTAAGTTGAGCGCCTCCAGCGCAGGCGCCAGATTACGGAAAATGTCGTTATCAAGAGCTCGCAAAGGCGACACATAAATGGCGCAGACAGCATTCGGTAGTTGGTTGAGGCTTGCGCGTTCGGCTAATCGCGAGAGCACAGACAGAAACGCGGCCAGTGTTTTGCCGCTGCCCGTAGGAGCAAGGATCAGCGTATTTTTTCCGGCGAGCGTGAAGGGCAGTGCTTTCCCCTGGATTTCACTCAATTCCGGATAGTTCTGGCAAAACCAAGCTGACAGCGCGGGATGCAGCTTGTCGGTGATGGCTTGGTTAGTCTTGCTCCCGGTGGCTTTCCTGGCGACTGGCATGCGATTGTCCGCTACTGCAAGGAGGCGCGATACATCTCTTCGACACGCGCCAGATCATCAGCCTCGTCGGCTTTCTTGTCTTTCCGCCAGCGCAAAATTCGCGGAAACCGCAGCGCATATCCGCTCTTATGGCGGGTACTCTTCTGTACTCCATCGAAAGCCACTTCCAGCACGACCTCCGGCTTCACAATCATCACCGGCCCAAACCGATCGGTAGAGGAGGCCCGCAATACCTTAGTGAGCTCCTTGACTTCCGAGTCAGTCAAACCGCTGTACGCTTTGCCGATGTTGACGTAATTCTCTCCTGCCTTTACGGAAAAAGTATAGTCAGAGAAGACGGTAGCGCGACGGCCGCTACCTTGCTCGGCCGACGTAATCACGACATCCAGAGTGCCGTAGGGACGCTTGAGCTTGTGCCAGGAGCCACTGCGCTTGCCTGGTTCATAGTGGCTGCCACGACGCTTCAGGATGAGTCCCTCATTGCCGCTCTTCCGGGCTTGCTGAAACAGAACTTCGACCGCTTCGCTATCGGTCGGCTCATGCGACGGTGACAGCAGAAGCGGGTGCGGTTCGCCTTCTAACAAGCTCCGCAAAACCTGCTTGCGCGCTTCCAGGGGCGAATGGAAGAGCACCTCGCCATTGCTCAGCAGAATGTCATAAGCCATGAAGACAACGGGTACTTCGGCCTGCAGCGTTGCCTTCACCGTTTTGCGAGCCAGCCGTTGTTGCAGGACGTTAAAGTTCAGTGCGCGGCCGTCACGCCAACCCAGAATTTCGCCATCGACCAAACCGCTGCCGCGAACCGATTCGAATGCTCGGACAACCTCAGGGAAAACGGTGGTCACTTCCTCCAGGCCGCGCGAGTAGATGCGGACGTGCCCGCTTTCGAAATGCACCTGAGAGCGGATGCCGTCGTACTTGTCTTCCACCAGCCAATCAGCCGGGGCGGCCAAGTCTTCCAGACGCTCCAGCGGCTTGGCCAGCATGAAATCCATAGGGTGAAACAGCCGCGCCTCAATGCTCTCCAGTTCGCCTCGCCGGGCAGCCAGCGCCACCAGAGATAGATTTCCCAGCCTGTTGTTGGCGTCGCGGACCGCCTCATTCGGGACGCCGCAAGCGGTCGCCACAGCCTCCTCAACTTGCCGGAGCATAAGCCCGATACGCAAGCCGCGCGTGACCACCTTGATGAAATACTTCACCGTGAGGGGGCGATGAGTTCGGTAAGCTGCTGCCAGAATCTCCACCTTGCGTGCCGTGAGACGAGTGCGAAACAGCTGCTGGTAAATCTGGTTGGCCCCGGCCAGACTGAGTGGAGTGTCGCCGGGTGTACCGCCTCGCAGCAGCAGCGCGGTAGTCTCCCCGACATCGCCTACCTCCGAATAGCAGACACTAAGAGTTTCGCTATCCCAGCCCGTTGCGGCCTGCAGCGCGCTTCGCAGAGTGCTGTAGCCGATGGAGAGCTTGCCCTTCTCCTCAAGTTCGAACAGGCTGTGATTGACAGCGCCTTCCGGGATCGGACCGACGCCTAGGAATTGAACGGCAAGCGCCAGCTGAGCGTCATCGAGCGGGCGCAAGTATTCGGCCAGCAGAGCCACCTTCTTCAGGCGGCTCGCATTGTTGGCGATCTCCTCACAAACCAGTGCCAGCTGATCCAATTAACCTTCCGCCTCAATGCTGGTGTGGGCACTGGCGCGCTGCGGGGCGGCCGCGTCCCAACCTCGCGCTTGCAGGATGCGTGCAAACGGCACAGTGTAGCCGTGGACGACATCAATACGTTTGGGGCGGCACTGTTCTACCAGGCTCACCAGTTCGGCAAAGTCTGCATGGTCAGAATAGGGAATCAACCGTTCGGCCCCGCTGCGTGAGCGGGCATTATCCAGCGCCGCCCAGCCAGACACATAGGCGAACCGGACATTCTTTCCACTAGCTTCCAGAGTGTTGCCGTGCGAGGGAACCACGACCAGAGCCTTGCCGGCAGTTGAGCTCGCCTCATATGGCTCCCAGTTGGGGAACCCGTAGCCGTGCTCCTGGTAGATGGGAATGAATTTTGAAATCGCGCCATGAACGGCTGTCGGGATGCCGGCGTCGCACAGTACGCTCACGATTTCCTGACCGCGCCCCAACGCATAACCGACAAAGGCCGGAGTGGCGCCTTCTTCCAAGCAGTTCCGGGCAAAGCTGATAATTTGTGCGGCGGCTTCATCTCGGTCAAGCAGTCGGTAGATGGGCAAACCGAAAGTGGATTCGACAATCAGCCGGTCACAGTGCACCGGTTCGGTCTGTTCCCCACGCAGCGGGGGCCTGAGTTTGATATCGCCGGTGTAGACGAGTCGCTCGCCCCGGAACTCTATCAGCAGCTGCGCCGCGCCCAGGATGTGACTGGCGGGATACGCGGTGAGTGCGGCTCCATGCCACTCGACCGTTTCGCCAAATTCGAGAGGCCGCATCTCCGGCTCGGTCGCATTCTCCGGCATCCATAGCCGCATGCGGTAGATGCGCAATGTGACTGACGTTCCGATTACCAGACCGTGGCAGCCGCGCGCATGGTCGCTATGCCCGTGCGAAATCCAAGTGGCGCCGCATGGTTCCGTGTTGTCGAGCCAGAGCTCAATCTCGGGAAGGAATATGCCGCTTGCGCAATACTCGACCTGCATGGTTCTCTGTACTTACCATTCACTCACAAAGGGAGAAAGAGGGCGCAGAGTTGATCGATGAAGTCGCGCACTTCCGCCTCACGCGCAGACGTTGCATTCACCATGACGGAAAACGCCAGCACACCGTGTTCTGCCTCGATGTAGCCGCTCAGCGCGTTGACATGGGCCAGCGAACCGGTCTTGCCGTGAATGCGTTCTGCGCCAGCAACTCCGTGATAGCGATGTTGCAATGACCCGTCGCGTCCGCCAACGGGAAACGACTGCAGCCAGACCTCGCGCTCAGGGCGCAGCCACATGTAGCGAAGCAGAGTGACGGTTGACAGGGGAGCCGTGAGATTCTGGCGTGCCAATCCTGAACCATCTTCCAGCACGAAGCCGGTCCCCTCTTTTGTGACTTTCGCTTCGCTTAAGAATCTCTCCCGTTCGGCTATGCCGGCTGCCAGCGAGCCGACGCCGGTTTGTACTTTGGCCACTTCGCGCAGCAGCATCTCGGCGTGGAGATTCTGGCTGACTTTATTGACTACCTGAAGGGACTGCGCCAGTGGCGCTGAGACATGCTCGGCGAGTAAAGTGCCTCCGATATCAGCGACGCCCGCCGACTGAGCCCGAGCGCTACCGCGCACTGTGATGCCCCGTTCGCGCACAGCACTGACTAAGGCCTCGGCTGCAAATAGAGCCGGATCATCGACGGCCAGATCCTCATGCCACGCCTCCGCATGCTCGCCGATTGTGCCGGTCAGAACGAGTTCGCTGCTGCCGGGGTCGCGCGCAATATGAATGTGCGCACCGTTAGACTTGTCCGTTTGTACTTGATTGAGAAAGACAAAGTGGCTTACGGCAGGACGGATCTGCAACTCAGCTAAGTTCCCCGCGAGGGTCGGCCGAATAGCCACGCTCACCGTGCTGTCGCCAACGGCTAGTGCTGAGACCGGTGTTCCATAAGTGTAAAGGCTGTCGTCGACGGTCCACCCATCCGGGTAGGGCTCGTGTGGGTAGCGGGTATCGATGCCGATCACATCTCCCGTGATCTCGCGAACGCCTGTCCCGTACAGCTGGTCTGCCATTTGTTTAACAACCGTCAGCGGGTCGCCCTCGGGCGCGTCCGGCTGGTAAGGCAAAGTTCGGCCTGAAAGGTTCGGATCGCCGCCTCCAACCATCTGCAGATCGCCGATTGTCCCCTGGCCTGGTTTCCCTTGGCTTGGTTTCCAAGGTGTGGTGGTTCGAAGTTGCGTGTGAAAGCGATAATCGACGCCCAATCGCACTAACGCGAGCGCCGTTGTATACAGCTTGGTGTTCGAAGCAGGAGTAAAGAACGACGCTGCGTTTTGGGCGGCCAAGAGCCGGCCAGTGTTTACGTCCATGAACTCGAAGCCAAAGTGCCCGCGCGCAACTGCCGGTGAATGGCTAATCAAAGTTTGGATTTCTTTGTCCAGGGCCCGTCCGCTCAGACCCTTCTTCCTCGAAGGATTCTTGCCCTTACGTTTGGGTGCGGTAAGAGCATGGATGTTGGGGGGCGAGACGCCAATGATCGAACGTTGGGCACAGGGGAGGGGCGCAGCCCAAAGTGACTGCAAAAGGAGAAGGGCGCTCAACTGCCTGGGCATCTCCGGTCTAAGCACCACGGGCCATCGACTTTGCTCGTACATGCGGTTGAGGGTCGCCCATGAGCCGTGCTTCAAACATGATCAGAAGCACCAGCAGCGCAACGGCAACGGAACCGAGAGCTGGAGGGAGCATCACCCATTGCGCACCGAAGAATTTATCCACGTAGCCGATCAACCAGGGCATAGTAAGAGCGCCGGTTACGGCAACCGAAAAGATGCCGTTGTAGAAGCCGGGGTGATAGGAGAAACGGTCGTCCATCGTTTCAGCAAGCAGCGGGTAAATGGGCGCGAATCCGGTGCCGACCAGGATCGCAGCCGGCCAAACCCAATTCATGTCAGGCGCAAACGTCAGAAGCAGGTAACCGCTCATGGCAATGAGAACGCTCGCGGTGAGCAGCTTGCGGTGGGCTACAAGCGGCAGGAGTCCGCGAACCGTAATTCGCCCGATTGTTAAAGCAGCAAAGTAGGTGGCGAGAGCAAGAATAGCAAGTACGGGATTGGTGCCTAACCTCTGGATGAGGAAGAGCGGGAGCCAACCGGCAATAACGAACTCATTGCCTGATTGCAGGAACAACAAAACGCTGAACAGCAGTGCGGCAACACTGCGAGTGTCTTTGAGCGCTGACCTCTGCCGATCTTCTTCATTCAGCGTCGCGAGGGGCTTACTGGCCGATTCGTACCGATTGCCAAGAAGGCAAAGAGAGTAGAGAAGCGGTAGCGCGGCTAGAGACGCCAACTCCATCTGGACAGAGCCGGCGAAGTAGATGACGCCGACCAGCAGAGTGGCCAGCGTACATCCTGCTCCAAAGAGAGCGCCAGCGACATTCATGGCCGCAGCGGGTTGCCGCCTGAACCAGGGCGCTAAAGCATAGAGCAGCGAGGTCGCAATTGAGCCAGCCGACAAACCCACGAAGAACAGTCCGAAGATGCGCCAGCCGGCTGCGACGGGCGGCGGCAAAAACGAGAGAGCGGCCAAGCTTGTGCTTGCAATCAAACAGGCTGGGACGAGTAATCGACGGATCGGCAGGCGAACCAACACGCTCTTACTGGCGACGGCTGCTACGACACAGCCGCCGTTCATAGCCAGAAAGTGCAAACCAATCACGTCCGGGTTGGTATCCAGGTGGTATTGCCAGGCAATCAAGAGTGAACCCAAGGCACCGACCAACAGGCCTAACACTAGGAAACCATTGATCCAGGTGCTCCGGCCTCGGTTCGCTTCAGGCGTCTTAAAATTTGCCGGCGAACTAGTTGACACCCTTCAAAGTTAGCCTATACAATCGAAGCATCACTGAGAAAGGAGGTGGTCCAGTCAATATGAATAATGGTAGTGACTGTAGCATACAAATCCCGCGCGAGGTGGCCGACTTTTAGTAGTCGCCGCTCTAACGTTCAGGTATCGTTTCAGTGACGAGACCGATGCTCTAACTCATCGGCCGCGTCGCGCGTTACGTTGCTAGAGTACAGCCGCAAGGCACAACAACACCCCGGTGGGTTCGCCCGCCGGGGTGTTGTTTGTTAGAATGAAGTTTCCCCCAAAGTTCTGAAAGGATTATCAAGCCATGAAATCTGGAATCCATCCCGCTTACGACGCCGTGAACGTTGTCTGCGCTTGCGGATCCAAGTTCGAGACCCGGTCAACCCATAAAGGTGATCTGCGTGTTGAAATCTGCTCCGCCTGTCATCCGTTCTTTACAGGTCGGCAGAAGCTGATCGATACCGAAGGCCGAGTAGACCGTTTTCAAAAGAAGTTCGCTAAGGCAAAAGAGCTGCAAGCCCAGGCGAAAGTTGTGGCAGACGCCAAGGCTGCCCGTCGCGTACACTGAGCTCCCAGACTCCGAAGTTGCGATGACCATCTGATTGCTGTTCATTGCAACTTCGTTAAGCTTCTCTCGGCCGCTCTTTATTGCGGTGCTACCAGGCCCTTCCGAATAGCAAACAACACGAGTTCGGCAGTGCGGTGTATGTTCATCTTTTCCATAAGATTCGCCCGGTGGACGGATACAGTGTTCACGCTTAGTTCCAGCAAAGTTGCAATCTCTTTATTCGACATACCCTGAGCAATTAACGTCAGCACCTGTCTTTCCCGACTTGTTAAGCGGTTCAGTTCGTCGTCCTGCTCATGAGCAACATACTTGAGGCCGGAGCCGATGAAGCGCTTACCTTCCGATACTGCTTTGATAGCCCCTACTAGATCCACGTCAATAGCGCTCTTCAGCAGGTAGCCTTTTGCTCCGGCGTCCAGAGCGTTGCGGACGTAATTATCTTCGGCATGCATGCTGAGCATGAGCACTTCTGTCCCGGGTAGATTTTTCACAATCTCCTTAGTCGCTTGCACCCCGTCCAACTCAGGCATGGAGAGATCCATTACAACGACCTTGGGCTTCAACTCGGTTGCCATGCGTATAGCCTCGATGCCATTACTGGCCTCGCCGACGATGCTCATGGCCTCATCATCTTCCAGAAGCCGCCTGAAACCCCGGCGCACCAGGCTGTGATCATCTACCAGTAAGACTGAGATTACGTCACTCATAATTAGGTTCACCATCTATTTAACTCGTTCTCCTCTCAATTAGCGATTACTATCCTCGATCAGCGGAATGGTCAGTGAGACTGTGGTCCAAAAATTGGGCACCGACGTCACTGCCAGTTCGCCATGCAATAACTCCGCCCGTTCACGCATCGCAATCAGACCAAGTCCAAGCTTTCCGTTTTTCTTGTGCGTCGGCATGCCCTTACCGAAGTCTTTGATCTTGACCGTCAGCAAGTCCGGCGAAAACTCTATGCTGACCTCCGCGTTCTTGGTTGCCGAGTGCCTCGCGGCGTTGTTCAACGCTTCCTGAACAATGCGGAAACAATGGATAGCCGGCTGACCTGTAACGCGGACCGGGTCGCCCGTAACGTGTGCAATCGTCTCAATGCCAGTCTGACGCTGGAATACTTCGGTATACCACTCGATTCCTTTGGCCAGTCCGTAGTCGTCCAGTATGGCCGGATGCAGCATCTGCGAAAGGCTGCGCATTTTCTCCAGGGTATTGTGCGTAATCTCACGCACTTCGGAAAGTTCTGTTCGCAATGGTGAATCAGCCGGCACGCCCTTCTTTTCTGCGCGGGCCAACATGGTTGAAACAGCAGTCAGAATCTGTCCGAACTCATCGTGCAATTCGCGCGATACAGAGCGCAGAACCTCCTCCTGCACACTGATCAAGCGACCGGCCAGGATGCGCCGTTGAAGTGACAGCGATTGAAGCTTGCCAAAAAGCCGGCGATTGGAGTAAGTCAGATACGAGCTGGTGACCACGATGGCCAGAATAGTGGCAGCCAGGAAGGCGTAGATGTTGCGTTCGACACCTTTGTAGATCGAGGCCACTTTAAGGTCGGCCCGTTCATCGGCCTCGTTGTTCCTCTCGAGCAGGTGCAACACCAGCGCAGCAGCCGCCGCTTCTCTGCTCGATAATTGCGTTGCCGCCAGAATACGTGCCTCCGATTCGTTGCCAGATTTAGCTAATTGAAACACTTGATCGGAGGTTTCGCGAAGCTCACGTAAACTCTGCTCCAACTCGAGCTGCCGCTCAGCTCGCCGAGTTACCGGCGCAAGCAGAGACTCTTCGCGAATCGAATTTTCCAGATCGGCACGCAGCCGTTCAAACTCATTCTGGTATTCGGTTAAGCTGGCCGACCCGGATACGGCCGTCATGTCACGTAGTCGCAGCCCCAGAAAGTTCAAGTCATTCTGGACCTGTAACAAAAGGAGCGAGTCGTGCCTGTTGGCGTCGATGGTTTGCGTTTGCAGGGTGCGCAAACCTTGCAACTGGTGCAAGGTATACCAGGAAAAGCCCGTTACAGCCGAAAGAGTAATCAGCAGCCCCAGAAGCAACCGAAAAGTCGGAGATTTAGTTACTCTATCGACTCTCGACCAATGCCACACATGTACATGACGAAAAGCTAAGCCGTTATGTTGCTGCAAATCAACCCGATATAAGCTTGGCCATCCAAATGCGCCAAACAGCGCCAGTATTTGGCCTGATCCCGGCGCTTAAAAAAAAGATCTAGACTCGGGAGATGTTCACTCGAACCGAGAAGTTGCTAATACCGTTGATGAAGCCAAAGCATCCAGACCCAAATGGCGCCGCCGCGATCCAGGAATTGCTGGGCGGGAAGTTCGGTGAAATGTCCACCCTGAACAACTATCTCCACCAGTCTTTTGCTTTCAAAGAGAAGAAGAAGCTGAAGCCCTTCTATGATCTGGTGGCCAGCATCACAGCTGAAGAGCTGGGGCACGTTGAGCTTGTTTCTACAGCTATCAACCTGATGTTGGAAGGCGATGTTCCCGACGCGAATCCGACCGCTGCTCCTCTGGACGCGGCAAAGAATCTTCGTAACACCCACCATCCGATTGTGGGCGGCGGCGGCCACCAGGTGATGGACTCGATGGGCCATTTCTGGTCAGGCGAGTTTGTATTTAGCAGCGGTAACCTGGTTGCCGACCTACTCCATAACTTCTTCCTGGAAACGGGAGCCCGGATGCACAAGCATCGCTGCTACCAGATGACAACGAATCCGGCAGCCCGCGACGTGATCGGCTACCTGATGGTTCGCGGCGGCGTTCACCAAGCCGCTTACGCTCTGGCTTTGCGCAAGCTGACTGGGGTAGAAGTAACCAAGATGCTGCCCATCCCGAACATCAGTGAGTCGGGCATTCCGGAAGCCAAGAAGTGGCAGGATATGGGTAGCCACCGGAACTTGTATACCTTCAGCACCACCGGCGATTATGCTGATGTGGAAGGCGTGTGGTCCGGTACCGCTGATTGGGCCGATGGGGGCAAGCTTGAAGTGATTGAAGGTGTGCCCGACTATGCTGCCGAGGGACCGGTCATCTCCGAGTCACGCTCGCAGTTCTCGCCCGATTACGCGCCGGAAGAAATCTATGAGATCGCAGCAGCGCTGATGATGAAGGGCGGCATCTCTCCCAAGCAGCCTAACGACGGTACGCATGCGCGTGGGCAGGCGGCTTCCATGACGGGCAGCAAATTAAACGGCAAATAGTCTCTCACCGCGAGCGTTAATAACCGAAAGAGCACTGCACGCGCGGTGCTCTTTTCAGTTTCTACCGAACTCATTCAGCCGCCGCAGCTCACGGGCGCGCTCGATAGTTCGCAGGGATGGTGCCGGACCCATTTTCTCTCTTGTAAGTGGCAAGTCGATCGTTACGAACTATGTCTTCCGTCTCGAGCTTCCCTCCACATCGAAAGCTAGCTGCATCGTCGATGCTGCCCATTCCGATATAAGTTGCCGTTTGAGGATAGGCGCAAACGGGACGCGTACGAACGATCGAGCCACTGGGGTCGCGCTTGGTAGCAATGATGCGATCCGGCGCCTTATCCTCTTCAACCCAGGCAACCAATGCGCTGAAAAGAGGCCCATTGACTTGATTGCCAGGCTGCGGCCCCGTGCCGCCCGCGCAGTGATCGACGGTTGGATAGAGGAAAGTGCGGAACCAAGATTGCAGAGCCTTGTCATCGACTTTCTCACCGAGGCTCGCGGCGGCATCGCGGTAATACTTGAGGGTGTTACGCGACTGAATATTTCGATCGGCGATGCCCGTCCAGGCAAGCACCTTAACGCCGCTCTTCGCTGCCCTTTGCATGGCGACATTGTCCATGTCGACCAGATCGCTGACTCTCTGGCTGGCAAGGGTAGCCATGTCCTCATACGTTATGCCTCCCGCATCGTGCGAACGGCGAAGCGCAGCCTCGTCCATATAAAGATGCGCGTCCGATTTAAAAGCAAGATCCTGCACAGCCCACTGCATAACACTGTCCGACAGCAGGTAATTGGTTTGGTTTGAAAAGGTAGTACCGGGTTCCCAAGGAAACCAGATGGTCTGTCCCAGGTGGTTAACCGGTCCGCGCCGGATGAGGTCGAATGCAGCCGCCTGATCAACGTCCAGGCAAGTGCCGGAGTTGGCCTCTCCCGGTTTGCAGATGGCCGCTTTTGCGCTCCAATGGCACTGACGCGGGTCTGCGAGTTGGCCGTCGGTGACTCCGTCGATTGTGTCACAGGCCGCTACCTCCATCCGAACTGTCCGGTCGATTTGCGTCGGGGTCAGATCTTTGTTTTTGCTGCGCAACATATCTTTGATCACCAAGCCGGACCAAGCTTGCGCCATCTGAAAGCGCATCCAGTAGAGTGCGGCTGCGCCCGCCAGAATGCCGTCATATTCCTGCGGAAGCGTTTGTAAGGCGATGAAGCCCTCACGACCCCCTTGCGAGCAACCACACCAATACGTTCGCTTGGGAGCTTGTCCGTAGTACGTCTTCACCAGCGCCTTAGACCACACGGTTTGCCATTTGACATGCTCGGCAGAAAAATCCCGAATGAGCCCCTCATTCAGCCGATGCTTTTCCTGAATAACGCCGAACCCACAATTGAAGGCAATCCAAGGTGCGCCATGCCCACCATCGCTGCTGGCCGAAGCGAAGCCGGCATTTGTGGCGATTGTGACGCTAGGCACGTTACCCATGCAGCCACCGCTGCCGACGTTTTGGATGCGCCCGTTCCAGGGTATAGTGCCTGCTTCCTCATCCGGCCGCAGGGGAAGGCCAACCCGGATCGTAATGGCTTGGCTCTGGCCATCAGCATAGCCGTCCTTCGGACCAGAAAGACCCGAATTGTAAACGAACTGGACGGAGCAGTAGGCCGCGTCTTTGCCGTTTGCTCCCACGACTTTCGCGATGAGTGACGAGACGCCTTTGTTGCCCACCAGCCCATTTGCGGGATCACGCCCGAGGCTCGCACAAGACGGGAGACCCGCTCGATATGAATCGGCCAGTGAGTCCAGGAGCCGCGCGGGGGCTTGCGATGCATCGGCCTTCGTCGACCCTGAAGCTCCCAAGAACGTCGCAAACTCCGCGGTGTTAAGCGTTCCGTTACCATCCGCGTCTGCCCGCCTGAAATGCTCGCCAACCGCCTCGGTGAAGCCACGCTTGGAGAGCGTCGCGCCCCCGACCGGCAGCAATGTCCCTGCCATCGCCGTGGCAAGAGAATGGGAAGAGAGAGTCTCTCGCGTGATGCGTCCGGCTCCTTGCGGATCAAGCGTTTGCCACTGCCTGCCGGCGAAAGCCTCAACCTCTTGCCGGTCGATCTCACCATCATGATTGCCGTCAACCAAAGCAAACAGGAAATCCAGATCCTGTGCACTAGCCGTCGCTGCGGCACTTACTACAGCTACAAACAGATATAAAGCCCAGCGCATCGTTCTCCACACTGCCGTACTGACTGGAGTGTTCATCCTATATGCCGGTCGAGCAAGCTGTCAATAGAGTTCTCCCACCGGGCCTGGTAGCTCTCGTTGTAGTAGCGGACTTCAAGATATGGGAGGCACTCTAAAGACAACGCGACTGGCAAGTGCCTCGAACGGAGTCCGCCCATCAACAATATCTTCACAATCACTGTTCTTTGCTTCAGCGACGAGCCGAGTCCGTCCATGTTTATCGATGTAGGTGACCTGAACCTTGGGCGTACGACACTCCGCCCACACCTGAATGAGGAACTGCGAAGCGTGGATGCCCCGATTCCGGGCATCACCTCCCGTCACGTCCTGGACTTTAAGGTGGGCCAGTGCATCGGATATGTCCAAATCGACAACTTCAAATCCTTGCGTTGCTATCGCCGTGGTCAAGAAGAGAATCGCCACGTCCGGCCGGAGATCGCCGCCGAACATATTCTGAATCTGAGCCGCATTATCCAAGTAGAAGATAGTCCGCGCAGCCCGCAGTACCTCTTGAACCTGGTGTAGCTTTCGGGCGACCTCGAGCAGTTCCTCCCTAGTAAATTCTATTTCCTCTGTCCTCCGGCCGGTTCGGTACTTAGCTACAATGCGACCGCCCCGACAGAATGCTGAGTGGTGCTGGGCGATATTCCGGAACACATGTACCTTCAGCGCCCACGGCGGAGGCGCGAGTAGGTCGGGTACGCAGAGCGTTCTACTCAGCTCTTCAACAACTTCGCCAAACGTCAGGCTCTCGAGGTGCGTTCTATCAGCACTTTGTGCGCGACGTATCCGCACCTGATGCAGAAGCGCTTTGAGGTTTGGCTGGAGGCAGGCCTCAAGCAGTCCACCGATATTTCGGAGAAGCTCGACACGAAACTCGTCCAGCTCAAGCCCAACCTTGTCGACCTCCAACAAATAGATCGTATAGAACTCTGACATTGCCCGTGCGATGTGCTCGTCCCAAGCCGTGAGCGCGTCGATACACCTCTGTGGGTCTAGATTGAGTGCACCGCGGTACTCGGACAAAACGCCAGTGAACATAGCGGCAGCCCAGGGATCACTATCAAGGCGGTCGATGAAGACAGCCTCGAAACCAAGCACTTCGATGGGCAATTGAGATAGAACCAATTGGTTCTCATAGTACGGTTGCAGGGTTGCGATCACCCTGGCCTTGATTGCGCCGGGCGTTGAGCCTTTCTCGGCCCAGGCAAGATATGGCGTTTGACGCCCGATTGTGGCGAACGACTTCGGGTTGATCCTCACTCTTTCGATCCTTTGTGTATCGTACTGCTAATAGAGCGCGGATGTTATTTGAATTGACGCTCTGTTCAGACCGCCTCATCCTCCCCACTACTTAGTGGCCCGCTGACATCGCGCGCCCGGGATACGGCGCTTTGGGAATGTGGGCCGTCAGACGACCCGGATCTCGTTTAGTGAGTGGATGACAAGCCCATCGCACACAACCGACAGATTGCAGGTCATAGGCCGAATCAGCAGGACCTAGATGCTCGGTATGGATTGTGAAAATCTCTCGTAGGTCCATATGTCCGCTGCTATTTCCGCTTCTTGCGCGATTGCTGATAACGCTCCGTGCTGCCCTTCGTCATGCGTGACGAAAATGTCGCAGTAAGGAAGATAAACGGCAGACATGAGATCGTGTCGACCCGCTTTCTTGATGGATTGTCCGCTCGGATCGATGAAACACATCCGATAGTGACTCCATAAAAGCGCTATGAACGCGCTACGCCATGGAGGGCACATTTGTAGAAAGACTCTTAGAGTGCGTTCATCGAGTCTGACGTTTGTTGCTTGTTGAAACAAGCTCACGCCCACACTCCACGCTGGACCCCATCTTCTAGCAATACGGAGAGATACTCCGTAAAAGACGAAAATGCCCTCTTGCCCATCACCTCATCGAGGCGCATGCGTTCGCCCTTATGCGAATTATTGAACTGTTCCTCCAGTTGCACATTCTCGGCTAGTAGCACGCTGCTGTTTTCGTCGTCAATCAATGTGTCGATAGCTATGGTGCGCTCAGTGCCTCGGCATCGCACGTCAAGCTGCTGCCACTCATATTGGCTTTGGTCCTTCAAGAAATCGTTAGCATGTCTTCGAATCACCCATCGAGACGGAACCAAGCAAACTCCATCGGCTAACAAGAGTCTCAGCGTAGAAAGCAGTTGCTTTCTTTGACTCGAATTTCGGGTCGCGCCCAATTCCGCCGCGTTGGTTCCCGTGATCTTAACTGAATACGCAATTGCGGCCGCGCGAGTTATAGCTCCCGTGGTGTCTTTAGCCAGTTCATTCACGCCACTCGTATCGAAAAGCAATTGCCTCTTACTCGACCTCATTTGACTCACCATAAAAGCGCGTTCTAATCTCACTTGAATCTACGAAACCGCCAAGCTGAAAAGGCGACGCAGAATGTTTTAGCGAATTAACGGACGATCCGGACGTTGGCCTACCAAGATCAACTCCGAAGCACATGACAGAGTTTTTCAATAGCATCCGTGCATTCGCTCTACGGAAGGTGTCAGAAGTCTCTAGAAGACAGACCCCCTACTTCTCACAGAATTTCCGGTAAACTCTGAGGCAAGCCAGTCGTATATGATGTGGCCTGAGTAAGGGAGAAACGCTATGACCAGACGAGAGATACTTGGAGCCGGCGCAGCATCGACGCTTCTCGCGCTGCAGACCGCCTCGGGAGATACCTCAGCCGGAAAAGCTCTGCTTGGCGGTTCGCCCACTTGCTTCAGCGTTCGGTCGCGCGCTGCGAAACAGAGTGGGCAAAAGTTCGACATTATCGAACACTGTCATAATCTGGGTCTAGCCGGGGCCGAGTCCTTCCTCCCGTCGCCCACCCCAGAGGCTGTCAAAGCAATCCGGCACCAGGTGGACGCCTACAACATGGTCGTGATCCTGAACACCCCGCTGCCGAAAACCGAGAGCGATGTTCCCAATTTCGACACCGCGGTAGCAGCGTGCAAAGAGGCGGGTGCGTCGGCTTTGCATGCCGCCATGACGCAGCGGCGCTACGAACAGTTCACGACGTTGGAGGCGTTCAAAGCAAACTTTGCGCAGTGCCAGAAGACAGTCTCTCTTGCTGAGCCGGTTCTGGCCAAACACCGCATGCGGCTCGCCATTGAAAATCACAAAGGCTGGCGAGCGGCAGAGCAGGCCGCATGGATGAAGCAGGTGAGCAGTGAATGGGTGGGCGTCTGTCTCGATATGGGCAACAATCTCTCCCTTTGCGAGATGCCCGACGAAACCTTCACGGCCTTAACTCCCTACGCGATCTTTTCCCACATCAAAGACATGGGTGTTCAGGACTACCCTGACGGCTTTCTCCTTTCCGAAGTTCCATTCGGAGAGGGAGTGATTGACCTTAAGAAGCGGGTTGCACAGGTGCGCGCAAAAGATCCGAATTTACTCTTCTGCCTGGAGATGATCACCCGCGATCCGCTGAAGGTCCCGGTCTTGACAGATCAATACTGGGCCACCTTTTCTGATCCGGTGACGGAAGTTCCGGCGCGAGATTTGGCCAGGGTGATGGAGCTGGTAAGACAAAATCCACCCAAGACGCCACTGCCCGTTGTGGATAATCTGTCGCAGGGAGAAGCGCTAAAGGCGGAAGATAATTACAACTCGGCGTGTATCAACTACGCGCGTCAAAACTTGAACATGTAGGTGGCTCAACTACGGCGCCGCGTGAATTAGAGTGAAGGCGAAGAGCGTGTCGCCGGCCCCAACCACTACGTACTGCTTGCCCTCGAGCAAATACGTTTCCGGCCCATTGCTCACGCCGTGCAGCACCGGAAAGTGCCATAGAATATTGCCGTTGGCTGGATCGTACGCAATGAAGTTTGCAGAGTAGTCACCGGTGAAGAGAAGCTTGCCTGCCGTGGTAAGAATGCCCGGGCCGCCCAGTCCCGCACCGGGTCCGGCACTTCGATAGGGGTGGCTCCAGGCTACATCTCCTGTCTTCCCGTTAATTGCTTCAAGAACATGCTCTGACCACAAACCACGGCCCGAGCCGCCGTAACCTTCTGGACGCGGGTCGGTATCTGTAAGGTAAGCGAGGCTGTAGCCGCGCGTTGCGTTCACATAGAACAAGCCGGTCTCTGGGTCAAAGCTGGGTGGAAGCCAATTGGTGCCGCCGCCTCCCGGGATCGTCAGCAGCGAACCGTCCGGGGTTGGATTTTTCTTCGGATCTGGAATCGGCTGGCCGTGCGCATCGGTGCCCTTGGACCAGTTCAACGGCACATATGGCTTGCTGACTACGTTCTTGCCGTTTGTTCGATCGAGAACGAAGAAGTATCCGTTGCGAGCTGCCTGGGCAAGCAGTTTACGCGGATGCCCGTCAATGACGGCATCAAACAGAACCGGCGTTTCGACGTTATCCCAATCGTGAGTATCGTGCGGTGAAGCTTGAAAATACCAGGCGAGCTTGCCCGTATCTGGCCGCAGCGCCACAATCGAGCAAGTCCAAAGATTACTGCCTTCCCGACCCTGGCCGGCGTACACCGGGTTTGGATTACCGGTGCCCCAGTAGATCAGATTCAGCTCGGGATCGTAGGTGCCGGGAAGCCAGGTCATGCCGCCTCCGTGTTCGCGCGCTGCCTGGTTCGGCCATGTTGCAGCTTCGGATTCCCCGGCCTGCGGCTCGGAGTTCCAACGCCACTGCAGGTCGCCCGTTTCAGGGTCGCGCGCTTCCAGAAAGCCGGGAACATCCATTGCATCGCCGCCCACTCCGACCAGTACATGATTGCCTACCACCATGGGCGCCATTGTGGTGAAGTACTGCAGCTTCTCATCGGCCACCTTCTTGCGCCAGCGCTCTTTTCCAGTCCTGGCCTGGAGCGAAATCAGCCAACCATCCGGGCCCAGGAAGTAAAGCCAGTCACGGTACATTCCAAGGCCCCGATTACCCACCAGATGGCCGCCCTGGTCTTGCCAGTCGTAGTGCCACAGCTCCTCACCGGTGTGCGCATCCACGGCGTAGACGTGGTCAGGAATGGTGAAGTATAAGACCCCATTCACCATCAGCGGCGTGGATTTAATTTCAGGCGCTCCTACGCCACGCTGAGCTCCGACGTTTGAGATGCGGTACATCCACGCAAGCGCAAGAGAGTTGATGTTGCTCCCGCTGACTTGGTTGAGCGAGCTGAAGCGCCGGCCCGAGTAGTCGCCATTGTATGTAGGCCAGGTATCTGTCGGCGGCTCGAGTAACTTGTGTGGATTAAGAAGTTGTGATTCAGCTAAGGTCGGAAGAAAAGCCGCGGCCAGACAAACCAGGAAGCAGGCGCGCATCACTTGAGCGTCACCAGATAGGCGGTTAGGTTGTGCATGTCTTCATCGGTATACTCATTGAGCAACTGACGATGCGCCGCGAGCCGGTCTTCCAGATCGACTCTGATTCCTTCCCTAAGGGCGACCGAATGGAAGTCGCCGCCATCATCGTAGAGACTCACCGTAAAATCATCGAGATGCTTCAATGTGCCCGTCATGCGTTCTCCTGAAGGCAGAGTGACAGTTACCTTTTGGACAGCCTCACCACCCGAAGCGAAGCCGCGCGAAGCAGGGTAGAGAAAAGTTTGTTGCAAGTCAGGCGCGCTCAGCTTGGTGCCAATATGGGCGAGATCGCCCGTAACAGAATGACACTGGGTGCAATGGCCGCGCCCTTGGAACCAGCGTTCACCAGCCTTGGCGTCGCCCGTGACAACGTCCAGGAGTTTGTAAGTTCCGCGATTGGCGGCAAGTTCTACGCGCAGATGGAGGAACTCTGCAACGTCATACAGTTCAGCATCGGTGAAGGCAGGGAATGCGGGCATGCCGCGACTCACACGCCCGCTGTGTACGAGCTGCCCAATCAGCTCTCCTTTCGCATCATGCAGAACAAGCGTGGAACGAAGCAGGTCCGGGCCAGTATCGCCGCCCGTGGCCTTCGCGCCGTGGCAAAAAGCGCAGGCCGATGCGAAAGTCTTGCTCCCACGCTCGGCAGCGGCGGCATCAGGCGGAGCGCCCAGTCCAAGGAAGTCATGTGTGCCGTCGGCGCCGCGACTTCGCTGAGCTCCCCGCTGGCCTTCCGTAGTGATCCCGGGCTTGGGAACTGCAGGGTCGCTATGGGCTGCCTGTTGGGCCACGATACTCCCAAAGGGCAAGCAATAAATGAGAACGGATAAGAGCGCTCGCATCAGATAATTTACTTCTAAGTGTTACGGCCTTTGGCAACTTCGAGGATGTGATCGCACCCGCGCGCAGTCAGCGCCAGCATGGTTAGTGTCGGGTGCTTGTCGCCGGTCGAGGGAAAAGCGTTGCCACCGAAAACGTAGAGGTTGGGGATATCGTGAGTCTGACAGTAACTGTTCAACACGCCATCCTTTGGCGACTCACTCATGCGAGCGGTGCCGACCTCGTGAATGGCACTACCAAGCGCTTTCTTGCGCGGCACTGCATTGGGCTGAGCGCCCGGCTTCCGAGGCTCGCCTTCGCTGTCCGCGCTACGGCTTGTGTCGGAGTCAGCTACAGCGCGGTTGTCCGGTGAGCCCGGGCCCCCGGGAAACCCTGCCGGCCCACCGCGTCCCATGCCGCCCATCACCTCTCCACCTGCTCGCTTGAACAGTTCTTCGGCACGCCCCTGGAAGTGCGCTACCAGGGCATGGTCGTTATCCGAATGTGTGAAATGAATCTTAAGCACCGGGATGCCCCAATGGTCCTTCACTTCCGGATCGAGCTCGACAAAGTTTCCCTTTCGAGCCAGCATCTCTCCACCCGCAATCCAGACTCGCGCCTGGGCCACATACCGGCTCTTGACTTCTTTCTTCCAATCGGAGCCATAGCCGGGCAGGGAAGCCGCAAATGCCGGATATTCGCTCTGCCCGCCAGTCGCATTCATCGCATAGCCGCGGATGAAATCCTTGCGCGCGGTTCGTTCATCGATGTTCACCAGATTCGGAATGGTGATGCCGGCCGATTTACCGTCGTCGAGCCGGCTGGGACCGCCCTTCAACTTGGGCAGATATCCAGTGACGCCGCCTCCGCCTACCTGGTCAATCATGTACTGTCCCAGCGTTCCGCTTGAGTTAGCCAGACCGCCTTTGCCTGAAAGCAGAAGCAGTCGCGTGTTCTCGAGAGTCGAGCCTGCCAGGATTACGTGATTGGCGTCCACCTCAACTGACTTGCCGGTAAACCGTTCGATGTAGGTCACCCCCTGCGCACGATTCTCCCGATTCATTCGCACTAGCGCCACGATGCTGTCGGTGCGCACATCCAGATTGCCGGTTTTCAAGGCGGGAGGCAAGGTGGTGGAAACGGTGCTGAACATAGCCCCGACGTCGCATCCATTAACGCAGTTGCCGCAGTAGTGACACGGCGGCCGATGATTGTGGGCGCGAGTAAGCTGCGCCAGTCGGCGGTGCGTTGTGGGCCATCCCAGACTTTTACAGGCCGCAGAAAAAATCGACTCTGCACAGTTCAAAGGCATCACCGGCAGGAACTTGCCGTCTGGAAACTGCGGGAAGCCTTCAGCAGCGCCACTTACACCGATAAAGCTTTCCACGCGATCGTAGTAGGGCTCTATATCGGCGTAACGGATGGCCCAGTTCATACCGTATCCGTCACGCGATGCCGCTGCAAATTCGTAATCGGCCATGCGATCGCTGGCGCGCGCCCAGTGCAGACTTCGGCCGCCCAAGCAACGCGAGCGGCCCCATTGATATACCGTCTCAGGAGCAGTCGTGTACGGGTTCTCCTCCACATCGGTCATGATGCGATAGTTGCGTTCGCTGCCGCTATAGCGACGCAGCAGCCCCGGTGCTCCCCGGCCGCGGTACTTCAGCTGGTACAGAAAGGTGTGATGGAAGTCTTTGCTCTGGTCGATCGGGCTGCCGGCTTCCAGCATCAACACTTTCATGCCCGCCTGCGCCAAGGCCATAGCAGCCCAACCGCCGCAGGCGCCAGACCCGACAACTATCGCGTCGTAAGTAGTGGCCATCGGTCAGACCTCATGGTGTTCCGGGTGAGTGCAGCCAGGGAACTGTACGTTGTAGGAGTTACCGCGGTAGTCGAGATCTTCTATGATCCCGGCCCGTGCGGTGTAGAAGGCAAACGTGTTCTCCCGTTTGATTAGTTGATATGCAAAGTATGCCGGATGATGCGCATGCGCGTCGCGCTCCGGCCGAGACATCTCGGCGAGCAAAGCGGCACGCTGCCTCCCGTTTCCACCGTGAAACCCGGCCTGGTGCAGAGCGCTCATAGCAGAGCGCCACTGCTCCCGCGTTTGCGGGGCGAAGTCAGCGCTAAAAGCAAGCACAAAGTCAATGAACTGACTGCAGCCTGCCTCGCGCGCGCCCGGTGTGTCATCGGTTGGAATCAGCAGTTCGGTAAAGGCGCTCAGAGCTTCGAAGTCGTCAGGCGCGAAGAATTGGGGGCGATACCCGCTCAGGATGGGCGGCTGAGCGGGTATCGCCCCAGTTCCGCCATGCTGGTGCCCCTGCGCCGCCTGACTCCAGGTAGACAGGAACGCAGAGCCTACCGGTACGCTCAGCAGGCGAACCGCACATTCCAGAAGGGTACGGCGTTGGAGTAAGTGATCGGACATACCGCTATGCGTCTTCAGCTGTCTATCTTTGAAGTTTAGAATACGTATTTCAAAGCGAGCTGCAGCTGCCGCATGGGAATCGCCGTACTGCTGATGACGCCGAAGCTGGAGGACGGTTTCACATTCTGTCCCCACGACAAGCCTGGGTTACCCAAGTTCGGGTGATTAGCGAAATTGAAGCCCTCAAACCGGAACTGAAGCTCCTGCCGTTCGGTGATACGGAAGTTCTTTAGGGCAGAGAAGTCCCAATCGTTACGGCCAGGTTGAATGACGGTATTACGGCCGGCATTGCCGAAGGTCCCGAATGGCTCCAATGAGAACGCATTGATGTTAAACCAGGCACTCGAAGTTCGGTTAGCAAGTGACTGCGAGACGCCTGTTGCATTCAACCGGTCGCGGCTGTTTCCAATACCGGTGTTGGACTGATCCGGACCGGGAGTAGGATAGCCGGGAAGTCCGCTTTGGACGGTGTAGATAGAGCCGACTTGCCAGCCTCCGACGATTTGATTGAGCACGCCTCCGCGGTTCAGGAAAGCCCGGCCAGCGCCAACCGGGAGCTCGTAAAGAGCCGAGACCACAAAGCGTTGGCCCACGTTGAACGCCGATAACGCGCGTTCGCACTCCAGGCATCGGCTGTTCTGCGGAAAGATAGTGTCGCTCTGCCCGCGGATCGCGCTCACATCATCAATGCTCTTGGCCCATGTGTACGACGAAAGGAGCGTAAGGCCGGACGAGAACCGGCGAGTCAGCGTTGCCGCAAGGCTGTTGTAGTTCGAGTTGCCGCCGCCTTGTACAGTCTGCATGATGCCGATGTTCGAGAACGGCAAGCGACTAGTGAGACCAGTGGTGCCGGGAGTTGCTTCATTCGCATTGAAGAGTCCCTGAAGGCGATGACCTTCCGAGCCCAGGTAACCCACCTCCAGCACCATTGACTTCGATAGCTCGTGTTCAACGTTGAACAGATACTGCATCACGCGCGGGTTGCGGATATCGACCAGGACTCCGAACAGCGTTGGATTTTTAATGTTGATGATTGCCCCTGGCGTAACGAAATTGGTCCAGGTCAAGCTGGGTAGCGCCGCAGGCTGATTGTTGTTGACGTTGTTGCTTTTGCCGCCCAAGGTTCGTGCCAGGTCGAAGCGCGAGTTGCTGCTGTCTTGCGCATAGAAAAGCCCGACCCCGGCCCGGATGGACCAGGTCGCTTTAGGGGTATAGGCAAGGCCGAGGCGCGGCGCCCAGTCGTTATAGTCGGTCTGGTAGAGTCGCTTGCCCAAGCGACCGTCGCGGGCCACTTGCACCCCCGGGAAGAAGAAGGGCAGCCCTTCGTAGTAGTTACCGATACCTGACCGCACGTCAGTCGGCTGCAGCGCGGGATTGGTAACCCCCGCACCCGTCGCAAAGACCGGCAGCTGGATGTTGGTCTCGTGGCCGCTGCGGTCGTAGAAGGGCGGCGTTAACTCGTAGCGCAGCCCGAGCGATACCGTGAAGTTGGAAGCGGCCCGCCAGGTGTCATCAAAGTAGTAGGCCTGGCTGGTGGCGCGTAGTTGCTCAAAGGCGATGCCATAAGCGCCATCAACCTCCGTGGGCGCCCCCAGCAGGAACCCGGCAAACCCATAACCACCGGTATTGCCATTCGGGTTCGATGTAGATGAGGAGCCCCAGTTGAAAGCTCCGCGCGGAAACTCATTGCCTAACTGGTTGTAGCGATCGCGACGAACTTCGCCTCCGAAACGAAGCGCGTGCTTGCCGCGAATCCAGGAAAAATTATCGATCACCTGGCCTATGGCATCGTTGAGAACGTAGGGACCGTTTGTGTCATCGCCCCAACCGCTGATCTCACCCAGGTTCCGCATCTGCGGGATACCCCAGGTCTCGCAATTGCTGGTGTTCAGGCCCGGCAGATCCAGTTCCGCAACCACATTCCGCTTGCAGGCAAGTTCCGGAGCCACCGCATTGTAGAAGGAGTTGATGCCGAACCGAAACTCATTCACCGTGGTCGGTGAAAAGACTCGGGTATTGGCAATCATGTACTGGTCTCCGTGTGTCGCCAGTGAGTTCCCGGCCATCGTTAACGTGGGCGACAGCCCGCTCTCATTGGTCCAGCTGTATCGTCCGAACCAGGAAGACTTTGAACTTTCCACCCAGTCAATGCGCAGGTTGAATTGATCTCTGTCGGTCGGGTTGTTAGCGTTCAGCAGATAGTCGTTAACGGGAGATTGATTGCCTGGGATCGGTTGGTTTGGGACTGGTAGAAACGCAAGCATCTGCAAACTTTGCGGAGCAATGGCGCTTGTTGGAATGATATTGCCTGGGATCGGGATGGCCGTGTATTTGCCATTCACCAGCGTGCGCCCGGTCGGGTAGTAGAGTTGCGCACCCAGGCGCGTGAGGACAGATGAGAAGTCTCCATTGCGCATGGCAAGTGTGGGAACGCTGTACAGGCTGTTGCTGGTGGCGCGCTCGTTGAAGCCTTCAAAATTTGCCATAAAGAACAAGCGGTCCTTGGCGTTGAACAGCTTAGGAACCGACAGCGGGCCGCCGAGCGTAAAGCCATACTGATTCCACTTGAAAGGCTGATTCGAACTCTGCCGACTGGTGAAGGCGTAGGGCGCAGCATCGAGTTTGTAGTTTCGGAAGAACTCAAAGAGAGCCGCGTGGTACTGATTGCTCCCGCTTTTGGTCGAGACATTCACCTGCGATACTTCGCGCCCGAACTCTGCCGGGTAGACGCCGGTCTGCACTTTAAATTCTTGTATCGCATCTACTGAGGGCTGAATTAAGTAGAAGTTGAAGTTGACGTCGGTATTTTCGATTCCATCCAGCGTGTAGTGGTTGAAGGTAGAACGCTGGCCGGCAATGGACAGGTTCTCGGTGGCCCGGGTTCCACCTTGCCGATTGGAGCTCTGCGTTGAGCCGAAGCTGGCAGAAACGTTTGGACTGAGCTGCACGAGCTGAAGATAGTCACGCCCGTTTAACGGCAAGTCCACCACTCGCTTGTTCTCGATCACGGTGCCGATGGTGGCGTTGTCCGTGTTGAGTTGTTCAGCCGAGGCACTCACCTCAATCGATTCGTTCACCTGACCAGGTTGAAGCGTGAAGTCAGCGCGAACGGTCTGTTGTACCTGCACGTTGATGTCAGGCTCTGTTTCACTCTTGAATCCAGTCATGCGGACAATGAGGCCATACTGTCCCGGAGGCAAGGTCGGAAAAGTAAATAGTCCCTCGTTGTTGGAAGTCTCAACACGGGTGGCATTGGTCGCCTTATCCGTTAGGGTCAGCGACGCTCCAGCCACAAGGGCGCCTGACGAATCTTTGATCTCCCCGTTGATGGTTCCCGCCGTTTGGCCGAACAAAACTGGCGGCAAGACGAACAGACCGGCCAGGAAAAACAAATCTTTAATCCGCAACTTGAGACCTCCTCGTGGAGCCATGCCGAACTTGACTTGGGTCCGGACCATCGCCAGAAAACGTGTCAGCCAGACTATCACTAACGCTTTGGATGGAGACGAGAAAAGTTGGTGTGCCTACGATAAAAGCCCGGGCGTGATCCTTGCACGTGATATGAAAGATGTCGGGATTTAAACATGATGACGAGCAGCACGCAAGCCGGCCTGACAGGAAAAATAGCTCTTATCTCGGGTGGGAGCAAAGGACTGGGGCGGGCCATGGCTCTTGCTCTGAGTGCTCAGGGAGCTTCGATTGCCCTAGTATCACGCAATCGTGAAAAGCTCGCGGAAGTGCAGAAGGAGATCACTGATGAGGGCGGAAAGGCCTCCATTTTTACAGCTGACGTGACCGACGAAGGAGCCGTGATGCAACTCGCGTCAGATGTAGCGGAGCAGCTTGGCAAAGTACAGATCCTGGTGAATAACGCCGGCACGAACATTCGCAAGAACCTGATTGAGTTTTCGCTCGATGAGTGGCGAACTGTCTTGGATACAAACCTGACCAGCGTCTTCCTGATGTGTAGGGCCTTCGTACCGCACATGCGCGGCACCGGCTATGGCCGCATTCTGAGTATGAGCTCCATCATGAGCCATGTCTCCTTACCCGGCAGAAGCGCGTACTCTTCCAGTAAAGCCGCGCTGCTTGGCTTAACCCGCGCTTTGGCTTTGGAATTGGCTGGCGAAGGGATAACCGTAAACGGCATTAGCCCCGGTCCGTTTGCGACGGAGATGAATCTGCCGGTTATGCAGAACCAGGAGGCGAATGCGCAGTTTCTAGCTAGTCTTCCGGTTGGGCGATGGGGCAAGCCGGAAGAGATCGGAACGCTTGCGGCCTATCTCTGTTCCGATGGCGCCGGCTTCATCACCGGTACTGACATTCTGATTGACGGAGGCTGGTGTGCGCGCTGAGACTCATAGAGCAATCAGGTTGACCGCGTGAGCACGAACGCGATTTCGCCCCTGAAGTCTGAGGAGGCGCTCTACGCCAAAGTCACACGGCGCATCATCCCCTTTCTCTTTTTGTGTTACGTCTTCGCTTACATCGATCGCGTAAACGTCGGCTTCGCGAAGCTCCAGATGCAGCAGGATCTGGGCATCAGCGACGCCGTGTATGGCATGGGCGCAGGCATGTTCTTCCTGGGCTACTTCTTCTTCGAAATCCCCTGCAATATGGCTCTGCAGAAGATTGGCGCCAAGCGCTGGCTAGGTCCCATCATGGTTGTCTGGGGCCTGGTTTCCGGCTGTCAGATGTTCGTCAGAAGCGCGGGAGCTTTGTATCTGGTCCGCTTCATTCTCGGTGTGGTGGAGTCGGGTTTCTTTCCCGGAGTCATCCTCTATCTCACTTTCTGGTATCCGCGCAGGTATCGGGCCAAGATGCTCGCTGCCTTCATGACAGCGGTGCCTCTTTCCGGCGTTATCGGCGGACCGCTCTCGGGTTGGATCCTGCAAAGTATGTCCGGCGCGGGCACTCTGCGAGGCTGGCAATGGCTGTTTGTTGTGGAAGCGATTCCATCGGTATTGGCCGGGCTGTTGACGCTCTACTTTCTCGAAGACGGGCCGAGGAAAGCACGCTGGCTGAACGAAGAAGAGAAGCAACTGCTGGAACGGAGACTGCGCGAAGAAGAGCAAGCAAAGCGCCTGGAAGCGCCCGGCCACCACTCGCTGGCGGATGCTTTCCGCAGCACGAAAGTGTGGCTGCTCTGCCTGATTTACTTCGGCATGGTGATGGTCAACTACGGCATTAGTTTCTGGCTTCCACAGATCGTGAAGGACACACTAAGCAAGAACTCGTTCACCATCGGGCTCCTCACGGCCATTCCCTGGGCGGTGGCCGCAGTAGCCATGGTTCTTGTGGGATCTCACTCGGACAAGACGGGCGAGCGACGCTGGCATATCGCCATCACGTGCATTGTGTGTTCGGTAGCGTTTGCGGCTTCCGCCATACCTGGAATCTCGGGGGCTCTCAGCCTTCTCGCGCTTACCGTTGCGACTGCCAGTATTGCTTCTTCCTATTCGACGTTCTGGGCCTTGCCCACCACTCTCCTGTCAGGCACTGCGGCTTCCGCCGGCATCGCCTGGATTAATTCAGTCGGCAATCTGGCCGGCTATATCAGTCCGTATCTGGTAGGCAAGATCCGGGACGCAACGCATAGCATGGTTCTGGCCTTGCTGATGCTTTCCTTCTGCTGTTTGGTATCCGGGCTGTTGACGATTGTTTCGTTTCGTCCCAAGACGCGCGTCGTGGGCGCTGCGTTTGTCCCGGCAGGCGATTGAAATCGCAGACTCAGGGTGCGGCGGAGCGTTGGCCAAGCGCCTCCAAGGCTGAGGTCCATGCCTTCGGTGTCGCTCCAAATGTCCTGCGGAACATTTCGACGAAGGGGCTCGACTGGGAATAGCCGATGGCGCAGGCTATCTCCTTGATGGAACATCCTGAAACCAGCAATTGAACCGCTTCCTTCAATCGGACCTGTCGTCGCCACGACTCAAAGCTGGTGCCCACCTCCTTTAGAAAAGCTCTCTCGATAGTCCTCACGCTGACACCTACCTCCGCACAAAGAGCCGCCATCGACTTCGCGTTACCCGGGTTCTGTAACACCGCTTGAGCTACCGCAAGCGCTCGCTTATCCCTCGGCAGCGTCACAAAAGTGGGCATGGGGGAGGCATTCTGAAGCTGTGAGACGAGCATATCGCGCAGGGCACACTCGTAACGATCCCGCATACGAAGCTGTCCCACGCGTACTGTTTCCAGAATCAGCTCTCGCAGCAGTGGAGTCACATGCAGAACAGTGCAACCTAACCCAGATCTTGCGGTTAAGTTTCTCCGGAAGTAAAGCATACGCATGGAAGCAGATCCCGGCATGTGAATGCGATGGCGGGTTCGCGCTGGAATCCACAATGCAAAGTACGGCGGGATCAACCACCAGCTCTGACCGGAGGATACTTCCATCAGGCCGCTGATTGCATAAATAAGTTGATCCGAGCCATGTGCGTGCTCTGGCACCTGATGCCTGGAGGGGTATTCATGGGCAAGTGCCGCAACAGAAACACCGCGCTTCGGATCGTACTCCGTCGTAAGTTCGATTTGTCGCAAGCGAGATATATTATGGACGCCCGACTAGTCTTGCGACAACGGCGGGAGAAGATCATCATAGCCTCATGCCACAGTTTTCCGGACTCAGTAAATACAACATCATCGGGTTCGTGTCCATTGTCGACGTGTCCCGCGCGCGCGCCTTTTATCGGGAGACGCTGGGCCTTCGCCTGGTGAGGGAAGAACCGCCCTTCGCGTTAGTCTTTGACGCCAACGGCATCATGCTGCGTTTGGTCATGGCAAAAGAGCTTCCACCAGCCCACGGCACCGTCTTGGGTTGGGAAGTCCCGGAGATCGCGGCAACCGTTCAGGTTTTGGGGCAAGCCGGAGTCCGCTTCGAGCGCTATGCGGGTATGAATCAAGATGAGGGGGGCATCTGGACCTCGCCGACCGGCGCGAAGATAGCCTGGTTCAAAGATCCGGACGGGAATACTTTGAGCATTTCAGAACATCCTGAGCTGAAGAAGTAAATCCCATCATCCGGGTTGAATGTTAGTCCCGCACCCGTCGACTAAGGGCACGTACTTCCCTGGCGTGGGCTTTCGATTGCAGCTTGATCAGTTCGGCTCCTCATGCAAGCTCATTCGCCCCGTTCTATTGCGCTGGTATCAAAGACCATTTCTGGTTGGACGCACTCAAACACGTCCATTGATGGATATAAGCGCCATTGCTCTTCGATACACCCTCGACATCCATGCACTTGCCGCTATGTAGTGCCACAATCTCGAACGTGCCATCAGCCATTGGCTGCAGGTTAAAGACTTGGTTTGTCTGGCCCGAGAACGTATCTTGAACAAGGTAAGCGCCGTTCTGCAGCGCCGAGGCACCGCCGTTCACGGTCAAGGCCAGGCCGCTGTTTTTCACGCTGATTTCATAGCCGCCCGAGACCGGTGTGAACTGGAACTTCTGATTCTCGCCGTTCACGCAAGTCCATTGGTGTACACGCGCCCCGGGTGATGTTGACACATACTCAATGTCGGCACACTTCCCGCTATTTTGGGAGACCAGGTTCACCCAGCCGGTGGGAACAGTGCCCGGGTTCGAAGGTGGAGATGAGGGGGCTGGGGTTGGCGCAGGAGTCGGTGTCGGCGCGGCCGGTGCCGGTGCAGTCCCAGCTCCATTGAGGGACGCCGAACTCAGGGTCAGATTCCCCGATCCAGCGGTCATCGTCCAGGTTACCTGGAGCGTCTGATTCGCTGTTCCAGCCTGATAGGTCAGCGTATAGTCGCGGTAGTAAGAACCCACGGCCACCGCCGTCGTATCGGAGTAGGGGAGCGCCGACCCATCTGACAGCGTAGCCTGTAGCTGCCCGGCGCTGTTCCATCCCCCTACGTGAGCGGTTAGCGTCCGGGTGTTCTGGTCGGCCGGAGCCACCAGCGCAAACCCGTTGCTGACTCCCCAAAGATAAATACCCGATTTCTCACCGCTTGCTTGCGCGGTGGGGCTGCCATCGGTCCAGTTTTGGCTGCGCCCATCGTCATCATAGGTAGCGGAGGTCTGGCTCCCGATGACGCTCATCGTAATTTGCGGGGTCACTTGCATTTTGCGGTCAGTGTCGCCCCAGTGAGCCCAGTCGGCGGTTCCATCCGTAGTCAGAGAAATGTTCCCCGGAATTGCATTCACCGAACTCAAAAGGGTTCCTGATGCCGCCCTCGCCACTCCCTTGAGAGCTGCCGAACTAAGGGTCACATTGCCCGTGCCGTCCGTCATCGTCCAGGTTACTCGCAGGGTCTGGTTCGCTGAGGCCGCCTGATAGGTGAACGTGTAGTCTCGATAGTACGAGCCCAAAGCGAGCGCCGTCGTGTCCGAGTACGGCAGGACCGACCCGTCCGACAATGTGGCCTGGAGTTGTCCAGCGCTGTTCCAACCGCCCACGTGTACTGTCAGCGTTCGCGTCGTTCGGTCGGCTGGAGCTACGATCGCAAATCCATTGCCGACTCCCCACAGATAATTGCCCGACCTTTCACCCGTCGCTTGTACCATCGGGCTGCCATCGGTCCAGCTTTGGCTCCGTCGGTCGTCATTGTAGGTCGCCGCGGACTCATTTCCGATGATGCTCATCGTGATCTGCGGAAGCACCTGTGCTTTCCGGGAGTTATCGCCCCAGTGGATCCAGTCAGCGGTTCCATCCCCGGTCAAAGAGATAGCGCCCGGAAGCGCGTTTACCGAAGCCGAAAGAAGCCCAGATGCCGCCGTTCCCAGGCCATTGAGTGTCACCGTGGTCAAGCCTGTTCCCGTATCGGAGTTCAAAGTCCAGTTGTCGCTGAAGTTGCCCGCCGAAGGGGGTGCGAACTGCACTCCAATTTGCCGAAGCTCTCCTGCTTGCAGTACGGTTCCTTCCGGGAGTGGAGCCACAGCGGAGAACGGGCCCAAAGACGGAGGCTTGCTCTTGGTAATTGTCAGTGCCGACGCACCGGTGTTGGCAACCGTAAAATTCAACGTGCTCGTGCTGCTTACGCCGATTCGCCCGTAATTCAAGCTCTGCCCATTCACCGTTAACGCACCGGGGGCGTTCGAAGCCGCGCTGAGGTTGACGGTGGTCGTGCCGCCCGAGCTCACCACCTCGAGCGAGTCGGTATAGCTGCCGGTCGTGCTCGGAGCAAATTGCACTGTCACTGTGATTGCCTGCCCCGGCGCCAGCACCGTGTTGGCCGGCGGCGCACCGCTGACACTGAACGGGGTATTGGGCCCAACCAGGTTCTGGATGGTCAACGGCTGCCCTCCATCGTTGGAGATGATCACACTGCCCGCCAAAGTCCCACCCACTGCCGTGCCTCCTAAGCTCAGTACTGCGGGGAACACCTCAAGGTGCGCCTGTGGATTCACACCATTGCCCACCAAGCTGAAATCCAGTGGCCCCAGATTGGTAATCACGTGCAGATTCCCGCTCTGTAGGCTGCTGGAAGTGGGCGTAAACTGCATTGGAACGGAGAAGCTCTCGCCTTCGGACAGCGTCGCCGGAAGCGTAATCTGAGCGACCTGAAACACCGGATTGCTGGTAGTTACCGATTGGATTGTCACCTCTGTGCTCGCCGTCAAGGTGGCAGTAGCCGAAGCAGACTGCCCGGCGACAACTGAGCCAAACTGCGTCAGTGGAGCACTCAGCGCCACATTGGCCGGCAAGCCGAATCCCAGCAAATGTCCGTCTCGAGTTCCGACATAGATTCGGGCGGGCCCCACACCCGGCGGCGTAAACTTCGAGGCCTGTCCCACCGGAGTCGAATAGCGAAGATTCATTTGCCCATTAACCGGCGTCGCGTCATACGCCATCAGCTGCGCATTGTTGCCAGTTCCATCAGGCGCCTGAATCAGCCACACCAGCGCGCTTCCTGAAGTGGTGCCATCACTGGTCACCACGGGCGAGCTGGAGTAACTGCCAAACTGTTCGTTGGTGCTTGCTTCCATGCTGATGGCCGGGTTTCCTGTACCATCCAGCCCATAGCCGAATGAGCGCATCTGCCCCGACGTAGGCACCGAAGTATTGCTGGATGCTGCCGAAACCACAAACAGATGGCCACCGTCTCCCGGCCATACCGCCGGTCGGGACCAAACGCCACCATACGGTCCAATCCGACCCAGCACCCGGTCCGCTCCGCCCGATCCCATTCCCTGACCGCCCAGGTTGTCCCGGTTCAGCAGGTAGACATAACCCTGCTTGCCGCAGACGAAAAGCAGATTCGGATTGGACGGGGTTCCGAAGTAAGCGCTTGGCAGTCCAACGGGCGCGCCCGAGCCCAGGTCCGCATCCCACCCGTCCAGAGAGAGGGAATCGTAAGGAGAGAAAAAGTTATCTGCTTTCAGGCTTCCGTCCGGCTGCACTGCCAGGCGGACTACAGACTCTGCCAACCCCGCCGGCACTGCGCTCGAGGCATAGGTGCCGTTCGGGGTCGAAGAGTAACCATTGCCCGTGGCGAGAAAGATCCGCCCCGGCCCGTCCGAAACCAAACCCCCGCCCGCCTGCCAGATTCCGGCACCGCTATCGAACCCCGGCGAGGCAGTCCACAACGCCGTGAGCCGGCCGCCCGCAGACACTCCGGCCACCCAGCCCTTAAAAGGCTGGATGTCGCACATAGACCCGAATCCGGCGTACACCACGTTGTTCATCAACAGCAATCCAGGCCGATTGCCTTGCATAGTTCCATTGAAGCTGCTGCTTGGGTCGTTACTCGCCGCCCCGGTAATCTGAACGGGAAAGTTCGGCCGCTCGGCCCCGGTAGTTACATCCACGGCGTGCATGAAAAACGCGCCCGGCCCGCTGCTTCCGTTCAGGTATGTTTTGTTCATGAAGTACGCCGTCCCGCCAGTGTTATCTATCACCGGGGTCGAGGTAATTCCCAAAGTAGGGGTCAGATCCGAACATCCATAATCGGATGTGTTCCAAGCGGGACCCACATTGCGGGACCATTGGACAGACCCGGTCAACACGTCCAGACCGTAAATCCAGTTCGCTTCTGTTGCAACGAAAACAATGTTTCCGGATACCAGCGGCTGAGCGTAGACCTGGCCGACGATCGGCGTGTCAAAGAGCTTGCCGAACAGCGAACTTCCCACCGTAGCCGGGGCTAGCATCGACTCATTGGGATACCATCCGGTTCGTAAGTCGTCGTTCGCGTAAGTTGATTTACTTTGAGCGTGTAATTGACCTGTTACTAAGGCGCAGATCAGAATACTCAGGAATAATCTATCGGTCTTCTTCATCCCGATCACGCCTTAACCGGAATAGGGTTAAGACGCGTACTTGGCGACTTGTAATTTAGTAAGTTGACATCCAGTGAGTTTCTACAATGGGGCAAAACCATAGTTCACCGCCATCTTCATACGTCTGCAAATGGGCTGTCAAGGCTGCTGAGCGCGCACTAGGTCAGCCATTTGTGGAACTAAAAAGAAAGATCCTGGAACCTGATATCCCCAAGAAAGTTAAGGTAATAGGTCTGATGCTTGCTGGTTCGCGAACGAAAGAAATCTAACTTACTAACCACAATTCTTTTCAGCTGCAAGGTACTAACTCACTCGTAACATGAAAGTTTCGCGTACGGGTACAGTTTCGGAAAACAACAAACCAGACTTTTCCCCGCAAGATTGGAAAGTCGCGGGGGCGCCGGAACGGAACTCGCGATCGTAACTCGGAAATGGCGGAAGCTAATGGGAGTCGAACCCACCCGTGACAACGTTAGTGCCGCACTCCGGTTTTGAAGACCGGGCCCTGCACCGGCAGAGTTTAGCTTCCAACTGCGAGTGTAACGTCTTCTTTGGCCGCAAGAACTTTGTTGCTGATCGCGAATTTCAGCGTCTCTATGTTCTCGCCCGTTGCGCTCGAGATGGTGTAGAAGGGCAGATTGTGCGCGGCGGCCTTGGAGCGGACACTCTCGATTCGCGACTCGTCTTGACAGGCATCGATCTTCGACGCAACCACCAGCATCGGCCTTTGGACAAGTGCCTCGCTGAAGCTCTTCAGTTCACCCTGAATAATGTCGAAGTCCTGAGCAGGGTCGCGTCCGCTGAAGTCGGAAACGTCCACCAGATGCACCAGCAGTTTAGTTCGTTCGACATGGCGCAGGAACTGAATACCGAGCCCGTGGCCCTCGTGCGCCCCTTCAATTAAACCCGGAATATCGGCCAGGACAAACGTATGATCACCGGCCTGCACAACGCCCAGGTTGGGCTCAAGTGTCGTGAACGGGTAGTCGGCAATCTTCGGTTTGGCAGCGGAGAGCCGCGAAATCAAAGTCGATTTTCCGGCGTTCGGAAAACCAACCAGCGCCACGTCGGCCAGCAGTTTTAACTCCAGGCGAAGCTTGAAAAAATCGCCCGGCTTACCGTCTTCATGTTCAGTCGGCGCCTGGTGAGTGGAAGTGGTAAAACGTGCGTTGCCACGCCCGCCTCGCCCACCCCGAGCAATGATTACTTGCTGGCCCGCCGCGGTGAAGTCTGCCAGCTGTTCGCCTGTTTCGGCGTTATAAACAACTGTTCCTACCGGCACAGGAAGGGTGATCGAGTGCCCTTCGTGTCCAGTTCGATTGCTGCCTTCACCATGGCGTCCGCGCTGGGCACTATGCTCGGGATTGAACCGGAAGTGGAGCAGCGTGTTGTAGTGGTTGCTTCCTTCCATCACCACATTTCCGCCGCGACCCCCGTCGCCACCGCTGGGTCCGCCACGTGGGACAAACTTCTCCCGGCGAAACGCAAGGCAGCCGTTTCCGCCATCGCCCGCCTTGACTGTGATTGTGACTTCGTCTATAAACACTGAATCCTAAATAGAGAAGCGAGCCCGGTTAAAGGCTCGCTTCTCCGAACTACGTTCAACTGCTCGCGCAGCAGTGACGATGGCTACGCCTGCTGAGCAATAATGTTGACAAACTTGCCAAGACGACCGCGGTCACGAAACTCAACCGTACCGGGAACCGTTGCAAACAGCGTGTCGTCTTTGCCCAGGCCCACATTCTTGCCCGGCTTGTAGCGCGTACCACGCTGGCGCACGATGATCGACCCACCGGTGACTACCTCGCCCGAGAACACCTTGATGCCAAGCCGCTGCGAATTAGAATCGCGCCCGTTCTTTGAACTGCCTAAACCTTTTTTATGTGCCATTTGTTCCGCCTATATGCCTGAGCCGCTCCGGCTACGACACGATCTCCTCTACCTGCACGCGAGTGTAATTCTGACGATGCCCGATTGTGCGCTTGTACTGCTTCCTGCGCTTGAACTTGAAGACGATAATTTTGTCCCCGCGGCCATGCGCCGAGATTTTAGCCCGCACTCGTGCTGAGCTCACAGCATCGCCCAGCAACAGTTCATTGGACTCGTTAGAAATGGCCAGAACCCGATCGAACTCCACCGCACTACCAACCTCGCCAGCCAGCGTATCTATCTCAATCGTTTGCCCGGGCGAGACGCGGTACTGCTTGCCGCCGGTTTCAATTACTGCGTACATAAGAACCTTTTCGTTGGATTTCGAAGCTCGGGAGATCAGCGTACAAGCCGCCATCGCTCCGATGGACAGAGTCGGCGAACAAACCGTCTCCAGAACACAGAGCTTCGAACCCTTTCATGATACCTGAACCGGGTACTCGGGTGCTAATCTGCGTGAGAACCCTATCCTCGGCCTTCTTCTAAATCTTCAATTCGAACCTCGTGACTGGCAGCTATATTGGCCAGCTTCCTGATGTTGTCTGCATCTATGGCAAGCTGCTCTGAATGTCTCTGAATCTGTTCTGAATGTCTCTGAATCTGTGCTGATTGTTCCAAAACCGTCGCGTGAAGGCTTTCCGTGCTCTGGAGCAGAAAAGTTAATCGCTCGTCTACTGAGGCCATACTTCACATTACCGTTTTCTGTGCTCAGCTTTCCAGCGCGCGACTAACTCCTGAGCTGCCTCCGGCCACCTTGGATAAGTGAACTGAAAACCCGCTTGCAGCAAACGCCCAGGAACGACGCGCCGGCTCTTCAAAACCAGTTCGGATTGAGTTCGTAGCATAAAGGTGCCCACCTCCAACATCCAGGCCGTGGTGGGCAAGCCAATCCGAGCACCCCACGCCTTCCGGAGAATGCTCAAGAACTGCCGGTTCGGTAGTGGGTTGGGAGAAGCCAGGTTCACGACTCCTGCAAGATCCTGCTCTTGAATAAGGAACTCAACAGCGCGAATGAAGTCCGTCTCGTGAATCCAAGACACGAATTGAGTGCCAGGCAGGTTCGTACCGCCAAGTCCATGACGCACGAGGCTCAGAAAAACATCGAAGACTCCGCCCCGGTCAGGGCTGAACGTCATCGCGCTTCGCAGGGCCACCTGCCGGATGCCGATGGGCGCGAGGGAGAAGAAGGCCTGCTCCCAGGCTTTTGCAACTTCAATGGAGAAAGCCCAGGTCTCGGGTGCGCCGGCCTCCCCACCCCCGAGTTCACCGGTTGCTTCATCCATCGGTCGATCGAGAGAGTGCCGATAAATTGTCGCGGTACTGGCATTCAGCCAAACACCCGGCGGTTGTTGGACGGCGGCAATGGCTTGGTGAAGAGCCTGGGTCGACAGAACGCGGGACTCGAGAATGGCCCGGCGATTCTCCTGCGTATAGCGGCAGTTAACACTTCGCCCAGCAAGATTGATTAGGACATCCGCGCCGTCCAGCTCCGAGCGCCACGGACCCAGGTTGCGACCATCCCACTGCACAGTTCGCCATGAAACATCGTGAATGCTTCGACCGAGGACAGTGACTCCATGCCCAGTCCGGTGAAAGTGGCGAGCGAGAATGGTTCCCACCTGTCCCGTGCCGCCCGCGATTACAACTCTCATTGCGCACAGTCCGCAAGATACTTTTTCCACTGGTCGGATTCAGCCGTGAGCTTGATTACCGCGTTGCGTTCGCGTAACAACCCCAGCATGTACCGGCGCAGGAAAAGCTTTTCGGCCACCCAACCAAGCAGAGGGAGGGGCGCAGCAATCAGGAAAACGTCTCTCATCTCCGTCTCGCCTGACGGAAGAGTCTGAAACAGGTGATCCGCTTGCATGAACTTAAAAACACCGCGGGTCATGGTGACTTGGAAATACGAGGGTGATTGCAGAGCCGTGGTCTTGCTCGTCAAATTCTGCCAGACACCGAAGTGCCTGGCACGCCAGGTTACCTGTTGCGAAAGACCGACGAGGCCGGAAGTGACGCCGCCGAGCGTCAGCGCTTGTTCGCCGGAGTGAACGTTTGAGAGCAAATGCACCTCGACGCTCCTCGAAAGGTCGAAGCATCGCCGGATAGGCGCCTGGATGATCGTGGTCTCCTCGATTCGAATCACAGGCTGCTCTCCTTCGGGGGCACGAGCTCTGCTTCCCGCAGGAGCGATAGAATCCTGGTTCTGATTGGCCTCAAGAGCGGCAGTTTCGCAAGCCTAAGCAGCTTGAGAGTAAGGTCCAATGCTCCGTCTCCCAATCGCCGTGTCCGCCGCTGATCTTCGGAACCGTCGTATAAGAACAGGATTAAGAGGCCCATCTGCAGCGACCAAAGAGCGACCGGAAGTAACTCTCTCAAGTCCTTGGGGAGCCTTTCTTCCGCGATTGCATCCTTAAACACCTGTATGCTGCGACGTCGGATTTCCGCGGTTCCCGCCCCCAAACACGACAGTGGATGTTGGGGTTCACCGGTGTATCGGAAAACCACGCCAAGCAGATTACGGTCATTCTTTGCCAGCTCCAGCTTCGAGTGCAGAGCTCTTCGAAGCCGCGTCTTCAGGTCCTTGCTTTCTGAGAACAACTCGCTGCACAAGCGCTCCTGCTCGGCCTGTACTGTCTCGTAATAGGCCTGAACAATGGCTTCCTTACTCGGAAAATAGTAGTAGGCTGCGCTCTTCACCACTGCAGCGCGCATAGCAATGTCCAGCATGGTAGTCGAGTCAAAGCCTTGTTCCCTGCAGAGCTCCAGTGCGCTCTCGAAGATGATGTTTCTGGTCTGGGCCCCTTTGTCTGTCGCCGGATCTGTTTTGACCACGTTCAATTCTTGTCCGATATGGCCTTCACTGTCAAGAAATATTTGAACAAGGTCAAATATTAGCCCGAGTGGAGCTAGCCTTTATACGTGTTAAAGCTGGGAGGAGCCCCAAAGCTGAATGATATATGTATATACATTTAATGCCTTACTGCAGATCGTTACTTTCCGTTGCCCTCTTTGGATCATTGGCGGCGGTTACCTATGCCCAGGCGCCCCCACCAATTGCGGCTGGTCCTACCACTCGCATTCTTGCTATTGGCCACATCGCGAACGGAGCGACTCGTGAACAGATCATGCCGCTCATGCAGCAGGAGGTGAAGGATACGGTCCGCCTTTACCTGGATGGCAAGATCGATCAATGGTTCGTACGTCGCGACCAGAATGGCGTGGTCTTCCTTCTCAATGCCGCAAGCGTTTCAGAGGCGCAAGGTTTGCTGGAAAAGCTGCCTTTGGGGAAGGCGAAGTTACTTGAGTTCGAATTCATTCCGCTTGGGCCTTTAGCCCCGCTCGGGCTGTTGTTACAGGGCAATGCGGGACTTGCGAAATGAAATGCTTCTGCGCGAGCACCCGCCGCGCTGCCCGCATTTTGACCCAGCTCTATGAAGAAGAGTTCCGCTCTTTCCAACTGTCGGCAGCGCAATTTGAATTGCTTGGCACAATCCTCAACCGGCCGAACCTGGGGCAATCGGAACTGGCTGCTCTGTTGAGCATTGACCAAACCACGCTTTCACGGAACCTCAAAATCTTAATAAGTCGCAAGTGGATTCAGCGCAACATCCATTCGCAAGATAAACGTCACGCCAGCTATAGAGTGCTCAAGCCAGGCCGGACGGTATGGCATGAGGCTCTCCCCGGATGGAAGCTTGCTCAACAGCGCTTGCAAAAGAAGCTCGGCGAAGATTGGCCGTCGCTACTGTGTGCAGTCGAACGCCTGATCACCGCAGCTGAAACTGCGGCCAAGGCTGAAACTTCCACTGCCTTGGTGTGATCAGCTCCAGCAAATGCTCGTCTGGGTCGCGGAAGTAGAAACTCGTACCGCCTTCGGGCCAATCGACCGTGCTGTCAATTGTGACGTTATAGTTCTTCAGATGCTGCTTCCACTGCTCCTCGGAACCCTTCGTCATAGCGAAAGCAATGTGGTGCGGACCACTGCCGTCATGCGGTGGAATAAAGCCGGTCGGCATGGGTACTCCGTCGACTGAGCCACCGGCCTTGAAGAGCAGCAGCACCATATGTTCGCCTGCCTGCAAGGCCTTCAGCCTGTCCCCTTCCACCAGCAGAACGGGGAAATTAAACAGTGCTTGGTACCACTCTGCCGCTCGTTCCACGTCAGCCACATAGAGGCCGTACTCAATCAGGCTTGTTAATGAAGGCGGAGGCAGGGCGGGCATTGCTTTATTATGTAGAAACATTTTGGTAAAGCTTTCGTTAACCCTTCTTGCGTTGTCTGGCGCAGCTCATCTGTTGACCGCACAAAGCACTCCCATTCAGATTGCTGTCGATTTAAGCGATGCGCCTCGTCGTCTGCTTCATGCTCGGTTGAGTATTGCGGTGAAGCCCGGTCCGCTCACTTTGCTCTACCCGAAGTGGATACCCGGCGAACATAGCCCGTCCGGTCCGGTTGAGAATCTTGCCGGGATCACCTTTCAGGCCGGCGAGCGTCCCCTCCCCTGGCGTCGCGACGAAGTCAACATGTACGCTTTCCACCTTGAGGTTCCACCAGCGACTTCCCGGCTCGACGTGCACGTTGATTTTCTTGCCACTCCGACCACGACCGGCTTTTCCGCTGGCGCATCGACCACCGCCAATCTCTGCGTGCTCAGTTGGAACACCCTACTGCTCTATCCAGAGGGCGCGGACCCGGCGTCCCTGCAGGTTCAGCCATCAGTCAAGCTACCGCTCGATTGGCATCTCGGTTCTGCCCTGATAGGGTCGAGCATCGACGGCAGCACCACGCATTTCGAACCTGTCTCGATCGCGACTCTGGTTGATTCGCCCGTTTTGACCGGTCGATTCTTTAAAGAAATTCCGCTCGCGCCGGAGATCACGCCGCGCCACTACCTCGACGTCGCTGCGGATGGGCCCGAAGACTTAAATATAAACAGCGAGGACTTAACCAGCTTCAACAACTTGATCCGTGAGGCTGGCCGTCTCTTTGCTTCTCATCACTACGCGAGCTACCACTTTCTTCTCACGTTGAGCGATCACGTTGCTCACTTCGGCCTGGAGCATCACGCCTCCAGTGACGATCGCGTGGATGCCCGTACTTACCTTGACGACGACCTGCGTTACCAGGCCGCGGAACTGCTTCCGCATGAGTTTACGCATTCGTGGAACGGCAAATACCGGCGGCCTGCCGGGCTCGCCACCGGCAACTACAGCACGCCCATGCGCGGCGAACTGCTTTGGGTGTACGAGGGGCTGACTCAATACTTGGGCGATGTGCTGGCAACCCGTTCCGGACTCTGGACGCCGGCGCAGTACCGAGCCTATCTGGCCGACTCCGCCGCAACGCTCGATGCGCGTCCTGGCCGCATCTGGCGAGACCTTTCCGATACTGCCGTCAGTGCCCAGATCCTCTACGACACCCCTGAGAGCTGGGACAATTGGCGTCGCTCGGTTGACTACTACCCGGAAGGCGAACTGATCTGGCTGGAAGTGGACACTACGATCCGGCGACTCTCCTCCGGTCGTAAGTCCCTGGACGATTTCTGCCGCAGCTTCTTTGGAAACGGTAGCGACACCCGTGCTCGTGTGCTGCCGTATCGGTTGTCGGATATCGTCGACGCCTTGAACGCTGTCCAGCCGTATTCCTGGAGTCAGTTCTTGCAGGAACGCGTTTCGACGCTTACGCCTCACGCGCCGCTCGGCGGCATTACTGAAGGTGGCTACCGTTTGGAGTACAACGCCGAACCGAATGACTTTATACGGGCCGAGGATAGCTCTCGCCATGGGCAGAATGCCTGGTTTTCCCTCGGCCTGCGCACCAGTTCCGATGCCATCAGCGACGTTTTAATTGACTCGCCTGCTTTCAAGGCAGGCCTGGGCCCCGGTATGAAGCTGATCGCGGTTAATGGCAGGAGCTACGCAGATGAATTGCTGCGGACCGCCATCAGCGAAAGCAAGAACAACTCCATCGAACTCATTACCGAGAACACCGGCTTCTACAAGACGGTAAAGATTGACTATCACGACGGACTCCGCTATCCGCGCCTGGTGCGCAGCGAACGAGCCAAAGATCTGCTCGGCGATATCTTGAAGCCAGTAGCAACAGCGCGAACGGCTCGTTCTGCCGCGAACTGATGCTCTGATGACTGCCGGGGTGAGTGTGGCTTGGCCTTGAGCTGCCGGTTCGCGCACATCGGCTATATACGGTGAACAACGAGAGTCTTCTCTACTGACGCACATCCGAATGAAAGTCGGACGGAATCCAAGGCATTCTGATACGGCCCTGCCCTTCGATACACACTTGTGCTGCTTCGATTCGTTCCGCTACGAAAGCAGGCGAGAGCCCAAGAGTTGCCGCCAGCGTATCGACCGATACCCCGTTCCGATGATCAGAGTGGAGACGAAAGGGCAAGTACTCGTCGTAAAGCAGGCCCCACAAAGCGTCAGTCGGCATATCGAAGAAGTGCCCAAGTTGGCGACGCCCTCTCCTCAGATATGCCGGTAGTGTCCTTATCCCCGGGAGACGTCCTTCAGAGTTTAGAATCGACGTACTTGCCGTGTTCAGGAACGGCGATGCGGTCGAACTCGGCTGCCAACTGTTGCAGCTGTTGCGGCACATCGGCGCCTCGCATGGGCATGCCGTGGCTAGGTGCGACGGTAGTAGGCGCCAGTTGCGCCAGCAACTGCACTGAGGCTCGGGCTGCATTCCAATCCGGTGTGTAGTAAGCAGGCGGGCCGGTCAGCTCAGGCTTTTGCTGGGCGACAGACATGAACGATTCCTGCTTAGTGGTGCAAAAGGCATCGCCCACAACCAGCACGCGATCGGCCTCACGAAACAGCGATATGTGTCCAGGCGCATGGCCCGGAGTATGAAACCACTTCCAGCCGGGAAGCGTCGGAACCGAACCATCTGCCGGCAGCGGGTACACGTGACCGCTGATATCGGCTGAACCGCGGGGATACAGCGGAGACATCAAAGCCATCAATCCTCCGCCTACGCCCGGGTCAGGCGGCGGATACTTGTCGTTTCCAGTCAAGTAACGCAACTCATCGGGGTGCGCGTAAACCGGCACGTCCCAGTCTTCCAGCAGCGCCTGTATTGCCCCAATATGGTCAAAGTGCCCGTGCGTCAGGATCATGGCGGCCGGCTTGGCGCCCTCTCCGAACTGGGACTCGATCCATCTCTTGATTTTGCCGTGTGACATCGGGATGCCGGAGTCGATCAACGTCCATCGGCTGTTGGCAGTTCCGGGAGAGGCTTGAATCGCAAAGACGTTCACGAACAAGGTGCGTATACCGGTCACGCCCGGAGCAATCTCATTCAGTTGGACAACGTCGTAAGCGGGAATCGGTAGGGCGTCCATGCTGGTTAGATAGTAGTGTCTCGTGTCGGAGGGACTTCTACACTAGGCAAGACTACGAGAGCTTCCGGGAGACCGTATCGCTCAATGCACCGGACCGCTCCAGCGCAGCCCCACCCGCCAGAGCCTGGGTGAGCCCGTATTCGGCGTGGGCGTGAGCGCCACCAGATAAGACCGATCCAGAAGATTGTCGACCTGCGCGACTGCCGAAAGATGAGACACAATGTGCTGCGAGGCGGCCAACTGTAGGGCCGTGAAGCCGGGCAGCTTGAACTGATTCTGGTCATCGTCAAACTGCAAGCCGAAAGACCGCAGGCCCCCTGTGACCAACGTGCTTTTATAGGCATAGGTCAGCGAAGCCGTTCCCTGCTGTTTCGGTACCTGCGCCAGCCGGGCGCCGCTCGAATAGCGAGCATCCGCGAAGAGATATCCAACTTCGCCCGTCCAGTAGCGCCAACGATGTAAGGCGTTCGCTTCTACCCCCCGCGAAAGCGCGCTCGGAAAGTTAGCTCGCTGACGAACGATCAGCGTGGCCGTTGAGGATAGCGTCGCGTTGCCGATCAGATTCGACAAGTCATTACGGAACAGGCCGAACGACACTCGATCTTTTTCGCCGACCCAGTCACCGCCTACCTCAACGCCGACCAGACCTTCCGGCACCAGGCCGGCATTGGCATGCGTTAAGGTGTTTCCGACACGAAAATCGCGATATAGCTCGTTCAGCGTGGGTGCGCGAAAAGTGCGGTACCCGGACGCACGAAATCGAAATTGGCGTAGGCCATAGGCAATCCCGCCATTCGGACTGACGAAGGTATCCCCATGCTGCCCCGTGAATTGATGCCGGATTCCCGCGAAGAACTGAACCGGCCCCAGCGAAACATCACCCTGGCCGAACAGGCCGTGCTCCAGCAGCGTGCCTCCGCTTCGAGCGAGAGTGCGCGCGCTGTAGGAGTAATCGAAGCTGGTGCCATGCGAGTCGTCAACGTCGGCCCCAACGAGGCTGTTCCAGGTTCCTTTGGAGAAACGCCCGTGATGCTGCCAGTAGCCGGCGCCGCCAACATCCTCGGCCGGAACAGTCTGGCGCGAGGTCAGCGTCTCCCGATTGCGGTTGAGAGTCACGCTGGAGAACGTGCTGTGGAACTGCTCGCGAGTGTGAAAGACGAGAAAAGAAACTTGATCGTTTGACCAGCTGTGATTGTAATTAGCGGCCAGCGTTCCCAGGCCCGTCGAGTTGCGCGTCAACGTGGTGCCGTTGGCACGCTCTTCGGCGAGCACGTTGAAGGTGATAGAGAGCCGGTCGCTGATGCCTAAGTAGTCCACATGCAGGTCGCCGGTGGCGAAGCGAACATTCGCTTTATCGTCCACTCTGCCCCGCAGGTTCGCCGGAACAATGTAATAGCCGTCAGTAGTCAGGGCTCGGGAGTGTGCAGTCACACCCCAGCGGCCCCACATATTCGAGTAGGCGGCGGCAGTGTCGAGCGTGCCCTCGTTTCCCCCAATTACGTCAGCGTACACGTGCTCTTTCTGCGGCTGCGGCGAGAAGAGCGAGATACTGCCGCCAAGCGCACGGTCGCCGAAAACAGCTGTGGTGCCGCCGCGATCTACTTCAACCCGATCAATATAGCCAGGGTCAATGCGCGTCCAATACACCCAACCCCCGAAAGGATCGTTAAGCGGAATACTGTCCCACAAAACTAAGGTCCGACTAGCTCCTGACGAGCCGGTAGCGCGGAGTGAAACGCCTTGCGTTGTGGGATTCGCAACCAAACTGGAAGAGCGGCGAAAGAGGCTGAAGCCGGGAACCTGGCGCAGCCGATCGTCCAGGTTATTGCCGGAAATGGTCTGCAGCTGTTGGTTATCTAAGACCGTGATGGAGGCTGGGGTTGCACTTTCGATGGTTCCATTCACCGTCACGGTTGTCTGCACTGGAGGGATCGGCACCGGTAGCGTTGACGAGGATGCGTTAGGGCTGGATTGCCCCTGAGATCCGGTTGCTCCATTTCCGGAGTTCTGCTGCGCGAGGCACACCGGCGCAAGTATGGCCGCTAAGTAAACCAGGGGAAAACACAGCCGCATGGGGATCTACTGGCTTCAGTAGAACATGGAACAAAGTCGCGGCTGGTACTCGTATTCTGAAGAGGAATGAGTTCGCACTTTGCGATCGAGGCAGATGGCCTGCAGAAGGTCTACCGGTCGCGCTGGAGAGGCCGGGAGATCCGTGCTGTCTCAAATCTATCGCTGCGTGTTCCCGAAGGCGTCAAATTTGGATTGCTCGGGCCAAATGGGGCGGGGAAGACCACCTTCGTCAAGATGCTGCTGTCAGCGGTCAATCCAACCAGTGGGTCGGCACGACTGTTTGGACAAGACGCGCGGCTGCCTGAAGCACGCAGACCTATTGGCTATTTGCCGGAGAACCATCGCTTTCCCACCTACCTGACTGGGACTGGAATGCTCGATTTCTATGCTGCGCTTTCCGGGCTGGAGACGGGCGAACGCAAGCGCCGCATCCCTGCGCTTCTCAAACAGGTAGGCCTTGAGACCTGGGGTGACATCCGGATTAAGAAGTATTCCAAGGGCATGCTCCAGCGGCTCGGGTTAGCGCAGGCACTGATGCATCGCCCTCGTTTGTTGATTTTGGATGAGCCCACTGATGGCGTCGATCCGGTCGGGCGTCGCGAGATTCGGGATGTGCTCAACAGCCTGAGCGGCTCGGGAGTGACTATCTTCCTCAATTCGCACCTGCTAGGCGAAGTAGAGTCCTTTTGCGAGCATGTGGCCATTCTCAGCAAGGGCAAGCTGGCCCTGCAAGGGAGAATTGACGCGTTGGTTTCAGAAGGCGGTTTCACCGTGGTAGCAACGGACTTGCCCGAAGCGGGAACGGCTGAACTGACGCGAGCCGGTCTGGCTATTGTGCCCAAGCACGAGGGAGTCGAAATACGGACGCCCAACCTGCAAGCGGCGAATCAGGCTATCGACCTGGTTCGCCAGGCGGGCGGTTTGGTGCATAGCGTGGCCAACTCCGCGCAGACTCTTGAGGATGTTTTTATTCGGGCCACCACAGGCCATCGAGGAGAATGATGGCGCCATTGCAGCCCTTCTCGCCTCGAGTATTTGGGGCTTTAATCTCGGACACGTTTCAGGAAGCGCGCGCACGCTGGCTCTTCTGGGGATTGTTTGCGCTGTCCACCATGCTGATCCTGCTGTTTCTGTTTGCGCTCAAAATTGACTTGGTCGCAGGAGCGGTTTCGCTGATGGGCTTTGAATCCACCGAACGCCATGTCGATATCAAGCGTTTCGTCAATACCTCGTACTCCTGGGTTTCGGTCTTCGTGTACGTCTGGGGAACGTTTCTCGCCATCTTTGCTTCTTCCGGGCTGATTCCAAGCGTGTTGGAGGCGGGCCGCATCGCTCTGCTTCTCTCCAAGCCGATCACCAGGACCACGCTCCTTATGGGTCGGTTTGTCGGCAACTTTCTAGTCGTGGCGTCCAACCACGTCTATCTCATTCTGAGCATTTGGATCATCATCGGAGTCAAGACGGGCATCTGGGAGCCGCGTTTTCTGCTGGCGATTCTCAGCAGCCTGTTTATCTTTACCGTGCTGTTATGCGTGGTTGTGCTGACCGGCGTGCTGTCTGAAAGCTCGGCTCTTTCAGTGATGATGGCGGTGGCGTTGATGCTGATCAGCGCCATCCTGGCCCAGCGCCAGATTGTGGTGAAACTGCTCAGTTCCGAGTGGTCGCGTGATCTTTGGCAAGGCCTGTATTGGATTGTTCCGAAGGTCTACGACCTGGCCGCAGCCATGCGACAGATTATCGTCTATGATCGCGAGGCGGACTGGTTTACGCCGGTCTGGACATCGGCGCTGTTCGGCGCGGTACTACTCGTTGTGGCACTCTATATCTTTCGGAGGCGTGATTTTTAGGTGAAGTTTGTAGCGCATGGAATCATTCCGGTAGTCTTGCTGCTGAGCTTCGGCTGTCGGGATAGGAGTTCATCAAACGGTGCTCAGATCGACAAAGCCACACGCTCCTACATCTGGCCCCAAGCAACGTTGCTAGCCGGAGCCGATGTGAAAGGGCTCAAGAAGACCGCTTTGTACCGGCGCTACTCAGATCAGCTGAACCTTCCCGCTCTGGGCGAGTCCTCTGAGAAGCTGGGGTTCGATCCGCGGCAGGATGTTGATTCCTTGCTGCTCGAATCGGACAACCGGCGTTCGCTGCTAATCGGGCAGGGTAACCTGAATGCCGACGCGATTCGGAAGAAGCTGGCCGGCATGGGTACGGCCCGGCTCACTTACAAAAAGTACACGCTGCTGGGCGATGACAAAAATGCTTTGGCGTTGCTTCCAGGTAAGTTAGCGCTGGCAGGTTCCGCGCAGGCAGTCCGGGCTGGATTGGACACGCACGATTCCGGAAATGGCGAGCCGTCCGCGGCCCTTGCCTCTCGTATGCAAACAGTCCCCGGCGCTGCCCAGATTTGGATCGTCAGTAGTAAAGGATTGCCCTTTGCTGATCTGCCCATGCGATCCGATATGCAATCGGCTTTGTCCAACATCGTCACTTACATCTCAGGCACAACCGCGAGCGCTGAAGTAAGCGATGGGCTGCTTACGCACGTTAGGCTTGACTGCATTTCGCCTACCGGAGCACAACGTGTCCATGATGCCATCCGCGGGGCCATCGGCTTGGCACGGCTCTCTACCAGAGATGATCAAACTGATTTGCTGAAGCTCTACGACGCGATTGAGGTAAACCAGATGGGAGCAGCCGTAGAGCTGAAAGCGCAGCTAGGGCCGGGCGAAATAGATAGGGCGCTGGCGCTTCTTCCGCAGATGCGCGACCGGGTTGTCAAATAGCCTTTAGCGGCTGACGAGCGTGGACGCTCCGCCTTCGCTGATGTAGTTCTTATTCCAGGTGGGGATCTCGATCACGACATCACCTTTCACCACTGCCTGGCAACCTAGACGAGAGCGAAGCGTCAGCCCCGGCGCCATATCAAGCCGATCGAGCTCGTCATCCTCAGCCTCTGACAGGTTCTTATCTCCCTCCAGAACAATCACATGACAGGTCGTGCAGGCGCAGCTGCCGCCGCAGGCGTGGTCCAGGTGGATGTTGAAATTCAGAGCAATATCGAGAAGCGAATCCCGCTTCCCATGGTCGCTGTAATTCAGCTTGCCGGATTCGAACTCGACTACTTTGTTGTCCGGCATAAAGGTCACTTTCGGCACTCCTCAATTGTAGGCGGTGGAACTCTGGGCCCTGAAGGAGCGACAACCTTTCGGCATACTGGGTCAAGTGTTCCAGCAAATAGAGGCAGCGTTAGAGCAGGCGGTTCAGAAAGCGCTTGCCGATAAGTTTCAGATTCACCAGGAAGTCGGGCTTGAACAGCCCAAGCAGAGTGCGTTCGGTGAATTGGCCATCCCCGTCGCTTTCCAACTGGCCCGGCAATTGCGAAAAGCTCCCCGGCAGATTGCTGAGGAACTGGTGGCCGCTCTTCCTTCGGTACCAGGGATCGCGTCACTGGAAATTGCCGGAAACGGATTTATCAATGTCCGGTTCGACCGTCCCTACTATGCGGCATCACTGTTACAGAGCGACAAGGGCGAACGGGCGTTACGGCCCGGCAAGATTGTTGTCGAGCACACGAACATCAACCCAAACAAAGCCGCCCACATCGGGCATCTGCGGAATGCTGTTTTAGGGGACACGTTCGTCCGCATGTTACGCCACCGGCACCACCAAGTTGAGGTACAGAACTATATCGACAACACCGGAGTGCAAGTAGCGGACGTGGTAGTTGGCTTCCATTTTCTCGAGAAGAAAACAGCCGCAGAGGTCAAACAGCTGGTAGCGAACAGCAGCATCCGCTTCGATTACCTTTGTTGGGATCTTTACGCCCGGACGTCGGCCTATTACGAAACGAACCCAGATGCACGTACCTGGCGAGCGGAGACGCTTCATGAGATTGAAGCGGGAGGAGGCGAGCTTGCGGCTTTGGGCAGTATCATCGCAGACGCCATTGTGCGTCTCCACCTCCAGACGATGAAGCGCTTGGACGTTACCTATCAATTGCTTCCGCGCGAAAGCGAAATACTTTACTTAAATTTCTGGGGTACCGCGTTCGAGTTGTTAAAGCAACGCCAGGCTGTTTACCTGGAAAGCGAAGGAAAGAACAAGGGTTGCTGGGTTATGCCGTCGGCTTCGTTTCGCGGGGAAGAGGGCGAGGACGAACCGAGTAAAGTGATTGTCCGTTCAAACGGAACAGTTACTTATGTCGGCAAAGACATTGCCTACCAGCTATGGAAGTTTGGGCTTCTCGGGAGCGACTTCTACTATCGCCCCTGGGACGAATCCGGAACCTGGGTCACAACCACCGTGCCGTTTGAGGGCGGCCCGGCACCCGCATTTGGTCACGCAGATCAAGTCTTCAATGTGATCGATTCGCGCCAGTCTTATCTGCAGGATGTCGTGGTGGCTGGACTGCGCGCGCTGGACTTCGCTAAGCAGGCAGAAGCATCCACTCACTTCTCTTATGAGATGGTGGCCCTAACGCCTCGGACTTGCCTTGAAATGGGCATTACTCTCTCTGAAGAAGATCGCCGGCGGGCCTATGTCGAAGTCTCCGGACGCAAAGGACTGGGGGTGAAAGCCGACGATCTCATCGATAAGCTCATTGAGACGGCACGGGCGGAAGTGCAAGATCGGCACGAAGACAAGAGCGACGAAGAGAATGCTTTGGTGGCCCGCCACATCGCGATCGGGGCGTTGCGGTACTTCATGTTGAAATTCACCCGAACTTCGGTAATTGCGTTTGATTTCCATGAAGCTTTGAGCTTTGAGGGTGAAACTGGACCCTATGTCCAATACGCAGCCGTAAGGGCGGGGAACATCTTAAAGAAAGCCACCGAGCGCGGTTTCAAGACCATTGCTGATCGGACGGCCGAAGTCTCACAAGAGCACCTGCAACCGGAAAGCATCTGGCAGTTGCTGCTGCTCGGCTCAAAGTTGGATGCGGCCGTGGAACGGGCGATCCATTCGGGCGAACCGGCTCATGTGGCGAAGTACGCCTTCCAGCTCGCTCAATCGTTCAACAATTTCTACCACGAGCAACCAGTGCTGACCGAGGAGAACGAAGAGCGTCGCGGGGTCTTGCTATGGGTTACAGACTACACGCGCCGGCAACTGACACTCGCACTGTCTGTGCTGGGCATTGAACTGCCATCATATATGTAAAGAACAGGTAAAGACTGGTCCTTCTCTTCGTCTTACACTGAAAGTTATGGCCAGTAACAATACGTTTGGCAGTGCGTCGGTGCTGCGCGTGAGTGGTAAGGAGTATCAAATCTTCCGGCTGGATGCTCTAGAGACAAGCATCAGCGGCGTGAAGATTTCGCGGATCCCTTACAGCATCCGTATCTTACTTGAGAATCTGCTCCGGTTCGAAGACAACCGTACAGTCAAGCCCAGCGATATCGAGTACGTAGCTAAGTGGGACGCAAAGGTTCCCCCTCAGGAAATTCAATTTCGCCCAGCGCGTACCTTGTTACAGGATTTTACCGGAGTACCCTGCGTTGTCGACTTGGCTGCCATGCGTGATGCGTTGAAGCGGCTGGGCTCGAACCCGGAACTGGCGAACCCGCTGATCCCGGCTGACTTGGTGATTGATCACTCCGTGCAGGTAGACCACTACGGGTCGGCTGCGGCCTTCGGTGAAAATGCGTTACTTGAGTTCTCGCGCAACCAGGAACGCTATGCCTTTCTTCGCTGGGGTCAGAAGGCATTTGGAAATTTCCGTGTAGTGCCTCCTGATACCGGCATTGTTCACCAGGTCAATCTTGAGTATCTGGCCAGCGTAGTGTTTGCCGACTCGTCCAAAGGTGTTTTGCAGGCATACCCAGACACGCTGATGGGAACAGACTCACACACCACAATGATCAACGGTGTGGGCGTGGTTGGCTGGGGCGTGGGCGGGATTGAGGCAGAGGCCTGTATGTTAGGGCAGCCCATTTCGATGCTGCTGCCTCAGGTGATTGGATTTAAGCTGAGCGGTAAATTGCCGGCTGGAGCAACGGCTACCGATTTAGTGTTAACCATCACTCAATCGCTTCGCAAGCGGGGCGTCGTCGGCAAATTCGTCGAGTTCTATGGGCCGGGAGTGAGCGCGCTACCTCTGGCCGATCGCGCCACCATCAGCAACATGGCTCCGGAGTATGGGGCGACCATCGGCTTCTTCCCCATTGACGAGCAGACTTTGGAGTACCTGCGCCTGACCAACCGTAGTCAGGAGCACGTGGAATTGGTTGAGGCCTATGCTCGCCAGCAGTGCTTGTTTCTAACTAAGGACGCGCCAGATCCGGTTTATACGGACACACTCTCTCTTGATCTTGCGAAGGTAGTGCCGTCGCTCGCTGGTCCGAAGCGCCCGCAGGATCGAATCGAGTTGTCTGATGTCAAAAGTAACTTCCTGACCGGGTTGGTGGATTCGCAGAAGTCAGTTGCCTTTCAAGTCAACGGACATAAAGAAAAGATGGAAGATGGCGCTGTGGTGATTGCCGCGATCACCAGTTGTACTAACACGTCCAATCCTTCTGTCATGGTTGCGGCCGGCTTGGTTGCCAAGAAAGCGGTGGAGCACGGGTTGGCAGTAAAGCCGTGGGTGAAGACATCTCTAGCGCCGGGATCCAAGGTAGTAACTGATTACCTCACTGATGCCGGACTTACTCCTTATCTGGAGAAGTTGAACTTTCATTTAGTCGGTTATGGTTGCACCACTTGCATCGGCAACAGCGGCCCGCTGCCGGACGATGTATCGGAAGCGATAACCGAAGGCAAGCTAAACGTGGCGGCAGTGCTGAGCGGCAACCGGAATTTTGAAGGTCGAGTAAACCCACTTGTGCGCTCGAACTATCTGGCCTCGCCACCGCTGGTGGTCGCATATGCGATTGCTGGGCGCGTCGATATAGACCTGACAAAAGAACCGCTCGGCAAAGACGAGAAAGGCCATAAAGTCTACCTGAAAGATATCTGGCCGTCGCACGAGGAAGTGGAGCAAGTAGTTAAAGCTTCTGCCCGGACCGAGTTCTTCCAGAAAGAATATGCGGAGGTGTTTACGGGCGATGCGAACTGGAGTTCACTGAAAGTTCCGGAGGGCAGTATTTATGAATGGAGCGAAGATTCCACTTACATTAAACAACCGCCGTACTTCGACACGCTTGCCGATCCACTTACTTTCGTTCACGACCTGATTGGCGTGCGGGCGCTGGCGGTGTTAGGCGATTCAGTAACTACTGACCATATCTCTCCAGCGGGATCGATTGCCATAGATAGTCCGGCCGGCAAGTACCTGATGAGCCTGGGAGTGAAGCCCCCGGACTTCAATAGCTACGGGGCACGCCGGGGTAACCACGAGGTGATGGTGCGTGGAACATTCGCCAATATCCGCCTGAAGAATCAGATGGTTCCCGGAGTAGAGGGCGGTGTAACACGCTACATGCCCGACGGCGAGCAGATGTTCATTTATGATGCTTCGGTTAAATACCGGGGTGAGCGGACACCGTTGATCATCATTGCCGGTAAGGAGTACGGCTCAGGCTCATCGCGCGACTGGGCTGCCAAGGGTACGCTCCTGCTCGGCATCCGGGCTGTGATTGCAGAAAGCTTCGAGCGCATCCATAGATCGAATCTGGTGCAGATGGGCGTATTGCCGCTGCAGTTCAACGAAGGAGTCACGCGCGAAACGCTCGGGCTTACTGGCGAAGAACTGTTCTCCATTGCCAATATCCCGGCAGCGCTGGCCATTGGTTCCAATGTAGAAGTAACCGCGGTGAAGTCGAGTGGTGAAAAGGTCACGTTTGAGGCCAAGGCTCGTATCGATACACCGCAGGAAGGCGAGTACTATCGAAACGGCGGCATTCTTCCTTACGTGTTACGGCAGTTGATTGCAACAAGCGCTGCTGCTTAAGCGGTCATGTCATGAAGAATCGATCGCCGCTTCTGGTCTCAGCCGGCATCATCCACCGAGACGGGAAGGTGTTGGTTGGTCAGCGCCGCCGACTGGATCGGCATTCTTTAAAGTGGGAGTTTCCCGGTGGCAAGGTGGAGCAGGGAGAGACGCCGCAACAGGCGCTTGTACGCGAGTTAGAAGAGGAGCTGTTGATTGAGGCAACGGTCGGCGCTGAACTAGCGCGCTACGAACATGAGTACCCCAGCGGCAGCCGCGTGCATCTACTCTTTTTCAGCGTTCCAGCATACAGCGGGGTACCGGAAGGGCAAGTGTTCGAACAGATCCAGTGGGTTGATCTGAGTGCGCTGCCCGGACTTGACTTCCTGGACGGCGACTTCGACTTCGTCCGGCGGCTTTCAAGAGGAGATTTCCAGACCCAGTTGCGAAGCGGCGCCGAAACGGTATAGCATGCGGTCGAGGGTAGTTTAGCTATCTGGAGGGTTCATCAGCATGGCGACGTTAAGATACAAAGTCTTCGGTGTTATTCCAGCTTTCCTGATAGCGGGAACGCTCGTACGGGCAGCGGAAGCGCCGCTCGCGAACTTGCAGCCGTACCAGCAGATGGCTTTACAAGCGGCTATCGGGCAGAAGGAAAAGGGCGTGGCCAACTCGCTGCAATTGACACCTTACCCCATGGCTTCGATTCTGGCGGCTGGGCGGCAAGAATTGATTGCTAAAGGCCCGTCACTCGCGGCAGACACAACGGCCGTCTGCGTTAACCCTCTCAATCAATTTCGCCCGGAGCCCACCCACGACAAGAAGATCGGGCACCAAGCCGATGCGGAAGCGGCCGGCAAGACAAAGGTATTCCGGTTACTACCCGTGTGCCGCAGTTTTTGAGCGCTGACCAGGCGGTTACAGCGTAAACGCTGAAAAACTCTGATCTACATTTGGCATCTAGAGTTGTTGGGCGGCCAACTTTCGAGTTGCCCAGCGCTACAACCGGGATCGCCGAACACGGTCTGACTTTTCGGAGTAATTCTTGAATGATTCGGGTAGCTAACAGCTCTTAGCGCTCAGACTTAAGACCAAGTCGTGCCTCAAACGCCGAACTGTCTTAGATGATGATCGATATGTTTGTACATTAAGATGGCCCACTGCTGCGGTTTGAGTGGACCAAAGAAGGGGTGTGGATGCTGAGAGCAGCACGCTTCGCCTTCATTGGCAAACTGATCGATCACTGCGATGAGACAACCGCGTTCTCGCTCGAAGTCGCACTTGCTGCGGTCCGCGGAAAAGAGCTCCGGCGACGAAGGTGAATTGCGACGCATCGGCTTGTCATTTCCGAAGACCAGCGGCTTAATCAGCAGGCCCAGAACGTTGGCAGGGAACGGTGCACGTTTGGGGTTGATAACGCCCATCGCCATCTCCAAGCCAGAGGTGCAGTGTGCAAGGGTCTGGGCCACGGTCATATTGCCCCACAGCCGCTGACTGCGATGATGCAGTTCCATAATACGCCGCTTTGTATCTCCCGCGAGACTGGAGTCAAAAAGGTTTTTAACGGTAGCAGCTTTTGCAACGTGACTGTCGTGGGTCATTCGAACACCTTTCTATCACGCGGAACCGGCTTCAAAAGGACTACTTCTAAGAAACGCCGTTTAGTCCTTCCGGGCAGATCGTCGCAACCGGGAGTGGTTTACAAAAGGGCACGGGGAAGACTCCCCTTGCAATACGCCGCCAGCGTACATATGATTTAGCGAGGACCTTTGATACAGGGAGCTTCAACTGTGACAAGGCGTTAAGAAGTGTTGCAGCCTGTTAGGTTCCAGGATGCTGTCACCGGTCACACGGCAGACTTTGCAGTATGGTGGGAGGATACCGCAAGGAAATGCTCGCACACGGTGACCTGCTCGACCCGATCTTAACCAACACCATCGGGCACACCGCCGGTCTGCTGCTGTTCTCCGTCATCATCGTTCTCTTAGTTCGCGACAGGCAAGTTCACGGAAGGCGTCTCGTGGTACTCTCCCTGCTTGCTGCCGTTCTTGCCCTTGGCTGGAACATCGGTTCGCTCATTGCTCTCGCGCTGCCTGATCCGGATTCCCATCTCATCGCCATTGTGATGACGGCAAGATTCTCTCTCCTGAGCTTGCTCCCAGCCGTTCTCTTTCAGGTAGCTCTGCAGGGAGAGCAGCGACTGCTGGTAGTCGCCGGTTATTGCGTAAGCGGCTGTGCGGTGCTCCTGCACTTCAGCCAATTGTTTGACTCCAACATCGGGCTGCACCAGGCAGCTCTACTCTCGATCGCGTTCGGATTTGGCGTCCTCACCACAGCGGCCCTGCTACTCCGCTATTGGCGTGACTCAGACAAGCTGACAGGACCAACCGAGTGGGTTTCGCTTGGCTGCCTTCTTCTGTTTACAAGCTCATTCCTTCACTTTGGTTATCAGCACGTCAGTTCGCCCTGGACCTCCGAAATCGCCTGGCACCACATTGGGATTCCGGTTGCGCTCATCGTACTCTTGCAAGACTACCGGTTCCTGCTGCTGGATGCGTTCATCCGTTTCCTAGTGAATTTCGGTTTGGCTGGAGTGTACGTCTCGGCACTGCTGGTGCTCAACCAAAGCTTTCACCTTGGGGAGTCGATCCGCTCAAGCCTCTTTCTCACTGGCGTTGCTCTTGTCTGTTTCTGCGTGTCGCTCATTCTGTTTGCTTATCTCCGGAACGCGGCCCAAATCTGGGTCAGCCGGGTTCTCTTTCGAAGGCGAACGGTAGATGGCAGCGTGAAAGCCATCACGAATCTTGCCTCCGCTTCTCACTCGGAAGAAGAGTTGCTGTCAGGCGCGGCGCAACTGGTGGCAGGGCATTTGAGAACGCATCGGTTCGCCGTCCTTCGAGAGCCGAGGACCAGACCGAGCCTCGACCGCCTGTCGGTCCTCTTCCCTGATCGAGACGGCCTCGCGTATTCGTCACAACACTTCCATGCTGCTGTCCATATACCACTTCGATTTTCCAGCGGCGACGCTCGCTATCTCGCACTCGGAGCCCGCAGCGGCGGCAGGCGATACCTCAGTGAGGATGTTGAGGACATGCGACAACTTGGCTCGGCCATTGTCGAGCAGGTGGAACGCTTTCGATCGGAGGAGCTAAGGCGCCTGGTGAGCCAAGCCGAGCTGCGGGCCTTGCAAGCTCAAATCAATCCACACTTCCTGTTTAATTCGCTGAACACGTTGTACGGAACTATCGATCGCGGCTCTCACCAAGCGCGGCGCATGGTGCTTAACCTGGCCGAGATTTTCCGCTACTTCCTACAAGGCGACCGTAAGTTCATCCCGCTCTCAGAAGAGCTACGCATTGTCGAGGCTTACCTTCAGATCGAACAGTTGCGGCTCGGCGATCGCCTCCAAGCAGAGCTTACTGTCAGCGAAGCGGCCCGGTCGGTCCTGATACCGATCTTGTCCATCCAACCCCTGATTGAGAATGCAGTGAAACACGGGATTGCTGCTAAGAGCGGTAGCGGCCGGGTTTGCTTGAAAGCTGAGCTGGTCGAGTTCGGGCTGCAGGTGACAGTCGAGGATACGGGCCTGGGATTCGAATGGAGCAAAATGCAACGTCGCGACGGTACAGGCGTAGGATTGGACAACGTGCGACGCCGCTTGAAGCTCTGCTATGGACCTGCTGCCGACCTCAAAATCGACTCCAGTTCAGCCGGCACAACCATCACTTTCGTGATACCCGAGCACGCCGGAGCATCTCAGAAGTCTGCTTGATTGACATCGAAGTCATTCCGCTCACCCTCCGATAAAGTTCACTGGCGTTTGCTGGTGCGTTTTTCGTCGGAATTTTGTGGCTGACAACTCTTCGTTGCCCTAACGTGTGTAGGAGACAACCCACGTGCGAGCACTGATCGTAGACGACGAACCAGTTGCCCGCAAAGTTTTGCGGGAAGAGCTGGAGCTCCTCGATTCGGTCGAGGTCGTCGGAGAGGCCGACAACGGAGAGCTTGCCTTACTCAAAATCTTATCGAGCAAGCCCGATGTGGTGTTCCTCGATATTCAGATGCCAGGAATGGGTGGATTTGAGTTGTTGACCCATCTAAATGGGGGACCGGTTCCCGCCATCGTCATGGTGACCGCCTACGATCAACACGCTATCAGGGCTTTTGAGGCAGGCGCCATTGATTACCTTCTGAAGCCTGTCAGTCAGCAGCGGCTTGCGGTAGCGGTTGATCGCGCAGCCAGAGTTGCTCGTGATCCTTCCGAGGCGGCCGAGAAACTGGCGCGCCTGCAGGAGCTGGCGCCCAGTCCTTCAAAAGATCAAAACCGGATTCGCAAGGTCGTGGGCAAGATAGGGGAAGAGTTCTTTGTCCTCAGCACCAGCGAGGTTTTTGCCTTTCAGGCAGATGGCGATTTGACATGGATTGTCACGGCAAAACAGCGCTACCTCGCCACGCAAAACCTGCGAGCAATCGAACAGCGCTTTGCCGGCGACTCGTTCCGTCGCATCCATCGGAATGCGCTGGTAAACATTGAGCAGATTCGTAAGATGAGCATGATTACGAGCCAGCGCTGGCTGATAACGCTAAGCAACGGCCAGGAGTTTGTTGTTAGTAAACGGCAGGCTCGGAACGTTCGGGACGTGCTGAGCTGGTGACCCCCAGCAGCGGTCCGTCCGTCATATCGGCTTATCCGTTCACAGACTTGAGAAGTTACTTTGACGGAGAAGCCTAGGTTTTCTTTCGGATTTAAGTTCTGATGAGTTATTCAAGATCTATGGTTAGTTTGGCTGTTATGTACCCGGAGCGTTACTCCGCGGCGCAATTTCTTCAGGAGAGAATGTGAACAGAAGTCTTTTAAGTAGAACTTTATTGCTGGTTACGGTAGCCCTCCTATCGACAGCTAAGGAAGGGAAAGCTCAGTCGCTCGGCAATGCCGGGACTGTTCAGGGATCCATAACCGACCCCTCTGGAGCTGCTCTTCCTGGCGCAAGCATTGTAGCCACGAACCCGGTCTCCGGCTATACCCAAACGGTGACGTCGGGCCCTACGGGTAACTTCCGCCTGCTGAATCTGCCGAGCAACAGCTACCACGTTGTGGTGAGCGCCAGCGGCTTTGCTTCCGTGGGTCAGGACGTCATTATCCGGGGTTCACTTCCCATTGAACTTAACCTGAAGCTGAAACTCGCTTCCACCGGAACTACTGTCGATGTTGAGTCTTCCGGACAGGATCTGATCGAGGCGGACACGTCTGCCCACATCGATGTAGATCGGAGCACCCTGGCTAAACTTCCCACGTTTGATCCAGGTGGCAGCCTCAGTCAAGCCATTATCTACACCACAGGTGGCGTTGCAGCCGATGGCAACGGCTTCTTTCACCCGTTGGGAGATCACGCTCAGACAACATTCGTCATTGATGGCCAGCCGATTAGCGATCAGCAGAGTAAAGTGTTTTCGACCCAGCTTCCTACCAGTGCCATTCAGAACATGCAGATAATCACTGGTGCGTCCCAGGCCGAATTCGGGGACAAATCAAGCTTAGTCGCCCAGATTACCACCCGTTCGGGCCTTGGGGCGATGAAGCCTTTCGGCAGCATTAGTACGTACTACGGGACGTTCGGCAGCGTCGGTGGCGATGTTTCTTTGGGATTCGGCAACGAGCGATTCGGCAACTTTACCGCTTTGGACGGAACCAGAAGCGGTCGCTTCCTCGATACGCCTGAGTTCAGTCCTTTCCACGATAAGGGCAACAACCAGACGATCTTTGATCGCCTCGATTTCCAACCTTCTTCAAAGGACGTCCTGCACCTGAGTCTCTTCGGCGCGCGCAATTGGATTCAGATTCCCAACTCCTTTGATCAACTTGGGCAGGATCAGGTCCAGCGCGTTCTTACGTGGAACATAGCGGCGGGCTACCAGCGCACCCTCAGCCCGAACTACCTACTTACTATAAATCCCTACATTCGCAAAGACGAATTCAATTATTACCCGAGTAGGGATTTGATGGATGACACGCCCTCTACCCAGCAGCAGCACCGGAAGCTGCTCAATTACGGGGTCAAGAGCGATCTGGCCATTAATCAAGGGCACCACAATATCAAGATCGGCATCGACCTGAAGCAGACGAGATTGGTAGAGGAATTCGCTTTCGGCATCACCGACCCCACTTACAATCCTCCCTGTCTGGATGGAAGCGGCGGAGCTGTTACCGATCCAACCATTGTGGACCCAAATGCGTGCGTGAGCCAGGGCTTCACGGCCAATCCGGGTCTGCAGCCCGGCTTGCTTCCCTACGACTTGTCGCGCGGCGGCGGCTTATTTACCTTCCACGCCAAGAAGAATATCAATCAGTATTCAGCCTATGTAGAGGATTCCATCACACTCGGCAACTTCCTATTAACGGTCGGGTTGCGAGGGGATACTTACTACGGCTTGGTACAGGACAGCGGGGCTTCTCCTCGTGCCGGTTTGGCCTACACAATCAAGAAGACAAACACAGTATTGCGTGGGGCGTATTCGCGAACATTCGAGACGCCGTTCAACGAGAATTTGCTCCTTTCCAGCGCCTCGGGTTTGAGCAATGGGCAGGTGACGGGCGTGCTGGGCGTCACAGCGGCCAATCCGATTCCCGTCGGTAAGCGCAACCAGTATAACGTCGGGTTTCAGCAGGCATTTGGCAAATATGTGCTGATGGACGCAGACTATTTCTGGAAGTACACGAACAACGCTTACGACTTCAGCACCCTGCAAAACACTACGATTACGTTTCCTATTGCCTGGGCGAAATCAAAATTAGATGGAGTTACCGGACGGATCAGCACCACCAACATTCACGGCTTCCAAGCGTATTGGACAGTCGGGCATACCCGGGCGCGCTACTTCCCCGACCAAACTGGTGGACTGCTAAACACATCCATCGTTCCTCCGGGAGTGTTTCGCATCGACCACGATCAGGCTTTGCAATCGACTGTGATGGCGCGTTACCAGCGTCCCCGCAGCGCTGAATGGGCCTCAATAGCATGGCGGTATGACAGCGGTCTGGTGGTGAGCGGCGTTGCGGATGTCGCGGCAGCGCTCGCGCTGACACCGAATCAGCAAGTTACCATGGGCTTTTCCTGTGATGGTGTTCTGGCAACGGTTGGCGCTCCATTTACGCCGCAATCTACTTGCAACGTGGGTCAGTCAAAGCTGCTGACTCTGCCGCAAACAGGCCAGGAGAATGACGATCATAACCCGGATCGCGTGAAGCCCCGGAACGTATTCGACATCGCCGTCGGCACTGATAACTTACTTCACTCGGAAGGATCAAAGCGCTTCATCGCCTCCGTCACGGTTACGAATTTGACAAACAAAGTGGCTCTCTACAACTTCCTGTCCACGTTCAGCGGCACTCACTTTCTGCAGCCGCGTACGGTGCTCGGCACTGTAGGCTTCACTTTCTAGAACGTGTGGCGGCGGCTGTGAAGTCCGTGGTCCAGAGCCCCCGGGCCGGCAGACAGATCCTGTGGGTTCAAAGCTTCACGGTCGCCTGGATGTGCGTTGAATGTAGTGCGTCTCTGCTGGCAGCCCGGCAGGCGCGCAGCGTGGCATTGCTGGCGTTTGGTTCGGACAGCCTGGTCGAGTTGGTGTCCGCATGTGTCGTGTTGCTGCAGTTTGTGCCGGGCTTTCCACTGAGCGAAAAACGAGCCGCCCGCTTCGCGGCTGTCCTGCTTTTCACCTTATGCGGCGTGGTCTTCCTAAGCTCTGCCGTTGCTCTTGCGTACGGGAGTACTGCTGAAACGAGCCTTCTAGGGATCACCATCACTGCGTTAGCTTTGCTCTTGATGCCGATCATTGCGCGGATTAAGCGCAAAAAGGCTCTTGAAACACACAATGGTGCGTTGGCGGCCGATGCGGTTCAATCTGCTACCTGCGCGTATTTGGCGGGCCTTACTTTGATCAGCCTTGCCACCAATGCTTTATTCCACATCAGGTGGTTCGATTCACTCGGGGCTCTGCTGGCCATTCCTATTCTCGTGGTTGAGGGCCGCCGCGCCTGGCGGGGACAAGGCTGTGGGTGTGCGTAACGCAGGAAGGGAGACGGAAAGCTTTTGATTAGGATATCTGCCGATAGACTTGGTATTTGGGCTTCGACGCTCTGCTTCGTTCATTGCGTCCTGTCACCGGTACTCTTTTCCTTCTTCATCGTTTCGGCTCATTTTCTGCCGTCTGAAGAGCACACCCATCGTTTTCTGTCGATTTTAGTTGCTTGCCTGGGAGCCATGGCGCTTGCTCACGGCTATCGCAGACATCGGCGCTTCCGGGTACTGCTGTTCATGATCATCGGACTTGGCTGCCTAACGGGAACCGCGTGGTGGGGTGACCGGCTTGCTACCCATGCCGAAGAGATCCTTCTGACGATGGTTGGGAGCAGCTTTATGATCGCTGCTCATCGGTTGAACCATACCTTCTGCCGCCAGTGTCCCTGTAGTGAGTAGCTCCCGGTTCCTCGCCGTTTAGTTAAGGATGAAAAGCTCCAGAAACGGCAGAAGAACAAGTGAAACAATGATGCAAATGAGAACGACGAGGACGCGGCTCTCATCCCGCTGACCCTGCTCTTCGTCCTGGAGCAGATCCCAGAGCTCAGGATCCTTCTGTGCCACCGATGTAGTCCTTCCTTGGGCCGATCATTAAAATTCACGAACTCTAAACAGAGTCACAGCACAGTCTATCTCAGGTGGTTCCTTCATAAAGAACGAATTTCTGCAGGCGACCTGCAATTGGCCATGAACGGTGGGAACGGGCTAGCCCGGAAATCTCACAAACAGGTGGCAAAGGGCCGGTGCACTGCTATCGGGAGCAGCGCATCTTTCACGGCTTCTACGGGCACTACTGTTACCTGTCACTGTACATTATGTGCGGCGATTATATGCTGGGGGTGCGCTTGCGGGCCGCCCACATCGAGGTCAGCGCCGGATCGCTTGAGGAGATTGATCGCATAGTGAAGCAGATCCGGCAAAGCTGGCCGCTGGTCCAGATCACTCTGCGCGCTGATTTCGGCTTCTGCCGTGACGCTCTGATGAGCTGGTGCGACGCCCACCAGGTGGATTACGCCTTGGGGCTTGCGCGGAATGAGCGTTTGCGGCGGATTATCGAAACGCAGATGCAAGAGACGGCGGCGCTCAATCAGCAGACCGGCCCTGCGCGCCGTGTCATCGACAAGGCAGAGCAGATCGCCGGCAATGAGAATTTTCGGTACGTGGTTACATTGCTGGCGGCTGCAAGCTGGCCCGCACAGAGTTATTGTTCGCTGGAAGGGTCAGCGCGGCTACTCTGCGCGCCAACCAGGTGCGTCTGTATCTATCGGCTGCGGCCCATGTCTTTTTGAGCGCCCTTTGGCGCCTGGCCCTTTCCACTACAGAATGTGTGCGGGCCTAATGCGAGACCATTCGCTTGCAGCTACTCCGCATCGGCGCGCAGGTGCGCGTCACCGCGTGGAAGGTATGGGTAACGATCACCAGCAGTTGCCCGCATGCGCGAGCCTTCCCACACGCTTATGCCCAACTACGCTGCTGAATAAAATCGCCACACAGCTCTTTGACAACTCCACATTCAGCGCAGACCCACGGTCGCTCTTCAATCATGCTGGTGAGATATCCGAGCTACGAGCCTGCAGTATGGGAACGGCTCAGAAGCTTGGCTGGGGAGTGGGACTTGGCGGGTTTGCGTGGCGGCTGCAGGAGTCGCTTCGTGTGCCTGAGCAGGCTGGAGAGCTCGTTCGCGCTCTTCTGAATAACGACGTTGGCTCCGGTGGCTTCAGGGCGCAATCCCAACGCATCCGCAAAGCCGGTTAGGAGAATGACTGGTGTCTGGCGTTGCTCGGCTCGCAAACAAGCAATCATCTCAAGCCCGTTCACCGGGTCCATCTTGTAGTCGGTGATGATCAGGTCTATCTTCTGGCTACGAACTAGGCCGAGCGCCTCTTGCCCACAGCGTGCAATCAGTATCGTGTAGCCAATTTCACTAAGAACCGAGCTGCGCGCAAGGCTGCCATCCGGGTTGTCATCCACTAAGAGGATGACAGCTGAGAACTGGGCACGTTTACTTAGGGCGGATCTCATCTGACTCCGCGAAGGTATCACACGGCCAGAGCTGGACATCGATGCACTCCTAAGCCGATGCAAGCGAACCAGATTGAGTGCTTGACAACAATTGGCCGACGGTTCAGACGGCGATCAATCGACTTCGCGGGGCGCTTTGTAGCCGGCTTTGGCAATCACCTGATACTTCACAGGCTTGCCCTTTTCATTATTGATTCGGAGCGGCATGTTGTTTTCAGGGTTAATCAACTCCACCTTGATGCGCCGGAACTTGCCGTCGCGTGCCGTATTGGTCGGGTGATAGGCGAAGGCGTACTGACTTCGTAGCGACTGTTCGATCTGATGAAAAACAGAGGGGTACTCGCCGGGGAAGCGCGGGAAGAACGACATGCCGCCGGTTTCACGCGCGAACGTTCGCATCTCGTTATCGGCCTGCAGGAACGTAATGTTATCGCCACCCATGCCGCCGCCCCGCGAATCAGCCAGTAGCCGGGAAATCTGCAGTACGCTAATCGTGTACACCGGCACCCCTGACTCCTGAAGAGAACGGCGGGCCTGATCGTAGGTAATCTTGCTGAAGGTGTCCAAGCCGGAGCCGATGTACAAGATTGCTTTGCGGCCTTCGATGTTTTGCATGCGGCTGGCCATCTCGGTAAGCGCGTCAAAGACGTTCGATTCACTAAAGCCCGGAATACGAAGCATTCTCATTGCTTCCTCTGCTTTCCGTTTATCGGGCGAAAAGTCGGAGAGGATTGTTGTATGCAGGTCGAACGCCACCACCGCAACGTTGTCGTCGGGCTTAAGAGTTTCGAGGAAGGTATAAGATGCCTGCAGCGTTTCATACCAGCCGCGCGACCAGAACGCCTGAAACTGCCCACTGAACTCGATTACCATGCAGATGGTCATGGGCGCTTCGCCGGTGCCTGCTTGAGAAATCTGCTGCGGGACGCCGTCCTCGAGTATGCGGAAGTTGCCGGCGGGAATCTTCGGAATAAAGCGGTTCTTGTCATCCAGAACGGCCACGTCGACGCTGACCGTTGTCGCGTTGGAGTGGAAAGTAGGCGAATCAGCCGGGGCTGTCTCGCCCGCTTTGGCGCGCTTGTATTCGGAAGGGATGCGTGGCGCCTCCGTGGTGGTGGGCGCGGGAGGAGGCATATTCTCAGCGGGCGTCGACTCAGTATCCTTTTCGTCCGGCGGAGGCGCTTGCGGCGGCTTCCGTTTCGGCTTAGCGACGGAGTCGTTATTTGTGGTCTGCGGCCCGTCCTGGCCTGCCGTAATGAAAGGAACGGCTCCTGTCAAAAGCAGGGCGCAAACGATGGCGCGAATGGAATGGTGTCGACGCTTCATGTTGTTGACTGACGCCTCAATGAACCCAGCGATCGCGATCTGAGTTCTTTTTCTGTAGATAGACTTCGAACTTCCGTTTGGCGCGGCGCAACTTCCAGTCTTTCAGCCCGGCGTTGATCGGTTGCCGGATTTGGGTCTGTAAGCGGTTGCCGCGTAGAAGTAAATAGCCGGTCACCAAGCCACCTAGATGTGCAAGCACTGAGATAGTGCCGGCCTGGCCACCCACGGTAGCGGAGAACGACTGAAGCAAAAGCACGGCGCCAATGATGGTGACGAACACGCGCGTCTTTAGGGGTATCAAAAATCCAAAAAGAATTGTCCGGTCGGGAAAGAGCAGCGCGTAGGCCATCAGCATGCCGTAGATAGCGCCGGAGGCACCGGCGGTTCGGATGTCTACGCCGCCGAAGATGTAGGCCATCAGCACCACGGTAAGACCTGCCCCGATGCCGCATAGAAAGTAGTACCGGAGAAAGCGTCTGGTGCCCCAGAGGCGCTCAATTTCGGCTCCGAAAAACCAGAGCCCGAGCATATTCCACAAAATGTGCGAAATGCCAAAATGCAGAAACATATACGTGACCAACTGCCAAACGGCGAAAGTTGTCACCACCTGCGCCGGAACGAGCGCCAAATTGTCAAAAAGGGAAGCGCCTACACTCTGTCTCAGAATGTAAGCTGCCAGGAAAATCGCGATGTTAACGATGAGCAGCCATTTGAGGCCTGTCGGGAAACGATTGGAAGGGGTAGACCGATTCACGTACGAACGCGAACTGATTGGCATTGCGGGAGGAAATCCTCACTCCAAGATATCAGGGGACAGGGACTGGTCGAAAATATCCGGGAAAAGCCAGCCGGAGCGCAAATGCTTCTTTGGGTTAGCCTCTGACCTGGGTCCGGCGCTTCAGAATGTTGGCTGCAAAGTTCAAGACCAACGCGAACCCCAGCCAGATGAGCCAGTTTGACAGAGGACCGGTCGCAAACAGAAAGGAAGCAGTCCACCCAAGTTGGGTAGTAAGACTCCAGGCAGTCATGGCATAAGCCAAGAACACGGCGGGACCCATGAGATCAGCTAGTAAAGCGGCGAACTTTTGAGCAGTCTCACCTGCCCAGCCGCAGGCACGCACTAATGATCGACCTACCGCACGAACAACCCCGACGCCCCACGAGGGTGCTACATCTGGGCGGACCGGCGCAAGAACGACACTTTCGATATCTGGCATACTCGCTTTCTCACAGTTCTCTGATGCAAGCCAAGGGCCGAAGGTCGCCCGAGCAGCGCTGTGGGATCGGCCAGTGTTTTTACCTGAGCTTCTATCCGCCGATGTGCAGAGCGGGTAAAAACGCCGTGGTGAACCGGTCAATAGTTTCCTATTAATACAGGTTATTTAGCAATAAAACTATGAAAAACGGAATTGCATTCATTGCGCAATATTGCCGCCTGCGTCAGCCAGGTGGGCCAGAAGCTTAGCCGTTGCAAGCAATAGGCAAGCGGCTAGTATCCAGAACTGCCAGTCGGCCAGAGGAGTTTGTGTAAACGGAAATGCATTAGTCCAGTGCAATTCCGCGGCAAATGCCCAAAATGAAACAGTAAATGCCAAAAGGGAAAGTGGTGCCAAAAGGGAACCAAGAGCTAACGCCCAATGCTTCCATTCGCTCTGGTCACGCCAGCGTACTCTCACTAACATTCAAGCCTGACCCCGTTTCTGAACAGAGTAGCAACGCGTCAAGTTGTAGATTGTTGGAGGAAGGAACTGTATGGAGAAAATTAAAACCGCGATTGTGGGCACGGGTTTCATGGGCAAAGTCCATGCTGAGAATGTCCGCCGTTTAGGGAACGTGGAGATCGCGGCGGTGGTGGGGAGCCGCCCGGAGACGGCAAGGAAGTTCGCCGAGAGCAATGGAATTCCGATTGCGACTGACAAGCTCGAGGAGGTTTTAGCGAACCAGGAGATCCAGGCAGTTCATATTTGTACGCCCAACGTAGACCACTTTCCGATGTCGATGGCGGCGGTGAGAGCGGGGAAGGCTGTGCTGTGTGAAAAGCCGATGACCATGAGCGTGGCCGAAGCCGAGCAGTTGGTGGCCGCGGCGGCTGAAAACAACACGGTGAACTGCGTGCAGCATAACCTGCGCTACTACCCGGTTGTCCAGCAGATGCGGCAGATGATCAAGGCCGGTGACCTGGGCGAGATCCTGATTGTGCAAGGAACCTACTCGCAGGACTGGTTGCTGTATGAGACTGACTGGAACTGGCGCCTGGATTCGAAAGAGAACGGTCCGCTGCGGGTGATGGGTGACATTGGGTCGCACTGGATGGATATGATCCAGCACCTGACCGGGCAAAACATCAGCGCGGTCTGTGCGGATCTGGCAACGTTCTACCCGGAGCGCAAACGCCCCAAGGGGTCGGTAGAGACGTTCTCGGCGAAGAAGGCCGACACGAGCGACTACGAGTCGTTCCCGGTGGATACGGAAGATTTCGGGGTGGTAATGCTGCGCTTAGGGGCCAAAGCGCGGGGCGCGTTCACGGTGAGCCAGATGTCCGCCGGGCGCAAGAACAAGTTTGCCTTCGAGATTTTCGGGACCAAGGCGGGTTTGGCGTGGGATCAGGAGTCGCCGGACACGCTCTGGGTGGGTCATCGCAATGAGCCGAACCAGGTCATTATCAAGGATGCGTCGCTGTTCTACCCGGCGGCCGCAGCGTATGCCGATTTGCCGGGCGGACACAGCGAGGGTTACGACGATTCGCACAAGCAGGTGTTCAAGCACTTCTATGCGCGGGTAGCGGATCCGGCGGCCCCGATCGACTATCCGACGTTCGAGGATGGCCTGCATGGGATGATTCTGCTGTCGAAGGTGGCCGAAAGCAATGCCAAGCGAGGGTGGGTGGAGGTTTAGAGAGCCTACCGATCTGCCCCGGTGAAGCCGCCCAGAGGATTTGTTTTTCACCCGACAACGTAAAGGGATTGTCGCTGCCGGTCTACTTTTTGTAACGCTCACTTCTACGGCCGACTCTTTCCTGTAAGGGCACAATCGTTCCATTCTTAGTGCCCTATATCTCCAGGTAAGTGAAAGCTCCTGGTCCGGAATGATCAGGGACACTAGAATTCCGTATTGCCTCAGTGACTTGGGCCAAGTCGCAGTATTCGACGCGATGCACCTGCTCGTACTTAAGCGTCTTCATGAAGCTCTCGGCTTTAGCATTGTCGTAAGGGTTGCCTTTGCGGCTCATACTGACCTGGATACCGTGCGCGGTGAGCAGTTGTGTGTACTCGCTGCAAGCGTACTGCACGCCGCGGTCGGAGTGATGAATCAGCCCGGCGGGAACACCGCGCCGCTTGATGGCCATGCGCAGAGCGCCGATGGAGAGTTTCGCTTCCAGAGTTCGTTCGAGCGCCCAGCCGATCACCAGACGCGAATAGGCATCCAGGACCACGGCCAGATACACGAACTCCTCCCGCAAACGGAGGTAGGTGAAATCGGCAACCCAGAGCTGATTCGGCGCCATCGGCACGAAGTTCCGGGTCAGGTTCGGATAGATCCGGAAGCGATGGGGCGAGTCGGTGGTGACGTGAAACTTCCGTTTCCGCAGGCAGAGCAAGTTGTCCTCGCGCAGGATGCGGCCGACGCGCTTGTGGTTCACTTCCCAGCCTTACCGCTTTAACTCGGCCGTGATGCGCGGACGACCATAGGCCGGGAACTGCAACGCGATCCGCTGAATTCTGTCGCGCAGTTCGACATCCCGCACCGCCGTCGCGCCTTCCGGATCGAATCGGTAGTAAGTGGCCCGGCTCACGCCGGCAAGCTCCGTCATCTGGAGGGTGGTCAACGGGCTGCCCCTTTGCCGTTCCCGGTGGATTTTCCGGCAGAGAGCGGACTGGCTGTCTCGGCCTGCGACCTCCGCTGATCCTCGATCTGTCGCAAGCAGCCTTTTAAAAAATCAATCTCCATGGCCTGCTGGCCAATCTTGCGTTCGAGTTCAGCAACCGGCGTTTCTTCGATCGGTCGCCTGCCCTCACCTGAAAACGCTGAGTTCGGCCTTTCGTCTAACTGCCGCTTCCACAGATGTAGTTGGTTGGGGTTCACCTCCAGTTCCCGCGCTAGACGCGCCACCGAAGATCCGGACCGCAGCCGCTTAACGGCTCCCACTTTGAACTCGCGCGTGAACTTCCGCCTCGTCCTCGACATGACTCAGATTCTCCTTGAAAGAATTTTGTGAGTCTAAACTCATGTCTCAGTTTTGGGGACAACTCCAGTAACCGAGCACGGGCAACTCTGGGTGGAGATTGCCGACCCGAAAGGATTGGCAAAGAGAGCTCCATAGACTTTCGTGTTCGACCGGCAAGGAATTATGAGCGGGCAAACAGGCGCGCTTCTGGATGAGTAGGGTCTGGAGGCAACTGGATTGATTTGTGCGCGGCGAAAGCTTCTTCGATCAGTGCGGTTAGCAGCTCAGTGAACAGCAGCGGCTTTTTGGATGCTTCCCAAAGGAAGTAGCCAAACGACCCCGGGCAGGGATTCACCTCGTTCAACCATAGTTCCTGTGTTTGACTGTTGCAGAGAAAGTCGATGCGGGGTGCTCCGGTGCCGTAGACAGTCATGTAGCAGTCCACCGCCCACTGACGCAGTCGTGATTCGAACTCGGCGGGCAAGGATGGGTTCAGCTCGCGTGTTAGCGAAAGCATGCCCTGGCTAATGGCGCCCGGCTGTTTGCCGCTCTTGCCTTTGCTACCGCCACCTGCTAGATACTTCTGCTTAAAGTCGAGCAGTTCGCTCGTTGATTTCGGCTGCTCGATAGCCGAAGTCTCCACCCCGCTTACGCCATTCCGTACGGCGACGTTGTACTCCACTAAATGTTCAACGAACGGTTCCAGAATGGCGTGAGTATCCAGGCGAAAGATGGTGGAGAGACCACCGCGAAGTTCCTCGAGAGATCCGGCCCTGGTCACTCCAATACTGGAGCCGAGATGCAGGGGTTTGGCAATCATGGGAAAGGCCAGGGTTGCTATTTGACGACTCAGTTCAGAGGCCTCGGGCAACAAACCGGTACGCGGTCGGGCAACGACGACAGACGGTAAAAGCGAGATTCCCGTGCCGGCCAGCATGCGTTTGGTAGCGGCTTTGTCCATCAAAATGCTGGAGGCTAAAGGACGCATACCAGTGTATGGAATGCTGGCAATTTCGAACAGACCCTGCATGCGGCCATCCTCGCCGGCAAGTCCGTGCAGGGCCAGCAGAGCAACATCGAATTCGATAGGCTTGGGCTTTGAGAATAAGCCGCCTCTCGTCGGCAACAAACGGCCGCGGCCTTCCACGGTGGGAGATGTATCGATGGCGACGACCTCGAGCGACTTCAGCAGCGAGTCTTTGGGGAGATAGCTTCTACGATCTCGCAGCGGCTCGCCGGTCAGCCAAGTCCCTTCGGGGGCAACGTAGACTGGAAAGGGACTGAATCGTTCTCCATCGAGCGCCTCCATTGCTTGCAAGCCGGTGACGATGCTTACATCGTGCTCAGGAGAACGGCCTCCGAAAAAGACAGCGACTCGCGTTTTCATAGCCAAAGTGTTCACTCTAGCAAAGCTCCGGTATCCGCATTGTCCATGAACAGTACAAAGGAAAGTTCGCTTTTCGTCACAGAGATTCCGGGTCCGCCTCAGGGGGGAGCGCAATTGATTTGGGGCCATGGCTGGGGCCATTCCGGCTCCTCACTGGTTGCACTGGCCGAAACGCTAAAGCCCTTTGCGCATTCGCGACTGATCGACTTCCCGGGCTTCGGCAACTCGCCACTACCTTCGACAACGTGGGGCACAGCCGAGTACGCCGACAGCGTAGCTGCCTGGTTGAAGTCTCTCGATCTGCCTCCGGTGGTTTGGATCGGGCACAGTTTTGGAGGACGGGTTGGATTGCAGTTAGCGGCGCAGCACGGAGAGTTGCTGAAAGGAATGGTGTTGATCGCTTCAGCCGGCCTGCCGCGGCAAAAGAGTCTGCTGGAACGGACAAAGCTTGCGATAAAGAAAACGGCTTTTAACGCCGTGCGCGCGGTTCTGCCGGCCGACACTGATCTGAGCCGCTTCCGCGACCGGATGGGAAGCCCCGATTATCGTAGTGCTGGAACGATGCGCCCCGTTTTGAACCGCGTGATTAAAGAGGATTTGTCGGAGGTTGCCAAAGCAGTTGGGTGTCCTACCCTCCTTCTTTACGGAGAAAATGATCGGGAAACGCCGCCCGAGATTGGACAACGCCTAAGCGAACTGATCCCCCATAGACGTGCTGACCTCATCATCTTAAGAAACTTTGGACACCTTGACATCCTGACTGCCGGGCGCCATCAGGTTGCTTTGCGCATTCGCACCTTCCTGGAGTCTCTACCTCAATGAAATTCCTCCTCGCCATTGCCTTTGTGCCATTCGCGCTGCGCAGGCTGCTGACTTACTTGCATATTTATCAGCAGGAAGAGTATCAGCCTATCCGCTTTATCAAGTGGATGATCAGCAGCCGATCGCTGGACATGCGGGTTTCGGCAGCGCTCCTAGCGGGAAGCGGGCTCGAGCGAGCAATGGTTCTTTCGCCGATCCTGAGCCGGGGCGCAATAGCGATCGTGTTTCTTTGGGCGGCGTACGCGGAGAAAGATCCCCGGAGTGCTTCGAAAAAGCCGCTGGTGATAACTGGACGCGCCACCCGCATTTATTGGATCGCAGTCATACTTGTCGTGCTTGTCTGCATCCCTTTAGCACTGCTCCATGCTCCCCTGATCGCGTGGCTGATCCCGGTGCAAGCTCTGCCATTCACCCTGGCGCTGGCTAACCTTCTTCTGGTTCCCTACGAGAAACATGTACAACAGAGGTTTTGGAACGAGGCACACCAGAAGCTTCGGGCATTGAAGCCGACGGTTATCGGAATCACCGGCTCTTACGGCAAAACGTCCACCAAGCACCTTCTAGGGCACATTTTGGAAGTGCACGCGCCTACCCTGATAACACCTGGAAGCGTAAATACCCCGATGGGTATCGCGCGGATTGTACGGGAGCGGCTGGGCTCTCATCATCGGTTCTTTGTGTGCGAAATGGGCGCTTACGGGCCGGGATCAATTGCTCGACTTTGCCGCCTGGCACCTCCGGATGTGGGAGTTTTGACAGCCATCGGCATGGCTCACTACGAACGCTTTAAGAGTCTGGAAACCGTAGCGAAAGCAAAATTGGAGTTGGCCGAGGCAGTAGCTCGGGGGAAAGGCGACGTGATTCTCTTCGGGCAGGTGTTGGAATTCGAAGATGCACGGCAGTTTCGATCTCGCTATCCAGAAAAGACGCTAGTGGTAGGCGATGACGCGGCCTCGACGTTTCAGCTTCTACAAAGCCGGCAAACTCTTGAGGGAATCGAAACGGAAGTAGGTTGGAAGGGAACCAACTATTGCTTACGTGCTCCCATCTTCGGTCAACATCATATCCAGAATATGGCGGTTGCGTTCGCAACTGCCTGTGCACTAGGCATTGCGCCGGACGACGCAGTCACCGCGCTTGCATCCACCCCACAAATTACTCATCGGCTCGAGGTCAAGCCCGGAGTCAATGGATCGCGGCTGATTGATGATGCTTATAACTCGAACCCGGTTGGTTTCGCGTCAGCGTTGAGATTGCTCAACACGTTGGCGCTTGCAGGAGGCCGGCGTATTTGTGTAACTCCGGGGATGGTGGAGCTTGGGACTGCGCATGAAGAGGAGCATCGAAAGATAGGGAAGTTAGCGGCTGAGCTCGTGGACGTACTGTTACCCGTACTACCAGAACGAATCAGTGCACTCACGGAAGCTTTTCAGCTAACAAACAGTGGGGGAGAGGTGGTCCCTTGCCCTAGCTTTGCAGCGGCTCAAGGTTGGTTAGAGAGCAATGTAGGGCCAAACGACGTCGTGCTTATTGAGAATGATTTACCCGACCTTTACGAGAAGAGATTGAAGCTCTAAAGAAAAGGCCCGTACGTCGAGGAGCGACGTACGGGAAGGTTCGGAGTAACAGGAAACAAGAAGCGGACACCCCGCGAGGGGTACCTTAGACGCGAGCCTTGCGGCGAGCCACCAGGCCGGCACCGAGAAGACCGGCACCCATCAGGAACATGGAAGCCGGCTCCGGAACTGAAGGAGCAGGTGTGGACGCGATGAACGAAGCCGAGTAGGTAATACCCGTGATAGCGCCGCCGCCACTGAGCTGAGAGATTACTTCCGGCAGAGTGCCGTTGAGAGCCGTCTGGGTTGAGAAGATGCTGGTGGTCGGGGTGGAGCCGGTGGCCGACGTACCGGTATAGGAGATACCGTTCAGCTGTAGCGCTGCAATCACAGTGTTGCTGCTGAGCTGGAACAAGGTGAAGGGCGAACCCGTGGGCGTGCACTCCGAGCCCAGGGACGAGCTGGCGCAACCAGCCTGAGTACCGACACCAGGGGCGATGTAGGTCAAGTCAAAGCTGATGGGAGCAGCCACACCATCGCTGAAGCTGATGAAGCCCGGGGTATTAACAGCCCCAGTGGCTGGGCCATTAGTTAGGGTTTGGATGGTGCCCCCGGTGAGCCCGGCAAAGTCGCCCGTATTGCTGGAACCGGTGGGAACACCGAATGTCGGGCTGAAAAGGATTGAGTCACCTGTGACCGTGACGTTACCGGTGATGTTTGCCTGGCCAGTAACTGGCGTGGCTTGAGCGGTGCTGGTAAGTAAAAGTGCTGGAACCGCCAGTAGGCCGGCGAATAATGAACGTTTATGCATAGTTGTTAGATTTCCTCCGTTTTATCAAGGGCTGATTTCCATCAGCTTCGAGCACAATGGTGCCATGTAGGAGCGCAAAAGTCTTGTCACAGGTGTACTAGGCCGTCATGCTAATGCCACTCTGTAACTGGTATGAATGAAGTAGTTAAGGACTGAACGACACAGATAGTTATAGAACTTTCTGGCAGGAAACGGAACTGTCATTACCTGTTGAGAATGCCTGGTCTTGACACACTCAGGCTTTAGCCATCGAGCAAAGCATTGAATCGATTGATCGATACGGATTCAGCAACAGGGTGAATGAGCTCAGAAGCAGTGTCCCTGCGAAATTTATGCGGATGATTGTCGGGGAGAGAGGTTGGGCTAGTCAGTTATATAGGCCACGGTACGTTGGATAAACTTCAAACTTTCAGATTGTGGTTGATCTATGCCAAGAAAGATTGTTTTGCCGTAAATTCAGCATGAAAATAGCTCGAATGCCTGCTCATTTTCGTCATGGGATGTTGCAGGATGCGCTATTTAAGGACCGATTACCATTGCATGAGACTGCTGTCCATAATTCCTGGCCTCAAGCGGCGCACCCCCTAGACACCGCTTCGGATTAGAATTCCTTTGCGCTCTAGCTAGACACCCGGATCAGACAGGCAATCAAGCTCACTGAATGTTTACGGCCTCTCGTCACGGAGAGATTGATGGAACCTAGGCTGACCTGAGCCGCTCGGCCCCGGTTGGACAAGAGGACAGTTTTGGCGGTGCGGCGGTTCGACGATAGCTGTCGGACGCCGCCTGAGCCCCACCCGAGTAGTCCGCTGCGTAAGGGGCAATCGAGAATCAACGCAGTCCGCGTGCATAAGCAAGCAGCAGAATGGCGGGACGTACAAACAACAATCCATTGCGATTTGTGATATTCTAATCGCAGATTGCAATATGACAGTCGCTGAGAAGCTCAAGTACTTGCGGCTGGTGGAGGGAAGTCTGCGCGGGTTACACCGTGAAATGACCCAGAGCGAAGTTGTTGCTGCACTACGCGATGAGCAGGGACGTTCTTTGAGCCAGTCGTACTTATCGCAATTGGAGAACGGCGGCCGTAAGCATCTGACCAACACTTCCCGTCTGCTGCTTTCCAGGTTCTTTGGCGTGCACCCCGGTTACCTGGTGGATGATCCGGAAGGGTTTCAAGTGGAGTTGATCACGCCTCTTCGAGCCGAGCAGGAGGACAAACTCGACTTATGGATAGTCTCCGGGGCGGAGCGCTTTTCCCGGGATGGAGCGCTGGCTGAAAGCCTGCTTAAGCTAGCCCGGCACGAGGACACCCGTAAATGCATTCTGTTACTTGCGGCAGTGCTGGACACCCCGGAGTTAGTGGACCGGTTGTGGACGGCTCTGGGAAGAAAGGATGGGGCAAAGGAGTGACCTGGCTTAATTTGTTTCTGGCTTCATTCTGGTTCGGCGCCCTTTGGAGCCTGGCGACTCTGCTGCTGGGCGGATTGCATGGAGGACATAGTCACCACACTGCCCACGTTTCGCATGGGGCCGTTCCTAAGGGCGGCGTGTCGCAGGCGCATGGCACGGGGCACAACGTGAACAAGATGGTGGATGGCTGGTTCGGAACACTGTTAAGCCCCAGTGCGGCGGCTCTGTTTCTGACCTGGTTCGGAGCGGTCGGATTTTTGCTGGTGCGGCATTCGACTTTAGGTCTGGCGGTAGCGCTAGCCGTAGCCTTTGCGGTCGGAATGATAGGGGCATGGCTGGTGGCCGCGTTTATTCGGTATTTGCAAAGTCATGAGCAACCGTTGAATCCACTGGATTTCCAGATGGTCGGCTTACTGGGCAAGGTGAGCAGCCCGATCCGGCGGGATGGCGTCGGCGAGCTGATTTACTTGCGGAACGGCGCCCGCACCCCGCTGCCGGCACGAAGCGAGGACGGGCTTGCCATTGAGCGAGGGGTCGAGGTAATCGTCACCCGCTTTGCCAAAGGAATTGCGTATGTTCGCACCTGGGATGCGATGACTCAGGAGGTCGCAGGCAATTTGCTGCGGCCATCATCGCAGGAGGAAAAGGACCATGTCGGGTGAAGTTCTGTTGATAACGGCAGTAGCAGTGGTTTCGCTGCTGGCGATGATGCTGGCGGTTGCAACGTTGTTTCGAAAAGCAGGCCCGCACGAAGCGCTGATTGTGTACGGGCTGCGCGGAACCAGAATCGTGAAAGGGAAGGGCACGCTGATTGTACCCATGATCGAGAGCTACCGTCAGCTCTCCTTGCAATTGATGTCGTTCGATGTTGCCCCGCAGCAGGATGTCTATACGCGGCAGGGCGTTGCAGTAACGGTGGAGGCGGTTGCACAAATCAAGGTGAAGAGTGATCCGGAGTCAATCCAAACGGCGGCCGAGCAATTTCTGACCAAGTCGGACCAGGCAAGGGAAGGGCTGATACGGCTGGTGATGGAAGGACATCTGCGCGGAATTATCGGGCAGCTTTCGGTGGAGCAGATTGTCAAGGAGCCAGAGATGGTGGGCGATCGGATGCGCGCCACTTGTGCCGAAGATTTGAGCAAGATGGGGCTTGAGGTCATCTCGTTCACCATCCGCGAAGTTCGTGACCAGAATGAGTACATCACCAACATGGGCCGGCCGGACATTGCGCGCATTCGGCGCGACGCAGACGTAGCCGCAGCCGAAGCGGAACGGGATACGACCATCAAGCGAGCCGAGGCGATGCGGGAAGCCGCCATTGCGAGAGCCAAAGCAGATCAGGAGCGGGTACTGGCAGAGACCATCTCGATGGCGGCGCAGGCTGAAGCGGAACGTGATCTGGAGATTAAACGGGCGCAGTACAACGAACTAGTGAAACGGCAGCAGGCGCAGGCCGACAAAGCGTACGAGATCCAGGCCAACATGATGAAGCAGCAGGTGGTGCTGGAGGAAGTGAAGATTCGCCAGGTGGAGAAAGAAGGCGAGGTGAGGGTCCAGGAAGCGGAGATCCTGCGGCATGAGAAAGAGCTGATTGCAACGGTTCTGAAGAGCGTCGAGGTGGAGCGGCAGCGGATTGAGATGTTAGCCGAGGCGTCACGTCGCAAGATGACCATTGAGGCCGAAGGTTCGGCTGCAGCCACTCGGTTACAGGGCGAAGCGGATGCCGAGATCACGCTGAAGAAGGGAAAAGCCGAAGCTGAGGCAATGAATGTAAGAGCCGAGGCTTATCAGGAGTGGAACCAGGCAGCGGTGGTAGACAAGCTGATCACGGGGCTTCCTGAGATGGTAAGAGCGATGGCCGCGCCGCTGGCCAACATCGACAAGATCACGATCGTCTCGACAGGAGAAGGGAACTCAACAGGCATGAGTAAGGTGACTGGCGACATGACTAAGATCGCGGCGCAGATCCCAGTGCTGTTCGAGACGCTATCGGGGATGAAAATGTCTGACCTGCTGGGCAATATCAAGAGCATCAAGGCAAATGGAACGGGCGGACCGACGGACGGGCGCCCAAGTTAACGGGAAAGGACCCCACATGCCATTACTGGATCGCGTGACGACGCTCATCAAAGCGAACCTTAACGATTTGATTAGCAAGGCTGAGAATCCGGAGAAGCTGTTAGCGCAGCTTCTCCTGGACTTGCAAAATCAATTCATTCAAGTCAAGACACAGGCAGCGGCGGCGATTGCTGAACAGCACTCGCTGCGCCAGAAGCACGCAAGCAATGTTGAAGAACAACGCGACTGGCTGCGCCGGGCCGAACTGGCTCTCAGCAAGGGCGAAGAGCAGTTGGCGCGGCAGTCGCTGGAGCGTTCGTTAGGCTGTGAAACGGCTGCCCGGGGCTTTGCTGAGCAAAGTGACATGCAGGCGCATCAGGTACGAATCTTGCGGGAGGCAATGGATGGACTACAGGCGAAGATTGTCGACACCGAGACGAAAACCGAACTGCTGCTGGCCCGGCGACGGAGCGCACGCATTGCGAAAGAGTTAGGCTACGCTGGACAGGGCAGGGAAGAGACCGCAACCACGCTGAAGCGGATCTCAAAGAAAGTTGCTAGAGAGGAAGCAGAGGCCGCAGGTGCTTTGGAAGTAAACAGGCCGGACCTGGAGGGCGAGATGAAAAAAATTGAGCGGGACGAGCGCGTCGATCAACTGCTGGCGGAGTTAAAGGCTAAGGGTGGGTCGATGACACTCGAGGAGCCGCTTCTATTGACCCCCAGGCAGCGGCGTCAAGTTTCGTGAACAAGGGCTTTTCGGGCAGCTCCAATGAAGGTCATCAAAAGCGCAGTCGGTGTAGCCGACAGGTCGCCGGGTCATTTGTCAACTGCAATCCACGGCCTCATCTGCGGGCGGTTTCTCTTCGGCAACGGCCTTCCATCGGTTGATTTTCGATGCTGCCTGTGTAACTTCGTTCGTTTCAGCCGGGCTACGGTGCCGGCGGGAGCACCAGGCTCTTTGTGTCGTTTCCTGAAGGCCCGAGGGACGCGCGGGAAAAATGCTGCCGACAAACGTCTGTGGATTTCGATTATGTGCGAGGCCTTTGCACCGGGTGGAAGCCGGGCTTTTCGTCCCGGTGCTTTTGAAGGCTAATTACGCGTTACGCCTACCCATCTTGAGACGAACGGACGGGCGTCAAACAGGAATCCCACGTTTAAGCCACGCTGGTTCAGACCGAAGGATGTGTCATCCGGAGCATGCGGCACGGTTCCAATTTCATGTGTGTAAAAGCCGAATAAGTTGAAGTTCTTAGCCACCCGGTATTCAAGTCGTGTAAAGATGCGTGCGCCTGTTCCATAAGCATCACCATTCAGGGTGTGGCCGATGAAGTGAAGGAGTGGGTCTGCCCCATACACCGCGTAATCCACATCGATTGAAGCGTAACCGAGTTGGACATCCACTTTTTTGATTCCTTTGAAGAGCGTTACTGCATAACCGGGTGAAGCACCGTAGCCCAGGTTGTTTAAGATGATCGCGTTTGTCCGGTCATAGCCTTCCAAGCGAACGCGATCAACGATTTTGCTTTCTTTTGTACTGACCAAAATGCCGGCGCGCCAGGATCTGCTGTATTCGAAATGTGTGTAGTCGACCGAAGTTTTGAGCCGCTTCCCAAAAGCTTTTTGAACCATGAACTGGTGATAGTTCGATTTGCCCAAGTCCGACATACGCGTGAAGGAATTTGGATTGAAGAGATTGCCCAGGTAGCCATATGTGACGCTTACTTCATCGATTTGGAGAATGCGAGGAAGATGCAGCCTAACTCGCTCGCCCGTGATCCAGCCATCCTCATCGAAACTGGTGATTTCGCTGTTAGCTCCTCGCTCAATTCCGAGCGAACCCACCTCGAAGGTCAAGGCAGAGACGGGTGTAGCACTAAAGTAAAGCTGGCGTGCGAATATTTGCGCCCCAGTATTTTTGAATGTCTCGAGGGAAGAGAGCGCGTTGGGCAGAAGTGCTTCGGTTGCAGCAACGTCTGCCTTGTCTTCCGCCGTTTGATTTGAAAGTAGCTTAGGAATGGCCTTGGTAAATCCACCGCCGTTCAAATCGACGTAAGACCAATTGAAGAACTTTCCGGAGGAAACGCGAAAGTGAACCTGATACTTGGCCTTGTTGTCCAGCTTAAGATTGCCTTCCGCCATGGTTCTTTCCTGGGCGAAGTTGAACAACTGAACGCCGTCATCGTCTTTGGTCTCCCGATAACGCCCGCTAAAAGACAACTGGCTCAAATTCAGCCAACGTGAGAAAGGAGGTTCGTTGGAAGCCACGTTTCCTGATTGGTCCGACCCTTGGGATTGGTCGGTTGCACCTGCAGTTTGAGGGAACACGAGGGTGACCGCAAATAGGAATGTTGGGAGAACCCATCGCATGCCGGGGCCAGCTGCTTGAATGCTCATTTATCTCCTGGGGGATTCGAATTTCTACGATGGCTACGCACAGCAGCGCCAACCTTCTTAGGTGAAGTCGGGTCAAACGTGCTTTTCTCGCTGGATATCCACAAAAAATCGGTAGATGTTCCGCTTGCATACCATTGGCCTCTCCTTCAACGCTCTCCAGCATGCGGCTGTGTTTTGCGCCGATGAGAAAAGCGCCTTCCCGGCACTGGACCAAAGCTAAATGGATGCAGCTTTTTACGATTGGCTTTTCGGGCGCTGCCTTCGTGATAATCTGGATGCTAGGTACCACGCCGTTGTTGTGCGTATGTACCGCTGTCTATCTCCTTCCTGCAGGGAACCAGACCAACATCTTTTAGAGGGCACCAATGGCGAAAGAGAAATTTGACCGCAGCAAGCCGCACGTCAATATTGGGAC